>NZ_RJJT01000015.1 GCF_003938655.1 Rhizobium pisi
CCAAAACCGGCCACGGCGTAAGCCGAAACCTCCTTCTTCGCCCTCTGCCAACACGACCGGCAAAGAATCCTATCGCCAAAAAAGCAAAACCCGCCGAAAAAATCGACGGGTTTGTCAGCAGTCTGACTCCGCCTCTCCGGCGGAGTTTTTTTATCGAGCGTCGCGCGTCCAACAGGGCGCCTTATTGCTGGTGCGACCGCTTGACGCGCCAGGCTGCGCCGCAAGCCTCAAGCAATGCCGGGAGAGAAGACTTTCCATCGGACGCAGGCTCAGGAAGAGCCGGCGGCGACCGGAGCGGACGTGCCCCGCCGTTTCTGTTGCGCAAGCATTTCACCATCGGCCGCGGCTGGCCGCCGTGAATGATCGACAAGGATTTTTCAAATGGTTTCCGCACTTGATAATACCAGGATGGTTTCGGCCCAATATGCCCTGAAGAACCTTCGCAGCTCCGACGACGGCTCGCAGGATGCGCAAAGTTCGTCGGCGGCCAGCATCCTGAGCAGCTACGGGCTCGATTCGAGCTCGGCCTCGCTTCTTTCCAACCAGGCCCTGTCGGGGCTGCTCGACACGCTGTCGGCCAAGGGCGATACGTCTGGTGAGGCCAATGCGACCGGCGACAGCGCCGACGTGACCAGCGCCTCCTTCATGTCGATGCTGAAGAAGCAGTTGCAGGATGCCGCTGCAGCCGAAGGCGAGAGTGGCAAGGCTCACGACATGCTGGCAGCGTTGGAGGCCGGCACGCTCACCATTTCCGATCCGACGCAGGGCGTATCGATCGCCGCCTGGGACGTCGACAATCCCGATGAAGCCCATACGGACAGCAAGACCGGCAAGGCGATCGACGTCAGTGGCTGGAGCGACTTCCTCGACGCACATCTGGAGCGCGGCGCCGACGGCACCTTCGTCAAGAAGAATGGCAGCTATGTCGACCAGACGAACGACAGCAACGCCTATTTCGGTCTGATCGGCTCGAACTACTATTATCTGAGCTGGCCGCAGGCGGCGGCTGCATAAACTGCATGACGCAAAAGGGGCGCGCCTCGGGCGGCCTTCGTCATTTGACCGAGACTTCTGCCGGCGCCTTTGTCGCCGGCAGGCGGTAGTCGTCGACGCGACCGGATGGGGCGGGCGTCATTTCACCCTGCTCGACCAGAAGGTCGCGCGGCGATTTTGCCAGCGTCACAGGCGGCGGCCTCGCGCCGAGAAGCTCGGCGCCGCCGTCGAGATTGGGGTCGGAGAGACTGATCGGCACGGTATGCTCGACCGGATTGGCGGGGAGGCCGAGACCAGGCAGATTGCTGGAGTCGAGGCGAACCAGATCCGGGCTTGCCTGGGTGCCGAGAATGCGCCGGGCCGGTTTTTCGACATAGAAGGCAATTTTGCGCCGGCCGGCCTGGGTCAGGTTGATGCCGTCGGAGGTGCGCAGGCGCACCTGCTGGCCGTTTACATCCGAACCGGTGACGATGAAATTGCCGTTTTCGTCGACGAAAGCATCCCAGATATCGACGAATTCGCCGCCGATGCTTTCGACCTGGTTGCGGTAGAGCTGGTTCATCTGGACGGCATCGGCCGTCATCGAATCGGATTCGAAGGCGGGAAGGCCGACCCAGAGCAGCGGAATCTTGCGGTCGGTGACTTCCTTGCCAAAGGCAAGGACGCGGCGGCGGTATTCGGCGAACCAGCCATCGGTGTGGAACTTCTCCTTGGCGGTGTCGGTCACCATCTGCTGACGGTCGTTGGCGCCGATCATGACGACGACCATGGCCGGCTTCATCTCGTCGATCATCTTCGGCAGTTGTTCCGGCCAGTCGTAATAGTCGTCGCGGACGAGACCCGAGGAGACGTTGCCGCGGGTTTCGACGACGACGCCCGGCGAAGTCTCGAAGGCGGCGGTGAGGCCGTCACCGAGGCCGCTGGCAAGGAAATCGCCGACAATCAGGATCTTGCGCGCATCGGCAAGCTTCTGCACGGCCGGCTCCTCATCCTGCATGGGGGCGCGGGCCGGAGGGGCGGTGCGGGTATTGACGATAGCTTTCTGCGCCGGCGGGCGCTTGTGCTGCTGGCGCCGCGGCTGCTGGACGTCAGGTGGTTGCGGGGAATCATCAAGATAGCGCCGGCCGAGGAAGAAATCGAGGATCGAGCGGCGCTGGTAACGCTGCTCCTGGGCTTCGGCGACATGTACCGGGCCAGCTACGCCGAGGCACAGCGAAGCCGCCGTCAAGGCGAGCATGAGCCAACGGAGTTTACGTGTCCGATCAATTTTCTTCGTCATGGGCAGTTCCGCATCTGCCGGCATCTTGCACTCGGGGTAGCCCAACGTCCACTCCCACTCATATCTAGGTCACGGTTCGGCCGCTTCCATTGCAAGTCGCCTAAAACCGCGCGGCGATTCTGGGCGAGCAGCATGAAACACAGACCCGAAGCGTCTCGCATGATTCAAAGCCGGGGCGGAATGCTAGCGGCGAAGTGCGTTTAGAAGCGGCAGCGAGGGTTCGCCGTCCGGCTGCATGCCGATGCGCTCCTGCACGGCCGAAATCGCTGCTTTCGAACCCGAGCCGAAATTGCCGTCGACCTCGCCATTGTAATAGCCGAGCGTCTTGAGGCGGGTCTGCAGCTCGAATTTCTCGGTGATGTCGAGCGCGCCGTCCGGGCGTGGCCAGCGCTGCTGCAAGCCGCCGTAGCCGGCGATCTGATCGGCCAGCAGGCCGACGGCAAGCGCGTAGCTGTCCGCAGCATTGTAGTTCTTGATGGTGAAGAAGTTGCCAGTCATCAGGAAGCCCGGGCCGCCGGCTCCAGCCGGCATCTTCAGCATGGCTTTTGTCCCGCCGTCGCGGAAGGCCTTGCCGTTCGGGCGTGTCAGGCCGAGTGCTGCCCATTGGGCCAAAGTGTGGGTCTTGCCCACCTGCTTGGCGACGGCTGCGGGAACGACGACCTCATAACCCCAGGTCTTGCCGGCGTCCCAGCCGTTCTTCATCAAGAGATTGGCCGAGGTCGCCAGCGCATCCGGCACCGAATTCCAGATGTCGCGATGGCCGTTGCCGTCGGCATCGACCGCATAGAGCAGGTAGCTCGTCGGAATGAACTGGGTGTGGCCCATCGCGCCGGCCCAAGAGCCGGTCATTTCGCGTGCCGGCACATCGCCGTTCTGCAGGATCTTCAGCGCGGCGACCAGCTGCTTCTTGGCGAATTTGGCGCGGCTCGGATCGGCATAGGCAAGCGTTGCCAGCGCGCGCGGCACGTAGTGCAGCCTGTCGTCCTTATTGAGGATCGCGCCGTAATTCGATTCCATCGACCAGATGGCGAGCAGGATCGTCTTGTCGACGCCGAAACGACGCTCGATCGCATCGAGCGTCTTTGCATGTTTGACGGCCATCTCGCGGCCAATCTTGACCGTATAGGGGTTGACGCGGGAATCGACATAGTCCCAGATCTTCGAGGTGAATTCCGGTTGGTAAGCCGCCTTTTCGAGCACGGTCGGATCGGGCTCGCTCACCCCGGAAAAAGCCTTTTGATAGGTTGCCTTACTGATGCCACTCTGAGCGGCAGTCTGATAGAAATCCGCGATCCATTTCTGGAAGCGGGAATCAGCTTTCGCGTTGTCGGGGACCAGCCCCACCTGGGCTGCGACAACGAGGGCGAGAGCAAGACCACGAAGGGAGTTTTTGTGATTCTGGGTCATCGACAGTCGTATCCCACGTCTTCAGTTTCCGGTGCAGCGGGGCATCATGTCCGCCCAAACCCGAGACTACAGGAACGGAGTCAACAAATTCTTTACCATGGCGATCCGCTGCGGTCACCATTTGCAAAACAGTAGCAATTCTATACTAGTTGAAGCTAAAAAGCTCTATTTCCAAAGCGATATGATCGAAGCAGGAGGCCGGTGTGGCTCAACACAGCAAAGTTCGTAAAGCAGTATTTCCGGTTGCCGGTTTGGGGACGCGATTCCTGCCGGCGACAAAGGCTGTTCCGAAGGAAATGTTGACCGTCGTCGACAAACCAATCATTCAATATGTCGTCGATGAGGCGATCGAGGCCGGGATCGAACATCTGGTCTTCGTCACGGGGCGCAACAAGCACGTCATCGAAGATTATTTCGACATTCATTTCGAGCTGGAGCAGACGCTGCGCGAGCGCGCCAAGAAGGCGGAAATCACCCTTCTCGCCCAGCAATTGCCGAAGGCCGGTACGGTGAGCTTCACTCGCCAGCAGGAGCCGCTCGGCCTCGGCCACGCCGTCTGGTGTGCCCGCGAGATTGTCGGCGACGAGCCCTTCGCACTGCTGCTGCCCGACATGATCATGAAGGGCGACAAGGGCTGCATGAAGGGCATGATCGACCTTTACGGCCAGAGTGGCGGCAATATCATCGCCGTCGAGGAATGTGCGCCCGATCAGGCGCATAAGTACGGCATCGTCGGTGTCGGCGAGGCGATCGGCGAAGGCTTCCGCATCACCGGCATGGTGGAAAAACCTGCCAAGGGTACGGCGCCTTCCAACTTCTTCATCAACGGCCGCTACATTCTGCAGCCGGAGATCTTCAAGATCCTCGAAACCCAGGAGCGCGGCGCCGGCAACGAGATCCAGCTCACCGACGGCATGCTGAAGCTCTTGAAGGAACAGGATTTCGCCGGTTACCACTTCCGCGGCACGACCTATGACTGCGGCGCCAAGGACGGCTTCATCCTGGCAAACGTCGCCTTCGCCCTCGAACGCGCCGATATCCGCCCCACCGTCGAAGACGGCTTCAAGGAACTGCTTGCCGGCCTCAGGTAAGGCTTTCGCTTAGCGATCAGTGATAATGCGCCGCGCCTCCCATCGGAGGCGCGGCGCATTTATTTTATGGATGTCGTTGTCCTAAAACTTCTGCACCCTTTCGGGCGGCAAGCGTCAGCGTTTCAGCTTGAGACCGACGCCGGCACGCCATTGCTGCGAGTCAGGCCCTTCCTTGCGCGCCGTCAGCTCGTAGCCGAGCGTGCTGGTCAAATCGAGATAGCGGTTCATGTTCCAGGTCAGGCCGGTTGCAGCGGTATAGACGAGCTCATCATTGATGGTGCTATCCGAGGGATAGTCGCGCCACGTCACCCCGCCGATCATCGTCCCGACCAGATTGTCGCGCAGCTGCTGGGTGACCGTCGTCGTCAGCGCATGCGAGACGTAGCCGCTCTCGCCGGCCGTCGTCGAAGGCTGGATGCTCGTCTGCAGGTCGAGATTGACATCGGTGCCGCGGATCGGCGACCAGAGCAGGCTCGCATCGAGCGTGGCCGTATCGATCGAGGAGAGCCGGCTGTCCTCGAAGTCCGCCATCTCATAGCCGACGCCGACTTCACCCTTGAGCTTCTCGCCGAGATCGACCTCGACACCCGCCTTGGCTCCGTAGCTATGGCCCGAACGCTCGTAGCCCGCGGAATCACGCGTCTCATCATAGAGCGTGCGGCCAATTGTGGCTTCGATGAAGGGGATGAGCGCGGGAGACAGCTCGTAGCCGACGCGGCCACGTAGCGTGCCCGTCGTCTGGTTGCGATCGCTGAGGGTGACCGTCGTGCCGTTTGCGAGCGTGGCATCCGAATAGACCGAGCGGGTCAAGGCCAGCGCCGTCGTGCTGCGCAGGATGCCGAAATCGCGCTGGATGGAGGCGCCGGCCGAAAATTCCTGAACGTCGGACTGCTGCGTCGCGCCGGCGATGGCGTTAGGATCGTCCGTATCCTCGCGGTAGAAATTGTAACCGCCGGTGAGGTGCGCGACCGTCTCGCTGGAAAGATCCAGCCTGAGGTCGCCGTTGATCTTGAAGGACGGCTGCTCTTCGCCCTCGCCGCTGATATTCCTCTGCCATGCGCCTTCCGAGGTGACGCTCAGCTGGTGCCGGCCCCAGTCGGAAGTCAAGGTGGCGGCGGCATCGGTTTCAAGAAAGGCGCGCTGTTGCCTGGTATTGCCGTCCTTGGTCGTCTCGGTGTTGATGCTCTGGGTAACGCTCGGGCGGAGCACGAAAGTGCCGATCGGAATGCCCGGCGTTTGCGCCGTCGAGGCGCTTTCGGCGGCCTTGCGACGCGGCAGCGCCTCGTCGAGCGACGCTTCGCGGGTGTTCAGCCGGCGTATGTCGTCGTCGAGAATGGAGCCGGTAACGTCACCGTCGGATTGCGCATCCGGTATGGCCTTCTGCTGGGCATCCTCCGTATTCCCAGTGCTTGTGCCTGTTGCAGAGGGGATAGTGGAATCGTCGGTCTCGTCGTCGAAACTGGAGGATGCAGCATTATTCGTCGTGCGATTGCCCTGCGAGGCCGAGGAGCTGCTGCTTGAAGACTGTGAGGAGGCGGACTGCGCGAGCGCCGCCTGGCCGAAAAGCAGGCCGCCGAGCGCGACGACAGACATGGCACGGCTCATGGCGCGGAGCGGCGTCACACTGCTCGTCTGTTTTCGCTGGCCCATATACAATTCGTGCCTGACATGCTCTTCGGTTCTTACCCAAAGGTAAAGCCTTGTGGTTAATCATTCGTTGCCGCAGGCAGGTGCTGTTCATAATTCGGAAATTGTGCAGGGTGGACTCGGAAAGTGAAAAGGTCTAACGCATTTCCATGAACAGAAGAGCGATAAAACTCATCGAAAACAGCGTTCTCGAATCGGCAAAACGCACGATAGAAACCGAGAAACGCGGTCTTGAAGCGCTCGAACGGGCTTTTGACGATGGATTGGCCGGTCCCTTCGCACGGGCCGTCGAAGTCATCGGCGACATCTCCGGACGCGTCATCGTCACCGGTGTCGGCAAGAGCGGCCATATTGGCGCCAAGCTGGCGGCCACCTTCGCCTCAACAGGCACACCTGCCTTTTTCGTGCATGCGGCCGAGGCCAATCACGGCGATCTCGGCATGATCGCGCGCGACGACGTCGTTCTGGCGATTTCCAAAGGCGGCGAGAGCGCGGAGCTCAAAAGCATCATTTCCTTCACGCGGCGCTTCTCAATTCCGCTGATCGCGATTACCTGCAGCGAACGGTCTTCGCTTGCGACCGCCGCCGATATCGTCCTTCTGGTGCCGAACGAGCAGGAGGCCTGCCCCAATGGGCTGGCGCCGACGACTTCGACGCTGATGCAGCTTGCCCTCGGCGACGCGCTGGCGGTGGCGCTCCTGGAGGCTCGTGGCTTTACCGCGACGGACTTCCACGTCTTCCATCCCGGCGGCAAGCTGGGTGCGAGCCTGATGCATGTCGCTGATATTATGCATATCGGCGAGCGGCTGCCGCTCGTTGCCAAGGGCACGCCGATGCCTGAGGCGATCACGGTGCTGTCGCGCAAGCATTTCGGCTGTGTCGGCGTGCTTGACGAGGATGGACGGCTCTGCGGCATCGTCACCGAAGGCGACATGGCGCGCAATCTGACGCGCAATCTTGCCGAGCTCGCCGTCGACGACATCATGACCAGGACACCGAAGACGGTGAAGCCGACGGTGCTGGCAACGGCCGCGCTGGCGTTGCTTAACCAGCACCACATCGGCGCGCTGATCGTCGTCGACGACGACAACCGGCCGCTCGGGCTGGTGCATTTCCATGATCTGCTGCGGATCGGCGTCGCCTGATCAGGCCTGTTTGATCAGATCGGCTCGACCCTCAAGTCGCGGCCGTGACACGAAACCACCTTCACCTGCGTTCCCACGGGAAGATCAGGCCCCATCACCTGCCACAGCGTATCGTCGAGGCGGATGCGGCCGCGGCCCTCGCGGATCGGCTCGTGCAGCGTTGCCGTGCGGCCGACGAGGCTCTCGCCACGCTGATTGAGGAAAGGCTCATCGGTTACGGCATTGCGCAGCGTCAAGCGGCGGCCGGCGAAAGTCGTGGCGACGGCGAGCAGCGCAAAGAGGATCGCCTGCAGCTCCCAGACCCAGAAAGCGCTGTCCCAGAAGAGCAGCGACAGCGCGCCGACGATCAGGGCGGCAAGGCCGATCCAGACCAGGAAGAAGCCGGGAACGATCATTTCCGCGGCGAGCAGCACGAGGCCGGCGACCCACCAGCTCCACGGACCGAGTTCCGCGATGATCTTCGCCAGCATGGCTTATCGCTCCGGATCTGGGTTGAAAGGATTGGGGCTCGGCGGATTGATCGGCGGCGTCGAGCGGACCGGGGCGGGACGTGGACGCGGCGGAGGTGGTGGCGGCGGATTGCCGGCATCGCCGAAGACCTCGCGGGCAATGGCGCCGATGCCGCCGAGCGAGCTCAGGATGGAAGAGGCTTCCATCGGCATCATCACGATCTTGGAATTGGGCGCCGAACCGATGGAGGCGAGTGCCTCGGTGTATTTCTGGGCGACGAAATAGTTGATCGCCTGGATGTCGCCGGCGGCGATCGCTTCGGAGACCATCTTCGTCGCCTTGGCTTCGGCCTCGGCAAGACGTTCGCGGGCTTCGGCGTTGCGGAAGGCGGCTTCGCGTTGGCCTTCGGCCTGCAGGATGGCGGACTGCTTGGCGCCTTCGGCTCTCAAGATCTGCGCGTTGCGCGAGCCTTCGGCTTCCAGCACCTGGGCGCGCTTCTCGCGCTCGGCCTTCATCTGCCGGGCCATCGCGTCGACGAGGTCACGCGGCGGCTGGATGTCCTTGATCTCGACGCGGGTGACCTTGATGCCCCAGGGATGCACGGCCTCGTCGACGACGCGCAGCAGCCGGTCGTTGATGGCATCGCGGTTGGAGAGCAGTTCGTCGAGATCCATCGAGCCCATGACAGAGCGGATATTGGTCATGGTAAGATTGAGGATGGCGTTTTCGAGGTTGGAAACCTGATAGGCGGCCTGGGCGGCGTTCAGCACCTGATAGAAGGAGACTGCATCGGCCGAGACCGAGGCGTTGTCCTTAGTGATCACCTCCTGGGTCGGCACGTTCAGCACCTGCTCCATCACATTCATCTTGGCACCGACACGCTCGATGAAGGGGGTGATCAGGTTCAGGCCGGGTTCCAGCGTGCGGGTATAACGGCCGAAGCGCTCGATCGTATAACGATAGCCCTGCGGCACGGTCTTGATCCCCGCGAAGAGCACCATGATGACGAAGATAACAAGCACGATCACGACGATGTCGAAGCCGCCGAACAGCATGAAGAATTCCTCCTATCGGCGCATACGCGCCCGCCCAATTCATGTGGTGAGTTAGCACGTTATTTGCGAGGAAGAAATGCGGGCGCAACCGTCCGGGCTCCTAGCGAAAAGGAGGCCCCGTTTCGGCAAGATCATTGGGCTGTCGCCGGCTGCTCGCCCGACGCAGTTTTTTGAAGGAAGGCTCTCAGGCCCAGCCCTGCAACTCGCGGCGGACGACCTTTTCCAGCACTTTCATGCCATCCTCGCCGTCGTTGAGGCAGGGAATATGCGCGAACTTTTCGCCGCCGTTTTCATGGAAGGAGTGGGCCGCCTGTTCGGCGATCTCTTCCAGCGTTTCCAGACAGTCCGAGACGAAGCCGGGGTTGATGACGGCGATACGCTTGACGCCGTCCTTTGCCAGTTTCTCCACCGTCTTGTCGGTATAGGGCTGCAGCCACTCCTCCGGCCCAAAGCGGGACTGGAAGGTGACCATGAAATTTTCCTTGGTCAGCCCGAGCCGTTCGCGCAACAGCCGACCGGTCTTCTGGCACTGACAGTAATAGGGGTCGCCCTGTTTGAAATAGGACATCGGAATGCCGTGGAAGGAGGCGAGCAGCATCTCCGGCTTCCAGTCCAGCGTTGAAAGGTGGCTTTCGACGGATCGGGCGAGCGCCTCGATATAGGTCTCGTCGTCATGATAGTCGGGCACGGTGCGCAGCGCCGGCTGCCAGCGCATGGTCAGCAGCTTCTGGAAGGCCTTGTCGTTGACGGTCGCGGTCGTTGCCGCCGCATATTGCGGATAGAGGGGGAAAAGCACGATGCGGTCGCAGCCCGCTTCCTTCAGCACCTCGATGCGCGAGGCGATCGACGGTGTGCCGTAGCGCATCGCCCAGTCGACCTTGACGCTGGGAAGATCCTTCAGGCGCTCGGCCATCAGCTCCGACTGGTTGCGCGTGTAGGTGCGCAGATAACTTTCGTTCTTGTCCTTGTTCCAGATCAGCTCATAGGCCTTTCCGACCTTCTGCGGGCGTCTGTTGAGCACGATGCCGAACAGGATCGGATACCACTTCCAGGGCGACCATTCGATGACGCGGCGATCAGTCAGGAATTCCCTGAGATAACGGCGCATAGACACGTAATCAGTCCCGTCGGGCGTGCCGAGATTGACCAGCAGGACACCGACCTTGCCTGATTTGACGGCCGGATGGTCGGCAGGACGGAGTGAAATATCTGCTGTCATTCTGGCCCCAACGCTCTCTGTCCCATCGGCTCATACGCAGCCTCGGGATTATGGTTCACCCTATAGAAAGAAAAGCCGGCCCGGGAAACCCCGGACCGGCCGATGTCATCGGGACAAATCGTCTTACTTGGCGGGAACCTCGATCTCCTTGCCGATCGTCAGGTGATGCGGGTTCGGCTTGTCGTTGGCATCCGAAAGCTTCCGCCACAGCGTGCCGTCTCCATAGAAGGTGACGGCGAGATCCCAGAAGGTATCGCCGGCAGCAATGACATGGGTGGACGGCGTCGTTGCGGCAGGCGCGGAGGCTGCCGGAGCCGCAGTGGGCGCGGGTGCTGGTGCCGCAGGCTCGGTGGCCGGTGCGGGTGCAGCTGGTGCGGGAGCGGGCGCGGCGGTTGGTGCAGGTGCTGCCGGCGTGGGGGCGGGAGCGGCCGGTTCGGCAGCGGGCGCCGCAGCTGCGGCGATTTCGGTGACGCGGCCGTCGGTATAGGGCTTATAGGGCGAGTGGGCCGCCAGATATTCGGCGGTCACGTCGGCAAGATCCGGACCGTAATCATAGGCATTCTTGCCTTCCTTGAAGATCGAATAGCCGTCGCCGCCGCCGCGCATGAAGTTGTTGGTGGCGACCTTGTAGGTCTTGGCCGGATCGATCGGAGCGAAGTTGTCGCCTTCCTTCACCTGGACATCGCTGACACGGCTGCCGACGGCCTTCGATTGGTCGAAGGAGAATTTCAGGCCGGCGACTTGCGGGAAACGTCCCGCGCCCTGATCGATCTGACTGACGCCATTTTCAAGCGCCTTGACGATATCAGCGCCGGTCGCCTCAAAGGTCGCGAGCGTATTCTGGAAAGGCAGAACGGTGATCACCTCGCCCTGGGTGACGTCGCCGCCGTCAATCGAGGCGCGCAGGCCGCCGCCATTCTGGAAGGCGATGGTGATGCCCTGGTTCTTGGTGCGGTCGAGCATGGCATCGGCCACCAGATTGCCCATCGAGCATTCCTTGACGCGGCAGACCTTGCGGTCGCCCTCGATCGGGCCTTCGGAGGAGCCGATCACCTTCTTGCGCAGTTCCTCGATCGGCTTTGCCAGTTCGGCAACGCGGGCAACGACAGCCGGATCGGGCGTGAAGGTGGAATCGATCAGGATCGGATCGCCCTTGGCGTCCTTGACGACGCCGTTGTCGTCGAAATTGACGACGAGATCGCCGAGATACTTGCTGTAGGAGGCAGCCTGGACAACCGGCACCTTATAGCCGCCGGGATTGTCGACCATCGTCGGGTAAGGACCTTCGGCCTTCGGGTCGGTATTGGAGAGCAGGCTGTGGGAATGGCCGCCGACAACGACATCGACATCCGGGATCTTGGCGATCTGAGCGAGATCGCGGGGATAACCGACATGGGTCAGCGCGATGATCTTGTTGACGCCCTGGCCTTTCAGATCCTGAACGGCGGCGGTGATGCTCTGGACGTCGTCGGCAATCGTAACGTTCGGGCCGGGGGAGGACAGTTCGGGTGTATCGTTGGTGACGGCGCCAACGATGCCGATCTTCTGGCCGCCGACATCGAGAACCAGCGAAGGCTTGATCCGGTCGCCGAGCTTGGAGGCCGCCGCGGCCTTGACGTTCGCCGTCACGACCGGGAATTGCACCTTGTCGAGGAAGGTCGCAAGCCCGTCCTCGCTGTCGTCGAATTCATGGTTGCCGACGGTCATGGCGTCGAACTTCATCAGGTTGAGGAATTCGGCTTCGGCCGCGCCCTTGTAGGTCGTGTAAAAGAGCGAGCCCTGGAAATTATCGCCGGCATTCAGGAGAAGGACGTTCTTGCCCGACAGCGCCTGACGGCGTTGGTCGATCGCGGTCTTCAGACGGGCAGCACCCCCGAAGCATTCCTTCTTGCCCTCCTCCTCGGCCGAGCAGGTCGAGTCGAACTTGTTGATCGATTCGATGCGTGAATGGAAATCGTTGATATGAAGAATATTGAGTTCGTAATCCGCAAAGGCGGCACCCGCGCTCAGCGTCAGCATAGACGCGGTCAAAAGACCGAAGCTGAAAGACTTCGTCATCCCTGTTCTCCTATTGAGGCGAAAATCCCCCTGATCCTCGCCGATCCCTTCCATAATCCGCCGGAGCGATACCCAGCGTGCGGATGTTCCACCAGACGGTGTATGGCCGCAAGGAAAAGCTGGGCCAGAAGCGGTGCTTTCCAAGAGGGGCGGGGCAAAAAAGCAGGCGGGTTATCCCAGGCATTCGCCGTCGGCGGCGTTTCGGTAGAGTTCATGTGCCGCCTCGGCGATATTGGGAAGTGTGGCGAGTGCGACGATGAGGCAGATCAGGGAAACGGCGCGATGAAGGCGCCCGCCCGCTCGATAGGCGAGGAATGCGCCTGCGCCATAGATCAGGACGGCCGGCAGGGCGAAGATCAAGACTTGCAGCGGACCATCGCAATCGGGAGCGGCGATACCCTGGGCGCGATAGACATTGGCCGGCAAAACGACCGCGAGGGCCGCAAGCGGCATTGCGATCAGAAGCACGAGGTAACCGGCGAAGGCTTGGATGGTGCTACCCCGCAAGCCTATCGCCTCGTCTCTTCCTCAGCCGCGACGGGAAAGCGTGAACTGCGCGCCGGAATCCGAGGTGCAGTTAAGCTGGCTCGGATTGACCAGGGCGCAGTTCACCTTGGATTGGGTCTTGCGCACCAGCGAGGTCATGTTGATCTCCACTAGCGTCGGCGAGGTGTTGATATAGGTGCCGGAGGCGAGAAGCTGGTTGCTGTCGGTGGTGCGGGTGGTGAAGCTACCACCCTGGAAGGTGGAGACGATGCCGTTCGGGTCACTCCAGCTGCCTTCGACGCCGCTAGGGGCGGGCGCAGTTGCAACCGGCAGGGGGCGCGGTCCTGACGCAACACAGGCGGCAAGGGCTGCAGTTGCACCGACAAGAACGAGACCAGTTCTGATTTTCATAAGGCTTCTCCCGGCGAATCGTCGCGGCGGACCCCGCTTCAGTTCGGGCAAAACATGGCGTGCGCCCGCCCGGATGGCAAGTCTTGGAAGGTGGTGGCCGGCATTTATACAGCCGGCGTTACAAAAATGCCCGCCTTGCGGCGGGCATCGTCAAAGTTGCACTGACAGTCTCAGCGAACGAGGATGTTCTTGAACTGCCAGGGATCCTTGGTGTCGATATCCTCGGGGAAGAGGCCCGGACGGCCGTCGAGCGGGGTCCAGTCCGTGTAGTGGCCCTCGACCGGACCGAGATAGGGCATCTGCACTTCGAGGCAGCGCTTGTAGTCGATCTCGTCGGCTTCGACGATGCCGGCGGTCGGGTTCTCAAGCGCCCAGACCATGCCGGCGAGAACGGCGGAGGTCACCTGCAGGCCGGTGGCGTTCTGGTAAGGAGCGATGCGGCGGGTTTCTTCCAGCGACAGGCGCGAGCCATACCAATAGGCATTCTTCTCATGGCCGTAGAGCAGGACGCCGAGTTCGTCGATGCCGTCTTCCAGCTCGTCCTCGTCGAGAACGTGGTGGACCGGCTGCGGCGTGCCGCCGTTGCCGAACATCTCGTGCAGCGAGAGCACGGCGTCGTTGGCCGGATGATAGGCATAGTGGCAGGTCGGGCGGAAGGTCACTTCGCCGTCCTTGTCGCGGACCGTGAAGTAGTCCGCGATCGAGATCGACTCGTTATGGGTGACGAGGAAGCCGTATTGCGGGCCGGGGGTCGGGCACCAGGTGCGCACGCGCGTGTTGGCGCCGGGCTGCTCCAGATAGATTGCCGCCTTGTTGCCCTTCTTGTGCTTCTTGGCGTTCTTCGGCATCCACTCTTCATGCGTGCCCCAGCCGAGTTCGGCCGGCTGCATGCCTTCGGAGATGAAGCCTTCAACGGACCAGGTGTTCCAGAAGACATTGAGCGGCTTCGGGTGCTTGGTGCGCTGGGTGTCGCGTTCGGCGATATGGACGCCCTTGACGCCGAGCTTCTTCATGAGCTTGGCCCAGCCTTCGCGATCATGCTGGTCCGGCTCGTCGAACTTCAGGCCGGTGTCGTTGGCGAGGTTGACGAGCGCCTGCTTGACGAACCAGGAGACCATACCCGGATTGGCGCCGCATGTGGAGACAGCCGTGGCTCCGCCCGGGTTCTTCGCCTTTTCCTTGCGCACGGTTTCGCGCAGCGCATAGTTGGTGCGGTCGGCATTGCTCATGCCCTTGTCGAAATAGAAGCCGAGCCAGGGCTCGACGACGGTGTCGACGTAGAGCACATCATGCTTGCGGCAGAGCTTGATGAGGTCGAGCGAGGAGGTGTCGACGGAGAGGTTGACGCAGAAACCCTGGCCTTCGCCTTCCGTCAGCAGCGGCTTCAGCAGCTCCTTGTAATTTTCCTTGGTGACATATTCCTTGATGTGGCGGACGCCGTGCTTCTTGAGGATCTCCATGTCGGAGGGTTCTTCGCGCGGGTCGATGACGACCATCCGGCTCTTGTCGAATTTGAAGTGGCGCTCGATCAGGGGCAGGGTGCCGCGGCCGATGGAGCCAAAGCCGATCATCACGATCGGACCGGTAATTTCGGCATATACCGGATAGTTCTGTTCCGTCATTCTTTTCTCCTGTGGAAGGGGACGAAGGCGTTCAGCCTGAAGAATTCTTTTGAAATTGCCGCAGAAATTGCGAGGTGACCGGCTCTAACCACAAAACGGCGTCACAATAAAGGGCGTTGACGGGGAAAGGGTCAAATATCGGGCGGATGAGAGGCTATGCTATCACCGTGCCCTGATGGAAAAGCATGCGCCAGTGCCCGTCCTCCTCCAGCCGCCAGATCGAACTGCGCAGCGTTCGCCGTTCACTTCCGTCGGCATCGGTGTAGATGGCGCGATAGGTAAGAAGCGCAACGCGCTCTGCGAGTCTTTGGGTTTCGAAATGCTCGCCGCGTGATGTACCCGTTCGTTTCTCGGCCAGAAGCGCTGATACGACGACATCGAAGGTATAGAGACGTCCCGAGCTGCCGATTTCACGGAAGTCGCGCGAGAGCAGTGCCGTCAACATCTCGCGTGAGGCGCGAACGGAGGGCTCGAAGAGTTTTTCTTCGAGTTCCTTCAGATGGGCGGTAAGGTCGTCCATGATCGGCTCCGGTCAATTCAGCCCTTCAGGATCTCTAGTCCTTCGACCGCCGTCGTCACGGCGAGCTCGGTGATCTCGTATTCGGCGACGCCGTGGATGGTGAAGGGATCGGCGGCGACATAGGCTTCGATCGCAACGCGCTCGCCGATGGCGAGGACCACGCCGCCGGTGCGGGGCACCTTGCGGCCGGAGGCGAGAAACCAGCCCCTGGCGTATCCCTCCCTTACCCATGCCATGTGAGGCTCCATGTGTCTGTCGGCTTCATCGTTGGATTTGATATAGGTGAGGGAGAGGATGAACATGATCAGCTCCTGATGAGATTTGCACGGATCAGGCCGCGCAGCGAGTTTCCGACATAAAGCCTGCCGGCATCGAGATCAGCAGGTGTCAGTCGACCGACGCGGGCCTTGCGCCCACAGATGAGTTCGGTGCGCAGCACGCCGGCAAGCAGGCCACAGGAGATCGGCGGGGTGCGTAGAATACCGCTTCCGTCGTCAAGAAAGATGGAGGTGATGGTGCCCTCGCAGACTTCGCCGCGTTCGTTCAAAAGGATAACCTCATCGGCCTCGGCCTGAGCATATTCAGCGCGGGCGCTCTCATAGACGGCGCGGCGCGTGGTCTTGACGCGCAGCAGCGGATCAGAGGAATCGAGGCGGGTCCTGGCGATGCGGACGGCCCAAACGGTCTCCGGCGCCAGCGGAACGAAGGAGGCGCTCGTCACCGCGATGCGGCCTTGGGGGTCCAAGGTCAGGCGGACGCGCAGCGGGGCCGTCGCCTCCGCGACGGTTTCATCAAGCTTTGTTGTCGCATCGATCGGCTGCGGGAAGCCCAGGCGGCGGGCGGAGCGGGACAGCCGGGCGAGATGCAGGCGCAGGCGGATGAAGCCTTCGTCAGGTTGCCAGCGCAGCGTTTCGATCAGCGAAAAATCGGTCATCGTGCGATCCATTGGTCGCCGACGGCGAATCGGGCCTTGAGCAGGCATTCCTCATATTCGGCCTCGGCCGTCGAATCGAAGACGATGCCGCCGCCGACATTGAAGACCGCCCTGCCGCCCGCAAAAAGCGTGACGGTGCGGATGGCGACCGAAAAACGCATCGCGCCGCTCGGCGAGATCATGCCGATCGCGCCGCAATAGGCGTCGCGCGGGGCATCTTCGAGGGCGTGGAGAATTTCCATTGCCCGGATCTTCGGCGCGCCGGTGATCGAACCGCAGGGGAAGAGGGCGGCAAAGATATCGCGGATCGAAAGCTCGGGGCACAGCCTTGCCTGCACGTGGCTCACCATCTGGTGGACTGTGGGATAAGTCTCGACGTCGAAAAGCTTCGGTACGTCGAGCGTGCCGACTTCGGTGATGCGGGAGATATCGTTGCGCAGGAGATCGACGATCATGCGGTTTTCGGCCTGCGTCTTGATATCGGCACGCATGGCCGCGATGATTTCGGCATCCTCGGCGGGGGTGGCGCCGCGTTTTGCCGTTCCCTTCATCGGGTGAGTTTCGATCCATCCCTCTTCGTCGATGCGGAAGAAGAGTTCGGGCGACCGCGACAGGATGATCGGGCCGCCGAGATCGACCAGCGCGCCGTATTTGACCGGCTGGCGTTCGATCAGCGACCAGAAGGCGGCGCGGGGATCGCCATTCCACCGAGCTTCGACCGGCATGGTGAGGTTCGCCTGATAGGCGTCGCCGAGCCGCAGGTGTTCGTGGAGGCGGTCGAAGCGCTCTTTATATATGGGGAAATCCCAGGCGGCTTCCGGCGCGGTGAGGAATTCCTCGTTTTCGAGACGCTGTTTCGGTTGGGCAAGCGGATGGATGTCGGGCTGAGGGCTTTCGAAGACGCCGAAGCAGAGCAACGGCGTTTCGCGATTTTCCCCGGCGAAGGAAGCGAGTTTTTCTTCGAAGAAGTATCCGGCCTCGTAGGCCATGTAGCCCGCAAGCCATTTGCCCTCGGCCTTGGCCTCTTCCATCCTGACGAGGCCTGCAAAGAATTCCGCGCGCGTCCTGGCAATGATGATCTCAGCCGGCTCGGCGAAGAGCATCACCTGGCCGGTCGCGTCGTCGCGGAAGAGAATATAGGGTTCAGACATGATCGCGCCGCATCTTGCTCATTTATCCGATGCTCGCGACGGCTCTATTCTCTACGATGCCGAGCGATGCGAAGCTGGCGGCGATATCCGCTTCCCTCATTCCTGTGCTTGTCACAGGAATCCAGCCACGGCGCGTCTGCGCCGTGAATGATTCATTTCCGGTAGATAAAGAGTTCCCAGCGCCCAAGGACTTGGGCGCGCTGGATTCCTGTGACAAGCACAGGAATGAGGGAGAGAACGCCGCCGTCATGGTTCCTCATAGACGTTTCAGAATAGGCTTTGATTGAGCGTTGCCAACGCCTGTCAGGGGGATCGCTCGCCAGTTTCAGGTTTTGGCCCGACTTTACGCTCTATCCAAAGCTTCCAGTTCGTCGATCAGCCCTTCGATCATCGACAAGCCCTGGCTCCAGAACGACGGATCGGTGGCGTCGAGGCCGAAAGGCTTCAAGAGTTCCGAGTGATGCTTGGTGCCACCGGCCTTCAGCAGCTCGAAATACTTTTCCTGAAAGCCCGTCTCGGCCTTCTGGTAGACGGCATAGAGCGAATTCACCAGGCAATCGCCGAAGGCATAGGCATAGACATAGAAGGGTGAGTGGATGAAGTGGGGGATATAGGCCCAGTAGGTCTCGTATCCTTCCGAAATGTTGATCGCCGGGCCGAGGCTTTCCGACTGGACGGAGAGCCAGAGTTCGCCGATGTCGTCGGCAGTCAGTTCGCCTGCTTTGCGGGCGGTGTGCAGTTTGCGTTCGAATTCGTAGAAAGCGATCTGGCGCACCACCGTATTGATCATGTCCTCGACCTTCTGGGCGAGCATCGCCTTGCGCTCGCGCTTGTCGGTGGTCTTTTCCAGAAGCGCGCGGAAGGTCAGCATCTCGCCGAAGACGGAAGCAGTTTCGGCAAGCGTCAGCGGCGTCTGGCACATCAATGCGCCCTGCGCGCCGGCCAAAACCTGGTGGACGCCGTGGCCGAGTTCATGGGCGAGCGTCATCACGTCGCGCGGCTTGCCCATGTAGTTGACGAGCACATAGGGATGGGCCGAGGGAACCGTCGGATGGGCAAAGGCGCCGGGCGCCTTGCCGGGGCGCACCGGCGCATCGATCCACTGCTCGTCGAAGAAACGCCTGGCGATATCCGCCATTTCGGGGGAGAAATTGCCGTAGGCGGAAAGCACGGTGTCTTTCGCCTCGGGCCAGGAGATGATGGCGGTTGAGGTTTCCGGAAGAGGCGCGTTGCGGTCCCAGAAATTCATCTGCTCCATGCCGAGCCACTTCGCCTTCATCTTGTAATAGCGGTGCGAAAGGCGGGGATAGGCTTCGCGGACGGCCGCAGCCAGCGCATCGACGACCTCGCGCTCGACGCGATTTGCGAGATGCCTGGAGTCGGCGATATCCTCGAAGCCGCGCCAGCGGTCGGAAATATCCTTGTCTTTGGCAAGCGTATTGGTGATCAGCGTGAAGACGCGGATATTGGCCTTGAAGGTTTCGGCAAGCGCCATGGCGGCCTTGTGGCGCACCTCGGGATCCTTCTCCTGCAGCATGTTCAGCGCTACTTCGAGCGGCACTTTTTCGCCATCGATCTCGTAGCGGAGTTCCGCCATGGTCTCGTCGAAGAGGCGGTTGAAGGCGGCCGCCGAGGTCATCGATTTCTCGAGGAAGAGCTGTTCCAGCCTGTCGTCGAGCTGGTAGGGCTTGTCTTTCCTGAGGTCGACCAGCCAGGGGCGATAATGGCCGGCGGCCGGGTCATTGGCCATGCAGGCGTCCATCACGGCGTCGTCGACGCGGTTCAGTTCCAGCGCGAAGAACAGCAGATGGCCGGAATATTCGGTAATCTTGGTCTGCACGTCGCCGTAGAGCTTGCCGTTTGCCGGGTTGGTGGTGTCGGAGAAATAGGTGAGGCCGGCAAAGGAGCCGAGGCGGCCCATGAGATCATCAAGCGCCTCATATTCCTTCAGCGCCGCGCCGATGCCGTCGTCGCCGGTTTTCGTCGCGGCGTCGGCGAGTTTGCCCTTCCACTTTTCCTCAAAGGCGGTTGCCGCCTTGCCGGCTTTTTCCATGTCGGCGACGAAGGCGGTGGAGGTGGCCGAGGGATAGAGATCCTGCAGCTTCCAGACCGGCAGATCGCCGAGCGCGGGATCGGCGGCCCCAGCTGGCACTGCTGCCGACAAGAGAAGGCCGGCGTGCGGGAGCTTGATTTTCATGGGCGCAATTCCTCTCCACTTTTATAACAGGTCTGATTGTCTAGCGCATCGGCCCGAAAATCGGAATCGATTTTCGGAAAGCACGATGCGTAGGTTCAAAGTGTTACAGCGTCCTTTGCGCGTCTGAAAAGACGCGCGGCGCTGTAAGCGCGCAAAGGCCCGGCATCAAGGGGCTTTCGAAGCATGAAAGGCCTCGCTTCGGCACGAAAACGACCCGTTATGATCGTTAAAATGCAATTATTTCTCAAAACTGGATGTTCAAGCCTTCCTGTCAGAGTGCGCTTCATGGTTTCGCATGAAGTGAGGCGACAATGACCGGTTACAATGAGCTCAAGGGAGCAGGACAAATCCTCGTGGTCGAGGACGACCCCGTGCAGCGCCGCCTGCTCAAGAACGCAATCGAGCGTCACGGCCATGTCGTGCACCAGGCGGAAAACGGCCGTATCGGCCTTGAAATGGTCAAACGAGACAGCGGCCTGTTCAACGTCATCGTGCTCGACCTGATGATGCCTGAAATGACGGGCCTCGAATTCCTCGACGCGCTCCATGAATTCGGCACGCAGATTCCCGTCATCGTGCAGACCGGGCAGGGCGGCATTGAGACCGTGGTGCAGGCGATGCGCGCCGGCGCCTTCGATTTCGTCGTCAAGCCGGTCTCGCCCGAACGCATCGCCACCTCGATCTCGAACGCGATGAAGCTCGACCAGCGCGAAGTGAAGGCGCGGGCCGGACGCCGGTCGCGATCAGGTTCCGTCGGTTTCGACGATATCGTTTCGGCAAGCCCGGCGATGCTCCGGGTCATCGATCTCGCCCAGCGGGCGGCGCAATCCAACATTCCGGTCGTGCTCGAAGGCGAATCCGGCGTCGGCAAGGAGCTGGTAGCGCGGGCCATCCAGTCCGGCGGCGATCGTTCGAACAAGCCGTTCGTCACCGTCAATTGCGGCGCCATCCCGCATAATCTCGTCGAGAGCATTCTCTTCGGCCATGAGAAGGGGGCGTTTACCGGCGCAACCGAACGTCACATCGGCAAATTCATGGAAGCCGACGGTGGCACCATCTTCCTCGACGAAATCGGCGACCTGCCGCTCGAGGTTCAGGTGAAGCTTCTGCGCGCCGTGCAGCAGGGCGAGATCGAGACTGTCGGCGCTCGCACCGCGCACAAGGTTAACGTCCGGTTGATTTCGGCGACCAACAAGGACCTGATCGAGGAAGTCAAGAACGGCCATTTCCGCGAGGATCTCTATTATCGCCTCAACGTCTTCCCGATCACCATTCCGGCGCTGCGCAAGCGCAAGGAAGACATTCCGCATCTGGTGCGCGTCTTTGCCGATCGCTTCTCCAGCGAGCAGAAGAACGGCCGCCGCATGACGGTCAACGCCGGCGCGCTGGCGCTGCTGACTGCCTATGACTGGCCCGGCAATATCCGCCAGCTCGAAAACGCAATCTTCCGCGCGGTCGTTCTGGCCGAGGGGCCGGAGCTGACGGAGCAAGACTTCCCGCAGATCGCCGCCCAGCTTCCGGAATATGACGTGGTGGATCATCTAGCGCTGGTTGCCGACAATACCGGCCTCGATCCAGAGGAGGCCTATGGCGACGACTTCAGGGCGTCGATGCACGGGGAGGTGCACCACCGCCTGCCCGAGCCCTCCGGAAATGCGATTGCCAGCGTCAATCCCGCAGGCGACGTGCGCAAGCTTGCCGATGTCGAGGAGGAGCTCATCCGATTCGCACTCAAATTCTATCGCGGCCAAATGAGTCAAGTGGCGCGCAAACTTGGAATCGGTCGGTCCACACTTTATCGCAAGCTCAAGGATTACGGTATAGACCCCGATAATCCCCAGAAAGATGCGGCTTAAGCGCTTTTTATTAAGACTAAGGCAACCACGATTTGTTACTGATCATAAACCACTTGTTAGTGGCTCGTTCACTATGTAAAGAAAAGGTTGATCATGTGTGGCATTTTTGCCATCGTGTGACCGCATTTGACAGTCATCTGGGACAGTACGGGACATTGTCTGTCTGACGGGGATCGAGTTGCCGAATCTGAATGGGAATTCCAAGCCTTCGCGCTTGAGCTGGCGTTCTTTGTGCGCCGACATCTGCGGAAAGGCAATGAGGACGGCAGCGGCCGCCCTTCTTGCGCTTGCAGTTTCCTCACCAGTATTCGTTGGTACGCCTTCGCAGGCAGCAGGTGAAACCCGCAGCCTCAAGCTCTACTTCATCCATACCGGCGAAAAGGCCGTCATCACCTACAAGCGCAACGGCAAGTTCGACCCCAAGGGTCTGGAGCAGCTGAACCGATTCCTGCGTGACTGGCGAAAGAACCAGCCGACGAAGATGGATCCGCGCCTGTTCGACCTGATCTGGGAAGTCTATCGCCAGAGCGGTTCGAGGGACTACATCAACGTCGTCTGCGGCTTCCGCTCGCCGGCGACCAACGAGATGCTGCGCGGCCGCTCGCGCAACTCGGGCGTCGCCGAAAAGAGCCAGCACATGCTCGGCAAGGCGATGGACTTCTTCATTCCCGACGTCAAGCTCGCGACGCTGCGCGGCATCGGCATGAAGATGCAGGTCGGTGGCGTCGGCTTCTATCCGAAATCGGGCTCTCCTTTCGTGCACATGGATGTAGGCGGCGTTCGCGCCTGGCCGCGCATGAGCCGCGACGAGCTCGTCCAGCTTTTCCCGAACGGCAACACGATTCATATTCCGGCCGACGGCAAGCCGCTGCCGGGCTACCAGCAGGCGATGGCCGACTATAAGCGCCGCGTCAGCGGTACGCAGATCGAGATCGCCAGCGCTTCCGAGTCGGCGCCGAAGCACAAGACGCTGTTTGAAGCGCTCTTTGGCGGCGGGGCGGACGAACAGGAAGACGATTCGGATGATTCCGCTCCCGTGGCCGTCGCCAAGGCGACGCCGCCGAAGGCCGAACCCGCTCCCGCCCCTGCGGAACCGCAGCAGACCGAGGTCGCCGATCTGAACGCACCGGTGCCGCAGGTTCGCCCGGCATTCAGCAACCAGCCGGCCGGCAGCGAAGTGGCGAGCGCGCTCGTAGCGCCGTCGTCGGGTAATGCCGCCCAGCAGGCCCTTGCCGCAGCGCTGCCCACCGATCAGGCCCAGCCGCAGCAGTTTGCCGATCTCAGCGCTTATAGCATTCCGGTTCCTTCGCTGCTCGGTCAGCGCCGCGCGCCTGGCGACGCCGAGGTCGCGTCGATCGATCCGAACATGCAGAACGGACTGCCCGTTCCGACGCCGGTCGAACGCCCCGCCGTTGCCGAGAACCTGCTTGCCGCCGCCAATGCGGACCCGGAAGCAGAGGCCGACGAGGCCGATCAGGGTGAGCTCTCTCCTGCCGTTGCCGATGCTCTCGCGCAGCAGAATGACAAGGCTCAGGAAAGCGAAGTTGCCTCGCATCAGCCGCAGATGAGCGTGGAGCAGGCCATCGCCGCCGCGATGCCGCAAAAGGCGCCCGCCGCAAAGCCGACGCTGCAGGTCGCTGCGTTGGCGCCAGTGACGAAATCGGCAAGTTTCGGCGACGGCTTTGACGCGCCGGCCACAGAGGCCGCGACAGCGCAAGGCCTTCCGACCAAGGGTGGTCGCCCGACGCAGAAGGAAGCCGCCGCAGCGGATGCCAGCCGCGCGACTGTTCGCACCGAGCCGAAACTGACGCAGAAGATGATTTCGCAGTGGGCGCTGACCAATGCCCGCCTCGAAATGGCTTCCAAGCAGGTCAAGGCGCCGCGCTTCGTCAGCCAGACGATGCGTGCCCAGCCGACCGCTGTTTACGCCGAGGGCTTCAACGTCAAGACCGCCTCGGTCGATCCGGCCCGCTTCAGCGGCACGGCCGTCAACTTCATGGAAGTGCGCAAGTTCAACACCAATTGAGCTTGCCGATCATCGAGTATCGAAAGTTGCCGAGGCGATCGGCAGCCGATAGTTCATTGCCGGTTCCATGGACGCAATGGTGCATGGCCGTTCGAGCGGGCACGCCGCAGCCATTATCCTTGCCGAAAATACCTTCCTGAAGCATTCTGCGCGCTCAAGCCTCTTGGGGATCAAAAGGAGAGAACGTCGTGACAGAGCGTGCCCTGCCAGCCGCATCGATGATCAGACGCGCGCGCCGATCCGACGCTAGAGCCTTGTCCAGCTTCGCAGCGCGACTATTCCGAGACACCTACGACAGCAGCACGGAAGCGTCCGATCTCGAATCCTATATCGGCAAGAATTTCAGCGCGGAACGCCAGGAGGACGAGATCGCCGACCCCTCAGCCGCCGTTTTTGTCGCGATGGCCGATGATCTGATCATTGGATATGCGCATGTCGTCGCGCGCTCGGGCGATGGACGCTCTGCTCGTCTCAATCGAATTTACGTCGACACCGAGTGGAGGGGGAGCGGATTGGCCAGCGGTCTTCTCGACGCCGTTGTCGGCGAGGCCGGGCAGCGTGGCGCAACGCATTTGGAACTGACGGTATTCGAACGGAACAGCCGAGCCTTGGCGTTCTACAAGCGGGCCGGATTTGCTGCGATAGGCAGCACCACATTCATGGTTGGCGAGGACCCGCAGACTGACGTGGTGATGCAATTGGACTTGAGCAAGCAGCTTAACGGTGGATCAGCCTGAGAAAGAAAAGCCGCTGGATCGCTCCAGCGGCTTGTCGACATCTGCAGTGTCGGCGGATCAGCCTTCCGGCGGCGCCTCGATCATGCCGAGCGCGTGCAGGTAGGTGTCGAGGATCGCCTCCTCTTCCATACGCTCCTGCTGGTCCTTCTTGCGCAGTGCCACGACCTTCTTCAGGATCTTGGTATCGAAGCCCATTCCCTTGGCTTCGCCGTAGACGTCCTTGATGTCGTCGGCGATGGTCTTCTTTTCTTCTTCCAGGCGTTCAATGCGCTCGATGAAAGCGCGAAGCTGATCGCGGGCGACGCCATGAGCATCAGACATCGTGTTCTCCTGATTGGATGATCAATTTTTGGATGCCAGTGACTGCCGCGAAAGCGGCGTCCCGGTCAAGCCTGTTCGCGGCCGCCTGAGCTATTTGTGTGGGTTGTTCAGTTCAAAAGCAGCCTTTTGCACAGGCGAGGCCTCGTTCTGGTGGAGTTTTTTCCAGTCCTCGTAAGGCATGCCGTAGACCATCTCGCGTGATTCGTCCCTGCTGATCGCGACGCCTTCGGCCTCGGCGGCTTCGCGGTACCAGTTCGACAGGCAGTTGCGGCAGAAGCCGGCCAGATTCATCAGATCGATGTTCTGGACGTCGCTGCGTTCACGAAGATGTGCGACGAGACGGCGAAAGGCGGCGGCCTCGAATTCGGTCTGCTGTTCCTTGCTGAGCGCTGTCATCTCGCTTCCTTTCGATCAATAGGGGCCGGTGCGCGACAGGTGCACGTCATATAAGTGCAAGGCGGGATCGGCATTCATCGCCGCAAAGATCGGCGCCAGGCGCTCAGCCCATGCCGATATGCCGGCCTCGTCCGAGATCAGGTCCTGGCGCACCTCGAGCAGTGCGTGCGGAATGCCTGTGATCATGCAGTGACGGTACATGGTATCGCCCTTCAGCGCGCCGTCATAGGGTTCATTGTCGCCGACGACGAGATCAGGATCGGCGCGCAACATGTCGAGCAAAGGGCCGACGGCGCGCCGGTCGCTATCCCAGAGGACCGCAGCGTGCCAGGGGCGGGGGACGCTCTTCCAGGCCGGCGTGAAGGAATGCAGCGACAACACCAGCGGCGCCCGGCCGGTGGCGTTCGCCACCTTGTCGATCGTTTCGGCCACGGCGCCGTGATAGGGGCGATGGAAGGTTTCGATGCGGTAATCCCATTCCTGCGGGGTGATCGGATGGTTGCCTGATATGACGGCGCCGTCTGATATTTTCATGATCAGCGTCGGATCGTCCTCGCCGCGGTTCGGGTCGATCAGCAGCCGCGAGAAGCCGCCGAGCACGGCGGGCACGCCGAGCCTTTCCGAAAGCTGTCGCGTCAGCCCCTCGATGCCGATGTCATAGGCGATGTGGCGGGTGAAGGCCTGTTCCGGCAGGCCGAGCCTTTCATATCGGGCGGGGAGACGGTTCATCGCGTGATCGGCGAGGATCACCATGCCTTTGTCATGTTTTCCGGATAGGATTTCGAAGGATTGGAAGTCGTCCATGAAGGAATTGCCGTTCGTCATTGCGCAGTCGGCCTCAGTGATCGCATGTGCCTGCGGCAGGTTCAAGCGCGGCGGCGGCGTGAGGCGGATATGAACCGTCAGCGAACAGTGTTATGAAAGGAAATATAATCGATTAGCATTGCGTTGACTTTCGCCTGATGGCGGCGCAAGAAGACACGGATACGAATAACCGTGGAGCTATTTGGGAGCCGTGTTGATCCAAGCCGCGCCAAGTTTCCTCACGCGGTCCGGGCCGCTGGTCCGTCTCGCTTTGTTCGCTCTTGCAGCCGCCATGCCGTTCTTCATCGCAGATGCTGCGCGCGCGGATTTCCGCGTCTGCAACGGAACGCAGAATCTCGTCGGCGTCGCGATCGGATACCGGGCCAAGGACGGCTGGATAACGGAAGGCTGGTGGCAGGTGCCGGCCACCACCTGCGCCACGCTGATCGAGGGAGAGTTGCAGTCGCGCTATTATTACCTCTACGCAGAGGACGCCGCCCGGGGAGGACGATGGACGGGTGACGTGCAGATGTGCGTGGCGGAAAACGAATTCAAGATCACGGGCGTGCAGGATTGTTATGCCCGGGGTTACCAGAAGATGGGATTCAAGGAATACGATACGGGCCGCCAGGGTAGCTGGATGGTTCAACTCTCCGACACCCCAGGGACGCAAGAAAGCCAGAATTGATGAAGCGTAATCGCAAAATTAAAATCCTCGCCACCCTCGGGCCCGCCTCCTCCGAGGAATCGATGATCGAGAAGCTGCACCAGGCCGGTGCCGATGTCTTTCGCATCAATATGAGCCATGCGAGCCACGACCTGATGCGTACGCTCATCCAGCGCATCCGCTCGGTCGAAGCGCGCTCCGGCCGGCCGATCGGCATTCTGGCCGACCTGCAGGGACCTAAACTGCGCGTCGGCAAATTCGCCGACAGCAAGGTCGATCTGAAACCCGGCCAGACCTTTACGCTCGACAACAACGAAGCGCTCGGCGACGCCACGCGCGTCTATCTGCCGCATCCCGAGATCCTGGAATCGGTGCAGCCGGGCCATCGCCTGCTGATCGACGACGGCAAGCTCGCGCTGCGTGCCGAAAAGTGCGACGGCAAGAGCATCGTCACCACCGTCATTTCGGGCACGCGCATCTCCGACCGCAAGGGCGTCAGCCTTCCCGACACCCTGCTCGGCGTCGGCGCGCTGACGGATAAGGACCGTGCCGACCTCGACGCCGTGCTCGCCACCGACGATGTCGACTGGGTGGCGCTTTCCTTCGTCCAGCGTCCCGACGACCTTGCCGAAGTCCGCAAGATCGCCCGCGGCCGCGTCGGCCTGATGTCGAAGATCGAAAAGCCGCAGGCTCTCGAGCGCATCGAAGAGATCATCGAGCTTTCCGACGCCTTGATGGTCGCCCGCGGCGATCTCGGTGTCGAAATGCCGCTCGAATCTGTTCCCGGCATCCAGAAGCAACTGATCCGCGCCTGCCGCCGTTCGGGCAAGCCGGTGGTCGTCGCCACGCAGATGCTGGAATCGATGATCTCCGCGCCGGTGCCGACACGCGCCGAAGTCTCCGACGTTGCGACCGCCGTTTTCGAAGGTGCTGACGCTGTCATGCTCTCGGCTGAATCGGCCTCGGGCGACTATCCCGTCGAGGCCGTCTCGACCATGGCGTCGATTGCCAGCGCCATCGAGCGCGAGCCGCATTATCCCGGTATCATCTACGCCCAGCGCGCCCAGCCGGAAGCGACCGGCGCCGATGCGATCTCGCTCGCCGCCCGCCAGATTGCCGAGACGCTGAAGCTGTCGGCGATCGTCTGCTACACTTCGTCGGGCACGACGGGCCTTCGTGCCTCGCGTGAGCGCCCGCAGGTGCCGATCCTGGCGCTGTCGCCGATCATCAAGACGGCGCGCCGCCTTGCCATCGTCTGGGGCCTGCATTGCGTCGTCACCCATGATGCGACCGATCTCGACGACATGGTCAACCGCGCCTGCCGCATCGTCGCGGACGAAGGCTTCGGCAAGCCGGGCGACCGCATCATCATCTCGGCCGGTGTGCCGCTCGGCACGCCCGGCGCCACCAATATGATCCGCATTGCCTATATCGGTTCCGACGGCCAGAGCGGCATCTGATCCGACCGCATCCCTTGGGAAGCCCGCTGCCTGAAGAGGCGGCGGGCTTTTTTGTTCGTGGGATCGCCATTGCCAGGAACCGGGGAGCGTGCAAATCTCGAGTCTCAGATCAAGGAATAGAGCATGATGGCGCCCGAAAACCGCTCGCACTTTTCGGTATCATGCTCCGGCTTGGAGGGGTCATCATGGATATCGTCACGCTGCTTGCCTTTGCGGCCGTTTCGTTCGTCGGCATCGCCACACCGGGGCCGACAGTGCTGCTGGCGCTGACCAACGGTTCGCGGCATGGCCTGCGCCGGGCGGTTGCCGGCATGATCGGCGCAGTGCTTTCCGATTTCGTGCTGATTGGCGCCGTGGCGATCGGGCTCGGCGCGCTGCTTGCCGCATCGGAATTCTGGTTCTCGATGCTGAAATGGGCGGGTGCTGCCTATCTCGCCTTTCTCGGCATCATGCTGCTGCGCTCGAAGGGCACGATCGATGCGGCGCTGAAATCGGGTGAGGCAACGGCCACGAGATCGACCTTTTCGATCGGGCTCAAGAGCTTCATGGTCGCGGCGACGAACCCGAAAGGTTATCTGTTCTTCTCGGCCTTCCTGCCGCAGTTCATCGATCCAACCCAACCGCAGGCAGGGCAATATGCGCTGCTCGCGCTCGTCTTTGCCGCGCTCGATTTCATCATCATGTTCGGCTACGCCTTCTTCGGCTCGCAGGCGGTGCGCTTCCTGAAGACGTCGGGCGCCTTGTGGCTGGAACGGGCCTGCGGCGGCGCGCTGCTGGCCCTTGCCGGCTCGCTCGCCTTCTATCGCCGCGCAACCTCCTGAGCTCAGAATCAAGACAGGGACAGATGGCCGACGCGATAGGCCTGCATGCGCTCGTCGATTTCGGGCATATCTTTCCATAGCCTGAAGCGCACTCGCGTCCATGTCGTCGGTTCGAAACCGGAGACGAAGGCGAGCGCTCTGCCTGTCGCGAGATCGGCTTCGGCCTCAGCGCTCTCGGCATGACGGATCTCGGCGAGCGGCGCGTAAGCCTCCGTTCGCAGAATAGTGCAGGTCGCGAACCTGGCCGCAGCGATCTCGGGCGAGATATCAGCCCGCCAGACGATCCAGGTTCTGACCTGCGGCCAGCCGAAGGCGCCGGTGAGCGCTTGGAATCCGGGACTGCAGAGAAAGTCGCTTGCCCCTTCCGGCTTTTGCCAGAGATAGAAGGGCGCATAGAGATTGTCGCGGCTGCCGAATTCGTTCCTGCGGGCGCTGAGATAGGCCTTGAAGCCGAGATTGGGGAAGCCGTCGAGCAGAGGACCCTTGTCGCGGATGCGGCGGTCGATGATCGACATGTCGTAATCGGCGGGCAGGGTGAAGCCGTATTGCATGGCGATCATGGCCGTCTCTCCACATGATCCAGCCATTCGACGGCGCTGCCGTTTTCACTTGGCTGGATGCTGATATAGCTGAATGGGCTGTCATCGGCCGCGCCATGCCAGTGGCGCTCGCCGGGTGCGAACCAAACCGCGTCGCCGGCTCGCAAGTTTTCGACAGGGCCGCCCTCGTTCTGCGCAAGTCCCCGTCCCGAAAGCACATAGAGCAGCTGGCCTTTGGGGTGTGTGTGCCAGCGGGTGATGGTGCCGGGTTCGAGCGTGGCGCGCATCGCAGTGTTCTCGCCGTCGGCGCCTTCGAGCAGCATCTCCACCCAGAAGGGCGCCGTTGCCACGCCCTCCGGCGAGCGGACCGCCTTGCCGGGGCGGCTTACGGTCATCGTCTTCGGGTTCGAAGCGCTCATTGCCGGCCTCCGACCGCCCGCAGCCGCCAGTCCGGATCGGTCATCTGAGCGATGCCGTTGCCGAAGGACCAATCGTCCGGCGCGCTGGTGCTGATGACGATCATGACGTCTTCCGGCCGGAGGCCCGGCGACACCGCCAGAAGATCGGTGAGCCGCCGATAGAGCGCCGCCTTCATCTCGCCCGCGCGAGGTCTGCCTATGGTGATCGAGATGTAGACGAAATCGTCGGAGCGCGGGCCGGCGAGATAGCTGCGGTCGAAGATCAGCTCGTTCTCGTCATGCTGGTGGATGGCCTGGAAGCGATCGTTTTCGGGAACGTCGAAAGTCTCGACCAGGGCGCGCTGGATATTGTCGGCGAGCGCCACAAGATAGTCCGGCGACTTGCCTTTGCGAAGAGAAATGCGAACGAAGGGCATTGGGATCTCCATGGTTCTGGCCGTTCACCGGCCTTGACAATGAAACCATCGCACAGCACGATGATGCTGAAAATCAGAATTTTTTGAATCAATGATCCTAAAAATCGGGACTATGTGATGCGGCGGACGATCTTCGACCTCGATGTGCTTCGGACCTTTTCGACGGGTATGGAACTCGGCAATTTCGCCAAGGCAGCAGAAAGGCTCGGGCGGTCGACCTCTGCGGTCAGCGCGCAATTGAAGAAGCTGGAGGAGCAGGCCGGTACGCAGATCTTCCGCAAGGCGGGGCGTGGGCTGACGCTAACCGATGCCGGCGAGACGATGCTTGGCTATGCCAGACGGCTGCTGGAACTCAACGATGAGGCGGCGGCGGCCGTGCACAGCGTCGAACTGGAGGGCTGGGTGCGGTTCGGCCTGCAGGAGGATTTTGGCGAGAACCTGCTGCCCGAAGTGCTCGGCCGTTTTGCGCGCGCCCATCCGAAGGTGCGCATCGAGGCGCGGGTGGTGCGCAATGCCGAACTGCTCGAACGCGTGACCTCAGGCAAGCTCGATCTGGCGCTCGCCTGGAGCGATGGCACGCTGACGGCGCATTGCGAAACGATCGGCGAGGTGCCGATGCGCTGGATCGGGCCTGCCGAGGGGCCTGGCTGGCATGCCGCAAGCGGCGAACCGATGCCGCTTGCCTCGCTGGAGGCGCCGTGCCTGCTGCGCAGCGCGGCGACCCGGGCGCTTGATGAAGCGGGCATTTCCTGGCGGCTCGCTTTCGTCAGTCCCAGTCTCGGCGGTCTCTGGGCCGCGACGGCCGCAGGCCTCGGCCTCACCATCCGCACGCCGATCGGCTTGCCGGCAAAGGTCCGGCCGCTGGAACCCGAGGCTATCGGCCTGCCTGAGCTGCCGAAGCTCGGCCTGGTCCTGCATCGGGCGGAAGCCGAACCGCAGCCGGCCGCGGCGCGGCTCGCCGCGCTCGTGCTGCAGTCGGTGCATGGTGCCGTACGAGAGGCAAGTTGAATCCCGGCATTGACCCTTCGGGCGCATGCCTATAGCCTCGAGGCACTATGACGATGCTCACTCTCAATATCGCTTCGGTCTTCTTCTTGAGCCACTAACGGCACTGCCTTCGGGCGTATGGAAGATGCGGCCGCATCCAGCCTTCGCGGCTGGCGTGTTGCCGTGGACGGTAACCACCTGCATCCGGCCAAAGAAGAGCCCTGCAGGTTTGGCAATAGAGAGATATTTTCATGACATCAGCTGTTTATCCGCCGGCGCTGAGCGCCGCGCAGATCGAGCAATTCATCGAGAATGGTTTCGTCAGGATCGATGATGCATTTTCCCGGACACTGGCCGAAGAAGCCCGTGCCATCATGTGGCGCGACATTCCCTTTGATGCGAATGATCCAAAGACGTGGACGCAGCCGGTCGTGCGGCTTGCCGGCTACGGTGGCGGGCCGTTCGAGAAGGCTGTGAATACGCCGGTCCTGCATTCCGCCTTCGACCAGCTCGTCGGCACGGGGCGCTGGGAGCCGCGCAATGGGCTTGGCAGTTTTCCGGTCCGCTTTCCCCATCCCGATGATCCGGGCGATGCCGGTTGGCATGTGGATGTGAGCTTTCCCGGCGAGCATTCCGATCCGAACGAGCAACGGGACTTTTCCGCCTGGCGGGTGAACATTACCTCGCGCGGACGGGCGCTCCTGATGCTCTTTCTATTCTCGGATGTCGGGCAGGAGGATGCGCCGACCCGCATCCGCGTCGGTTCGCACAAGGATATCGCACGCCTGCTGGCACCGGCGGGCGAGGCAGGAATGGCGCACCTTTGGCTGGAGCACGTGGGGGAGGATCGGCCGCTGGCGTTGGCGACAGGTCCGGCAGGCACGGTATATCTGTGCCATCCGTTCCTCATCCACGCCGCGCAGATGCACCGCGGCAAGGAGCCGCGCTTCATGGCGCAGCCCGGCCTTGCGCCTTCCGAACCTCTTCGGCTCGAACGGAAGGACGGCGCCTATTCGCCGGTCGAGATCGCGATCCGCCGGGCACTTCAGCAGCGGTAGCGAGGACAGAAAACACCCGGCCGTCGCAGGCCGGGTGCTCACATCTGCTGGGCGTTGCGGCGGATGGCCTGCGGCGGCTGGCCGAAGGCGCGCAGGAAGGCGCGGCGCATGCGCTCGCGGTCGGCAAAGCCGGTCTCGTCGGCGACGACGTCGATCGGATGGCGGCTCTGCTCCATCATCAGCCGGGCGGCTTCGAGTCTCAGATTTTCCACGGCCTTGGCAGGCGACTGCCCGGTTTCGGCGCGGAAGGCCCGGCTGAACTGGCGTGGGCTGAGATGGGCGGCTTCCGCCAGTTCTTCGACCGAAAGCTGCGATTTCAGATTTCCGCGGGCAAAGTCGAGCGCCTTCTGAATGCGATCGGATTTCGGTTCCAGCTCCAGCAGCGCGGAAAATTGCGACTGGCGGCCGGACCGGCGGTGATAGACGACAAGCATTCGGGCAACGGCGCGGGCGACCTCCATGCCGTGGTCCTTCTCGACCATGGCGAGTGCCAGATCGATTCCGGCCGTCATGCCGGCCGATGTCCAGACCGAACCGTCGATGATGAAGATGCGGTCCTCTTCCACCTTGATCTTTGGATAGCGCGCCTTCATTTCACGAGCGAGACACCAATGCGTCGTCGCGCGCCGGCCGTCGAGAATACCGGCTTCGGCGAGGAAGAAAGTGCCGGTGCAAATCGAAGCGACGCGGCGAGAGGCGCCAAGAGCCGCGCGAACGAAGTTGCTTTCGCCGGGGCTTGGCAACACGATGCCGGGCGCGCCGGTGACGATCAGCGTATCGAATCCAGGATCACCGAAGGGCTCGGTCTCAATCGTCATGCCGAGCGAAGTGCGCAGCGAACCGCCTGCTTCCGAGAGGTAGCGGATGTCGTAAACCTTCTCGCGAAAATGCAGATTGGTGAATTCGAAGGCCGACACGGCCGCCAGGCCCATGATCTGGAAGCTGGGGTAGAGCAGGAAAGCGATGGTTTGCATGGCTAAGCTCCAATGTCCTAAAAGGTGGTATATATGACATTCAGGACGCTGACAATCCGGGATATGGTTCTCCTCAAGCGCAGGGCAGAGGCCGGCGCAATTGAAGGAGATGGATCATGACACAGGAATACAAGGGTACTGCGCTTGTCACCGGCGCATCCTCGGGCATCGGCGCAGTCTATACCCACAGGCTGGCAAAGCAGGGTTACGACCTGATCATCGTCGCCCGCAATGGTGAGCGGCTGAAGGCCCTGGCAACCGGGCTGACCGAGGAGACGGGCAGGACGGTCGAGACCGTCGTGGCCGACCTCGGCAACGCGGCTGACCTCGCCCGTGTCGAAGGCGTGCTGAAGCAGGACCGGAGCATCACGCTTCTGGTCAACAATGCCGGCGTTGGCGGAACGGCGCCGCTGCTCGCCGCCGATGTCGACAAGATGCAGAAGATGATCGAACTCAACGTCACGGCGCTGATGCGGCTGACCTATGCCGCCGTTCCCGGTTTCGTTGCCCGCGGCGGCGGCACGATCATCAACATCGCGTCGATCGTCGCGATCGCGCCAGAGCGCCTGAACGGCGTCTACGGCGCCACGAAAGCCTTCGTGCTCGCCTTCAGCCAGTCGCTGAAGCATGAATTGACGGAGAAGAACATCCGGATACAGGCCGTGTTGCCCGGCGCCACGGCGACGGAATTCTGGGGCATTGCCGGCACGCCGATCGAGCATCTGCCGAACGAGATCGTGATGTCGGCGGAAGACATGGTCGATGCATCGCTCGCCGGCCTTGAGCAGGGTGAGTTCGCAACGATTCCGGCGCTTGAGGATGCCGGCTTGCTTTCGGCCTACGAGCAGGCGCGCCAGGCATTGATGCCGAACCTGTCTCGCAGCAAGCCGGCCAAGCGTTACGAGCTGGCATGACGGTTGGCTGACGAAAACCATCCGCGGCATATGCTGCGGATGGCGGGCGCACTTCTCTCAACCGAAGCGTTCCAGGGCGGTGGTGAAAATATCGGGATCGACATTGCCGCCCGAGGTGACGGCGACGATTGTGTCGCTTTCCAGATCCTTGCCATGGAAGAGGGCGGCGGCAAGCGCCACCGCAGCACCGGGCTCGACGACGATCTTCAGCCTGACGAAAGCAAGCGCCATGGCGCGAAGCGCTTCCTCGTCGGTAACGACAATGCCGGCGCCGGCGAGGCGCTTCAGGATCGGAAAGGTGATATTGCCAGGCTGCGGCGTGAGGATCGCATCGCAGATCGAGCCCGACATCGAGGCGTTGCGCTCGATCCTGCCGGAGGCGAGCGAGCGGGTGGTATCGTCGAAGTCCCTGGGCTCGCAGGGACGGACGCGAAAGCCGGGGGCGCTGGCTTCAAGGGCAAGGGCGATGCCGGAGGTCAGTCCGCCGCCACCGCAGGGAACCAAGACCTCCGCAGAGGTAACGCCTTCCTCTTCGGCCTGCTCGGAGATTTCAAGGCCGGTCGTGCCCTGGCCGGCGATGACGAGCGGCTCGTCGAAAGGCTTGATCAGCGTCAGGCCGCGTTCTGCCGAAAGCCTGGCGCCGATTTCGTCGCGATCCTCGTTGGCGCGATCATAGAGCACCACTTCGGCGCCGAAAGCGCGGGTATTGGCGATCTTCAGCTTCGGCGCATCGCTCGGCATGATGATGACGGCGGGCACCCCATGCAGCTTGGCGGCAAGGGCAACGCCCTGGGCATGGTTGCCGGAGGAGAAGGCGATGACGCCTCGCGCGCGCACGGCAGGATCGAGGCCGGAGACCGCGGACCAGCCGCCGCGGAACTTGAATGAGCCGGAATGTTGCAGACATTCCGCCTTCACGAACAAGCGCCGGCCGGCGATCTCGTTCAGGAAGGGAGAGGAGAGAAGCGGTGTGCGCCTTGCGTGACCGCGCAGGCGGGCGCGGGCGGCAACGATCATTTCAATGCTGGCCATTCGGGAATCGTCCTGCTTGCGGAATTCAATCATGCATAGGGCGGGGCAAGCTGTTTGTGAACGGCGACTTTGTCACCGTGCCACGAATGGTGTTGCGCCCGTCGCGAGGGGTTAATAGCCGTTGGCCGAACCTTCTGCCGCACGGCTGTCCATGGCGCCGTTATACCGCGCACCGCCGCCCTTTGCGATGGCAGCCAGGCTCTTGCCGCCGACGAGGATGCCGGCCGCTTGACCCCAGAGCGGTGCGTCGTTGCCGCCGTCGAAGCTGTAGCCCATGGCGGCGAGCGTCTTTTCCGTGTCCGGCGAAAGCGCGTAGGGCTCGAGATAGATCTTGTCGGGCTGCCATTGATGATGGAGACGCGGGGCGTTGACCGCCTGGCTGATATCCATGCCGAAATCGACGACATTGAGGATCGCTTCCAGCGTGATGGTGATGATGCGCGAGCCTCCGGGGCTGCCGATCACCATGAAGGGTTTGCCGTCGTGGGTGACGATCGTCGGGCTCATCGAGGAGAGCGGCGTCTTCTTCGGGGCAATCGCATTGGCCTCGCCTTGCACGAGGCCGTAAAGGTTCGGCACGCCGGGCTTTGAGGTGAAATCGTCCATCTCGTTGTTGAGCAGGATGCCGGTGCCCGGCGCCACGACGCCGGCGCCGAAGGAGCCGTTCAGCGTATAGGTGACGGCGACCGCATTGCCCTGGTCGTCGATGATCGAATAATGCGTCGTCTCGGTGCTTTCCTTGCCGCCGAGCGGTTTCAGGTTTGCCGAAGTGCCGGCCTTGTAAGGGTCGATCTTGGCGGCAATCTCCGAGGCATACTTCTTGTCGAGCAGTTTTTCGACCGGGTTCTCGACGAAATCGGGATCGCCGAGCGCGGCGTTGCGGTCGACATAGGCGTAGCGCATCGCCTCAACCATGACGTGGACCGTTTCGGCCGAGTTGTAGCCGAGATAGGAGAGCGGATATCCTTCCAGAACATTGAGAATCTCGCAGATGATGACGCCTCCCGAAGAGGGCGGTGGCGACGAGATGATGTCGTAGCCGCGGTAATTGCACTCGATCGGCTTCAACTCGCGCACGGCATATTGCTCGAAATCCTCCTTGGCGAGGATGCCGCCCTTGGTCTGGCTCGCCTTGACGATCGCCTCGGCGGGCGCTGATTTGTAGAAGGCGTCCGGGCCCTTTTCGGAGATGCCTGCCAGGACGGCGGCAAGGTCCGGCTGCTGGAGTTTTTCGCCCGATGCATAGGGCTTGCCGTCCGGTTTCAGGAAGATCTTTGCCGCGGCCTCATCCTTGGCGAGGCGCTTGGCGCTGCCGGCGAAACTTGCGGCGTCGCCCTGTTCCAGCGTGAAGCCTTCCCTGGCGAAGCGGAGCGCCGGTGCAATCAGGTCCTCGCGAGGTCGGGTGCCGTATTTCTCGCGCGCGGTCTCGAAGCCCATGACGGAGCCGGGCACGCCGACGGCGAGATAACCGTCGAGGCTGGCGCGCGGCACGACATCGCCCTTGGCATCCAGATACATGGTTTTCGTCGCGGCGAGCGGCGCACGTTCGCGGAAATCAAGGAAGGTCTTGGTGCCGTCCTTCAGGCGGATGGTCATGAAGCCGCCGCCGCCGAGATTGCCGGCCGCGGGATAAACGACCGCTAGAGCATAACCGACGGCGACCGCCGCATCGACGGCATTGCCGCCGCTCTTCAGCACCTCGACGCCGACATCGGTCGCCAGATGCTGGGCGGTGACGACCATGCCGTGCTCGGCTTCGACAGGTACAGGCGAGGCGGCGAAAGCCGAGGTCAAGCTCAGCGACAAGGCTGATATGACGGAGATCGTCCCGATATGCAGGCGGCCCATGTTTTCCCCCTCTCATGGAATGATGGAAAAACATATGGGGCTGCGTCAGCCGGAGGCAATGCGAAGGAATCGCTTTATGCGAGCAACTCGGCAAGCTTCCTGTTGGTATCGTCGTCATCGAGCGGCGTATAGACGATGAGCTTCATCTCAGGCCGGTTCGTCAGTGTCAGGCCGGTATGTTCGAAGGACATGCGGCCCTTGGCGGGATGGTCGATGCGCTTGATGCCGGACAGCGGGCTGATGACCTCGTGGCGCTGCCACCAGTCGCGAAATTCGTTGCTTGCCTGTTTCAGCAGCGTAATCAGCCGCTCGAAATCCGGATCGCCGGCGTAACGGGCGCTGTCGGCGCGGAACATCGCCAGCGAGACGCGGGCAACCGATTCCCAATCGACGAGCAGCCGGCGATGCGCCGGGTCGGCGAAGAGGCGATGCATGATGTTGCGCTCGTCACGGTCGAGCGTGTCGTAACCGCCGAAAAGCACGTCAGCAGCGCGGTTCCAGGCGAGCACATCCCATCGGCGGCCGAGCACATAGGCCGGCTGGTGGGTCAGATTGGCGAGCATGCGTTGCAGCGGTTCGTCGACGCATTCGGGTGCTGATGAGACTGCCTGCGGCGCCTGACGATTATTGAGGGTGAAGAGATGTTGGCGTTCGGCCTCGTCGAGGCGCAACGCATCGGCAAGGGCGTTGAGCACCTGTGCGGAAGGCCTGACGTCGCGGCCCTGTTCGAGCCAGGTGTACCAGGTGGTGCCGACGCCGGCGAGCATGGCGAGCTCCTCGCGCCTCAGACCCGGCGTGCGCCGGCGAAAACCCTCCGGCAGGCCGACCTCGGAGGGCGCCAGCCGCTCGCGGCGGGAGCGCAGGAAGGCCGCGAATTCGCGGCGTCGGGCTTCGAATGCGTCGGTTCTCTGGTCCATGGAGCCGATCATATCAGTATCGATACCAGGATAAAACTGGAACTGTTTGCCGTTTTCAGGCCGCGCATGATGGAGCTGTCGCAGGTGGTCCCATCGCCTGCGGCTCGTTCAATTCAAGGAGCAGCATCATGTCTTTGCAGCATGCGGTCGTCATCGGTGGTTCTTCCGGCATCGGCCTTGCCACGGCGAAATTACTTTTGAAACAGGGATATACGGTCACCATTACGGGCCGCGACGGTGAAAAGCTTGCGGCGGCGAAGGCCTCGCTCGACGGTGATGCGCGCAGCCTCGTGCTCGATGCGACGCAGCTTTCCAGTCTTGGGGAGGCTTTCGCCGGCATCGGCGCGTTCGGTCATCTCGTGCTGGCGATGGGCAGCGGCCATGGCGCCGGACCCTTCGCGACGCTCGACATGGTCGATTTGCTTGCCGGCTTCCAGACCAAGCTCATTCCGCACGCGGCAGCGGCACAGGCGGCACTACCTTTCCTTCAACCGGGCGGCAGCATCACCTTTGTCTCGGCGGTCAGCGCTCAGGCCGCAATGCCCGGCACGGCGGGACTTGCCGCCGTCAATGCCGGTATAGAGGCGATGGTGCCGGTGCTTGCGGCGGAGCTGAAACCGTTGCGTGTCAATGGCGTTTCACCCGGTGTCGTCGATACGCCCTGGTGGAGCTTCCTGCCGCCGGAGCAGCGCGACAGCTTCTTTGCGGATTTCGCCGGCCGCACGCCGGTCGGCCGCGTCGGCAGGCCGGAGGATATCGCGGAGGCGATCGCTTTTTTGATCGGAAACGGCTTCATGAGTGGCCATGTCCTCACCTGCGATGGCGGTGTGCGTCTCGGTGCCTGAGGCAGGGTTCAAACGGTCCCGCCGATGGTTTCGTCGGCGGGAAATTCCATGCCGGAGAGATCGCGGTCCTTCAGTGCCGCCCATTTCAGCAGTGCATCGAGCGCCGGGCAGAGCGCCTGGCCCCAATCGGTCAGACAATATTCCACCTTGGGCGGCACCTGATGATGGACGATGCGGCGGACGATTCCGTCCGCCTCCATCTGCCGGAGCTGCTGGATCAGCATCTTCTGCGAAATCGCCGGGATGGCGCGTTCGAGATCGGAGAAACGCAGGGTCTTGCCGCCGAAGAGGTGGAAGAGAATGATCAGCTTCCAGCGCCCTTCCAGAATTTTCAGCACGTTTTCGACGCCGGTCGCAGCGGAATAGGGTGTCATCAGCTCTCCACCTTACTTTTAGGTAAGTACCATACTTTTTCGTAGGTTCTTGTCATTTCGTGAGCCTGTCGCCATCCTCGTTCCACGGCAACAAAAGAGGATCTGTCATGACTATAGAGCTCCCAAAACCGCTGGCGACCTATTTTGCCGCGAAGAACCGCAAGGACATAGATGGCATGCTTTCGGCCTTTGGCGAGGATGCCCAAGTGCGCGATGAAGGCGAAGATCTGCACGGCCATGCGGCGATCCGCGACTGGATGGAAAAGACGACACGCAAATACGGCGTGACGGTCGAGGTGACCGGTCTGGCCGGGACGGAGGCCAAGCCGATCGTCTCCGCCCTTGTCTCCGGTAATTTTCCGGGCAGCCCGGCGACGCTCCATTACCACTTCACGCTCGACGACCGGTCCATCATCCGTCTGGAGATCGGGGCATGACGATCGCTTCTGCATTCCCCCTCGATCAGAACGAATTTTCCGGCAAGCGCATTCTCGTCACTGGCGGCACCAAGGGCATGGGCGAGGCGGTCGTCGCTCGCCTTTCGGCCGCCGGCGGCAGGGTCGCGACGACGGCGCGCTCGCCGCTGCCGGAAGGCCAGGCGCCCGACCTGTTCGTGCAGGCCGACATCAGCACCGCTGCCGGCGTCGAGACAGTGGTCCAACAGGTGTTCGAGGCATTCGAAGGGCTTGATATCCTCATCAACAATGTCGGCGGATCGTCGGCGCCGAGCGGCGGCTTTGCGGCCCTTGCTGACGAACACTGGCAGGCGGATATCGCCGCCAATCTGCTGGCGCCGGTGCGGCTCGACCGGGCCTTCCTGCCCGGCATGATCGAGCGCGGCCATGGCGTCATCATCCATATATCCTCGATCCAGAGGAGGCTGCCGCTCCATGAGGCGACGCTTGCCTATGCAGCGGCGAAAGCCGGGCTCTCGAATTACAGCAAGGGGCTGTCGAAGGAGGTCGGACCGAAGGGCGTCAGAGTGAATAGTATCGCGCCGGGCTTTATCGAAACGACGGCAGCCACGGCGTTGATCCGGCGCATCGCCGATGAGGCGGGCACGGATGAGGAGGGCGGCCGGCAGATGTTGATGGCTTCACTCGGCGGCATTCCGCTCGGCCAGCCGGGACGTCCCGACGACGTGGCCGAACTCGTCGCTTTTCTGGCGTCGCCGCGTGCGGCCTTCATTCACGGCGCCGAATATACGATCGATGGCGGTACGGTTCCGACCGTCTGAGCGCGGGAAGCGGCGGCAAGCCTTTCCTCGGCCCTGCGGGCGATGGCCTGCAGGTCGCGTGGCTTGCCTGATATCTTCTCCATCGCGGCGATGGCGACATCGGTTGCGAGATAATCCGGCTTATGGCCGACGCCGCGAACGGTGATGAGTTCGGAGCCTGCTATATCGCGGGCAAGCCCGCGCGAATGCAGGTGCTCCCAGACGATCTCGTCGCTGTCGCCTGTGATGATGACGGTGGGCGCTGCGATCTGCGAATAGAGCGGCGACTGTTCCTTCACATAGGCGAGCAGCCTTTTGAAATCGGCTGCGTTGTTGTGGAAAGCGTTGGGTCGCAGCACCAATGACGGACCGGTTTTTTCGATGTAGTCGGCCGGGCGTGGATTGGGGCGGAAGACGTTCAGGGTGCCGCGCTCCAGCCGGTGCAGCCCGAGCGGCACGACGACCGCATGGTTGAAGAGCCAGCCGATAACAGGCGTCGTCGCCACATGATAATACCAGTCGATGCCGCCCGGCCAGGGATGGGTGGCGGGTGCGAGGAAGAGCAGGCCGGCGGTCTTATCGGGATGGCGAAGACCGAAGGCGGCGGCAATCGCGCCGCCGAAGGAATGGCCGACGATAACAGCCTTCTCGATACCGCGCTTCTCCATCAATCGGGCGATCGCATCGGCCTGACCGGAGGGAACTGCATTTTCAGGGCCGCCGCGTTCGGAATAACCGTGGCCGGGGCGATCGACGAACAGCATTTCGGCCCGGCCTTCGAGTGCTGCCCGGAAAGCGAGGAGCTGATCGAGCAGATTGCCGCTGGCGCCGTGAATGAAGACGAGCGCCGGCAGATCGGCATTTTCGGGACGGGGGACGTGGACGGCGTTCATGCGGTAGCCGCCGACATCCGTCAGTTCGCCGATATTCGGATAGGCCTGTTCGAATTGCCGTGCCTTATAGGCGGAATAGCCGATGGCGGCGGCGAGCGGGGCGAGAAGAGCGGAAACTTCTGCAAACATGATCTTAACAGGCGATAATTGCGGCGGTTCCTGCGGAGCAGACGAAGCGTTGCATCGTTTCCCCAACATTCTAAAATTGCGCGGACAGGCCGCTCGTCAAGATCGGCGAACCGGAATCAGGTGCGGTTGCCCGCGAGTTTTTCCGACAGTGTGTTGACCTGTTCCTGCGCCGTACGTTCGGCCGGATAGATGCTGAGGAACTGCTCCCAGGCCTTCAAGGCCAGCTGATCGTTGCCGGCGTTGCTGAGGATCGCCGCCATGCCGGAGAGCGCGCCGAAATGGCGCGGCTCGAGATCCAGCACGTGTTCGATGTCGGACATCGACTTGCGATAGTTGCCCATGATGAAATTCAGCGTGGCGCGGCGGTTCCAGCTCTCGGCGTAATCCGGCTTCAGCGTGATCGCCTCGTCGAGGAAGTCGAGCGCGGCGGGATTGCGCTTTTCCTCGATCGCTTTGTCGGCCCACTGCATCAGCAGATTGATGGTGGCGCTGCCGGAATCGTTCCATTCCAGACGGATTTCGTTCGCGATGCCGCTGGCCTTTTCGGGATCGCGCTCGCGCTTCAGCTGGCTGAAGAGCTGGTCGAGGCGCTGTTTCGGCGAAGAGTCGACATTCGTCTGCTCGACGATGACGTCCTTTTCCGCGGCAGCAGCCGGAAAGGCGGAGGTGAGCAGGATCAGAGAGAGCGGCAGTGCCGCTGACGTCAAAGCAAAAAAGCGCATGGCGGACATATTAGCCCGCCAATGCCGAAGATCAAACGAATTTGACGTGATCACCGTAGCGACCCACCGGATATGGTTGCAGGCGCAGCTTGCGCCGCAAGGCGATCCGGACGCGCGAAATCAGCCCTGACGAGCCTTGTAGCGCGGGTTCAGCTTGTTGATGATGTAGATGCGGCCCTTGCGGCGAACCAGACGGTTGTCACGGTGACGAGCCTTGAGCGACTTGAGCGAATTCTTGATCTTCATTTTTCTGATCCGCGATCTCTGTGGGGGAATTCACATTCGCCCGTATCTTTAACAATCAAAAGCGCGCCGTCGGGGCGCGCTCTTTAGGTGGGGGAGCAGATACCCCGTCACCTCCACCATGTCAACCGCATGAAGGTGTTTTTCCCGGGGCTTGGCCGCGTTTTCTCACGATGAAATCGGCGATTTCGACGTCAATGTGGTGACATGGCCCATCTTGCGGCCGGGGCGCCATTCGCTCTTGCCGTAGAGATGAACCAGCGTATCGGCGCGTCGCAGCCAGTCGGGAACGGCAAGGATGTCATCGCCGATCAGGTTCTGCATGACGCAGTCGGAGTGGCGCTCGGCATTGCCGAGCGGCAGGCCGGCGACGGCCCGGATATGTTGTTCGAACTGGCTGACGACGCAGGCAGCTTCCGTCCAGTGGCCGGAATTGTGCACGCGCGGAGCCATCTCGTTGGCGATGAGGCTGCCGTCAGCGAGCACGAAGAATTCGATGCCGATGACGCCGACATAGTTCAACGCTGCGAGGATCTTTTCGGCCGATCGGCGCGCGGCGTCTGCCGTCGCTTCGGGGATCGCGGCTGGAACCGTTGAGGTGTGGAGGATGCCGTCGCGATGGACGTTCTCGGCGGGATCGAAGCAGACGACCGCGCCGTCGGTGGCGCGTGCGGCGATAATCGAGATCTCGCGTTCGAAGGCGACGAAGCTTTCGAGGATGAGCGGCACGGCGCCGAGTGCGGCATAGGCACCGTCAGGGCTGTCGGCCGCCGATCGGAAAACCTTCTGTCCCTTGCCATCATAGCCGAGACGGCGGGTCTTCAGCACGCCCTGGCCGCCGAAATCCTGAAGTGCCGCTTCGAGATCGGCCTGGCTGTCGACGGCGTGGAAACGGGCTGTTGATATGCCGCAGCCATTGAGGAAGCGTTTTTCGACGAGCCGGTCCTGGGCAGCCTCCAGCGCCTTCGCAGGCGGGTAGACGGGAACGCGCTCGGCGAGCGTCTCGGCGGCTGCGACGGGCACATTCTCGAATTCGTAGGTGACGAGATCGCAGGCGGCCGCGAGTTCGGCCAGCGCTGCCGGATCGTCATAGGCTGCGACGATCTGCCGGTTGGCGAGCTGGGCGGCGGGGCAGTCGGCCTGCGGCTCGAGGATGATCGTGCGGAAATTCAATCTGGCGGCGGCAATGGCCAGCATGCGGCCGAGCTGGCCGCCGCCGATAATGCCGATCGTTCCTGCGCTCATAGGTCGTCCATGGGGTATTCGGCGACGGCCGCACTCTGGCGTTCGCGCCATTCGTCGAGCCGGTCGGCGATCTCCTCGTCGGAGAGGGCAAGCACGGCGGCGGCGAGAAGGGCGGCGTTGACCGCGCCCGCCTTGCCGATGGCGAGCGTTCCCACAGGAATGCCGGCCGGCATCTGCACGATGGAAAGCAGGCTGTCCTGGCCGGACAGGGCTTTCGACTGGACCGGCACGCCGAACACGGGCAGCGGTGTCAGCGCGGCGGTCATTCCAGGCAGGTGCGCAGCGCCGCCGGCGCCGGCGATGATGACCTTGAAGCCCTCCGCGCGTGCGCCCTTGGCGAAATTGACCAGCCTGTCGACTGTGCGGTGCGCCGAAATGATGCGCGCGTCATAGGGAATTTCCAGCGCCTCCAGCGTGTCGGCGGCGTTTTTCATGGTCTCCCAGTCGGACTGGCTGCCCATGATGATGGCGACGGGTGGTCTGTCTGTCATCGTTGCTGCGGTCCCTCTCAGGCGATGATATCAGGGATGATCTGATCTTCCAGCTTGGAGAGCTTGTCCTTGATGACGAGCTTCTTCTTCTTCATGCGCTGGATCCGCAGAGCGTCGCATCCCATCTGGATCATGGCATTGATCGCGGCGTCGAAATCCTCGTGCTCCTGGCGCAGACGCGCCACCATGAGCCTGACATCCGCCTGTTCCTGATCGGCCATATGCATTCCCCGTTATCGTCCTCGGATCTTGTCCGATCTGCCGATGATTTCCGCAAGCTCCTATCACCAAATACAGGTAACGGCTAGTTAGTCTTGATCATGAATTTGCCATCTAGTCTTCATCTTTTGGCCTTCGACAAGCCTTCAAAAATGTGTCACAGTCCGCCGGTTGACACCTTGTTCCCCGACGACGATGGCCGGGGAAGGGTAAGAGGAAGGAAGGGTCAAATGACAGTTCAAGCTCATCTTGAATCACTCCAGAAAAAGCATGTAGCACTCGAGGAGGAGTTGCACGCGCTCAGAACAGCTCCCTCAATCTCCGATACTGAAATTGCCGAATGCAAGCGCCGCAAGTTGCGCATCAAGGACGAGATCCAGCGTCTCAAGTCATCCGTCCACTGATCTTCCCAAGGGTCGCCGGCCGATCATCTTGCGTTAGAAGAGGTAAATCCATCCATTCCGCCGAGAATTAGCAAGAACCGGTGATCTACACCAGATATGCGCCAGTCCGATGCATGCGGCATCGCGGCTGGCGTTTTTGCAGCATCACTCTTCAAAAATATTCATATGATCCGCATCGCTTCCCACGGTCTTGGGGAACATGCATCAGGCCCAGAATTGATCCAGCCATAGATTGAGCTTGTCGAAGCCGCGGTTGTTGACCGTGTAGATGCGCCTCGTGCCTTCCGAGGTCACCGAGACGAGGTTGCTGTCGAGCAGCGCCTTCAGGTGTTGCGACACAGCCGGACGGCTAATCGGCAGGCCTTCGGCGAGTTCGTTGACCGTCCTTGGAGCGCGACGCAATTCCTCCAGCAGAAACCGCCGGTTCGGGTCGGAAATCGCAGAGAAGGGGTCCGTGGTCGACATGGCGGGAACGCTACGTCAAACCGGCCGTTCCAGCAAGGAAATTGTGCATTGCAGCGTATTGCTGCAATCTCCTTTGCGCTCCTGAAACGACGTGGCGCTGCAGGGCTTCTACCAGCCAAGGCCTTCGCGCACGATCAGGAAAGCGGCGATCAGGGCCATCGCATACATGAAGGGATAGAATATTTCCGGCTTCATGCGGCGCACGCACCAGGCGCCGGCGATGGTCGCGAGCGGGGCGAAGGGCAGGAGCGTCGCCGACGTCGCAAGATTCTGCGTGTCGAGCTGGCCGAGCGCAAAATAAGGGATAAGCTTGATGGCGTTGAGGATCGCGAAGAAGCGCGCGCTGGTGCCGGTATATTCACGCGGCTGCAGTTTAAGCGGCAGGGCATAGATCTGGAACGGGGCGCCGCCGGCATGGGCGACGAAGCTGCCGTAGCCTGAAAATGTCCCCCAGAGGCTGGCGGCCACTGGCCGCTGGCCGCGCGGCGGGATTACCTTTCCGGCGCCGGGGCCGAAATTATTCCAGAAATAGCGCAGGCAGAAGAGAATGGTCACCGCGCCGATGACGATGCGCAGCATATTGCCCGGAACGAGCGCCGAGGTCGCCCAACCGAGCCCGATGCCGAAGATCGCGCCCGGCAGCATGATCTTCAGCGTCGCCCAGTCGCCGTGCTTGCGCCAGATGACGAGCGAGATCATGTCCATGAAAACCAGGATCGGCAACAGGATTGCCGCCGCCTCGACCGGCGAGACGACAAGGGCGAGGAAGGGCAGGCCGATCAGCGACAAAGCGTCGCCCATGCCGCCTTTCGCAAGGCCCACCAGCAGAACGGCAGGCACGGCAGCGTAATAGAATGATAAGTCCTGCGGCATGCTTTCGACGTCCTCCTCTTGCAAGCCTCCTCTAACGGAACTACTCACACAAAACGAGTGCGGATCCGCCATTTCGCGGGGGAATTCGCAGGAAACGGAAAGACCCCATGACCGAACCGGAAAACCGCTGCCGCCTTGTGCTCATCGTACCCGATATCGCCGATGCCGATGAGCGCGCAAAGATCGTCGCAGACGCACTGAAGGGCGGCGACGTCGCCTCGGTGATCGTGCCGCAATACGGGCTCGACGACGGCGCCTTCCAGAAACATGCCGAAAAGCTCGTGCCGCTGATCCAGGATGCCGGAGCGGCGGCGCTGATTGCCGGCGACAGCCGCGTGGCGGGGCGGGCGAAGGCCGATGGCCTGCATCTCTCCGGCAATGCCGAGGCGCTTTCGGAAGCGATCGAGAAACACGCGCCGAAGCTGATCGTCGGCGGCGGCAACGCCGCTGATCGGCATCATGCGCTGGAGATCGGCGAAGCCCGGCCCGACTATATTTTCTTCGGCAAGCTCGACGGCGATATCAAGCCGGAGGCTCATCCAAAGAACCTTGCGCTCGGCGAATGGTGGGCCTCGATGATCGAGATCCCTTGCATCGTCATGGGCGGCACCGATCCGTCGTCGGCGCTTGCCGTCGCGGAGACCGGGGCGGAGTTCGTGGCGCTGCGGCTGGCAGTCTTCGGCGAGCCCGGCCGGGCGCCCGCCGTCGTTGCCGAAATCAACGCGATGCTTGACGAAAAAGCGCCACGGTTTGAGGATTGAAATCGCGCTCATGCCGATCCCGCCCGCCCGTCTTTTGAAATATTTCCTCGCCAGCATGGCGGTCCTGACTGTGGCCGGTCCGGAGACCGTCCTGGCACAGGCGCCCGACAGCGTCATCAGCCAGCCGGGTACGGCGCCGGCTTCCACCTTCCGGACCGACCGACCGACCGGTCCGGGTGTTAAACCCTCCGACGGTGTCGGCGTGTTCGACCGCATGGGAGCGAAGCTACCGGATCTGCCGCCGGAGAAGGATTACAAGGGGCCGATCGACGAAGCTTATGGCGCCTACCAGCGCGGCTATTATCTGACCGCCATGGACAAGGCGCTGCCGCGCGCCCAGCTCGGCGATCCGGCGGCGCAGACGCTGATCGGCGAAATCCTCTCGCAGGGCCTGGGGGTCAAGAAGGACGTGAAGAACGCCGCCTTCTGGTACGGCAAGGCAGCCGATGGTGGCGATGCGGCGGCAATGTTCAAATATGCGCTGATGCTGATGGAGGGCGAGGGCGTCCAGCGTGACAAGGTCAAGGCCGACGACTACATGCGCAAGGCGGCCGAAGCCGGCAATTCGTCGGCAGAATTCAATTGGGCGCAGATTCTTGTCGCCGACAATCCCGGTGAGAAGGGGCTGAAGCTTGCGCTGCCCTTCTACGAGAAATCGGCCGAGCAGGGCGTTGCCGACTCGCAGTATGCGGTGGCGCAGATCTATGCGTCGCTGAAGGACCTGCCGGAGGAAAAGAAGCAGCTTGCCCGCGAGTGGATGGTGCGCGCCGCGCGCGCCGGCTTCGATACCGCCCAGCTCGATCTCGGCATCTGGCTCGTCAACGGCGTCGGCGGGCCGAAGGATTACGTCAAGGGTTTCGAGTGGCTGAAACTTGCCGCCAACGGCGGCAATGTCGTCGCGCAGAACAAGCTCGCCCATCTCTACATCAATGCCATCGGAACGCCGCCGAACCCGATCGAGGCGGCGAAATGGTACGTGCTGTCGCGCCGTGCCGGACTTGCCGATCCGTCGCTCGAGGATTTCTATCTCGGCATCGAAGACAATCAGCAGAAGGCTGCGATCGACGCGGCCAACAAGTTCCGGCGGCGGTAGGCCGCGGCTCGTCTGCGTGCCTGAGGGTGCCGGACGCTCGCGCCGACGCGGATCAGAAAAGTGCGTCGGCGAAAAGGTCCTCGTCGTTTTCAGCTTTCGGCGTCTCGGCGGGAGCAGCGGCGCTTTCCTCGCTCGCGGGGATGATCTCGCGATGGGTATTGCGCTCCTGGACCATCGTGTAGAGTTTGAAGATCTTGCGGTCGAGCGGTGCGATCGTCTCCGTGAGATCGGAGATATCGGCAATCTCGGCACCGGCAACGCCGTCGAGCACATCGGCGCAGCGGGCGAGCACGTCGCCGAGATCATGCTGGAAATCGAGCTTGCCGATCAACAGGTTGATCTTGGTGGCGACCTCGCGGCCATTTTCGGCAAGCACCTTGAGTTCGTTTTCCATCACGTTGGCGGCTAAGCGAATGTTGCCGACGGCCGATGTCAGGCTCTCTCCCAGGCCGCCAGCTCCGGCATCGGTTGCCGGGGCGACACGGCCGGCTGCGGCTTCGAGCGTAGGCAGGCCGTTGACGATCGCGTCGGCGGAATCGTCGAGCTTGCCGGCGAATATGCGCAACTCGGCGGTGACGACGTTGATCGACTTGCCTTCCTCGCCCAAACGGCTGCAGCGCAGGTTGGTATTCAAGGCCATGTAATGGATGTCGGTCTTGACGGCGCGGATGTTGCCGATCGCCTCGAAGAGCTTGGCGGCCGTGCCGATCGTCGACTGGCTCACCTGGTCGGCCTGTCGGCTTGCCGTATCGACTTGCTTGACGATTTCGTGGGCGGCCGAAACGCTGGATTCCAGCGCGCGCATGAAGTTGCCGCCGGCCTCGCCGTTCTCGCCGCTCATCTGATCGCGCAGCTTGAGGATCTCTCTCGTGTCGTGGTCGAAACTTGCGATCGTCTTGACGACGCTCTCCGAATCCCGCTGGAAATCGGCGCACATCTCGCTCATCTGCGCCGCGGTCAGATGATGAATGACGTTCTGGAGGCGCTGGCGCGCGCCCGCGTCGAGCCGGGCGCCATCCTCGCCCGCAAGGAAATCTTCGAGCAACGAAAAGGTGGCCTGCACATGCTCGATGCGCTGGCGGGTGATATCGCCGATCTGCAGGGCGGACAATGTCGAGGCGACCTTGCCCTGGACGCCGCGGGCAATCGCACCGACCTCGCGGGCGATGACGCCCAGATCCTTGCGGTGCCCGGCGATCTTTGCGGCATCATCGCGGAGCGCTGCCGCAACGGCCGGAACGGTATCGGCATATCCCCTGGAGACGCTGGCGCCGAGGGAAGCCGCAAGTTTGACCTCCTTTTCGAGGCTGTCGAGATGGGCGGCGAAACGGTTGACTTCATCCGTGCCGGAATAGATGCGCTCCAGGATTTCCTGGGCGAAGCCGGCGAATTCGGCTAGCCCGGCGCCGGTGATCTTCACGGTCACGGCGAAGGTTCTGAGGTAGCGCATCGTCTCCTGCATGTCAGCGACATGCTTGCGCAGTTCCCTGCCGGTATGCGCTAGCGAGACCAGCGCCTGCTGACGGTTTTCCTCGGTGACCGGCAGCGCCGTCAGGCTCTCGACCGTGGAGTGGAGATCGGCGCTGGTGTCACTCGACTCCTTGTTGTCGAGCGCCTTGGTCACGCTTTCGAGCGAGTTTAGCAGACGGTTGAGGACATCCATCACCGAGAGCAGCACCGTGCCGCCTTCGAGGAAACGTTCCTCGACCTGGCTGCGGGCAGATTCCAGGGTCTGGCTGATGTCCCGCCCTGACGTGTAGGCTGCAGCGTGTGGTGATACCTGTGCGTGTGCCAATTTTATACCTTTTCTTAAAACGCAGGCAATTTGACTCTATTTTTACGGGCAGGATGGAAACGACCGGTAAACGCGCCAGACTCGTCTACGTTGTGATTAATGAAAGATGTGGAGGCGATGCCGGCAGAAGCTGCATAGCCGGTGATTATTATACAACATATTGTTTTCTCTCGATTTATCTCCGAATTCTGAGAGAAAAATACAACTTTTCCTGGATGAGAATTGGGAGTCGCGGGATTGGCTGTGCAGCAGCTTTCTACAACCGCTGTTTACCCGCCATTAACGCTGTCGTGAGAGTCCTTTAAGGGTCATCAAGTATTTCTCTGGCCCAGGAGGCTGCATTGGATACTCCGAAACAATATTGCGAATCTATAAATTTGCCTGATGCGCTGAGTATTCGCGATGCATCCGAATTGTATTCCAAGCTTACTGATGAATTTCAGAGCCGTGATACAATCATCATCAGCATTCCCGAAGGCGCAGAAGCGGATCTGAGTTTCGTTCAACTCATCGAATCCTCGCGCCGTCAAGCAAAAGCCAAGGGAAAGACGTTCAAGCTTTCTTCGCCAGCCAACGGCTCGGTCCTGAAGGTACTTGAACGCGCAGGTTTCATTGAATTATTTGATCAAGAAGACGCCAAGTTCTGGTTGCATAAAGAGGTGACGTTATGACTGCAAATATCCTGACCGTTGACGATTCCGCCAGCATTCGCCTGACCACCAAGGTCACGCTGACCAATGCCGGCTACAGCGTGACCGAGGCGGTCAACGGGGCAGAGGGCCTCGTGGCAGCCAAGGGCAGCAGCTTCGATCTGATCGTGACCGATCTCAACATGCCTGTCATGGACGGGCTGACGATGATCGAGGAACTGCGCAAGCTGCCGGCGCAGGCAGGCGTCCCGATCATCTTCCTGACGACGGAATCGGATGCCGATCTCAAGGCCCGCGCCAAGGCCGCCGGCGCGACGGGATGGCTGACCAAGCCGTTCGACCCTGAGAATCTCGTGAAGATCGTGAAGAAGGTCTTAGGAAGATGAACACGCTCGATCCCGTTGCCGTATTCCGAATGGAAGCTGCCGAATGCCTCGAAGCGATCGAGGCCGGTCTTCTCGACCTGACGCACCAGCTCGACAACAAGGATCTCGTCGACGCCGTGTTCCGCGGGCTCCACACGCTCAAGGGCTCGGGCGCGATGTTCGGTTTCGAGGCGCTCGCTGCCTTCACCCATCATTGCGAAACCGCCTTCGACCGCGTTCGCAAGGGCGAGGTCGCGGCGACCAGCGAACTCGTGGCCGCCGTCCTTGCGGCCCAGGACCATATGCGTGCCCTCGTCGACCAGCCGGACGCCGATCACGGCGACACCGGGCATAAGCTTCTGGCGCAGTTGCAGGCTGCCGTCGGCGGCAAGTCGCCTGCCCCAGCGGCGGTCGCTGTTTCCGCACCCGCCGTCGCGCGCGAAGCTCCGGCGAAAAAGAAGAACAGCTGGCGCATCCGTTTCAGCCTGCCGGCCAATTCGATGGCGAACGGCACCAATCCACTCGGCCTGCTGGACGAGTTGCGCGATCTCGGCGAATGCACCGTGCGCGCCAACACATCGGCCATTCCGTCTCTCGACGAGCTCGCTCCGACGGAATTGTACATTTCCTGGGATGTGACGTTGACCAGCGAGCAGGACCGCTCGGCGATCGACGACGTTTTCATCTTCGTGCTCGACGACATGGAACTCAGCGTCGAGGAGATCGATGCCGCGACAGCGGCGACCGCCGCTTTCGTCGAGGCAAAGCCGGCACCTGCCCCTGCTGCAGCGGCATTGCCCGTTCCGCCGGCCGCTGTGCCGGAGTTCCGCCCTGTCGAGGCGGTTCCGGCAAAACGCGACGCACCCGCCGCCGTCAGCCAGGCGAAGGCTGCCGAGAGCGTGCGCGTTCCGGCCGAACGCCTGGACGAACTGATGGACCGCGTCGGTGAGCTCGTCATTGTGCAATCGCGCCTCAGCCAGCTCGCCAGCGCCAGCACGGATATCGCGCTGCGCTCCGTCTCGGAAGAAATCGAACGCCTCTCCGGCGAACTCCGCGACACGATGATGGTACTGCGCATGGTGCCGGTCGCAACTCTCTTCTCCCGCTTCCGCCGTCTTGTCCACGATCTCGCCCGCGAGACCGGCAAGGTGATCGAGCTGGTGACCGAGGGAGAGAGCACCGAAGTCGACAAGACAGTCATCGAGCGCCTGGCCGATCCGTTAGTGCATCTGGTGCGCAACTCGATCGACCACGGCTTGGAAACACCTGCCGACCGCCTTGCCGCCGGCAAGACCGAAGCTGGCACGGTGACGCTTTCGGCCCGCCAGGCCGGCGGCGAGGTGATCATCTCGATCAAGGACGACGGCCGCGGCATCAATCGTGAAAGGGTTCGCGCCAAGGCGGAATCTTCCGGTCTCATCCATCCCGGCCAGCCGCTTTCCGACTCCGAGCTCTTGCAACTGATCTTCGCTCCCGGCTTTTCGACGGCCGCGGCGATCACCAATCTGTCCGGCCGCGGCGTCGGCATGGACGTCGTCAAGAAGACGGTCGAAGCGCTCCGTGGCGCAATCGATATCGTCAGCGCGCCCGGACAGGGTTCGGAAGTATCGCTGCGCATCCCGCTGACGCTTGCCATCATCGACGGCCTGCTGGTGCGCGTCGGCTCCGGCCGCTACGTCATTCCGCTCTCGGCGGTCGAGGAATGCCTCGAACTATCGCTCGAGGAAGATCTCCGCTCGCGCGGCCGCAGCTTCATCTCGCTGCGCGACAGCCTGGTGCCGTTCCTGCGCCTGCGCGATCTTTTCCGCACCGGCACGAAACCCGACGTGCACCAGAAGGTCGTGGTGATCTCGACCGGCACGGAGCGGGTCGGCCTCGTCGTCGACCAGATCATCGGCGACCACCAGACGGTCATCAAGTCGATGTCGAAACTCCACAACGATGTGGCGACCTTCTCGGGTGCGACCATTCTCGGCGACGGTAGCGTCGCTCTCATTCTCGACGTCGGGCACCTGGTTGCCGCGGGTCAGCAACAGGAGGCGCAATTGCGGGTAGCAGGATGAGTGCAAGAGCAGCAGCCGTCGAACGGTTCGACAATCACTGGAGCTATGCCGAGGAAGTCGAAGTGCTGACCTTCGATCTCAACGGTGAAACCTTCGCGCTGGAGGCGGTCATCGTCCAGGAAATCCTGGACCTGCTTCCGGAGACCGCGGTGCCGGGCAGCCAGCCCTTCGTCGCAAGCGTCATCAATTTTCGCGGCAAGGTCATTCCGCTCGCCGACCTGCGCCTCGCCTTCGGGATGGAGGCGGCGGAGGCCACGATCGACAGCCGCTTCATCGTCATCGAGATCGATCTGCAGGGCGAACAGACGCTCGTCGGTCTGCGCACCGACAAGGTGAATGAGGTGACGACGCTCGCAAAGACCGCGAGCGAGGCGCCGCCCAGCGTCGGCATGCGCTGGCGCGCCGACTACATCAACTGCCTGGTGAAGAGGGGCGGAGAGTTCATCATTCTCCCGAATCTGCGGGCGATCTTTTCATCGCGACATGATGCGGCGGGAGCCGCCAATTGACGCCGGATGAATTCACGAGGGGGTTAGACCGATGCGATTAACAATCAAGACGAAATTGGTGACCGCGTTCACCTTCACTATTCTGATGCTCGTGGGCACCGCCGCTTACGGCATCCTCAGCCTTGGATCGCTGAACGACACGATCGACAGGCTCCTTTCCGGCCCGGCAGCTCGTCTCGATTTGGCTCAGCAGATCAACATCGCCCAGCTGGAAGCGATCCGGCAGCAGAAGAACCTGCTCACGGCGCGTAACGCCGATGATATGGCCGGCGCGATCGAGAAGGGCAATCTGGCCCGCAAGGAATTCGACGACGCCTTCAATCACGTACAGGCGCTTGCGACCGAAGAGGGCAAGGCGCGCTGGGCGCGTATCGCCGAACTTTCCAAGACCTTCGTTGCCGCCGACGATCAGATCCGCGCCTATGTGAAGGCCGGCAATACCGATGGCGCAAACGATATCTCCATCACGACAGCGCGCGCGGCCGCCAATAATATCGACGCGACGCTCTCCGAAATCCTGGCGCTCGAAAAGCAGCGCATGAAGACTGCCGATGATGGCGCCCAAACACAGTATGAGACGACGCGCACGATGATGGTTGCCGTCGCCGCCGTCGCCCTGGTGATCGCTGCCCTCACGGCTTTCTGGATCGCCGGCACGATCAGCAAGGGTCTCAATCGGGCCAACACCGTGGTTCGCGAAGTATCTGAAGGCGATCTGACGAAGATGGCCGAGATCACCGGCCATGACGAAATCGGCGAACTTCTGGGCAACGTCAACATCATGATCGAGCGCCTGCGCGGCGTCGTCGCCGACGCGCTGTCGGCCGCCGAAAACGTCTCTTCCGGCAGCCAGCAGCTTTCGGCAAGTTCCGAGCAGGTGTCGCAGGGCGCCACGGAGCAGGCCGCTTCCGCCGAAGAGGCCTCCGCCTCGATGGAGGAGATGGCAGCGAACATCAAGCAGAACGCCGACAATGCCGCCCAGACGGAGAAGATCGCCCGCCAGTCGGCCAAGGATGCGGAAGCCAGCGGCGAAGCGGTGACGCGTGCCGTCGACGCCATGCGCACGATCGCCCAGAAGATCAGCATCGTCCAGGAAATCGCCCGCCAGACCGATCTGCTGGCTCTTAACGCTGCCGTCGAAGCGGCACGCGCCGGCGAGCACGGCAAGGGTTTTGCGGTCGTCGCATCGGAAGTGCGCAAGCTTGCCGAGCGCAGCCAGTCTGCAGCTGCCGAAATCAGCTCGATGTCGAGCGATACCGTCAAGGCGGCCGCTGATGCCGGCGAGATGCTTGGGCGCCTGGTACCTGATATCCGCAAGACGGCGGAACTGGTCTCTGAAATCAGCGCCGCCTGCCGTGAGCAGGATATCGGCGCCTCGCAGATCAACGAGGCGATCCAGCAGCTCGACAAGGTGACGCAGCAGAATGCCGGCGCGTCCGAGCAGATGTCGGCCACCTCCGAGGAGCTCGCCTCACAGGCGGAAGAACTGCAGACGTCGATCGCTTTCTTCAAGGTGGATACGGCAGGCAGCGCACGGACCGGCGCCCAGAAGACGCAGCCGAAAGGTTCGTCCAAAGTGAAGGCCCCGGCTCTTGTCCGCAAATCCGCCCCGCCGGCCTCCGGACAGGGTCGTGGCCAGACGGTTTCGGCTCAGCAGCAGCGTCTCAAAGGCTTTGCTCTCGACATGTCGATGGGCGGCCCTGATGCCGGCGACGACGACTTCAGGGAGAGCGCCTAAGCGCTCCCCTGGGGAGGCGTCCGAGCGCCTCCGTTCTCATGCGATCCCTCGGGCTGCTCCGGCGGCCCGAGGCTGAAATATCCCCAACGCGTGTATGCGTTGGCGCTGTGACCGATAGATGTCCGGCTGCCGGGAAGTGAATGTAGTCGCTTTCCCCCTTTCAGACTTATCACTTTGAAGTTCGACGTTCCGTGGACGGAACGTCTCGCAAGCTTCCGGCGGCTGCCGATGCCGCGCACGGAAGTCCTCGAATTTCTAACCGTGGCATGTTTCGCCCGCGGAATTTATTGCTGCATGATGCCGCGCCCCCGATCCAAATTGATTGCCTCGCTCTCACAGAGGAATATTGAGATGCGTATTACGATTAAACTTAAACTCGCAGCCGCATTTGGCTTTGTCATATTGTTATTGGTGGGTAGCGCGGTCTACGGCATCCTTAGCCTGGGCTCATTGAACGACGCCGTCGGCAACCTCGTGTCGGGGCCTGCAAAAAGGCTGGAACTGGCTCTGGAAGCCAAGGCTGCAGAGCTCAATGCCGTTCGCTGGCAGAAGAATGCCCTTCTGGAAATGAATCCCGAAGTGGTCACCAAGGACTACCAGAACTCGGCGAAGAGCATGGAAGACATGCTCGCCTTTGCGACAGGCGGCCGGCAGCTCGCAACAGCCGAGGGCAAGCCCACTTGGGACCGGCTGGTAGAGCTCGCTAAACGCTTCACTGAAGACTCAAACAAGGTCGCCTCCTTGCAGGAGAGCGGCGATAGGGCAGGTGCTGCCGCCCTTTCGTCGGGAGAGGTTCGCGCCCTGGTCATGGAACTGGAAGACGTTTTCGAGACGCTCGTCGCGCTTCAACAGAAGGCGATGACGCAAGCCGATAACGATAACGATGTCCTCTATAGTTCCACAAAGAACATGCTGATCGGCATCGCGATCGGCGCGTCCGTGATCGCTTTCACTGCTGCGCTTTGGATCGCCCTCGGCGTCAGCAGCGGTCTGCGCAAGATCATGGACGTCGCCAGCGCCGTTGCCATCGGTGACCTGAACCAGAAGGTCGAGATCAGGAGCAACGACGAGATCAAGGATCTCGTGAACACGATCAACGTGATGACCGACAATCTCCGCACTACCGCGGAGATCGCAAACGAGATTTCCAATGGCGACCTCAGTGTCACCCCGAAGCCGCTTTCCGACAAGGATACGCTCGGCATCGCCATGCTCGGCATGGTGAACAATCTGCGCGCCACCGCCAATGTCGCCAACCAGATTGCCGAAGGCGACCTTTCCGTCGACGTCAAGCCGCTCTCGGCCAAGGATACGCTCGGCATCGCCATGCAGAGCATGGTTGCCAATCTTCGCGTCACCGCCGAGATTGCCACGCAGATCGCAAACGGCGATTTGATGGTGTCTCCCAAGCCGCTTTCGGCCAAGGACACGCTCGGTATTGCGCTCGCACAGATGGTCGAGCGCCTGCGCGATGTCGTCGCTGATGCGATTGCCGCTGCCGAGAGCGTATCGGCCGGCAGCCAGGAATTGTCGGCGAGCTCGGAACAGGTCTCGCAGGGCGCCAGCGAACAGGCGGCTTCTGCCGAAGAGGCCTCCGCCTCGATGGAGCAGATGGCTTCCAACATCAAGCAGAATGCCGACAACGCCGCCCAGACCGAAAAGATCGCCCGTCAGTCCGCCAAGGATGCGGAGATGAGCGGAAGCGCCGTTGCCCGGGCCGTCGACGCGATGCGCACGATCGCCCAGAAGATCAGCATTGTTCAGGAAATCGCTCGCCAGACCGATTTGCTGGCTCTTAATGCCGCCGTCGAAGCCGCGCGTGCGGGTGAGCATGGCAAGGGTTTTGCGGTCGTCGCATCGGAAGTGCGCAAGCTCGCCGAACGCAGCCAGTCGGCCGCTGCCGAAATCGGGGCTATGTCGAGCGATACCGTGACGGCTGCCCAGGAAGCCGGCGACATGCTCGGCCGCCTGGTGCCCGACATCCGCAAGACGGCGGAACTGATTTCCGAGATCAGTGCCGCCTGCCGTGAGCAGGATATCGGGGCTGCCCAGATCAACGAGGCGATCCAGCAGCTCGACAAGGTGACGCAGCAGAATGCGGGAGCCTCCGAGCAGATGTCTGCGACTTCGGAAGAACTCGCCGCCCAAGCGGAAGAGCTGCAGGCCTCGATCGCTTTCTTCAAGATCGAGATGGCAGACAACGGCAAGGCGGCGACGAGCGGTCGGCAGGGCCGCGGCGCGGCGGTCAAAATGACCACGCGAAGCCCGGCCGCGGCGCGCAAACCGGCAGGCAAGGGGGCAGCCGCCAACAGCGTTGCCAGCCAGCAGGCTCGGGCGAAGGGGTTTGCTCTCGATATGTCGATGGGCGGCCCCGATACGTCGGACGACGAATTCCGGGAGAGCGCATAGCGCTTTCCCCGGTGCAGAACGGGGAGCTGTTACGGCGGCCTCTCGAATATGACCGACGCAAAGATGCGCCGGGGAATGCCGGCAGAGTCGTGAACGCATGACGCGTCTTCACCACTGCGCAATTTGAAATTCGCAGGAAATCCACAGCAATTCTAAGGGGTGTTAGAATGCGTTTCACGATCAAACTCAAACTGAGCCTGGTGTTCGGTTTCATCGTTCTCCTGACCTGCGCCATGGCAGGTCTTTCGATCTACAATCTCTCGTCGCTGAACAGCGACATCTCGATCATGGTCGCCGGTCCGGTCGCCAACCTGCGCGATTCCGGCGATCTTTCCGATGCCGTGATGCGTTCCATCCGCGCCGAAAAGGACGCGATCATCAATACCGATGCCAGCAAGATCGGCGGCTATGTCGATGAGATCTCGCAGCAGCGTGACCTGATCAAAACGCTCCATGGCCGCCTTTCCGCCTCCGACGATCCGGAGATCAAGACGGCGATGGCGCAGTTCGGCGATCTCTACGGCAAATGGACGGCGCTACAGGATCATATTGCCGATCTCGCAACGCAGAACACGACGGAAACCAACGCGCAGGCCGGCGTCACCTCGATGGGCGAAGGCCAGCAGGTGACGACGCAGCTTCTCGGCATCCTCGCCAAGCTCAACGACACCGTGACCGGCAACGTCGCCGAAACGGATGCCGCCACCAACGACCAGTATGCGCAGTCGCGCAATATGCTTGTCATGATGACGGTCGGCCTGATCATCGTCTCGTCGGCGGCTGCCATCTGGATCCTGCTCAATATCTCCCGTGGCCTGAAGCGCGCCGTCAGCCTTGCCGATGCCGTCAGCATCGGTGACCTCGAACAGAATATCGACCACAAGAGCAACGACGAAATCCGCGATCTCGTCGATTCGATGAGCCGGATGACCGCGAACCTTCGTAATACCGCAACGATCGCCAACCAGATCTCCAACGGCGACCTGATGGTCTCTCCGAAACCGCTCTCGGAAAAGGATATGCTCGGCATTGCGCTCGAGCAGATGGTCGAGCGCCTGCGTGGCGTCGTCGCCGACGCGATCTCGGCTGCCGAAAATGTTTCGGCCGGCAGCCAGGAATTATCGGCAAGCTCCGAGCAGGTGTCGCAGGGCGCCACGGAACAGGCCGCGTCCGCCGAAGAGGCCTCCGCCGCGATGGAGGAGATGGCCTCGAACATCAAGCAGAACGCTGACAATGCGGCCCAGACCGAGAAGATCGCGCGTCAGTCGGCGAAGGATGCGGAAGCAAGTGGGGACGCGGTGACACGCGCCGTCGACGCCATGCGCACGATCGCCCAGAAGATCAGCATCGTTCAGGAGATCGCCCGTCAGACAGATCTGCTGGCTCTCAATGCGGCCGTCGAAGCAGCGCGCGCCGGCGAGCACGGTAAGGGTTTTGCGGTGGTCGCATCGGAAGTGCGCAAGCTTGCCGAACGCAGCCAGTCGGCGGCAGCCGAAATCGGGGCTATGTCGAGCGATACAGTCAAGGCCGCTCAGGAAGCCGGCGACATGCTCGGCCGCCTGGTGCCCGATATCCGCAAGACGGCAGAACTGGTCTCCGAGATCAGCGCCGCGTGCCGCGAGCAGGATATCGGCGCCTCGCAGATCAACGAAGCGATCCAGCAGCTCGACAAGGTGACGCAACAGAACGCTGGCGCTTCCGAGCAGATGTCGGCAACCTCCGAGGAGCTCGCCTCGCAGGCGGAAGAGCTGCAGACGTCGATCGCCTTCTTCAAGGTCGATATGGCAGGCGGGCCTCGCGAGCGCGCGCCGGCAGCCAGGATGACGGTGCGGAGCCCCGCTCCGGCCGCCATCCGCAAGCCTGCAACCAAGAAACCGCCCGCCAACGCCGTCGCAGCTCAACAGGCGCGGGTGAAAGGTTTCGCTCTCGATCTCTCCATGGGCGGTCCAGATGACGGGGACGCCGAATTCAAGGAAAGTGCATGATCATGGCCACGACATCTCTGGAAGCGCAATTCGTGACCTTCAGCCTGGGCGACGAAATTTTCGCCGTGCCGGTTGAGGTGGTGCGGGAAATCCTCGACTATGCGGAAGCTTTCAAGATTCCGAACGGTCCCGACTATCTGCTCGGCCTGCGCGACGTGCGCGGGCAGGGCGTGCCGACGATTGATCTTCGATTGAAGCTCGGCATGACGAAGACCGTGCCGACGCCGCACACGCGGGTGCTCGTCCTCGACGTGCCGATGGAAAGCCGGCTGCTCACCCTCGGCCTCGTCGCCGACCGCGTCTTCGAGGTCACGCCGTTCCGGCGTGACCAGATCGAGGCGGCGCCCGACATCGGCGTGCGCTGGCGCTCGGATTATATTGCCGGCGTCGTTCGCCGCGAAAACGGCTTCGTCGTCATCATCGATCTTGCACGGCTGCTGTCACGCGAGGACGCCTCGGCACTGCAATCGGCGGCCTGACGCCCCAAGTCAAATCTGGAGTACTGCGTTCTATGAGTATGGCAGCGGTGGAAACCCAATTGCCCGGCGACCGGATCAGCAAGCGCAATTTCGACAAGCTTGCCCGGTTCATCTACGACTATAGCGGCATCAAGATGCCGCCGACCAAGCTGACGATGCTCGAAGGGCGGTTGAGGCGCCGCCTTCGCGCGACCAATCATTCGACCTTCGACGATTATTGCGACTTCCTGTTCAATCACGACGGCCTCGCCCAGGAAACCGTCTACCTCATCGACGTGGTGACGACGAACAAGACGGATTTCTTCCGGGAAGCCAAGCATTTCGACTACATGCAGACGGTGGCGCTGCCGGCGATCGCCAACAGCGGCGTGCGCACCATCCGCACTTGGAGCTCGGCCTGCTCGACGGGGGCCGAACCCTACACGATGGCGATGGTGCTGGCGGAATTTGCCGAAGGCCGCAACGACGTTTCCTACAGCGTACTTGCCACCGATCTTTCCACCGACGTGCTGCAGACGGCGCGCCGGGGCATCTATCCGGAAGACATCATCGCGCCCGTGCCGCGCGACCTGCAGCGCAAATACGTGCTTGTTGCCAAGCAGCCGGGCCGCAAGGAGGTGCGCATCACACCGAAACTGCGCAGCAGGGTGGGTTTTGCCCGAATGAACCTGATGGACGACAAATACCCGGTCGGCGACTTGATGAACATCATCTTCTGCCGCAACGTGCTGATCTACTTCGACAAGCAAACCCAGGCCGGTGTGCTCAACCGTCTCTGCAATTGCCTGGCGAAGGGCGGCTACATATTCATCGGCCATTCCGAATCTATCACCGGCTTCGACCTGCCGTTGAAACAGGTTTCGAATACGGTGTTTCAGCGTATCTAGAGCATTTCCGCTTTTCTCCTCGCGGAAATGCTCTATCTCTTTGTTTTCACGCAATTCCCGGCAAAAGCGTTTCGCGCTTTGCCTGGCAAAACCGTTACACACTTTTGCTGGAATTGCTCTGGAGGCATCCATGCGTAAGAAAATCCGCGTTCTCATCATCGATGATTCCGCCAGCATCCGCCAGACACTGAGCCATGTGCTGGAGCAGGATCCCGATATCGAGATCATGGGGGTGGCATCCGATCCTTTCGTGGCGGCGCGGAAGCTGCAGGAGGAAATCCCCGATGTCATCACGCTCGACGTGGAGATGCCGCGCATGGACGGCATCACCTTCCTTCGCAAGCTGATGTCGCAGCGGCCGATCCCCGTCGTGATGTGCTCGTCGCTGACGGAGGCGGGCTCGGAAACGCTGCTTCAGGCGCTCGAGGCAGGCGCCGTCGACGTCATTCTGAAATCGAAGATCGGAGCTGCCGACGGTCTCGCCGATGACGCCATGCGCATTCGTGAAGTCGTGAAGAGCGCTTCGCACGCGCGGCTTTCCACCGTGCGCCGCGCCGCCGGAACCATTCGCTCCGCCTCCGCCGAGGGGCCGGCCAAGAAGCTGACGGCGGATGCGATGCTGCCACCGCCGACGGGACGGGCGATGGCAAAGACGACGGAGATGGTCGTCTGCGTCGGCGCCTCCACCGGCGGCACCGAGGCGTTGCGCGAATTCCTGGAAGAACTGCCGGCCAATGCTCCAGGCGTGGTGATCGTCCAGCATATGCCGGAGAAATTCACCGCTGCCTTTGCGAAGCGGTTGAACGGACTCTGCGAGGTCGAGGTCAAGGAAGCCGCCGACGGCGACCCGGTGCTGCGCGGCCATGTGCTGATCGCCCCTGGCGATAAGCACATGCTGCTCGAACGCCAGGGAGCGCGCTATTATGTGAGCGTGAAGACCGGGCCGCTGGTCTCCCGCCACCGGCCTTCCGTTGATGTGCTCTTCCGTTCGGCGGCGCGTTCGGCCGGCTCGAACGCGATGGGGATCATCATGACCGGCATGGGCGACGACGGCGCGCGCGGCATGCTGGAAATGCACGAGGCCGGAGCCTACACGGTGGCGCAGGACGAGGCGAGTTCCGTCGTTTTCGGCATGCCGAAGGAAGCGATCGCCAAGGGCGGTGTCGACCGTATCCTGCCGCTCGATCAGATCGCCCGCGAAGTGCTGATGACACAGCAGAAGTTTTAGGACCTGTTTGAACAGGCGAAGCCGGCGGTATCATAGGATGCGGCCGGCCTTTATTTTAGCCCTGCAGGTTCTGCATTCAGGCGAGATAACCGCCGTCGATCGTCAGGCTGGCGCCGGTGACGAAGGCGGCCTCGGCACTGGCGAGATACGCGGCGAGGCCGGCAATCTCGCGGTCCTCACCCAAACGGCCAAGCGCCATCAGCGGCTTAAGGCGCTCATGATCGTCCTCATTGGAGTTCATGTCAGTCGCCGTCGGGCCGGGCTGGATGTTGTTGACAGTGATGCCGCGTGAGCCGAGATCGCGGGCGAGGCCGCGGGTCATCGCGGCGATGGCGCCCTTCGTCATGCTGTAGACCGCCGAGGTTGGAAAGCCGCTGCGATCGGCAGCGACGCTGCCGATGGTGATGATGCGGCCGCCTTCCTTCATATGTCTTGCCGCGGCCTGGATGCCGACGAACGCAGCGCGGACATTAACGGCGAACATCCGATCGAAATCTTCGAGCGAATAGTCGTCGAGCGGGTTGAGGATAAGAATGCCGGCATTGTTGACGAGAATGTCGAGACCGCCAAAATGCCCGGCTGTCAACGCGACGGCATCCTGCACGGCCTTCGAATCGGCACTGTCGGCCCGGATCGCCAGCGCCTTGCCGCCAGCGGCCTCCAGTTCGGCGACGATCGCCTTCGCCCTGTGCTCTGAACTTGAATAGGTGAAGGCGACGGCGGCGCCATCGGCTGCGAGCCTTCGGACGATGGCGGCACCGATGCCGCGCGCGCCGCCGGTAACGAGGGCAATCTTGGTGGAAAGAGGTTGAGACATGGAGATTTCCTTCTGTTTTTTGGATTGATCAGTCTAGAATTGCTCATGGAAAAGTCAGCTCGGAGTTGTTCTCCTCAACGAAGGCTTCTGATAGCCATGCGCGCGATGTTGCGGAGCGTCTCGGGTGGGGCGCCGTTTCGGGCGCTGACTTTCATGCCCGCGAGAGCTGCGCCGAGAAATGGAACGGCGTCGGCGATATCGATATCCGCTGCGAGTTCTCCGGCCCCGCGAGCCTCACCGAGAAGGCCCTCAATCGCCAGGTGAAGCGCGTGGCCGGCGCTGTCGGTAAGAGCTGCGATCTCGGCATCGGTGCGACCGAATTCGCAGATGGCACTGACGCCGAGGCAGCAGCGCCGCGCCTCGGCAGCGGGACGTGAGGCGAAGGCGACGAGAGCACCTTCCAGCGCCTCGATCGGCCGGCCCTCTCGGCGGAGATCGGCGACGATTTTGCCGACGCTGTCGGCATTGTAGCGCTTCAGTGCTTCCAAGTAGAGGCTGCGCTTGTCGCCGAAGGTGTCGTACATGCTCTGACGGCTGATCTTCATCGCCGTCAGCAGATCGTCTGTCGAGGTGCCTTCGTAACCATGCTCCGAGAACACGCCGATGGCGGCCTGAAGGGCGGTGTCGCGATCGAATTCCTTGTGTCTTGCCATGGCAGACGATTTACACTTTCTGGACTAATCTGTCCATAATAAAATTGGCATGGCTTGCATTGCAGGGCAGCCATGCGCGCCTCCCCTTGAAATTTCCGTGATTTTGTGGTCTTGAGGCCGCCAATCTTTGCAGCGCTGCCTGTCATGCATGTTCAGGGACATTTCCCGCCCCTGGCAGCGCGCGCCTCGTATCAGTCCCAAGGAAAAATGCGCAGATGGCCCGTTCAGCTCTTCTCAATGTCATGGTTCAGGCTGCCCTCAAGGCAGGAAAATCGCTGGGGCGTGATTTCGGCGAAGTGCAGAACCTGCAGGTTTCCGTGAAGGGACCGGGCGATTTCGTTTCCACCGCCGACCGCAAGGCTGAGAAGATCGTCCGGGAAGAGCTGATAAAAGCCCGCCCGACTTACGGCTTCCTCGGCGAGGAAAGCGAGGAGATCAAAGGCACGGACGGCGCGCATCGCTGGATCGTCGACCCGCTCGACGGCACGACGAACTTCCTGCACGGCATTCCGGCTTTCGCCGTCTCGATCGCGCTCGAACGCAACGGCGAGATCGTCGCCGCCGTCGTCTTCAATCCGGCGACCGACGAGCTTTATACCGCCGAGCGCGGCGGCGGCGCCTTCCTCAACGACCGGCGCCTGCGCGTCGCCGCGCGCCGCGTGCTGTCGGATTGCGTCATCGGCTGCGGCGTGCCGGCGCTTGGCAAACGCAACCACGGCAAGTTCCTGGTCGAGCTTCGCCACGTGATGGGCGAAGTGGCGGGCATCCGCCGCCTCGGTTCGCCGACGCTCGATCTCGCCTATGTCGCCGCCGGTCGTTTCGACGGTTTCTGGGAAGCGGAGCTCGCGCCCTGGGACATGGCGGCCGGCATCCTGCTCATTCGCGAAGCAGGCGGTTTTGCCACCGACTGGGACGGCGGGGCGGCCATTCTGGAGAGCGGCGCGATCGTCGCCGGCAACGAAGCCATCCACAAGGCGCTGCTCGAGGTCATCAAGCGGCCGATCCCCGCCAAGTGACCGAACGGAAAACCGGCTGTTGTAAAGTCACGGTTTTCGCCCCGGCATACTTCAATTCGGCACAATGTTGCTCTAGTCTCCGCCAGCAGGGAATCCGGAGGCTGCGTAACCTATGGAAAATGTGAATGTGGCGGAGATCGGCTCCACCGAAAAGACGACGGGCAATTATGCCTACAGACTTTCGAGTCCGATGCCCTTCCTCTGGACGATGCTGCTCTTCCTCGTCATCGTCGGTTTTATTGCCGCCATCCTCTTTCGGCAGACACAGACCGCCTTCATGCACAATCCGGGCCTCAACGGCCTGATCCTCGGCGTTCTCGCGGTCGGAATCATCCTTGTTTTCAATCATGTGCTGGCGCTTCGCCCCGAGGTGCGCTGGTTCAATTCGTTCCGCGCCGCCGGCAGCGCCGACAAGGTCAGCCGCAATCCGAAGCTGCTTGCGCCGATGCGGGCGCTGATCGGCAGCCGTAAAACTTCCATGGCGCTGTCGACGACGGCGCTGCGCTCCATCCTCGATTCCGTCGCCAGCCGTCTCGACGAATCGCGCGACGTTTCGCGCTACCTGATCGGCCTCCTGGTCTTCCTCGGCCTGCTCGGCACCTTCTGGGGTCTCATCGGCACCATCGGCTCGATCAGCATCGTCATCCAGTCGCTCGATGCCAGCTCGAACGGCACGGGGGATGTGCTCTCGGCGCTGAAGGAAGGGCTTTCCACGCCGCTTTCGGGCATGGGCCAAGCCTTCTCCTCCTCGCTGCTCGGCCTTTCCGGTTCGCTCATTCTCGGCTTCCTCGACCTGCAGGCGGGCCGCGCGCAGAACCGCTTCTATATGGAGCTGGAAAACTGGCTCTCCTCCGTCACCGATGTCGGCTCCGATCTTGCGCCGGCGCTCGAGGCCGTTTCCGGCGCATCCTCGGAAGACATGCGCGCGCTTTCCGACTATCTGCGCAAGGTCTCCGAAGAGGGCGGCGTCGGCAGCCAGCGCTCGGTCGCCGCCATGGCGAGCCTCGCCGAAGGCATTCAGGGGCTGGTCAAGAACATGCGCAACGAGCAGCAGATGCTGCGCGACTGGATCGAGGCGCAGCAGGACGAAGCGAAGGCGATGCGCCGCACGCTCGACCGGCTGGCGGAACGCATCGGCCTGCAGGAGCGCGGAGGCGACAGGACCGAACGCCCGCGCGACCGGGCGAGCCACACAGAGAAGAGCGAGGGCAAATAAGCCATGGCTCTTGCCCGCAACCGCCGCCGCGAACGCACGGTGGATTACTGGCCGGGCTTCGTCGATGCCCTGTCGACGCTGCTCATCTCGATCATGTTCCTGTTGACGGTCTTCGTCGTCGGACAGTTTATTCTCAGCCGCGAAATCACGGGCCGTGACGAGGTGCTGAATCGCCTCAACAGCCAGATCAATGAGCTGACCCAGCTTCTGGCGCTTGAAAAAGGCAGCAACCAGGATCTCCAGGATTCGGTCGCCAACCTGCAGGCGTCGCTTTCCAATGCCGAAGGCGAGCGGTCGCGGCTGCAGGCACTGCTGAACGCCGGTTCGGGCGGCCAGGACGCGGCGCAGAAGCGGATCGGCACGATGACGCAGGAGCTCGACGAGCAGAAGCAGGTGAGCGAGCGGGCGCTCAGCCAGGTCGAACTCCTGAACCAGCAGATTGCAGCCCTCCGCAGCCAGATCGCCGCCGTCGAAGCAGCACTTCAGGCGTCGGAAGAGAAAGACCGGGTCTCGCAGACGAAGATCGCCGATCTCGGCAGCCGTCTCAACGTGGCGCTTGCCGCGCGCGTGCAGGAGCTGAACCGTTACCGCTCCGACTTCTTCGGCCGGCTGCGCGAAATCCTCTCGGACCGCGAGAATATCCGCATCGTCGGCGACCGGTTCGTCTTCCAGTCGGAAGTGCTGTTTCCCTCGGGCGCGGCCGATCTCAATCCGGATGGCCAGATGGAGATGGCAAAGCTTGCCGCCGCCCTTCTCGATCTCGCCAAGGAAATTCCGCCGGAGATCAACTGGGTGCTGCGCGTCGACGGCCATACCGACAATGTGCCGCTTGCCGGAACGGGCCGCTATCGCGACAACTGGGAGCTTTCCTCGGCGCGTGCGATTTCGGTCGTCAAGTTCCTGATCGCGCAGGGCGTGCCGGCCGATCGGCTCGTTGCTGCCGGCTTCGGCGAATTCCAGCCGATTGCACCGGGTGAGACGCCGGATGCGCGCGCCACGAACCGCCGTATCGAGCTGAAGCTGACCGAGAAATGATCAGCCTGAGAGCGCCCGGCGCGCCTGCTCCAGCCGGTGGGTGAGAAAGTCGCGCACGGCGGGACTGTCGCTGAGGCCGATCGCCGCCATGTAGGCGTCGGTCGCGGCGGTGTCATCGCCGGCGTTTGCCAGAAGAAAGGCCCGCACCGCCCAGTAAGGCTGATAAGCGGCGATGTCGCGCGGATCGAGCCTGTCGAGTTGCTCCAGGCCCGCGGCTGGACCCAGCGCCCTGCCGATCACCGCAGCCTGGCTGACGCGCGCGCCGAGCGCGGACTTCATCGTCACAAGCGCGGCGTAGAGTGTCGTCAGCGCCTGCCAGTCGGTCGCTCCTGAAAACCGGCGCGCCGCATGGACGGACTGGATCGCCGCCTGGCACTGGAACGGGCCGAAGCGGTCGAAACCTCCGGCCTTGCGCAGCAGCGCATCGGCCTCCGCGATCATGATCGCGTTCCAGATCGCCGTATCCTGTTCGTCCAGCGGCACATATCGGCCACTGCCGTCGCGCCGGGCGCTGCGACGGGCTTCACAGTGAAGCATCAGCGAGAGGAGGCCGATCGCTTCCGGTTCGTCGGGCAAGACGGCGAGAAGCGCGCGGCCGAGCCAGATCGCCTCACCGGCAAGCGAATGGCGCTCCTCCTCGCCGTCGAGACCGTCCCAGCCGAGGCCATAGGCGGCGTAGATCGCCGAAAGAACGGCGGCAAGCCGACCTGATAGGGCGGGGCGAGGGGGAACGGCGAAGGGAATGCCGGCATCGCGGATCTTCATCTTGGCCCGCACCAGCCGCTGGCTCATCGCTTCCGGTGAAACGACGAAGGCTCGCGCGATGGTCTTCGCCTCGATGCCGAGAACGGTCTGCAGCATCAGCGGGGTATGCACGGAGCTGTCGATGGCGGGATGGGTGCAGGCGAAAAGCAGCTTCAGCCGCTCATCGGGAAAGGCGGATTTGCCGGCTTCGTTCATACGTTCCTCGGCCTCCTCGAAGGCGAGCGACAGCGTCGCTTGCGCGTTGGCCTGGACGGCGCGGTGGCGGGCGGCCTGCATGAGGTTCCGACGTGCGGCGACCAGCAGCCAGGCTTCCGGATTGCCGGGAACGCCGCGTTCGGGCCAGACACGAAGCGCCGAAGCCAGTGCTTCCGATAATGCGTCTTCCGCCGCCGGCACGTCGCGCGAACGGGCGGCGAGGAAGGCGATCAGCTTGCCGTAGGATTGACGCGCCACCTCTTCGGCAGCGCGTCCGGCATCGGGTGGCATCCTCGCCTCACATCTGCAGGCGCGGGCGCACCTCGACCGAACCCCTGTCGGAGATCGGAACGCGTGTCGCCCATTCGAGCGCGGTATCCATGTCGGGAACCTCGATCAGATAGAAGCCGCCGAGCTGTTCCTTACCTTCGGGATAGGGGCCGTCCTGAACATCGTGGTCCTCGCCTTTGCGGCGCACGATCGTGCCGGTTTCCGGGCCTGTCAGCCCGGCGCCACCGGTCATGATCCCTGCCTGGGCAAGCGCCTTGCTATAGGCGATCCAGCCGTCGCGATAGGCAGGGTCGCTGCGCCGAGCAAAGTCCTCGGCGCCTTCGCGAATGATGAGAGCATATTGCATGGAAAACTCCTGATCTCATGGTTGGCATTGATCCGGGCATGCCGATATCGGGGACCGATATCCGAAAGCTGTGAAGCCCGGCGGAGCGGCGGGCCGTTCCGATACAATGAGGCGCGGCCACGGGTCGTTTCGACATGGCTTTCAAAAAATATGCGAAAAAGAAAAATGGCGCCGAAAATCAAGAGCGAGCAGGCCGGGCTCAAAGGCACCGGCGCTGCTCAAGGGCGCGAAAAGGGCAGGGATGGCGTGACGCCGCCCCTGCCGATCGGATCAGGATTCGGCCTTCGTCTGATCGACGACTTCGGCACCGGGCGTGTTCTTCTTGATGGATTCGATGGCGCTCATGGCGGACGCCTTCGCCTTGTAGCCCTCGGATGAGAACATGGCTTCGCCGTTCGATGCCTTGAAGCGGAAGCGGAACTCGCCCGCCTTATCCTTATAAACTTCGAATTTATACATGGATGTCTCCCGAAACGCTGAATTGCAACCATCAGCTTAGTGGAGGCTAGATCAAAATGGCGAGCTTTTCCACTGCCTTAATTAGAATTCGATTGCTTAGCGTCCAATTGTCACCGTTTCCATTGGGCGCAAGCGAATGCGGGGGCGCGAAAGGCAACCACAGGGAGGTGCGGTCAAGGTCAGACTTTAGTGGTTGTCGATGAACAGGCGCATGCCGGTTATTTCGCGGCGGCGAGCACATCTTCATGGGCAGCATCGAATTGCAGCCGCGCCAGCCGCGCATAGATGCCGCCCTGGCGGATCAGGCTCTGATGCGTGCCTTCCTCGACGACGCGGCCCTGGTCCATGACGAGGATGCGGTCGGCCTTCAGCACGGTTGCCAGCCGATGGGCGATCACGAGCGTTGTGCGGCCATCCACCAGGCCGTCGAGCGCCTTCTGCACCAGCGTCTCGCTTTCGGCATCGAGCGCCGAGGTCGCCTCGTCGAGCAACAATACGGGGGCGTTCTTCAGGATGGCGCGGGCAATGGCGATGCGCTGGCGCTGGCCGCCGGAAAGCGTCACACCGCGCTCGCCGACCTCGGTCTCATAGCCTTTGTCCAGGCGGGAGACGAATTCGTCGGCCTGGGCGGCAAGTGCCGCGGCGCGGACTTCCTCGCGCGAGGCGCCGGGGCGGCCGAAGGCGATGTTGTCGTGGATCGAGGCGGCAAAGATGGTGACGTCCTGCGGCACGATGGCGATTCGCTGGCGCAGTTCGTCTGGCGTCGTCAGCCGCGCGTCGACCTCGTCGATCTTTACGCTGCCCTGCTGCGGATCGTAGAAGCGCAGCAGCAGCGAGAAGACAGTGCTCTTGCCTGCGCCGGAAGGGCCGACGATGGCGACCGTCTCACCCGGCGCGATCGCGAAGCTTAAGCCGTGCAGCGCCGATTTGCCGGGGCGCGAGGGATAGGCGAAGTGCACGCCGGAAAATTCGACGCGGCCGCGGCCGGGCGAAGGGAGGGCCTGCGGGTTGGCCGGGGCTGCGATCGGCGAGACCTCGTCGAGAAGCTCGGTCAGGCGGTCGGCAGCGCCCGCTGCCTGGGAGAGTTCGCCCCAGACTTCCGAGAGCGCGCCCAGCGAGCCGGCGGAGATGACGGCATAAAGCAGGAACTGGCCGAGCGTGCCGGCCGAGAGCGTGCCGGCAAGCACGCTGTGTGCGCCAACCCAGAGCACGGCGACGACGCTGCCGAAGATCAGCGTGATGGCGATGCCCGTCAGCAGGGCGCGGGAGCGGATGGCAGCGCGTGCGGCCTCATAGGCGGATTCGACGGCGGCGCCATAGCGTGCCGCTGCGGCATCCTCACCGTTGAAGGCCTGTACCGTGCGGGTGGCGGCGACCGTCTCGTTGGCAAAGGCGGAAGCCTCAGCGAGTGTATCCTGGGCGGCGCGGGAACGCTTGCGCACCGAGCGGCCGAAGCCAACAAGCGGGAAGACGATCAGCGGGATCGCGCCGATGACGAGGCTCGAAAGCTTCGGCGAGGTGACGATCATCATGCCCATGGCGCCGAGACAGAGGATGAGGTTCCTGAGCGCCACCGAAGCTGTAGCGCCGACGGCGGATTTGATCTGCGTCGTATCGGCGGTCAGGCGCGAGACGATCTCGCCGGACTGGTTGACATCGAAGAAAGAGGGCGACAGCCGCGTCACATGGGCAAAGACGTCGCGGCGAAGATCGGCGACGATGCGCTCGCCGATGGTGATGACGAAATAATAGCGCAGCGCGCTTGCCATCGCGAGGACCACCGCCATGACCATCAGCATTGCGAAGTAGCTGTTGATGAAGCGGCCGTCGGAGTGGGTGAAACCGTGATCGATCATGCGGCGCACGGCAAGCGGCAGCGCCAGCGAGGTGACGGCGGCAATTGACAGCGAAATCAGCGCGCCCGCCACCATGCCGCGATACCGCATGACATAGGGCGTCAGCCTGCCGAGCGGCCGTAGCGATCGGGTCTTCTGTTCTTCTGCCTGTGCCTGCTCTGCCAAATCGTCTCCGATCGCCTGCAAGACCCGCGCAATGCGGCCTGTTGGCTCTTGTTATCCCGGCGTCCTTCATGTATAGGCACCGCATCCTAATGGGAAGCCGTAGCCATCACGACTGCGGCTTCATTTATTCAATCGGTTCGTTGCCCGCAACTGCATGCGGCAAATTGAACTCCGGTATCGCAGGAAGATTGTTATGAAGGCAGGCATCCATCCCGACTATCACGTGATCAAGGTTGTCATGACCGACGGCACCGAATACGAAACCCGCTCGACCTGGGGTTCGGAAGGCGCTGTCATGAACCTCGAAATCGATTCCAAGTCGCATCCGGCCTGGACCGGCGGCAACCAGCAGCTCATGGACCGCGGTGGCCGCGTCTCCAAGTTCAACAAGCGTTTCGGCGGCCTCGGCCTCTAATCGCTTCTGCTCGACGGAATTTGAAAAGAGCCCGGTTTCGCCGGGCTTTTTGCGTTGCGGGATGTCGCCGTTCATCGGCAAACAAAAAACCGGCTGCGCGGGGCGCAGCCGGTTTCATATCGAATTCTCTAAATCCGGATCAGTTGTTGCCGAAGGCGGTCTGCAGCAGGGAAAGCTGGGCCTGGACGCTGTTCTGGTTGTCGTGGACGATCACAGCTTCGGACGGGCGGTAAATTTCGCGGTCCAAGAGGGCGATACGGTTCTGCAGGCGCAGCGAATGCTCGACGAGGTCACGGAAGGATTCCGGCAGGTCGCCCCAGCCGGGTGCGGCGCGGTCGACGTTAAAGCCGTCGAGGCGAACCTTGTTCTTCTCCGCCAGGACCTGGTCGCGGGACATTTCGCCGTTGTTGACGGCGCGCTGCAGCAGCAGCCAGGAGGCCATCTGCATGAGGCGGGTGGTGAGGCGCATGGATTCCGCTGCGTAGAGGACCGAGGCCATCCGCGGGAGAACCTTGGAGGCGGCGCGGCCCTGGCCGTCGAGATAGGCTGCGGTCTCTTCGACCAGCGACATGCCTTCCGCGTAAAGCGCCTTGAACTGCGAGGATGCAGCTGCGCGGCCCGCAAAACTGATCGTGTTCAATCCAACTTCCGACATCGCAATAGTCCCTGTTGCACGCAGCTACTTTATGGTCAGGTAACGCCGGCGCCGATGGAAAAGTTTCCAAGCCCGGTCTTTATGACTTTAAGATGGTATCATTAGCGCAAATGCGCAAGCCGTTTCTTAAGAAAGGGTTAATCTCCACAGTTTCGTGGAAGTGCGCCGGCTGCAAGTAAAAAGAAGAGCCGCAAAAGCGGCTCTCAAGGTAAAACAGGGAGAAAAATCAGACCAATTCACCGCATGGAAAACTGTCTGAGATCCAGAAAAGATCCGGATGAGTACAGTAATACCTTATAAAGCTTAATATTTTATTAACATTGTGCCGGATCAAGACTTGAGGCGGCCTCATTTTTTAGCCTAGACTCTTGTTTTTTAGGGACTTCGGCGATTACGAGCGGAAGAAGCTCTCAGCCGCCTGCCGTCCCGAGGCCTTGCGGGTGGCCTCGGCTTCGAGGCGGGCGATCTCCGCCTTCAGCAATTCCACTCGCGCTTTCAGCTCGTCCACCGAAAGCATGGAGAGATCGGCGCCGATCTCATGGACGGCCTTCTTCTGCGGCCGGTCGTCATCGATGAAGCTCATGGTTCGTCCTCCGTTGCTGCCCAGGGCATCGTACTTCCCAAAATCGATTCCGATTTTGGGGGCCGATGCGCTAGAGCGGTTCAGCTTTTCATGGAAGCGCAAAATCGCTCTCACGTCTTGTTTTACGCAACTCCCGGCAAAAGCACTTCGCGCTTTGCCTTGGAAAACCGCTTCGCACTTTTCCTGGAATTGCTCAGCCGAACTTTACAGCAGGATCGCCGCTTTCGGGAGGCTTCCCGGTTTCAGCAGATTTGCCGGTGCCGCGATCGGCAAGCGACATGCTTTGCGGCGTCAGCATCTGCGAGGTGCCGGTCGGGATCGTCGTGTAGGCATCGCGGTCGCCGACCGGAACGGCGGCGCGGATGCGGCTTCTGATGATGGCGTAGACGGTGATCAGCACATGGGCGATGGCCGTGACGAGGAAGAGCGCATGTGGGCTGATCATCGACATGACGGGGCCGCCGATCGTCGGGCCGATCACCGTGCCGATGCCGTAGAGCAGCAGCAGGCCGCCGGAGACCTTGACGAAATCCTCCGAGGTCGCGAAGTCGTTCGCATGGGCGACGGCGATCGGATAGAGCGTATTCGCCACTGCGCCATAGAGAATGACGAGGCCGATCAGGAAGGTGGGTGAGGTCGGGTGGAGTAGGAAGATCAGCAGTCCGGCAACGGCGGCGATCGCCGACATGGCGGCGAGCACGTAGCGCCGGTCGATACGATCGGAAAGCCGGCCGGCCGGCAGCTGCATCACCGCGCCGGCGAAGATCGTGGCGCTCATCATGATGGCGATGCTGGCGTCGGAGAGGCCCGCGCCGGCGCCGAAGACGGCGCCGAGCGTGCCGTAAGCGCCGTTGGCGATGCCGACGAGCAGAATGCCGAGGCAGGAAACCGGCGAGTTGCGGTAGAGCGCCGGCAGGTCGAGGCGGACCGCCTTCAGCGGCTGTGGTGATGCAGCGGTCGACAGCGTCGTCGGCAGCATGGCGATGCAGTAGAAGATGCCGCAGATCATGAAGAGCACCGGCGTGCGCACGTCTTCCAGCGGGATCATCATCTGGCCGCCGACGACGCCGAGCAGCGTGATGCCGATATAGAGCGAGAAGATCGCGCCACGGCTCTCATTGCTGGCGCGTTCGTTCAGCCAGCTTTCGATGATCATCGAGGTGCCGGCGGTGGAGAAGCCGGTGACGGCGCGCAGCACCACCCACCAGAACGGATCGATAATGATGCCGCTGACCAGCGCGATGATGGCGATGATCGAGATGAAGCCGGAAAAGGCTCTGATATGGCCGACACGGCGGACCAGCTTCGGCGCCACCAGGCAGCCGATGACGAAGCCCCCGGCCCATGAAGTGCCGAGCAGGCCGAGTGTCGTGGTTGCGTAACCTTCGAGATTGCCCCGCACCGGAAGCAGGATGCCCTGCAGGCCGTTGCCCATGAAAAGGAAGAGCGTGCCAAAGAGCAGCGCGGCGACGGACAGCAGATTTCTCTTCATTTCCCCAGACTCGGTCTCAGCGATTTAAAAATGGACATAAGGCAAGACCTGCGTCTGCCTAGCCTCAAGATGATTGATTGTGCCCCGGAATGTCTTTACGGCGTGTCGAGATCCTCTTGTTCGCGCGGAAAAATGTCCGTCCTGTGACATTCCGAAAAACGGAAAAAATAAAGCATGACAAAGCTGATAGCCTTGCTGCTCATCCTTGCCATGGCGATACAGGTGATCAAGCCGCTCGGGCTTCCAGGCCTGAGACGACGCATGGATTTCTGGAGGATCGCGCTGATCGCTTTCGGCATCTGGGCATTGGCGCTGCTTTCGCGCGATTTCCTGATGTAGACGGGCCGCGTCGCCCCGATCGTCAGTCCTGAAGCAGGATTTCTCCACGCATGACGGGAACGCAGCTTCCGGAGATGACGACGTCGGTGACGATGCCGCCGGATTTCGCAACATCGAGGGCGATGACGCTGCGGCGGCCCATTTCCACACCTTGTTCGATCGTGATGCGGATATTCATATCGGCGTCCGGCGCCAGCGAGACGAGATAGGCGGCAAGGGCGGCCGAAGCGCTGCCCGTCGCCGGATCTTCAGGCACGTTGTCGAGCGGCGCGAACATGCGGGCGCGGATATGCCACGGGTCTGCGGAGGTTCTGGCATAGAGGAAGAGCGAGAAGTCATGGCCGCTCGTCGCCTGGCGGCCGGCGGCCGCCTGGAAGCCGGCAAGGTTCGGGCGGGCGGCGGCCAGTGTTTCGAGCCCGTTCAATTCGGCGACGGCGAAGTTGAGGCCGACGGAGGCAAAGACCGGGGCGTGGGTGGTCGTGACGATGACGCCGGGATCGAGTGTCACGCAGCGGGCGATGGTTTCTTCGGCGATGGTATCGCCGATCGTCAGCGGCTGCGGCGCGCGGATCGCTGTTGCCGTAACCCTTCCGCCGCTGCGTTTCAGACTGACTTCGACAATGCCGGCCTCTTCCTCGAAGCGCAGCCTGTCGCCGACCGGCTTGCCGAAGATCTCCGCCCGCTGGCCGAGCACATAGGCGGTGCCGACATTCGGATGACCGGCGAAGGGTATTTCCATCGTCGGGGTGAAGATGCGCACGCGGGCGGAATTCTCAGGATCTTCCGGCGGCAGGACGAAGGTGACTTCGGAATAGTTGAACTCGGTGGCGATTTTCTGCATCTCAGCGTCGGTGAGACCGCGCGCATCGGAGATGACGGCAAGCGGATTGCCCTCAAAACGCGCGGACGTGAAGACATCGACGGTGACGTAGGAGATGGTGTGCATAGCGGCTCCTGTTGCAGCGGGCCGTTATGAATAATCACGATTTTTCGCGGGACGAAGCGGTTTCTTGTCGCCGAGACAATGGCAGAGACAGAAAGGGCAGGACGCTGCAGTTGCCGCGTCCTGTCCAAATCTCAAGCGCGAAAGATCAGGCGGCCTTTTCCAGGTCCTTTTTCCAGCTGCCCTTGGCGGCGAGGCTGTTCATCTCGGCGCGGTGGGTGAATTCGCGCTGGCCTGCGGCAACGTTTTCCTGCTTGCCGTTCCATGCCTTGAGCGCGCTGTCCTGCAGGGCGCGGCCGTAGGAGAAGGTGACGAGCCAGGGCAGATCGGCCGTGGAATTGATGGCGGAAAGGTGCGCCGTCGCTTCTTCGGTCGTCTGGCCGCCAGAGAGGAAGGCAATGCCCGGAACGGCTGACGGAACCGTGCGCTTCAGCACCTGCACGGTGCGTTCGGCGACTTCGGCGACCGAGGCCTTGCGGGCATTCTTGCCGTCAATGACCATATTCGGCTTCAGGATCATGCCCTCGAGGCTGACGCGGGCATCGGCCAGTTCCTCGAAAACGATGCGCAGCGTGGATTCGGTCACCTCAGCGCAACGGTCGATATTATGGTCGCCCGGTTTGCCGTCCATCAGGCATTCCGGCTCGACGATCGGAACGATCTTGGCTTCTTGGCAGAGAGCCGCATAACGGGCGAGCGCCTGAGCATTGGCCCGGACCGAACCGCGGGTCGGCAGCGTCGACGAGATGGCAATGACGCCGCGCCACTTGGCGAAGCGGGCGCCGGCTTCGTAATATCGGGCAAGACGCTCGCCGAGGCCATCGAGGCCTTCGGTGATGGTTTCATTGGGATATTTGGCCATCGGCTTGGCGCCAGTGTCGACCTTGATGCCGGGAATGCTGCCGGCGGCGCGGATGATGTCGACGAAGGGCGTGCCGTCGGCGGCCTTCTGGAAGAGCGTCTCTTCATAGAGGATGACGCCGGAGATGTATTTCTTCATCGCTTCGTCGGAGCGGAAGAGCATTTCCCGGTAGTCGCGACGGCTGGTTTCGGTCGATTCGAGGTTGATCGTGTCGAAACGCTTCTTGATGGTGGAGGTCGATTCATCAGCTGCAAGCAGTCCCCGGCCGCCTGCAACCATCTGCACTGCAATGTCTTCCAGTCGTTCGCTCATCTCGTTCTCTCCACAGCATTAAACATCGGCAGTTTAAGGATATAGGATGGCGATAACAGAAGTTTATAGAGAGGAAAATGGAAGGCTAAGTCATTGAAACGATTGAAATCAATTCAATCGTTTGAAAAGATGGGATTTTTTCCGCGCTCTGAGCAAAAGACCGCGGAAGGCTCCTCGCCACCCGCGGTCTATCCACATGTAAAACCTGTCAAATCGGGTTTTGATTATTTGGCGGCGTTCAGCACCGCGACGCCGGGGAGCTCCTTGCCTTCCATCCATTCGAGAAAGGCGCCGCCGGCGGTCGAGACATAGGAAAAATCGTCGGCAACGCCGGCATGGTTGAGCGCCGAGACGGTGTCGCCGCCGCCAGCAACGGAGGTCAGCTTGCCGGCCACGGTGCGCTCGGCGGCATATTTTGCGGCGGCGACCGTCGCAGCATCGAAGGGCTCGATCTCGAAAGCGCCGAGCGGGCCGTTCCACACCAGCGTCGAGGCACGCTCGATCCAGGCCTTGATGGCCTCGACGGATTTCGGGCCGACGTCGAGCACCATGGCATCGGCGGGAATGGCGTTGATGTCGACGATCTCGTTGGCCGCACCGGCCTTGAACTCGCGGGCGACGACGCCGTCTTCCGGCAGGATGATGGCGCAGCCGGCGGTCGCGGCCTCGATCATGATCTGCTTGGCGGTTTCGGCAAGATCATGCTCGCAGAGCGACTTGCCGACATTGGTGCCGCGGGCGGCGATGAAGGTATTGGCCATGCCGCCGCCGATGACGAGCGCATCGACCCTTTTCACGAGGTTCATCAGGAGGTCGATCTTGGTGGAAACCTTGGCGCCGCCGACGATCGCAACGACCGGGCGGGCCGGATCGCCGAGGCCCTTTTCCAGCGCCTCCAGTTCGGCCTGCATGGTGCGGCCGGCATGGGCCGGCAAGTGGTGGGCGAGGCCTTCCGTCGAAGCATGGGCGCGGTGGGCGGCGGAGAAGGCGTCGTTGACATAAATATCGCCGTTGGCGGCAAGCGCCTTGATGAAGTCTGCGTCGTTCTTTTCCTCGCCCTTGTGGAAGCGGGTGTTTTCCAGAAGCAGGATATCGCCGTCATTCATCGCAGCGACGGCGGAGGCGGCGGCCTCGCCGATGCAATCGCCGGCCGTCAGCACGGCGTGATCGAGCACTTCCTCGACGGAAGGGGCGATCAGCGACAGCGAGAGATCAGGCGACGGGCCGTCCTTCGGCCGGCCGAAATGGGCAAGCAGGATGACCTTGGCGCCCTTGTTGGACAATTCGAGGATCGTCGGCGCCACGCGCTCGATGCGCGTCGTATCGGTGACCTTGCCGTCCTTGACCGGGACGTTGAGGTCGACACGGACGAGAACGCGCTTGCCGCTGATGTCAGTGAGATCGTCGAGGGTCTTGAAAGAAGGCATGGGGAGGATCCAGTCTTGGTTGGCGGAAATCGCGCCGACCATAGCAAGGATCATCCGAGACGCAAGGCGCTCAATGGCCGTTTTCGCGTGTGGCTTCGTCGCGTCCGGCCGGCGCTTTCTCAGCGCTTTCAGAGGCGGCGGTTTCGCGGTTACGGCGTCCTTTCAGCCGGCCGCGGATGCGCTGGATGATGTCCTTGAGATTGATGAAGATCGGCAGGGTGATCGCCGGCTCGACCGCTTCCAGCGACATGCCGACGGAGGTGACGTGATCGTGCTCGTCGAGATCGCGGACGATGAGAATGATCGAGCCGAGGCGGACGCGGTCGGCATAATCGGCCTTGCCGCCGAGGCGCTGCCGCATCAATTCGGCGATCGTCAGACCCTTTTCCGACTCGTTGAGAAGCCCTGGGCCATAGGCAGCGTCGAGATCGGCGGCGGGGCGGGCGGGGGAAAGCGCGAAGGCTCCGAAGAATTCGGCATCATCCTCATCCACCGGCGCGCGGCTGGCAAAGAGCCGGTCGAGGAGGCGGGAATAGCTCGGCACGATGAAGAGATAGACGAGATCGTTCTCACGCAACCGCCCGGCGTATTGATAGCGCATCGACTTGCCGTCGCGAATGACGAGCGAGGGCGTCGCCCAGCGCGGAATGCGCTCGCCGCGCAGCACCGGGCTGTCCTTGATGACGCGGTAGGAGAGCAGTTCATGGTTGGCAGCACCCGGCAGGTCGACCTCGACCTTGTCGACCGCGCCGATGCGAGGCGGAATGATCAGGCCGAGCTTCTTGGCGACCGGCTTGATCGTCCAGCCCTGGACGAGAAGGGAGACCAGCACGATGATGAAGGCGGTGTTGAAATAGATCTGGCCGTTATCAAGCTTGCCGAGGATCGGCATGATCGCAAGCAGGATGGAGACGGCGCCGCGCAGGCCGACCCAGGCGACGAAGCCGATCTCCTGCTGCGTGTAATCGAAGGGAAGCAGCGACAGCCAGACCGCCAAGGGGCGGGCAACGAAGATCAGGAAGAGGGCGAGCAGGATGGCGGGCACGATGATGACGGGAAACTGCGAGGGCGTCGCGAGCAGGCCGAGCACCAGGAACATGATGATCTGCGCCAGCCACGTCATGCCGTCCTGGAAGCGCTTGATGGTGCCGATCGCCTGCATCTTGCGGTTTCCGGCGTAGATGCCCGCGACATAGACGGCAAGGAAGCCGCTGCCCCCGACCGCGCCGGTGAAGGAGAAGACGAGGAGGGCGAGCGCCAGCACGAAGATCGGCGTCAGGCCGCGCTCGGTATCGAGCTTGCTGACGATCAGCACGATCATCATGCCGCCGAGCAGGCCGAGAATGACGCCGAGGCCCATCTGCTGCACGAACATGGCGAGCATGCCGATATTGATGCCGGAGTAACGCTCGCCGCTCGCCAGCACCTCGACCAGGGCGATGGTGAGGAAGATCGCCATCGGGTCGTTGGTGCCGGATTCGACTTCCAGCGTCGAGCGCACCTTGTCGCGGATATTGATGCCGCCGATGCGCAGCAGGAAGAAGACGGCGGCGGCATCGGTCGACGCGACGATCGAGCCGAGCAGCAGGCCTTCGAGCCAGGTGAAATTCAAAAGCCACATGGCGGCGACGGCAAAGAGCGAGGCGGTGATCAGCACGCCGACCGAGGCGAGCGCAAGTGAGGGCACGGCTGCGAGCCGGAAGGCCTGCATCGGCGTGCCGAAGCCGGAATCGAACAGGATGACGGCAAGCGCGATGGAGCCGAGGATATAGGCGAGGTAATTGTTGCTGAACTCAATGCCGAGACCATCGACGCCGGCCGCAAGGCCGATCATCAGGAAAAGCAGCAGCAAGGGGGCGCCGAAGCGGAAAGCGAGCAGGCTCGAAAAAGCGGCAAGAAGCACGAGCGCCGTCGAGACCAGCACCACGATATAGAACGCTTCCATGCCCACCCCTTTCCATCGACTGCTGCGCGGATACGGCCATCCCCGGCCGATCCGCCTTCTCAACCCCTCCGCCAAACGCGCCGATCCATCAGTAAACGGCAAAACGGCAGAGAAGGGTAGGCCTTGCGGCTTAACCTCGTCTCGTGCTGCATCATGCTGCTGAACGGCTGCCGGACGGCCACCGACACGGAAATGCTACGGGAGAAATTCTCTATAAAGAATGTATGGGCAAATCAGGCAAGAGCAGGGCGAAAGGCAGGAAGATCGATTTTTCCTGACGGTATCTGCCGATTGCAACAGGAGAAGACACGTTCCTCCACGCGGCCCGTGTGTCCTGTCCGATGACCGGAAGAATGGATTGCAGACGCGGATGCGGAGAGCGAGGAAAATGAACGCGAAGATTTTTCGATATCGGGCAGGAAAGGCAGGCCGTCTGCCCAGCGACGGAGCCGGCTGTAGCTTTGTGCCAGAAGTGGCCGGCCATTGCTCCGCTATCAGAACACTGCCTGAAGGATGACGACGGCGAGAAACGAAAGACCGATGAACGTGGCAACCGAGATGACCAGACGATTAGCCTTTGCCAACACGGCAGGTCTCACGTCCCGCTTGGGGTGAAACCGCTGCCGCCGCTTGAGGGTGGTGTGGGACAAGCGTTTTTGCGCCTCTGCCATTTATCGCCTCCGCCTGGATCATTTCAGCCATTGTGCAGCGCTATGTATTTCCTCAGTTTATCACGGTTGGCCAGCGGATTGCCAACCGTGATTCCATCCTTGCAGCCGCACCGAACCCGTCGCTTCGAGATGGCTTTTGAAACCGGACGACCGATACGGATCGACTGTCAGTCTTCGGTGTCTTCGCCCTCGTCGGTCAGATCTTCGACCGGGACCAGGAAAACGACGAACTCGTCGTCGATGGTCCTTTCAGGATCGTCATCGAATTCATAGGCGTGCTCGACTTCGCTTGCTTCCTCGGCGGTTGCCTTGCGCAGGCTGAGCGTCGCCTTGCGATCCCACAGGGCCTTGCCTTCGGACTCGAGGATGGTCAGGTCGTCGCGAAAATCTTCCGCCTCGAAGAAGTGCGTCGCTTCCTCGTGGTTTCGCGAGCGAAAACTGGCAATGGCACGGCCGGCGATTTCAACGGTAAAATAGTCCATTCATCTCTCTTTATCTCCCCGGGCAGCGCTGTGGCCGTAGGGGTTATCGATGACGCCGTGACCGGTTTTGGAACCGAGCCGGTACTGGCGGCCTGTTCATGTCGAATGCCCAAGGCCGTCTATCCTATCAGATCCGGCGGCGGAAATGGGAAATGATGCGGCGTGAGCGCCTATAACAAAACGGCCCGGTTTCCCGGGCCGCTTACGATATTCAGTCGTCAGGCTCTCAGATGAGCTTGGCGAAAGCGACTGCCGTGTCCGACATGCGGCTGGAGAAGCCCCACTCGTTGTCGTACCAGGACAAGACGCGCACGAAGTTGCCTTCCATGACCTTCGTCTGATCGGTTGCGAAGATCGAGGAGTGGCTGTCGTGGTTGAAGTCGCGGGAGACGAGCGGCTCATCGGTGTAGCCGAGGATGCCCTTCAGCTTGCCGTTTGCGGCAGCCTTGATCGCCTCGTTGATTTCGCCAACGCTGGTCGCCTTCTTGGCGACGAACTTGAAGTCGACGACGGAAACGTTCGGGGTGGGAACGCGGATCGAGGTGCCGTCGAGCTTGCCCTTCAGATGCGGCAGAACGAGGCCGACGGCCTTGGCAGCGCCCGTCGAGGTCGGGATCATGGAAAGGGCGGCTGCGCGGGCGCGATACAGGTCCTTGTGCATCGTGTCGAGCGTTGGCTGGTCGCCGGTGTAGGAGTGGATGGTCGTCATGAAGCCGTGGTCGATGCCGACGGCGTCGTCGAGAACCTTCACGACCTGCACCAGGCAGTTGGTGGTGCAGGATGCGTTGGAGATGACCAGATGCTCCTTGGTGAGCTGGTCATGGTTGACGCCGAAGACGACGGTAAGGTCAGCGCCGTCGGCAGGCGCCGAGACGATGACGCGCTTGGCGCCGGCCGTGAGGTGAGCGGCGGCCTTGTCGCGGGCGGTGAAGATGCCGGTGCATTCCATGGCGATGTCGACGCCGAGCTCGCGGTGCGGCAGCGTTGCCGGATCCTTGACCGCGGTGACCTTGATCGGCTTGCCGTTGCCGACGATGATCGTGTCACCCTCGACCTTCACCTCTGCCGGGAAGCGGCCGTGGATGGAGTCGTAGCGCAGCAGGTGGGCGTTGGTCTCGACCGGGCCGAGGTCGTTAATGGCGACGACTTCGATGTCGGTGCGGCCGGATTCGACAATAGCGCGGAGGACGTTGCGGCCGATGCGGCCGAAACCGTTAATGGCAACCTTGACTGTCATGTTCATTCACTCCCGATAGAGTAGGGCCCGATAGAGCAGGGCCTGGAATTGAGGAGATGGAGAGCGCCTCAAGGCGCTCTCATTAAAGCTTTGCTTCGGCAGCCGCAACGATGGCGTCGGCGGTGATGCCGAAATGCTTGAAGACGTCCTTCGCAGGGCCGGACGCGCCGAAGCCCTTCATGCCGACAAAGCTGCCTTCCGGGCCAATGAAGGCATCCCAGCCTTCGCGGACGGCGGCTTCGACGGCGATCTTGACCGGCGAGTTGCCGAGGACTTCCTGGCGATAGGCTTCCGGCTGATCGAAGAACAGTTCGGTGCAGGGAACGGATACGACACGGGTTCTGACACCCTTGCCTTCCAGTGTTGCGCGGGCGGCAACGGCGAGTTCCACTTCCGAACCGGACGCGAAGATCGTGACCTTGGCGTCGGCGTTGCCGGCGAGCGTATAGGCGCCGAGTTCGCAGAGGTTCTTCTCATTGTACTCGGTGCGGACGGTCGTCAGGTTCTGACGGGTGAGAGCCAGAGCGGACGGATGATCCTTGCTCTTCATGGCGATCTGCCAGCATTCCGCGGTTTCGACTGCGTCGGCCGGGCGGAAGACGCGCAGGTTCGGCACCGCACGCAGGCCGGCGATCTGTTCGACCGGCTGATGGGTCGGCCCGTCCTCGCCGACGCCGATCGAGTCGTGGGTCAGCACGTGGATGACACGGATGCCCATGAGCGAGGCGAGGCGGATCGGCGGACGGCAATAATCGGAGAAGATCAGGAAGCCGCCGCCGTAGGGAATGAGGCCACCGTGCAGCGCGATACCGTTCATGGCCGAGGCCATGCCGTGCTCGCGGATGCCCCAGTGCATATAACGACCGGCGAAATCTGTCGGCGTGATCGAGTGCATCTGGCTGGTTTTGGTATTGTTCGACGGCGTCAGGTCGGCGGAGCCGCCGAGCGTTTCCGGCACAAAGCCGTTGATGACTTCAAGTGCGTCTTCGGATGCCTTGCGCGAGGCGATCGTCGGCTTGGTTTCGGCAAGCTTCTTCTTATAGTCGTCGATGGCCTTGTCGAAGCCTTCAGGCAGGTCTCCGGCAAAACGGCGGCTGAACTCGGCCTTGGCAGGCGACTTGGCAAGCGTCTCTTCCCATGCCTTGACGATACTGTCAGAGCGAGTGCCGGCTGCGCGCCATTCCTCAAGAAGATCGGAGGGGATGACGAAGGGCTCGTAATCCCAGTTCAGCGCCTTGCGGGCGGCGGCGATTTCCTCGGCGCCGAGCGGGTTGCCGTGCACCTTGTGGGAGCCCTGCTTGTTCGGAGCACCGAAGCCGATGATCGTCTTGCAGGCGATGAAGGTCGGGCGGTCGGAGTTGTGGGCGGCTTCGATCGCAGCGGCGATGGCGGCCTGGTCGTGACCGTCGATCTCGATCGTATTCCAGTGAACAGCCTTGAAGCGGGCGATCTGGTCGGTGGAGTCCGACAGCGAGACGGCGCCGTCGATGGTGATCGAGTTGTTATCCCAGAAGAGGATCAGCTTGTTCAGCTTCAAATGGCCGGCAAGCGCGATCGCCTCATGGCTGATGCCTTCCATCAGGCAGCCGTCGCCATTGATGACGTAGGTATAGTGATCCTGCAGCTCCGCGCCGAATTCCTCGCGCAGCTTACGCTCAGCAATCGCCATGCCGACGGCATTGGCAATGCCCTGGCCGAGCGGGCCTGTGGTGGTTTCGATGCCCGTGGCATGGCCGTATTCCGGATGGCCGGCGGTCTTCGAGCCGAGCTGGCGGAACTGCTTCAGATCCTCGACCGTCATGTCGGGGTAGCCGGTCAAATACAGCAGCGAGTAGAGCAGCATCGAGCCGTGGCCGGCGGAAAGAACGAAGCGGTCGCGGTTCGGCCAATGCGGCTTCTTGGGGTCGAAGCGCAGATACTTGGTGAAAAGGACCGTTGCCACGTCAGCCATGCCCATCGGCATGCCAGGGTGGCCGGAGTTCGCCTTTTCAACGGCATCCATGGCGAGGAAGCGGATCGCATTTGCCATCCGGTCATTTTGTTGGAGAGAGGTCATGGCTTTTCTGCAAACTCCGGGTGTCGGGGGATGGCCTCGAGCCTCCAAGACCATCGAGTGAAAGCGGCTGAGACATAGCAGTTGGGGCTGGCAAGTCAATAAATGGCGGGCCAAATCCGGGTGGCTCGCAGTGTTTTTTGACATTTGATCGCGTGATTGCACAAAAGTCGAATCTTGCGTCGCGGACACGCGGAAAGCATTCATCCACAGGATAGGCCGGCGCGCAGATGACGGCATTTATTGACGGGTCGTCGGCGAGCTGCATATCCTCTTGAAATGACAGGATCGGCGCTGAGGGCCGATTCGCAGATCCTGCACGGGAATCGAAAAGGCATGACGCCCACGGGCAAAACCATGGAAGCAGCGCTCAACGAGCTGAGACAGGCGATTTCGAACCTCGAAAATGCCGTCGATATGCGCATCGAGCGGCAGCGTGAGCAGGGCGAGATCGAAGGCGAGGTTCGGCGCGTGCATGCCGACCGTTCGCGGCTGGCGCAGGAGCTCGACCAGGCTGAATTCCGTGCCAACCGGCTGGAGGAGGTCAACCGCGAGGTGTCGCGGCGGCTGGTGACGGCGATGGAAACGATCCGCGCTGTTCTGGATCGCTGATAGAAAGAGTATGGCATGGCGCAGGTGACGGTAACGATCGACGGCAAGGCCTATCGCATGGCCTGCGAGGAAGGGCAGGAGGAACACCTGACCGATCTCGCCATCCGCTTCGACCACTATGTCGCCCATCTCAAGGGTCAGTTCGGCGAAATCGGCGATCTCAGGATCACCGTCATGGCTGGCATCATGATCATGGACGAGATTTCCGAGCTGACGCGCCGCGTTGCCGGGCTGGAATCCGAACTCGAATCGCTGCGCGGCAATCGCGACACCGTGCTTGCCGCGACAGCACGCACGGAGGAAAACCTGGCTGCGGCGTTGAGCGAAGTGTCGAGCCGAATCCGCGGCATCACCGACAAGCTGAATGGCCGCGCGGCGCCCGAACTCAATTAAATAGGGACGGCCTGCCGTCGCCACTGGCGCGTCAGCGCAAACGACCTTATATATCGCGATGCGGTCTGCGCCTCTCGACAGGAACCACAATCCCTGGGGCCATACTCGATCCAAAGGGAGCTGTCCCTGGCCAGGCCTGTGGGCCTGGGCACACGGCGCCCACCTACGTTTGTAGGCACCCAGGATCGTAAACATCCACCGGTGGTCGTGGATCGCACCCTTCCCTTTTTTGTCGGCAAAGACGCATGGTGTGGCGGGCGAACGCGAAGTGCGCGTCCGCCCTTTTTAACGCGTCTATTACTTCTTCAGGCCGGGAAGCGTGACCTGGAAGACCTGGAACATCGTGTCGACGTCGGCGCCGCCCTCCGCCTTGTAGGCTGCGCCCACCTGGAAACCATCCTGCGTCAGGAAGTCGTTGTCGTTGGCGACGAACAGGAAGTAGTCGTCCGGCAGGTTCGGGTCGAGAACGCTTGCAAGACCCATGGCTTCCCATTTTTCCGACAAATTGTTTTTGTCGTTCGGCGCGCCATTGTGCAGGCCGAAACGGGCAAGATCGGCCTTGTCGTTGAGGTCGATGAAGGGCGTCAGCGTTGCCGGCGTCAGCGAGGGATCGACGACGCCCTTTGGCGCGATCGGCTTGCCGGCGTCGAAATCGCTGCCGGCGATGTCAGTCGCGGCGGAAAGATCGACGACGTTGATCTTGCGGTAGAGCGAGGTGTCGCCCTTCACGCCCTGGCCGTTGCCGCTGTCGCGGGACAGCATCAGGAAGGTCTTGTCGGAAAGGGCGACGATTTCGCTCTCTGCGGCGATCGTCGTCTTGTCCTTGGCATCCTTGAAGACCGGCAGCGGCACGACATATTCGTGCACCAGCTTCAGATGATCGGGGTCGGCGGCGTCATAGATCATGGCGCGGGTGTTCTGGCGGGTCGAGCTGGAATCGCCGCCATCCTGGCGGGCGGCCGACTGCAGCACCGATATGATGAACTTACCATCAGGCGTCATCGCCATGCCTTCAAGGCCCTGATTGTTCTGGCGGCCGGTCTCCGGGTCCTTCGGATCGGGCGCGGCGGCGCCGGGGCCGGGGTTGTTGGAGGCAAAGCTCAGCGCGCCCTTGCGCATCGGCAAAAGCGCCTTCGGCGGCTGGGTGGCCGAGAGCAGATGGCCGTCGGCCGAGAAGCGATAGATGTAGGGGCCGTATTCGTCGCTGACGAACATGGTGCCGTCGGCCATGCGGACGATCGCCTCGTTGTCGAGCGCAATCTTGCCGTTCACAGCCTGCGGCAGTGGCGGGAAGTTGCCGGCAGCGGGGCGGACACCGGATTCCGGATCGAGACCGGTCATGTCCCCACCCTTGTCATCGAGGAAGAGCATGGAATCGGTAAGCTTTGCGTCGACGCCCGACTGTTCCTTGCCGGCCTTGGGGGCAGCACCCGGAGCGGTCGGGGTCAGGCCGATCGAGATGGTGTTCAGGCGAGGGCGATAATCGACGGTGCCGGCGACGTTGTAACCGCGGTCGGGCAGCAGGTAGAGCGTGCCCTTGTAGCTGGCGCCGTCGCGGCTCCAGGCGGCGGGATCGATCGCCATGCCGGAGCCGGAGCCGAAGGTTTCACCGAATTTGTCACGCTGGTTGGCCGGGATGCGGCCAACGCCGACCAGGCCCTTGTTGACGAAGGTGAGGCTGCCGACGGTGGCGGAATTCTCAGCGCTCGCGACGGCCGGAATGGCGGCGGATGCCCCGAGAATAGCGGCGAACAGCCGCGATGCATATGGTCTGACGTTCTTCATGAAATAGCCTCTCGGTCAAAAGCGTTCCTGCAACGGTGCCCCACCCGCAGGCTGGACTCCGGCTCAAATGAAATCCGGCTTTGGATTCAGTTTCCTGAGGGCAGAACACACCCCGGATTTCGTCTCCCCGTGTCCCGGGCTAACGGTCTAAGGCGGGATCGTGATATCTGGATGACGCTTTGGCAGGCAGTTTTTCCGCTCTGGCCCTAAAGCATGTTGCGATCTCAAACTGCTGTACAGTTTTGCGCGACATACTCTAGCCGACCGGATAAGGCCCTTCGGCAAAGACCTCGTCGTGATAGCCTTTGGAACCGACATCGAGCGCCAGCGGGCTTCGCCATTCCCTTCGGTCGCGCAGGCAATCCAGCAGGAAGCGGAAATCATATCGCGGCTGCCAGCCGAGTTCTCGCCTTGCGCGTTCGTTGACATAGACGCGATCGAGCGTCGGGAACATCTTCCAGCCGCGTTCGGCATAGAGGGCGCCCGCGCCCGGAAAGAGCCGCTCGACGACAGCAGGCGCGTCTTCCCTGATCTCGGCGAGATCGCCCGGCGAAAACGGCGTCGTGGCGGAGATGATGTAGCGGCCGAAGCCGATTGCCGGCGCTCTTTCGAGTGCGAGAAGATGGGCGGCGACCACATCGCTGATATCGACGCGGCGATGAAGCAGCTCGTTGGCCTGGGCATTTTCCGGCGAGTAGCGGCTGCGAATATCATGATCGTCGTCGCTTTCGGGGAAGAAGCGCGAGGTCCGGAGAATGACGACAGGCAGGCGGGATTTACGGGCGAAGAGTTCGCAGACGTCTTCGGCAGCGAGTTTCGTCACGCCGTAGATGTTCCTTGCAACAGGAAGCACGTCCTCGGTGACCCATGCCGCCGGTTCGCCGGCGGCCGGCGTCAAGGCTGCACCGAAGGCGCTGGTGGTGCTGGTGAAGACGAAGCTTGAAACACCCGCGGCGGTCGCTTCTTCGAGCAGGTTCAATGTGCCGCCGACATTGGTGTCGAGGAAATCGCGATTGCCGTGGGTCGCCACATGCGGTTTATGCAGCGTCGCGGCGTGGAGGACATGGCTGACACCAGACATGGCCTGCTTGATGAAGGCGCGATCGCCGATCGAACCGACCATATCGGTAAAAGCCGAGGGTTTGATGTCGATACCGCGCGCCCACCGGCTTTCCGCCCTCAGGCTGCGCATCAGCGCCTCGCCGAGATGGCCGGCACTTCCCGTCACCAATATCGTCATCGCATCGTCTCCTGCCGTTTCGGGGGGGGACGCTATAAAGGCCGAGGTTTCCGGACAACGCATAAATTATGCATGGGCGTGCAGGAAAGCTGCAGGCTCAGCCGACGGTCGTGACGAGGCGGCCGGCGCTGCCATCGGACAGCGTGATCCGTTCCCAGGTCACGCGGCCGGCGGCGATCGGCAGCAGCGCGTTGTCGTTCGCGCCGGTTTCGAAGGTCAGCGACAGGAGCTTGCCCTCATGCCAGCCGCGCTCCTCCAGTGAATGTTCTGCAGCGGCGATTTCGGCGGAGGCATAGGAGAACAGCGAGCGGCCGAGGAAGGCGCCGAGCGGCGCGCGCCATTCCGCCTGCCGGGGCCAGGAGGCGGAGAGCAGCCGATGGGTGCCGTCACAGATCAGGTGCACCGGCCGGATGGAATCCTCGACCAGCCGCTTCAGCGCCGCATCGGCCGCGGTATGTTGCGGCGAGGCGAAAATCCGTTCCAGCGCGATTGCCTGTTCGGGCGAGAGGGCGAGTTGATTGCGCTCCCAGCGCGAGACGGTCGCCTGGTTGACGCCGAGGAGTTCGGCGAGATGCTGCTGCTTCATGGTGCGCAGCCGCCGCATGCGGCGTATGCCGGTCCCCGATATCGTCATCGTCCTGCCCAATGCTTTTTTGCCAGAATAAGGCCTCGGTGGGCCGGGCGGCAAGTCTTGGCTGCCCGAAGCCTGTTTCTCCGGCCGTGCATCTATCGGCTGTTTGACGTCAGGATATTTATTCCGGCTGGCCTTCGAGATCGTTTCTCAATCGGTCGAGGATCGAGAGCGCGTGGCCGGCATAGGCGCTGATCCAGCGGTCGTAGATATGCTTGATCGGCAGGCTGTTCAGGTGGTTCCAGCGCTCGCGGCCTTCCTTCCTGGCGATGACCAGATCGGCCTCCTCCAACACTTTCAGATGCTGCATCACTGTGCAGCGGTCCATCTCAGGAAAGAAGTCGCAAAGGGCGCCTGTCGTGCGGGGTGCATCCTTGAGGATGTCGAGGATTTCCCGCCGGCGATGATGGGCCAGCGCCTTGAAAACAGGATCGTCCTTTGATTCGCTTGACATGTTATGTTTTTATAACATAATGACGCCAGGTGCAATGGAGAAGAGGAGAACCGCCATGTCTCTCGGAATCCGCATTTCCGGCCGTATCGGTCGTCCCGTCGCAGACGTGTTCGATGCCGTCGTCAATCCGAAGAAGCTCAGCAGCTATTTCACCACGATCGGCGGGGCGAGCGCGCCGCTCGTTCAGGGCACGACGGTGACCTGGTGGAAGGATGCGCCGGTCGAAGTGGTCGAGCTCGTGCCGGAAAGCCGCATCGTGCTCCGCTGGGACGGCGGCGCAGCGGAGGACAAGACGAGATACAAAACGCTGGTAGAAATGAACTTCAAGCCGCTGGAGGATGGCGGCACGCTGGTGACGATTGCCGAAAACGGCTGGCGCGAGGACGAGGCCGGCCGGCGCGGCACTTATCTCAACTGCGAGGGCTGGACACAGATGCTTTGCAGCATGAAGGCCTTCGTTGAATACGGCATCAATCTGCGCGAGGGCATGTATCTCAGCGAAATGAAGGGCGAGCCGGCGAGCGCGCCAGATGTTTGACCAACATGCTGGCCTTGAAGAGGTCGGCGGCGCATAGGCAGACTTCGCTTGCCTGTCACACTGCGGGTGCTAATTTCCGGAGTCGATACTTCATCTCGGTTCCAGGAGATTCATTATGCAGCTTGGTATGGTTGGTTTGGGCCGCATGGGCAATTACATGGTCCAGCGGTTGATGCGGGGCGGTCACGAATGCGTCGTCTACGACGCCAGGCCGGAAAGCGTTGCCGAGCTCGTGGGCCTCGGTGCGACCGGTAGCGCATCGCTCGAAGAATTCGTCTCGAAGCTCGCGCATCCGTGCGCGATCTGGCTGATGCTGCCGGCGGCGATCGTCGACAAGGTGCTGGCGAGCCTGGTGCCACTCTTGCAGAATGGCGATATCGTCATCGACGGCGGCAACTCCTATTACCACGACGACATTCGCCGTGGCGCCGAGCTCATCAGCAAGGGCATCCATTATGTTGACGTCGGCACCAGCGGCGGCGTCTTCGGCCTCGAGCGCGGCTATTGCCTGATGATCGGCGGCGAGAAGGGCACCGTCCAGCACCTTTCCCCGATCTTTGCGGCGCTCGCACCCGGCGCCGGCACCACGGAAGCCTCGCCGAACCGCACCGCCGAAGCAGTTGCGGCCAGCACCGCCGAGCAGGGCTATCTTCATTGCGGCCCGCACGGGGCCGGCCATTTCGTCAAGATGGTGCATAACGGCATCGAATACGGCCTGATGGCCGCTTATGCCGAAGGCCTGAACATCCTGAAACATGCCAATATCGGCGCCGCCTCGCACGAGGCCGATGCGGAAACCGCGCCGCTCGCGCATCCCGAACATTTCCAATACGACTTCAATCTGCAGGATGTCGCGGAAGTCTGGCGCCGCGGCAGCGTCATCACCTCCTGGCTGCTCGATCTCACGGCCGATGCGCTGCATGTCGATCCGGCGCTGTCGAAATATGCGGGACGTGTCTCCGACAGCGGCGAAGGCCGCTGGACGATCATGGCGGCAATCGACGAAAGTGTGCCGACGCCGGTGCTGAGCGCTGCGCTCTACGGCCGCTTCTCCTCGCGCGACAATGACGAGTTCGCCAATAAGGTGCTGTCTGCGATGCGTGCGGGCTTCGGCGGCCACGTGGAAAAGCCGGCTCCGAAATCCTGAAGGCAGGCGGCTCTTTCCGCCGTTTGGAACAACGCCGCCATCCTGAGTCAGCGGGCTTAACGGCCTCGGCCCGGGAAGGCGGCGACATCCGCCCCGGCACACTTTCGGACGACATGCATTAGCCATCGGTATGGTTTTCCTACGGCTTGCTGGCGGCAGCGGTCGCGAGTATCCATTGCTGAAAAGGGAAATGTCGAGGCTGCTTCGTCCAAGCGGCCGGCACTCCATTGGAGGCGGTTATGGAGCGTGGCAGGGCAGCGGGCTTGAAGGCCGCCATATCAGGTGTGCTGGCCGTCATTGTGCTTTCGGGAGCGTTTTCGCCGGGCTTTGCCCAGACGCCACCCGCGCAAGCGCCGGCCGCGGCCGCCCCGCCGGCCCAGGTGCGTGAGATGATGCAGCTCATGCAGACGCCTGAGGTCAAGCAGTGGATGTCGACGCAGATGGCGGCGACGCCGGCCGGAAATGCGGCGGCTGAAAACCAGATGTCGGTCCTGTCAGGCCTGCTGCAGCATGCCCGTCGGCATGTGTCGATGGTCTCCGATGCGGCGATGACGCTGCCTTCGCAGATCGGCAACGCCTCCTCGCTGCTCTTCGGCGAAATCGCCGCCAACGGCGGGATGCGCATGGCGGCGCAGTTCCTGGCGATTTTCCTGCTCGGCGGGATCGTAGAAATCATTGCCCGTCATGTCTTCCGCCGCCGCCGCCATCGGTTGGCGCAGCTGGCGGGCATGCATCTGGCGCCGCGCGTCATCCCGGCGCTGATCTTTGCGGCAACAACGGTGCTCACGCTTCTCAGCTTGGGCTGGCCGCCGTTCAGCCAGAGCATCGCGATCGTCTGCGTCGTTGCGCTGATCGTCCAGCGCTTTACGATCTGCCTCGGCGGCGTGCTGGTCGATCTCATCGGGCTGGCACGGGCCGAAGAAGAACGGCAGGGCATCACCGATCCGACCATGCCGGGCCGTGCCGTCGCACTCTTCTGGTATCGCCGTTGCGCGACCTTCATCATCTATTTCGTTTTCGGATGGGCGGTGATCCAGTCGATGGAGCCGCTCGGCTATTCCCCGAGTGTCCGGCTCCTCGTCGGCTACTTCCTCGGCATCGGCCTGCTGCTCATTGCGATCGAGGCGGTCTGGTCGCGGCCGCACAAGGACGAAAGGCGCGGCCACGGGATCTCCTGGGCGCTCACCGTCTATTTCCTGCTGCTCTGGAGCCTCTGGGTCTCGGGCTTCAACTGGCTGCTCTGGCTCGGCGTCTACGCACTGCTGCTGCCGCGCGTGCTCGCCGTCTCGACGCTTGCGGTGAAGTCGCTCCAGCAGACCGAAGCGAGCTTCCTTGCCACGCGTCGCATCGCGACCGTGCTGCTCGACCGCGGCGTGCGCGCGCTGATCATCGCCGTTGCCGCCGTCTGGCTCGGGCGGATGCTCGGCGTCGGCGCCGACACGATGGCTGCCGGCGATACGATGGTCGACAAGATCGCCCGCGGTGTCATCGGCGGCATCGTCATCCTGCTGGCGGCCGACCTGTTGTGGCACGTCGTCAAGGCCTATATCGACGGCCAGCTGCTCGACTCCCCCCTGGACGGGGCTGCCACGGACGAGGAGAAGGCCAAACGCGCGCGGATGCAGACGCTGCTGCCGATCTTCCGCAACATCCTTGCCGTCGTGATCGCCGTCATTGCGGTGCTGATGGTGCTTTCGGGCCTCGGTATCGAGATCGGACCGCTGATTGCCGGTGCCGGCGTCGTCGGCGTCGCGGTCGGCTTCGGCGCGCAGACGATCGTCAAGGACGTCATCAGCGGCATGTTCTATCTCTGGGACGATGCCTTCCGCGTCGGCGAATATATCGAAAGCGGCAGCCACAAGGGTGTGGTCGAAGCCTTTAGCCTGCGCTCGGTGAAACTCAGACACCATCGCGGGCCGCTGACGACGGTGCCTTTCGGCGAACTCGGCGCGGTGAAGAACCTCAACCGCGACTGGACGATCGACAAGATCAGCCTCAACGTCAAATACGACACCGATCTCGTCAAAGCGAAGAAGGTGATCAAGCAGATCGGGCAAACGCTGCTCGAAAATCCGGAATTCGGGCCGCATATCATCGAGACGCTGAAGATGAAGGGTGTCGAACAGTTCGGCGAATTCGCCATCGAGATCCGCCTGTCGATGATGACAAAGCCCGGCGAACAATTCGTCATCCGCCGCAATGCGCTGGCGATGATCCGCAATGCCTTCAAGGAAAACGGCATCGAATTCGCCGTGCCGACGGTGCAGGTGGCGGGCGATCGCGACGCGGATGTGGATGCTGCCGTCGCGCGCTACGCTGCGCATGCACGGGCCGGCAGTGAACCGGCCGCATGAGGGCAGGCGCCTTCTGCATACCGGCTTCTCCGCGCATTCAAATCTCCGTCGTGGCGGCAAGGCATTCGTAACTTACGAAAATGCAATGTGATGTTAAGCGCGCCTGCGCAAATTCGCCCCAATTGAGGATGATGGAGGCGCAGGCGGCGGGCTGGGGTAGCGTCGGGCAGGGCTTCATAGAGCTTATATGCCTCTTATGTTACGTCATTTCGGAAATGATTCCCCACCAGCTGGAAATTGCGCGCAGGTAAGAGATGTCGGGTCACGACAATTTGGAAGAAATGGAAGAGACGGACGGTTTTTTCCTCGGGCTTTTCAGACGTTACAGGACGCCGCTGACGGCAGCAGCGACACTGGTGGTCTTCTGCCTCGTCGGTTACGCGATCATGCAGCTCACCAACGAGGTGCGCTATGACGACGTCGTCGATGCACTGGCGGCGACCCGGCCGAGCGCGATTCTGCTCGCGCTGTTCTTCACGGCGCTCAGTTTCCTCTCGCTTGTTTTCTACGATCTCAACGCCATCGAATATATCGGCAAGAAGTTGCCCTTTCCGCACGTGGCGCTGACGGCGTTCAGCGCCTATGCCGTCGGCAATACCGCCGGTTTCGGCGCGCTTTCAGGCGGCGCGATCCGCTACCGCGCCTATACGCGCCTCGGGCTCTCGCCGGAGGATATCGGCCGGATCATCGCCTTCGTTACGCTCTCCTTCGGTCTCGGGCTTGCGGGTGTCGCGGCGATCGCCCTCCTCATCATCGCCGACGAGATCGGGCCGCTCATCGGTGTCAGCGCCTTGTTTCTCCGGTTGATCGCCGGCTCGATCATCGCCATTCTCGGCGCAGCGATGATCATCGGCCGCGAGGGCCGCGCGCTCAATCTCGGCCCTGTGGAAATCCGCCTGCCGGATTCGCGCACCTGGTCGCGCCAGTTCCTCGTCACCGCCTTCGATATCGCCGCTTCGGCCTCTGTGCTGTACGTGCTGCTGCCGCAGACGGCGATCGGCTGGCCGGTCTTCCTCGCCGTCTATGCGATCGCCGTCGGTCTTGGCGTGCTGAGCCATGTTCCGGCCGGTTTGGGCGTGTTCGAAACCGTGATCATCGCGTCGCTCGGCAGCGCGGTGAACATCGATGCCGTGCTCGGATCGCTGGTGATCTACCGGCTCATCTACCATGTGTTGCCGCTTTTGATCGCCGTGCTCGCCGTGTCGGCGGCGGAGCTGCGTCGTTTCGTCGATCATCCGGCCGCCTCCAGCATGCGGCGCATCGGCGGGCGGCTGATGCCGCAGCTGCTTTCGGCGCTCGCGCTGCTGCTCGGCGTCATGCTGGTGTTTTCGAGCGTGACGCCGACGCCGGACCAGAATCTGGAATTCCTCTCCAACTATCTGCCGCTGCCGATGGTCGAAGGAGCGCATTTCCTCTCCAGCCTGCTCGGGCTGGCACTCGTCGTCGCTGCGCGCGGCCTCGGCCAGCGGCTCGACGGCGCCTGGTGGGTGGCCGTGTTCTCGGCGCTTGCCGCGCTGACTTTGTCGCTCCTGAAGGCGATCGCGCTTGTCGAAGCTGCTTTTCTGGCCTTCCTGATCTTCGGGCTCTTCGTCAGCCGCCGGCTTTTTACCCGCCACGCGTCGCTGCTCAACCAGGCGCTGACGGCGTCCTGGCTGATGGCGATCGCCGTCATCGTCGTCGGCGCTGTCGTCATCCTGCTCTTCGTCTATCGCGATGTCGAATACAGCAACCAGCTCTGGTGGCAGTTCGAATTCACCGCCGAGGCGCCGCGCGGGCTGCGCGCCGTGCTCGGCATCACCATCATCTCGTCGGCGATCGCCATTTTCAGCCTGCTCCGACCGGCGACCTTCCGGCCGGAACCGGCGACCGACGAGGCGCTGGTGCGCGCCGTCGAGATCGTCGGCAAGCAAGGCAATGCCGACGCCAATCTGGTGCGCATGGGCGACAAGAGCATCATGTTTTCCGAGAAGGGAGACGCCTTCATCATGTACGGCCGGCAGGGCCGCTCATGGATCGCGCTGTTCGACCCGGTCGGCGATCATCGCGCCGTGCAGGAGCTCGTCTGGCGTTTCGTCGAAGCGGCGCGTGCGGCGGGCTGCCGCGCCGTCTTCTACCAAATCTCGCCGGCGTTGCTTTCCCATTGCGCCGATGCCGGCCTTCGCGCCTTCAAGCTCGGCGAACTGGCGGTGGCGGATCTCAGGACCTTCGAGATGAAGGGCGGCAAATGGGCGAACCTTCGCCAGACGGCAAGCCGCGCCCAGCGCGACGGGCTGGAATTCGCCGTCGTCGAACCCGAGAACGTGCGCGAGATCATCGATGATCTCGCCGCTGTTTCCACAGCCTGGCTCGAACATCACAACGCCAAGGAAAAGGGCTTCTCGCTTGGCTCCTTCGATCCCGACTACGTCTCGGCGCAGCCGGTCGGCATCCTGAAAAAAGACGGCAGGATCGTTGCTTTCGCCAATATCCTCGTCACCGAATCCAGGGAGGAGGGCACGATCGATCTCATGCGCTTCTCTCCCGACGCGCCGAAGGGCTCGATGGACTTTCTCTTCGTGCAGATCATGGAGTATCTGCGCGGCCAGGGTTTCACCCACTTCAATCTCGGCATGGCGCCCCTCTCCGGCATGTCGAAACGCGAGGCGGCGCCCGTCTGGGACCGCATCGGCAGCACCGTTTTCGAACACGGCGAGCGGTTCTATAACTTCAAAGGCCTTCGGGCATTCAAATCCAAGTTTCATCCGCACTGGCAACCGCGTTATCTTGCGGTCTCCGGAGGGGGCAATCCGATGATCGCGTTGATGGACGCGACGTTTCTGATCGGGGGCGGATTGAAAGGGGTAGTGAGAAAATGATCAGAACAATTCTTCTTGCCACGGCATGCGCCTGCATGATCGCGGCCGCACCGGCAAGCGCCGCCGAAGAGACGACACAGGACTTCGAAACCGGGCTTATCCCGTCGCCGCACATCTTCCTGCCGGAAGGCGAGGTCAAGGGCACGGTGATGCTGATCTCGGATGCCGCCGGCTGGGGCGACTATGAGAAGGCCGAAGCCGACAGGCTGGTTGCCGAGGGCGCCGTCGTCATCGGTGTCGACTTTCCCTCTTATATCGAGGCGCTCAACCGGTATGACGTCAGCCTCAATGACGGCTGCATCTACATGGTCTCGGATATCGAATCGCTCAGCCAGCAGGTGCAGCGCGCGACCGGCAACAACGCCTATCATCTTCCGATCGTCGCCGGGATCGGCGAGGGCGGGGCCCTGGCGCTGGCGATAGCCGCGCAGACGCCGGATGCGACGATCGGCCAGACGCTTGCCGTCGATCCGCTCGCCGGGATTCCCCTTAGCAAGGAACTTTGCACGCCGGCTTCCAAGAAAGTGGTCGGCCAGCGCACGGTCTATGGCCTCAGCGAAGGCGCCCTGCCGGATCCCGTCATAACGGTCTTCACGCCCAAGGCTGACAAGGACGGTCGGGCGCATGCCGAGGCGCTGAAGAAGGCCCATTCCGAGATCGAGATCCGCGATTCCACCGACGACGCGCAGACGGTGTTTGCCGATACGCTCGACGATCTCGTGACCGCTTCCGGCGCTTTCGGCAATCCGCTCGGCCTGCCGCTGGCGGTGCTGGAGGCGACGCCCGCCTTCGATACGATGGCGGTGATCTATTCCGGCGACGGCGGCTGGCGCGACATCGACAAGGAAGTCGGCGGCAAGTTGCAGAAGGAAGGCATTCCCGTCGTCGGCATCGATTCGCTCCATTATTTCTGGTCGGAACGCAAGCCGGAAGAAACTGCCGGCGATCTTTCGAAGATCATCGACTTCTATCGCAAGCAGTGGAAGGTGAAACGCGTGCTGCTCGTCGGCTACTCCTTCGGCGCCGATGTCGTGCCTGCGACCTACCAGCTCCTCAAGCCGGCCGAGAAGTCCGCGGTGGCGCAATTGTCGCTGCTCTCGCTGTCGCATCAAGTCGACTACGTCATCTCCGTTCTCGGCTGGCTCGGCCAGAAGACCGAAGGGGCGGGAGGCGATCCCATCGCCGATCTGAAGAACGTCGATCCGAAGCTCGTGCAATGCATCTACGGCAAGGACGACGATGACGATGTCGCCTGTCCGGCACTGAAGGATAGCGGGGCCGAAGTCGTCGAACTGCCCGGCGATCATCACTTCGACGAGAACTACGACCTCCTCACCAAGTCGATCATCGACGGGCTGAAGAAGCGGCTGCAGGATTAGAGGCAGCTCTTGAATTCACATAGCCCGGAAATCGATTTCTGTTTCCGGGTTATGTGCTACCGCATCAGCTTTTCTTCGTTCCAGCCGAGCTCCGCGACCTCCCTGCCGCGAAACCGTGCATCGTCGGCGACGATGAATTCATCGAGCTGCGGCGGGGCGACGCTGGTGCCGGCAAGCATCGCATGCACCTGGCCGCGATGATGCGTCTGGTGCTGGAAGAGATGGGCGAGCACGTCTTCCAGCCGCTCCTCCTGGATGCGGTCGCCACGGTGGAGGTTGACGGTGGAGATCAGCCTTTCCGGCGTCAGCGCTTCGCACAGCGCAACCAGTCGCTGATCGACCTTTGCCTGCGCTTGCGCCAGCGATACGACATCATCAAAGGGTTCGTCGATCTCGAAGGCCTTGAGCCCGAGCGTGCCGCCTTCCATGCCATCGACATAGAACCAGTCGACCGTGATGATGTGGTTCAAGGTTTCCTTGATCGAGGGGAAGAAGCTCGTGCGCTGCGCTTCGAATTCGCCGGGCTTCAATGCCGCGCAGGCCTGAAGCAGACGGCGGTTGGCAAGGGCATTGTTATAGGCGAGTTTGCGAAATGCCCTGACGGGATCGAAGCTCGGCATCGGCGCATCTCCTCTTCGCGCTGTTGAACTTGCCTGCGTCAGTTCTTGTCGTCGAGATTGCCGTCGCGCCAGACGAGGTGGCGTGGCGCCGCGGGCAGGGCCTCGATTTCATCGGCGATGAAGTAGGGCGGGATATCGAGTTCGGTCAGGGCCTTGCGCGTCGCCGGCATCCATTTGAATTCGAGATGATTGTCGCCGTCTTCGACGCGGTGGATGATCTCTTCCGGCCGGAAGGGGAATTCCGGCGGGATCTCCATCAGATAATAGATGCCGAGCTCGTGCCAGTCGCGCTGTTCGTAGTGGAAAAAATTCTCAACGATCCAGAGCAGGCGGGTGACGGTGACTTCGACCCCGAGTTCCTCCACCATCTCCCGTTTCAACGTCTCCTCCGACGTTTCGCCGATTTCGGCCGTGCCTCCCGGAAAGGTCCAGAAGGGCTCGTGCACGGCGCGATGGACGAGCACGTGGCCGTCGCGAAAGCCGATGCCGGCGATACGGTGGTTGAAACGCCCAGCGCCCGCAGTCAGGCGGATGTGAGTGCGCTTGGTCATGTCATTCTTATCCAAGATCGATCACGACGATTTCCGGCGGCACGCCGAAGCGGACCGGCGCAATGGAGCAGCCGAGGCCGCCTGATACAATGATATTACGCCCCTCTTCGACAATGTGGCCATAGGCGTAGCGATTGCCGTAGCGCGAGGGCACGATCGGCGAACGGCCGAGGAAGCGGATCTGCCCGCCATGGGTGTGGCCCGATAGCGTCAGCGAGACCCGCTCGGGCACGCGTGGAAAGATATCGGGCTCGTGGGCGAGCAGGATGACGGGTGCATCGTCGGTGACCTGAGCCATTGTTCCATCGAGATCGTCAAGGCCGAGAATCTGCGTGCGGCCCCATTTCCTGCCGGGCAGTAGCGCCAACTGATCTTCAAGGCCCGCGAGCCAGAAGCCGTGTCCGTCCTTTTCGAGCCGAACGGCGCGGTTGCTGTAGACGGGGATGCCGACATCGGCGAGGGCACGGTGTCCGAAGGTTTCCATCCCGCCGTTCTTCTGGGCGGTTCTGTCCTCCCACCAATCGTGATTTCCCATGATCGCATGGACGCCGAGAGGAGCGTGCAAGGTGGATAGCGCCTTGGACCATTGGCTCGAATGCACGTATTGCGTCACCATGTTCATGCCGGCGGCATAGTCGCCGAGCAGGACGGTCACGTCGCCCTCGAGCTCGTTCGCCCTGCGGCAGATCGCGGCAATGCGGCTTGCCGACATCCAGGGTTCGCAAGCATGGAGATCGGCGAGCGCGACGACGCGGAGCTTGAGCCCCGGCGTCCATCCCGGCGGCGTCAACCGGTAGCGGGTAATGCTAAGCCGCGCGAGGGGTTCATAAGCAAAGGCGTAGCCGCCGAGCGACATGACGCCCGCCACGCTGCCGCCGAGAACTTTGAAAAATCCGCGGCGGGTGATCACTCAGTCGTCCTCCTGGAACAGCCGGAACTGCGCCGCCTCCAGATCCTTGGGCGGCTGCATTCCCAGATGTTTCCACGCGATTGCGGTCAGAACGCGGCCGCGTGGCGTACGCTGAATGAAACCCTGCTGAATCATATAGGGCTCGATGATGTCCTCGATCGCGTCGCGCGGCTCGGAAAGGCCGGCAGCGATGGTTTCGATGCCGACCGGGCCGCCGCCGAAATTGACGGCAATCATGTTGAGGTAGCGCTTGTCGAGCTGGTCGAAACCGACATTGTCGACCAGCAGCCGGGTCAGCGCCTCGTCGGCGATCTCGCGGGTGACGGCTTCGGCCCTTGCCACCTCGGCGAAGTCACGCACGCGCCGCAGTAGCCGTCCGGCGATGCGGGGGGTGCCGCGGGCGCGTCTTGCGATTTCGCGCGCACCCTCTTCGGTTATCGGCAGATTCATCAGCCGCGCGCCGCGGCGCACGATCAGTTCCAGCTCCTCGACGGTGTAGAAGCTGAGCCGCACCGGGATGCCGAAGCGGTCGCGCAGTGGCGTCGTCAGCAAGCCGAGACGGGTGGTGGCCGCAACCAGCGTGAATTTCGACAGATCGATCTTCACTGAGCGCGCCGCAGGGCCTTCGCCGATAATGAGGTCGAGCTGGAAATCCTCCATGGCGGGATAGAGGATTTCCTCGACGGCGGGATTGAGGCGGTGAATCTCGTCGATGAAGAGCACGTCGCGCTCTTCGAGATTGGTGAGCAGCGCGGCGAGATCGCCGGCCTTGGCGATCACGGGGCCCGACGTCGAGCGGAAGTTGACGCCGAGTTCCTTCGCCATGATCTGCGCCAGCGTCGTTTTGCCGAGGCCGGGCGGACCGACGAAGAGCACATGGTCGAGCGCCTCGCCGCGGTTCTTCGCCGCCTCGATGAAGACCTTGAGATTGGCGCGCGCCTCTGCCTGGCCGGTGAATTCGTCCAGCGATTGCGGGCGCAGGGTGATGTCGAGATCTTCGCCCCGCTTTTCCGGCGATATCAGGCGGGCGGGTTCGCTCATGCTCTCATTCCGTTTTCAAACCTGTCACACCAATACACCAAAAGACGGCCGTCTCGACATCCCATCATCGGTTTTCCGACTTTTCACCGCGCCAGTTCCTTTAGGCCCAGCCGGATCAGTTTGGCGCTGTCGGCGCCTTCTCCTGCCGTCTTCATGGCTGCGGCAACCGCGTTCGCCGCCTGGTCGCGGGAATAGCCGAGGTTGGTGAGCGCCGAAACCGCATCGGCAACCGGTGCGGCGGCGACACCTTCACCGAGTTCCTGTTTGAGAGCGATATTGATCGCCTCTCCAGCAAAGGCCGGCGCCCGGTTCTTGAGCTCCGTGACGAGCCGCATTGCCACTTTCGGACCGACGCCCGGCGCGCGGGAGACCGCGGCGCGGTCCTGCAGGGCGATCGCATTGGCGAGTTCGCCCGGCGTCAACGTCGAGAGTACGGCAAGCGCCACCTTGGCGCCGACGCCCTGGACGCTCTGGAGCATGTTGAACCATTCCCGCTCCAATGCGCTCGTGAAGCCGAAGAGCTTCAGTTGATCCTCACGCACATAGGTCTCGATGAAGAGCACGCAGGCCTCGCCGACCGAGCCGAGCTTGGAGAGCGTACGGGCCGAGCAATAGGCGACGTAGCAGACGCCGTGCACATCGACGAGCACATAGTCTTCGCCGATCTCATCTATGGTGCCTTTCAGCTTGCCGATCATGGGTCGTGGTCTCTCAGGGGTGCGTTTCGGGAGAAATTATGTCCAGCTCCGGGAAATAAGAGCGGTAGCGCGTGTCATCGCGCGTCAGAAGGCGGTGCGATCGAATGAGGGCATGCGCGCCGATGAAGAAGTCCGGCAGGGTGCGTTCTCGCAATCCGCCGCCTCTTCGGTACTGCGCATGCGCCATGCCTGCGCGATAAGCGGCGGAAAAAGGCAAAGCCTCGCGTATCAGGTTTAACCGTGACAGGAGAAATGCAAGGGTTTCCTCGCGTGGTGTCATGCTTGCCAACTCCGCCCAGACGACGGGTGTCATGATAAATTGTGAATCCGGCCGCAGCGCGCTCAAGGTCCGTGCGGACCACTCTCGAAAACGGTTCTCCGGACCGAAGATATCGATGAAAATGTTCGTATCAATGAGGACCGAGGTCATCGCGCGGCCCCCTCAGCCATTCCATGAATTCGTCCGTCGTCATGCCGCCGGTGTCGAGAGTACCGCTCATGCTGCCGAGCCAGGATTCAAAATCGTCCGGCGACGGCTCGGCCTTGGATAGAACCACAAGGCGAGCCCCCTTTTCATCGGCAACGAAATCCACTTCCGACCCGGGGCCGATCTTCAAACGATCCCGGATATCCTTGGGAATGGTCACCTGGCCTTTTTCGGTCACACGCATGGTAATACCTCCGAGGTATTACTTATCAGCAAATAAGAACAAGTCAAGAACGCGTTACCCCGCAAGCGCCTGGCGCATCCGGTTGCTGCCGCGATTATGGGCATGGCAGATGGCGATCGCCAGGGCGTCGGCGGCGTCGTTGCCCTTGAATTCGACCTTGGGCATCAGGATCTTCAACATCATGTGGATCTGCTGCTTTTCGCCGTGGCCGACGCCGATGACGGCCTTCTTCACGGCGTTAGGGGCATATTCGGATACCGGCAGCCCAGCGCGTGCCGGCACCAGCATGGCGATGCCACGGGCCTGGCCGAGCTTCAGTGTCGCGACCGCATCCTTGTTGACGAAGGTCTGTTCGACAGCGGCTTCATCAGGCTTGTGGCTGTGAACGATTTCCGCCAGGCCATCATGCAGCTGGCAAAGGCGGGAGGCGAGGTCCATGTCGCCGTCCGAGGTCACCGTTCCCGATGCCACGAAACGCAGGGAATTGCCAAGCGTGTCGATGATTCCCCAGCCGGTGCGGCGGAGACCCGGATCGATGCCGATGATGCGAATCGTATTTTGCATAGTTCAACCTATAGCGATTGCGAAATAACTGCCATTGATATGTGAACAAAACAAAAACATCTGAGTTTTAGGCGCACCATTTACTGCGAATTAAAACAGATGTCCGAATTCTAGCTCGGTCGATCGGGCATGCGCCACATGCCGGGCTGGCAGACGTCGTTCACAAGGGTTCGTTGCATATGGCTCAGAGATTTCAGTCCCTGTCCTTCAAGGTTATTGCCACATTCATCCTGATGACCGTGCTGTCGATCGCAGTCATCGACGTGCTCGCCTATTTCGCCAGCAGCCGCATCTCTGACGAGCAGGCGCTGAAGGCCAAGGAAAGCGTGCTGATCTTCCGCGGCGACATGCTGCAGGATCAGCTGGCGCAGCTTGAAAACCAGGCCAATTCGATCGCGCGCATCGAGGCGCTGCAGATGTCGATCACCAGCCTCAAGAGCGGCTGGAAAACCATCGAGAAGACCTCGGGGGATGCCCGCGCCGAGCTCAAGAAGGTTTTCATATCGGGCAATCCGAACCCGGCCGACCAGCGCGAGAAGCTGATGAAGCCGGAAGGGCCGAGCGGCTTCTATTATTCGAACCATGAAAAGACGCAGGGCGAAGTCGCCCGCGACCTCGAGGATACCGCCTTCAGCGACCTGCTGATCGCCGATCTCGATGGTACTGTCCTCTATTCCTACAAGAAGGACGACGACTTTGCCGAGAACCTGAAGTCGGATGCCTGGAAGGCGACCGGTGCGGGCATCGCTTTCGCCAAGGCAATCGAGAATACCGCCAAGGCGACCGATGACGCTGCGCCGACAGGCTTTTCCGGCCTCCGCGTCGATGTGGCCAGCGGCAAATCGGCGATCTTCTATGCCGTGCCGATCGTCAAGCTCGGAGCGGCCAAGGGCATCATCCTCTTCAAGGTGCGAGACGATATTGTCGCCGGCATTCTTGCCAAGGGCATTGTCCAGGGCAACACGGCGCGGGCGGCGATCGTCTCCGCCGATGGATCCGCCGTCGGTCTTGACGGAAGCGGCAAGCTTTCGACGCTCGATACGGCACCTTTCACCTTCATCAAGGACGCACTGGCCAGTTCGGCGATGACGGTTGCCGATTTCAACCGGGCGGACGGCGCGGCCCGCGCCTATGTCCGCGGCATCGACTATCGCGGCGATCGCTTTCTCGTGGTCGAGAGCGTGCTCCTGAGCGAACTCAATGCTGGTTCGATCGAGATCGCTATGTTGCTGACGATGATCGGCATCGGCGTGCTCGTCGTCATGGCGGTTGCGACCGGGCTTGTGACCAATCTTCTGTTTTCGCCGCTGGCGCGTCTTGCGGGCGTTACCCGTGATGTCGCCGATGGCAAGCTTGACGGCGAGATCGGCAGCCTGAACCGCAAGGACGAGATCGGCACGATGGCGAATGCGCTCGCCCGTTTCCGGCAATCGCTGATCGAAGGCCGCGAACTCGAAGCGGCCAGCGAGGAGACGCGCCTGCGGGCCGAGCACGACCGCCAGCAGAATTTGGCCGAGCGCGAGGCCGAGGCGAAGTCGCTGCAGCAGGTGGTGGAGGCGCTCGACGAGGGCCTGCATCATCTGGCGAACGGCGATCTGGCCTATCAGATCGACACCCGCTTCCCGAACGAGCTCGAAAGCCTGCGCGTCAATTTCAACGAGGCTCTGGCGACGCTGAGCGAAACCATGACGGCGATCGGCGGCAACTCGATGGCGGTCCGCGCCGGCTCCGAGGAGATGCGCACCGGTGCCGACGAGCTTGCCGCGCGCACCGAGCGCCAGGCCGGTTCGATCACCGAGACGGCGAATGCGATCAGCGCCATCACCCAATCCGTCCGCCGGCAGATCGAACGGGCCGAGCAGGCCGAACGCATTGCCCGCGACGCCAAGAAGGAAACGACCGGCTCCGGGCAGATCATGCGTGAGACGATCGCGGCGATGGAGGCTATCCAGGCCTCCTCGCGCCAGATCAACACGATCATCTCCGTCATCGACGACATCGCCTTCCAGACCAACCTCCTGGCGCTCAATGCCGGGGTCGAGGCGGCGCGCGCCGGTGAATCGGGCAAGGGTTTCGCCGTCGTCGCCATGGAAGTGCGCGAGCTCGCCCAGCGCTCCTCGAGCGCGGCCAAGGAAATTTCCAGCCTGCTGCAGAAATCGACGCACGAGGTCGAAAGCGGCGTGGCGCTTGTGGAAAAAGCGGGCATTGCCCTGACCGGCATCGGCGCCCATGTCGAGGCGATCAACGGACAGATCAACGAGATCATGGAATCGACCCGCGAGGAGGCCGGTACGCTGCGTGAGATCAATAGCGCCGTCGCCGAACTCGATGCGATGACGCAGCAGAACGCCTCGATGGTCGAGGAGACGACCGAGGCGATCCACCGGCTGGCAACGGAAGCACTGCAGATGGACCGCCAGCTCGGCAATTTCACGCTGCCGCCCGGCCATCACGCGCCGAGTGCCGAGGTGCATGTGCTGCGCCGTCACCGGTAGTCCGTTGTTTCCAACACCAGGCAAGGGTCGCGTTCGCGCGGCCCTTTTTGTTTGCGTGCATGGTTTGGAATGGTGAGGGCGGGAACCTACATAAGCCACACCCTTCAACTGCCGGCAGGTTTCCCATGGTTCCCTTCTCCATACTCGACCTTTCCCCCGTTGCCGAAGGCAGCACCGTCATCCAATCTCTCGCGAGTTCGGCGCGGATGGCTCAGAAGGCCGAGGAATTCGGCTACAAACGTTTCTGGCTTGCCGAACATCACGGCATGCCGGGGATCGCCAGCGCCGCCACGGCAGTCGTCATCGGCCATGTCGGAGCCGCCACCAAGCGTATCCGCATCGGCTCCGGCGGCATCATGCTGCCCAACCATTCGCCGCTCGTCATCGCCGAGCAGTTCGGCACGCTGGAGGCGCTTTTCCCCGGCCGCATCGATCTCGGTCTCGGGCGCGCGCCGGGAACGGACATGCGCACGGCGCAGGCGCTGCGGCGCAACCTCGAGGCCGGCGCAAACAGCTTCCCGAACGATGTCGTGGAACTGCAGCAGCTTCTCGGCAAGCCGGTCGAAAACCAGGCAATCCTTGCTGTGCCGGGCAACAATTCGCATGTCCCGATCTGGCTGCTCGGCTCCAGCCTCTACAGCGCCCAGCTTGCCGGCATCCTCGGGCTTCCCTATGCCTTCGCCTCGCATTTTGCGCCCGACATGCTGCTCGATGCCATCGCGATCTACCGCGATCGTTTCCAGCCCTCGGCGACGCTCGACAAGCCTTACGTGATGGTCGGCGTCATGGGCGCGGTGGCGGCGACCGACGAAGAGGCGCGGTACCATTTCACCTCCGCCCAGCAGCAGTTCGTCAATCTGCGCCGCAATGTTCGCGGGCCGTTCCCGCGTCCGGTGGCCGATATGGAGGACTTCTGGTCGCCGATGGAGAAGATGAACGTCGAACACACGTTGCGTTATGCCGTGGTGGGATCGCCGAAGACGGCGGAGGCTAAACTGACCGGGTTTCTAGGGGAAACGCAGGCCGACGAGGTGATCATCTCGATGCCGATCCACGACATCGAGACGCGGCTGCGGTCGGTGGAACTGTTTGCGGGGCTCGGAAATTTCATGCGGGCTGCCGCGTAGGGTTTGGCGGCCGGCACTCCGACAGAAGATACATCCTTCCACAACAAAAAACCCGGCGTCGCGGCCGGGTTTTCCACTGACGATGGTCTGAAGAAATCAGGCGGAGAGTTTCGCCAGAACCTCTTCCGAGACTTCGAAGTTGGAATAGACGTTCTGCACGTCGTCATCGTCTTCGAGAGAGTCGATGAGCTTCATCAGCGACTGGGCCTTTTCCTCGTCTACCGGCACATTGTTCTGGGCGCGCCAGACGGCCTTGACGGTTTCGGCTTCGCCGAGGCTAGATTCCAGGGCTTTCGACACTTCGCCGAGAGCTTCGAAGCCGCAGGTGATGTAGTGGCCGTCCTCATCGGTCTCGACGTCATCGGCGCCGGCTTCGATCGCGGCTTCCATCACCTTGTCGGCGTCGCCGACGGAAAGCTTGTAGGTGATTTCGCCGAGATGGTCGAAAGAGAAGGATACGGAACCGGTTTCGCCGAGAGCGCCGCCGGCCTTGGTGAAGATCGAGCGGACGTTGGAGGCGGTGCGGTTGCGGTTGTCGGTCAGGGCCTCGACGATGATTGCCGTGCCGCCCGGGCCGTAGCCTTCGTAGCGGACTTCGTCGTAGTTTTCGCCGTCGGCGCCGGCTGCCTTCTTGATGGCGCGGTCGATATTGTCCTTCGGCATGGACTGGGCTTTGGCGTTCTGGATCGCCAGGCGAAGACGGGCGTTCATCGTCGGGTCGGGCAGGCCGGCCTTGGCGGCAACGGTGATTTCGCGCGCAAGCTTCGAGAACATTTTCGACCGCACGGCATCCTGACGGCCTTTGCGGTGCATGATGTTTTTAAACTGTGAATGGCCAGCCATGGCACCCCTGTGCACGTCTCATTGTTCGGAATGGGCCGCCTTATAAGAGCGAAACGGCACCCGTTCAAGGAAAAAGCGGTGGATTTGCCGCACGATGCGCGGGCCTGCCGCCCGTTTCAGTCAACCGTCAATCGCTTGCGGCTGGCAAAGAAACCATGTCCGTCTCGGCGTCGGCAGCGCAGCCCCTCCGTGCCGGAGGTACAGGAATAGGGCCCACCGCTCCAGCTGTCGCCATAGTTAAGGATATGTTCCTCGCTGCAGCAGGCGGTATCGCCGACCATCTTGAAGATATCGGCCTTGCCGCTCGCCGACAGGATGAGGCGGGTCCAGACCGGCTCTTTGCGCTCGCAGGCAAGCTCCGGACCACCATCTTCGGGAACATACATTTCGACGCCGCCCTTTGGCGTATAGACACAGCCGATATTCCTTGTGGGCGTGACGAAGACGACTTGACCATTCTCGTCGGGCTTGAAGGTCTTTTCGGCCGCAAGGACTATCGGCGCAAAGGCAGTGCAAAAAATCAAAGCCAGAATCGAATGTTTTGTGCGCATGGTGATCCCTTCTTGGTCAGGCGCACTATCGCATATTCTCGCAGGCTGAAAAGACAACGTCGCCCGCTGCCTCTGCGGGGAACAAAGGCAGTGGGATGGCGTTTCAACCGAACTCCCTCCAACGGAAAGGAACGGTCATGGCAAGTCTCAGCGAGGCGCGGGAACAACCAGCACGTCAGCTTTGGGATCAGGTCAACAATGTTCATGCCGGCATGCTCGGCGTTTCCGGCCTGGACATGCACATGCAGCCGATGGCGCCGCATGCCGATCCTACCACCAACACGATCTGGTTCTACACCAAGACCGATGCCGATATTGTGCGCGCCATCAAGCCCGGCAGCCGCGCGCATTTCTGCGTCGTCGGCAAGGATCATGATTATCACGCCTGCCTTGCCGGCGTGATCGACGTGCGTCCCGATCCTGCAAAGATCGAAGAATTCTGGAGTTCGATGGTGGCCGCCTGGTACGACGGCGGCAAGAAGGATCCCAAGCTCACCATGCTTTCCCTGCATGTCGACGATGCCGAGATCTGGGTTTCCACGGGCAATACGCTGAAGTTCGGCTGGGAGATCGCCAAGGCCAATCTCGACGACGACAAGATGCCGGATGTGGGCATCAAGCGTCATCTGCAATTCGCCTGATGCGCAAGGCTCCTGCATAATTCCATAAATCGGAATCGATTTAAGGATAAAATTATGCAGCAATTCAAAGTGCTACAGCGTCCTTTGCGCGTCTAAAAGGACGCGCGCGCAGGAGAAGGGAAACCGCCGGGCCTATTTATCGCACACCCTTCAGGACGTAGATCAGCGGCTTCTTCGGCAGTGTGCGCATGGAGACGGTGATGCTGTCGTCGGGAGCGTAGGCGACATCGAAATCCTTGCCGAACATGGCGAGAAAGGCCTCGACCGGCGGACCGCGGCGGTGCATCGGCAGGATCAGCGATGAACGCAGCCGCTTGATGACGCGGCTCATGCTGTCGGCGCCCATGGTGAGGCCGCCGTCGACCGGCACCATGACGACATCGAGGCGACCGATCTCGGTGTAGTGCGAATCCGTCAGCTCGTAATGCAGATGGCCGAGATGGCCGATGCAGAGGCCGGCGATCTCGAAAATGAAAATGGAATTGCCGTTTTCCTGCGAGCCGCCGAGGCCATAGCTGAAGCGGATATCGGTCGTGACGTTGCGGATATGGGCATCGCCGACGACCAGATTGACGTTGGCCTTTTCGCCCGGAACATCGCTCCATCCATGGAGCACATGCTTGATGCCGGGATCGGGCGTCAGGGTGAAGTGGGTCGGGTGCGCCTTGTTCATGGTCACGACATCGGGTGTCGTCGCCGGCCTGTACCAGCCGTTATAGTCTGTCGCGATGACGATGCCGGCGGGTGTATCGATCTCGAAGGTGGAATGGCCGAGGAAGGTGAGCTTGACGTCTTCGCCCTCGGAGACGGCAGGCATCAGCGTCGGCGCCCCGGAAAAGCTTGCGAAGGTCGCTCTGGGGAGATTTTGCGCGATCGCCTGGCACTGGCTGACGGGCGTTCGCTGTTCCTGTGCCGCGGCGGGAACCGGCGCGGCGAAGGCTGCAAGGCATGCGAGAGCGAGGACAAGATATCGCGGCGTCATGCCACCCCTCCGGCGCATTACTGAGAGCGCCGCGCGTCCTAACGGCGCGCCAAGGACGCTCGATCACTTGGAATTGGCGGCGTGAGGATGCGGCATGAGGTCGCAGCGGTCCAGAGGAGGATGCTCACAATCGCGTGTTGATCTGCGCGATGGCCTACCGCCAGAACTCCGGCACGGTCTCGGCCAGGCGCGGCCCGAGCCGGAGCGGCGCGATCTTTTCGGCCAATCCCGTCGCATCGGAAATCTCCACGCCGACGCCGCAGATCGTCGCGGGGCCGTTCGCCGCTTCCATGCGGCCCTTCGGCATCTTGGAGATGAAGCGGTTGAGGGGCTCCTCCTTGTCCATGCCGAGCGAGGAGTCGTAATCGCCGCACATGCCGGCATCCGACATATAGGCCGTGCCGCCGTTCAGGATCTGCGCGTCGGCCGTCGGCACATGCGTATGGGTGCCGACGACGAAGCTGGCGCGGCCGTCGACGAAATGGCCGAAGCACTGCTTTTCGCTGGTCGCCTCCGCATGGAAGTCGAAGATGATCGCATCAGCCTGCTCTTTGAGCGGGCAGGCATCGAGGATCACTTCCGCCGATTTGAAGGGATCGTCGAGTTCCGGATGCATGAAGACCCGGCCCATGACATTGGCGACGAGCACGCGCGCGCCGTTCCTGGCATAGAAAAGTCCGGAGCCGCGGCCGGGCGTGCCCTGCGGATAATTGGCCGGCCGCAGGAATTGATCGTGCCGTCCGGCAAAAGCGACGGCTTCCTTCTGATCCCAGACGTGATTGCCTGTCGTCACCACATCGGCGCCGGCATTGATCGTTTCCAGAAAGATGTCCTCGGTGATGCCGAAGCCGCCGGCGGCGTTCTCGCCGTTGACGACGACGAAATCGAGCTTGAGGTCGGAGATCAGCCCGGGAAGGCGGTCCCAGACCGCGGTGCGTCCCGTCTTGCCGACCATGTCACCCAAAAAAAGCAGTCGCATTCCCTATCCAATCCAAGAGGCAAAAAAGCGAAGGCCGCTTTCTGTCAGGATGGCATCCAGGCTTATGTCATGCGGCTCATCAGGCACATGTGCCACTTCCTGGCAGTCGAATGCAATGCCGATCAGCTTCGGATGCAGCCCTTTCTCTCTGAGCCGGCTGATGGCGCGATCGTAATGGCCGGCGCCGTAGCCGATGCGATGGCCGCGAATGTCGAAGGCCGAAAGCGGCACCAGCATGATCTCGGGATCGAGAATGGCGGCGTCCTCGGCGGGTCCGACCGTGCCGAAACCGGTCGCAACAAGCGGCGCGCCTTCGGCCAATTCACGAAAGACAATGGTTTGCCGGTCGAGGATCGCCGGCACGCAGAGCCGCGCGCCACGCGCCGCAAAACGCGCCATCAGCGGCCTGAGATCGGCTTCCGAGCGGATCGGCAGGAAGCCCGAGACGATCGTGCCCGGCGCAAAACCAACCGCCTCGCCGGCGTGATCGGCCATTGCACGGCTTTTCGCGGCGCGCTCCTCGGCGGGGATGGCGTCGCGTGCCGACAGCCGTTCGTTGCGCAACTGCGCTTTCAATTCTCTAGCGGTCATTGGATCTGCCGGGTATGGGAAAGTTCGACCGAGCATAGACGGCTGGATGGCCGATGCAATGCCGGGTGCGACAGCGCTGCGCCCGTTTCACGCCTCGCCCGCGGGTCGTCAGACGACGATGCTTGTCGGTATCGTCGTTGTGGCGACGGAGAAACCTGCCATGTCGGGGACGGGATTGGACTTGGCCTGCTGGCGCAGTTCGCGCATCGCCTTTTCGAGGAGTTGCTTGAGTTCGCGCACGGCGCTCTTGAACCCTTCCATCGCCTCGCGATCATCGGCGGAAATGCCTGAAAATTTAGGAGTGTCCTCGGCGACGCTCTCATAGGCCTTGCGAGCCTCAGCGGCGTCGGTCGGCTCCGGGGCGCCGGTATCTCCCGCGGTATCCGTCAGCGCAGCATCGGTGCTGCTCGTCGCTGCAGCCGCCAGATCCACGGTTGTATTCGCCGGAACGGCGGTTGCCGGGCTGCCGGTGGCGACCGACGATGCGAATTCTGACGCGGCGGTGCCGACCTTGCGGGCCAATTCGGAGGCCAGGCGCGCGACCACCTCCGGAGGCATGTTGGAGCTCTTCAGCATCTCCAACTCCTGCTTTGCCTCTTCGAGCTTGCGTTGCGCCTTCGCCTTGGCTTCGTCCCCCGAGTTCGCCAAGGTCTGCCGAATCTGCTGCTGCGCCTGGTTGGTGCGCTGCAGCCTCAGCACATCCCGGCCGGCCTCGTTTCCCGTGGCAGATGTACCCGCTGCCGAAGACGTCCCGCGCAAGATGATGGAAGCAGATGTGGTTGCGACCTGCATGGACAATCTCCCGATTTTAATCGGGCCCCCGATTGCAATTCGGGCGCATCCTGCAATGTCAGCCTTGCGTGGACCTGTGTCCTGGGGATTGCTGCAGCGCGGCGGCCAGCCGCTGCATCGTCTCCTCGAACAGAGTGGCCCCGCCGGGCACCCAGCCGAGGGCGTCGATTTTTGCCGTGCTCATGGGATTGAGCGCCGCCTTGTCGGCAGGGGCGGGCAGCGCGTGTCGACAGCCCGTCACGCGTTGAATGGGCGAAAGGATATCCTTCGTGTCTACTGATATGTCCGAGACGTTGAAGACTTCGCCGGAAATGCGGGTGCTTTCCGTTTCCAGCATCAGCCGCGCCGCGCGTGCGAGGTCGCGGCCATGAACCTCCGTTCCCGCGCGGGCAGCAATCGGCCGGCCGGAGAGGTAATCCGCGATCAGGCCGTCCCATTTGTTTGGAAAGAGATCGCCGTAGACGCCGGTCGCTCTCAGGCTTGCGCCGGCAAAACCGGGCGCTGTGAGGTCGACAAGAGCGCGTTCGGCGTCGAGCTTCACCCTGCCGTAGAGCGTTTCCGGCTCGGCCAGCATTGTCTCAGCCAGCTCGGTGCCCGGCGGATACTCGCCGTAGGCTGCACGGCTGGACAGGAAGACGCAGCGGCGTGTGCCGGCGCGTTTGGCGGCTTCGAAAAGCTGGACGGTGCCGTCGAGGTTCAACCTGTGGAAGGTCTTGGGATCGTCACCTTCGCCGCCGCGATATTTGCCCGGGACATGGCTGAAGGCGGCGTGGACGAAGAAATAGGCGTCGTCGAAGATGTCGATCTGATCCTTGTCGGGATCAAGCGAAAGTGCCGCGAATTCCACCGGGCGGGAGAAGAGGCGGGGCAGCGGCGCCCGGCGTCCGCCGACGATCACCTGGTATCCGGCGGCCAGCAGCTCCTCGACGACATACCGGCCGACGAGGCCCGTTCCGCCAGACACCAATACTTTCATGCCGTCCCTTCCGGATTGGCCAGCGCCGCGATCTCGGGCACCTCGCCATCATCATGGAAACGGTGCCATAGATCGATCAAGGGTTGTAGCCGCGCTGCTTTGGGATGATCTTTTTCCCACGGTTTTTCATACTGGTAATGCAGGATCGAAATGCTCTTCCAGTCCCAAAGCTCAGGCATGGTGAACCATACATATTGCAGCATGTTGAAATAGACCGGCAGGCCGTGCCAATCCGAGAAGAAAGCCTCGAGAAACGTCTGATCGGTGCGTCGCCAGAAGGCGTTGGGCCTGTCGAGCCTCTCAAGCATGCGCCGGAATGTGTCATCAGACGGTGTTGCGACGAAGACGCCGGAATTCATGCGATGGAAGTCGGCAAGGCTTTCGTAGACATTGGGAGCAGCGGAAAATTCCGGATAGAGAAAGAGCCTGTCGATGTTTTTCAGCACGAGGGCGTCGGCGTCGATAAAGACGCAACGCTCGTAGTCAACGAGCTGCCAGAGCCTGAGCTTGCAGAAATTGTCGAGCGGCGAATGGAAATCCGGCTTGCGGCCTTTGGTAAAAGGAGCCGCGGAATGGAGGCTGCCGCGAGCGTGGCGATCGTTGAAGACATCGGACAGCGGCAGATGCTCGACCTCGATCAGGCGGCAGTCCAGCTCTTTCAGAGGGGCGAGGGCAGCCGTATCGACTCCGCCGGTGTGAAGGACGACGATATCGGCCGCAGTGCCGGTTCGGCGCAGGGAACGGGCAAGCGCGGTTGCGCCCATGGCGTAGTCGGAATTGGTCACGAGCGTGACGTAGGCAAAACGGCCGCTGGCGCTCGGCATGTCGCTCACGACACGGACTTCAGCCGCTTGCCTTCCGGATCGTGATTGATCGTCGCGGCGATGTCCTTGGTCCAGGCGGAAACGGCCGGCACGCGCGAGCGATCGACGCGATAGGCGAATTTCTTCGCCACATCGACGATCTCGTCGAGCAGGGCTGCTTCCAGGGTGATCGGGGCGAGGCCGAGATCGCGGAACTTTTCGTTCCTGACGATCAGTTCGTTCTCGGCGGCTTCCTTGCGCGGGTTGGGCAGCCAGGCGATCTTGGAGCCGGTCATCCTGGCGATCATCTCGGCGAGGTCGCGCACCCGGTGGGTTTCCGTCATCTGATTGAAGATCTCGACGCGCGCGCCGCGGGCAGGCGGGTTCTCCAGCGCCAGCTCGATGCAGCGGACCGAATCCTGGATGTGGATGAAGGCGCGAGTCTGGCCGCCGGTTCCGTGTACCGTCAGAGGATAACCGATTGCCGCCTGGATGAGGAAGCGATTCAGCACCGTGCCGTAGTCGCCATCATAGTCGAACCGGTTGATGAGCTGCGCGTGGCGGCGCGTCTGCTCGGTGTGCGTGCCCCAGACGATACCCTGGTGCAGATCGGTGATCCTGAGCCCATCGTTCTTTGCATAGAACTGAAAGAGAAGCTGATCCAGGCACTTGGTCATATGGTAGATCGAGCCCGGATTGGATGGGTAGAGGATCTCCTGGCTGACCGTCTCGCCGCCCGCGGTTTCGATGCCGACGGGCAGATAACCTTCGGGAATGGCGGCGCCGACGGTCGAGTAACCATAGACGCCCATGGTGCCGAGATGGATGAGGTGGGCGTCGAGATTGAGTTCGGTCAGCGCGTTCAGGAGGTTATGCGTGGCGCTGACATTGTTGTTCACAGTGTAGTTCTTGTGGCGGTCGCTCTTCATCGAATAGGGCGCGGCGCGCTGTTCGGCGAAATGGATGACGGCATCGGGGCGGTTTTCGGCAAGCCACTTCTTCAGGAGTTCATAATCCTTGGCGAGATCGATCAGATTGAAGTGGATGCGGCGTCCGGTTTCCGCATGCCAGATGCGGGCGCGCTCCTGGATCGAATCCATCGGCGTCAGCGACTGAACGCCAAGTTCGGTGTCGATCCAGCGGCGCGAGAGATTGTCGAGGATATGGATGTCGTGACCGGCATCGGAAAGGTGGAGCGAGGTGGGCCAACCAATGAAACCGTCTCCGCCCATAACCGCAATCTTCATCGCATCGTCTCCTGATCGGTCGCTTATTATCGGGAATAGTTAGGAATTATGACAATCATTCAACGCTTGCCTGACGGGAAGCGTTGCGCCAAAGAGGGCACCTCAGTTTGGAGAAAATTATGACGGAACGCCCTTTTTCCATTTCGGGAGAGCTGACGGAGGCGGGACACCGCCTCGTCCAGCGGGTCTATTATGAAGATACGGATTTCTCCGGCCTGGTCTATCACGCCCGCTACCTGCATTTCCTCGAGCGCGGCCGTACCGATTATCTGCGCTGTCTCGGCGTCGAGCAGCGTGAGCTTGTCGGCGCCGACGAGGAAGGGCTGGTTTTCGTCGTCCACCGCATGGAGATCGACTTCAAGAGCCCGGCGCGGATGGACGACGTGCTGACTATCCTGACGCACACGGAAAAAGCCGGCGGCGCCAAGATGGTGCTCAACCAGCAGATTCGTTCGGGCGAGACGCTGCTGATCGCCGCCAAGGTGATTATCGCCGTCATCAACGCCAAGGGACGGCCGAGACGGCTGCCGGAAACGCTGGCGATCAAATTCCTGGAAGGCAGCAAACCGCTGTAATCCGAATCGCCTGAAATCCGTAGCGACGCGCTTGTCAAAACTTGAGTTTTATGTGAAGGAATTCGCGCGCCGCAGGATGGACGCTCTTCGGCGGCCGGACTTTGCTCCGGTCAAGTAATCCATGGAACAAATTCTCCCGAACCCAGGCTTACTGTCACAGTCCGGCACTAACGATCTATTAACCATAATAGTGTCTTACTGGGAAAGTCGGAGTTTGTGCGGTGCACGCCTTCCTTTGACCAAATTTGACGGCAAGAAGGCGGAAGAAGAGCTTGGAAGCTTGACCAGGGCTTTGGGCAGCGGCCGCCAGACACTTCTTGCGAGATCACTTTGTGCCGCCCGGTCCTGCACCGGGCGTTTGGATTCGGGGATTTTGAATCAATGGAACAAGTAGGATTGGCAGCAGCCACGACGGACGTCAGCCTCTGGTCGCTATTCATGCAGGCCGGCATCGTCGTCAAGCTCGTCATGCTCGGGCTCATCGCAGCCTCGGTATGGACGTGGGCGATCGTCATTGACAAATACCTGGCCTATGGCCGCGCACGGCGCCAGTTCGACAAGTTCGAGCAGGTTTTCTGGTCGGGCCAGTCGCTGGAAGAACTCTACCGCTCGCTGTCGGAACGCAACAATACGGGTCTGGCGTCGATCTTCGTCGCCGCCATGCGCGAGTGGAAGAAGTCGTTCGAACGCGGCGCCCGCTCGCCGATCGGCCTGCAGATGCGTATCGACCGGGCGATGGACGTGACGCTCGCCCGTGAAACCGAATTTCTCGGCGCCCGCCTCGGATCGCTCGCAACCATCGGTTCGGCCGGTCCGTTCATCGGCCTTTTCGGCACGGTCGTCGGTATCATGACCTCGTTCCAGGCAATTGCCGGGTCGAAGTCCACCAACCTTGCGGTCGTGGCGCCCGGTATCGCCGAAGCGCTTCTTGCAACCGCCATCGGTCTGGTCGCCGCTATCCCGGCCGTTATTGCCTACAACAAGTTCTCCGCCGACGCCGGCAAGCTCTCGGCGCGCATGGAAGGTTTTGCGGACGAATTCTCCGCCATTCTTTCGCGCCAGATCGATGAGAAGTTGCAGCCGCGCCAGGCTGCGCAGTAACCGACGGAGCGACGACCATGGGTATGGCTGTAGGAGGCAATGGCGGAGGTGGCGGACGCCGCCGTCGTGGCGGTCGCAACAGGGCCGTGATTTCCGAAATCAACGTGACGCCGCTCGTCGACGTCATGCTCGTGCTTTTGATCATCTTCATGGTCGCGGCACCGATGATGACCGTCGGCGTGCCGATCGACCTGCCGGAAACGCAGGCCAAGGCGCTGAATTCCGAGACGCAGCCGATCACGATCTCGGTCAAGAACAGCGGCGAAGTCTATCTGCAGGAAACGCCGATCCCGGCCGAAGAGATTGCTGCAAAGCTCGAGGCGATCGCGACCACCGGTTATAACGAACGCATCTTCGTGCGTGGCGACGCGACGGCGCCCTATGGCGTCATCGCCGACGTCATGGCTCGCATCCAGGGGGCCGGCTTCAAGAACATCGGCCTCGTGACGCAGCAGAAGAAGGACCAATAGCGCTCAAAATGAAGGCCAGTGTCGTCACATCTGCTGTTCTGCACTGCCTGGTGCTTACCTGGGCGATGGTGTCGCTCAGCGCCCCGGAATCCTTCAAGGTGGAGGATTTCGAGGCGATGCCGGTCGATCTCGTGCCGGTGGAATCCATTACCCAGATGCAGCAGGGCGACAAGAAGGCTCCGAAGAAGGAGACTTCCGCGCCCGTACCGACGACGCGCCCGCCGATCGCTCAGCCGGCGGAGAATGCCGGCGACAACAATGCCGATCTGAAGACGCCGCCGGTCCCGAACGCCAAGCCGAGCAATAGCGAAGCCGCCGCGGCGAATTCAACCGAAAAGCCGCTGCCGCAGGTCGATCCCAAGCCGAACGACGTCAAGGAAGTCAGTAAGGAAGAGACCGAGGTCGAGCAGCCGAAGGAAGTTGCTTCAATTCCGCCGCCGAAGCCGGTCGAGGTAACGCCGCCGAAGCCGGAAGAGAAACCGCCGGAAGAACAGGCCAAGCCTGAAGAGCCGCCGAAGCCGGATGCGGAAGCGTTGCCGGACAAGGTGCCGACGCCGGTCGTCAAGCCGCAGGTAAAGCCGCCGGAGCCGCAGAAGCCCGCCGAAAAGCCGCCGGAAAAGACACCGGACGAGCCGAAGGCTGCCGAAAAACCGACGGACAAGAAAAAGGCCGACAAGAAGCAGGAAGTCGCGAAATCAGCCTCGTCGATGAAGAGCGACTTCAATGCCGACCAGATTTCAGCCTTGCTGAACAAGACCGATCCTTCCGCTGGCGGAGCCAAGCGCTCGACGCAAGAGGCATCGCTCGGTGCGAAGAAGAGCAATGGTGGCTCGAAACTCAGCCAGAGCGAAGAAGATGCTATGCGCAGCTTGATCGAGAGCAATTGGCTGGTCACGCCCGGAATGGAAGGGCTGTCCGGCCTGGTGATTACGGTGCATTTCAAGCTGGGTAAAGACGGTAGCATTATTGGTCAGCCGGATGTGGAATCGTCTGGCGGAAGCAGCAGTGACTCTACGCGCCGTGCGCTGGAAAGCGCTGCTTACCGCGCCGTGATGAAATCCGCGCCTTCTTTTTCCTCGACCCTTCCGATGGACAAATATGACGCTTGGAGTGAGGTCGTTCTCAACTTCGATGCGAGCAGCTTGGGAATCTAGCGCCTTACACGATGCTCCCAAAAGACAAATACGATGCTTGGAAGGAAGTTATTTTGAACTTCGACGCCAGCCAATTGAACCGATGAAGTGCTGAAAGGCTTGTTTTGATATGGTCAAGTGTTCCCTCATCCGCGCTCTAATGGTCATTGCAGGCCTGATTGGGGTCGCAGCGTTTACGACTCCGGCAAACGCGGTACTCACCCTCGATCTTCGGAAGGGCAATATTCAGCCGCTGCCTATTGCGGTAACCGACTTCCTGCAGGGCGATATGGGCGCGCAGGTTTCGCAGGTGATCGCCGCCGACCTGCAGCGCTCCGGCCTTTTCGCGCCGATTAACAAGAGCGCCTTCATTGAGAAGATCTCCAATCCGGATGCCGCGCCGCGCTTCGAGGACTGGAAGGTCATCAACGCACAGGCGTTGGTCACCGGTCGCGTGACGCAGGAGGCCGATGGCCGTCTTCGCGCCGAATTCCGTCTCTGGGATCCCTTCGCCGGCCAGCAGATGACCGGTCAGCAATTCTATACGCAGCCGGAGAACTGGCGCCGCGTCGCTCACATCATCGCCGACGCGATCTACAAGCAGATCACTGGTGAAGAGGGCTATTTCGATACCCGTGTCGTCTTCGTTTCCGAATCCGGCACCAAGCAGCAGCGCAAGCGTCAGCTGGCGATCATGGATCAGGACGGTTTCAATATCCGGATGCTGACGGACGGCAGCGATCTCGTGCTGACGCCGCGCTTCTCGCCGAGCCGGCAGGAAGTCACCTACATGTCCTTTGCCAACCAGCAGCCGCGCGTCTATCTGCTGCAGCTCGAAACCGGGCAGCGCGAAGTCGTCGGCAACTTCCCGGGCATGACCTTCTCGCCGCGCTTTTCTCCTGATGGCCAGAAGGTGATCATGAGCTTGCAGCAGGAAGGCAATTCCAACATCTACACGATGGACCTGCGTTCGCGCACGACGACGCGGCTGACTTCGACGGCTGCGATCGACACTTCGCCTTCCTATTCGCCTGACGGCGCGCGTGTCAGCTTCGAAAGCGACCGTGGTGGAAAGCCGCAGATCTATGTGATGAATGCCGACGGCTCGGGCCAGACCCGCATTTCCTTCGGCGACGGCTCCTATTCGACGCCGGTCTGGTCGCCGCGCGGCGATCTGATCGCCTTCACCAAGCAGGCCGGCGGCAAGTTCTCGATCGGCGTGATGAAGCCGGATGGTTCGGGCGAGCGCATCCTGACGACCGGCTTCCACAACGAGGGTCCGACCTGGGCGCCGAATGGCCGCGTGCTGATGTTCTTCCGCCAGGCAGCGGGGGCGGGCGGTCCGCAGCTCTATTCGATTGATCTGACCGGTTACAATGAACAGCTCGTCAAGACGCCGAGCTACGGTTCCGACCCGGCCTGGTCACCGCTTCTGGAGTAGCAGGCGCGGCAATGCCTTTATGTCGCCCCAGAATCATGAAAACCGGGCGGCTACGGGACAAATCAGTAAATTGTTAACCATAATCTTTGAGGGGCGGTTAACCGAGTGCGGTTACTGTCCGGAAACCCTGAAATCGCAAGGAGACCCGGCCATGAGCCGAATTCACACCCCGGCAATGAGCCGCATGCAGAATTTCGCCCGCAACCCTGTCATGATCGCGCTTGTCGCCGGTCTCGCGCTTGCAAGCTGCGCAAAGAAGAACGGCGGCATGCCGAACAGCGCCGGCGATATGGGCCTCGGCGCCGGTGCAGCAACGCCGGGCTCGGCCCAGGACTTCACGGTCAATGTCGGCGACCGCATCTTCTTCGATACCGACTCCTCGTCGATCCGCGCCGATGCCTCCCAGACGCTCGACCGTCAGGCTCAGTGGCTCGCCCGCTATCCGAACTACCAGATCACCGTCGAAGGCCACGCCGACGAACGCGGTACCCGCGAATACAACCTGGCGCTCGGCGCCCGCCGTGCTTCTGCCGCCAAGGATTACCTTGCTTCGCGCGGCGTTCCCGCACAGCGCATGAAGACGATTTCCTACGGCAAGGAACGTCCGGTCGCCGTCTGCGACGATATTTCCTGCTGGTCGCAGAACCGCCGCGCAGTCACCGTACTCGGCGGCGCCGGCTCGTAATCTCCAGGCAATGCCCGGTTTTTCAAAGGCGGTCCCGCGGGGCCGCCTTTTCTTTTTGACCACACTTTGGCCAGACTCCGTTGCTTTTTGACAGCAATTGGAAAAATCTCCTGTTCGTGCCATCGAGGCGCGAAGAATCACTGGGACAGGACGATACATATGAAGAAACTTGTCGTGGCAGGCATGCTGTGCCTCGCGGCTGTGACCGGGAGCGAAAGGGCGGCCTATTCCGCTTCGTTCTTCGGGCTGCATCTCGGCGGGCGGCCGGCGGAAAATCAGTCGGCGCCGCCTGTTGTCAAGGTGCAGAGCGGCGATGCGGAGGTCCGCGTACAGCAGCTCGAGGACCAGATGCGGCAGCTGAACGGCCGGATCGAGGAGATGAGCTTTCAGCTTCTCCAGATGCAGGAGACGATCCGCAAGCAGCAGGAAGACAATGAATTCCGCTTCCAGCAGCTCGAAAAGACAGGCACCGGCGGCGGTGCGGCCAAGGCACCCGTCAAGAAAAGCGAAACCGATCCCGCTCCGGCAGCCTCCGGCAGCGACGACATCGCCAAGGTGATCCAAGCACCACAGGGAGCCGAAACGGCTCCCTCCACCAAGGTGCCGGACAATAACGGCCTCGGCCAGCCGCCGAAGGAGCTTGGCTCGATCGAATTCGACAAAAATGGCAATCCGATCGGTGGATCCGTCGACGACAATGCCACAATCGGCTCCGGGCCGATTCCTGATGCCAATAGCGGAACGCCGCAACAGACCGCTTCGCTCGGCAGCGAGGCCGATCAGTACAAGTCCGCCTACGGTCATGTGCTTTCCGGCGACTACGGCACGGCCGAGCAGGAATTCACGCAGTACATCACCCGTTACCCGAGCAGCGCGCGGGCGGCGGACGCCAATTTCTGGCTCGGCGAAGCGCTCTATTCGCAGGGCAAGTACAATGAGGCGGCAAAGACCTTCCTCAATGCGCATCAGAAATACAGCACATCGGAGAAGGCGCCGGAAATGCTGCTGAAGCTCGGCATGTCGCTTGCTGCCCTCGACAATACCGAGACGGCCTGCGCGACGCTGCGCGAAGTCTCGAAGCGTTATCCGAAGGCCTCACGCGCCGTCATAACCAAGGTTGCGAGCGAACAGAAACGCCTCGCCTGCTAGGCCTGCCGGCATGTCCGCCGAAGGCACGTCATCGCCTCGACTGGCGATTCGCCAGTTTCTCCTCTCGCTCCAATGCCCAGCGCGCATTCTCGTCGCGGTATCGGGCGGCAGCGATTCCATCGGCCTGCTTCTTCTCCTCGACGAAGCCGTGAAGGCCGCACCCCACCTCAAGATTTCCCTTTGCGCCGCAACCGTCGACCACGCGCTGCGCGCCGGCTCCGCAGACGAGGCGCGTGAGGTCGCTGCCCTCTGCGCATCGCTCGGCATCCCCCATACTGTCGCGATCTGGCAGGGCGACAAGCCGAAAACCGGCATCATGGCGGCCGCCCGGGAGGCCCGCTACAGCCTTTTGGCCGAGGCAGCGGAAGCGCTCGGCGCCAATCTCATCGTCACCGGCCATACCTTCGACGACCAGCATGAAACACTGCGGATGCGCGGGATGCGAACGGAGCAGGTTTCATCAGGTATTGCCGATGCGGTCCACTTCGATCGCCGCGTCTGGATATTGCGACCGCTTCTGTTTTCTACCCGAGCAGATATCCGCACCTTCCTGGAAGAGCGCGGCGTACCGTGGATCGACGACCCGAGCAACGAGGATGCGAAGTACGAGCGCGTGCGCATGCGCCGACAGCTTTCCGCCGACCTTGCGGCAGGGATGGATGTTCGCCCGACCTGGGAAGAGCGGCTGGCTCTTTCGTCCCGGGGGGGCGAATGGCTGGATCGGCATTTCCGGCTTCACGGCGGCCTGCTTGGGCACGTGATGCCTGAAGGCCTGAGTGAGGATCGCGCACTCGTCGATTATGCACTCGGCCGTCTGGCGGCTGTCTTCGGCGGGCAGCCGTTTGCGCCGGGGAGGGCGCAGATGGAGCGCGTTCTTGCTTTCGCCGCCGGCGGTGAACCCGGGCGAATGACCGCGGGGGGGGTGGTGTTCGATCTGCGGCGTGATGGGCTTTACCTGGTGCGGGAAAGCCGGGGGATATTGCCTCTGGTATTGCAGCCAGGAGAGGCTGGGGTTTGGGATGGCAGGTTCGAGGTTGCGAACGACCTGCCATTCGACGTGAAGATAGAGGCGGCGGGCATGACGGCGCAACCTCGTTCCTCCCTCATTCCTGTGCTTGTCACAGGAATCCAGCCACCGCGCGTCGGCGCGGTGATTGATTCAACGATGCGTGATGCGTCTCCCGCGCCCAAGGACTTGGGCGCACTGGATTCCTGTGACGAGCACAGGAATGAGGGAGTAGGCGGGGGCCTTCCCAAGGCAGCATGGAAGCGCGCCATCGCTTCGGCGCCGGCTTTATTCGCCGGAGGAGCCCCTTTATCCGAGGAATCTGTCCGGATGGTCGAGCTGACGCCCTATTTCGCGCCCTTCGACCGCTTTTTGACACGATTTGATTTCATCTTTGCCAACAGGCTTTCGGCTGTTTTCGCAACGGCGCCCTATGCGGGGCTGCCTTTAAGAAGTATTGACGGAAAAACCATCTGACCTGGGGGATCGCCTTGGCAACAGCGCGGCGCAACCCTATGTTAGAGAAGAATAAGACGGTCGCCATGAGGCGGCTGTTCCAGTGCTGGGGAGTTCGATGAACCCTAACTTACGTAATTTCGCCTTGTGGGCGATCATAGCGCTTCTGCTGATCGCCCTTTTCAGTATGTTCCAGACGGCGCCGGCGCAGACAGGCTCCCGTGAAATCCCTTATTCGCAGTTTCTGCGTGAGGTGGATGCGGGCCGTGTGAAGGAAGTCGTGGTCACGGGCAACCGTGTCTCCGGAAGCTATGTTGAAAATGGCACCACCTTCCAGACCTATTCGCCTGTCATCGACGACAGCCTGCTCGATCGCCTGCAGCAGAAGAATGTCCTGGTTTCCGCCCGTCCTGAAACAGACGGGTCTTCGGGGTTTTTGAGCTATCTCGGCACGCTGTTGCCGATGCTTCTGATTCTCGGCGTCTGGCTGTTCTTCATGCGGCAGATGCAGGGTGGCTCGCGTGGCGCGATGGGCTTCGGCAAATCCAAGGCCAAGCTGCTCACCGAAGCGCATGGCCGCGTGACCTTTGATGATGTCGCCGGCGTCGACGAGGCCAAGCAGGATCTCGAGGAAATCGTCGAATTTCTGCGTGACCCGCAGAAGTTCCAGCGTCTCGGCGGCAAGATTCCGCGCGGCGTGCTGCTCGTCGGTCCTCCGGGCACCGGCAAGACGCTGCTTGCCCGCTCGGTTGCCGGTGAGGCCAACGTTCCCTTCTTCACCATTTCGGGCTCCGACTTCGTCGAAATGTTCGTCGGCGTCGGCGCAAGCCGCGTGCGCGACATGTTCGAGCAAGCGAAGAAGAATGCGCCTTGCATCATCTTTATCGACGAAATCGACGCCGTCGGTCGCCATCGCGGCGCCGGTCTCGGCGGCGGCAACGACGAACGCGAGCAGACGCTGAACCAGTTGCTGGTCGAGATGGACGGCTTCGAAGCCAATGAGGGCGTGATCCTGATCGCCGCCACCAACCGTCCCGACGTTCTCGACCCTGCGCTGCTGCGTCCCGGCCGTTTCGACCGCCAGGTCGTGGTGCCGAACCCCGACATCGTCGGCCGCGAGCGTATCCTCAAGGTGCATGCCCGCAACGTTCCGCTGGCGCCGAATGTCGATCTCAAGGTTCTCGCCCGTGGCACGCCCGGTTTCTCCGGCGCTGACCTGATGAACCTCGTCAACGAAGCTGCCCTCATGGCCGCCCGCCGCAACAAGCGCGTCGTCACCATGCAGGAATTCGAGGACGCCAAGGACAAGATCATGATGGGCGCCGAGCGTCGTTCCTCGGCCATGACCGAGGCGGAAAAGAAGCTCACCGCCTACCATGAAGCCGGTCATGCAATTACCGCGCTCAACGTCGCCGTTGCCGATCCGCTGCACAAGGCGACGATCATTCCGCGCGGCCGTGCACTCGGCATGGTCATGCAGCTTCCCGAGGGCGACCGCTACTCGATGAGCTACAAGTGGATGGTTTCGCGCCTCTGCATCATGATGGGCGGCCGTGTTGCCGAAGAACTCACCTTCGGCAAGGAGAACATCACCTCGGGCGCTTCCTCCGACATCGAGCAGGCCACCAAGCTTGCCCGTGCCATGGTCACGCAGTGGGGCTTCTCCGATCAGCTCGGTCAGGTCGCCTATGGCGAGAACCAGCAGGAAGTCTTCCTCGGCCACTCGGTGTCGCAATCGAAGAACGTTTCGGAAGCGACCGCGCAGAAGATCGACAACGAAGTGCGCCGCCTGATCGACGAAGCCTATACGCAGGCCCGCACGATCCTGACGGAAAAGCACGACGAATTCGTCGCCCTTGCCGAAGGTCTGCTTGAATACGAGACCCTGACCGGCGAAGAGATCAAGGCGCTGATCCGCGGCGAGAAGCCGTCTCGCGATCTCGGCGATGATTCGCCGCCAAGTCGCGGTTCGGCCGTTCCGAAGGCCGGCGCACGGCCCGCCACCAAGGGCGACGAGCCCGAAGGCGGCCTCGAACCACAGCCGCATTGAACGGCGCCAACCAACTCGAACAAGGCCGGATTTCCAAAGCGGGAGATCCGGCCTTTTTCATTGGTAACGGGATATAATCATTTTTCTTGCTAATTTACGTGCCGATCGCCGCATTTTGTGGCATTCCGCTGAATTGAGGCAAGCATGAATCACGCTTCTGGATTGGCGACATTCCATGGAAGCCAGATCGCTTGGAACGATGCGCGGCCTTGAATGGCGCGCGAAAAGCGCAGGAGTGCAGATGAAAAGACGCTATTTCGGGACCGACGGCATTCGCGGCCAATCCAACGTCTTCCCGATGACGCCGGATCTCGCCATGCGGGTCGGCATTGCCGCCGGCACGATTTTCCGCCGCGGCAACCACCGCCACCGCGTCGTCATCGGCAAGGATACCCGTCTTTCCGGCTATATGCTGGAGAATGCCATGGTCGCGGGCTTCACGGCCGCCGGCCTCGATGCCTTCATTCTCGGCCCGATCCCGACGCCTGCCGTCGCCATGCTGACGCGCTCACTGCGCTGCGATATCGGCGTGATGATCTCCGCTTCGCACAATCCTTACGAGGATAACGGCATCAAGCTCTTCGGCCCCGACGGTTACAAGCTTTCCGACGACATCGAGGCCGAGATCGAGGACCTGCTCGAAAAAGACCTGAACCAACAGCTCGCCAAATCCGACGATATCGGCCGCGCCAAGCGCGTCGATGGCGTGCATGACCGTTATATCGAACATGCCAAGCGCACGCTGCCGCGCGACGTGACATTGCAGGGTCTGAGGATTGCGATCGACTGCGCCAATGGCGCTGCCTACAAGGTGGCGCCTGCCGTGCTCTGGGAGCTCGGTGCTGACGTCGTCACCATCGGCAACGAGCCGAACGGCACCAACATCAATCTCAATTGCGGCTCCACCAGCCCCGTCGCGCTGCAGAAGAAGGTCGACGAAGTGCGCGCCGATATCGGCATCGCCCTCGACGGCGACGCAGACCGCGTCATCATCGTCGACGAGAACGGTTCGATCGTCGACGGCGACCAGCTGATGGCCGTCATTGCCGAGAGCTGGGCCGAAAGCCAGCAGCTGCGGGGCAACGGGATCGTCGCGACCGTGATGTCCAATCTCGGTCTGGAGCGTTTCCTCGAAGGGCGCGGCATGGGACTTGCCCGCACGAAAGTCGGCGACCGTTACGTCGTCGAGCATATGCGCCAGCACAATTACAATGTCGGCGGTGAACAGTCCGGCCATATCGTGCTCTCGGATTACGGCACGACCGGCGACGGGCTCGTTGCAGCGCTGCAGATCCTTGCCGCGGTCAAGCGCACTGGCCGCACCGTCAGTGAGGTCTGCCGCCGTTTCGAGCCGGTGCCGCAGCTCCTGCGCAATGTCCGCATTAGCGGCGGCAAGCCGCTGGAGGATATCCAGGTGCAGAAGGCGATCGCCGATGCCGAAGCCGAACTCGCCAGGAACGGCCGCCTCGTCATTCGACCATCGGGCACCGAGCCGCTGATCCGCGTCATGGCCGAAGGCGACGACCGCTCCCAGATCGAGCGCATCGTCAACGAGCTGATCGGCACGATCTCGAACGTCCGCACCGCCGCCTGATCCCTGTGATGGCAGATTATCGAAAGCCGGTGCGCAAGCGCCGGCTTTTTTATTGCGCCTGCTGGCCGCCGCGATCTTCTGCCGGGCTCAGAGCCTTTGTTGCAGGCCGCTGAGATGCCTAGGCGTCAAGGTAAATAATCGTGGTTAAGCAGGTTTTAACGTTTCCAATCCATTATCCATCCAAAGCGTACCAGATTGGCAGCGACTGAACCTGCCGACGCAACGGGATTTTGGAGTGGGATCCATGAAAAGAAGCTTGTCCGGCATCTTCGCCGCATTGTTGATCGCGACAAACGCCTATTCCGCGGACCTCGCTCCTGCCGAGCCGATCCCGGAACAGCCGCCTGAGGTGACGGTCACTGAAGCAACCGGCTGGTACCTGCGCGGCGATGTCGGCTATGCCTTCACCGATCTGCGCGGCGCCCGCTATTTCCAGGGCAGCAACGCCACGGAAGTCGATTTCGACCGCTCGGACCTCGATGACGCTTGGACCGTCGGCGGCGGTGTTGGTTACCAGATCAACAGCTACCTGCGCACCGATCTGACCTTCGACTATCTCACACAGGCGGATTTCCATGGCTCCACGGTTGGCCAGTGCGGCTTCCCGCTGGTGGATTGCACCTCGCGTGACTCCTCCTCGCTCACCGCCTACACGCTGCTTGCCAACGCCTATGTCGATCTCGGCACTTATGGCTACGTCACGCCTTATGTCGGCGCCGGTATCGGTGGTTCCTACGTAAAGTGGAAGAACCTGAAGAACGTCGCCTGCGCCGATGACGGCAGCTTCTGCGACGACGAGGTCACCCATGGCGGCAAGGGCAACTGGCGCTTTACCTACGCCCTCATGGCCGGCGCCTCGATCGACGTGACCTGCAACATCAAGGCCGATGTCGGCTATCGCTACCTGCATATCGACGGCGGCAACATGTTCGGCTACGCCGAAAATGGCGGCCCCGGCCGCGACAAGGGTCTCAGCGCCCACGAAGCCCGCATCGGCGCGCGCTACCTCTTCGGTGGTTGTGCCCAGCCGGTCGCCTACGAGCCGCCGGCAATCCCGCTGCAGCAGCCGGTCTACAAGTAATTCAATCTCTTGCAATCAGAAAGCCGCCCGACCCAGGGCGGCTTTTTTCGTTTCGGCCACCTCGCCTGCGTCAAAATATCTTCCGCTTGCGACACTTCGATGTTGACTATGAAGCGTCCGATCCATAAACACGGCGGCGGGACACCCTTCCCCAACGAAGGGCTTTCTATCTGAGAGGATAGCATCATGGCGAAGACCGCAAAGCCGGACATCCGTCCGCAAAATACTCATTTTTCTTCTGGCCCCTGCTCGAAGCGCCCCGGTTGGTCGCTCGACGCCCTTTCCGGCGCGGCTCTCGGCCGTTCACACCGCGCGAAGGTCGGCAAGGCCAAGCTCAAGCAGGCCATTGACCTTACCCGTGAAATTCTTCAGGTGCCGGCGGATTACCGCATCGGCATCGTTCCGGCGTCCGACACCGGCGCCGTCGAAATGGCGCTCTGGTCGCTGCTCGGCGAACGCGGCGTCGACATGCTCGCCTGGGAAAGCTTCGGCGCCGGCTGGGTCACCGATGTCGTCAAGCAGCTGAAGCTCAAGGACGTGCGCAGGCTTGAAGCCGGCTACGGCGAACTCCCCGACCTCTCGACCGTGGATTTCGACCGCGATGTCGTCTTCACCTGGAACGGCACCACCTCGGGCGTGCGCGTGCCGAACGCCGATTTCATCCCGGCCGACCGCAAGGGCCTGACGATCTGCGACGCGACTTCGGCCGCCTTTGCGCAGGAACTCGATTTCGCCAAGCTCGACGTCGTCACCTTCTCCTGGCAGAAGGTTCTGGGCGGCGAGGGCGCGCATGGCGTCATCATTCTTTCGCCGCGCGCCGTCGAGCGTCTGGTCACTTATACGCCGGCCTGGCCGCTGCCGAAGATCTTCCGCATGACTTCGGGCGGCAAGCTGACGGAAGGCATCTTCCAGGGCGAGACGATCAACACGCCGTCGATGCTTTGCGTCGAGGACTATATCGACGCGCTGGTCTGGGCCAAGGGCCTCGGCGGCCTCAAGGCGCTGATTGCGCGCGCCGACGCCAATGCCAAGGTCATTCACGATTTCGTCGCGGCAAACGACTGGATCGCCAATCTCGCCGTCAAGGCGGAAACGGCCTCCAATACCTCCGTCTGCCTGAAGATCGTCGACAAGGACATCACGGCCCTCGATGACGACGGCCAGGCGAATTTCGCCAAGGGTCTCGTCGGCCTCCTTGAAAAGGAAGGCGTTGCCTTCGATGTCGGCCACTACCGCGACGCACCGTCCGGCCTGCGTATCTGGGCGGGTGCCACGATCGAAGCATCAGACATGCAGAAGCTGATGCCTTGGCTTTCCTGGGCCTTCGAAACGCAGAAAGCCCAGCTTTCTCAGGCCGCAGCCTGATGTGATCGCATCCGGCTCCGCCACTGGCGGAGCCCAGCATCCCCATTCATTCATCGCTGAACACTTTTGAAGGAGGCCACAATGGCACCTCGCGTTCTCGTATCCGACGAATTGTCGGAAACCGCCGTCCAGATCTTCCGCGACCGCGGCGTCGAAGTCGATTTCGAACCGCAGCTCGGCAAGGACAAGGACCGTCTGCTCGAAGTCATCGGTAAGTATGATGGTCTCGCCATCCGCTCCGCCACCAAGGTGACGGAAAAGATCATCGAAGGGGCGAAGAACCTCAAGGTCGTCGGCCGCGCCGGCATCGGCGTCGACAATGTCGATATCCCGGCCGCCTCGCGCCGCGGCATCATCGTCATGAACACGCCCTTCGGCAACTCGATCACCACGGCCGAGCATGCGATCGCGCTGATGTTCGCCGTCGCCCGCCAGCTTCCGGCAGCCGATACCTCGACGCAGGCCGGCAAGTGGGAGAAGTCGAAATTCATGGGTGTCGAGATCACCGGCAAGACGCTCGGCGTCATCGGCGCCGGCAATATCGGCTCGATCGTCTGCGCCCGCGCCATTGGCCTCAAGATGCACGTCCTCGCCTATGATCCATTCCTCTCCAAGGAGCGCGCCGAGGAGATGGGCGTCACTAAGGTCGAGCTCGACGAGCTTTTCGCGAAGGCCGATTTCATCACGCTGCACGTACCGATGACCGACAAGACGCGCGGCATCCTCAACAAGGAAGCGCTGGCAAAGACCAAGCCCGGCGTGCGCATCATCAACTGCGCCCGTGGCGGCCTGGTCGATGAGGCAGCCCTTGCCGAAGCCATCAAGTCCGGCCACGTCGCCGGTGCCGCCTTCGACGTGTTCGAGGTCGAGCCTGCCAAGGAAAGCCCGCTTTTCGGCCTGCCGAACGTCGTCTGCACGCCGCATCTCGGCGCTTCGACGACGGAAGCCCAGGAAAACGTCGCACTGCAGGTCGCCGAACAAATGTCGGACTACCTCGTCAAGGGTGCCGTCTCCAATGCCATCAACATGCCGTCGATCACCGCTGAAGAAGCGCCGATCCTGAAGCCCTTCATCCGTCTCGCCGATGTTCTCGGCGCCTTCGTCGGGCAGGTCACCGAGGAGCCGATCAAGGAAATCGAGATCCTCTATGACGGCGTCACCGCCGGCATGAACACACGGGCGCTGACGAGCGCGGTTCTCGCCGGCCTCATCCGCCCGCAGGTCGCCGACGTCAACATGGTTTCGGCGCCGATCATGGTCAAGGAAAAGGGCGTCGTGCTTTCCGAGGTCAAGCGTGACAAGACAGGCGTCTTCGACGGCTATATCAAACTGACGGTGACGACCGAAAGCATGACGCGCTCGGTCGCCGGCACGGTGTTTTCGGACGGCAAGCCGCGCTTCATCCAGATCAAGGGCATCAACCTCGATGCGGATGTCGGCTCGCACATGATCTACATCACTAATACCGACGTTCCCGGCATGATCGGTTTCATCGGCACGACGCTCGGTGCCGCCGGCGTCAACATCGCCAACTTCCAGCTCGGCCGCGACAAGCAGGGTGGCGACGCCATCGCGCTGCTCTATGTCGACGGCGAGGTGGAAGATGCCGTGCTCGCACAGCTGACGGCGCACCAGGCGATCCGCCAGGCAAAGCTGCTGACCTTCAACATCGACTGACTTTGCTCCTCCCAAGCAAAAAGAGAAAACCCGGCGCGGGAAATCGCGCCGGGTTTTCTGCGTCAGGGATGGTGATTTTCAGTGGTGTCGGCGTTTGCGGCGGACCATCTTGCCGAAGCGGGCGACATCGTCTTCAGCCTTCGTGCGATGAAGGAAGGCGAGCCTGCTGTCGTCGAGGCCGCGGAAGAATTCGTCCCAGGAGATCTCGTCCTGCGGTTCCGAGGAAAAATCGACACGGACGGTTTCGCTATCTTTTGCGTTCTCGACACGGGCGGGATGGCCGCCGCGTTGCTCGATCCAATGTCTGATCTTGTTGTAATCGGTCGTCGTGCTGAACCTGCCCATGAAACCCTCCTCAGCAATTCGATTGCGACATCGATGGCCTGCAACGCGTGATAGGCGGAATTGTTCCATGGCGGTCAGATTATTTTTCAGAAAGTCCGTCTTTGCTCATTCTATCGAGCGAGCCCAAGTTCAAGCCATGTATGATTCTGATTTTATTTAACTTCTATCGATATACGGCTGAGATCTGCATCAACCCGCGCGAACTCCATGGCACCCTTGACGAAGACCGAGCAGGCCGAGGCACCGAACGACGACTTCCGGACATTGTTTGCGATGCATCCATCGCCGATGTGGGTCTATGATCCGGTAACGCTGCGTTTTCTCATCGTCAACGAGGCGGCGGCAGCACTTTACGGCTACGGCGCAGACGAATACCCTGACATGACGGTCCTGGACATTCGTCCCGAGCACGAGCGCAAGCGAATGGTCGATGCCGTCAATGGCCGCACCGACATGGAAAAGGCGGAGCGCTGGATTCATGTCAAGGCGAGCGGCGAGACCTTCGAAGTCCTGACCTATGGCCGCGAGGTGCGCTTCGAGGGTCAGGCCGCGATCCTGGCGATCGTGCAGGACCGCAGCGAGGTTAATGCCATCAAGCGTCAGATCAGCGATACGCGCTCGCTTCTCGACAGTATCGTTGACAATCTGCCGGTCGGCGTCTTCGTCAAAGACATGGAAGCGGACGGGCTCTACATCCTCTTCAACGAGGCCTGCGGCGATATCGTGGGCATGAAGGCTCGGGACATCGTTGGTCGAACCGACCGGGCGCTGTTTGCCGGCGGCCAGACGGATGCCTTCCGCGACCAGGATCGCCAGGCCTTCGAGGCGGATGCTGCGATCAGCTTCGAAGAGACGATGCTGCGCCCGGATGGCGCGCAGCGTATCCTGCGCACCGTCAAGCGCGCCCTGCCGGCGCCGGAAGGTCATGCGCCGCGCTATCTGCTCGGCATTTCGCAGGACGTGACTGAAGAGCGTGCGGTCGAGGCAAAGCTTGCCCATCTCGCCATGCACGATTCCCTCACGGGCCTGCCGAACCGGGCGGCCTTTTCCAGGCATATTGCTGCACGCATCGCCGAAGCAACCGCAGAGAGCCCGATCGCGCTGCTCTATATCGACGTCGATCATTTCAAGCACATCAACGATAGCAAGGGGCATGCCGCCGGGGACGCGCTGCTTTGCCAGGTGTCGCAGCGTCTGATGCGGTTGGCGGAGGAGGGCGATCTCGTCGCCCGTCTCGGTGGCGACGAATTCGCTGTCGTATTGCAGCTCGACGAGCCGGAACGGTGCGGGCGCTTCGCTGAGCGGCTGTTGCAGGCGCTTGGCCGTGCCTTCGATCTCGACGGTACCCGGGAGCATGTCACCTGCAGCATCGGCATCGCATTGGCGCCGGACCATGCCGTCGACGCCGATGTGTTGATGCGGCACGCGGATCTGGCACTCTATGCCGCCAAGGAGAGCGGGCGCTCGACCTATCGTTTCTATGAGGCGGAGATGCGGCTTGCCGCCGAGCGCCGCCACGTGATGACCGCCGAGCTGTGGGAGGCGCTGGAGAAGCGCCAGTTCGAACTGCATTACCAGCCGATCGTGCAGCTCGACGATGACGGCATCGCCGGCTTCGAAGCGCTGATCCGCTGGCGCCATCCCAAGCGCGGCCTCGTCGCACCGATGGAGTTCATCCCGCTTGCCGAGGAAACCGGCCTCATCGTGCCGATCGGCGACTGGGTGATCCGGGAAGCCTGCCGCGCAGCCGCGGGCTGGCCTGAGCACTTGAGGATCGCCGTCAATCTCTCCGTCAGCCAGTTCAGGCACGCGAGCCTGCTTTCAACAGTGGTCGCGGCCCTCGACCAGACGGGCCTCAATGCCGACCGGCTTGAAATCGAAATCACCGAGTCCGTGTTCCTGACCGATGCCGATCAAAGCCTGCCGCTGCTGCGTGCGCTGAAGGAGCTCGGCATCCGCATCGCCATCGACGATTTCGGCACGGGTTATTCTTCGTTGAGCTATCTCAGGTCGTTCCCCTTCGACAAGATCAAGCTCGACCGCAGCTTCGTTTCGGGCATCGAGACGGATGCCGGCAATCTTGCCATCGTGCGCGCCGTCGTCGGTATCGGCTCCGGTTTCAACGCGACGACGCTGGCCGAGGGGATCGAGACGGAAGAGCAGTTGCAGAAGCTGCGCGCCGAAGGTTTCCGCGAAGTGCAGGGTTATCTGCTCGGCAGGCCGATGCCGCGGCATGAGGCGGAGGCGCTGATTTATGGCAGTGCCCTGAAGGCCGCCTCGTCACAATAAGTGACATTTCCGAGTAGGCGCCTGTGACACCGCGACATTGCACCCTGGTCGCGCTCGAAAGGGCGTGGGCCAGCGTCTGCATAAATAGTTAAGTGGCGGCTTGACAATCGAGCGTCGTGAGGCAATACTCAAGTCCATGCTTAACTATTCAGACATCGACGATATTCTGAAGGCCCTGGTCGAGCCGACGCGGCGGCAAATCGTGGAGCGGTTGAGCCGCGGCCCGGCCAGTGTCAGCGAGCTGGCGCGCCCCTTCGATATGTCGCTTGCGGCAATCGTCCAGCATTTGCAGGTGCTGGAGGAAAGCGGCCTCATCCGCAGCGAAAAGATCGGACGGGTGCGCACCTGCCGCATCGAACCATCAGGTCTCGACCGGATCGCCGGTTGGGTAGCCGAACGCAGAAGCCTGATGGAGCGGCGGTTCGATCGCTTGGGCGAGATGCTTTCGCAGCCGGACGTCAATAACCAGATCGATAAACAGCAAGAGGAGAAAGAGTGATGAACGAACAGTCCACGAAGTCAGCGGCCACCCAGCCGGCCGTTTCCCACGCCACCTTCGCCGTCGAGCGCGCCTATCCTGTTCCACCCGAGCGCGTCTTCTTCGCCTTTTCCAATCTTGACAGCAAGCGGCGCTGGTTCGCCGAGGGCGAAGGGTGGGTGGTGCTGGAATTCACCTCGGATTTCAGCGTCGGCGGCTCGGAGTTTTCGCGCTTCCGCTTCGGCGACGGGCCTGAGATCACCAACGACACGCAGTATCAGAACATCGTGACGAACGAGCGCATCGTCATCACCTACCGGATGGCGGTGGCTGGGGCACCGATCTCGGTCTCTCTGGCGACCATCGAATTCAGTCCCTCCGGCAAGGGCACCGTCCTGACCTATACAGAGCAGGGCGTCTATTTCGACGATGCCTCAGCGGGCGCCAACCGCGAAATCGGCTGCCGCGAACTGATGGAGGCCTTGGCAAGGGAGCTTGCTGTGGCTGCGTGATACCATCAAGCATTCGTCATTTTGAGAATGGCGGCCGAGCCCTCATACTTCCCTCGGGCTGGAAGGAGGATGTCTATGAAACGCTATTCATTCTCGATAATCGGGCTGGCGATTTTGACCGTCATTATCGCCAATCCGGGCATCGCATTCGCCTGCAACAAGCTGATCGGCACCTGAGCCGCACCCCCGCTCGAGGCGCGGCTTCGGCCGTGCCTTCCTTTCGCGGCACATGAAACAATCCGGGTGTCAGAGGCCCCCTCTTGCGCCCAAGGGCAATCCTTTCTATATCGGTCGCTCATCGAGGCGGCCGATCCCGCCTGATATCGGCAATCCGCCACAATTGCAGTGCAATGGCGGATCGTGACCCACGTAGAATTGGCACCATCGTTGAACACACTGGATTTTGACAAGAAGCCGGAAGAGACCCGTGTCGTCGTCGCCATGTCGGGCGGCGTCGATTCATCCGTTGTCGCCGGCCTTCTCAAACAGCAAGGTTACGATGTGCTCGGCATCACGCTGCAGCTTTACGATCACGGCGCGGCCGTTCACCGCGCCGGCTCCTGCTGCGCCGGCCAGGATATCGACGATGCGCGCCGCGTCTGCGAAACCCTCGGCATCCCGCATTACGTGCTCGACTACGAGAAGCGCTTTCGCGAAACGGTGATCAATCCTTTCGCCGAGAGTTATGTGGCGGGCGAAACGCCGATCCCCTGCGTATCCTGCAACCAGACCGTCAAGTTTGCCGATCTCCTGGCGACCGCCAAGGAGCTTGGCGCCGATGCGCTGGCGACCGGCCACTATATCCGCTCGCGAACGAACCCTTCGCCCGAAAATCCCGGCCGCCGCGCGCTTTTTCGTCCGGCCGATGCCGACCGCGACCAGAGCTATTTCCTCTTCGCGACGACGCAGGAACAGATCGATTATCTTCGCTTTCCCCTGGGCGGCCTGCCGAAGGCCGAGACCCGCAGGCTCGCCGAAGAGATGGGCCTCGTCGTCGCCAAGAAGGCCGACAGCCAGGACATCTGTTTTGTGCCGCAGGGCAAATATTCCGACATCATCACCAAGCTGAAGCCGAATGCGGCGCTTGCCGGCGAGATCGTCCATCTCGACGGCCGTGTGCTCGGAACCCATGAAGGCATCTTGCACTTCACGATCGGCCAGCGTCGCGGCATCGGCATCGCCACGGGCGAGCCGCTCTATGTCGTCTTTCTCGACGCCCGCTCGCGCCGTGTCATCGTCGGACCGAAGGAGGCGCTGGAAACACACCGCGTCTATCTGCGCGACGTCAATTGGCTGGGCGACGAGACGCTCGAGGAAGCCGCTTCCGGCGAAGGCTTCGCCTGCTACGCCAAGGTGCGCTCGACACGGGCGCCGGCGCCCGCCGTGCTGCATGTCGATGCCACCGGCACCTATGTCGATTTGACGGTCGGTGAGGCGGGCATTGCGCCCGGCCAGGCCTGCGCGCTTTATTCCGCCCCCGGCGATGATGCCCGCGTCTTCGGCGGCGGCTTCATCGAGCGCTCCGAGCGCGAACCTTCGGCGGAAGCCTCGCTAAAGGCCCTGCTGGCCGGCCCCGTCGCCGCCTGAAGCGGGCGGGAAACGGCATCCGGCAAAGCCCACCGTTTTTCTCGATCATGCGCTTGACACAAAGCCGAAGCGCACCTTATAAGCCGCTCATCCCACGAGCCCGCAGCGCTTCGCGAGCAGGTATCGTTTGACCAGTGGCGGAGTAGCTCAGTAGGTCAGAGCAGAGGAATCATAATCCTTGTGTCGGGGGTTCAAATCCCTCCTCCGCTACCATCTTATCACCGACAATCCGGTGTCGATCAGGCTAGACAGGTAGCCTTTTATCCCGACCTCATAAACCTCACCGATTTCAGTAGGATAGACAACTACCGCTGTGACGAGCTGGCGGAACGGACCTAGCAAGTCCAATGGTGTCGCCAAGCTTTTCTATCTTGAGAGCGATCCGACCTTCATGTCAGCGTCCAACGCCGGGCCGAGAATGCCGCTTATCCTGCGCCTGCTCGGGGCGGAAGCCTTCGCCGCGGGTGCGGCGCCGATCGTCGTCAAGGTGCACGGCTCGGGCCTCATCGAGGCGGGCGACCCCAAGCCACGTTGGGGCAACGTCTAACCTCACGACTGTGGATGGTATCCTCTAGGCATGGTTGAAAATCTCAGGTAAGTAGTTTCGAACAAGCTCCTCGCCCTGAGATCACTCATGATAGACCCACAGCTCCGCCGCGTTCTCTCCCTGATCAAGGAGGAGGGCTCCGTTTTTGTATTCGAAAACTGCGATCCCGACGAAGAATTTCCCGGAATCTCGCGGGGGGAGGAGAGCGGCCTCATAAAGCGGCAACTTGGTAGCGTCGGCCTGTATTTCGAGTTGACAGCAGCAGGCCGCGAAGTCATGGGCATGTCGCCGACATTTGGTGACAGAATGTGGCGGTATCTGCGGTCGTTCGGCCTTGCGACGAGGCCCACAGTTAAGCCGTAAGGCATTTTGTTCATTCGCGACCGGTCAGATCCGCGTCCTTTTCATTTATTTCCGCTTTAGACGTCGTCACTTCGGCTCTGGCTGCTGTATAACTGGCGGCGGTGTTTCGCTCTTCCCGCTGCCTCGATCGAATGGCTTGATCACGAGGATGCCGAGGATCGACGCTATCATTGCTCCGATGATGATTGCCATCAGCATTTTCATGGGCTTGCCTCGCGCTGCAAACGCCCGTCGTTATTGCCAATGGTGAAGATCTGGCGGGCGGCTGGCGGTGCGGCCTTTGCCGCGCGGCGCCTTGGATATGCGGCCGTCGATCAGATCCGGCGCATCATCCGGAAGAAGGGTAATGCCGGCGGCTCTCGCTGCGGCGATGAAAGCCTTGCGGGCTCGACTACCGCCCGACTGATCTGTGAGAGCGGTCAGGCACGCAACCAACGCTCGTTGGAATATCGGATCCCCGGCTTTCTTGGGCCAGTCATCGGATATCAGCATTCCGGCCAGATCAGCGACGGTGCGGGCGCTTCGATAGCTGCCGACACCTTGGATTTGAGCGGATATCATTTTGATCGGGATGGGTGACGGGTCAGTCAAATCGGACATTACAGCACCTCACGAATCACAAATCCGCGACTCAACAAATGTCGAGGCGATTCGTTCCGAAGTGACCATTTGCTTTCGAAGGAATCTTCGAAAACGGCGTCCGACGGTCGCCTGGCCTCGTCAAAACCGTCGTGGAGCGGCCGGCTTGTTTCCGACGATGGCGTCGATGCGGTCCAGCACATCGGGGGTAAGCTTGTCCTTGTGGGCAAGCGCAGAAAGATTGTCCTCCAGCTGGCTCATCCGCGAGGCTCCAAGGATCACCGTCGAGACGTTGCGGTTGGAGAGGCACCAGAGCAGAGCAAGGTGGGTAATCGAAATGCCGATCTGCCCGGCGAGATCGGCCAGCTTTGCGACCTGGGCAAGCTGCGCGCGGCCGGCGTCGCTGGTCCATTTCTCTTTCAGCCATTCATAACCCGGCAGGTTCATGCGGCTGTCGTCGGGTACGCCGTTGTTGTACTTGCCGGTCAGGACGCCCGATGCAAGCGGCGACCAGATCGTGGTGCCGAGCCCGATCAGATCGTAGAGCGGCAGGTAGTCGGCCTCGACCTTCTGGCGTTCGAAAACATTGTACTGCGGCTGCTCCATCGTCGGAGGCGTGATCCGCAGATCGCGCGCCACCGCATAGGCTTCCGTCAATTGCTGTGCCGACCATTCCGACGTGCCCCAGTAGAGGACTTTACCCTGGGCAACGAGGTCGTGCATGGCACGAACCGTTTCCTCGATCGGCGTATCGATATCGGGACGGTGGCAGAAATAGAGATCGAGATAGTCCACCTGCAGGCGCCTGAGCGCCGCATGCGCGGCGTCGGTGACGTGCTTGCGCGACAGCCCGCGCTGCGTCGGCTTGCTGCCGCCCCAGAACACTTTGCTTGATACAATGAAGCTGTCCCGGCTCCAGCCCAAGGTTTTCAGGGCTTGGCCCATGACGATCTCGGATTTTCCGCTTTCATAGCCTTCGGCATTGTCGAAGAAGTTGATGCCGCTGTCATAGGCGCGGGTCATCAGACTGACGGCATCGCTGCCATCGACCTGCCTGCCGAACGTAACCCATGATCCGAACGAAAATTCACTGACCTGCAGGCCGGATTTTCCAAGACGACGATATTCCATGGCGCGGTCCTCCGAGACAAAGATGCGGCAACATAGACGCATAGCAGAAGCAAACACAATTACCTTCTCGCAGTGCAGGCCGGTGGGCCTGCACTGCGATACGACAGTTGCATGTTTTCCAAATCATCATTGCACAGCGGGAGGCGGCCAAGGCGCCAGCCTCCTCCCTCCGATGTCCCGGAGGGATTGCCGCCCCTCATTCGTCGATCAAACGAGGAAATGAAAATTGTCGTATTGCGCACCAAAATAGTCGGGACCGCTCGTTTCGGTGACGATCGGTTCGCTATCGAGCAGAAGATAGTCGATCGGGCCGTAGGCGCTGAGATCGATCAGCTGGGGATGGTCGATGCTGTCAGCGGTTATCGTCACGGTGGTCGAGAATACGATATTGTCGTTCAGCCGGCCTTCGATCGTCAGGACGTTGTCATAGTCGGATGTGCCGTTGGCAACGTCGAATTGTTTCACCTGGAATGGGCCGCCATCCGCCGAGTAGATGGGTGTCCAGAACACGCCGCCCGACAGAAAGTGGTTGCCATCGGCCTCTTTCTGCACTGTCGCGTCGTCGCCGTCTCGCCAGGCGCCCCAATCGAAACCCTTGTAGCCGGTGGGGAAGTCGTGCTTGCCGACATCCTCGAAATTGACGAAGACGTCGCCACGCTCCGGCAGGTCGACGGCGATATTAAGCAAGCCGAAATCGGTCGCGCCTTTGCCGTCCGAGATCTTGAAATTGAACTGATCGGTAAGCTGATCTCCGGGGCCAAGCGCTGATACCACCGGGTTGGAGTGATCGAGTTCATAGGTGTAGTTGCCGTTGGAATAGACCGTCAGCGTGCCGTATTTTCCCGCGATTGTCGTCGTCGTGGCGGGTCCATCCGGATCGGCCGGTTGCGAAATTCGCTGTCCGTTGATGAAGTTGAGGCGCACCCGATCTCCGTCGGTATCCGTGGAACTGGTGTTGTCCAGGATGTTGCCGTCGATCGGGTTGTCGATGTTGAAAATAGGCTGGTATACGTCACCTGCGACCGGCTTGTGGTTTGCCATTTCCATCCCCCGTTTGCTGTGTTGTCCGAGTATGCAACCCTATCGGGTATCTGGCAACGAAAATGAGGGCGCATAATCCATCACCGTGTGCTTATGATTGCGCGTCGGGGAACGATCTCCGTCTCAGAACGGCAATCCGACGTAGTTTTCTGCGAGCGCCGTCGAGGCTGCACGGGAATGCGTGAGAAAGTCGAGTTCCGCTTCCTGGATCTTCTGGTCGAAATCGCCGGTATCGGGAAAGCGGTGCATCATCGTCGTCATCCACCAGGAGAACCGTACGGCTTTCCACACGCGGGCGAGCGCCCTTTGCGAATAGGCGTCGATGCCGCCATTCGAGCGTTCCTGGTAATGTTCAAGGAGCCCGCAGAAAAGGTAGTGGACGTCGCTGGCTGCGAGGTTCAGCCCCTTGGCGCCGGTGGGCGGCACGATATGGGCGGCGTCGCCGACAAGGAAAAGCCTGCCGAAGCGCATCGGCTCGGCGACGAAGGAGCGAAGCGGCGCGATCGATTTCTCGAAGGACGGCGCTGTCGTTAGCGCCTCTGCGTGATGTGCCGGCAGGCGGCGCCTCAACTCGTCCCAAAAGCGGTCGTCGCTCCAGTCCTCGACCTTTTCGTCGAGCGGGCACTGTATGTAGTACCGGCTGCGCGTGGCCGAGCGCATCGAACAGAGCGCAAAGCCCCTTGGGTGGTTGGCGTAGATCAGTTCATGGCTGACAGGAGCCACGTCGGCCAGCAAGCCCAGCCAGCCGAAAGGATAGACCTTCTCGAAAATCCTGATTGCCCGCTCGGGGACGGCCTTGCGGCTTGCTCCATGAAAGCCGTCGCAGCCGGCGATGAAGTCGCAATCGATGCGATTGACAATGCCGCCCTTTGCGTAGGTGACGAAGGGAGAGCGACCGTCGAAATCATGTGGTGTGACATCCGCGGCGTCATAGATCGACAGGGCGCCGCTCATTTCGCGCCGCTCCATCAGATCGCGCGTCACCTCAGTCTGTCCGTAGACGGTGACGCGCCTGCCGCCGGTCAATTCGTGTAAGTCAATGCGATGGTCGCGTCCGTCGAAGGCGAGTGAGAAACCGTCATGCGGCAGGCCTTCGGCATGCAGGCGTGCTCCTGCCTTGGCCTGATCCAGCAAGCCGACGGTGCCTTGCTCCAGGACGCCGGCGCGGACCCGGCCGAGGATATAGTCTTTGTTCACGCGGTCGAGGATGACATTGTCGATGCCGGCTTCGGTCAGAAGCTGGCCGAGCAGCAGGCCGGATGGCCCCGAACCGATGATGGCGACCTGGGTTCGCAAATGCTTCCTCCCTGCGTTCTTGCGTTTTGCAAGATTCTGCCGCGTCGCCCCTGCCGCAACAATGGACATTCCCGCCTAAAAATTGCACTAATCGAACATCGTGCGGGAGGAACCCCATGAGCAGACATGTACCGACCTATGAGCTCTATGGCGAAAATACCGGGCAAGAGCCGGATTTTTGGTTGCATTGCGAAACAATTCGCTCCCGCAGCAGCCTGCATCAATGGGAAATTCGCCTGCATCGCCACGAGAGTTTCTTTCAGATATTGTACATCGAGGCCGGTTCGGGCGATGCGATCTTCGGTGAGAAAAGCCATGCCATCTATCCGCCGGCGATCATCACCGTTCCCCCCGGGCTCAATCACGGCTTTCGCTTTTCCCGCGATATCGACGGCTTCGTCATCACCATCATGAAGTCCCACCTCAGCCATCCGCCGGGCGAGCGAAGCCATCTCGGCGAATGGCTGGCGACGCCGCATCTGACGCCGCTCGATGCTGATAATGCCGAGGCTGCTCATGTCATGCAGACGTTGAGACGGTTGGGCGATGAATTCGAAAACCGCCGCGGCGGCCGCAATGAAGTGCTGGCCGCCTATGTTTCCCTGGCGCTGCGGCTGACAGCAAGGATTTCCCGGGAAGGGAACGCGCAGGAGCTTCCGTCAAACGAGAACGCGCGGCGAATGGAGATGCTGAGCGAACTGATCCAGCAGCATTTTCGATCGCACAAGCCCGCTTCCTTCTATGCCAGGGAACTTGGGGTTTCGCCGACACATCTTACCCGGATCGTCCGGTCGATGACCGGCAATACGCCCCATGAAATGATCGCCGGCAAACTCATCGAAGAGGCGAAACGTCAGCTCGTTTTTACGCTCGCCAGCGTTCAGGAAATCGGATTTCGGCTCGGTTTTGCCGATCCCGCCTATTTCTCGCGTTTCTTCCTCAAATATACCGGAGAAACGCCGCGAGTCTGGCGCGTGAAGGAGAAGGTCCGGCTTGAAGACGCGTAGGTTTTCTTCACGGGCCGTCGCCTTGTGGCGATCCGCCTACCAGGCCTCGACGCCGTCTTCCGTGTTGCGGCTGCGTTTGCCAGCCCGGGTTTCGTATTCGTCGCGTTGTTTTGCTGACTCGGGGGTATCGGCTGCGCCATCTTGCCGGGCGTCGGGCGTCATGTAGAAGGCGAGCGCCTTTTCAAGCCGGGCGGCGGTGAGCGTGGCTGCGAAGCCCTTCATGTCGTTTCCTCGGTTGGACCTTGAACTCTGTCCGAGATGCATAGCCGACGATACGCCCATCCGGGAACGGCGCGCCGATGGTTTTCACCAACTTTAGACTTTGCTTGCCGATGGCTTCGGCGGATAATCTCCACGCGGAAATCGATGAAGACATGGATCTTTGCGCCCATTCCATTCGATACCCGGCCAATGGAACATTTTGCCAGGTGCTACGTTCGCACCGCACGGATGGGAGGGCATCACATGAGCCGATATCTTGATGACCACAATAATCTGCCCGTGGATGAAAGGACTGGCCTGCCGCTGGAGAACACGCCTGATGATGACAAGGATGAAGAGATCATCGTGGACGAGCAGAAGGTCTCCTCGGCATGGAATGTGATCGGTGCCGGCATCGTCATCGTTCTCATCGCAAGCGCTGGCGTCGCCATGTGGCCGAGGCAGACGACGACCGATCCCACTCCGACCGCATCGACGACGCCTGTTGCTCCGACCACAGCCGAACCTTCCGGATCGACGATTCCGCCGAAAGCCGTCGAGACGCCGGGCGCCGGCGGCGGGCAGTAGCGGCAACCCTGCCGCCCAGCCGACACAAAAATCGCGCGGACCATCTCCGCGCGATTTTCATGGTCTTTGCATCATGAGGCCTGCCACGTCCAGTTCGGCACATATAGATGATGTCGAGGTCGCGGGCGCGGATGAGGCGGTTCAGATGCGCATAAATGAAGTTCAGGCCTGGTGTCGTTCCCCAATGGATCTGGATCAGTCGCCGCGAAGAATAGACAGCGCTTCGTCGGCGATGACCTGTTCCTCATTTGTCGCGATGACATGGGTCGCGATGCGGCTTTCCCCAGTGCTGATCGTGAAATCATTGGCGGCATTGGCCTTTTCATCGATCGCAAGGCCGAGCCAGGACAGCCGTTTCGCCACGCCGGCACGGATTTCCGGCTGATGCTCGCCGATGCCGGCGGTGAAAATGACGGCGTCGAGGCCGCCGAGCGTTGCCGTCATGCGGCCAATTTCGCCGGCGATGCGCAGTGTCAAAAGGTCGATCGCCTGACGCGCCTCCGGCCGGCCGTCCTTCAACAGCTCGCGCGTATCGGCGCTGATGCCTGAGGCGCCGAGCAGGCCGGAGCGGTGATAGAGCAGATCCTCAATCTCGCTGAAGGACTGTTTCTTCTCGCCTGCCAGATGCAGGATCACGCCGGGATCGAGCCAGCCTGGACGCGTCGCCATCGGAATGCCGTCGAGCGTCGAAAAACCCATACTGCAGTCGCGGCTGACGCCTTGATCCAGCGCGCACAGGCTGGCGCCGCTGCCGAGATGGGCGACCACCGTCTTTGCCGCGCGCGGCGCCCTGCGGCGGAGTTCGCCGGCGATGAATTTATAAGAAAGCCCGTGGAAGCCGTAACGCTTGACGCCCTCGTCATGCAGCGCTCGGGGAATGGCGAAGCGGCGAACGAGATCGTCCTGCGTGGCATGGAAGGCCGTATCGAAGGAGGCCGTCTGAGCAAGATGCGGCTTCAGACGCCGGAGCGCGCGGATGAAGCGCAGCGCCTGAGGCTGGTGCAGGGGCGCAAGCGGGGTCAGCGCATCGACGGCATCGATGGTGGCGGCGTCGAGAGTGGTCGGCCCGGTAAAGCGGTCGCCGCCATGGACGACACGGTGGCCGGCGACACGCGTGGCGGCGATATCGAAATGATCCCCAAGCCGCCCGAAAGTCTCGTCGATGACATCGTGTAGGTCTTCCGTCAATTTGGCCCTCAGCGGCATCTCGAATGTCTGCGATCCCTTGATCAGGCTGAGCGAAAGCGGTTCGGCGCGAAAATCGATCACGCCCTTGCCGATGCGCCGGGCCTTGGCGCCATCTATCGCGAAGATGCCGATCTTGATGGTCGATGAGCCGGCGTTGAAGGTCAGGAGGAGGTCGGTCGATGGCATGTTTCGAAGACTCCGCGTCATGATGGCCGAACTTAGCGCCGCGGCTTCGGACGGAAAGGCATTTGTTCGCCGATCGCGTGTTTTTGTTGCTCTGCAGCCGGTCATTCGGTCCGCCGGAATTTGCGACAGGGTATTTCCATCCCTGCGTCGGACGGCATCTGACGGCTAATATTGCCTGATGTCAGTGCCTTACGGGGTGGGGCAGGCTGGGCGTCATGAGAGCTTCACGCTGCGGAATTATTAACAAAAGGCAAAATTACAAACGGAATAAGGAACTATGCCATGGCCGATATTGCCCCCAGCCAGGTTCATAGCGACACTTCCCACCCGCTGCACAGTTCGAATTCGGCCGGCAAATGGTTCCTGCCGGTATTCGCACTCGTTTTGGTCTGCGGCCTCGGATACGTCGCCTATGCACTCACCCGCGACCTGACAGCCGCAGTTGCCGTTCCCTGGATTCTGCTCGGCCTTGCGTTGCTGATCGCGCTAGGCTTTGAGTTCGTCAACGGTTTCCACGATACGGCCAATGCCGTCGCCACCGTGATCTATACCCGCTCCATGCCGGCGGAATTCGCCGTCATCTGGTCGGGTTTCTTCAACTTCCTCGGCGTGCTGACCTCGAGCGGCGCCGTCGCTTTCGGCATTCTGGCACTGCTGCCGGTGGAACTGATCCTGCAGGTCGGCTCGGGCTCCGGCCTTGCTATGGTCTTCGCGCTGCTGATTGCCGCGATCGTCTGGAACCTCGGCACCTGGTATCTCGGCCTGCCGTCGTCGAGCTCGCATACGCTTGTGGGATCGATCATCGGCGTCGGCCTTGCCAATCAGTTCCTGGCGCCGGCAGGCACCGCAACGAGCGGCGTCGACTGGTCGCAGGCAACCAATATCGGCCTGTCGCTTTTGATCTCGCCGCTGATCGGTTTCGGTCTTTCCGCCGTGCTTCTGCTTGTTATGAAGGTCCTGGTGCGTAACAAGGAGCTCTATGCCGAACCGAAGGGCAACCAGCCGCCGCCGCTCTGGATCCGCGCGATCCTGATCTTCACCTGCACCGGCGTCAGCTTCGCCCACGGTTCCAACGACGGCCAGAAGGGCATGGGCCTCATCATGCTGATCTTGATCGGCCTCGTGCCGACCGCTTTCGCGCTGAACCGCACGCCTGACGTCAATTATCTCGAAGCCTACAAGTCAGCATCGGTCCAGGTGGAAACCGCGCTCGGCAAATATGTGAAGCCCGGCGTGACCGTCACGGACTACAAGGCCGAAGTCAGCAACGCCGTCAAGAACAAGACCTGGACGGATGCGACGACACCGGCCCTGCAGCAATATATCCACCAGACGAGCGCAGAAGTCGCCGCCTTCCCGACGCTAGAAGCGGTGCCGACTCATCTCGTCGGCAACGTCCGCAACGACATCTACCTGATCGGCGAGGCGCTGAAGCTGATCGACAAGAAGAAGCTGCTGTCGATGGACGCCGACGACCTCACCGCGGTGACGAACTACCACAAGGCAGTCGACAACGCGACGAAGTTCATCCCGCTCTGGGTGAAGGTGGCGGTCGCGATCGCGCTCGGTCTCGGCACGATGGTGGGCTGGAAGCGCATCGTCGTCACTGTCGGCGAAAAGATCGGCAAGACGCATCTGACCTACGGGCAGGGCGCGGCAGCAGAAGTCGTGGCGATGATCACCATCGCTTCAGCCGACCATCTCGGCCTGCCGGTCTCGACCACGCATGTGCTGTCGTCAGGCGTTGCCGGCACGATGGCGGCGAACGGTTCCGGCCTGCGATGGTCGACTGTGCGCAACATGCTGATGGCCTGGGTGCTGACGCTGCCGGCCTCGATCGCGATCGCCTTCGTGCTCTTCGTGATCCTGCGCCAGGTCTTCTGATGCATATCGCCCAGAAGAGTGCAGCGGTTCTGGGATAACGACATGCATAAAACAAAAAGCCAGCATTCCGTCAGGCCGTAGAGGCCAGACTGGAATTGCGATTGCTGATGAAGATGCCCGCCTCGGCGGCGGGCATCGCCTTGCCGAAAAGATAGCCCTGGCCGATGTCGCAGCCGAGCTGCAGCAGGAAGGCGAGCTGGCCGTGCTCTTCGACGCCTTCCGCTGTTGTTTTGATGTTGAGGCTCCTGCCGAGACCGAGCATAGCGCGGACGATCTTTTCCTGCCGTTCGTCGTCGCGATAGGTGGCGATGAAGCTCTTGTCGATCTTGATCTTGTCGAAACGGTAGCGGGCGAGCTGAGCGAGGCTCGAATAGCCCGTGCCGAAATCGTCAAGGGCGATCTGGATGCCGGCCGCGTGCAGTTCGTCGAGAACGACAGCGGCGGCGGCGGGATCCTGGATCAGCGCATTTTCTGTGATCTCGATTTCCAGGCGCTGCGGCGGCAGCCGGCTTGCCAAGAGAATCTTGAGGATGCGGGACGTCAGGAGCCTGTCTTCCATCTGCACCGGCGAGACGTTGAAGGACAAGGTCACGTGTTCCGGCCAGGTGAGTGCGTCGCCGCAGGCCTGCGCGAGAAGATCCTCGAACAGAGCGGTGATCATGCCGGTTTCCTCGGCGATATCGATGAAGAGGGGCGGCGGGATGTTGACGCCGTCGTCATCGGTCCAGCGCGCCAATGCCTCGAAGCCGCAGAGTTGGCCGGTCTTGAGATCGATCAGCGGCTGATAGAAGGGTTTGATCGCCTTTTTGGCGATTGCGGCGCGAAGCCTGGTTTCCAGTGCAGCGCGTTCCGTCACCTTGTCCTGCATCGACATTTCGAAGACAAGATGGTGGTTAGGTCCACGCGATTTCGCCTCGTACATGGCAAGGTCGGCGCGATGAGCGGCATCTTCCAACGGCTCGGCCCCCTCGGCCCAGCGGGCGTAGCCGACGCTGGCGCCGACCTCGACGGCAAAACCGTCGATATGGATGGGCCGGGTGACGGCCTGGATCAGCAGCCTCGCAAAACGCTCCTCGCACTGCGCCGTCAGGGCGAAGGCGACGATGATGAATTCATCGCCGCCGAAGCGATAGACGCAATCGGCATTGCCGAGCGCGCAGATGCGTTTGGCAACCTCGATCAACAGCACATCGCCACCCTTGTGGCCGACGAGGTCGTTGACCTTCTTGAAGCCGTCGAGGTCAACGGAGAAGATGGTGACGTTGCCTTCCGACCCCTCGATCCCGGTCTCGTCGTCCTTGATCGGCCGTGAGAGGATCCTGCGCTCGAAGGCATAGCGGTTTGGCAGCTTGGTCAGGTGATCGTGGGTGGCGGTCCAGTCGGCCTTTGTCTGTGCGGTCGCGCGCAGTTCCATTTCCTTGCGCAGATCGGCGATGCGCAGCACCGAGTAGACGAAGCTCATGGCGCCGGCGATGCCCAGCGCCAGGATGAGTTTGTCGGCGCCGTATTCGCTGAAACCGATCATGAAGGAGATCATGCTGTCGTCGAATTGCAACAGCGTGCCGAGCAGCCAGAGGGTTACTCCGAACGCCACAATCGACACGCATTGCCTTCCGGCCCTGCTTTGGAAAAACACCGGCATTGGCCTTCTCCATCTCCGCCCGCGCCGACGTAATCATGAAAGTCTGAAATGTTCGTTGAAACCAGGAGGCGAATTATTGGAGCGCCGGCGTATTGTCGCAGCTCGAAAGGCTTGACGGCAGGGCGCCGGATGCTCGCAATACGGGCAGTAGCGAAACGGTGAGGACGGACGATGGAGCGAAAGGCCGATTGCGATCCATTTTGTCTACGACCTTGGGAAGAACGAAGGCGAGCGTGCAATCGCATCGCTCGCCTTTTCTCGTATTTCAGGCGGTGACGATCAACAGCGGTACGCTGACGATGAGACCGACAAGAACCGTAACCGTGGCGACACGCATAAAACGCAGGCGCCGCGTACGCTCCCCACTCCAGTCATATGTCATTTCTTCCATCTCCTTGGGACAAGGAAGTAGTCCCGGCGAAACCGGGTTCAATAGAGATGACGCGATTTGCTTGTGTAAAGCTGTATCAGTGATCACTAATACTGAAGCGCAGCGACCAGCGCCGCCCATTGCTGGTCATGCGAACGATTGCGAGCGGCTCGACGTCCACCAGCCAGAAGGAGGAGAGCGGCGCCTGAAGCACATGCGCGACCGCTGCCCGGATGACGGCTGCGTGGCTGACGGCGATCACATGGCCGCCGAGCAGGGATTGCTCATCCATCCAGCCGGCGACGCGCGTGCGCAGATCGGCAAAGCTCTCGCCGCCGTGTGGGGCGGCTTGCGGATCGCTCATCCAGGCCATGAGGTTTTCCGGCTCCTCGGCCTCTATCGCGGCGATCGGCCTGCCGGCCCAACGGCCGTGGTCGCAGTCGCGGAGCGCCGGGTCAGTCCGGGCGTCGAGGCGAAGCGCCTGCGCCGTCTGGCGGGCACGCAGAGCGGGGCTTGCGGCAATGCGGTCGGCGCGGGGTGGAGCAGCCATTCCGGCCGCTTCCCCCACCGCCTTGTCTTCCAGCGGTTCGTCGAGCGGGAACAGGGCTTTACGGCTTGCCGCCGTCGCGCCGTGGCAGATCCAGGTGAGGCGCGTGTTCACAGTTGTTCTTGTCTCCCGCAATCCGGTGGGGACGGCCCTTTGCCGGCTCGTGAAGTTTCGTTGACAGTCTCTCCGGCGTGCAGATATAACCGTGCTGTTGCGGGTTTGGAAGCCGGTGGAAATCCGGCGCGGTCGCGCCACTGTGACCAGCGTGTCGAAAGCTCTTCGCGTTGGAAGTCAGACCCAGCCGCACAAACACTCTTTCGACTGAACGCGTCATTCCCGGAGGAATACATGTCTGACACCACTTTCGCGCCCGCAGCAGTGCCGGTACCGATCCCCGTAGGAGAAATCCTGCCCTGGGCGATTTTCGGCGGCCTGCTGATGCTCATCGCCCTTTATTTTGTCGGCACCGAGGAAGGCGCGATGGCGCTCTTCAACGGCATGTACGTACATGAATTCGTGCACGACGGCCGCCATCTCCTCGGCTTTCCCTGCCACTAAGGGAATACTGACATGGTTGGAAACCTTTTGCTTCGCGGCATGCTCGCGGGCCTGATTGCTGGCATCCTCGTTTTCGCTTTCGCCCACACCTTCGGCGAGCCGCTGGTCGACGCGGCGATTGCCTTCGAGGAGGCGAGCGCCCAGGCGGCGGGCGAAGCCGCCGAACCTGAGATCGTCAGCCGCGCCACGCAGGCCGGTCTCGGCCTTTTCACCGGCGTCATGGCCCACAGCGTTGCCGTCGGCGGGCTTTTCGCGCTCGCCTTCGCCTTCGTGCACGGTCGCTTCAGCAGCCTTTCGGCGCGCGGCACCTCGGCCGTCATCGCTATTGCCGCTTTCGTGGCGATCGTGCTCGTTCCTGCCGTCAAGTATCCTGCCAACCCGCCGGCAGTCGGCAATCCCGACACGATCGGCGTCAGGACCGAGCTCTTCTTCCTGATGATCGTCGTATCGCTCGCCGCGCTGATTGCGGCGGTGGTGCTTTCGCGTCGCCTTTCCGAGCGCTTCGGGTCTTGGAACGGCGCGATCATTGCCGGCATCGCCTATCTCGTCTTCATCGGCTTCGTGCTCTATCTGCTGCCGCCGATCAACGAGGTGCCCGAGAATTTCTCGGCGATGGTGCTCTGGCGTTTCCGCACGACCTCGCTCGGCATGCACGTGATCCTTTGGGCAGCGCTCGGTCTTGTCTTCGGCGCGCTGGCGGAAAGACGGCTTGTCGTCAAGGGCGGGCTGCGGCCGGCGTTTCGGTGATCGGGCGTACCGAGGCTGCCGCTTGCTACCCCTTCTCCCCAGCGGGGAGAAGGTGGCCCGAAGGGTCGGATGAGGGGGCCACACGGCACGCCCTGTATGTTGCCCTTCGTTTGCGCTCAGTGCATTCGCAGCTTTGCTGCTCACCCCCTCATCTGCCTGCCGGCATCTTCTCCCCGCCGGGGAGAAGGGACGTGTGGCGACGCCGCATTCCTCTCTCATCCACCAGGAACTCGAGGACCGGAATGTGGGACGCTGGAGGGATGGCACGCTACCTCTGCCGACTGCTTACCTTTCTTGGCCTCAGTGCTAGCTTGCTCTTCCTCGTCGCCGGAAGCGCCCTTGCCCACACCCGTAGCGCCGGTGGCAGCCATGCCGGGCTCGATATTCCGGAAATCTCCCATGGCGAGATGGCTGTCATTTCAGACTATCGCAGTGGGATTATCGACCTCGCGTCGCGGGCGATCGATACGAACGAGCCGTTCCGCCGCGTCCTGAACTATGCCGAGATCCAGTATTCCTACTGTCTGTGGGGCAGGGTGCCGGGCAGCGTGACGGATGAGGAAAGCCCGTTCAACGAATGCGCCCATGCCTATCTCGCGGCAACCAAAGCGGTGCTGATGTCGATGCGGGAGATGCCGCGAGAGGCGCCTGCCGCTGGCGAAATCATCTCCGCCATCGATGCCGAGATGGCAGGCCGCGGGCTTGCGCTCATCACTTGCCGTTTCAGCGGCGAGGCCTTCAACACGGCCGATATCGTCAAGCCGCACTGGAGCAGGGTGCCGCTTCATCCCGCCAGCATGGCGTCGCTGACGGGGCTTGCCTCCTTGCTCGGCCTTATGGCTTTTGCGCTTTGCCGCTTTCTGCGGCCGAGGGCTCAGTCGTCGGAATAGCGCTGCTCGCGCCACGGATCGCCATACATATGGTAGCCGTTCTTTTCCCAGAAACCGGCCGTGTCGTCGGGCATCAGCTCGATGCGGCGCAGCCATTTGGCGCTTTTCCAGAAATAGAGATGCGGTACGACGAGGCGCATCGGGCCGCCGTGATCCGGCGTCAGCGGCAGGCCCTCCCAGGAGGTCGCGAGGATCGCATCTTCGGCGGCGAAATCGGAGAGCGGCAAATTGGTGGTATAGCCGTCGTAGCTCGTCAGCATGATGTACGCTGCCGTCGATTTCGGCATGGCGAGATCGAGCAGATCGCGGGTCGAAACGCCCTTCCATTTGTTGTCGTAGCGCGACCAGGTGGTGACGCAGTGGATATCGCTCATCCCAGTGCTCTGCTCGATCGCCTGAAAATCGCCCCAGGCGAGCGTGAGCGGCGTTTCGACGAGGCCGCGCACCTCAAGCCGCCAGCTGTCTGTGGAAACGACCGGTTGCTGGCCGAGATCGAGCACCGGCCAGTTTTTGACGAGGTGCTGGCCGGGCGGCAGACGCTCGGCCTCGGGCCGGCTGATGCGGCCGGTCAGAAATTTTCCCTCTGCCGCCCAGCGGCGCTTGGAGCTGGTGAGCTTGCTGTCAGCCGGGGTCTGGTCGTCGCTCATGTGTGGTCTCCTTGCCGTGCAGCAATAGGACATCCGGCCCCACCGGGTGTCAAGTTTCGACAGGCCCTTGGAAATCCTCGCCCGCCTCGGATGCTGATCACCGAGAGCTAGCGCCTCTGCGGATGCTTCCCAAACCGCAATTGCGGACTTGACATGCAACCATTTGGTTGCCTATAAATAGAGTAACAGGCAACCAAATGGTTCCGTATAAAGACATGGATGATGATGCGGTTTTCCGCGCTTTGGCGGATGCGAGCCGCCGGCAGATGCTGGATCGGCTGCATGCGAGGAACGGCCAGACGCTGGGCGAACTCTGCCAGGGGCTCGCCATGACGCGCCAGGCGGTGGCGAAACATGTCGCGATCCTGGAGGAGGCCAATCTGGTTTCGTCCGAGCGCCAGGGCCGGGAGAAGCTGCATTTCATCAATCCGGTGCCGATCAACGCGATCGCGCAGCGCTGGATCAGCAAATTCGAGCGGCAGCACCTGAATGCGCTGGCCGACCTGAAGGAAACCCTCGAAGGCAAGGGCCGCAACTGACGGCCCTGCCATCAGGAGTGCTGACACTTGGCCAAAAGGAGTATCATCATGGCTGGCAGTACATATAACTACGTCACCTTTATCCGCACGACGCCGGAGCAGCTCTGGGCGGCGTTGACGACAGCCGAGTTCATGAAGAAGTTCTGGCTCGGCGCCCACTTCGAAACCGAATGGCGGGCAGGTGCTGCCTGGAAGCTTCTGTTCGAGGACGGATCAGTCGCCGATACCGGCGAAATCCTGGAATGTGATCCGCCGAAACGGCTCGTTCTGAAGTGGCGCAACGAATTCATGCCTGAGCTGAAGGCGGAGGGCTATTCGCAATGCGTGATGGAGATCGAGGCGGCGACCGAAACGGCCACCAAGCTGACGGTCACCCATTCCATCGCCGTCGAGAATTCCAAGCTCATCAATGCCGTCTCCGGCGGCTGGCCGCGCATTCTCTCCAACCTCAAGTCGCTGATCGAGACCGGCGAGGTGGTGCTGCCGCCCAAAAAATAGGGAGGTCACCACGGCACGATGGGTGGATTTCCACCCATCGCATCAGCCGTTTGTTTCCAAATCGACCCATGCTGCATCGCACCGTCGCAGAATTGTCTTTCGAAAGCGGCGCTTCTGGCGATCGCACTTGCCGTCCTCATCGTCTCTTCCTGCCGAGCTTCAGGAGGAAGCGCGAGGAGGTGTTCGTGGAAGAGGCCTGAGGGGTTGAACTTATGGGCTGTTTGATGAACAACGGATGATCTGACGCGGGCGCCGTTTGGGCGCCCGTTTCGCATGAAGGGATATCCAGGCCCATGAGCATTCCCGCCCGGATCAAGGACGATCTGCCGTTCCTCACCGCTTTGCGCCGCGATCTGCACGCCCATCCCGAACTCGGTTTCGAGGAGGAGCGCACGGCCGGCATCGTCGCGGGGCTTCTGGAAGAGGCCGGGATCGCAGTGCATCGCGGGCTCGCCGGCACCGGCGTGGTCGGCACGCTGCAGCTTGGCAACGGCACGCGCCGGATCGGGCTCAGGGCCGACATGGATGCGCTCGCCATGCCTGAAATGGCGGAGAGGCCCTATAAATCGACCATACCGGGGAAGATGCACGCCTGCGGCCATGACGGTCATACCGCGATGCTTCTCGGCGCGGCGCGGCATCTTGCGGCGACACGGAATTTTTCCGGTACGGTGCACTTCATCTTCCAGCCGGCGGAAGAGGGCCGTGGTGGGGCGAAGCGCATGGTGGAGGAGGGGCTCTTCCGGCTTTTCCCCTGCGATGCCGTTTTTGGCCTGCACAATATGCCGGGGCTTGCGGTTGACGAAATCGCTGTGGTCGAGGGGCCGCAGCTTGCCTCTTCCGACAGCTGGCGGATCACCTTTCGGGGGATCGGCACGCATGGCGCCAAACCGCATCTCGGCCGCGATCCGATCACCGCGGCCGGCACCTTCCTGTCATCGCTGCAGACGATCGTCGGGCGTGTGGTCGATCCGCTGCAGCCGGCCGTCGTCAGCGCCTGTTTCCTGCAGGCGGGCGACCCGAAGGCGCTGAACGTCATTCCCGATACGGTCGAGATCGGCGGAACGGCGCGAGCCTATTCGCCCGAGGTGCGCGACCAGCTGGAGGCCGAGATCGGGCGACTGGCAAGCGGAACGGCTGCCATGTACGATGTTGCTGTCGACTATCGTTTCGAGCGGCGGATACCGCCTGTCGTCAACGATCCGGACGCGACCGCCCGGGCGCTCGCGGCAGCCGGCATGGTGTTCGGCGGGAAGGTGCGGACAAACTTTCCACCGTCGACGGCCGGAGACGATTTCGCGTTCTTCGCTGAGAATGCGCCGGGTTGTTATGTTTGGCTCGGCAATGGGCCTGCGGTGGACGGGGCGCTGCATCACAATACGGCCTATGATTTCAAGGACGAGGCGCTGGGTTATGGGGCGGCTTACTGGGTGGCGTTGGTGGAGCGGGAGTTGAAGGTATAGCTGGAGTTTGAGGGGTTACACAGCACTGCCTTCGTCACACGATCTGTGCGTCCTGGCTTACAAAACCTCCAGCACCGGGCTTTCCAGTACCTTCCCCGTCACCACATCGGCAATTCCGCGGTCCGTCTGGTGCGGGCCGACATTGCAGGCGAGCGTTGCGCCGAAGCAGGCCTTGAAGACCCGGTAGGGCGGTTTCCAGTCGACGATCTTTTCCATGGCCTTGCGGATAGCGGCGAAGGCTAGAGCAGTGTCCTTCAGCGGTGCGTCGGTCACCAGGCCGGAGAGCGGCAGCGACAGGATCGCTTCGATGCGGCCGTCCTTGGCGACCGCCATGCCGCCGCCTGCCGATATGACGGCGTTGGCAGCGAGCGCCATGTCGCGTTCATTGCCGCCGAAGACAGTGAGGTTGTGGCTGTCATGCGAGACTGTGGTGCAGAAGGCGCCGCGCCACTCGCCCCAGCCGGTGAGGAACCCGACGCGTGTGATACCGTCGGCCCTGCCGTGGCGGTGGGCGACGGCAATCATCGTGCTGCCGGCCGGCGGTACGACGAAGCCGTTCCTGACCTCTGTTTCGGCCTCGCCCCATTGCGTGAAGCGGGGGCGGTCGATGGTGGCGACGCGGACGCGCTCGCCTTTCGCGGGGATGCGGAAATTACTCTCGGTGAATGGGGGCAACTTCACGGAATTGCGCAGCGGCACTGTGTCGAGCGGCTGGATGGCCGCTTCGATTCTGCCGTTGCGGGCGACGATGCGGCCGCCCGATATGACGAGCCGCGCCCGGAATTCTGTAAGATCCTCGAAGAGAACGAGGTCGGCGCGGCGGCCGGCGGCGACAAGGCCGAGATCGGAGCGCTTCAGCCGCTGAGCGGCGTTGAAGGTCGCGGCGCGCAATGCCCAGTCCGGTTTCATGCCGTAGCGCACCAGCCGGCGCGCAACGTCGTCGAGACCGCCACTCTCATAGAGTTCATCGGGAAAGACGTCGTCGGTGCAGAGTGTCACGGTTGCAGGCAGATGGCCGAGACCGTTCAGCATCTCGACGAATTCCTGCAACAGATGGTCGTGAGAGCCGCGCAACTCGATGGTCAGGCCGACGGCAAGTTTGGCGGCGAGGTCGGCGCCTGAGGTGAGTTCATGGTCGGAGGTGACGCCAGCTGCCATGAAGGCGTTGAGATCGGTGCCCTCCAGGCCGCGGGCATGGCCGCAAACAAGCTTGCCGGAGGCAAGGCCTGAGTTGACGATGGCGCTCATGCGCGGATCGCCGTCGATGACTCCGCGCATGTTCATGACTTCGGCAACGCCGCCAACGGCGGGAGAGCGCAACATCTCTGATATGACAGAGGCATCGAAATCGGCGCCTGCCAATTCCAGACCTGGTGCCGATGGCACGCAGGAGGGTGCGAGCAGGATCATGCGCAGCGGCAGCGTGCGGGCGGCCTCGACCGCCCAGCGCACACCGTCGAGGCCATGGACATTGCCGAATTCATGGGGATCCCAGACAACAGTGGTGACGCCGCGCGGCAATACGGCGCTCGCGTATTCGGCGGGGGTCACCATCGAACTTTCGACATGCATGTGCGTGTCGATCAGACCCGGCGTCAGGATGCTGCCCGTTGCATCGATGATCTCGACGGCATCGGTGCGGCTTGCCGGGGGATGAACACTTGCGATGAGCGCGCCGACCAGGCCGATATCCGCCTCCCGGATCAGGCCCGTCACCGCATCGAGCAGCCGTCCTCCGGTAATCAGCATATCGAAGGGTGCATCGCCGCGGGCGGCGGTGACAGCGCGGGCGCGCAAGACGGGATCGTTGAGATCGAAAGGTTCCTGGCGAGGAATGACGGTCATTTGCGGGCCTCGTTGACCAGGGCGGCGAGAATGATGACGCGCGCCATGTCGGGATCGATATCGGCGGCGAATTGCGCATTGAAAGTGGCGTGCGTCGCGCGGGTCTCAACGACGGTGCGGCCACGGGTGAATGTGCCCTGCAGCTCGACATCGATGCGCGCGGGGCGGAAGCTCACGATATCGGGTGCGATAAAGGCGACGGCGGCGGAGGGGTCGTAGACCGCCATGCCGGGGCGGCCGCGGCTGGTGCCGATATTGATATAGCCGGAAAACATATCGGCAATCAGCTCGGCATTGGCGCCGCCGGCATTGCGCACCGGCTCGACGTCTTCCGGCCTAGCCAGCACCTTGCGGCAGAGGTCGAGATCGACCATGCGCAGCGGCAGGCCATGGGCGATGATGATCGACAGGGCCTCCGGATCGGCGAGCGCGTTGAACTCGGCAGAGGCCGTATGGTTGCCTGATGTGACGCCGCCGCCCATCCAGACGAGTTCGGTGGTGCGGGCCGCGAGATCCGGACGGGCGAGCGCTACGGCGGCGATATTGGTGAGCGGGCCGAGCGCCAGGATGCGGTGCGGGCCCTGACTTTCCAGCCACCGGCAGAGCGCGGTGAAGGCATCGCTTTCGGCAAGGGCTGGGGCCTTCGGCAGGCTCTTGCCCGTTGTCGGGATGCCGGTTTCGCCGAGGATCGCCTGGGCGGTTTCGAGCCTGCCGAGAACGGGCACGGCGCGGCCGGTATGGATGGGAAACGCCCAGCCGAAGACGCTGGCGGCCCCGGCGGCGTTCATTCTCACCTGCGGCAACGGCGCATTGCCGAAAACCAGCGATATGCCGTCGATTTCATATTCCGACTGCGCCACCACCAGAATGGCGGCGATATCGTCAAAGCCCATATCGGTATCGATCCAGACGCCCATGATATCACCCGAAGCGCTTGAGGTTAGCCGCGCCGGCGACCGGCAGATCGAAGGCGAGCGCGCTGCCGATCTCGTGCGGCGGCAGGCTGGCATCGATCTCGGCCTTGATGGCTCCCAGCGGCGTATCGAGGAGATATTCGCGGCTATTGCCGGCGAAAGATGTGCCGCGCACGGTGCCTTGGAACGGACCAGCACCGAGGGTTACTGCACGCGGACGCCAGGCCAGGCCCGCCGAAGCTTGCGGCGCGGGACCGGAAAGCGCGATCGGGCCATTCGGCGTCATAAGCTTTCCTTCCTTCAGCGCGAAGACATTGTCGAAACCGACGAAATCGGCAACGAAAGATGAGACGGGATTATTGTAGATCTCCTCCGGCGTGCCGATCTGCTCGATGCCGCCGTTCAGCATCACGACGATGCGGTCGGCGAGCGCCAGGGCCTCCACCTGGTCGTGGGTGACAAAGATCATGGTGACGCCCGTCTCCTTCTGCACGCGCTGCAATTCGGCGCGCATTTCAAGACGAAGGCGCGCGTCGAGATTGGAAAGCGGCTCATCGAGCAGCAGCACCTTCGGCTCCATGACCATCGAGCGGGCAAGCGCCACACGCTGCTGCTGGCCGCCGGAGAGCTCAGCGGGCTTGCGGCCGGCGAAAGCCGAGAGGCCGACCGATTTCAGGCCGGCGCCGACGCGGGCATCGAGATCCGCGCCGGAGATCCCCTTGAGGCGCAGGCCGAAGGCGACGTTCTCGTAGACCGTCAAATGCGGGAAGAGCGCGTAGGACTGGAAGACGAGGCCGACGGCGCGCTTGTTGGCGGAGACGCGGGTGATATCGGCGCCGTCGAGACCGATGCGGCCGGAAGCCGGCGTCAGCAAGCCGGCGATGGCGCGCATCGTCGTCGTCTTGCCGCAGCCGGAGGGGCCGAGGAAAGCGACGAGCTCGCCTTTGCCGATCGCAAGGTCGAGGTTTTTCACCGCGACCGTATCGCCATAGGCAAGCGTCAGCTTGTCGAGTTGAAGATAGGCATCAGACATAACGCGAAAATCCCAGGAAGCGTTCGGCGAGGAAGACGATGCCGATCGAGAGGAAGGCGAGAAGGGCGGAAAGCGCCGCAATGGAGGGATCGTAGGTGGTTTCCATGTAACCCAGCATGTCGATCGGCAGCGTTCTCACACCCGGGCCGGAGAGGAAGAGCGAGACCGGCACCTGGTTGAAGCTGGTGACGAAGCCGAGGATGAAGGCGGCAAGAATGCCGCCGCGGATATTCGGCATCACCACGCGGAAGAAGGCGCCGAACCTCGAGGAGCCGAGCAGGACGGCTGCTTCCTCGATATCGGAGCGCAAATTGTCGAGGCTGGCTGAGACGACGCGCACGGCATAGGGCAGCACGAGGGCCGCATGGGCGAAGAAGAGGGCGAGTGTGATGTTGAAGCCGAAGGGCACGACGAGATAACGCAGCAATGCCAGGCCGACGATGATGCCGGGAACGATGATCGGCAGCGAGACGATCGTGCGGATGGTCTCGGCCGCGGGCAGCCGGTAGCGGGACAGGGCGTAAGCGGCGGGGATGCCGAGGAGGAGGGCTGCAAGCGTTCCGAAGACGGCGAGGAACATCGACATGGCGAAGCTGTCGCGGAAACTTTCGACGGTGAAGACCTTCATGACCCAGCGCAGCGACAGGCCTTGCGGCGGGAAGGCCAGCGTATCGCCCGCCGAAAGCGAAGCCGCGATGATGATCAGGAACGGACCGATCAGGAAGACCAGCAGCAGGAACAGGACAACAGGCGAAAACAGACGGATGCTCATCTGCGATTCCTCGCCGTCGCAAGGCGTTTCAGCAGGATATTGGCGGCAAAGCTCATGACGATCAGGATGAAGGCGATGACGCTTGCCGAGACGAAATCATTGGCGACGGAAACCTGCTGATACATCAGTGTTTCCAGCATCAGCACTTTCGAGCCGCCAAGGACGGCGGGGGTGATGTAAGCGGTAAGCGAGCCGGTGAAGACAAGCGTGCCGCCGACGACCAGTCCTTCCCGGGTCAGCGGCAGGACGACTTTCCAGAAAACCTGAAACCAGTTGGCGCCGAGCACGCGGGCAGCCGGGATCGCATCCCTCGGCATATTTTCGAGCGCGCTGATTAGCGACAGGATCATCAGCGGTAGGAAGAGCTGCAGGAGGCCGATGAAGACGGCGGTTTCGGTGAAGAGCAGGCGCACCGGCTCGGCGCTGAGGCCGAGACCCGTGATCGCCTGGTTGACGATGCCGGTGCGGCCGAGAATGACGATCCAGGCGTAGGTGCGGGCCACCGGCGAGATCATCAGCGGCAGGGTGACGAGGCCGATCATCCGGCCCTTGCCATTTGGCGGCAGGTTGACGATGGCAAAGGCCGCGGCATAGCCGATAACAGCCGAGACGGCAGTGACTTCGAGACCGAGGCGGAAGGAACGCAGAAAAACGGTGCGGTTCAGCGTCTCGGAAAAGAAGTGGGTATAGGCCGACAGCGTCCAGGCGCCGCCGGCGCGAAAACCCTCCGACAGCAGGATTGCGACAGGCAGCAGAAAGACCAGCGTCGCAAAGACGGCTGCCGGCAAGGCAAGCGCCAGGGCTTCTGCGCGGTTCTGGAACATGAGGCGCCTTTACACGAGGGGAGGGAGGTCCCGGCCGGCGCCGGGACCGGTTTTCAAGAGGCGTTTACTGGCCGACCTTCTCGTTCCACGTCTTCAGCCAGCCGGCGCGGTTGTCGAGGGCGATGGCAGACGGGATCAGCTTGAGGCTCTTGGCCGTTGCTTCGCCATAGGTGAGGTTGTTGGCGGCGGCTTCGGAAAGCTTGACCTCGCTATTGGCAGGGCTGTCGACCAGCTTTTCGGCGAGCTTGGTCTGGATCTCGGTCGAGAGCCAGAAATCCATGAACTGCATGGCGAGATCCTGGTTCTTGGAGCCCTTGGTCAGCACCAGCACGTTCATACCACCGGTCTGTCCCTCCTTCGGCGTTGCCCAGGCAATGGGGACGTCGAGCTTGGTGAAGCCAGCCCAGGAGAAGCGGCCGATCGGTGCTGCCCAGATCTCCTCCTGCTGCATGAGTTGCACGAGCTGCGAGGATTTTTCGTAGAAGGTGACGATGTCGTCCTTCTTCTCGCCTACCGCCTCGATAGAGCCCTTCAGGTCAGGCGTGTCCTTGCCGAGCGCCAGGCCGAGCATATAGAGGGCCGGCGGCCCTTGATTGGTGGTGACATTAGGGAAGGCGACGTGGCCGACATATTCCGGCTTCAGGAGATCGGCCCAGGAGTCGATCTTCATCTTGTCGGAGCGATAGGCGATCGAGGTGGCATAGAAAGTATAGCCGACGCTCATGCCGTCGCCATTCGGATCCCTGGCCAGCTCGTAGAGCTTGGCGAAATTGGCGAGCTTGGCGGTATCGATCTTGTCGATCAGGCCGGCGCGCGATGCGGCCAAGGCATCGGCCATGGAAACGGCGGCAAGATCGACGACGGGGCTGGTCTTGTTGGCCTCCATCTTGGCCAAGCGCTCGACGCTGTTGCCGGTCTCGACCACCAGCTTGCAGCCGCATTGGGCTTCGAAGGGATCGTAGACCAGCGTCTTGAAATCGTCCTGGGCAAAGGCATAGACGGAAATGGTCAGTGTCCGCTCCGCCGCGGCTGCGCCGAGCGGGGATAGAGCGGCAAGCGCCACCGAGGCGATGAGAATTTTTTTCATTTTACATGTTCTCCATCTCTGAGGTTTTTGGTGCCGGGTTCGCAGGCCCGGATGATTGGCGGACGATCAGCTGCATGGCGACGCGCTCGGTTTCTGCGGTAACGAGCATGCCCTCGCGGATGCTGTTTCTTCTGATGGTATCCACCAGCGCTGACACGGCAATCCCGGCAATCCTGTCCATGTCCATCCGCACCGTCGTCAGCGACGGCGTGACGACGGGCGACCAGATGAGATCGTCGAAGCCGGTGACGCTGACATCCGCGGGGACGGTGATGCCGGCCTGCTGCAGCTCGGTCAGCGCGCGTAGCGCCTGCAGGTCGGACAGGGCTGCGAAGGCGGTAAAGCCCTGCCTGACTTTTTCGGCGAGGCCGAGCGGGCAGCCGCTGCCGATATTCTGCTCCAGCCTCTCGATCCACAATGTTTCGGAATGCATATCCGGGCGCATGCCGGAGCGGATGCCACCGGCGCGATCGTTCTGGACGTTGGATTCCTGATTGTTGCCGATGATGAGGATGCGGCGGTGGCCGAGCCCTGCGAGATGCTCGGCGATCGCTTGGCCGCCCTGCCAATGGTCGGCGGCCACGGTATTGCCTGGTGTCGAGGGGGTATCGATGACGGCGACCGGACAGGCGGCGGAAGAAATGCGCGTGGCGCGGCGGGGGATGACGACCATACCGTCGACGCCGCGCTCGATCAGCCGATTGATCGCCTCGGTCTGGGTGGCGACATCGCCGCGGGAATCGGCAATCAGCACGCCGTAACCCGCGGCGGAGGCGGCGAATTCGATCGCCTGCGCGATCTTCGGAAACAACGGATTGGCGATATCGGGCAGGACCAGGCCGAGAACGCCGCTACGGCCGGTCCTGAGCGCCCGGCCGGCCTGGCTCGGGACATAGCCCAATTCGGCGGCATGTTCCCGGATTCTTTCGACCAGCTGGCCGGAGACCCGGCCCTTGCCGGAAAGCGCATTGGAAACCGTGGCGACGGAGACGCCGAGCGACGTCGCTATCTTGCTGAGGTTCGGACCCGGGCGTGGTGAAGCCATGATCTAGCGCGTTTTGATTAATCGTTTAATCAGGCTTATATCAGCCACCACCGCTTGTCGAATCCAAATTCCTCTTGTGCGCAACTATCCAATGCGGAGCGGTATGAAAAAAGCCCCGCGAGATGATCGCGGGGCTCTGTATGTTCCAGAAAGGCAAAGCCGATCAGCTCTTGGCGGGCTTTGCGGGCGCAGGCTTCACTGGCGCAGCGATCTTGCCGTCGGGAGCATAGCCGCCGCCGATCGCGATGTTCAGCGAGACATAGTCCTTGGCCATCTGCTGGACGGACTGGGCAAGGCTTGCCTGGGCGAGCGAAACCTGGCGCTGCGCGTCGAGAACGTCGAGCAGCGAGGAGGCGCCGTCCTTGTAGGACGCCGTCGAAAGTTCGAGCGTTTCCTGCGTGGTCTTCACCTGGGCCTGAAGTGCCGCGACCGTTTGAGCGTCACGCCGGACGGCCGAAAGTGCGTTTTCGACCTGCTCGACCGCAGTCAGCACCGTCGACTTCCAGTTCAGATAGGCGGTCGCGGCATTGGACTGTGCCGACTTGACGTTGGCGCGAAGGCGGCCACCATCGAAGATCGGCAGGTTGAGCGTCGGGCCGAAGGACCAGGGCGTCAGGCCGCCATGGATGCCACGCTGGTTGATGTAGGACGGCGAGATCGAGCCGCTAAGCGAGATGCTCGGATAAAGCTGTGCCTGGGCAACGCCGATATTGGCCGTTGCTGCAGCAAGATCACGTTCCGCGACGCGGATGTCCGGACGATTGCGGATCAGATCGGCCGGGATGCCGGAGGTGATGCCGCCGCGGAATACCGGCTGACCGGAGCCCTTCAGCAATTCATCGACAAGAGCCGAAGCCGGCAGGCCGAGCAGCGTGGCGATGTGATGGGCTGATATGCGGATATTGGTTTCGAGGCCGGGAATTTCGGCGAGCGTCGACTGGACGAGACCTTCGGCCTGAACGACGTCAAGACGCGAAGCAGCGCCAGCTTCAAGCTGGAACTTGGTCAGTTCGTAGGTTTCCTGGCGAGACTTCAGGTTGGCCTTCGAAAGCGCCAGGCGCTGCTGATAGAAGCGAACGTCGATATAGCTCGAGACAAGGTCCTGTACGAGGGTCAGCCTGGCAACGTCAGCCGATGCGTAAGCAGAATCGAGCGAAGCAAGCGCGCTCTCCGTGTTGCGCTTGTAGAGCCCGAAGAGATCGAGCAGCCAGCTCAGCTGGACGTCGCCGGCACTGGTGTTGCGCGTGTCGAGCTGCGTGCGCAGCTCGCCCCTCTGGCCGCTGACCGTGTGCGAGCCGCCGACCGTCAGGCTCGGCAGGCCGCCGGCGCCGGCGGTGGTGACGTTTGCGGAAGCTGCATTGATTCTTTCGATCGCCTGCTGAACTGTCAGGTTCTGATCGAGGCCGGCCTTGACGTAGCCGTTCAGTCTTGAATCCTTGAAGGCGGTCCACCATGCGGCAGTAGCAACATCGCCATCACTCTTGGTCCCACCCTCTCCAAATTTGGCGGGCAATGGCATTTCAGGAGGAACATGATCAGGGCCTACGACGCAGCCCGACAACAATAACAATAATGCCGGTGTGGCAAAACGAAGAGATACCATTCATTTCATCCTGTACTCGAGCAAGTCAATTCTTGTCCGAAGCTTCATGCTTCACAATCGGCCGCCGCGCCTCGTCCCACAAAAACACACACCGAAGCAGTCGGGCGCAATGTAGCAACGAGAACAGCATTATCACAGTGCATTTATATCACACTCCTGCCGCATTTTTGCCGCGTGTGGCAAAGATGCGTCGGATGACGACGAAAAACGACGGCACGAAGAAAATTCCCAGCATCGTCGCCGACAGCATGCCGCCGAGAACGCCAATGCCGATGGCATTCTGCGCCGCCGAGCCCGCGCCCGTCGCGATCGCCAGCGGCACGACGCCGAGAATAAACGCAAGCGAAGTCATGATGATCGGCCGCAGGCGCAATCGCGCCGCTTCCAGCGTTGCTTCGTAGAGCCCCATGCCGCTTTCCATGCGGTCCTTGGCGAATTCGACGATCAGGATCGCGTTCTTCGCCGCCAGCCCGATCGTGGTAAGCAAGCCCACCTTGAAATAGACGTCGTTCGCCTGGCCGAAAAACGTTGCCGCCGTCAGCGCGCCGAGAATGCCGACGGGCACCGCCATGATCACCGAGAAGGGGATCGACCAGCTTTCGTAAAGCGCTGCCAGGCAGAGGAAGACAACGAGAACCGAGATCGCGTAGAGCATCGGCGCCTGCGAACCGGAAAGGCGCTCCTGATAGGAGATGCCCTGCCAGGCGACCGTGTAGCCGCCGCCCAGTTGCTCGGTCAGCGCTTCCATCTCGTTCATCGCATCGCCGGAGGAAACGCCGGGTGCGGAGGCGCCGTCGAGCGGGATCGCGCTGACGGCGTTGAAGCGGGCAAGCGAAGGCGCGCCCTTCACCCATTCGGTTTTGGTGAAGGCGGAGAAGGGCACCATTTCGCCGGTGGCGTTGCGGGCATACCAGTGGTCAAGATCATCAGGCTGCATGCGGAAGGGCGCATCGCCCTGGACGTAGACCGGCTTGATCTCGCCGTTCAGCGTGAAGTCGTTGACGTCACGGCCGGTGAAGATGATCGACAGCATCGAATTCACCGAGGCGATATCGACGCCCATGGCGCCGATCTTTTCCTGGTCGAGCACGATGCGCATCTGCGGCTCGACTTCCTTGCTGCTGCTGCGCAGCGCCACGATCTTGCCTGATGTATTGCCCATCTGGATCAGCCGCTTGGAAGCCGCCGTCAGCGCATCGTTGCCATGGCCGCCGGTGTCGACGAGATACATGGAGAAGCCGCTCGACACGCCGAGACCCTGGATCGCCGGCGGCAGGAGCGCGAAGACTTGCGCTTCGCGCATCGCAAAGAAGCTGCGCAGCGCGCGGTTGACGACCGATTGGGCGCTCAGCTGCGGATCGGTGCGCTTTGAGAAATCCTTGAGCTTGGTGAAGACGATGGCGCTGTTCTGGCCGGAACCGTTGAAGCCGAAGCCCAGCGCGCCGAACACGGACTCGACGGCGTCCTTTTCATTCTCGCGATAATATTTCTCCACTTTCTCGACGACCGCCTGGGTCTGCTGGGTGGTCGAGCCCGGCGGCGTGGTGACGATGGTCAGCAGCACGCCCTGGTCTTCCTGCGGCAGGAAGGAGCTCGGCAAGCGGGTGAAGAGATAGGCACAGCCGGCACCGACGAGGAGAAAGACCAGCATGACGCGGATCGGACGCTGCAGCAGATAGCCGATGGCCCTGACATAGCCCTTGGTCGAGCGCGTGAAGTTGCGATTGAACCAGTCGCCTACGCGATGCTTCCTGTGCTCGCTGACCGGTTTCAGCATGCTGGCGCAAAGTGCGGGCGTCAGCACGATGGCGACGAGTGCCGACAGCAGCATCGCCGAGACGATGGTGATCGAAAACTGGCGATAGATGATGCCGGTCGAACCGCCGAAGAAAGCCATCGGAATGAAGACGGCGGTCAGCACGAGCGCGATCCCGACGATCGCGCCGGTGATTTCGCCCATCGATTTTTCCGTCGCCTCCAGCGGCGACAGCTTTTCCTCGGACATGATGCGCTCGACGTTTTCGACGACGACGATCGCGTCGTCGACGAGAAGGCCAATTGCCAGCACCATGGCGAACATCGTCAACGTATTGATCGAGTAGCCGGTGATGGCGAGCACTCCGAAAGTGCCGAGCAACACCACGGGAACGGCGATCGTCGGGATCAGCGTTGCGCGCAGATTCTGCAGGAAGACGAGCAGCACCACGAAGACGAGGACGATCGCCTCGATCAGCGTATGTACGACCTTCTCGATCGACAGTTCCACGAACGGCGTCGTGTCGTAGGGATAGGTGATCTCGACGCCCGCCGGCAGGCCGCGGCCGATGACTTCAAGCGCGGAGCGCACGCGGGTGGCTGTATCGATGGCGTTGGCGCCGATCGCCAGATTGACGGCGAAGCCGGTCGACGGCTGGCTGTTGTAGCGTGAACTGCCGCCGTAGCTTTCCTGGCCGATCTCGATGCGCGAGACGTCGCTCAGGCGGACTGTCGCACCGTCTTTTTCGACCTTCAGAATAATGTGCTCGAAGTCGGCGACGGTGGTCAGCTGGCTTTGCGCGGTGATGGTGACGTTGATCTGCTGGCCGGGAATCGTCGGCTGAGCCCCGAGTGAGCCGACGGAGACCTGGGTGTTCTGCGCCTGGATCGCCGATGTGACGTCGCTCGGGGTCAGCTGGTATTTCAGGAGCTTGTAGGGATCGAGCCAGACGCGCATGGCATATCCCGAGCCGAAGACATTGATGCTGCCGACGCCTTCCAGGCGCTGGATCTGATCCTCGATCGAGGTCGACATGATGTTGCCGAGGTCGACCGAATTGCGCTTGCCGTCGGTTGAAACCAGCGAGCCGACGAGAAGGATGCTCGAGGTCGAGCGCGTCACGCTGATGCCGGCATCGATGACGTCGCCTGGAAGCTGCGACTGTACCAGCTGCAGCTTGTTCTGCACCTGCACCTGGGCGATGTCGGGATCGACGCTCGTTCCGAAGGTGAGCTGGATGCTGGCTGAACCGGTTGACGAGGTCGAGGTCATGTAGGTGAGGTCGTCAAGGCCGGTCATGCCGTCCTCGATGATCGTCGTGACCGATTTCTCGACCGTCTCGGCGCTGGCGCCGCGATAGGTGGCATTGATGCGGACCGTCGTCGGCGCGATGTCGGGATATTGCGAGATTGACAGCGTGAAGATCGCCAAGAGCCCGGCGAGCATGATGGTGATCGCAATGACCCAGGCGAAAATCGGACGTCGGATGAAAAACTTGGCCATCGGTTGTTCCTGTGCGGCTGAGACGGTAACGATGCGGGGCCTTCAGCGATTACTTCGCTGCGGGCTTCCCACCGTCACCGGCCGCGGGCTGCTCGGCAGGCACGACCACGCCGTTGTCATTGATCTTCATCGGAACCGGCTTCACCGGCATGCCTGATGTGATCGACTGCAGGCCGCTGACGATCAACTGATCGCCGTCCTTGATGCCTTCGGTCACGAGCCAGGAATTGTTGGAGGGCGAGCTGTTCTCGAAGGCGCGGGTTTCGACCTTGCCGTCGGCGGACACGAATTGCGCCGTCAGCCGGCCGTTGGCATCGCGGCTCGTCGCCAGCTGCGGCAACGCATAGCCAGCCTCGGCGCCAAGCTCGACCGTTGCGCGGACATACATGCCGGGCAGGACGATACGGTCCGGATTGGGAAAGAGCACGCGGATGATGAAGGTGCCTGTGGTCTCACTGACCACCTGCTTCGACATGTCGAGCTTGCCCTGCTGATTGTATTCCTTGCCGTCTTCCAGGATCAGGTGGAAGGGGACATTGTCTGCGCCTTTGATGTTGCCTGCAGTCATCGCATCGCGCAGCTTGAGGAGATTGGTGCTCGATTCGGTCAGCGAGATATAGATCGGATCGAGCTGGCGGATCGTCGTCAGCGCCGTCGACTGGTTGGCCGAGACGACGTTGCCGACATTATAGACGGTCTGGTCGATAACGCCGTCGAAGGGGGCGATGATCCTCGTATGGTCGAGGTCGATCTGTGCGGCGGAAAGCGCTGCCTTTGTCGATTCGACTTCGGCCTTCGCCTGAAGCAGTGTCGTCTTGGCCGTTTCGAATTCGATCTGGGTCGCGCCGCTGCCGACGAGGCGCTGGTATCGTTCGAGATTGCTTTCAGCGCTCGGCACGCTCGCCTCGGCCTTGGAGATTGCCGCCTTGGCCTGCTCGACGGCAGCGATATAGGGCGCATCCTCGATCTGATAGAGAAGGTCGCCCTTCTTGATCTCGCCGCCTTCCTTGAAGGCGATCTCGCGGATGAGGCCGCTCACCTGCGGCCGGATGTCGGCCGTCTGGAAGGTTTCGGCGCGGCCGGGAAGGATCGTCGTGATCGGGAAATTATCTTTCTTCAGCGTGATCACGCCGACCGGGGCCGCCTGCTGCGCCGCGCCCGCGTTGCCGGCAGGCTTGCCGGCGTTGTCGCTGCAGGCGCCAAGCAATGCGCCGACCACCAGGGCCGAGGAGATGAGGAGGGCACGCCGTATCATTCTGAATCCCTGTGCGTTGGCAATCGCCGTTCGATCCACGGGCTCGGCAGGGCCGAGCGCAGGCTTATATAAGCGTCAGGATTGATTTGGCCTCAAATGCCACGATCCGAATTTAAGAAAAGCTTTACGAAGTGACGTAAGTCAGCAACCGTCACTTAGCAAGCTTTATTTTGCAGTGCGGCATCAACCAGGCACACGATTTCTTCGGCGCGGTGCACGAGCGTGTCCTTGTCGTCGCGGGCAATGAGGATGGGATGCAGCACGCAGGCGAGCACGTCGGCAACGGTATGTGCTGCGCGCTCGGGATTGCTGCAATGATAACATCCCTCTGCCATGCCCGTGCGGATGATCTCGCCGAGCTTCTCCTCGATTCGGGCACGATAGCGATTGCCGGCCTCGAGTTTGGCCTCGATGGTCGAAAGCACCATTTCGAAGAGGTAAGGGTTCTTCTGGATGTCCTGCAGATGGCTTTCCAGCAGGCGCAGGACGAAGCGGAGCAGCTGCTCCTTGGGCGGCAGGTCCTGGTCGAAGGCGGCGAAACGTTCGGTGGCGTTGTCGAGATGGCGCCCGGCGATCGCATCGACCAGTGCGACTTTGGAACGGAAATGCTTGAAAACGTTGGCGGGCGACATGTGGAGCGCAGCCGCGATATCGGCGATGGAAACCGCAACGAAACCGCGCTCGCGAAACAGCATCTCCGCCATGGAGAGAATGTCTTCCCGCGTTTCCTCGGCCTTGCGTCTCGGCCTTCTCGCCATCTGTCCCCCGCCGGGCCGAGCCCGATCCCCTTTTGGGTTGATGCTAGCGCATAAGCCCGAAAACCGGAATCGATTTTCGGAAAGGATTATGCGCCAATTCAAAGTGATAGAGTGTCCTAGCGCGTCTGCCGGACGCGCGCCGCTCTATTGCGATCGGGCGAAACGCCGCAAGCCGGTGATCGGCTCGGCGCTTTCATGCATCGCCATCAGGGGAAGTAGCGAGCGAGATTGTTTCGGATACGGGCAAGTGGCGTCTCGCCGCTGTCGTCGGGAACAAACCGGGTGCCGGTGATCGCCTCGTAAGCCCTGATGTAGACGGCCGAGGTCTGCTCGATCAGTTCGACCGGGATTTCGGGGATTTCGTCCTTATAGGGATCGCAGCGCTCCGCCACCCAGGCGCGGACGAAATCCTTGTCGAAACTTTCCGGGCGTTTGCCGGCGGCAAAGCTTGCGGGATAGCTTTCGGCAAGCCAGTAGCGGCTGCTGTCGGGCGTGTGGATCTCGTCGGCAAGGATGATATTGCCGTCGCCATCGGTGCCGAATTCATACTTGGTGTCGACGAGGATCAGGCCCTGCTTCGCCGCCATCTCCTGGCCGCGGGCAAAAAGGGCAAGCGCGTATCGCGACAGGGTCTCCCATTGCTGCCCTGTCAGAAGGCCGCGCGTGACGATTTCGGCAGGTGTCAGCGGCTCGTCATGACCGCCGTCGAATTCCTTGCTGGTCGGCGTGATGACGGGTTCGGGCAGGATCTGGTTGTCGCGCATGCCGTCGGGCAGCCGCATGCCGTACATCTCCCGCTCGCCCTTCTTGTAGAGCGTCAGGATCGAGGTGCCGGTGGTGCCGGCGAGATAACCGCGCACGACGATCTCGACCGGCAGGATGTCGAGCCGCTTTCCGATGACGACATTCGCATCGGGATAACCCAGAACGTGGTTCGGGCAGATATCCTTCGTCGCCTCGAACCAGTAGCGCGCCGTCTGCGTCAGCACCTGGCCCTTATAGGGAATGCAGGTGAGGATACGGTCGAAAGCGCTCAGCCGGTCGGTGCTGATGATGATGCGGCTCCCGTCCGGAAGGTCGTAATTCTCGCGCACCTTGCCGCGATAATAGTTCGGCAATTCCGGGAAATGGGCTTCGGAGAGGATTCGCACGACGCTCGACTGTCCTTATGATTGGGTGAAGGTTTCCTGCTCTAGTTCCATTGCCGGCGAAGTCAAGCAGAACCCCGAATATCGCATCACAGCCAGAAGAGAGCCAGGAGAAACAGAGCGAGACCATAACTTGTAACGGCAAGCGGCCAGCCGGCGCGCAGGAAGTCAGCGAAGCGGTAGCCGCCGATGCCCATCGCCAGCGTGTTGTTGTGATGACCGAAGGGTGTCAGGAAATCGAGCGAGGCGCCGGCGGCGACGGCAATCAGATAGGCGTTCGGCGCATGCTGGCCGGCTCTTGCGAATTCCAGCGCGATCGGGCTCAGGACGATCGCGACCGTCGCGTTGTTGACGAAGGGCGTCAGCGCCATCGCGAGGAAGAGGATGAGGGCGATGCCGATGAGCGGATGGGCGATCGGCACGACCAAGCTCAGCCAGCCGGCAATGGTTTCGGCCGCTCCGGTGGTCGCCACCGCCTGGCCGATCGGAATCATGGCCGCGAGCATGATGATGATCGGCCAATTGAGATCGGCCATTGCCTGGCGGATGTTCAGATGATTGAGCAAGGCGAGCACGAGCACGACGCAGGCAAAGGCGATATCGGGGCGCAAACCGGCCGCGGAGGCGGCGACGCCGCAGGCAAAGAGTGCGAAAGGCTGCCACGAGAAGAGGGCAGGTTCGGCCGGGACTGTTGGAGCAAGCGGCAAGCACTCGCTTTCCTCCAGCGCTTCGGTAATCGCCATGCGGGGGCCTTCCAGCGTCAATATATCGCCGATCGACAGCTGCAGATCGATAAAGCGGCCCTCGATGCGCGGTGCGCGCATGGAAAGAGCGGTGACCAGGACGCCGCGGTTGTGAAAGACTTCGAGCGAGCGGATGCGTGAACCCACAAGCGTGCTTTCCGGCATGACGACGCTTTCGACACGGGTAAAATCCGGGTGTAGGCCATGCGGATGGTCATCGGCGATCAGCGCCTGCGCGGCGGCAAGGCCGGCAAAGACCGCGTCCGCGCCTTCGGCAAGCAGTACATCTCCCGGTTCGATCGCCGACTGGTCGAGCGGACCGAAGACAAAATTGTCGCTGCGGATCAGCGCGTGCGGCTTGACGCCGAAACGCGACGGACACTCGGAAAGCCGTACGCCGATCAGCGGCGAGACATGAGGGACGCGACGCTCGACGACGATGCGGCGCACAGCCGATGAAACCGTTGGAGGGGCTTCGTCCGGTTCCGGAAACAGACGCTGTATACGAAGGGTGACGAGCAGAATGCCGGCGACTGCGACCGGCAGGCCGACATAGGCGAAATCGAAAAAGTGAAAGCCTGCACCGGTCGCCTTGGCGAGCGCATCGCTGACGAGAAGATTGGCCGGCGTGCCGATCAGCGAGACAAGGCCGCCGAGCAGGGCCGCGAATGAGACCGGCATAACGAGCTGGCGGCGAGGGATCATGAGCGCCGTGCCGAGCCTGAGGGCCACCGGCAGGGTGATCGCGAAGGCGCCGATATTGTTCATGAAGATCGAAATGAAGCCGGCAAGCGAGGATGTGCAGGCGATGACCTTGAAGTCCGAGGGCCTTGCGGCCGCGAAACGGGCCGCCAGACTGTCGAAAAGCCTGGCGCGCGCCAGCACCTGGACGATCAGCAGGATCTCGACAACGGTGATGACGACGGGACTGGCGAAGCCCGTGAAAATCTGGTCGGCCGGATAAAGACCGAGCGCGTGGCCGGCAAGCAGGCCGGCGATCGAGACGACTTCGATGCGGAAACGATCGAGCGAAAAGAGGATGAGCATCGCCAGCAGAAGGATCAGCAGGGATGCTTGCTCGAACGACATGGGCGGATCCGGTGGTTCATCGATCAGGCGGACTGTAGCCGTTCTTCATCTGCTGTACAGAGCGCCGGTCCGCAAAGATTGAACAATCCTCACGTCCTGCTTGAACTTCCTGGCGCCTGCCACCGGCCTGCGGCATTCCGCTCCAGCATGGGCGTTGCGAAGACGCCGACGGTGCGTGCCATCCATTGCGGCCCGGCGGCCGCCAGCCTTTCGCGCCAGCGCTTCGATTGCAACATGGCGGCACCGATGACGACCGGCTCGATACCGCAAGCCGTCAGCAGATCAAGGCCCGCAACGATCGAGGCGCCGCTGGAAATGACGTCGTCGATCAGCGCGACGCGCCGTCCCTCAAGCAGCGGCAGCATGCGTGGATCGATGTAGAGGCGCTTCTGCTGCGTCGGCGTGGTGATCGAGGACAGAGCGACGGAGAGTTCGTCGCGGTACCAGAATTTGCGCGAGGTGCCGAGCGGAACGAAGCGGCCGTGGCCAAGCTTTTGCGCAACGGCGGCGGCGAGCGTCAGGCCGAGCGTCGGCAGGCCGGCGACGATATCGGCGTGCATCGGCCTGATCTTTTCGGCGAGGCTTTCCGCCAGTGCATCGAGGACGGCGAAGCTCGCCTGATTGACGATCAGCGACGCGAGGGCATGATCGCCATCATCAAGCACCCGGATCGGCAGGCGAAGCTGGCGGCCGTCTTCCAGCGTGGCGACATAGAAGGAGGTGAACTCTCCCGCGTCGACAAAGGTGCCAGGCGGGTGAATTTCCTGCCAGAAGTCGTGTGGTGCGATGTCCGGGACGCCGGTCAATTGCGCCTCATCCTTTCCATGCCGGCGCGGCGGCGCAGCGCCTGCAATTCCGCGTCGCTCAACGTGCGTACGGCGCCTTTCGGCAATTCGCCGAGTTCCAACTCGCCGATCGCGACGCGCACGAGGCGCAGGCACTCGGTCCCGAGCGCCTCCAGCATGCGGCGGATCTGGCGGTTGCGGCCTTCGTCGAGCTCGACCTCGATCCATGAGTTCCTGTCGCCCTGGCGCAGGCGCCGCGCGGCGGTTGCCGTCAGCAATTCGCCGTCGTGGCGGATGCCTGACGTCATGGCGGCAAATGCCTCATCGTCCATGATGCGGTCGATCTGGACATGATAGGTCTTCGTTACATGCGTGACCGGATCGAGCAGGATCTGGGCAAATTTCGTGTCGTTGGTGAAAAGCAGCAGGCCCTCGCTCGCCTTGTCGAGCCGGCCGACTGGGGAGAGATGCGGAATGTCGAATTCCCTGAGGCAATCATAGACCGTTGGCCTGCCTTCGGGATCGTGGCGCGTGGTGACGAGACCACGCGGCTTGTTGAGCATCAGGTATATTTTCGTCTCGGCGACGACGACGAGGCCGTCGACGCTGATCTTTGCCGTGGCAAGATCGACCCATGCAGAGGCATCGCTGATGATGCGGCCGTCAACGGCGACGCGGCTTTCGGCGATCAGCCGTTCGGCCTGAGTGCGGGAGCAATAGCCGAGCTTGGAAAGGGCGCGGGGAAGGGTGACCCGCTTGGCCGCGGCATCGTCAGCGGACTTTGTCCGCGCGCGCGTTTTGTGCGGTGGCCGCCGCTCTCTCATCTGCCGTCCTTGTCCTGTCTCGATGCCATCTCTTGGCACGAACAGCGCGAGGATTCCAGCAAGGTAAGAAAAAACCGGGGGGATAGCGGATGCCGCAACCGAACGTCAGCGCTTCGAGGAAAAGCGCCGTCAGGCATGATAGAGGTTGCCCTGCCTTAGCGGCAGGCCATGAAGCCGGCCAGTTCCTTGCGGCTGACGACGATACCGGCAGCGGCCTTGTCGGGGTCGGGATGTGTATAAGACAGGCTCGGCATTTCCGGCAGTTCGAGTGCCTGACGCATATTCATGATACCGACCGCGTAACGGCCGTTGGCGCCGTCGACGCTGACTTCAATGATGCAGTTGGCCCTCTTGTTATCCATTGTAGTCCTCCCTTCGTTTTTTATATTCCCACCACTTGCATTAAAAATTGGTTTTTCTGAGACATAAGCATTTACGCACCCTGCCGAAAAATGGATCGGCGGGTGCGTAAAAAAGCTGGTTCTGGATGGATTTGGCGTTCAGCGCCACCAATGGCGGGGCTGGGGCTGCGAAGCGCCGGAAAGCAGATATCCGGCGAGGAACCCGATCGCGCCTGCAAGCGCCAGCGCAGTCGTCGTCGCTGCCGCGTGCTCGCGGGCAGCACCCGCGGCGGCAGCCCCTTCGGCCTTTATCTGGGCGACGGCGTTCTTTGCGCGGGGCAGGGCATCCTCGTAGGCCTTGCCGGCGCGGCCGCGCACCTCGTAATAGGCTTCGGCGCCCTGAGCGGAAATCATCTTCTGCAGGCGCGATACTTCCTGCTGAAGCGCGGCAATGTCCTTGCTCACAGATGCTCTGATGTCTTCGGTATTGGCAGCCATGTCGGTCTCCTTTCTTCAATGGGAGAGACAACACCTCAAACGGTGATAGGTTCCGAAATGCGGGCCGTTGATTTGTGACGGAAATTTAAAGCGCGCCGGTCGGAAGCGATTTAATCCTTCATTAACCATAAATTCGCTCAAGGCGCTGTTTTTTAGGCACCTTTCGGCCGCTGAGGATGCGGTTTCGATGAATTTTTGACCGGCTGATAAAGGAATTTTCGGGACTCCGACCCGAAAAGGCAGCCTGTGGATAACGGCGAGCGCCAAAAATCCTTGCCGAATCAACCTGTTACAAAAATGTCAAAAAACTTTGTTTTGGTGTGTTGACTGTTTGGGAGGGTTAGTTCTATAAGCCCACTCACTGAACGAGGGCGGCGGCGCTGCTGGCGACGAAGTCTTTCGTTCTAAAGAAACTCAAGCGGATTGGCTGATGCTGGTTTGTGTTCTGGACGCGAGTTTGGAGCGG
>NZ_RJJT01000016.1 GCF_003938655.1 Rhizobium pisi
ACCAAAACCGGCCACGGCGTAAGCCGAAACCTCCTTCTTCGCCCTCTGCCAACACGACCGGCAAAGAATCCAATCGCCAAAAAAGCAAAACCCGCCGAAAAAATCGACGGGTTTGTCAGCAGTCTGAGCGCCGCTTCCGAGCGGCGCTTTTTGTTTTGGCCTCGTCAACCGGCCTAAATCGATCTTCGATTTGAGGAATTGTGCAGCCGGTCCGCTTCGCCATCCGGCTCGAAATCGGTCGAGACGCTGACGGCGCGCCATTCCCGATCGGCCTGGATACGCGCCGCATCGGCTTTCTCGACATTGCGCACCGCGTCGCTGCCGAGCAGCAGCCGGAACGGCGGCTCGTCGAGACCGGCAATATGGATGACGACCGCAGCCGCTTTGGCGGGATCGCCGGGCTGGCGGCCGTCATATTCACGCTGGAAGCGCACCGTCGCCCCGACCGTCTCCGCATACTCAGCCCGCCCCTCCGCAAGCACCGTCGAGGCGCCGGCGAAATCCGTCCTGAAGCCGCCGGGTTCGATCACCGTCACCTTGATTCCGAAAGGTGCTACCTCTTTCGACAGCACCTCGGAAAAACCTTCGACGCCGAATTTCGCCGCCGAATAGGCGCCACGTCCGGCAGGCCCGATGCGCCCGCCGACAGAGGAGAACTGGATGATGTGCCCCGCCCCCTGCCCGCGCATCAGCGCGATGACCGCCTTGGTCATGATAACAGTGCCGAACAGGTTGGTTTCGATCTGGGCACGGAAATCGACAAGGCTGGTATCCTCGATCGAGCCGACATTGCCGTAGCCGGCATTGTTGACGAGCACGTCGATACGTCCGAACCTCTTCACACCAGCCGCGACCGCCGCAGCCGCCGCCGCCGCGTCCGTCACATCGAGCGCCAGCGCCAGCACCTGGCCGCCATATCGCTCGGAAAGGTCGGCAAGCTGGGCAGGATCGCGCGCCGTCGCCACCAGATTGTCGCCGGAAGCGAGGACCGCCTCCGCCAGCGCCCGGCCGAGACCGCGCGAACTCCCCGTAATCAACCAGACCTTGGACATCGGAAACCTCTCCTTCTTTGGTTCCCGGCTCATGTATGTTCTATTGTTTCCAATCGAAAGAAGGTACCCGGACCTTCCATACACACTTTGAGGTAACTGACGTGGCCAGCGACATGTTCGAATTCTGCTCCAACATGACGGAAGAACAGGATGCTCGGGCGCGCGCCTTGATCGAGCGGGCGGCGGCGAAGTGGCCGCTGCGCATCCTGCACGTGCTCTCGGACGCCGGCGCCCCCTTGCGCTTCTCGCGCCTGCTGGAACGCGTCGAGGGCATCAGCCAGAAAGTGCTGACGCAGACGTTGCGCACCCTCGAAAATGACGGTCTCGTCATCCGCACGCTCTACCCGCAGGTGCCGCCGCGCGTCGAATATGAATTGACCCCGCTCGGCCGCGACCTCCTCATGCAGGTCGCAGCCCTCTGGCGCTGGATCGTCGAGCGCCTGGAGAATTTCGATGCGCGGAAAGCCGTCAAGTTGACGGCTGCAGCTGTTTAGGCCGGAATTCGGATCGTCGCCCTCAATCCGCCGAGCGGGCTGTCGCCGAGCATGACGTTGCCGCCGTGGCTGCGGGCGATGTCGCGGGCGATCGCAAGGCCGAGCCCGGTGCCCGACGCATCGAGATTGCGCGCCGAATCCAGCCGGAAAAACGGCTTGAACACGTCTTCGCGGTTCTTTTCCGGAATGCCCGGCCCGTCGTCGTCGAAGATAACGGTCAGCCATTTGGCATTGTGCTTGGCCTCGATATCGAGCCTGTCGGCATAACGCCGCGCATTCGAGGCCAGGTTGGTGACGAGACGCATGAAGGCGTTCGGCCGGACCGATATGTCGTCGTCGCCTTCGATCGAATAGTTGAACGTCTTGCCGTGCAGGGCGAAATCGGATTCCAGCTTCTGGAAGATCTCGCTGAGTTTCAGCTCGCCGACATCCTCTTCGACCTCGCCGCGCGCAAAGGCCATGTAGGCCTCCAGCATCGTCTGCATATCGTTGACGTCGTCGTTTAATCCGTGCAGGTCTGGATTGTCGCCGGCGAGCGCCAATTGCAGCTTGAAGCGGGTGAGAATGGTGCGCAGATCGTGGCTGACGCCGGAAAGCATGGCCGTGCGCTGCTCGATCTGCCGCTCGATTCGCTCGCGCATCTGGATGAAGGCGAGGCCAGCGCGCCTGATCTCATCGGCGCCGCGCGGATAGAAATTGTCGGCCTTCTGCCCCTTGCCGAAGCTTTCGGCCGCACGCGCCAGCGTCAGGATCGGCCGGATCTGTCCGCGCAGGAAGAGGATGGAGATGCCGATCAGCACCAGCGAGGTGCCGACCATCCAGACGATGAAGATATGGGTGTTCGAGGCGTAGGTCTGACTGCGCTTGGCCAGCACCCTGAGGATCTTGTTCTCGAGCTTGATACGAATTTCGACAAGGTTCGAATTGCCGACCGTATCGATCCAGAAAGGCCGATGAATCTCGTTGGTGATCTCGTCGCTGAGGATGCCGTCGAGGATTGAGAAGAACGGTTTGACGCGCGGCGGCGGCAGATCGCCATCCGGCTCGATCGAGATCTGCAAGTTGAGCTGATCGCGCGCGATGCGGGTGATCTCGTTGTAGTCCGAATTCTGCGGATAGGTCTCGACGATCTCGATGATCGCGGCGATATCGCGGGTGACGGCAAGCGACAGCCGCTCCGTCACCATCTGCCAGTGGCGCTCCATGAAGACCGCGGCGACGACCGATTGCAGGAGCACCATCGGAATGATGATGATCAGCAGCGAACGTGCATAGAGCCCGGTGGGCAGCCGGCGACGCAGCCAGCGGACGATCCAGCGCCAGCCCTGCGCAGGAGTGCGGTCTTCCCGCCGCAAGCTGTCCATTGTCACCATCAGCGCCGGTCCTGATTTCTACGTCTTTGTTCCACGCAATTCCCGGGCAAGCCGCTTCGCCGGAATTGCTCTAGTCGATGCTCAGCCTGTATCCGATGCCGCGCACGGTCTGCAGCCAGACGGGGTTGGCCGGATCGTCCTCGATCTTGCGCCTCAGCCGGTTGATCTGCACGTCGATCGTCCGCTCGCCGACTTCGGTGTCGTTGCCGATCAGTTCGTGGCGGGGGATCGTATCGCCGGCGCGCCGCGCAAAGAGCAGCATGATCTCCTGCTCACGGTCGGTAAGGCGGATCACCTCGCTCGCCCGCTTCAGCTCCTTGCGGGTGAGCGAGAAGGTATAAGGCCCGAACATGACCTGCTCGATCTTCGGCCCCTCGCCGCCGGCATTGCGCCTCAGGATATTGTTGATGCGCAGCACCAGTTCGCGCGGGTCGAAGGGCTTGGAGAGATAATCGTCGGCGCCCGCCTCCAGGCCTTCGATGCGGTTGCCCGATTCCGCCAGCGCCGTCAGCATGATGATCGGCACGTTCTTGATGGCGCGAAGCCCGCGGGTGACTTCGATGCCGGATTCGCCGGGCATCATCACGTCCATGATGATCAGGTCGAAATCGAGACCGGTGAGCTTGCGCTGCGCCTCGGCGCCGTCGGCGGCGACGGTGACGCGGAAGCCGTTCTCGGCGAGATAACGATTGAGCAGCGCCCGGATGCGAGAGTCGTCATCGACCACCAGCAGATGCGCCGCATCGTCGGAAATACCTGTCTTGACCGCCATTCAATCCGCCCTCTGTCTGTCCCGCATGCCCCTGAGGAAAGCCTTTACGCCCTCTCGCGCCTCCGCAGAAGCACCATCGAATGCCCGTTCAATGCGGCGCGATTGCGGCTCTGCAAGCGCAAGCGCCAGCTCGCGCCCCGATTTCGTTGGATAGAGCTTGCGCTGCCGCCGGTCCTCGGGGCCGGCCACCTGGCGAATATAGCCTGAATCGATCAGTTGTTTCAGCACCCTTGCAAGGCTCTGCTTGGTGATCTTCAGCGTATCGAGAAGATCGGCCACCGTCATGCCGGGATTGCGGTTGACGAAATGCACGACGCGGTGATGCGCCCGGCCGAAGCCGCTCTTTTCGAGGATGGCGTCAGGATCGGAAACGAAGTCGCGATAGGCGAAGAAGAACAGCTCGATGATCTCGAAATCGATGATGTCGGTATCTTCCATCGGCGTGGCCAGCGGCTCTGGCTTACCTGCTTTCGCTCCGGTCTGTCGTGACACTCGGCATTTCCTTTCTCTTTCCGCGCATTGCGGGAAAGCTTCGCGAAGATATGCCTGGAAACCAAGGCCCGCCCGGAACTCCGACGCAATACGCGATTTCCCCCTGCGTCTGTGGATAAAACGTAATGGGGACAACAATCAACAGGCATGGCGCGCGGGCGCCGGAGGAGTTTGGGAATGGCTTCAATTTTGGCACAGGCCAACCGCATCAACGGAAGGGCATCCGGCTCGACATTCCCGAATACCGCCGAAGCCAAGGGCTACGCGGATGCGATGATGCTAGATGATCGCGACCTGGTCGCTGAAGCCACAGGCGCCAACATCTTCTTCGTTAGGGATGGCGTCATTCACACGCCGATCCCGGATTACTTCCCGAATCGCATCACCCGCCAACGACGACTTGAAGGAAGCTATCCGGCGGCGGTCGCCGCCGGATAAGACCCTCACGCAATCGGTCCGCTGTGGGTAAAGCCTGTCGGACCTTTTACCTGTGCGCCCGCGCCATGACCAGGCCGGCGAGCGTCGAGAGAATGCCGCCGCCGATGAGACCGCCGATGCCGTCGGCGATCAGGCCGGTCATAGCCGCTTCGCCGCCGACCATGCTGAGCAGCATGCCGCCACCGATGCCGCCGATCGCGCCTGCGATCGTGCGGGCGACGATATTTAGCGCCTGCTGCTTCAAGGCGGCGCTTGCGGCGTTGCCGCCGATGGCGCCTGCTATCAATTGGATGACGAGCGGAAGTAGCGCTTCCATGATTTCCTCCTGTGGCGATCTCCCCGATCGCCGATCCATGCCGAACCTTCGGCATATTAGTATTTTATCATATTTCGGAGGAAAGCGTTAAGAAAAATCAACCGATGCGGGATTAAGGCAGGTAGAATTGGCTCGGAACGAGGCGGCTCGACGTCCGCCTCGCTCTCAGTTTCGGCCGATCACGTCATTGATAGACGTAGACGATCCGGCGCGTACCGGGATCGACCAGCACCGGCCGGTCGTTGATCCTCGTGTAGCGGTACTCGTAGTCGGGAATCGTCTGGAAGGTGACGTCGGCAGGCACCTCGGCGCCGACGACGACATCGCCGCCAAGCCGCACCGTGTCGGCCGGGTTGGTCTCGATATAGGTGCGGACCGTCTCCGGCGGCGTGATGGTTTCGACCGACCCGACGGGGCCGAGCAATTCGTCGCCCGGCGCCGGTTGAGGCTCGGCCGGAACGACGCTTGCGGTCGTCTCGTAGGTCACGACGGGAACGCCGATCTCGGCGCGATGCTGTTCGACGATGACTGGGCTGCCGCCGCGGTCGACCTGCAGATAATCGGCATAGACCCAGCCGCGCATGCCGTTGACGTCGACGCGGCACCAGCGGCTACCTTCGATGCAGCCGTCGAGCACTGCGGTCGAGCCACGCGTGGCAAGACCGACGGCCGGATATTGCGGGCCCGGGCCGGAGCGGACGTTGAGATCATTGACGGTTGTCGCCATCATCTCCGCCTGCGCCAGACCGCTGCTCGCCAGGAGCACGGCTCCAGCCAACAGGATGTTTCTCTTCAAGGTCATATGAGCGTCTCCTTGGTTTCGATGGGCTGACAACGCGCGGCGTTCCACGATGTTCCCCTTGCCTTGCCCGAGGGGAAACGGCACTCCGAGAATGCGTTGCGCAAACGTTTGAAGAAGCTAGATAAAACCTGAATTTTCCGACCCGTGGCGATGGCGGAAGGCTTCATAAATTCTTGTTGCAGCCCGTCTTTTTGCCGTGAAACACGCTTGAGAAGCAGAAGATTCCGGCTGCCCTCGCCGCCGTTTCGGACTATATCCTGAGCATCAGAGATACCAAGCGAGGCACCTATGGGCATGCTCCAGGCCGGCATCATTCCGGTCACCCCCTTCCAGCAGAACTGCACGGTCTTCTTCGATCCCGACACGAGTGAAGGTGTCGTCGTCGATCCGGGCGGCGACGTGCCGCTCATCCTTCAGGCGATTGAGAAAAGTGGCCTCACCATCAAGGAAATCTGGCTGACGCATGGCCATCTCGACCATGCCGGCGGCGCCAGGGAATTGAAGGAAGCACTCGGCGTCGACGTGGTCGGTCCACATCAGGACGACCTGCCGCTGCTCCAGCGGATCGAGACCCAAGCCGAGAAATACGGAATATCGGGATTGCGCAACGTTCTGCCCGACCGCTGGCTGAAGGATGGCGACAAGGTCTCCTTCGGCGCCCACGAATTCGAGGTCTATCACGCGCCCGGCCATGCGCCCGGCCACGTCATCTATTTCAATCGGGCGCAGAATTTCGCCCATCTCGGCGACGTGCTCTTCAACGGCTCGATCGGCCGCACCGACCTGCCCGGCGGCAATCATCAGCAACTGCTCGATTCGATCCGTGACAAGGTGCTGCCGCTCGGCGACGACGTCGGCTTCATCTGCGGCCACGGCCCCGGCAGCCGCATCGGCGATGAGCGGCGGAGCAATCCGTTTCTGCAGGAAATCAAGCCTCGATAAGCATCCGGCACGGACGCATCAAACGAACCGCCCGACAAAACGATGTGAGCTTTCGCTCACATCATCTTCCTGCCGTTCGGCACCGGCTGTTCGACCGCCGCAAGCACGATCGCGCCGTTCTCGTCTTCGAATCCCAGCGTCAGCACTTCCGAGCGGACCGGCCCGATCTGGCGCGGCGGGAAGTTGACGACGGCGAGCACCTGCCGGCCAATCAGGCTTTCCGGCGTATAGTGCACGGTGATCTGCGCCGAGGATTTCTTCATGCCGATCTCGGGGCCGAAATCGATGACCAGCTTGAAGGCCGGCTTGCGCGCTTCTGGAAAGGGGCTCGCCTCGATGATCGTGCCGACACGAATGTCGACGCGCTCGAAATCGGCGTAGGTGATCTCTTCGCTCATAAGATCTCCGCAAATTTAAAGTGTTGGGGCGTCCTTGGTAGACGCGCGGCGCTCTAGCCGGCCAGTTCCTCGGCCCGCTTGCGCGCGGCCGCAAGTGCCGCGTCGAACAGAGGCTGCATGCCGTCCTCGGCCATCAACACGGCGAGCGCTGCCGCCGTCGTGCCTCCGGGAGAAGTCACATTCTGTCGCAGCCGCGAAGCTTCGTCGGGGGACTGGTGCAACAGTTCACCAGCCCCCGCGACGGTTTCCCGCGCAAGACGCATGGCGAGGTCCGCCTGCAGACCGAGTTTACGGCCTGCTTCTGCCATACATTCGACGAGATAAAACACATAGGCCGGACCGCTGCCCGAAAGCGCCGTCACGGCATCGATATCGGCCTCTGCAGGCACCCATTCCACGGGGCCTGAGACGCGCAGAAGGGAATGGACGCGCTCGCGCTGCTGATCGTTCACGCCGGCATTGGCAAAGGCGCCGGTGACGCCGCGTCCGACCATGGCAGGCGTATTCGGCATAGCGCGCACCATGGCGGCTTTGCCGAGATGTTTTTCGAGGAAGCCGAGGGTCTTGCCGGCTGCGACGGAGACGACGACGGTTTTCGGCCCGACGGCGCTTTTAACCGCCGGCAACACCGTCTCCATCACCTGCGGCTTGACCGCGAGGAACAGCACGCTCGCCTTCAATTCCGAGGGAAGGACGGTGAGATGGGTCGCGCCCGCCTCGCCGATCGTCGCCAGCATCGCCGGCGACGGGCCGGGATCGACGACGATGACGGACGAACCCGGAACGCCGCTTTTCAGCCAGCCGGAGAGCATAGCCCCGCCCATGTTTCCGGCGCCGATCAGGACGACGGGATGTTCCGAGGAAAAAGCCTTTGCCGGCATCTTATGCCTCGCCGACCGTTTCGAAGAGCACGGCTTCCATTGCCTTCGTCGCGTCCATGCCGGACCAGACGACGAACTGGAATGCCTGGAAATAGGCCTCGCAAGTGTCAAGCGCGCTGGAAAGCAGCACCTCCACCTGGCGGTTCGTGGGCTCAGCGCCGCCGGCAAGCAGCAGCGACTGGCGGAAGATGACGACATTTTCCTGGCGCCAGAGGTCGAAATGCCCCATCAGCACCTGCCCGTTGATCGCCGAAAGCAGCCTGACCACCTCGTTGACCCTGATGTCGGGAACCTTGATGTCGAAGGCGCAGCCGAGATGCAGCGCCTCGAATTCCTCCATCCAGGAGAAGGAGACGTGATAGTCCGCCCAGCGGCCCTCGACCGTCATCGCGATCTCGTCCTCGCCGGATCGTTCGAACGACCAGTCGTTGTTGGAGGCAACGTACTCGATCATATCGACCGGGTTCGACTGACGCTCGAATTCCAATTCCATCAGGTTCATGCAGCACCTTCTTGACCGGACGAATGCGACCTAACTTGGGATACAAACACAAGAAAGACACACGCAAATACCGGAACCACCACTCGGATGATCGTTGAACCGCTGCCAGACTTTAACGCAGATAACCTGCCCGGAGCTTACCAAGTCGCTTCGAATCATCATTTAAAATCAGTGTATAATGCCCCTGCCCACCTGCCAGCCCCCAGAACGGAAAATAGGGCCCACCCTCTGTGGAAAGCACTTCGAAACTCAATTCAGAAGGGAGAATAAGCGACTCTGCGAATTGGCTTTTTTGGCAGTGTCCACAGGTGGAAAAACTCACCTGAATTTTTTATGAATGATGCGGCATGTGGCAATAAGGCCATGCCGCATCTTGCGTCGTATCGGGACTCAAGGCATGTCCCGCAAAAATCAGCAGCCGCTTGACGAACGCGACGTGTTTAGTGGCCTTCGCCGGCAAGCTTTGCCTCGAGCGCCGCGATGCGGGCGGCAAGCGCCTCGTTTTCGTCGCGCGCCTTGATCGCCATCTCGCGCACGGCTTCGAACTCCTCGCGCTTGACGATGTCCATGCTATTCAGCCAACGCTCGGCCTGGGCGTTGAACGCGGTCTCAATCTCCTTGCGGACGCCCTGGGCGGCACCGGCCGCATCGGTCATCAGCTTGGCGAATTCGTCCATGATGCGGTTCGTTCCGGTCGTCATGGCGTTTTTCTCCCTTGGCATGAGGTGAATTCAAGCCCTTTGGGGCCTTAAGAGTTGAGGTAGGGCTTCGCTGTTGCGGATGCAAGCGCTTTGCGCTGGATCGGCCTTCGGGACCGGCGCGAAAGAGCGATCACGAACAATGGACTTGACCGTCCGGGATCGCGGCGGCATGTTCCGCGCAACAAAACAGGTGGGAAAACCTTGCCGACAGCAGCCAATCTCCTTGCCATCATGCCTTTTCCGGATATCGATCCGATCGCCTTTTCGATCGGTCCGCTGGCGATTCACTGGTACGGTCTGGCTTATGTCGCCGGCATCCTGCTCGGCTGGGCCTATGCGCGCCGCATTGCCGCCAATGACAGTCTCTGGCCCGGCAATGCCTCGCCGATATCGAGGACGCAGCTCGACGATTTCATCGTCTGGGCAGCCCTCGGCGTCGTCCTCGGCGGCCGTCTCGGCTATATTTTCTTCTATGACCTCTCCGCTGTTCTGCACAACCCCATCCGCGCGGTCGAGATCTGGAACGGCGGTATGTCCTTCCATGGCGGCCTGACCGGCACGACGATCGCCATGATCATCTTTGCCCGCCGCAATGCCATTCCGATCTGGAGCCTGTTCGACATCGTCGCCGCCGTCGTTCCCTTCGGCCTCTTCTTCGGCCGCATCGCCAATTTCATCAATGGCGAGCTCTGGGGCCGTCTGACCGACGTGTCCTGGGCCGTGGTCTTCCCGACCGGCGGGCCCTTCGCCCGTCATCCAAGCCAGCTTTACGAGGCCGGCCTCGAAGGCATCGTTCTGCTGCTGGTGCTGGCTGCTCTCGTCTATGGCATGCGCGCGCTGAAAAGCCCGGGCTTCGTCACCGGCGTCTTCGTCTGCGGCTATGCGCTGTCGCGCATCTTCGTCGAATTCTTCCGCGAACCCGACGCCCAGCTCGGCTATCTCCTCGGCACGAACTGGCTGACCATGGGCATGGTGCTCTCCTCCCCGATGATCCTGCTCGGCCTCTGGGCGATGCTGCGAGCCCGCCGCCAGGCTGCGCTGCAGCTCTGAAACGGCAGGACGCGCGACATGACCACTGCTTTAGGCGAAAAGATCAAGGCGATCATCCAGGCCAACGGCCCGATCAGCGTCACCGATTATTTCTCGCTCTGCCTCGCCGATCCCGAACACGGCTATTACCGCACCCGTGAGCCCTTCGGCCGCGCCGGCGATTTCGTCACCGCGCCGGAGGTCAGCCAGATTTTCGGCGAGATGATCGGCGTCTTCATCGTCCATGCCTGGCAGCGGCACGGCACGCCTGACGGCGTGCGCCTCGTCGAGATCGGTCCGGGCCGCGGGACCATGATGGCTGACATGCTGCGCGTCATCTCCCGCATCGCCCCGCCGCTTTTCGACGCCATGACCGTGCATCTCGTCGAAACCAGCGAACGCCTGCGCGATGTCCAGAACCAGACGCTTGAGGCTTTCGGCGACAAGATCGCCTGGCACAATGGTTTCGATGAAATACCATCAGGCTTCACGCTGATTGCCGCCAACGAGCTGTTCGACGCGATCCCGATCCGCCAGTTCGTCCGCACGCAGACGGGCTTTCGCGAGCGCATGGTCGGGCTCGATGCCGATGGCGAGCTGACCTTTGCCGCCGGCGTCGCCGGCCTCGATCCCGTGCTTCTCCCGGAACCGGTGCAGAACCTGCCGCTCGGCACGCTCTTTGAGATCTCGCCCGCCCGCCAGGCGGTGATGATCGCGATCTGCGAGCGGCTGCGCGCCTTCGGCGGCACAGCGCTCGCCATCGACTACGGCCATCTCGTTACCGGTTTCGGCGATACGCTGCAGGCCGTGCGCATGCATGAATTCGACCCGCCGCTCGCCCATCCAGGCGAAGCCGACCTGACGAGCCATGTTGACTTCCAGCAGCTTGCCGAAACGGCGCTCGCAGCCGGCCTTCACCTGAATGGCGCCCTGCATCAGGGCGACTTCCTGACCGGCCTTGGCATCCTCGAACGCGCAGCCGCCCTCGGCCGCGACCGCGAGCCGCAGACCCAGCAGGTCATCCAGACCGCGGTCGACAGGCTCGCCGGCGCCGGCGAAGGCCGGATGGGCGAGCTCTTCAAGGTCATGGCCGTCTCCCACCCCGCCGTCGATCTCATGCCCTTTCGTCCGGTGGATTGACAGGGCGCACGCGGCTGGGCCAACATCCCGCGCGAAACAGGAACTTGAAGCGCGCCGCATGGGCGATGCGCTTGGGAACATGATAACCCCTTCGAAAACTCCGGAATCCCAGATGCAGCACGCGGCCTCTCCAGCACCGATCGAAAGCGCGCTGCTGAACGAAGTGACGGACAACGCCATCCGCCACGGTTATTTCACCCGGGCCGGCGGCGTTTCCAAAGGCATCTATCGTGGCCTCAATGTCGGCCTCAGTTCCAGCGACGAGCGTGAAAATATCATCGAAAACCGCCGCCGCGTCGCCGCCTGGTTCGGCCTGCCGCTCGAGCGGCTGGCAACCGTACATCAGGTCCACTCGCCCGATGTCGTGACCGTCGGCGCCGATTACGACGGCGCCCGCCCGGATGCGGATGCAATGGTGACGGCGGTGCCCGGCATTGCGCTCGGCGTGCTCGCCGCCGATTGCGGGCCGATCCTTTTTGCCGATCCGGACAACCGCGTCATCGGCGCTGCCCATGCGGGCTGGAAGGGCGCGCTGACCGGCATCATCGAAAACACCGTCGCCGCCATGGAAGCCCTGGGTGCCGACCGCGACAACATCGTCGCTTGCCTCGGCCCCTCGATCAGCCAGGCAAGCTATGAGGTCGGCCCGGAATTCGTCGATCGTTTCATCACCGAAAACCCGGATTACGAGCGCTTCTTCCTGCCTTCCGCAACGCCCCGCCACGCCATGTTCGATCTGCCGGCGCTGACCGTCGAGCGGCTGACCCGGGCCGGCGTGCGCGCCGAGAGCCTCGGCCTCTGCACCTATCCGGATAGCGAGCGTTTCTTTTCCTATCGCAGGACGACACATCTCAAGGAGGCGGACTACGGCCGCCAGATTTCAGCAATATCAATCAGGGAGAATTGAGCAGAATGGCACTGCACTTCGAAAAGGCCGAGTTCGCAAGCCGGCTTGCGCGCCTCACCGAAAAGATGAAGGAAGAAAAACTCGACGCCCTGCTGCTCTTCGCTCAGGAAAGCATGTATTGGCTGACAGGCTACGACACCTTCGGCTACTGCTTCTTCCAGACGCTGATCGTCAAGAGCGACGGCACCATGGCGTTGCTCACCCGCTCGGCCGATCTTCGCCAGGCCAAGCACACCTCGATCCTCGAGGACATTCACGTCTGGGTCGACAGGGTCAATGCCGATCCGACGCTCGACCTGAAGAACCTGCTGGTCGAGATGGACCTGCTCGGCGCCCGCATCGGCGTCGAATATGATACGCACGGCATGACCGGCCGTGTCGCCCGCCTGCTTGACGCGCAGCTGGCCACCTTCGGCCAGATCGTCGACGCGTCCTATCTCGTCAGCCGCCTGCGCCTCGTCAAAAGCCCGACGGAGGTCGCCTATGTCGAGCGCGCCGCCGTTCTCGCCGACGATGCGCTCGATGCCGCGATCCGGCTGACCAAGCCCGGCGCCGACGAGGCCGATATCCTCGCCGCCATGCAGGGCGCGATCTTTTCCGGCGGCGGCGACTATCCCGCCAACGAGATGATCATCGGCTCCAGCGCCGACGCCCTGCTCTGCCGCTACAAGGCCGGCCGCCGCAAGCTCGACGCCAACGACCAGCTGACGCTCGAATGGGCCGGCACTTACGCGCATTATCATGCCGCCATGATGCGCACGATCGTCATCGGCGAACCGATGCAGCGCCACCGCGAGCTCTACAACGCCTGCCGCGAGACGATCGAGGCGATCGAGACCGTGCTGAAGCCTGGCCATACCTTCGGCGATGTCTTCGACATGCACGCCCGGATCATGGACGACCGCGGCCTTGCCCGCCACCGGCTGAATGCCTGCGGCTACTCGCTCGGCGCCCGCTTCTCTCCCTCCTGGATGGAGCACCAGATGTTCCATGTCGGCAACCCGCAGCCGATCGAGCCGAATATGTCGCTCTTCGTGCACATGATCATCGCCGACTCCGATACGGGCACGGCGATGACGCTCGGCCAGACCTATCTGACGACACCGGATGCGCCGCGGACTCTTTCGCGCCACTCTCTCGATTTCATCGGCCTCTAATGGCCGGAATTGACCGGTGAGAATCCGGAATTGACAGAAGACCATCCCCGCCCGCATAAATTCGGGCGGGGCTGACGCGATTGTGGGAAGGACGGACAAGGGATGACGCGAGCTGCGATTGTGCCCACGCTCCTGGTCGTCACGGCTCTGCTGACCGCCTGCAATACCACCGATGCGCTGACGCCGCAGGTCGATATCGGCGATTCCTCCGACGCTACGCCGTCGAGCCCGGTGACACAGAGCGAAGCCGAGCGTCTGGCCGGCACACGCCAGCAGGTCTTCGCCGGAAGCCCGCAGCAGGGCGGTTACCACCCAGCCTATGATCAGTCGCAACGGGCCTATCGGCAAGGTTCCGGCGCGCCTCCGACGACGATGCAGGCACAGGCCGACGTCCTGTCGAGGAATGGCTCCTCGCCTGCCGCCTCCGCCCCGATCGAGGGACAGTCGCTGCCGCCGCCGGCCACTGGCGGCGAGGCTGCGCAGCAGGCCGAAGTGCAGCAACCGCAACAGACCGCTGCCCTCAATGCCGGCCCCTCCTCTGCCCGCGGCAATACCGTGCGCTTCCTGCCGATCATCGGCGCGCCGGTGCAGGCGGTAACGCCGCTCTCGCGCCAGCTCGGCGCCGAGGCGCGCGCACACGGCCTCTCCATCAAGAGCTCGAACGATGCGAGCAGCGACTACATCCTCAAGGGCTATCTCTCCGCCTTCAGCGACGACGGCAAGGTGACCGTCGTCTATGTCTGGGACATTCTCGACAGCGGCGGTGGCCGCCTGCATCGCATCCAGGGGCAGGAAAGCGTACCGGCAGCCGCGGCCGATCCTTGGGCCGGCGTTCCGGCTTCGGTGATGCAGCAGATCGGCTCGAAGACCATCGCGGAATTCTCCTCCTGGCGGCAGACTCAAGGCGGTTAGTCACAAACTTTTTGCAAATATGGAACTCTGTGGCGCGTTTGCCCTTGCATTCACGGGGAAGCTGACTAATAAGCGCGGCTATCAGCGCATAACAGGCGGACCAAAATGAAGGTTTTCGCAGGCAATTCGAACCGGCAACTTGCCGAAGCGATCTGCAACTATCTCAATGTTCCCTTGGGGAGAGCCAGTGTCCGAAGGTTTGCCGATCAGGAAATCTTCGTGGAAATCCAGGAAAATGTGCGCGGTGAGGACGTTTTCCTCGTACAGCCGACCGCCTTTCCGGCCAACGACCATCTGATGGAATTGCTGATCATGATCGACGCGATGCGTCGTTCATCAGCCCGCCGCATCACGGCCGTCCTTCCCTATTTCGGTTATGCCCGTCAGGACCGCCGTGCCTCCGGCCGCACGCCGATCTCCGCCAAGCTGGTCGCAAACCTCATTACCGAAGCCGGCGCCGACCGCGTCATGACGCTCGATCTCCACGCCGGTCAGATCCAGGGCTTCTTCGATATACCCACCGACAACCTCTTCGCCCTGCCCGTGCTGACGCGCGACATCAAGAGCCACTATGACCTCAGCAACGTCGTGGTCGTCTCGCCTGACGTCGGCGGTGTGGTTCGCGCCCGCGCGCTTGCCAAACGGCTGGACTGTCTTTTGGCCATCGTCGACAAGCGTCGCGATCGGCCAGGTGAATCCGAAGTCATGAACATTATCGGCGACATCGCCGGCAAGGACTGCCTGCTGATCGACGACATCGTCGATTCCGGCGGCACGCTTTGCAACGCTGCCGACGCGATGCTCGCCAAGGGCGCCGCCAGCGTCACCGCCTATATCACGCACGGCGTTCTCTCCGGCGGCGCGGTCACCCGCGTCACCTCCTCGAAGCTGCGCGAACTCGTCATCACGGATTCCATCCAGCCGACCACGGCCGTGCTCTCGGCACATAATATCCGCATCGTGACGACCGCACCGCTGATCGGCGAAGCCATCAGCCGCACGGCCCAGGAAGAATCCGTCTCCAGCCTTTTTGATTGAGAGGCAGGCTCCGCCGCGTGAATTGCCACGGCGGAGAAACACTTGGCTCGCCGCTCAGCGATCGAGAGCCGTCTTCTGCTGCCGATCGACGAGATTGTCGATAAACCAGTTCGGATAGACCGGCGCGGGCTCGGTCGCCGCATCGAGCGCTGCAAGTTCGCCTTCATCCAGCATCAACCCCGCCGCGCCGAGATTATCGGCCAGTTGATGCGGCTTCGAGGCGCCGAGGAGCACGCTGGAGACCGCTTTTTTTGCAAGCAGCCAGGCGATCGCCACCTGGGCGACGCTCGCCCCGTGCGCGGCAGCGATCACCCGCATGCGCTCGACCAGCGCGAAACCCCGTTCCTTGTCGAAGGGCAGAATATCGAAGCCGGAATAGCGGTTTTCGGGATCGCCAAGCGTTTCGCGCGTGTATTTGCCGGAGAGAAAGCCGGAGGCAAGAGGGCTCCAGACCGTGAGTCCAAGGCCATAGCGCTGCATCATCGGAAGAATGTCGCGCTCGACATCGCGGCCGAGCAGCGAATAATGCATCTGCCCGTGTGTGAAGGGCGCCAGCCCGTTCGCCTTCTGGATTTCCAGCGCTGCCGCGACCTTCCAGGCCGACCAGTTGGAAAAGCCGATATAACGGACCTTGCCCGAGCGCACGACGGCGTCGAGTGCCGACAGCGTCTCCTCCAGCGGCGTGAACGGGTCTTCCTTGTGAACGATATAGACGTCGATCCAATCCGTTCCGAGCCGTTTCAGGCTTTCTTCGACCGACCAGAGGATATGGCGGCGGGAGAGCCCGGCCTGGCCGAGCGGCGTGCCGGTGCGGAAGCCGACCTTCGTGGCGATCACCACTTCGCTGCGCCGCGCCTTCAGCACTTGCCCGAGGATCGCTTCCGACTGGCCTGAGGCATAGGCATCCGCCGTATCGAAGAAGTTGACGCCGGCGTCGAGCGCCTGCCCGACGAGCGCGTCGGCGACATCGGCCTCGGTCTTGTAGATCGAGCCCATGCTGCGGTCGCCCGATGTGAAGGTCATCGCGCCGAAGGCAAGCCTGGAAACGGCAAGGCCGGTTCTGCCGAGAGTGGTATACTGCATGTCAGTCTCCATCCGTTGGATTGTTGTGATCGGATGGAGGGACAATGCCTGAAAGCATTATTGCGAAAAACCCACTAGGGCGATAAGCCTTATGAAGTTCAACTTCATAATCGACCCATGGCGCCCGATCCCTTTACCGGACTGACCGAATTCCTGGCCGTCGCCGACGCCAGGAGCTTTACCGCTGCCGCCGCGTCGCTCGGCGTCACGCCGACGGCAGTCAGCCAGGCGATCCGCGCGCTCGAGAAAAGGCTCGGCGTGCCGCTCTTCGTCCGCACCACGCGGCGCGTCGCGCTCACCGAAGCGGGTGCAGCCCTTTTCCAGCGGGTTCGCCCCGCCGCAGCCGACATCGCCGATGCCTTTGACATTCTGGAGGGCTTCCGCGACCGTCCGCTCGGGCATCTGCGCCTCACCGTGCCGCGCATGGCCGTACCCGTGATCGTAACACCGCTGCTGCCGCGATTTCGCCAGGCCTATCCCGACATATCGGTCGAGGTTTCGGTCGACGATGCGGCGATCGACATTACCGAACAAGGCTTCGATGCCGGCATCCGCATCGGCGAGGCGATCGAAAAAGACATGATCGCCATGCGGCTGACATCGGATATCACCTGGACGGTTGTCGGCTCGCCCGGCTATTTCGCACGGCATGGCCGACCAGCGACGCCGGAGGATCTCACCCGGCATCAGGCGATCCGCTACCGCTATCCGACATCGGGCGTCATCTATCGCTGGGAATTCGAGCGTGCCGGACGCGACTTCTCCGTCGATGCGCCTGGCGGCCTGATGGTGAACGATTTCCTGCTGCTGCTCGAACTCGCCGAAGCCGGGCTCGGCCTTGCCTATCTGCCGGATATATCAGTCGGCGAGGTGGTGGCGGCAGGGCGGCTCGAATGCGTGCTACAGGCTTTTCTTCCGACCTCGCCCGGCCTGTTTGCCTATTTCCCCGCCCGCTCGCAGGCGCAGCCCAAGCTGCGCGCCTTTCTCGACATGGCCTCGACGCTCTTGCGCCGCGAAGGGTGACACCTCGGCGGCGCATGCGCTCGATCGTCCGCCCGGATTACGGCTGATCCGCTTCCTTGACAACCTGCCCGTTGACGGAGATCGAACCGTCGCGGCTGATGCTGATGTCCCAGCGCGAGCGGCCGTCCGCATCGGTCTTGGCAAAGCCCTTCACCATCATGATGCCGAAGGAAACCTGGTTGAGATCGGGATCCGTCTTGGCAAGCTCCTGAACCGCGGCGATCGTCTTGTCGAGATCGCGGGCAAGGATTGTCGCCTCCATCGAATAGTCCTTCTCGGCGTCGACCCTCCCCTCGATCTTGCCCGTCATGTCGATGTCGTAGACATCGGACTTGGCGCTAATCTTCGGAAACTCGACGGCGATGCGGCCGTCGCGGAAGAGCTTTTTCGCCATCTCCTCGCCGCTCTTTTCGGACGTTTTGTCGTTGAAATCCATTGCCATGAAGGCGTCGCCGAAGCCTGCGAAATCCAGATTCGGAACAGCAACCTGCAGATCGAAGCTGGTCGGCATGAAGGTCGAATAGCTTGCCGGCATCAGCGGCGTGTCGACGCTGATGTCCTGCGCATTCATGCCGAAGCCGAAACGCATGGCATCGGTCGGCCCGTCCATGACGACGTTATAGCCGAATGCCTTGGCGCCGCCCTTGCCCACTTCGGTGCTGACGGTCAGGTTGTTAACCCCGATCGTCTCGCTGAACGAGGCAAGAACCGGGAAGGCCTGCTTGAGTATTCCCTTTATCTTGTCGCTGTTTTCAGGGCTCAATTCCTTCTCGTCGACGTGGTCGAGAACGAAGAAGATCATGTCGCGGATCTGCTTGGCCGGCAGGCCCTTCACCTCGCCCGCGACATCGATCGAGTCGGCGCGGATTTCGACCGGCGGCGTCTGCTGGCTGGAAACCTGTTCAAAGAAGTTCGTCATCGAGCCGGTGCCGGCAAAATCGATGCGCCCATTGCCGCCGGCGCTGTCGGTCGAGCTCAGCTTCTGGTCTATGCCGGCGATGCTGGCATGGACTTCCTCGGTGTCGGATTTGCTGCTGACCTTGATGTCCTTGGCATTGAACGTGCCGGAGCGCAGATAGCTGATCGCTGGGTCGAAGACCCCGGTATACACAAGCGAAGCGATGGAATAGGCGAAATCCGTCGGCTTCTGGTCCGGGCCTTTGAAATGGCCGGAGACATTGAACTTGTCGTCTCCCTCGATATTCCAGAGCCCGCTGTCGAGAGGTGTGGCGAACATCGAGAACGGCGTCAGCCCGCTGATCGCGAATGATGCGGGATCGGATTTGCCAAGCAGCTTCACCAAATCGTAAATGATCTCGTAGCGCGTACCGGCCGGATTGACGGTGATCAGGCCGCTCTTCGCCAGATCCTCCGGAAGCAGCTTCGTCAGGGTGTCCTTGACCGCATTGGCGCCGTCCTGGTTGATCTCGACGCTTTGCGCCGTGGTGACAAGGCAAAGTGCCAGCAAGCTCGTTGCCGTGACAAGTTTAAGGCGCATAGTCCGATTTCTCCTCAGCCGCTTTTGTGCGGCCATCCAAAGATGTGAAGCGCGGCGATGTCAAGCCAAGTGGCGACAGGCAATGGCGATTTCGCCGCGCGGGCGAGCAAGGATTACGGCTGATCCGCCGCCTTGATCACCTGGCCGTTGACCACGACCGAACCGCCGCGGCCAATGCTGATGTCCCAGCGCGAGCGGCCATCCGGATCGGTCTTGGCGAAACCCTTCGCCATCATCAAGCCGAAGGAGACCTGGCTGAGGTCCGGATCCGTCTTGGCGAGACCTTGTAAGGCCGTAATGGTCTTGTCGAGATCGCGTGCGAGGATCGTCGCCTCCATCGAATATTGCTCCGCGCCGTCGACCCGTCCTTTGATCTCGCCGCTGATGTCGAAGTCATAAATGTCCGACCTCACGTTGACCTTCGGAACGTCGATGGTGACCTCACCGTCGGGAAAAAGCTTCTGCATCCCCTTTTCGCCAAACCCTTCAGGTGTGGGCTTGTCGAAATCCAGTGTCACGTACAGGTCGCCGAAAGCCGCAAAATTCATGTTGGGAACGGCAAGCTTCGCATTGAGGCTGGTCGGCAGCAGAGCCGAGTAGCTTGCCGGCACGAGTGAGCTGTCGAGGCTGATCTCCTGCGCATTGACGCCAAAACCGAAACGCACAGCGTCGGCTGACCCGTCGACGGCCAAATCGTAGCCGAACGTCTTGGCTCTGACCAATCCCGCCTGGCTTGTCACGGTCGGGTTGTCGAGGCCGACCGTTTCATTGAACGAGCTGAAAAGCGGCATGATTTGCGTGAGTAGTTCTTTCACCCTGTGATGGGTTTCGCGGCTGTACTCTTCTTCGTCGTCATGTTCCATGACGAAGACGTATGTGTCGATGAGCTTTGCCAAAGGCACTGCGTTCGCCTTAAGGCCGACATCGATGGAATCGGCGCGAATTTCGACCGGCGGCATTCCAGGATCTGATATCCGCTCGAAGAAGCCGGACGTCGAACCGTTGCCGACGAGATCGACACGGCCGTTGCCGCCGGCGCTGTCGGCGAAATTTGAGCTGTAATTGGCGTCAGCAAAGCTGAAGCTGGTTTCCTTGGCGGCGAACTTGCTGGAAAGGCTGATCTTCTTGGCCGCGTATGTGCTCGAGCGTAGAAAATTGATCGCCGGATCGAAGACGCCGCCATAAGCGAACGACTCGAGGGAAAGGGAGAACTCCCCCTGCTTCCGGTCGGGGCCTATGAAACGGACGGACATGTCGAGGCTGTCATCACCCTTGATGTCCCAGAGTCCGTTTTCGAGCGGTGTCGCAAACGTCGAGAATGACGTCGATCCGTTGATCGCAGTTGTCGCGGGATCGGCCCTGGCAAACAGCTTCGCCAGATCGTAGATGATCTCATAACGCGTGCCGGCCGGATTGACTGTGACCAGGCCGCTCTTTGCCAGTTCCTTCGAAAGCAGCTTCGCCAGATTGTCCCTGACCGCATTGGCGCCGTCCTGGTTGATCTCGACGGCGTCAGCCGTGGTGAAAAGACCAAGTGCCAGCAAGCACGTTGCCGTGATAAGTTTGAAACGCATATTCCGCATGTTCCCCAGCCGGTTGACAGCGGCCATCCAAAGATGGGAAGCGCCTCCGTGTCAATTTGCGCTTTTGCGGAAATGACAATCTCGCCGCTCATGCGGCGGCTGGTTTCCCGGCAAGTGCGCGCCGCGAATCCGCAACTTGCGTTTTCGAGCGACTTATAATATAGGCCACCGGTCCGCGTAGACACCCTTGGAGGCAACGCGGATGAGGATGGGGAAACCCGCCTCCGGTTCGATGGCACAAGGCTTTCCGGCCGCCGCCGAACTCTCCAAATAACCTCGAAAGGAATAGCCATGAGCCACGAAACTTACGAGCTCAAGGCCGAGGCGCGCGAACGGGTTGGTAAGGGGTCCGCCCGTGAACTTCGCCGCAACGGTTTGATTCCCGCTGTCATCTATGGTGACAAGCAGGCCCCAATTTCTATCGCTCTCAACACCAATGAGGTGACGAAGCGCATTCATGCCGGTGGTTTCATGACCACCGTGGCGACGATCGAAGTCGACGGCAAGAAGCACAAGGTTCTGCCGAAGGACTACCAGCTCGATCCGGTCCGTGACTTCACGCTGCATGTCGATTTCCTGCGCGTCTCTGGCAACACCCAGGTGACCGTCGAAATCCCGGTTCACTTCATCAACGAAGAGAAGTCCCCGGGCATCAAGGTCGGCGGTGTTCTGAACATCGTTCGCCACGAAGTCGAAGTTCACTGCCCGGCCGATGCGATTCCGGAATTCTTCAACGTTGACCTCAACGGCAAGAAGATCGGCGACAGCATCCATATTTCGGAAGTCACCCTGCCGAAGGGCGTCACCCCGGTCATCGACCGCGACTTCACGATCGCGACCATCATTGCCCCGGCTGGCGGCATCGATGAGGCCGCTGCAGAAGGCGGAGCCGAAGCCTGATCGCTTCGACCAATTTGTAAAGCATATGGCCCGCTTTCCCCTGGAAAGCGGGCTTTTTTTGCTGCCCGGAAGGGTTGCGGTTTCAGCAACATTTAACAAATTTATGGAAGCATGCTCCGTCAGCTGCGAAGAAGCCCGCCCAACGCATGACAGCAGATAAGGCCGGCCGGGGGAGTAGACGGAACCATGAACAATTCCGTTGAGAACAGATTTTTTGCGATAGTATGTGGAGCGCTGCTCGTCTTTGTAGCTCCTCTGTTTGTTCTCTTCCTCTTTCTCTCTTCCGAACGGGCCGACAAGGAAATACGCGACCATATTTCCGTTCTTCTTGTCGCCAATGCCCAGGCGCTGGCCAAACCTCTCTGGGACCTCGACGAGGACAGCGTCACCCAGATCAGCGCCACGGTCGTTTCCCAGGGTGCGATCGTCAAGGTCGAGGTACGCGACCAGTCGGGCCAGCTCGACGTCAGCCAGTCCACCATTCCGCGCTCCTTCGACGGCAAGCTCGTGCAGGTGTCGCGCGCCATCATCTACAACACCGTCGACGGCCCGAAGAACCTCGGCAGCATCAGCGTCTATTACCCGGCACTCGGCCTGTTTTCGGGCCTGAAGCAGGAAGAGGTTGTCTTCATCTCGATCTTCATCTTCGCGGTGCTGACGGTTTTCGGCACGGCGCTGATCGGCAACCGCATCTTCGTCATCCAGCCGCTGATGCGGCTGACGGCAGCGATCGAGGCGACCCGCCAGTTGGGCTCCCGCCATCATGTCGACTGGCAGTCGAACGACGAGATGGGCCGGCTTGCCCGCAGCTTCAACGAGATGCAGACCAAGCTCGAAAGCGAGGAGAAAGAGCTGAAGGTCGCCCATCGCCGCGCCACCGATATCTACAACCTGACCCCCGCCATGCTCTTCTCGCTCGACGAGGAAGACCGCATCACCGCCGTCAGCGACTACTGGCTGTTGGCCACGGGTTATCATCGCGCCGCCGTCATCGGCCGCAACTTCGCCCACCTCGTCACATCAAGCACCCGCGACAGGTTCGTCAGGCGCCGCGAGGCGGAGAATGGCATGGCCGTCACCGTCAAATTCGTCTGCATGGACGGCCGCATCATGGACGTCCTCATCATGGAATCGGAAGCGGGAGCCGATGCCCAGGACCGCCTCTCGCTGTCTGTTATGACCGATGTGACCGAGCTCAAGGCCTCCGAGGACCGCAACCACCGCCAGGCGATTACCGACCACCTGACCGGGCTTCTCAATCGCCAGGGCTTCGAAGCCGTCCTCGACACCAAGATCGCTGCCGCCGATGCCGCAGGCCAGGAACTTGCCTGCCTCTTCGTCGATCTCGACCGCTTCAAGTGGATCAACGACAATATGGGCCACGCCGCCGGCGACATGGCCCTCATCGAACTCGTCGAGCGCCTGAAGAGGCATCTTGCCCCCTCCGACGAAGCGGCCCGCCTCGGCGGCGACGAATTCGCCATCCTGCTGCCGGCCAAGGATGCCGAGAAGCGCGCCAGGATGATGTGCGAGCAGATCGCCTCGATCTTCGAAACGCCCTTCGGTCCCGACATGCATCTCAGCGCTTCTGTCGGCATCGCCGTCTATCCCAGACATGCCACGACCGCGGCCGAACTGCTGCAGAAATCCGACATGGCGATGTATGCCAAGAAACGCGACGGCAAGAACGGCGCGCAGCTCTTCGACAACGTCATGCTCGACCGCGCCCGCAGCCGCGCCGAGATCGAGGCCAATATCGAAGCCGGTCTCGTCGACAACTGGTTCGAGGCCTTCCTGCAGCCGATCGTCAACCTGAACGGCCGCAGCATTGCCGGCTTCGAGGCGCTGATGCGCCTCAACCATCCGCAAAAGGGCCTGATGCCGCCGGCCGAAATCATCAGCGTCGCCGAGGAGACGGCAAAGATCGTTCGCGTCGGCAATGTCATCATGGAAAAGGCGGTCGGCCACCTCGCGAAGATTTCCCGCATATCGGGCATGCAGGATACCTATCTCGCCATCAACTTCTCACCGCTGCAGTTCGAAGCGACCCTGCCGGCCCGCCTTGCCGCCATCGTCGGTCGTCATGGCATCCGCCCCGAACGGATCGTCGTCGAGATCACCGAAGCCGTGCTGATGCACGACAACCCGCAGATCCGCATGCTCGTCACCGAGCTTCGCCGTTTCGGCTGCCGGATTGCTCTCGACGACTTCGGCACCGGCTATTCGTCTTTGAGCTACCTCAACCGTTTCCCCGTCGACATCATCAAGATCGACCAGTCCTTCACCCGCGCGATCAACGACGGCGACGACGACGTGCGCCAGAAGAGCCGCATGCTGATCGAAGGCATCACCACGCTTTCCCACAAGATGAATTGCACCGTTATCGCCGAGGGCATCGAGACCGAAGAGGAATGCCGCACGCTCCACCAGATGGGGCTTGACTACGGCCAGGGCTACCTCTTCCATCGTCCGCAGCATGCGGCAAAGCTCATCGAGGAATTGGTGGCTCCGCAATCCAACGTCGCGCGCGCCTCGTGAACGAAGACCCAAGGAGATGATATGATGAAAAGACTCCTGCTTCTCGCCTGCCTGGCGCTGCCATGCGCCGCCCATGCGCAAACGGTGGCTTTCACCACCGAGGATTATGCTCCCTTCAACTATCGGGAAGGCAAGGAAATCAAGGGCGCGACCGTCGAGCAGGTCGAAAAGGTGATGGCAGCGATCGGTGTCGACTACACGCTCGAGGTCATGCCCTGGGCGCGCGCCTATGGCCTTGCCCGTACGGCGCCGATGACCTGCGTCTTTGCGACCGCCCACAACAGCGCGCGCGACCCGTTGTTCAAATGGATCGAGCCGCTGCTCATCGACCGCAACATCCTGATCACTCGCAAGGGCTCGGGGGTCACCGCCGCCAATCTGGACGAGGCGAAGAAATATACGATCGGCACCCAGCGCGAGGATTACACCGAGACGATCCTGAAGGATAAGGGCTTCACCAAGCTCGACGTCGCCAGCGACTTCAACGCCACGCTGCGCAAGCTGCTGAACGGCCGCATCGACATGATGCCGATCTCCGAACTCTATTTCGACAAGCTGAAAGCCGACCAGCCGGTGGAGATGGTGACTGTGCTGTCCGCCCAGCCGATGGGCATCGCCTGTGAGAAGAGCTTTCCGGACGATCTGCGCGCCAAGATGCAGGCCGCCCTCGACAAGCTCATTGCCGATGGCGACCAGAAACAGATCTACCTGAAATACGGCATGAACCTCGCGGACTGACCCCTGTCTGGGTGACCTTGGCCGGCAGACCTCTGCCCTTTCCGCTTGACTTTGCTTTCGTTTCCGGGTGGTGAACTCAGGAAAGATCCAAGGCGCGCCGCGATCTTTCAGATTCGCTTGCCGCGCTTTAGGTCTCTGATTTCTTGCATGTCGTGATCGCAAAACCGCTGCACACTTTTGCGCGACATGCTCAAGCGAGGAAAGACAGGCCATGCTGATCATCGCGGGTCTCGGCAATCCCGGCGGCAAATACGCCGGCAACCGCCACAATATCGGCTTCATGGCCGTCGATGCCATCCATCGGCGTCACAGCTTCTCGCCCTGGTCGAAGAAGTTCCGGGCCGAGATTGCCGAAGGCGAGATTGCCGGCGAGAAAGTGCTGCTGATCAAGCCGCAGACCTTCATGAACCTCTCCGGCGAGTCCGTTGGCGAGGCCATGCGCTTCTACAAGCTCCAGCCCGCTGACCTTGTCGCAATCTACGACGAACTCGACCTGCTCCCGGGCAAGGCGCGGCTGAAGACCGGCGGCGGTCATGGCGGCCATAACGGCATCAAGTCGCTGGACGCCCATTGTGGCAAGGAATACCGGCGGCTGCGCCTCGGCATCGGCCATCCCGGCGTCAAGGAAATGGTGCAGAACCATGTGCTCGGCGATTTCGCCAAGGCTGACAAGGTCTGGCTGGAGCCGCTTCTCGACGCGCTTGCCGACAATGCCGACATGCTGGTGCGAAACGAGGATTCGCAGCTGATGAACAAGATCGCGCTGGCGCTCGGCGGCAAGGCCGAGGAGGAGAAGCCGCGGAAGGAAGGCAAGGACAGCGACAAGAAGCCAGCCGGCCAGTCGCATATCCGCCAGGCCCGCAACAACAACCAGCCGAAGCTGCCGGCCACCGGGCCGATGGCCGACATGTTGAAGAAGATGTTCGGCGGCAAGGGAGACTGAGCCGGTGCCGGACCAGGATTTCACCATCCGCCCCGCCACTGCCGGCGATCTTCCCGGGCTGACTGTCCTCTACCATCATCTGAACCCGACCGACCCCATTCTCGACGGGACTGTGGCCGAGGAACGTTTCTCCGCCATCCTCGCCCAGCCCGGCATGGCCGTATTTATCGGCTTTGTAGGCGATCTTGCCGTGGCCACCGTCACGCTCGTCGTCGTGCCGAACCTGACGCGGGGCGGCGCTCCCTATGCGCTCATCGAAAACGTCGTCACCCATGCCGATCATCGCCAGCGCGGTTATGCCCGCGCCGTCATCGACCATGCGGCCACCGAGGCCTGGAACAACGGTTGCTACAAGGTGATGCTGCTCACCGGCTCCAAGAACCCGGCGACGCTACGCTTCTATGAGAATTGCGGCTTTGCCCAGGACAAGACCGGCTACCAGATCCGCCGGCTCTGAGCCCATGGGCTCTATTCCTCGGGCTCGGTGGTGAACATCAGCGGGAAGCCCATCTCCTTGGCAAGGTCGATGCCCTCCTTGGCCTTGGTCTCGGCAATATCCCTGGCGCAGACCACGACCACGCAGGAACCGAGCTTGTGCGCTGTCATCATCACCCGATAGCCGGTCTCCTCGCTCATGCGGAAGACGACCTTCAGGATCACGATGACGAATTCGCGCGGCGTATAATCGTCGTTGACGAGGATGACCTTGTAGAGCTTCGGCTTATCCAGCTTCGGCTTCACCTTGGTCTTCGGTTTCAGGACAACGTCATTGTCACTCATCGGAAAATCCACCCGTTGATGACATGAAAAGGCGGAAGAAACATCCGCCGGACTATATTGCACCGTCAGCACGGCAGTTCAATGACGTTGATCTCACTCTGCGGACAACAGGAGGCAATCTCGCCCAGCTTTTTCGAGGATCGCGACAGCCTTCCTGTCGAAGGTCGCGAATATTTCGCCGCCGAGCCTGCGACCTTCGAAGACGATGATGCCATCGGCGAAGTCCCCGCCGGCATCGAGAAAAGATAGTCCGGCTTCGACGGCAACTCTGTCGTAGACAACCTTCCTATCTGATATCAGCAGTCGGATGGCCGCTGATATCTCGGAAGCGCTCTTGCGATAGATCCGGCCTACGACCCAGACGAATTCGCAAAACGTTAGATTGGAAACGAATAGCCGTTCGGCCTCGCGCATGAATACCCTTGCGCGCTCAGTTTGTTTAGGATCGTCGTGCACGGCCGCGCGCACGAGCACATTCGTGTCAACGATCATCGCCGATGCCGATCTCGCCCGCCCAACCCGCCTTTATGGCCTCGTCGATCTCCTCGAGAGTCGCATGGATATTCTCTTTGTTGTCCAGACTTCCGAAGAAGCTTTCCACCGAACCTGCGACCGGCCGCCTTTCCACGGCGACGACCTCGAGTTTGCCGCCAGGCAGGAGATCGACATCGATCTTGTCGCCGGGCCTGACCCCGAGGTGCTGAAGCACCTCCTTTTTCAGGGTAACCTGCCCCTTTGCCGTCACCGTGAGAGTTGACATGTTCCAGATATCCTTTGCTCTGAAAGTAAGGTTATATCGCCTTACTTTCAAGCCAAGCGTTGCTGGATTTTCAATTCATGTTGCGAACCCTTGACCCGGGACGGTCATTCCCGCATAGGCAGGGCAAAGTTACCAATAGATATGGATCAAGCCATGGGCTTCAAATGCGGCATCGTCGGTCTGCCGAACGTCGGCAAATCGACCCTCTTCAACGCGCTCACCAAGACGGCGGCCGCGCAGGCGGCGAACTATCCCTTCTGCACGATCGAACCGAACACCGGCGAAGTTGCCGTGCCCGATCCGCGCATGCGCAAACTTGCCGACATCGCCAAGTCTAAGGAATTGATCCCGACGCGCATCTCCTTCGTCGATATCGCCGGCCTCGTGCGCGGCGCCTCGAAGGGTGAAGGCCTTGGCAACCAGTTCCTCGCCAATATCCGCGAAGTCGATGCCATCGTGCATGTGCTGCGCTGCTTCGAAGACAGCGACATCACCCATGTTGAGGGCCGCATCAATCCTGTGGCCGACGCCGAGACGATCGAGACCGAGCTGATGCTTGCCGACCTCGAAAGCCTGGAGCGGCGCACCGAGCAGACGCGCAAGCGCGCCACCAGCAAGGACAAGGATTCGATGGCGATGCTTCCGATCATGGAAGCCTCGCTGAAGCTCTTGAACGAAGGCAAGCCGGTGCGCACGCTGCTGTCAACGCTCGACGCCGAGGAGATCGCCATCCTCAAGGGCCTCAACCTGCTGACCTCGCATCCGGTGCTCTACGTCTGCAACGTCGCCGAAGGCGATGCGTCGACCGGCAATGAATTCACCGAATCCGTCGCCGTCATGGCGAGGGAACAGGGTGCCGAAACCGTCATCATTTCGGCGGCGATCGAAGCTGAGGTCGCCCAGCTTGCCGAAGAGGAAGCCAAGGAATTCCTCTCCGCCCTCGACCTTGACGAGGCAGGCCTCGACCGGCTGATCCGGGCCGGCTACAAGCTGCTCCACCTCATCACCTACTTCACCGTCGGCCCGAAAGAAACGCGCGCATGGACGATCGAGCGCGGCACCAAGGCACCGCAGGCAGCCGGCGTCATCCATTCGGATTTCGAGCGCGGCTTCATCCGCGCCAACACCATCGCCTATGACGATTACATCAAATACAACGGCGAAGTCGGCGCGAAAGATGCCGGCAAGGCGCGCGACGAAGGCAAGGAATATGTCGTCCAGGACGGCGACGTCATTCACTTCCGCTTCAACACCTAGAGCATGACGCCGAAAACTGTGAGAGGTTTTCGGGCACATCATGCTCTGACCATTTTCTAGAACAGGCTGCCGCCTCAACCGGGCGGCAGCCTGTTTGCGATTGCCGGCGGCAGTGCCCTGAGCACCAGCCGCCGAAGCGGCATCCATCCTGTTCCGATGACGAGCACGATAGCCCCAACGACGATCAGCGTCGTGAAGATGTAAGTGTCAACAGTCGCGCTTCCGTGCCGGAAGACACTGAAGATCGCAACGCCGAGCGACAGCAGCCCCGAGGTAACGAAGGCGCGGCGGTCAATGATGAGACCGATCAGCATCAGCGCTGCCACGGTCGCGACGACCACGGGCGTCCGGGCGGACATGTTCGCCAAGTCGAAGATACGACCGCCTTCTCCGAAAGACAGCAGGGAAACGGTGCTGTAGAGCAGCGCGGGTGCCGCGCCGAGATGCAGCCAGAAAGCGATATCCGAGCGCGTCGTCCGGCGCAGCCGGTCGCCGAGATCGAAATAGAGCGCCATCGCGAAGAGACCGAGCGCGCAGATGAGCGCGATCAATGCTAGCAATGCAAGGTGATCGACGAAAAATGCGGGATTGCCGCTTAGCCATTGCACCAGGCGCAAAAGCAGGGTGAGCACCAAGGCAAGCGTCGACATGATGGCGAGCGCCAGCGACAAGGGCACGCGATAGCGGGCATAGTAGACACCGAGAAGGATCGGGAAGCCGGCAACGAACTGCGTCAGATCAGCCCCGATTTCGGAAGTCCACGGCGTGAAGACGCGGGACATCAGTAAAAATGTCCAGCAAAGCAGCGCGATCGTCAGGCTGACGGCCGGCAAGGCGAGCCGCTGGCGGCGCACCAGGATTTCCGAAAGCACGAGGATAGCCGGCGGCACGGCGTAAAGCGGCGCAAGGCCCCAGAGGCCGGCGAGCGCGACGACGACACCGATGGTAATCAGCACGTCGTGGAACCCGCGCACGAAACGCGGCGTCTCCGTATCCGACCAGGCTTGCCCCTCGGCCGCCATTGCCGGCTGCACCCCGGCGACGGCCACGCCGCGCGCAATCAGGAACGGCAGAAGCCGCCCGCCCGCCTCCGGCGAAATCAGCCCTTCGCGCGCCGCCTCGTCGAGTATCGACCTCAGTTCCGTCATGCCGGTTTATCTCCCCGGAATCATTGAGCCCGCGTGGATGCTATTGTAAGCATTGTGCGCTTGATATGGCGGAGGAGCGAATGTCGGCAGAAAAGCTGTCCCTGGAGGATTTCGAACCCGGCCGCCGCTTTCCCCTCGGCCCCAAGCTGGTGCTCGCCGAGGAAATCATCGAGTTTGCCAGCGAATTCGACCCGCAGCCGATGCATATCGACGAAGCCGCCGGCCGCGCCAGCATCCTTGGCGGACTTGCCGCCTCGGGCTGGCATACCTCCGCGATGCTCATGCGCATGATGGCCGACAGCTATATCGTGAACGCGCTTTGTGAAGGCGCGCCGGGCATCGACGTGATGGAATGGCGAAAGCCGGTGCTTGCAGGCGACAGGCTGCAGGGTCAGTCTCTCGTGCTCGAAGCCCGGCCGATGCGCTCTCGCCCCGGCATGGGCATCGTCAAGTTCCGCCACGAGCTGGAAAACCAGCGCGGCGAACTCGTCTGCGTCTCGGAGAATTCGGTGATGATCCGGATGCGTCCCGGCTCGGAGCTGTCAGCATGAGGATGTCGGAACTTTACGCCGTCGGCGAGAAGGGCGAGATCGGCAGCTATGCCTTTACCGAGGAAAATATCATCCGCTTCGCTAAACGCTACGACCCGCAGCGTTTTCATGTCGACAAGGAAGCCGCGAAAGACACCCTCTTCGGCGGCCTTTGCGCCTCGGGCTGGCACACCACGGCCGCGTGGATGCAGACCTTCCTCGCCTTTTGGGAAAGGCAGCGCGTCGCACTTGCGGAACAGGGCCTGACGGCGCCGAATCTCGGCCCCTCGCCCGGTTTTCAGAAACTGCAATGGCTGCGGCCGGTCTTCGCGGGCGACGTCATCACCTATTCCGTCGCCTTCCTCTCCAGCCGGCCGCTCGCATCGCGGCCGGGTTGGCATCTCAACACCATTCTCTGCGAAGGCGTCAATCAGAACGGTGATCCCGTCATGCGCTTCGAAAGCGGCGTCCTCGAATTCGACTGACGCCGCCCGTATCGGATCGGAGCTCAGTGCCCGGAAAATTCGACCAGCGTGTGCACGACGACGCCGAGTTCTTCCAGCTTCTTGCGGCCGCCGAGATCCGGCAGATCGATGACGAAGCAGGCGCCGACCACCTCGGCGCCCATCTGGCGCAGCAGCTTCGTCGCACCAACGGCCGTGCCGCCGGTGGCGATCAGGTCGTCGACCAGGATCACCTTTTCGCCCGGCTGAACCGCGTCGCGGTGCATCTCCATCTCGTCGACACCGTATTCCAGGCTGTAGGCGATGCGCACGGTGTCGTGCGGCAGCTTGCCCTTCTTGCGGATCGGCACGAAGCCCGAGGAAAGCTGGTGCGCCACCGCGCCGCCGAGGATGAAGCCCCGCGCCTCCATGCCGGCGATCTTGTCGATCTTCGTACCGGCATAGGGCTGCACGAGTTCGTCGACCGCCCGGCGGAATGCGCGAGGGTTGCCGAGCAACGTGGTGATGTCACGGAAAATAATCCCGGGCTTGGGGTAGTCGGGAATGGAGCGAATGCTGGCTGCGAGCTCCGACGTCGTATTGTCCATGGAAAGTCCATATTCTGCTAAAGCATGTCGCGCAAATGTGTGCAGCGGTTTTGCGCTCACGACATGTCGCAAAACCAAAATCCTAAAGCGTGGCAAGCCAATCTGAAAGATCGCCACGCGCTCTAGGGCATGAAACTGGCTGCACCCTATCAATTGCCAAGGGCAGAACCAACAAAAAAGGCGGCCCGCAAGCCGCCTTTCGAATTCCGTCAAGAACGCTTAGTGGTCCTTGTTGGCGTAGACCGAGCGTTTCGTCAGGTAGATCAGCACCGTGAAGATCGCCAGGAAGATCATGACCATGAAGCCGGTGCGCTTGCGCTCCTCGAGATGCGGCTCGGCGGCCCACATCAGGAAGGAGGAGACGTCCTTGGCATACTGGTCGACGGTCTGCGGCGCGCCGTCGTCATAGGTCACCTGGCCGTCGGAAAGCGGCTTCGGCATGGCAAAGGCGGCAGCCGCATGGAAATACGGATTGTAATGTGCGCCCTGCGGCACCTGGAAACCGGCCGGCGGCTCTTCATAGCCCGTCAGCAGCGAGTAGATGTAATCAGGGCCGTTTTCCTGATACTGCGTGAAGATGTCAAAGACGAACCGCGGGAAGCCGCGCTCGACTTCGCGAGCCTTGGCGATCAGCGAAAAGTCAGGCGGAGCCGCGCCGTTGTTGGAAGCGGCTGCCGCCTCTGCATTCGGGAACGGCGACGGGAAGTGATCGGAAGGGACCGCCTTGCGGGTAAACATCTCGCCGCTGGCGTTCGGGCCGTCCTGAACTTCGTAATTCGCCGCGAAAGCCTTCACCTGCGCCTCGGAATAGCCGAGCTCGTCGAGCGTGCGGAAGGGCACGAGGTTCATCGAATGGCAGGCGGAACAGACTTCAGTGTAGACCTTGAGGCCGCGCTGGAGCTGGCCCTTGTCGTAATGGCCGAACGGACCGGCAAAAGTCCATTCCTGCTCCCTCGGCTCCTTCAGCGGATAGTGCGGCGTAGCACCTTCCTCGTGATGGGCCGGAGCGGCACCCTTGGCGGGCGTCGCCTCCTCGGCCAGGGCTGCGCTGCCGAGAGCGGCAGCAACAGCGAGCGAGAGAATGCTTGCAACAAGCTTTTTCATATTTCTATTCCTTCCCGTCGCTCGCTCAGGCCGTGGCCGCAGCAACCTTGTTGCGCTTTTCGAGGACCGCTTCGGTGATCGAATTCGGAATGCGGCGCGGTGTTTCCACCAGACCGAGAACCGGCATCGCGACCAGGAAGAAGGCGAAGTAGAGGAGCGTGCAGATCTGCGAGATCGTGGTGAACAGGCCTTCCGCAGGCTGCGAACCCAGCCAGCCGAGGATGATCGCGTTGAGCACGAACAGCCAGAAGAACAGCTTGTACCAGGGGCGATAGACCGCCGAACGCACCTTCGAAGTATCGAGCCAGGGCAGGAAGAACAGTACGATGATCGCACCGAACATCACGAGCACGCCGCCGAGCTTGGAGTCGATCGGGCCGATGTTGAAGGTGATCGAACGCAGCATCGCGTAGAACGGCAGGAAGTACCATTCCGGAACGATGTGGGCCGGCGTCTTCAACGGGTCGGCCGGGATGTAGTTGTCGGCATGGCCGAGGAAGTTCGGCAGGTAGAAGACGAAATAGGCGTAGACCAGCAGGAAGACGGAAACACCAAGCGCATCCTTCATCGTCGCATAGGGCGTGAAGCGCACCGTATCGGTCTTCGTCTTGACCTCGACGCCCGTCGGGTTCGTCTGGCCGGTGACGTGCAGCGCCCAGATGTGCAGGACGACGACGCCGGCGATCATGAAGGGCAACAGGTAGTGCAGCGAGAAGAAGCGGTTCAGCGTCGGCTGGTCCACGGCAAAGCCGCCGAGCAGGAACTGCTGGATCCACTGGCCTACCATCGGGAAGGCCGAGAAGAAGCCGGTGATGACGGTCGCGCCCCAGAAGGACATCTGACCCCAGGGCAGAACGTAGCCCATGAAGCCGGTCGCCATCATCAGGAGGTAGATGACCACGCCGAGGATCCAGAGGATTTCGCGCGGCGCCTTGTAGGAACCGTAGTAGAGACCACGGGCGATGTGGAGGTAGACGGCGACGAAGAAGAAGGATGCGCCGTTGGCATGCAGATAGCGCAGCAGCCAGCCGTGATTGACGTCGCGCATGATCTTTTCAACGGAGTTGAACGCAATCGACGTGTCGGCGGCGTAATGCATGGCGAGCACGACGCCCGTCAGGATCTGCACGATCAGCATGACGGCAAGCATGGCGCCGAAGGTGTAGGCGTAGTTCAGGTTCCGCGGAACCGGGTACGCAATGAAGCTGTCATAGACCATGCGCGGCAGCGGAAGGCGCGCATCGACCCATTTTTCCAAGCCGGTTGATGGCTCGTAGCTGGAATGGCCACTCATGAATCAGTCTCCCCTCAACCGATCTTGATTTTTGTATCGGACACAAATGAAAAGGTCGGAATCGCCAGGTTCTGCGGCGCAGGACCCTTCCGGATGCGGCCGGCCGTATCGTAGACCGAGCCATGGCAGGGACAGAACCAACCATTGTACTCGCCGGCCTGGCCGAGCGGAACGCAGCCGAGATGGGTGCAGGTGCCGACCATGACGATCCAGTTTTCCTTGTCCTTGCCGCCCGAACGGTCAACACCCGTTGCCTGAGCGTCGGGCGGAAGGTTCGCATTGCGGGCGATCGGATCCTTGAGGTCCGACAGCGCAACGTCGGCTGCGGCTTTGACTTCTTCCGGCGTGCGGTTGCGGATGAAGATCGGCTTGCCGCGCCACTTGACCGTCAGGGACATGCCGGGCGTAAGGCTCGCGACATCGACTTCGATGGAAGCGAGCGCCAAGGTCGACGCATCCGGACGCATCTGGTCGATGAACGGCCATGCGAGCGAAACGGCGCCGACAGCACCCGCCATACCAGTGGTGAGATAAAGGAAATCACGGCGAGTGGGCTCTGCTGAAGCCTCGCTTGTCGTTACGTGTTCGCTCACGGCTTATCCATCCTCTGCGCAAATTGTCGCGGAATTCCGCCCCGCCCCCTTTACCGGCGAATCTCTCTGGACACAATTCGGCCATAGATTCCCCGGCAATCCGGCGCGTTCTATGCTTGATCGCAAATTATGTCCAGCCTTGACAAGGGGATGAGGGCACAATGTCGCGGGAAATTTCCGATGAAATTTTTAAGGCAAACACCCGCTTGTTATTATGTTGCGTTGCAACAAAAAGGCCGCCGTGATAGGCGCTGTCGCAATCACGCCAGCAAGCCGGACCGGAGCGGATGAGAGACACGATTTATTGCGTATTCAGCGTCCTCACGACCCTCGTCCTCGCCGTCGTCTCGCTGCGCTATGTCAAAGATTTCTATCTGCTTTCCTTCTTTTACAGCTTCCAGCTCCACCTGGCGGTAGCTGCGGCGGCCGCGTCCATCGCGGCTGTTGTCGTCAAGCGGCACTGGTATGGCTTTCTGACACTCGGCGTCTCGCTGGTCCTTGCCGCCCACGGCGTCGTGATGACGCGCGAATTCGTCCAGCCCGCGGTCGACGAGAACCGTCCCGCTCTCTTCCGGCTGCTGTCCTTCAATATCGAAAACGATAATTTCGCAAACGGCCCTGGCATCGCCGACATGGTCATCGCCTCGGGCGCCGACGTCGTCAACATCCTGGAGGCAGAACCGCTGCTGTCGGAACTGCCGCGGCTCTTGAAGACCTATCCCTATTACATCGGCTGCGGCGTCGGCATGGAGCAATGCGATACGCTCGTTCTGTCGAAGCGCCCGCTGATCGAACCCCGCATCCGCAACCTCGGCCTGCTCTGGCGCAACCGGCTAACGGTCTCGACGATCGATTTCGACGGCCGGAAGGTCAATTTCCTCGCCGCGCACCTGACCAAACCCTATTATGACGAATTCCACGGCCTTGAGATCGAAGATCTCGACGAGATCATCCCTTCCCTGCCCGGACCACTCGTTCTTGCCGGCGATTTCAACACGTCGATTCTAGCGCCCGACGTGCAGTATCTCATGCGCCGCCAGGGCCTTGGCACGGCATCGCTGGAGCCCGCGACATGGCCGATCCGCGCCGGTCCCTTCGGCATTCCGATCGATCACGTCTTCAGCAAAGCGCCTCTCCGGCTGAAATCGGTCCACCGCATCGAAAACAGCTTCGGATCAAATCATTTTGGCCTCTTGGCGGAATTCGTCGTCGACCCCTGAGCCCTGATCCTCGTCCGCCGCGAGGAAGCCGCCGGACTGGCGCGCCCAGAGTTCGGCATAGAGCCCGCCGCGGGAAAGCAATTCGTCGTGGCTTCCCTCTTCGATGATGCGGCCGAGATCGACGACGATCAGCCGGTCGAGCGCAGCGATCGTCGACAGGCGGTGTGCGATCGCCAGCACCGTCTTGCCCTCCATGATCCGATGGAGATTGGACTGGATCGCCTCTTCCACTTCCGAATCGAGCGCCGAGGTCGCCTCGTCGAGCACGAGGATCGGCGCGTCCTTCAGCATGACGCGGGCAATGGCGATACGCTGCCGCTGCCCTCCCGACAGTTTGACACCGCGCTCGCCGACATGCGCATCGAAGCCTTTGCGGCCCTGCTGGTCCTGCAGGCGGGAAATGAAATCGATCGCCTCGGCGCGCCGGGCCGCCTCGACCAGCCGCTCCTCGCCGGCATCCGGCCGCCCGAACAGGATGTTGTCGCGCACCGAGCGATGCAGCAGCGAGGTGTCCTGGCTGACGACGCCGATCTGCGTCCTGAGCGATTCCTGCGTCACGGCCGATATATCCTGGCCGTCGACGAGGATGCGGCCGCCCTGGATATCATATAGGCGCAGCAGCAGGTTCATCAGCGTCGATTTTCCCGCGCCCGACCGGCCGACGATGCCGACCTTCTCGCCCGGGCGTATGGTCAGGGAGAAATTCTCGACGACGGGCTGGTGATCCTTGCCGTAATGGAAGGAAACATTGTCGAAGCGGATGCCGGGCTGCCGGATCACCAGGCTCTTGGCACCGGGCCGATCGACGAGGCCCAGCGGCTGGGAGATCAGTTCGGCGGAGTTCTGGATGGTGCCGAGATTGCGCATGATGCCGTTGAACTGCGTCATCAGCCGCCCGAGCAGGAAATTCAGCCGCAGCACCAGCGCCAGCGAGAATGCCACCGCGCCGGAGCTGACCAGGCCGCGCAGCCAGAGATCGACGCTCAAGCCCGCCATCGTCACGATCATCAGGCCGGAGAGCAGCGCCATGGAGGCCCTGACACCGGTGATGAAGCGTGTGAAACGCAGCACCGTGTCCTGATAGATGTCGAAGCCCTGCCGCATATAGCGGTCGCTCTCTTCGTCGCGCGCAAAGAGCTTCAGCGTCTGCATGTTGCTGTAGGAATCGACCATCCGCCCGTTCAGCATCGATCCGGCTTCCGCCGTTTCGCGGGAATGACGGCGGATCCTCGGAACGAAATGCCGGGCAAGCAGGCTGAAAGCGCCGAGCCAGAACAGAACGACGGCGGCAAGGGAAAGGTCCAGCCGGGCGACGAGCACCAATGTCGTTACCGCATAAATGCCGACGAACCACACGCTTTCCATCAGCGACGTGACGAGATCGCCGGTTGCCTGCCCGGCCGACCAGACCTTGGTGACGATGCGCCCGGAGAAATCGCTCTGAAAGAACGACAATGACTGTCTTGAGACATGGAGATAGGATTGCCAACGTGCTAGATTGTAGAAGCCGGGCGTGATCACCTGCTGATCGACCAGCGCGATCAGGAAGGCAATGACGAAACGCACGATCCCGATCAAGGCGAGCATGCCGAACAGCTCACTGCCATGAGCTGCGAGCAGGCCGCTCCAACCGGCGCCGGGCGTGATGCTGGCGAGAATGTCGACCAGCCGGCCGACGAACCAGAAGAGCGCGGCCTCGATGGCCGCCGATGCGCCGCCGAGAATGAGCATGGCGATGAAAGGCATCTTCGCCTGGCCGATATAGAACCGGATGAATCCGAGCGTCGAGCGCGGCGGCTGGAGATTGGCGCGCGGACGGAAAGGATCGATCCAGGTTTCGAACAGGCGAAGGATGGGGCTCAAGAACATGGAAAACGATATAGGCGGATTGAGGGGAGCGGCAAAGGGAATGAAAAGCGGACGCAACCTTATATTTTCGTAATTATCGGTAACATCGGCGGCATCGCCATTGATTGCTCCCGAACCCGTCACAATCTGACGATACGATCGCGCTTCACCGGAGAGAAGGTCGATGGAAACGAAAATGCTTGATGCGCATATTCCGATTCCGCTTGCAGAAAGGCTCGATGCCATGGCGATCGACCTGGCGCAGCCGCGCGACGAGATCGTGACCGAAGCCATCACCACCTGGCTCGACCGCGAGGAGCGCCGCCGCATTACAGCGCTGCGCACGATCGCCGCCGCCAACACCATCGTTCTTGTCGAGCATCACCGGGTGATCGACTGGGCCGACAGCCTTTGAATGAAAAGAGGCAGGCGCGGTTCAGGTCTTCAGCAACCGCCCTGTAAGCTCAAAGCCTAAGAATTCGATAGGCCCTCCCCGCTTCCCCGGGGAGGGCCTATCGTTATTCCGCCGCCTCTTCCGCCTCCTCGGCGTGATCGGAGAGGAAGCCGCCGGACTGGCGGTTCCAGAGGTCGGCATAGATGCCGCCGCTCTCGATCAGTTCGCTGTGCGAACCGGCCTCGATGATCCGCCCCTTGTCGAGCACGATCAGCCGGTCCATCTCCGTCAGCGTCGAAAGCCGGTGGGCGATCGCGATCACCGTCTTGCCCTCCATCAGGGCGAATAGGTTCTCCTGGATCGCCGCCTCGACTTCCGAATCGAGCGCCGAGGTCGCCTCGTCGAGCACCAGGATCGGCGCGTCCTTCAGGAAGACGCGGGCGATCGCGATGCGCTGCCGCTGGCCGCCTGACAGTTTGACGCCGCGTTCGCCGACCTGGGCGTCAAGGCCTGCACGCCCCTGCATGTCGACGAGCCCTTCGATGAACTCCCAGGCATTGGCGCGCTTGGCCGCCTCGATCACCTCGGCGTCGGTCGCCTCCGGCCGGCCGTAGGCGATGTTGTCGCGGATCGAACGGTGCAGCAGCGAGGTATCCTGCGTCACCACGCCGATCAGCGAACGCAGGCTCTCCTGCGAGACGCCTGATATATCCTGCCCGTCGATGGTGATGTGGCCGGCTTCCAGGTCGTAGAAACGCAGCAGCAGGTTCATCAGCGTCGTCTTGCCGGCGCCGGAGCGGCCGACCAGCCCCACCTTCTCGCCCGCCTTGATGTCGAGCGACAGATTGTCGATGACGCCCTTGCTCTTGCCGTAGTGGAAGCGGATGCGGTCGTAGTGGATCGCACCCTTCTTAGCCGTCAGGGTGGGTGCGCCCGGCTTGTCGACGATGTCGTGCTGTTTGCTCATCATCTCCATGCCGTCATAGACCGTGCCGATATTCTCGAACAGCGCCGAGACTTCCCACATGATCCATTGCGACATGCCGTTGACGCGCATGGCAAGACCGATGGCGATGGCAATCGCGCCGACCGAGATTGCCCCGTTCAGCCAGAACCAGATCGACAGGCCCGATACGACGAAGAGCGCAACGCAGTTGTTCAGGTAGACGCTGATGTGGAAAAGCGTCACCTTGCGCATCTGCTTGTGCACGGTCTGCAGGAACTCGTCCATGCCCTCCTTGGCATAGACCTCCTCGCGCCCCGCATGCGAGAACAGCTTGACGGTCGCGATGTTGGTATAGCTGTCGACCACGCGCCCCGTCATCATCGAGCGCGCATCGGCCTGCGCGGCCGCGATCTTGCGAAGCCGCGGCACGAAATAGGAAACGATGCCGATATAGACGGCGAGCCAGACGAGGATCGGGATCATCAGCCGCCAGTCGGCCGCGGCAATCACGATGATCATCGTCAGGAAGTAGGTGACCACATAGACGAAGACGTCGAGGATCTTCATCACCGTTTCGCGCACGGCAAGCGAGGTCTGCATCACTTTGGTGGCGACACGCCCGGCAAACTCGTTGGCGAAGAACGTCATGCTGTGGCGCAGCAGAAAGCGGTGCATCTGCCAGCGTGCGATCATCGGATAATTGCCGAGCATCATCTGGTGCATGATGAGCGAATCGAGACCGGCCGCCAGCGGCAAGCCGACGAGCACCAGCGCCGCCATCCAGAAAAGCTTATGGCCTTGCGCCTGCAGGAAGGTGGCGCGGTCGGCATTGGTCAGCCAGTCGACGATGTCGCCGAGGAACTGGAAGAGCGCCACTTCACCGACGGCAATCAGCGCCGTCAGCACGGCCATCAGCCCGAGCCAAGGCGCTGCCGGTTTGCTGTAGTGCCAGCAAAAGGCAAAGAGACCCTTCGGAGGGGCGACAGGCTCCTCGCTCGGAAAGGGATTGAGTCTCTGTTCGAACCAGCCAAACATGAAATTGCTCCGAAACGTCAGCGTTCCGGCTCCCGGCTTCGCGCCATCCCAGCGCTACGCAAGCAAATATGGGAACCGGACGTTCTAAGGGCGAGGCTTAAACAGCCGCGCAATGGATCAAAAGGGGGATTTTTAGAAAGAAGCCCGCTCTAGCGGCGCCATGTCGCCTTGATCGGCATCACGGCGGGAAGGCGCATAATGAGCAAAATATTCATGTGGCCCTCCCTGCTGGCGATTGAAGACGTGCATCCATAACGCGAAAAGCGGGAAACTTCCAGCCCCGTGATGGCGCAAATTGACTGTTTCTGGGCCAAACCGCGCCCTGTTGCGCCGAAATCACAGTTGCATTAGGCCTCTCGCGTCGGAACGAAACAAACGGCGCATAGATGACGAACCTCAGATTGGCACTCTACCAGCCGGATATCCCCGGCAATACCGGCACGATCCTGCGTCTTGCCGCCTGCCTCGGTTTCGCCGTGGACCTGATCGAGCCCGCCGGCTTCGACGTTTCCGACCGCAACCTGAAACGCGCTGGCATGGATTATATCGCCGCCGCAGCGCTGACCCGCCATGTCAGCTGGGATCATTTCGAGGCATGGCGCGCCGCAACCGGTCGCCGCCTGATCCTTGCCTCGACCAAGGCTGCGGAGCGCTATACCGATTTTGCCTTCCGTTCGGACGACATCCTGCTTTTCGGCCGCGAAAGCGCCGGCGTGCCGGACCATGTGCATGAAAAGGCCGATGCCCGCATCCTGATCCCGATGGTCGAGGGCCAGCGGTCCATCAATGTCGCAGTCTCGGCAGCGATGATCGTCGGCGAGGCGATGCGCCAGACCGTCTGGATCTGATCGGCACCGGCTTCAGCGGAATTGCCGCCCAGCTCGCAAAATGACGTTGCCAAGCCGCGGAACTGCGTTATATTTATTAGCCGAGCAATCAAAAATGCCGATTGCCTCCTATAATTTCAACGGCTTGAGAAGATTGTCCGTCGGTTCGCGTCCCTTCGACAGATGAAAGAAGAATAAAAACAAGACATGGATTCCACCGTTACCATGATCAACCTGTTCGGCGCCGTGGCTCTGCTGCTGTTCGGCCTTGCGCAGGTGAAGGATGGGGTGTCCAGAGCCTTCGGCGCACGGCTCAGAACGGGTCTTGCGACCGGGACGCGCAGCGGCTTTCGTTCCTTCCTGTCGGGGCTCGTGGCGACCGTCGCCCTGCAAAGCTCGACGGCAACGGCGCTGATGACCGCATCCTTCGTCGAGCGTGATCTGATCAAGCCGCGCATGGCGCAGATCGTCCTGCTCGGCGCCAATGTCGGCACGGCGATCACCGCCTGGATCGTGGCGACGGGCATCGAATGGCTCTCCCCGCTGCTGATCCTGGCCGGCATCGTGCTTTGCCGTGGCCGCTCCAGCACCCGTCAGGGCGGCGGCGGCGCGCTGATCGGCATCGGCCTGATGCTGTTGTCGCTGCATCTCCTTGACCTTGCGACGGAGCCGATGCGCGCTTCTCCGGCGCTTGCCGCCTTCATCGGCCTGCTGGACGGTGCCTTGCCCGTGGCGCTGCTCTTTTCGGCAGCCCTTGCCTTCGTGTCTTCATCAAGCCTCGCGGTGGTGGTGCTCATCCTGTCGCTCGCCTCGGCCGGGCTCATTTCAGCCGAACTCGTCATCGTGCTCGTGCTGGGCGCCAATCTCGGCGGCGCCATACCGCCTGTTGTCGCGACACTATCAGGTCCGGCCTCGGCACGACGCGTCACCATCGGCAATCTCGCAATCCGCACGCTCGGATGCATCATCGCGCTGCCGCTCGCAGGTTACGGCGCGGAACTCATCCAGATGCTGCCCTTCGGGCCTGCCAAGCTGCCGGTCGATGCCCATCTTGCCTTCAACCTTCTGCTCGCCGCATTCGCCTGGCCCGTCTCCCGGCCGCTCGCCGCCCTGATGGCCCGACTTGTGCCGGATCAGGCCGAGCCCGACAACGCGCCCAAATATCTGGATGCGAATGAACTTTCGACGCCCGTCATTGCCCTTGCCAGCGCCACCCGCGAAGTGCTCGGCATCGGCGACCTCATCGAGCGCATGCTGATGCGGGTCTCCGAAGCTCTCGAACATAGCGACGCGTCGAGACTTTCCGAGATTGCAGCCCTCGAGGAGCGCGTCGACCGGCTGCAGCAGGCCGTGAAGGTCTATCTCTCCAAGCTCGGCCGTGAAGGCCTCAGCGACGAAAACGCCCGCCGCTCGATCGTCGTCATCGATTACGCGATCAACCTCGAACATATGGGCGACATCATCGAGAAGGGCCTCTCGGAGCAGGTGTCGAAGAAAATCTCGCTCGGGCTCAAATTTTCCGAAGACGGCCACCAGGAACTACGAAAGCTGTTCGATCTGACGATCGATAATCTGCGCGTCGGTCAGACGATCTTCGTTACCCGCGATTTCAATCTCGCACGCCAGATGATGGAGGTGAAGGTCGAGGTGCGACGGATGGAAAAACAGTCGGCCGAGCATCATCTCGAACGCCTGCGTGACGGCCGTGCTGACAGTCTGCAGACGAGTTCCCTGCATCTCGATATGCTGCGCGACCTGAAGCGGATCAACGCCCATATCGTCTCGGTAGCGCATCCGATCATGGATGAAAGCGGCCTGCTGATCGAAAGCCGCGTGCGGAGCGCGGCGGAGTGACGGTCAGTCCGCCGAAGGCAGGCGGCGCATGGTGAATTCGATCCGGTCGCCATCAAGCTGGCGCCAGCTTTCCACCTCGGTCCAATAAGCCGCTTTCGGATATTCGTCGAACCATTCGCGCGCCTTGGCGCGCGCGTCGATCAGGCCGAGGCAATATGTCTCACGCACGAAATGGTCTTTCTTGCGGGCAGGATTTTCCGCCCGGTGTTTCGCCATTCTGCGCTTCAGGCCGTCGAAGGACGGGGGTCCTGGAATTTTTGCCATCAAACCTACCTCTTGGGGAAAAAGTAGTATCGAATTCCTCGCTTTGCGAGTCGAATCTCGAAGGCTGACACTCGCCCGCCTCGGCTTGGCGAGATGCGGCGCCACCTGCTAGATGTGGCCGACAACAAGGAATGAGCGAGTCGCGTCCGCAATGGATGCCGGCCGCTGGAGGCGTAAATGGAAAGACCGGAACTGCCGATCGGCTTGCCTGAGGATATCGAAGAGAAGAAGGCGGCTGCCCGCAGCTGGTTCGAAGGGCTGCGCGATACGATCTGCGCCTCCTTCGAGGCCCTCGAAGACGAGTTGGAAGGCCCGCTCTCCGACCAGGAACCCGGCCGCTTCGTCGCCAAGGACTGGTCGCGCGAAAACGGCGCGGGCGGCGGCGGCCTGATGTCGATGATGGAAGGCCGCGTCTTCGAGAAGGTCGGCGTTCACACCTCGACGGTCCATGGCGAGTTCTCCCCGGATTTCCGGGCGCAGATCCCCGGCGCCAAGGAGGATCCGCGTTTCTGGGCCTCCGGCATCTCCCTGATCGCCCATCCCGTCAATCCCAACGTTCCGGCGGTGCATATGAACACCCGAATGGTCGTCACCACGAGCCGCTGGTTCGGCGGCGGGGCCGATCTGACGCCGGTGCTGTCGCGCCGCCGCACGCAGGAGGATGAGGACAGCCAGCTCTTCCACAAGGCCATGGAAATCGCCTGCCGCAACCATGCGATCGCCGATTACGATGCCTACAAGGCCTGGTGCGACGACTATTTCTTCCTGAAGCACCGCAACGAGCCGCGCGGCATCGGCGGCATCTTCTACGACTGGCTGCATTCGAGCGAGGAAGCCGGCGGCTGGGATGCCGATTTCGCCTTCACGCGCGATGTCGGCCGGGCCTTCGCCATGGTCTACCCGAAGATCGTCCGCTCCAACTTCAATAAGATGTGGACGGAGGCCGACCGTGACGAACAATTGATCCGCCGGGGCCGATACGTCGAATTCAATCTGCTGTATGATCGCGGCACGATCTTTGGCCTGAAGACCGGCGGCAACGTCGAATCCATTCTCTCCTCGCTGCCCCCCGTCGTCCGCTGGCCGTGAAACTGTGAGATCTCGTCGATAAATTCGAAGTGAGGTACCTTCATAAAAATTCAGTGCGTCCTAACTTTATATGCATGTGCGTAACAATCGGAGGAGGATTGTCATGACGATACAAAGCGGCTCGCCTGTATCCACGAATGTTCAGGAAACACCCCGCGTGATCGACACGCCGGAATTCCTGACGCGCATCGCCGAGCAACTGAGAGCCAAGAGCGGCTCGGATTTGCCTCTCTCCTGCTTCATCGAGCAGGTCAAACTGCAGCTGGCCGGCGGAAAGTCGCCGGAAGAACTGCAGAAAGAGGCAGCCAACAGCAACATGCCCCGCCATCTCTCGGATACCTACAAAGCCTGGGCAATGCCCGATTGAAAGACCTTCTCCGGTCGACACCTGATGCCGGCCGGAACCTTCTCTTCCCACGTACATTCATCAATCGCGTGAAAACGCATTGGCCGTTGCGTTTCAGACAGAGGAGAAAACCATGCGACTTTTCGAATGCGGCACGCTCGTTCCAGGCTGCGCCTGGCACACCCGGGCAGACAATGACGCGGAAGTCGTCCGCCGCGCCGTCGAGCACCTGAAGACCGCCCACGGCGAAACGACCATCCGCGAAAACATGGTCGACAACATCAAGGCCCGCATCCGCGACGAGGCGACCGCAGCCTGATTGCCGATGGCAGACAGCAGCGATATCAGAGGCTCGAGCCGCGCCGCATCCACCGGATGCGACGCCGCATTGCCTATTGCACGCGCTCCTGCAACCGGGCGAGCAATGCCGCCCGATCGGAAGCGAAGTTTTCCTCCACCCACTGGTTTTCCAACGCCGCCAACAGTTCGCCGACACGCGGACCAGAGGCGATGCCGGCCGAGATGACGTCGCCGCCATTCACAGGAAATGCCGGTTTCTTCCAGTTCACCGCCAGTTGAAGCAGCTTGATGAGCCGCGCCGTGCGCGCCATTTCGGAAAGATCGCCTTCGGCCTTGCCGCGCGCAACGGCGAGCGCCAGCTTCAGCCGTGTCGTGATGCCGTCTGTGCCGTTGCGATAAAGCAGCCGCTCAAAGGCGGCCGACGAGATTTCGTCATTGACCGGTGCAGCCATTGCCCAGGCATTGAGGGTGGCCGCTTCCGCATTCGAGAGTCTCAGCCGGGCCGCAAGCGCCTCCAGCCGTGCGGCATCGGGCGGCACGATCGCCGCAAGGCGCAGCAGCGGATCGGGCGCCCAGCCGAGCGCCTTTTCGGTGGCGACCAGCGACGGGATCGCATCGATCCCCCATCGTTCCGTTTCCGGCAGGATTTCCGTCAGCACCGCCACCTGTCGCATCCAGAGCAGCGCCCGGCCGGGATCGTCGGCGCTGAGCAGCTTTCTAAGCTCCGACCAGACGCGCTCCGCCGACAACGCCTTCAGTTTCGAGCGCGCCGCCGAACAGGCCTTCAGCCCCTCGGCATCCGGCCGGCCGGAACCGTAATAAGCAAAGAAGCGGAAGAAACGCAGGATGCGCAGATGATCCTCGGCGATGCGCGTTGCCGGATCGCCTATGAAGCGGATGTTGCGCGTCTCGATGTCGGCAAGCCCGCCGACGAGATCCATCACCTCGCCCTCGGCATCGGCATAGAGCGCATTGATCGTCAGATCCCGCCGCTCGGCATCGGCCTTCCAGTCGGTGCTGAAGGCGACCTTGGCACGGCGTCCGTCGGTCTCGACGTCGGTGCGCAGCGTCGTCACCTCAAAGGGCTTGCCATCGATGACGAGCGTCACGGTGCCGTGCTGCATACCCGTTGGAACCGCCTTGACGCCAGCCGCAGCCGCCCGCTCCATGACGATCTCGGGCGTCAGTGTCGTGGCGATGTCGATATCGCTGACCGGCAACCCCATCAGGCTGTTGCGCACCGCGCCGCCCACCACGCGCCCTTCCCCGCCATCGGCGTTGAGAAGTGCCAAGACCTGGCCGAGCGCCGGATCGCGGAACCATGCTTGGTCGGCAAGGCCGGTCATGCATAAAGCCTTTCATAAAGCGTGCGGACGATGCCGGCGGTAATGCCCCAGATCATCCTGGTTTCATAGGGCATCCGGTAGAAATGCCGGTCGATGCCGTCGATGACGCGCTTGTCGCGGCTGTGATTGGCCGGGTTCATCAAAAAGGAAAGCGGCACCTCGAACACGTCGTCCACCTCGGCCGGATTCGGCGTCAGCGCGAAGCCCGGCGAGACGACGCCGAGCACCGGCGTGATGCGGAAGCCCGTCGAGGCGAGATAGTTCGGCAGCCGGCCGACGGTTTCGACGTAGGAGCCGGCAAGGCCGATCTCCTCCTCCGTCTCGCGGATCGCCGCCATTTCAGGCGAGACATCGGCGGGATCGATCGAGCCGCCGGGAAAGGCGATCTGCCCGGAATGCTTGCGCAGCGTCGCCGTGCGCTTGGTGAAGATCACATGCGCCTCCTCGCCGTCGTCGACGACGGGCACGAGCACGGCGGCATCGCGCAGCTTGAAGGTCGCGACCTCCGCCACGATATCGGGGTTGAGGATATGGTCCCCGTGATCGCGCCAGGCATGGTCCACCGGCCCGCCGCTCTGATTGAGCGCGCGACGGCGGAATTCGGCCGCTGAAAACAGCGGATAACGTTGGGCAATAGCATCGTTCATCGGCAAAGCGCATCCAATTCTTCGGCCGGCATGACAGGGAAGACCTCGCCTGCGGAGCGGACCGCAAACATCGCCTGCCCCTCGACATCGAGTGTCTCGCCGAGCGCGACCAGTTCATACATCACCGCACGCGACACCAGCGCCTCCAGCCGCCCGCGCACATGCAGGTAGGGTTTCAGTTCGGCATTGTCGCCGGCAATGGCAAAACGCAGCCGATGCTCTCCTCCCGCCTCCACGACATCACCGACATTGGTGCGGAATGTCAGCACCTGGTAGCCCTCCCGCGCCGTCACGCTCATCTCCACGGCGACGAACGGCGCGTCGGCGACCCTTATGCCAACCTTTTCCACAGGAGTTACGAGATAGGTCTTCTCGTCCTCGTCCCTCCTCAAAACCGTCGAAAACAGCCGCACCAGCGCCGGCCGGCCGATCGGCGTGCCCATGTAGAACCAGGTGCCGTCGGCCCTGATCTCCATGTCGATATCGCCGCAGAAGGGCGGATTCCACCGCTCCACCGGCGGTAACCCTGGTTTTTTGCCGCCGTTTTCCTGGGACGCGCGCGAAATCAGCGCGGCAAGCCCCGCCGCATCCGCCTGTCCGCTGATTTCCTCGGCTGCCATTCTTCCGTCCCGGTTTGTCCTTAACGAAGTAAAGTCACGAGATAGTCATTCGCAACGAACTTGTCAGCCCGTCGCATCTCCATAACTCTATCGAGTATGAGGCAGATGTATAAGTCCGCCGATTCGCTGCCGAATGATTTCAGCCGTTGGAGATGCCCGTGGGTATGATGAAGACCGAAGCCAGCCTCGATGAAAAGGCGATCGTCGCCGCCGCCGAAAGGGCGCTCTCCGATATCGCCGCCATCCGCGTGGAAGTCTCGAAGGTGATCTTCGGTCAGGAAGGCGTGGTCGAGAACACGATTCTCGCAGTACTCTCCGGCGGCCACGCCCTGCTCGTCGGCGTTCCCGGCCTTGCCAAAACCCGGCTGGTGACGACGCTCGGCGAAGTGCTCGGTCTTGCCGCCAACCGCATCCAGTTCACGCCCGACCTGATGCCCTCGGATATTCTCGGCTCCGAGGTGATGGACCAGGACGATAGCGGCCGCCGCTCCTTCCGCTTCGTCAAGGGGCCGGTCTTCGCCCAGCTTCTGATGGCCGACGAAATCAACCGCGCCTCGCCGCGCACGCAGTCGGCGCTGCTGCAATCCATGCAGGAATATCACATCACCATCGCCGGCCAGCGCTACGACCTGCCCGCGCCCTTCCACGTGCTTGCCACCCAGAACCCGCTGGAGCAGGAAGGCACCTATCCCCTGCCCGAAGCCCAGCTCGACCGCTTCCTGCTGCAGGTCGACGTCAACTATCCCGAGCTTGCCGCCGAGCGCCAGATCCTGCTCGAGACGACCGGCTTGAGCGAAACCCGGCCGCAAGCCGTCATCGATGCGCAGCGGCTGATCGAGATCCAGACGCTGGTGCGCCAGATGCCGGTGAGCGACACGGTGGTCGACGCCATTCTTTCGCTGGTGCGCTCCGCCCGTCCCGGACAGGGCAATGCCTCGACCGACAAGAACGTCGCCTGGGGCCCTGGCCCGCGCGCCGGCCAGGCGATGATGCTCTGCGCGCGTGCCCGCGCGCTCTACGAAGGCCGTCTCGCCCCGTCCCTGGACGATATCTTCGCGCTCGCCGAACCCATTCTCCAGCACCGCATGGCGCTGACTTTCGCGGCCCGCGCCGAAGGCATGTCGGTGCGCGATGTCATCGCCGGACTGGTCAGGCAGGCAAAGGGATAAGGAAGCCGGACGCGTGGCATCTATCGGACAGATCGTCAACCCGACGTCAGGCAGCGATGCCCTTTCCCGCGCCAGGCAGCGGGCGGCCCTGATACCGGACTGCCTGGTGGAAGCCAAGCGCATCGCCAACACGGTGATCGCCGGCTGGCATGGCCGCCGCAAGCGTGGCATCGGCGAGAATTTCTGGCAATTTCGCCCCTATGCCGAAGGCGAAAGCTTGTCGCGCATCGATTGGCGCCGCTCTGCCCGCGACGACCATACCTATGTGCGCGAGCGCGAATGGGAGGCGGCACACACCATCTGGCTCTGGTGCGACATGTCGCCCTCGATGATGTACAAGTCGAGCTACGGCAGCGTCTCGAAGGAAAGCCGGGCGCTGGTCGTCATGCTGGCGCTTGCCGAAATCCTTGCCCGCTCCGGCGAACGCATCGGCTGCCCGGGCATCATGGATCCCGTCTCCACTCGCACCGCAGCCGAACGGCTGGCGGCGGCACTCATGCATACGCCGCTGACCGGCGGCCTGCCTGATACGGCGATGATCCGCGGCTGGAGCGACCTCGTGCTCATCGGCGATTTCCTCGACGATGCGCCAGCAATCATGGAGCGCCTCGGCCCGCTTGCCCGCCGCGGCCTGCGCGGCCATGTAATCGAGATATCAGATCCCGCCGAGGAGCTGTTCCCCTATAGCGGCCGCACCGAATTCACCGATCCGGAAACCGGCGCCAGGCTGATTGCCGGCCGCGCCGAACACGTCCGCGACGCCTATCGCAACGCCTACCTCGCGCGCCGGGAGAACCTCGGCCAGTCGCTTCGCCATCTCGGCTGGACCTTTGCGACCCACCGCACAGATCACCTCGCTTCGGAAGCGCTGGTCGCCATACATATGTATCTCTCGGGCATGCCGGCCAAGGCGACGCATGGAGGGATGTTATGAACGCCCTTCCCTTCGCTTTCGCCTATCCCGCCATTCTCGGCGCCCTCGTTGCGCTCCCCGTCATCTGGTGGTTGCTGCGTCTGACGCCGCCGCGCCCGAAGACCGAGGTCTTCCCGCCGCTGAAGATCCTCGCATCCGTGCTGAAGCGCGAGGAGACGCCGGCGCAGAGCCCCTGGTGGCTGACGCTGCTGCGCATGCTGCTCGCCGCCACCATCATCCTTGCGATCGCCGATCCGGTCTTCAACCCGCGCACAAGTTCGCTGGCCTCAGGCGGCCCGCTCGTCCTCTTCGTCGACAACAGCTGGGCGGCCGCACCCGACTGGGAGCGCCGGGTCCAGACCGCAGGCGCGCTGATAGACGACGCCGAATCCGCCGGCACGCCGGTGTCGATCGCCTTCACCGCCGATCCGACCAACGACGCCGTTCCCGGCACCGCGGCCAGCGCCCGCGACAAGCTGCGCGCCGCCGAGCCGCGACCGCTGGTGCCGGAGCGCGAACGTGCCTTCCAGGCGCTGCGCGCCGCCCTGAACGGCGTCAAGCCCGGCACCCTCGCCTTCCTCACAGACGGCGCAGCCGCCAAGGCCGACGACGCTACGGTGCGACAACTGGCCGAACTGCAGCCCACCGATCTCCGCCTGATCGAGGGCGATGCCGCAAAGACGGTCGCGGTCACCGCAGCCAGCAATGCGGCTGATGCCATGACCGTCAAGGTCACGCGGCTCAACAGTGCGCATGCCGCATCCGTGGCGCTGAACGCCGTCGATGCCCAGGGGCGCTCGATCGCCAACGGCCGGGTGGATTTCAGCCCCGGCCAGAGCGTCGCGACGAGTTCGATCACCGCTCCCTTCGAGATGCGCAACGATTTCGCGCGCATCAGCGTCGACAACGGCGCGACGGCAGGCGCCGTCCACCTTCTCGACGACGCATTCAAGCGCCGTCGCGTCGTTCTGCTGTCGGGTGCGGGAGGCGACGAGTTCCAGCCGCTGCTCTCGCCGCTCTATTATATCCAGCGGGCGCTGCAGCCTTATGCGGATCTGATCCAACCCGCCGATTCCGATCTTGCCGTCGCCATACCGAAGCTTCTTGCCAACAATCCCTCCATCATCATCATGGCCGATATCGGCCGGCTGCCGGAGGAGACCTACGAACCCCTGACACGCTGGATATCGAACGGCGGCATGCTCCTGCGTTTTGCCGGCCCGCGCATGGCGGCAGCACCTGCGGACGATCCGCTGATCCCCGTCATCCTGCGCCAGGGAGAACGGGCGCTGGGCGGTACATTGTCCTGGAGCGAACCGCAATCGCTGGCCGAATTTCCGAATTTCGGGCCGTTCGCCGGCATAGCGCGTCCCGCGGACGTCGTCGTCAAGCGGCAGGTGCTTGCCGAACCGACGCCCGATCTTGCCGAGCGCACCTGGGCGAGCTTGGCCGACGGCACGCCGCTCGTGACGATGAAGCAACTCGCATCCGGCCAGATCGTCCTGTTTCACGTCACGGCGGAGGCGACCTGGTCCGATCTGCCGATCTCCGGCACCTTCGTCGACATGCTGCGCCACCTCCTGCAGATATCGCGCTCAGGCGGCGTGACGTCGGAGGCGCGCGGCAATGCGCGTGTTGCCGAAACCCTGCCGCCGTTCCGGATGCTGACGGCCAAGGGCATGCTCGTCTCCGAGACGGGCGCGGCGCGCCCGCTCACTCCCAAGGCCGGAACCGAACCGACGGCGAATTTCGACAATCCGCCCGGGCTCTACGGCTCGGAAGACGGTTTCACCTCCCTGAACGTACTGCCGGAGGACGCGGAACTGAAACCGCTCGACATAACGGGAACCAATGCCGTTCGCGAAGGCCTGATCGGCGGCGAAAGCTGGTCGGCAAAGCCGGCGCTGTTCCTCGCAGCCTTTCTGTTGCTGCTCGCCGATAGCCTGATCGTCCTCTTCATGAACGGCGCGTTCTCGCGATTGCGCCCGGCCGCCCGCACCATGGGCGTGATCGCGGTGGCAATCGGCGCGGGCTTCCTCATGCAGCCCGGCACGCTTCACGCCAACGACGTCAGGCCCGGCGACGACGTCATCCTGGAGAGGCTGGACAATACCCATCTCGCCTATGTCGTCACCGGCGAACAGGAGGTGGACGATATATCGGAGCGTGGCCTGGAAGGCCTCACCCAGTTCCTGACCTTCCGCACGACGCTGGAGCCGGCGCCGCCCGTCGGCCTCGACCTCACCAAGGACGAGCTCGCCTTCTATCCGATCATCTACTGGCCGGTCTCGGCGACGGCACCGATGCCGTCCTCGGCCGCGATCAGCCGCATCGACGCCTATATGCGCAATGGCGGCACCGTGCTTTTCGACACGCGCGACCAGATCAGCGCATTGGATAATGGCGGCAATGTCAGCGCCAACGGCCAGAGACTGCAGGAAATCCTCGCCAACCTCGATATTCCGCCGCTGGAGCCGGTGCCGTCGGATCACGTGCTGACGAAATCCTTCTATCTCCTGTCGAGCTTTCCCGGCCGTTATACCGGCAGCCCTCTCTGGATCGAGGCGCGGCAGGGCGGTCGCGAGCCAAGCGCAAAATCGGCGGCGACGGCCGACGGCGTTTCACCGATCCTGATCACCGGCAACGATTTCGCGGGAGCCTGGGCGATCGACGAGAACGGCACGCCGATGCTGCCGACCGTGCCCCAGGATGAAACGCAGCGCGAATATGCCTACCGTTCCGGCGTCAACATCATGATGTACATGCTGACCGGCAACTACAAGACAGACCAGGTTCATGTTCCCGACCTGCTCGAGCGGTTAGGACAATGATATGACGTTCGATTTTTCGCCCTTCCTGCCCTGGCCGGTTCTGGCGACGCTGGCCGCCGTCAGCGCTGTTATCGCCGCCTTCGCGATCTGGCGCGGCGTGCGCGGCGCCTGGATCAGGACGCTGGCCGCGCTCGCCCTGCTGGCCGCGCTGGCCAATCCCGTGCTGCTGCAGGAGGACCGGGATCAGCTTTCGACGATAGTCCCCGTCATCGTCGACCGAAGCCAGAGCCAGCAGACGCCCGATCGCGTCAAGATGACAGACGACGCGCTTGCCGCCCTGAAGGGACAGCTCGCCCGCTTTCCCCAGATAGAGCCCCGCTTCATCGATGTCGAAGGCGACGTCAATTCCGACGTGCCCTCCACGCGCCTGTTCGACGCGCTGGCCGCCAACATCGCCGATGTCCCCCCTTCCCGCGTCGGCGGCGCCATCATGCTGACGGACGGCGAAGTCCATGATGTCCCTGCCGCCAATCAGGCGCTCGGCTTCGACGCGCCGATCCATGGCCTCGTGACCGGCAGGCCCAAGGAATTCGATCGCCGTATCGAAGTCATCAAAGGGCCGCGCTTCGGCATCGTCAACGAAGAGCAGCAGGTCATCCTGCGCGTTTTCGACGACGGCCCGAGCCCCGGCGGCACTGCCGATGTCGTCGTGAAGATGAACGGCAATGAGATCGCCACCCTGCGGGCGACGCCCGGCCAGGACACGCCCTTCTCCTTCAAGGTGCCCGGCGGCGGCAGCAATGTGCTCGAATTCTCCGTCGCCGAGCTTCCCGGCGAAGTCACGGCCGCCAACAATCGCGCCGTCCATGTCATCGACGGCATCCGCCAGAATTTGCGCGTCCTGCTCGTTTCCGGCGAGCCGCATGCCGGCGAGCGCGCCTGGCGCAACCTCCTGAAATCCGACGCCTCGGTCGATCTCGTCCACTTCACCATCCTGCGTCCACCGGAAAAGCAGGACGGTACGCCGATCAACGAGTTGTCGCTGATCGCCTTCCCGACACGCGAACTCTTTGTCGACAAGATCAAGGATTTCGACCTGATCATCTTCGACCGCTACCAGCATCGTGGCGTTCTGCCGCTGCTCTACTACGACAACATCGCCCAATACGTCGAAAACGGCGGTGCGTTGCTGATCGCCGCCGGCCCCGAGCATGCCGGTCCGGATTCCATCGCCATGACGCCGCTTTCCTCGGTTCTGCCGGCAATGCCCACCGGCCAGATGATCGAGAGAGCCTTCTATCCCCGCCTCTCGGAGGAAGGCCGCAAGCATCCCGTCACCCGCGGCCTGGACGGCTCGGGCGAAGACCCGCCGCATTGGGGCCGCTGGTTCCGCAGCGTCGACGTCGAGAAGCCCGAAGGCGAGACGATCATGCTCGGCGCCGACAACCATCCGCTGCTGGTGCTGAACCGCGCCGGCCAGGGCCGCGTCGCCATGCTGCTGTCCGATCAGGGCTGGCTTTGGGCGCGCGGCTTCGAAGGCGGCGGTCCGAATGTCTCGCTCTATCGCCGCATCGCCCATTGGCTGATGAAGGAACCGGCGCTTGAGGAAGAAGCGTTGACGGCGCGCGCCTCCGGCCGCACTCTTGAAGTCACGCGCCAGACGATCGGCGACAATCCAGGCAACGCCACCGTACGTTATCCCTCCGGCAAGACCGAAACCCTGCCGCTCACCCAGACCGAACCCGGCCTTTACAAGGCCGAAAAGCGGATGGACGAGATCGGCCTCTTCGAAATCCGCAACGGCCAGCTCTCGACCCTCGTCCACATCGGCGCCGTCGACGCGCCGGAATTCAAGGCGATGATCTCGACGACGGATGTGCTGAAGCCGGTCGCCGACAGGAGCAAGGGTCTCGTTACCCGTGTCGCCGATGCAGACGGCGAAATCAGCGTGCCGCCGATCCTGCCGGTGCGCGGCCAGGTCCGCGTCTCCGACAACGATCGCATGATGATCCGCATGACCAGCGAGACGGTTCTGAAGGGCATCAACACGCTGCCGCTCTTTGCCGGTTTTGCCGGCGTCGGCATCCTGCTCTTCGCCTTTGGCGCCATGTGGTGGCGTGAGGGAAGGTAATCTTCATGTCGGAATTCGAGCTCACCACCTCGCCCTCGCAGGAGGAACTCGCGGCGATCACCGATGCGCTCTCGGCCTTCAACAACGGCGATGCCGGCCCCTCGGAGCGCCGGCCGCTTGCGGTCCTCATCCGCGATACCGACGGCAAGGTGACCGGCGGCCTGTCGGGCTTCACCGCCTGGGGCTGGCTCTTCACCCAGATGCTCTATATTCCCGATACGCTGCGCGGCAGCGGTCTCGCCGGCAATATCCTCGCTAAGGCGGAAGAAGAGGCGAGAGCCCGAGGGTGCCGCGGCGCCTGGATCGACACGTTCAATCCGCAGGCTCTGCGGGCCTATCTGCGCCAAGGTTATGAGGTCTTCGGCGAACTCGAGGATTTCCCGGAAGGCCGCACGCGCAGCTTCCTGAGAAAAAACCTGTAGGAGCCTGAATCACTCCCGCCAGGCGATCGTGCCCTTCAGCCGCTCGTGCACGCCCTCGGCGATCGGAACGACGAGCACGCGGCCGGGATCGACAGGTCCTGGAAAGCAAAGCGCGTTGTAGGCGACCTTCTCGAAGCCGAGCGGACCGTAATAGGGCGGATCGCCGACGAGGATGACGGCTTCTGAGCCCTTGCGTCTTGCCGCCTCCACCGCGATCCGCACCAGTTCCCGGCCGATGCCGATGTTCTTGTGCGAGGGGCGGACGGCGAGCGGGCCAAGCAGATGCCCCTTCACGGAGCCTGCCAGCACCGGCGTCATGCGCACCGACGCGATCGTTTCGCCATTGTCGGTGCAGATGAAGGAGAGCGAAAGATCATGCGGCCCCTGCTCGCGGATGCGTGCGGCGGCACGCGTGAAGCGGCCCGGACCGAAAGCTTCTTCGTTGATATGTTCGATGGCGGCGTCATGAGACGCGTCTTCTGTGAGGTAGACGAGATCGTGCTTGTACATGATGACAGAAACCGGATGGACAGATTGATGGGTCTCGAACACGCCTTGGGCGTTCGGGAGCATCAGCGTCGTCGCGGGTTTCTGGAAATGAACATCAGGCCGGGGTCTCTCAAATCGTGAAAACGCCGATAGCAGGAAAAATTTCTGCCGTCCAACGCAAAATACATTTTTGCCAGGCGTGACGCACTGTTCAATCTTTACCGCCTGCAAAGCCCCACTATCTCAGCTAACTTCGATCCCCAAACGCAAATCAAGGAAATGAAGATCATGGGAATGCTGGTGGACGGCGTCTGGCATGACATCTGGTACGATACGAAAGAGAGCAAGGGCCAGTTCAAGCGGCAGCCCTCGCAGTTCCGCAACTGGGTGACGCAGGACGGCGAAGCCGGCCCTTCCGGCAGCGGTGGATTCAAGGCCGAAGCCGGGCGTTACCATCTCTATGTCTCGCTCGCCTGCCCCTGGGCGCACCGCACGCTGATCTTCCGCAAGCTGAAGAAGCTGGAAGACCTGATTTCGGTCTCCGTCGTCGACCCGCTGATGCTCGAAAACGGCTGGGAGTTCAGGATCGGCGATGGCGCTACCGGCGACCATCTCTTCGGCGCCGCCACCCTCTGGCAGATCTACGTCAAGGCCGATCCGCATTATTCCGGCCGCGTGACCGTTCCTGTCCTCTGGGACAAGAAGTCAGGCACGATCGTCAACAACGAATCCGCCGAGATCATCCGCATGTTCAACAGCGCCTTCGACGGGCTGACCGGTTCGAAGGCCGATTTTTACCCTGAGGATATCAGCGCCGAAATCGACGCGCTGAACGCCACCGTCTACGACAACGTCAACAACGGCGTCTACAAGGCGGGCTTTGCCACTACCCAGGAAGCCTATCAGGAAAATGTCGGCAAGCTGTTCGAGACGCTCGATATGCTCGACGAACGCCTGGGCAAGAGCCGCTACCTCGTCGGCGACAGGCTGACCGAGGCCGACTGGCGCCTCTTCACCACGCTGGTGCGCTTCGATCCCGTCTATGTCGGCCATTTCAAGTGCAACATCCGCCGCATCGCCGATTACCGCAACCTGGCAGGCTATCTCCGCGATCTCTATCAGACGGCAGGCATTGCCGAGACGGTAAATCTGAAGCATATCAAGCAGCATTATTACCGCAGCCACAAGACGATCAACCCGACCGGCATCGTCCCCGTCGGCCCGGCGCTCGATCTCGACAGCCCACATGGCCGCGCGAGGCTGAATGCCGCCTGAAGCTTCTCACCAGCGGTGGTCGGGCTCCTGCTCGCCACGAAGCTCGGCGAGGCGGCGATGCGTCGCCTCGGTCGTGCCCGCAGGCAAGCTGTCGAGAGAGAAGAAGCCGCTGTCGGAGATTTCCCAGTCCGGCGGGCGCGGCGCCGTCTGCTCGACGGTCGCCCGGTAGAACACGACATGGTCGCGCGTTGTAGTCGAGGTGTTGAAATAGACCTGGATCAGCTGCGGCTTGCCGATGATCCTGAGGTTGCCCTCCTCGCGCAGCTCCTTGGCCAGCGCTTCCGCGACCGTCTCGTTGCGCTCCAACCCGCCGCCCGGCATATGCCAGCCGCCGACATAGCTATGGCGCACGAGGAAAATCCGCCCCTCGGCATCGAAGCAGGCGGCCCGGACGCCCATCGTCATGCCGCGGGCGAAGGAGAAATAGACATGCAGGAGGCGCAGTGCCGCCCTGATGTGAAGGGGCCGCTTCTCTTTATCCACCGTTGCTCCCTTTCGGCTATTCATCACGCCGGATGTGTTTGATTTGTCAATAAGCTGGTCTATGTCTCGTAGAATGTTCAAGCTCGCGCATATTTCCGACGTCCACCTCGGACCTCTGCCCCGTCTTTCCGTTCAAGAGCTGTTTTCCAAACGCATAACCGGCTTTGTGAACTGGCATCGAAATCGACGCAAGCACCTTTTCGGCAGCACGCTGGATCTACTGCTCGACGACATCCGCGCCCATCAGGCCGATCACCTGGCCGTCACCGGCGATCTCGTCAATCTGGCGAGCGGCATCGAGATCCGCGCCGCCGCCGCGTGGCTGCGCGAACTCGGCGATCCCGCCGACACCTCGGTCGTTCCCGGCAATCACGATGCCTATGTGCCCGGCGCCTACGAAAAGTCGATGCGTGCCTGGTACGATTATGTCCGCGGCGATCTTTCCCCGCCGCAATGGCAGGAAGACCGCCACATCTTCCCCTATCTGCGCATCCGCGGCAAAGTCGCGATCGTCGGCTGCTCGACGGCGGTCGCCACCCCTCCCTTTGCCGCCTCCGGCTTCTTCGGCGCCCGCCAGGCCCGTGACACGGTGAACATGCTGCGCGCGGCCGGTGAAGCCGGTCTCTTCCGCGTCGTCATGATCCACCATCCGCCGATCCGCGGCGCCACCGCCTTCTACAAGCGCATGATCGGCATCCGCCGTTTCGCCGCCGTGATTTCGACCGGCGGCGCCGAGCTCGTGCTGCACGGCCACACGCATCTCAACACGCTACATTGGCTGCGCGGCCAGGTGCAGCCGGTGCCCGTCGTCGGCATCGCGTCGGCCTCGCAGGGACCGGGCAGCATCAAGCCGCCCGCCGCCTACAACCTCTTCTCGATCGACGGCTCTCCCGGCGCCTGGGAGCTCACCGGCGAGCGCTTCAGCGTGAACAGGGCCGGTGACGCCGTCATGCCGGAAAGCACCAATATTTTCGTACGTTAGCCTTCTCTCCGCACCGTCTTTATCCAGCGCTTCAATCGGCCTGTGAAGACATCGGGCCATCCTCACAACATTTGCCGTCGAGGCTGCTTACCCCCTTGGTATTTTTGGCGTTAAGCGTACACTCCAGATAACTGCATCGCCTCAGAACGGAGCCGCCAATGACTTCCCCCTTCCATCGCATGTGCAGAATTTCGCTCGTTGCCGGCTTTGCCGTTGGCATCGCAACGGCCGCCTTCGCGGTCGGTGACAACAACGACGACACCAATCCACCGCCGAAGACCCAGACGACCAAGACCTGCACCGGTGGCAAGGTCTGGGACAAGGCGAAGAAGGAATGCGTCACCCCGAAGAAGAGCAGCTTCAACGACGACGATCTTTACAAGTTCGCCCGCGAATTCGCCTATGCCGGCCAGTATGAGAACGCCATCACCGTGCTCAACCTTGCCAGCAACCAGAACGATCCGCGCATCCTGAACTACCTCGGCTATGCCAACCGCAAGGCCGGCCGCATGGAACTCGGCATGTCCTATTATCGCAAGGCGCTGCAAGCGGATGAGAACTACATCCTCGCACGCTCCTACATGGGCATGGCGCTGGTGGAACAGGGAGACATTCAGGGCGCCCGCGTCCAGCTCGTCGAAATCCGCGATCGCGGCGGCGAAGGCACCTGGGCCTATCGCGCTCTGCTGCAAAGCTTGAACGGATACAGGACATATTGACGCAAGCTTTGTGGGCTACGCTACGAAAATCCCTTGAGAAAGGGGGGATGAAGACGACCGGATGCTTGCACAGTACAGGAGACTTGTTTCATAAAGCGCATGCATCGTCGGCGCCGTTAAAGTCGGCTTCGCGCCCGACAGCGAAACCTTCGTCCGCGAAACCATTGTGAATGCTTCTTGGATAGACAATGCGTCAGCCCGCAACGACCATCGATCTCCGGCGTGACCTCGTCGGCCTTCTGCCCCGCCTTCGCCGCTTCGCGATTACGCTCGCGGGTGATGTTGCGGTGGCCGACGAACTGGTCCAGGCCATCTGTCAGCGCGCCATCACCAAAGGACACCAGTGGAACGGCGAAGGCCGGCTGGAAAGCTGGATCTATACGCTCGCCCGCCAGCAATGGGCCGACGACAGCCGCAAGCGCAAGCCGAAGGCGTCGGCCCGCAGCAACGTCACCGATATCAGAGAGGCTGCGCGCGAACGCTCTGCCGCGGCCGATCCCGATGTCATCCATCGCATGATCGCCGAAATGCCGGACGGCGTTTCCTCGATTTTCCTGCTCGTCGACGTCGAAGGCCACAGCTATCAGCAGGCCGCAGACATCATGGGCATTCCCGCGGCAAGCGTCGTCTCCCAGCTCGCCACCGCAAGGCTGCATTTTGCCGGGCTCGCCGGCTCCCACCCGATCCACAGGTACTGAATTTGCTCGATCTCAGGAAATTGCCGCTCGAAGCCCAGCTCACCGCCCTTCTCGACGGCGAAGTCTCGCCCGAACAGCGCCACGAACTGGAGCAGCGCCTGGCAAGCGACGAGAATGCGCGCCGGCTGCATGAAAAACTGCGCCACGGCGCCGATTTCGGCCGCCGCCGCCTCGACGATGTCCTGAAGGAGCCGGTGCCGCTTTCCCTCGTCCGCTCGATCAAGAGCACGCAGCCGCCGAAGACGCCGATTGCCCAGCGCGCCACGCGCCCGCAGGTGAAACTGGCGCCAAGCGGTCCGCAGGCGCTGGCCGCTGCCCTCATCCTCTTTGTCGTCGGTTGCGGCATCGGCTATTTCGTCGGCAATAGCCCGGATGCCGACGACATCGCCACCACGACTGCCACCACGGCGCCCGCCAATACCAGCGACTGGCTGGGGGATGTCACCGCTTATCAGCGCCTGCTGATGCGCCAGCCCCGCCATCTCGTCGAAGTGCCCGCCTCGCAGGCCGAGGAAATCTCCAGCTGGTTGACGACTGCAATCGGCGTGCCCTTCCGCGTGCCCGATCTTTCCGCAGAATCCTGGACCTTCCAGGGCGCGCGCGTCATCCTCGGCGACAGCCGCCCTGTCGGCCAGCTCGTCTATTCCAACAATGACGGCGACATCATCTCCATCTGCTTCCGCAAGGATGCGCAGCCGCCGGAGACCGACGACTTCAAGGAAACGATCAAGGACGAGATCGGCCTCGTGACCTGGCACAATGCCGGCACTTCCTATGTACTCGCCGGCCCCTCCTCCGAGGCCACGCTCGGCCAACTCGCCATGGAGATCGCGACAGCGATCTGACATATGCGATCGACGCGCTTTTGCCGACGTTGACGCGCCGACGGAACGGAAGCGGGAGGATGGAAAGTGGCCATCGGCACTGGCAGCCCCCTCATCCGCCTGCCGGCACCTTCTCCCCGAGGGGAGAAGAGACATGCGGCAACGTCTCGCCCCTAAAGCCTCGACAGCAAGAAGTCAGGGCAAAAGGCTTGCTCTCCTCTTCTCCCCTCGGGGAGAAGGTGCCCGTAGGGCGGATGAGGGGGCCGCACGGCACGCCCTTCATTGCGTTTCGCTAGCGTACAGCGAAGACGGCATCATCAGGCCGCACCAAGGCGATCGCGGCCTGAGACTTTCCGATATCAGGCCTTGCCGGCCTTCACGTCGAGCACGCGGTTGGCGGCCGAGACGATCGCTTCCAGCGATGCCGCAACGATGTTGGTGTTGATCCCCGCGCCGAAGAGCTTGCCGCCCGGATAGGACGTTTCGACATAGGAGATCGCCGCGGCATTCGAGCCATGCTGGAGCGAGTGCTCGGAATAGTCCTCGACCGACATCTCGATGCCGAGATAATGCGACAGCGCGTTGATGAAGCCGTCGATCGGGCCGTTGCCGCGCCCTTCGATGCGCTTGATCTCGCCATTGTCGGTGATCTCGGCCGCAACGATCCGCTGGCCCTTGCGCTCGGTGTCGGGATAGGTGTGGTGGTCGATGAACTTGAGACGGGCATCCGGCTGGGTCACGTAGCGTTCGATGAAGCGGTCATGGATACGCTTCGAGGGAAGCTCCTTGCCCTCCACATCGGTGATGCGCTGGATGTCCTCGCGGAACTCGACCTGCAGGTTGCGCGGCAGGTTCAGCCCATAATCCTGCTGGAGGATATAGGCGATGCCACCCTTGCCGGACTGCGAGTTGATGCGGATGATCGCCTCATAGGAACGGCCGACGTCACGCGGGTCGATCGGCAAATAGGGCACTTCCCAGACCGGATGGTTGGCGACCTGCGCGGCCTTCATGCCCTTGTTGATCGCATCCTGATGCGAGCCGGAGAAGGCCGTATAGACCAGTTCGCCGACATAGGGGTGGCGCTCTGCAATCGCCATCTGGTTCGAATACTCGAACACGTCCTTGATGTGCTCGATATTAGAGCAATCGATGCCTGGATCGACCCCTTGCGTGAACATGTTGAGCGCCATGGTGACGACGTCGACATTGCCGGTGCGCTCGCCATTGCCGAAGAGCGTGCCTTCGACGCGGTCGGCGCCCGCCAGCAAGGCCAGTTCGGCAGCCGCGATGCCGGTGCCGCGGTCGTTGTGCGGGTGCAGCGAGACGATCAGGTTCTCGCGATTGTCGAGGTTGCGGCACATCCATTCGATCTGGTCGGCATAGACGTTCGGCGTCGCCATCTCGACGGTGGACGGCAGGTTGATGATCAGCTTGTTGTCGGGCGTCGGTTTGACGACCTCGATGACGGCGTTGCAGATCTCCAGCGCCACTTCCAGTTCGGTGCCGGTAAAGCTCTCCGGCGAATATTCGAAACGGTAGCCGCCGCCTGCCCTGGCCGCCATATCGGTGATCATCTTGGCGGCGTCGACGGCGATCTGCTTGATGCCCTGCACATCCTTGGCGAAGACGACGCGGCGCTGCAGCTCGCTGGTCGAATTGTAGAAATGCACGATCGGCCGGTTTGCGCCTTCCAGCGCTTCGAAGGTGCGGGTGATGAGCTCCGGGCGGCACTGTACCAACACCTGCAGGGAGACGTCGGCGGGCACGTTGCCCTCCTCCACGCACCAGCGGGCGAAATCGAAATCCGTCTGCGAGGCGGAGGGGAAACCGATCTCGATTTCCTTGAAGCCCATCTCGAGCAGCAGCTGGAACATGCGGGCCTTACGGTCGTGGCCCATCGGGTCGACGAGCGCCTGGTTGCCGTCGCGCAAGTCGACCGAACACCAGACCGGCGCCTTGGTGATGGTCTTGGTCGGCCAGGTACGGTCGGGAATGTTCACCTGCGGATAGGGCCGGTATTTCACCGCGGCATCGGGCATGCCCTTGGCGGAAGCGTTTGCGGAGGACCGGTTGGTCGGTTTGTCCATTGTCTTGTCTCCTCGTCCCGGCATTTGCCCCGCCTCTTAGCCGATCGCATCGGGCTTGGCGATAAACAAATGCGGACCTTCGTCGGTCGTTAGGTCAATTTTGAAAATGAGTCGCGAGGAGCGATGGCCGGGCGGGCTTTCGGCCGCCGGGCGCTCCTCAAAGGACCCGGCAACCGCGCGTAAGGCCGAGGAGAAGAAGCGAGGTCAGGGCGCGCGTATTGTCACGCAGGGCGATGCGGCCGCGTGCAATGCTGTCGGAAATCTTGGCGCCAGTGGTCTTCATGGCCGCGCTTATAACCTTGGGCGGCGGAACTGGCAAGCCCTCGCCGCGCGCCGGCCTTCCGCTACTTCGACGGAGACCGGCCTTTCGCCAACTTGACCAGTTGGGACAGTGCGAGCATCAGCCCGCCCGCGATCAATCCCCAGAAAGCGCCCGAGATGCCGCCGAAGGAAACACCGGATGCGGTAACGAGGAAGGTGATCGCCGCCGCCTCGCGCGATTCCTGCGCCTGAAAGGCCGACATCGCCGAGGATGAGAAGGCACCGACCAGCGCCAGTCCCGCCACGGCCTCGATAAGGATGGGAGGCGCCAAGGCGACGAAGGCCGTCATTGCGCCTGCAAGCAGCCCGAGGATGATATAACCGACACCAGCGATCAGCGATGCCCAATAGCGCCGCTTCGGATCGGCATGTGCATCTTGGCCCGCGCACATCGCCGCGGTGATCGCCGCCAGATTGACGGCGTGGCCGCCGAAAGGCGCCGACAGCAGCGAGAAGAAGCCGGTGACGGCAAAGAGCGGCCCGGGCTTCGGATCGTAAAGATTGACCTTGAGAACAGCGATGCCGGGAATGTTCTGCGAGGCCATGGTGACGATGAAGAGCGGCAGCGCGATTGAGATGAAAGCGGCAAAGTTGAACACCGGCCGGACGATTTCCGCCGCCGGCACCAGCGATTGTTCGAGCGAGGCGAAGGCGCCGTCGGGAATATCGACGCCGAAGGCAAGCACCAGCACGAAGGCTGCAAGTGCCGCCGGCACCGCCCAGAGCCGCGTGAAGGCGCCGACGACAATCCAGGAAATGACGATCGGCAGCCCGAACAGCGGATTGAAGCCGATCGCCTTCACCGGCGCAAAGCAGAGGCCGATTAGCACGCCGGCGAGCATCGCATTGGCGAGCGGCGCCGGAATGGCGGCGACCGCCCGTCCGAGCGGCTTGAACAGTCCGGCGATGACGATCAGCCCGGCACAGACCAGGAATGCCCCGACCGCCGCATTGAAACCGCCCTCGATCGCACCGGTGCTTGCGAGCAGCGCCGCACCCGGCGTCGACCAGGCGATGCTGATCGGCAATCGGGTGACGGCGCTCAGCACGACCGCGCAGATACCCATGGAGATCGACAGAGCCATCAATCCCGAGGCCGCCTGCGCGTCCGTCGCACCCACCGCCTGCAGACCATGCAGCACGACGGCGAAGGAGCTGGCGAAACCGACGAAAGCGGTAAGCAGGCCCATGAACAGCGCCTGGACGGAAAAATCTTTGAGCATGGCCGGACTCGCTGCAGCGGGAATGGCGCATGGAGCATGACGATTGCCACCCGCGCAAGCCCGGAATCAGCCCTTTCGGTCCAGCCCTCGCCGATGGATGATGGCAAGCATCATCCGAAAACAAAGCGCCCTTGCCTGCGGTCGGCAGGCAAGGGCGGTATTCGGCAGCTTCGACTGAGAAAACTCAGATATCGGACTGCGACGTCACGATCCGCGAAACGAGGCCGTAGTCCTTCGCCTCTTCGGCCGAAAGCCAGTAGTCACGATCCGTATCCTTGGCGATCTTGTCGAGCGGCTGGCCGGTGGCCGTAGCCATGATCCTGTTCAGGCGCTCGTTCATCTTGATGATCTCGCGCGCCTGGATCTCGATGTCGGACGCCATGCCGCGCGTGCCGCCCGAGGGTTGATGCAGCAGGAAGCGCGTGTTCGGCAGGCACAGACGCCGCTCCTTCGGAACGGCGACATAGATAAGCGCGCCGGCCGAGGCGACCCAACCCGTACCGATCATCCAGACCTTCGGCTTGATGAACTTGATCATGTCATGGATGGAATCGCCGGATTCGACGTGGCCGCCGGGCGAATTGACATAGATGCGGATGTCTTCGTCGCTGGCCGCGGCAAGCGCCACGAGCTGCGAGCAGACCTTCTGCGCCAGTTCCTGGTTGATCGGCCCATAAATGAAGATCGAACGCGACTTGAAAAGATTCGCCTCCGTTTCCTTGCCGAGCGGCAGTTCCTTCGTCTTGTCGTCTTGTTCTTCGTCGTTCATTCGAACCTCTCGGAGATGAATTCGGGTTCCTCGCACATAGTGCGACTCAATGCCTAAAACAATGCGGGAAAAACACAAGGCACCGAAGCGGTGGAGATATCCTTAAGAAGCCGCGCGCCGTTCTGCAAGCCTTACTGAAATGTAACGATGAAAGGCTTTGAAAAGCCAGAATCGGTTCCTACCTCACCCCTCACGTGGCAACTGCCATACGAGATCAACAGGAGACAGGACATGTCACCGGAAGAACGCCAATTGCTGACCACCCTCTTCGACCGCGTGCGCACGGCAGCGGCCCAGCCGCGCGACCGTGACGCCGAAGCCCTGATCGACCAGGCGACGCGCGAGCAGCCATCGGCCACCTATTATCTGGCCCAGGCCGTCATCGTTCAGGAAAAAGGGCTGGAAGCGGCCGCCAATCATATCAAGGAACTCGAGGAGCGCCTGCGCCAGTTGGAAGCCGGCGCGAGCGATCACCGCCAGGCCGAACAGGGTGGCGGTTTCCTGAGTTCGATCTTCGGCAATACGCAGACGCAGCAGCCCGCGCCTGTCCCGTCCAACCCCGGCCCCTGGGGCCAGCCCTCCCGCGGCTATGACGATTCCCGCGGCTACGACCGCGACGTCCGCCAGATGCCGCAGCAGCCGACCGGCCCCTGGAGCCCGCAGGCCTCTGCGCCCTCGGCCGGCGGCAGCTTCCTGCGCGGCGCGCTCGGCACGGCGGCGGGCGTTGCCGGCGGCATGCTGCTTGCCAATTCGCTGAGCGGCATCTTCGGCAACCACATGTCCTCGCTCGGCTGGGGCTCGCCCTTCGGCGCCAACCCCTTCGGCAATGCCAGCGCCCCGACCGAGGAAACGGTCATCAACAATTATTACGGCAATGATGACACCCGCCAGGCGGCCGATACTGCCGATGACAGGGACAACGACAATATCCAGCAGGCGGATTACGACGACAATGACGATTACAGCGACGACTCCGGCAATGACGTCACGGATGTTTGAGGCGTAAGGACCAAAGGATGGGCGGCAGTTGGTTTTACATTGCCGCACCGTTGCCCGGCCCTTCGCTTTGGCTCAGGGCGTTCGCCGCTGCAATCGATTCACTGGATCGATTGCTCGGGCTGCGCCCGACCGCGGCTCACCCACGGCCGCGATAGGTGGCGACGCCCTGGTCCGGCAGCCACACGCCTTCCGGCGGTTTACCCGTCTGCCAGAAGACATCGATCGGAATGCCGCCGCGCGGATACCAGTAGGCGCCGATCCTCAGCCACTTCGGATCGAGCAGCTCGACGATGCGCTTGGCGATATAGATCGAGCAATCCTCGTGGAAGGCGCCGTGGTTGCGGAAGGAATGCAGGAAGAGCTTCAGCGACTTCGATTCCACCAGCCATTCGCCCGGAATATAGTCAATGACGATATGGGCGAAATCCGGCTGCCCGGTCATCGGGCAGAGCGACGTGAATTCCGGCGCGGTGAAGCGCACGACATAATCGGTGCCGGCATGATTGGACGGCACCTTCTCAAGCACCGCCTCCTCAGGCGATTTGGCGGTTTCGGTCTGCTGGCCCAGCATCGACAGGCTGGAAACATCTGTATTCGGCATCATGCCTCCTTGACGACTTTGACGCGGATTCCATGGGCTTTTTCGCCCTCCGGCTCCACATGAATGGCAATTTTGGCGCCCTCATGCACCGCCCTGATGGCATCCTCAAGGCGGTCGCATATATCATGCGCCTGCCGCACGGACATAGCTCCCGGCACCACCATGTGAAAATCGATGAAGGTGACGGTGCCCGCCCGCCTGGTCTTCAGGTCATGCACGCCGATCGAGCCTGCCGCATGGGTGGCGATCGCCTGCTTGATCGCCTCCTCCTCCTGCGGCTCGACCGCCTGGTCCATCAGCCCGCCGATCGATTGCGAGATCACCTTCCAGCCCTGATAAAGGATGTTGATGGCAACGAGGATGGCAAGCACCGGGTCGAAGATCGCATAACCGGTCGCCAGCGCCAGCAGCAAGCCGACGAGCACACCGACGGAGGTCACCACATCGGACATGATGTGCTGTCCATCGGCCGACAGCGCGGCCGAGCGGTGTTTGCGCCCGGTCTGGATCAGCAGCCGCGCCCAGAGCGCATTGATGACGCCGGCTGCGAAATTGATCGCAAGGCCGAGCACCGGCGCATCGAGCATGCGTGGCTCGGCGAGATAACCGATCGCCTCGTTGACGATCAGCAGTGCCGCGACGACGATCAGCACGCCCTCGGTGACGGCAGAAAGATATTCCGCCTTGTGATGGCCGAAGGGATGGTCGTGATCGGCCGGCTTCTGCGCATAGCGGATCACGAAAAAGGCGATGAAGGCGGCAACGACGTTGACCGTCGATTCGAGCCCGTCCGACAGCAACGCCACCGAGCCGGTGACCCACCAGGCCACCATCTTCAGCCCCATGACGCCGAGCGACAGCGGAATCCCCCACATCGCCAGCTTACGAACCGTAAGATCGCCGTTGTCACTCATATCGTTCCCCTGCGGTTGCGAATGAATTGCAGAATTCAAGCCGTTGAAACGCAAAACCGCCCACGCGAATGTCGCGCAGGCGGCTCAGTTGAAGGTGATATGGGGGAAGATGACCGATTTGTCAAAGGGGAATGAAACGCCCCATGGCTCACAGAGCGGGCTCGGAGAAAACAGGCTGCGGCCAACGCAGAAGCGCCGCCTGCCCCGCAGGCGTCAGTGCGTATACGCCCTTCTCTTTACGCTCGAACCATCCGTAAACGTTGTCGCGCAGGATCGGGCCGGCCTTGGGTGCAAGCGCCTTCATATCCCGCGGCCTTGCCAGCCCCTGCTCGAGTGCTGAGGCGCAAAGCAGCGCCTGCTGGCGATAGGCGGTCATGATCGGCGCCCGCGAGCCGCCGCCGACGGCGGGATCGCCCCGGCGGCGCTGATGCTCCTTGACAAGACGCGTCCGCCGTTTCGGATTGGTGCGCGGCATCGGAGAAACCGAACTGACGATGACGCTGACTTCGCCGGTATCGGAGACGCCGAGCATGCCGATACCGAGCCGCCGGCAGAGATCGCGGTAGCGTTTGTCGGCCTCTCGTCCGCGACCCTTGGCGGAGACACGGGCCGCAATCCAGACCTCATCGCTCATCGCCGCCCGGTCGACCGCCTGGAGAAGCAGTTCGAGGTTGAAGGAGAGTTTGAGTTCGCAGACCACCACAACAGGCGGCTCGCCATCGCTCAAGCCGACGAGATCGCATCCGCCGACTTCGCCCTTCACGACGTAGCCTGCCGCTTCCAGGAACGCTTTGACCGGCAGGTAGAGCGATGTCTCCATTCTGAAAACCGCGCCTCAGGCGGCGTTGAGATCGGCAATCTCGCCGTATTTTGCAAGCAGCCGCGGCGAGGACATGTCCCCGGTCTCCTCGTCGACGATGACGGCATAGGCGGCGACGCCAACGAAACGCTCAGCCATCGCCGAGGCGATTTTCTCCGCGCTGACGGAGTTCGATGCCTGACGCATTTCACCGGGAACGAGATTGCCCCGGTTCTTGCGGTAGGGAAGAACGATGAACTTTTCAGCATTGGCCACGGCGATACACCCCAATTGATCGTTCCTGAAATGTTCTGATTTGCCCGATAAAGTCAACAGAACTCTGCCGTGCCGTCCCCGTTCCTTCGCCAACCGCCGGATCCACCGTCAGAATGCCCGCCCTTCCCGCAAGCAGGAAGGGCCAGGCGGAACTGTCATTCACGCAGCTTTCGTCTTCGCCCTGCGCGCCAGATGCGCCACGACGTTCTCGATCATCCGCATACCGGCATCGCCGCCGAGCGTCATGATCGATTCCGGATGGAACTGCACCGCGGCGATTGGCTCCTTGGCGTGTTCGATGCCCATGATCGTGCCGTCCTCGCTTTCCGCCGTGATGATGAATTCGCGCGGCAGCGTTGAGGGGTCGGCGAAGATCGAGTGGTAGCGGCCGACCGTCACCTCCTTGGCAAGGCCCGAGAAGACGATGCCCGGTTCCAGCACGCGGATGCGCGAGGGCTTGCCGTGCATCGGCAGCGCCAGATGGCGCAGTTCCCCACCATAGGCTTCGGCAAGCGCCTGCAGGCCGAGGCAGACGCCGAAGATCGGTAGGTTGCGCGCCCGCGCCTTCTTGATCGTCGCCTTGCAGTCGAAATCCTTCGGTGTTCCAGGCCCGGGCGACAGCACGACGAGATCCGGGTTCAGCCGATCGAAGATTTCCTCCGGCACCGGCGTGCGCACGGTCGAAACCGTCGCCCCCGTCTGGCGGAAATAATTGGCGAGCGTGTGGACGAAGCTGTCCTCATGGTCGACGAGCAGGATGTTGACGCCCTTGCCGACGCTTGCGACGTCGCGCTGGACCTTGCCGGAATTGCCGGTCTTGGCGTCTCGAATGGCGGAAAGCATGGCAGAGGCCTTCAATTCGGTTTCGGCTTCTTCTTCGTGCGGGTCGGAATCGTTGAGCAGCGTCGCACCGGCGCGCACTTCGGCGATGCCGTCCTTGATGCGCACGGTGCGCAGCGTCAGGCCCGTGTTCATGTCGCCGTTGAAGCCGACCATGCCGATCGCCCCACCATACCATGCGCGCGGGCTCTTTTCACGGCTCTCGATGAAGCGCATCGCCCACAACTTCGGCGCGCCGGTGACGGTGACCGCCCAGGCGTGGCTCAGGAAACCGTCGAAAGCGTCCATGTCGTCGCGCAGCCGCCCCTCGATATGGTCGACCGTATGGATGAGGCGCGAATACATCTCGATCTGCCGGCGGCCGATCACCTTGACCGAGCCCGGTTCGCACACGCGGCTCTTGTCGTTGCGGTCGACGTCCGAGCACATGGTCAGTTCGGATTCGTCCTTCTTGGAGTTCAGGAGCTTCAGGATCTGCTCGCTGTCGGCGATCGGATCGTCGCCGCGCTTGATCGTGCCCGAGATCGGGCACGTTTCGATGCGGCGGCCGGATACGCGCACGAACATTTCGGGCGAGGCGCCGACCAGATATTCCTGGTGGCCGAGATTGATGAAGAAGGAATAGGGCGACGGATTGATCGCCTTCAGCCGCTTGGAAATGTCGGAAGGCTTGCTTTCGCAGCGCTCCATGAACTTCTGCCCCGGCACGACTTCGAAGAGGTCGCCCTTGCGGAAGCTTTCCTTCGCCTTGACGACGAGCTCGGCATATTCGCCCGGCCGGTGGTCACTCTTCGGCGGAATGGCGTCCGTGTGCTTGAAGGGCTCCGGCGCGATCTCCCCGGCCTTGCCTTCGGTCGAAAGGCCGCCCTTCTCGAAATCGTAGCGGTCGATCCAGGCCTTGGCGGCGTAATTGTCGACGACCAGGATCTCGTCCGGCAGGTAGAGCACCATATCGCGTTGGTCGGAGGGCCGCGTCAGCTTCAGATCGATCGCATCGAACTGGAAGGCGATGTCATAACCAAAGGCGCCATAGAGCCCGAGGCTCGCATCCGCCTGCGAGTAGAACAGGTCGGTGACGGCGCGCAGCACCGTGAAGACCGTCGGCATCTTCGAGCGCTCTTCCTCGGTGAACACACGGTCGGGCGTCTTGACGGTGAGGTCGAGCCGGCGTGCGGTAGAAGCGCCGAGCACAAGCTCGGGTACCGTCTTCAGCCGCTCGGTCACGAAGCCGAGGATCACCTCGCCGCGTTCATTATACGCTTCGATCCAGACGTCGCGTCCGAAGGAGGAGATGCCGAGCGGCGGATCGACGACGGCGGTATCCCAGCGCGTATAACGGCCCGGATATTCGTAATTCGATGAGAACACCGCGCCGCGGCGCTCGTCGAGCTTGTCGACATAGGAAGAAACCGCATCGCCATAGGGGATGGCCCGCCGCTGCCGCGTAACGGTGATGCCGCCCTTGGTCTCGTAGATTTCCGCACCATCATCCCGCAGGATCGTTACCATTGTTCCACTCCGTTATCGGGGCCCGGACAAAGGGCGGCGATAAAACAAAAAAGCCGCCTCGAAGTTTCGGGCGGCTCACTCGTCGTCGTCTTTGGACACGATTGGTCGAGGCCGCCTCAGCGAGCCCACCACCAAACAGCAATGTTCAAGGACGTGATCATGAAGAAAATTGTTAGCCTGAGATCAGCCGTCGCGCAAGGGGCGATTATCGGAATGAAAAGGGCGCCCGAAAGCCGCTCCTCCCCAGCCTCGAAGGCTTGATTGGCGTCAGAAGGTCTTCGTGATCGACACCTTGAATGTGCGGCCCGGCTCGGAATACCACTCGCGCGGCTGGGACGCCGTCACCGAGGTCAGGTTGACGTCGCGCACGGCGAGCGCATTGAAATATTCCTGGTCGAAGACGTTGTAGACGCCAGCCTGTACGCGCAGCCCCGGCGCCTGTTCCGGCGTCCACCAACCGGTCAGGTCGACGATGCCATAACCCGGCGCATCGAAGGTCGTGGTGGAGTCGTCGTCGGGCATGCCAGCCGAAAGCGTCGAAGAGAGGTCGAAGCCGAAATTGTCGTTGCTCCAACCGCCGCCAACGATCGCCTTGAAGGGGGCGACCGACCGCAAGTATTTGTCTGTATCTTCGTTGCGGCCATAGGCATAGGCAAGCGACGCATGCAGATTGATGCCGTTGTTGAACGTTTTGGCTGCGCTTGCTTCAACACCCGAGATCGTGGCGGCTGAGACGTTCGTGTAATTGAAGGTCGTGAAACCTGTCGCGTCGACGCTTGTCACCGTCTCGATGAAGTTCTGATAGCGGGTGTGGAAAGCCGCGACCCTGCCGGTAAAATCGCCCGTGTCAAAATTGGCACCGACCTCGATACCGCGGCCGATTTCCGGTTCCAGATCGGGATTGCCAAGCTGGGCGTAGCGACCCGTCGGATTGTAGAAGCGGCTGTAGAGCTCGTCCACGGTCGGTGCGCGGAAGCCGACGGCCAGTTGCGCGTAAAGCTGGACATCAGGCGTCAGGTCATATGTTGCAAGAATCTTCGGCGAGATGGCGGCTTCCGTTCGGTCGCTGAGATCGCCGAAACGGGAAAGCCCTGTGTTGGTTGCAAAACCGCCACCGGTCGAGGGATTGTAGTTGAACCAGTCGAAGCGGAAGCCGGGCGTCAGCGCGAAACCGGTATTGCCGATTTCGATCTTGTCTTCGAAGGTCAGCGCAAGATTCTGGCTGTCGACGTCAGGCACTTCCGCCTGGTTGTTCAGCGCCGGGCACGTTGTCGAGCAAAGCCCAAAGCTGTACTGGCTCCAGCTGGCAACTGCCGCATCGAGACCGATACGGACGGAGTGGTTCAGGCCGGAATATTCGAAATCCTTCGTCGCCGTTCCGCTGAAGCCCCAGCTTTCATTCTCGATCTCGTTATTGCGGCCGTACGGCACATTGGCGGCGGTGCGACCATTGCTACCGGCTTCCTTCTTCAGGTCCAGCCAATAGAGCGTGGCCCGGGCACTGCTGAAGAATGCGTCGGAAGACTGCGCCTCATAATCATAGTCGAGCGAAACGCGATCGCGGTCGCGCAATTCGCGACCATCGAAATTGCCGATCATATTGGCGCGGCCCGTACCCTGCTGCTCGCGGAGATCGGTCTGAAGATCGCGACGAAAGCGCTCGGCGGTCAGGCCGATGCGATGGCCCCCTTCCAGATCCTGGCGCAGTTTGAAGAGAAGGTTGTGCTGATCGAAATCGGCGGGATCCGACTCGGTGCGGAAACGACCGTAGCTGTCGTTGTCGCCCATGTTGTCACGCTCATGCCCCTTGCGGTAGCTGCCCTGGAAAAGGATGGAGGTGTTGCCGACCTTCTTGGCGCCGGCTGCGGAGCCGGAAATGCTCCGGTCTTCGCTGTCATAGGTCGACTTGACGATCGCGCCCCAATCGCGTCCTTCCGGGATCAGATCCTCGGGCTCGAGCGTATTGAGAACGAAGGCGCCGCCGAGCATGCCCGAACCGCCCTTACTCGAATCCGCGCCGCGCACGATATCGAGCGATGATAGCGAATCGAAGTCGAAAGTGTCGCCGCCGCCGTTGGCATTGCTCGTCGCGAAGGCACCCTGGCGCGCGCTGTTCGAAACATAGGGGATCGGAATGCCGTCGATGGTGGTCAGGATGCGAGGGCCGGAAAGGCCGCGCAGGTTGAAGCCTCCGTCGCCGCGCGAATAGTTCACGCCGGCATCCACACTCCGCCCGAGATCCCTGAAGTTGGTTACCTGCTTCTCCTCCAGCTGCTTGGCTGTGATCTCGGTCGCGAGCGGCGTGTCTGCGACGCTGCCGGGTGCGGCGCGTTTACCCTTGACGACGATCTTCTGCAGAACGGTGGCGTTATCCGCGGTCGCGGTCGCCTGCGGCGCTGCCGGAGCGCTCTGCGCGAAGGATTGCGAAACAGGAAGAACAGTTGCGGCTGCCGTGCAGACCAATAGAACCGAGCGCCAATGCCGGACGATCATAACCTACCCTCTCATGATGATTACCGGGCTGGCTGGTCGTGGCGCGTCGCACGCTCGAGGGGCTGGCTGGGCTTTTACGGATAAAGACGAAACAGTATTTCGCCTTCTTTTCGCCGCATAAAAAACATGAGAGCAATTGTCAACATAAGTCGTCGATTTATGTTGAATATTATCATCAAGTTTTAGCGATCTTCCCAAACGTTGCGCAATTGCAACGAAACCCGCCCTCGCGCGTTATTCCTCTCCCATCGACACCAGGGAAGCGGATGCCTTGAGAAAACTTTCGATACTGGCGATCCTCCTCGCCGCTACCGCCTTTCTTGCCGGCGCCCGCCTGCCCCCACAGGGCCCTTTACCCCAACCTCGGCCGGATGCCGGGGAAGCAACAGGCCCCGCTCCACTCCCCGACAAGACTGAGCCGCCCGCACCTGCAGACGTGCCAGCGCCTCAGCCAAAGCCTGACATGAAGGCGCCGGAAGCACCGGCCCAACCGCCCGCACCGCCGGCCGGACCGGCAAAGCCGATGCAAGGCCCGCCGCTGCCGCCGGGCGGCCTCGGAGGCCCGCAGGCGCCGGCAGAAGAAGGCAAGCCGCCGCCCGGCGAGCAGACGCTGGAAGAGCAGCATCTGACGATCGAACCCGAAAGCGATACCGAGCACGCCGAATGCACGGCCGCACTCCAGGCGCTGGGCGTCGTCTTCAAGGAAGCGCCGCGCATCGATGACGGCAACGGCTGCGGCATCGACAAGCCGATCATCGTTTCCGAAGCCCTGCCGGGCATCAAACTGAAACCGGAGGCGACGATCCGCTGCCCCACCGCCCTCGCCCTTGCCCGCTGGATGAAGGAAAGCGTCATCCCGACCGCCTCCACGGCGCTGCCGGAGCAGGGCCGCATCACCACCATCAACCAGGCAACGGCCTATATGTGCCGCCTGCGCAACAACGCCGAAACCGGCAAGATCTCCGAACATGCCCGCGGCAACGCCATCGACATTGCGAGCTTCCATTTCGAAAAGGGCGAGGATGTCGCCGTCCGCTCCCGCCGCGAGGACCCGACGCTGACCGGCGCCTTCCAGCGCACCGTCAGCGCCGCCGGCTGCCTCTACTTCACCACCGTGCTGGACCCCGAAAGCGACGCCGCCCACGAAACCCATTTCCATCTCGACGTGATCGAGAGGAAGGGCGGCTATCGTTATTGTCACTAATCATTTCAAAGAGTTGCGTTTCACGCTTGAATCGGTTGTCGGATTGCTGTTCTCCAGCAATCTGGAAAGGCTTTTTATCTGGCTGTTCATCGATCCGGACGTTGAAAAGCGCCGGCAACGTCAGCCCATCGAACGCCCCGCCAAGCCCATCCAGGATCAGAACAACCCTTCGATGTAACCTTGATCGTTCAGGAAAATCCGCTCGGCCGACGGCGATTTCGGCAGGCCGGGCATCGTCATGATCTCGCCGGTGATGGCGACGACGAAGCCTGCCCCGGCTGAAAGTCTGACTTCGCGCACTGAGACGATGTGCCCTTCCGGCGCGCCGCGCAGGTTCGGATCGGTCGAGAAGGAATATTGCGTCTTCGCCATGCAGACCGGCAGCCTGCCGTAGCCCTGCTCTTCCCATGTCTGCAACTGGTCGCGCACCGCCTTGTCGGCCGTCACCTCGCCGGCATGGTAGATCTTCGAGGCGACGATCTCGATCTTCTCGAACAGGGAGATATCATCGCCGTAGAGCGGCTGGAATTTCGCTTGGCCCGATTCGGCCAGCTCCACCACCTTGTGCGCGAGTTCCTCGATGCCGGCCGAACCCTTCGCCCAGTGCTGGCAAAGGATCGCTTCGGCGCCGAGCCGCGAGACGAATTCCTTCACCGCCGCGATCTCTGCATCGGTATCCGAGACGAAATGATTGATCGCCACGACGACAGGTACCCCGAAGCGGCGCACATTGGCGACGTGCCGGCCGAGATTGGCGCAGCCCTTCTTCAGAGCCCCGACGTTCTCCGCGCCGAGATCCTCCTTCTTCACACCGCCATTCATCTTCAGCGCTCTTACGGTCGCGACGATGACGGCTGCATCCGGCTTCAGCCCGGCCTTGCGGCATTTGATGTTGAAGAATTTTTCAGCCCCGAGATCGGCCCCGAAGCCCGCTTCGGTCACCACGTAGTCGCCGAGCTTCAGCGCCGTCTTGGTCGCCGTCACCGAATTGCAGCCATGGGCGATGTTGGCGAAAGGCCCGCCATGCACGAAAGCCGGATTGTTCTCCAGCGTCTGCACAAGGTTCGGCTGCATGGCATCCTTCAACAGCACCGCCATGGCGCCGTCGGCTTTCAGGTCGCGCGCATGCACCGGCGTCCTGTCGAAGCGGTAGCCGATGATGATGTCGCCAAGCCGGCGTTCCAGATCCTTGAGATCGGTGGCGAGGCAGAGGATCGCCATCACCTCGGAGGCGACGGTGATGTCGAAGCCGCCCTGGCGCGGAAAACCGTTGGCAATGCCGCCGAGCGAGGAGACCATGCTTCTGAGCGCCCGGTCGTTCATATCCATGACCCGCCGCCAGGTGATGCGGCGGATATCGATATTCTCCTCGTTGCCCCAGTAGATGTGATTGTCGACCATCGCCGCCAGCAGATTATGCGCCGAGGTGATCGCATGGAAATCACCGGTGAAATGCAGGTTGATGTCTTCCATCGGCACGACCTGCGCATAACCGCCGCCGGCCGCCCCGCCCTTGATGCCGAAGCAGGGGCCGAGCGAAGCCTCGCGAATGCAGACGATGGCTTTCTTGCCGATCCGGTTCAGCCCGTCGCCGAGCCCGACGGTCGTCGTCGTCTTGCCCTCGCCCGCCGGCGTCGGATTGATCGCGGTGACGAGGATCAGCTTGCCGTCCTTCTTGCCCGTCTGCGCAGCAATGAACTCGGCGCTGATCTTCGCCTTGTCGTGGCCATAGGGGGCGAGCTGCTCAGCCGGAATGCCGAGCTTCGCCCCGATCTCGACGATCGGCTTCTTGGTGGCGGCGCGCGCAATTTCGATGTCGGACTTGATTGATGGCATGGATGTTCCCCGTCCCAACCTCCGGGGGAGCGGAGGCATTTCTTCTCCCTTCATCGGGATAGCGAAATATCGGCGAGGTGTGAATAGCGCTGCGCCTTGCAGCCGCCATGCTGACAGCGCCGCGCGTCTTTTCGGACGCGCAAAGGACGCTGTAACACTTTGAATCTGCGCATCGACCTGAAAATCAGTTCCGATTTTCAGGTCGATGCGCTAGGCGTCTATGTGGCGTCTGCAACCGCGATCTTCTAGGATGAAGACATGAAGTCACTGGAACTCATCATCGAGCGCATCATCCTGTCGAGCCGCTGGCTCCTCGTCGTCTTCTATATCGGCCTGGTGCTGGCGCTCGCCGTCTATGCCGTTTCCTTCGGCTATAAGTTCCTGAAGATCGCCTCCGGCGTCTTCGAACTCGATGAGGCGGAGATGATCCTTGCCATGCTCGGCCTGATCGACGCAGCCCTGGTCGCCAGCCTGATCGTCATGGTGATGATCTCAGGCTACGAGAATTTCGTCAGCCGCTTCGATGAGGCAAGTGAAGCCGACAACGAGGTCTCCTTCCTCGGCAAGCTCGATTCAGGCAGCCTGAAGATCAAGGTCGCCTCCTCGATCGTCGCCATCTCCTCCATCCACCTGCTGCAGGTCTTCCTCAACGCCGACAAATATGCCGACGGCAAGATCATGTGGCTGACCTTGATGCACCTCGCCTTCGTCGCCTCCGCCGTCATGCTCGGCTTCCTGGAGAAGCTGATGAGCCTGACGTCGAAGAATGATTTGAAGGATAAGGCCTAGAGGGCGGTACAGAGGCGCCTTAGGCCGGGTGAACAAGCAGTAAGCCCGACACGAAAACGTCGAGCCCTGCTCTTTCGCGTCCTGATATCAATTGACCGACGCAGTAGCAGGAACGATCTCCGCCTCCGCTTTTCTGGGGCATCGAAGGCTTTCCCTGGCCTCCGGCCCACAGACGTGCAAGCCAGGCTCTTCGTCATTAGGGATGATACCATTGATGATGCCGAGTTCGAGCGCCTGAGAACGAACTATATTTCCTCGCTCAATCGATGTCCCGAGCATCATCGTCTCGTAGGTCTTGCCACTGACGCCCATCTCGTCGAAATAGGCGAAGAATTTCGTATATTCAGCCGTCGTGGGTCTGACGAGGCCGATATTGGAATATCCGACAATCCGCGGCATTCCGCTCATCAAGACAAGAGTACAGGTCGAAAGGCAGTGCCCGCCGCCGGCAAAGACTTCGCCCTCGGTCGGTCCACTTTTGGCGATGCTCGTTTTGCAACGCGGATCCAGCTTTGGACAATTTGGCAATTGCGTTTTGCCAATTGAGGTCTCCAGACCTGCAGCACGGATCATACGCCCCATCGCGAAAGCCGCATCCATATCCCCGCCATTGGACTGAAGGACGACCGGCAGCTCTCTCCCGCCAAGCGTCTCCAAGAAAGCTTTCAGCCGAGCCGGCGTATCGGGCGTGATGTCTCCATCCGCAGAAATCCACTGCTTGCACTCTTCCTGGCAATTGCCGTTGGACATCAGGAGAAAGTCCATCGGCTGGGTTTTCGGCAGACTCTCGCTTGCTTGTTCCGCCGTATTCTGTGCGGACGCCTTGAAGGCAGGCGCCCCCGCTGCCTCAGGCGCGGCAGCTACGACAGGCGCGGCAACTGCCACCGGCGCGGCAGCTGCCGGATGGCGCCGGCAAACCGTCTCGGCCGCGGCATCCGGCGCGCAAAGCGGCATGCCGGGCCACTCATTGTAAGCAAGCATATCCGTCATGAGACCTGTTCGAAGGGCGTCTGCAGCCGGCACGATATGGATGCTGTCGGGCGTGGCGCTCATCATCATGTCGATCACCTGGTCGCTGACGCCCATTTCCTTCAGATAGGCCGTCAGGGCGGCGTTGGCTTTCTTGCCGAGCTTGGTGGAACTGCTCTGGCCGGCCGCTGTGCGGCCGATCTCCTTACGGGAGATTTCCTTCTTCTTGCCGTTCACGATCTTGTATTCGATGCGGTAGGAGACGCGCACCCTGTTGTAGATGGTCGTGATCTGGTGGACGCCGATGAACGACCACTGCGACGCGACCCGCGACGTACCGCCGGCAAACGCCAGCGGACAGGCGGAAAAGCAGTATGCGCCGGCCGAATAGGTGTAACCGGCCGCCGTGCCGTCCTTTGCGATAGCGGCGTCGCAGAGCGTATCCTGAACCAGGCAACCGTTCAGCCGCGTGCCGCCTACCGCCGTTTCCAAACCGGCTTTCCTGATCATCCGGCCCATCCCATAGGCGGCGTCGACGTCGCCTCCTTCCGAACGGAAGACAACCGGCAGTTTCCGGTCGCCCATCTTCTTGAGGATTTTTCTGAAGCGAGCGGGCGTATCGGCGGTGATGCGTCCCTCCGCCGATATCCATTCCGGACAGTTCTCCTGGCAGAGGGAACTGCGCACGATGATGAACCGCATCGGCGGCTGTTCCGCATGTTTCTGCTCGGCAGCCTGGGAGGTTGCAGCGATCGGCAAGATCAAAAGGAATGAAGAAAGTAATATCAGGGAAAACAGATACTTCACGAAAAAAGAAACTGCAAAGCGCACGATTAAATCGCCTCAATTATACATGACAATACGCTTAGCAATTGCATTGGATTGCAGCAAGCCAGATTTCGATGGCGGCTACCATCCCGACGTTCCCCGAAGTGATTCTCTTCCGCTTCGGGCTAGGCGCAACTCACAGTGATCAGGTCACGAAAGAAGTCAGAGATACCGTAACGGTACTTGCATCACACGTAACTCAACCGAGACGCGCGAAGCTGTGACTATTTCTTCACAATTTGAATTAATCGGCGCGTATTGGACTGGTATGACGTGAATTGGCACTAGCCTCCGGCCGAGATTCTGTATCTGATAGCGGTAACATTAGGGCTGCCGGGGGCGTATAAATGTCTTACATGACCACCTCTGAAAGACAGTCTATGCTTTCGGCGGAACTTGCGACGGCAAGAACACGCGGTCTGTTTGCACAGGCGCTCAACAGAATATCCGCGGCCTTCGGATTGTCGCATGCGACTCTGATGCACGCCCCCTCTCCCGAAGACCTCCTGCTGAAACCCCTGCTGATCGAGAGTTCGCTCCCGGCTGCCTATGTCAGGGAGTTCGATCGCACCCACATGTTGCGTGGCTGCCCTTTCGGCTTGCGGCTGAGGGAGTCGGCCGTGCCGCCGGTCTGGCACCTCAACGACGCCGTCAATGGCCAGGCCTTTCCCGCCGAACTGCGCGCCCTGATGCTGCGCCATGCCATACCGGCAGGCGTTGCCATGCCGACCATTGCAGCCGACGGCCAGCGCCTGGTCTTCTGGTTCTGCGGCGAGCGGGCAGCGCTCGGCCAGAGCGAAGTCAACGAGCTGGCGATGATCATCCTGCATGCGCTCGACGCCTATAATGCGGTCAAGCGCAACGAGGAAAGCGCGCACAGTGCGCTCTCGGCCCGCGAACTGGAAGTCGTACGCTGGACGGCACAGGGCAAGACGTCGATCGAGATCGGCCAGATCCTGGCGCTCTCGGACCATACGGTGAATGCCTATATGACGAACGCGATCAAGAAACTCGATTGCGTCAACCGTACCCAGTTGGTAGCTAAGGCCATTCGATTGAAGCTGATCAACTGAAGTCTCAGAAGAGAGTCAGCGGGGTCGTCCCGTGACCTGGTGGAACCGTGCCTCTTCGCTTCGAACAGCCCATCGTCGACAAGATCGAACAATCCCGCGCCCACATCGGCATCACCGATGCGGAAATCGTCCAGATGCTTGCCGCCTATCGCCTTTTCGGCTTCTGGCGCATCGACATCGAGACGGGACATTTCTTCGCAAGCGAGGACGTGCACGCGATCTTCGACCTCCCCTACAGCAACGGCCCGGTCAATCTGGCCGAGCTGATGTCGCGCATCCATGAAGAAGATCGTAGCCTGATCGCCGAAACCTTCGAACAGGCAAGCCTTCACCGGGTCGGCTTCCATTTCGTCTATCGCGTCGACAACCGGCTCGGCGGCTGCAAGCTGGTGCGCAGCGTCGGCCGCTTCCGCGACGATGAAAGCGGCGGCGGCATCGTCGGCGTCACCTATGAATTCGTCGAGAAACTGCGCATCGTCGGCCTCGAGGACAACACGCCGCTCCGCTGAAATTTAGCGGTCGAGCACCGACCGGATCTCGACGAGATTCGAGCGCACCCTCAATATATAGAAGCCCATGGTGGCGAGATGGCTCGGCATGATCCAGCCGTCCTCACGCCCGTTCGAGATGACCGCCGGCTGAATGCGCAGTGCTGCCTGGAACTGCCGCATCGTGCCGCCCCAGATCGCTCCGAGATTGCGTTCCTGCGCCACCTGCGAGAAATCCGCCTGAGCGGCCGCCATGATCGCGTAATAGCCGTAGAGCTGCCCGTAGGCGAACCAGAACCTGTCGTCGGCGCGCGTATCGAACCAGCCGCGATTGTGGTTTTCCGAGCGCTCGGCGAGCATGTCGGAGGTGCTGCCGAGATCGTTGGCGATGCGGTCGACGAACTGCACCAGATTGTCGGCGCGACCGTCGAAAATGGCGTTGCAGGCGGCAAGATCGGTGTTGAACTTGCGCAGGCTGTCGATCGCCGAGCGATAATAGGAAGGTGTCGGCGTCTTCGGCCCGAAGGGATTGAGGCCGAAATACCAGCTGTATTCGTCGAATTGCAGGTTGCCGCGTGCGCGCTGCAGGTCGCTGTTGATGCCCGATGTGCCGCGCACACGCCCGAGCGTGTCGACAAGCTCCACCGAAGTGCGCCGGACTGCCTGGTTGACGCCGCGCTGGAACGACGCCTTGTTGTCGAAGAAGGGCGTGTGGTCCCAGTCGATGCCGAAGAAGCCCGCCTTGTAGAGCACCATGGAAGAAATCCAGGCGTTCTGGTTGACGTTGAAATCGGTGAGGTCAGCCGCGACATCGACGATCGCCGAGCGCTGGCAGGTTTTCGGCGCCGTGGCATCGGCCCCCTCGGCCAGAGGCAAGTCCTGCCCGGCTGCGACCTTGCGTTCGGAAAGCCGGTACTGGTCGACGAAGGCGGGGTTGAAATTCGTCCAGGCCTGCGTCTGCCAGAAGAAATAGCCGTAGAGCACGACGAAGAGCGCCACGAACGCGATCACAGGCAGCCGGATCATCCAGCTCCGGCGCTGATACCAGCCATGCGCGGCAAGAAATGGCCAGAAGGCCCAGGCGGCAAACAGGCGGGCCCAGCGGCCGATCATCTGGCCGATCAGCCTGAAAAAACCGGCTATCCGGTCAAGCATCGTCGTCTCCTGTCAGGCGAGGCGAACATCGGGACATCGCCGCCCCGTTGCATCCACATATGCGCTCGGTGGGCCGAGCACAACACGAGGCCCTTCGATTTTTCCGAAGGGAGGCATTGTACAAAAGCGGCACGGACCCGTGCGCTTCTGCTCAGGAACTGAGGAAAGGCAGCCTGAGACGGAAAGACCTGCGCGCCGTGTCGATCAGCGGCGCACCCGATGCCTCCGGCGACGGTTCGGCATAGGCCGGAAACTTCCCCGTGGCTTCGAGATCGGCGCGGCTCTTGCGCCGCTCCAGATCCTGGGCGACCAGCATGCCTTTCTCGAACAGCCTGATCGGTGTGGCGATATCGGGAAAGAATTCCGGCTTGATCCGCATCTTCATGCCCGGCCGGTCGGTATCGACCTGCGCCTGATAGATGATCAGCCGCTCCTCGACATCGATCATCAGCTTGCGCAGCAGCACGTTGCAGGCGGCGATCCGGCCGTTCAGCGAATCGACGAAGGACTGGAACAGGCCGATGAAGTGCTCGCGCCGCTGGCTGTCGTCGCGCATCTCGTGCTCCTCGGCGGAAATGCGCTCGGCCTCCGCCTTCAGCGCCCGCCGCTCCGCCTCCATCTGCTCCCAATGCGCCCTGTTGCCATAGACGCCGATGCGGCCCTGGGTCGTCAGCGCCTTGGCATTGAGCTCCTTCATCTTGAGGCGGGCGATATCGATGGAATCGACCAGCCGGCGCCGTTGCTCGACGATGTCGACGAGGCCGCGTTCGGCTGCCTTGTGCCGTTCAGTGATCGAGACGCGCTGGCTGGCGATCAGCCTGGCGAGCGCGTCCGACTTCGCCAGAAGATCGAGCAATCGCTCGACGACGGGCGCCTCGCGTACGCGTTCAGTATACTTGCGCCACATCCGCTGGCGCGACACCCAGCCAGCCATTTTCTCGCGCCACGTCAATCCCCGGAAACTGTCGAGATCGGCGGAAACCTCGGCCGTCAGCCGGTCGAGGGAAAAGACCAGCTCGGCGAGCAGCGCGTCGAGCGCGGCGCCGTCGGCAATATGGGCCTGGAAGCGGGCATTCTGTTCAAGGAAGACTTCGTCGGCAGACCGTGTTTCGTCGCCAGTGAAGGCGCCGATGCAAGCCACGCAATAGGCTCCCTCGGCCGCAATCTTCTCGGCAAGGCCGCCTGCGGCTTCATACTGGCTGTCGAATGGCGGGGGCTTGCGCACCTGATCTCTCCAGGGAATCTCCTGCTCTCAAGCTAGAGCATGATGCCGAAAAGTGTGAGCGGTTTTCGGACGACGTCATGCTCCATTATTTTGCTTGCGACGCTGAAGAGGCGGCTTCAGACCGGCTCCGCGATCCAGGCGCCGTTCATCGCATCGTCCCAGTGCCTGCGGCAGAGCGAAACATATTTCTCGTTGCCCCCGACGTCGATCTGCGCGCCTTCGTGCAGCACCTTTCCTTCCGCGTCGAGCCGCACCACCATCGTCGCCTTGCGCCCGCAATGGCAGATCGTGCGCACCTCGCGCATTTCGTCGGCGATCGCCAGGAGTTCCTGCGAGGCCGGAAACAGCTTGCCCTGGAAATCGGTTCTGAGCCCATAGACCATGACTGGGATGCCGAGCCTGTCGACGATGCGGGCGAGCTGCCAGACATGGACCGACGTCATGAAATGCGCCTCGTCGACGAAGACGCAGGAAATCGGCGCTCCTTCTCGGCTCAAGCCCGCGATCAGCCGGAACAGATCCTCGTGCGGTTCGAAGGGAATGGCGCTCGCCTCCAGCCCGATCCGCGAGCCGATGATGCCACGGCCGGCGCGCTCGTCGAAAGCGGCGATCAGCTGCACCGTGCGCATGCCGCGCTCCTGGTAATTGTAGGAGGCCTGCAGCAACATCGTCGACTTGCCGGCATTCATCGTCGAGTAGTTGAAATAGAGTTTTGCCATCCGATTTCTCCTTGATCGGCTTATTGAAAGCTCGCAATGGCAAAGAAAAGCCCCGTGACGGTGATAATCACAGGATTCCACGCCCAAAAACCGCCGGAACCCTTGAAAACAGGGGGTAGGAGAAAAATCCCTCGACGTCGCATTCGCACCCTTTGATACGACGCAAACACACTGAGGTCGCTTGTCAAACTCGGCTATTGGTGATTGGCTTGGGAACTTAAAGACTGGGAGTCTAAAATGAAAACAACAAGCACATTCAAATTCGTCACCGCGACTGCCGTTGCCGCTCTCTCCATAGCGACCGCCGCATTCGCCGCCGATCCCGACAGCTGCTCCACCGTCCACTTCTCGGACGTCGGCTGGACTGACATTACCGCCACCACGGCGACGGCATCCGTCGTCCTGAAAAGCATCGGCTATCAGACCGACATCAAGGTCCTCTCGGTGCCGGTCACCTACACCTCGCTGAAGAACAAGGACATCGACATTTTCCTCGGCAACTGGATGCCGACGCAGGAAAAGGACGTCCGCCCCTATATCGACGACAAGTCGGTCGAATCCTTCGGCCCTAACCTCGTCGGCGCCAAGTACACCCTCGCCACCAATGCCAAGGGCGCGGAACTCGGCATCAAGGACTTCAAGGATGTCGCCGCCCATAAGGACGATCTCGACGGCAAGATCTACGGCATCGAGCCCGGCAATGACGGCAACCGCCTGATCATGGACATGATCGAAAAGAACACCTTCGGCATGAAGGACATGGAAGTCGTCGAATCTTCCGAACAGGGCATGCTCGCCCAGGTCGCCCGTTCCGACAAGGCTGGTAAGCCCGTTGTATTCCTCGGCTGGGAACCCCATCCGATGAACACCAACTTCAAGCTGACCTACCTCACCGGCGGTGACGATATCTTCGGGCCTGATTTCGGCGGCGCCAAGGTCTACACCAATGTCCGAGCCGGTTATCTCGCCGATTGCCCGAATGTCGGCGCGATGCTGAAGAACCTGGTTTTCTCCCTCGAGATGGAGAACCAGATCATGGGCAAGATCCTCGACGACGGCAAGGAGCCGGAAGCTGCGGCTTCCGAATGGCTGAAGGCGAACCCTTCGGCGCTCGAGCCCTGGCTCGCCGGCGTCAAGACCCGCGACGGCAAGGGCGACGCGCTGGCGGCCGCCAAAACTGGCCTCGGCCTTTGATGATATGAACGGGGCGGCTCGCCGCCCCGTTTCATTTTTGTCCGATTGTTGTTTCTTTTCAGAATAGGCGCGCCCCTTGAACTGGATCACCGACGCTAAGATTCCGATTGGCCCGTGGGCTAAATTGTTCGTAGACTGGCTGACATCGAACGGTGAGTGGTTCTTCAACCAGCTCGCCTTCCTGCTGTCGCACGTCATTGACGGCCTGCTCTTCGTGCTGCAGAAGCCCCACCCACTGATCGTCATAGTCGTCGTCGCCGCGCTGGCCTTCTGGCTGCGCCGGTCGATCGCCGTCACCCTCTTCACCTTTTTCGGCCTGCTGCTCATCATGAACCAGGGCTACTGGAAGGAGACGACGGAGACGCTCGCCCTCGTGCTCGCCTCCACCTTCGTCAGCATGGTGATCGGCATTCCCCTCGGCATAGCGGCAGCCCGCCGCGCCTGGGTCTATTCCGCCATGCGCCCGGTGCTCGACCTCATGCAGACGATCCCGACATTCGTCTATCTGATCCCGGCGCTGATCCTGTTCGGCCTCGGCATGGTGCCGGGCCTGATCGCGACCGTCATCTTCGCGATCCCCGCGCCGATCCGGCTGACCCGCCTCGGCATCATCTCGACGCCGCCTTCGCTCGTCGAAGCTGCCGTTGCATTCGGCGCGACGCCGACCCAGGTGCTGCGCAAGATCGAGCTTCCCTTCGCCACGCCGCAGATCATGGCGGGCCTCACCCAGACCATCATGCTGTCGCTGTCGATGGTCGTCATCGCCGCCCTCGTCGGTGCCGACGGTCTCGGCGTGCCCGTTGTACGCGCGCTGAACACCGTCAATGTCGCGAAAGGCTTCGAAGCCGGTCTCTGCATCGTCATCCTGGCGATCATTCTCGACCGCATGTTCCGCTCGGCGGGTGAAGGAGACGGTGCATGACCGCGGTGACTTTCAATAATGTCAGCATCATCTTCGGCGACCGGCCGGAAGCAGCCCTTGCCATGGTCGACCAGGGCAAAACGCGCGACGAAATCGGCGCCGCCACCGGCCTTGTGCTCGGCGTCGCCGATGCCTCTCTGACGATCGAGGAAGGCGAGATCCTGGTGCTGATGGGCCTGTCCGGCTCCGGCAAGTCGACGCTGCTGCGCGCCGTCAACGGACTCGCCCCTGTCGTACGCGGCGATGTCGCGGTCTCCACGGCAACCGGCTCCGTCAACCCATACAAGTGCAATAGCAAGGCGCTCCGCGACCTGCGTACTCACACCGTCTCCATGGTGTTCCAGCAGTTCGCCCTCCTGCCCTGGCGCACGGTCGCCGAGAATGTCGGCTTCGGCCTCGAACTCGCCGGCATGCCGGAGGCCGAGCGCAAGGTCCGCGTCGGCGAACAGCTCGAACTCGTCAACCTGACGAAATGGGCGGGCCGCAAGGTCAACGAGCTTTCGGGCGGCATGCAGCAGCGTGTCGGCCTTGCCCGCGCTTTTGCCACCGGCGCTCCGATCCTGCTCATGGACGAGCCGTTCTCCGCACTCGATCCGCTGATCCGCACCCGCCTGCAGGACGAACTCCTGGAATTCCAGCGGCGGCTGAAGAAGACCATTCTCTTCGTCAGTCACGATCTCGACGAGGCCTTCCGCATCGGCAACCGCATCGCCATCATGGAGGGTGGCCGCATCATCCAGTGCGGAACGCCGCACGACATCGTTAAGAACCCTGCCGACCAGTATGTCGCCGACTTCGTGCAGAACCTCAATCCGATCAACATGCTGACAGCAGCCGACGTTATGCAGCCCGGCCTCGGCCAGACGGCCGCCGGCATGAGCGTCAGCGCCACGGCCCGCGCCGCAACCCCGCTCGTCGATGTCCTCGACGCCCTTGCCCGCCAGCCCGGCAGCATCGGCATTGTCGAGAACGGCACGATCGTCGGCACCATCTCGGCCCAGGATATCGTCGCCGGCCTCACCCGCCATCGCCGTAAGCAGGAAGCTTGATGTTTTCAATCCGCTTTGCCACAAAGCGGATATGAAAGATCAACCCTCGCCTATTCGCGAAACCGACGACGACGCTCGAAAGCTCGCCCGCGTGCTTCTGCGCTCCGCCAGGCACGCGGCGCTTGCCGTTCTCGACCCCGAGACCGGCTTTCCCTTCGCCAGCCGTGTCCTGCTCGCCACCGATATCGACGGCGTGCCCGTCATCCTGGTTTCGAGGCTGTCGGCCCATACGAAGGCGCTGGCGAACGACCCCCGCGCCTCGCTCCTGACCGGCGAACCCGGCAAGGGCGATCCTCTCGCCTACGGCCGCCTGACGACCCAGTGCCTGGTGGAACCCGTGGAGCGCGGGCACGCGTTCCACGAGCGCATCCGCACACGCTTTCTCGAGCGCCACGACAAGGCCAAGCTTTATATCGACTTTCCTGATTTCCTTTTCTTCCGCCTCAACCCGAAACAGGCAAGCCTCAATGGCGGCTTCGGCCGCGCCTATCGTCTGGAGGGGAACGATCTCATCATCCAGTCGCCCGCCAATGAGGCGATCGCCGCCACGGCGGCCGACGCAGTGCGAGATTTAGTAGAACGCCACCCTGATGTGGCCGAAAGGCTCGCAACGCGGCTAAAAGTGCCGGAATCGGGTTCCTGGCGCATTTGCGGTATCGATCCCGCGGGCTTCGACATCATTTCCGGTGATTTTTTGCTGCGATACGAATTCGAAACCCTCGCTGTGGATTCCGATCACATTTGTTCAAACATATCTAAAATAGCATACTCGATACCTTAAATTTAGGTATATACAATCTTCGAGCCTAATTGCTAGTTTTTGCCGCCCAGTCGAAACTCCGGCTGGCGGCCTGTGCCAACACGGATGATGTACGTTTCGCATTAGGAAGATAACAATATGGAAACCTCTGATTTGGCCGATCACACGAATGTGGCGGCAGCGTTATTGTCGGCTATGGCCAACCCGAAAAGATTGCTGATCCTGTGCAGCCTGGTGAAAGGCGAAGTGGCTGTCGGCGCGCTCGCGACACAGGTCGGGCTCAGCCAGTCGGCGCTCTCCCAGCACCTGTCGAAACTGCGTGCCCAAAAGCTCGTCAAAACCCGCCGGGACGCGCAGACCATCTACTATTCCAGCACCTCCGAGCCGGTCATGAAGATCCTGGCGACGCTCGAAGACATCTACCTCGTACAAAGCAGGAATAGATCCGCAGCCTGATGATAGCGCTGACATGAATGTCGGCCGATATCGTGCCGTAAGGGGATGTTCCCGGAGGCGCGGCAAGGATATTTCAGCACCAGAACCTTAACGGCACGACCGGCAGATCTCGCGATTTGCCGGTCGTGTTTTTTTGGAAGCCTGCCATCTCCTACCGCTTCTGTCGGCGCAATTTAACTGCCGACAGCGCCGTTGTTGGCGCGCCTCAGCACCACCAGCGACGGACGGGCAGGTATGCCGGGCTTGAAATCCGGCCAATTGGTGCCGGCGTCCTCCATCGAGGTCGCATCCTCGTTGTCGGCCATCCTGAGTTCACCCGGATGCTGGACCGAGAGGAAGACGCTGCTGCCGTCCGAGGTGAAGGTCGGCGAACAGGTTTCCGAGCCAACCGGCGCGATATAGAACAACTTCGGCAGCGCCCGGCCCGGGCCTTCGGTGTCCATCACATAGACGGAATCGGCAATACCTTCCGGCGGCGGGCCATCGGTGGTGACCCACAGGCGGCCGGACGGATCGACGGCGAGATTGTCGGGGTCGGTGAACCAGCCGGCCGACGTCGTGGCCGGATGGAACATCGCCTGGTCCTCAGGCTTGGCGGGATCGCCGCAGAGGATGAAGACGTCCCACTTGAAGCTGGAAGCCGCATAATTCGGCTTTTCCGGGCCGCCGGGTGCGATAAGCTCCAAAAGGTGGCCATGCGGGTTGGGGCCGCGCGGATTGGCAATATTGACCATCTCTTTCTCATCGCCGCCCTCATTCTTCGGCAGTCGATCCTCATTTTCCGTCATGGCGACATAAAGCTTGCCGGTGCCAAGATGCGGAATGAAGCCTTCCGGCCCGTCCATTGGCGTGGCGCCGACAAGGTCGGCTGCGGCGCGCGTCGCCAGCACGACGTCGGCCTGGCTCTTGAAGCCGGCTTCCGCCGTCAGCGGCCCCTCGCCCGCAATGAGCGGGATCCAGGCCATCGTGCCATCGCTTTCAAACTTGGCGACAGCAAGCGTGCCGTGGTCGAGCAGATCCTTGTTGGCGGCACGATCGCCAGGATTCCAAGGATCGCGGGTGACGAAACGGTAGATATATTCGAAATCGTCGTCATCGCCCATGAAGACCACCACGCGGCCGTCGGGAGCGACACAGCACTGCGCGCCCTCATGGGTCATGCGGCCGAGCGACGTGCGCTTGACTGGCCTTGCCGTCGGATCGAACGGATCGATCTCGACCACCCAGTCGAAACGCATCCATTCGTTCGGCTCCTCCTCGAACTTGAAGCGCGGCTCGACGCGGCTGACCGAATAGATATCGTTCTCATCCTCATCCCAGCCTTGGCGCTCGACCAGTTCCTGGTTCGCGAGCGTTTTGTAGTCGCCGGCAAAGGCGTCCATCGCACCTTCCTCGCCCGAAAGCATCGTGCCCCAAGGAGTGATGCCGCCATTGCAGTTGGAAACCGTGCCGAACACGACCGTTCCGCTCGGATCTGCCTTGGTCTTGAGGCGGTCGTCGCCGGCGGCCGGGCCGGAGATGCCGATCTCGGTACTCATGTGGATGCGGCGATTGTATTTGCCGTCCTTGACGATCGCCCACTGGCCGTCCGTCTTCCTCACCTCGAAGATCGAGACGCCAAGGGCGGCCATGATGGCGCGGATCTGGTTCTCCGTCAGCTTCTCGCGGTAGTCCTCCTTCGTCAGCCCCGGAAACATCAGGAAAGGTGTCGCATATTCATGGCTGACGACCATCAGCCCATGGTCGGAACTCTTCTCGCCCCAGGGCAGCGGCAGGAACTGGGTGAAATCGTTGTTGTAGCCGAACTGCCGCTCGGCCGCCTTGCCATCCAGCCTCGCAATGTCGAATTCCGGGCTGTCAGGAAACAGCGCGTCGCCCCAACGCGCCAGGATCTGGCGCTCATAACCCTCCGGCCAGTGGTCGGCGGTGTCGCGCACGCGCTTGAGTTCAGGAAAAGTCAGGCTGGAATCGGCAGCCTCCGCGCGCGATATTCCGAGCACTGGCGCAAGTGCCGTAGCGCCCATTGCGGTGAGGAAGCCCTTGAGCACGCTGCGGCGGCGAACGCCCTCTTGGAGGATGGCGCCGTAACTCGGCGCGAATGCGCGGCGCGCGGTGGGCCGCGCTCTTGTCTTCTGACGGTCAGACATGAGTATCTCCGGTCGAAATATCGTTTTATTTCAGTGAATTGATGCAAATGCCATTGCGCCCGCAGGCCATCGCTTTTTGTAGCAAGCCGAGGCGAAGGAATGATGACGGGCCGCCTGAGCCTGCCGGTCGTCACAGCAGCTTTCAGGACTTTTCCCGTTGACGACTCGGGAAGCCCTGATAATTTGACCGGACAGTAAAAATATGGGCGTGAAGCCCCGGAAATGGGCCGCCGGCGGCCAGGAGAACAGCATGTCCAATCGCCTCAATGCACCGAACGATCTTCGCGCCTTCTGGATGCCGTTTACGGCAAATCGCCAGTTCAAGAAGGAGCCGCGTTTGTTCGTCGGCGCCAAGGACATGTATTATACGACGCATGACGGTCGCCAGGTGCTGGACGGCACGGCCGGCCTCTGGTGCGTCAATGCCGGCCACTGCCGCCCGAAGATCACCGAAGCGATCCGCGAACAGGCAGGCGAGCTCGATTACGCACCGGCGTTCCAGCTCGGCCACCCCAAGGCCTTCGAACTGGCAAACCGCCTGGTCGACATCGCGCCGGAGGGCCTGAACCACGTTCTCTATACCAATTCCGGCTCCGAATCCGTCGAGACGGCGCTCAAGGTGGCGCTTGCCTATCACCGCGTGAAGGGCAATGGTTCACGCTTCCGCCTGATCGGCCGCGAGCGCGGCTATCACGGCGTCAATTTCGGCGGCATCTCTGTCGGCGGCATCGTCAGCAACCGCAAGATGTTCGGCACGCTTCTGACCGGCGTCGACCACATGCCGCACACTCACCAGCCCGGCAAGAACAACTTCACACGCGGCGAGCCCGAGCACGGCGGCGACATCGCGACCGAGTTGGAGCGTATCGTCACGCTGCATGACGCCTCCACCATCGCCGCCGTCATCGTCGAGCCTGTGGCCGGCTCGACCGGCGTCCTGATCCCGCCGAAGGGCTACCTGCAGAAGCTGCGCGAAATCTGCACCAAGCACGGCATCCTTCTGATCTTCGACGAGGTCATCACTGGCTTCGGGCGCCTCGGCGCCCCCTTCGCCGCGCAATATTACGACGTCAAGCCCGACATGATCACGGCCGCCAAGGGGCTGACCAACGGCGTCATCCCGATGGGCGCCGTTTTCGTCACCTCCGAGATTCATGATGCCTTCATGAACGGCCCGGAACACATGATCGAGTTCTTCCACGGCTACACCTATTCCGGCAACCCGATCGCTTCGGCAGCCGCTCTCGCCACGCTCGACACCTACAAGGAAGAAGGCCTGCTCACCCGCGCAGCCGAACTTTCCGACTACTGGGCCGATGCGCTGCACTCGCTGAAGGATTGCCCCAATGTCATTGACATCAGAAACACCGGCCTGATCGGCGCGATCGAACTCGACCCCATTGCCGGCGAGCCCACCAAGCGCGCCTTCACGGCCTTCCTGAAGGCTTATGAAAGCGGTCTCCTGATCCGCACGACCGGCGATATCATCGCCCTCTCCCCGCCGCTGATCATCGAGAAGCAGCATATCGACGAGCTCTTCGGCAAGCTGCGGACCATCCTGCAGAACAACATCTGAAGATGTGAAGGCTTCCAGCCTATGGCCCGCGGAGAACCGTCTTCGCGGGCTTTTCGTTTCTGCGAGCGCAGAAAACTCAAGCGACCGAGGCGATCGAAAGGCAGAGGGCGAATTTCTTCAGGAGCCGGCGATCGAAATGTCCTTCCACGCCCAGCATCCATTTCAGCGCATCGCTGGCACTCCACGGCGCCTTGTACGGCCGCACGGAGGTGATGGCGTCATAGACATCGCAGATCGTAGCGATACGCGCGTGCAGACTGACCTGGCTGCCGGACAACCCATGCGGATAGCCCTTGCCGTCGATGCGTTCGTGGTGATTGAGGCAGACGTCGAGAACGATCTCCGGCATCTCCTCCTGCTGCGACAGGATCGTGTGCCCCTTCTCCGGATGCCGCCGGATAAGGTTCATCTCATCCTCATCCAGGCGCCCTTCCTTATTGAGCACTTCAAGCGGAATATCGATCTTGCCGACGTCGTGCAGCAATCCGGCAGTGCCGAGCATCTGAACCGTATGTTCGTCGAGAGCGAGATGACGGCTGAAAAGGATCATCAGCGCACTCACCGAAATCGAATGCAGGAAAGTGACTTCGTCCTTTGATTTCAGGCGCGTGACGCTCATGAAAACCGAAGGGTTCTGATCCAGCGACTTGGAGACGGAGGAAATCACCGGCGCGACCTGATCGACGGTGATTCCGTCGCCAACCTGCAGCCTGCCGAAAACCTCCTCCAGCACCTCAACGGATTTCTGGATGGTCTCGCGCGCGGCCTTGACGTCGATCTCGATGTCACGACCCGGCAGGCCGTTGGTATCGAAACCCCTGGTCGTATTGATGACGACGGTGGCAGTGCCGCATTTGCGGATTTTCGCGGCATCGATCTCGCGCCGCAGGGGAAATCTGCGCTTGGATAAAAGAGGATCCTGCCAAAGGCCTTCGATGACCTCTACAAACATTCCGATACGCACCTGGCTGGCGTCGATACGCTTGAGCATCCAGATCTCTATTTCCTAATATGTCTATGTAATTCTTTGATAGTTGTTTTTTCACTGCTGCGCGTTTGGGTATCGAATGTTTCTACCGCAAGCAGCCAAATTAACGGTTAATGGGAAAGATAAAGGCCTCCACAAGAGCTGAGGCCTTCGATCTCGACAAGGATTTGCGCTTTGGGCCGGCTTGAAAAAATCGGCGGAAACGCAAGAAAAATGACCAGTCCGAGCGCATTTTCGGCCGGATCGATCTGATTTTCGTTCCATTTTGTTATGAACTTGCGAAATCCTGTCAAAATTCCTAGAAATCTCCTCATGAGCCTTCCCGAGTCAAATATGGCCGGTGGGCTCGCTGATCGCGCCGCTATCGATCGTCCTTGGCACGGCCCGGAGGCCGTTGAATGATCGGGAAAGCCGGCGCGGCATCTCATCGCGGGTCGGACGACCCCATCCAAGGAGACAGACAATGACCCTCAAGACACTGACGGCGACCCTCGTCGCGTCGCTCGCCTTTGCGCCGCTTGCCCATGCCGATATCACCATCGGCCTGATCGCGCCGCTGACCGGCCCCGTCGCCGCCTATGGCGACCAGGTGAAGAACGGCGCTCAGACCGCCGTCGACGAGATCAACAAAAAGGGCGGCATCCTCGGCGAGAAGGTCGTTCTCGAGCTGGCAGACGATGCCGGCGAACCGAAGCAGGGCGTTTCCGCCGCCAATAAGGTGGTCGGCGACGGCATCCGCTTTGTCGTCGGCCCCGTGACCTCAGGTGTTGCGATTCCCGTTTCGGACGTTCTGGCCGAAAACGGCGTGCTGATGGTCACTCCGACCGCAACGGCCCCTGACCTTACCAAGCGCGGCCTCACCAATGTGCTGCGCACCTGCGGGCGCGATGACCAGCAGGCTGAAGTCGCCGCGAAATACGTGCTGAAGAATTTCAAGGATAAGCGCATCGCCATCGTCAACGACAAGGGCGCTTACGGCAAAGGGCTCGCCGATGCCTTCAAAGCGACGCTGAATGCAGGCGGCGTCACCGAAGTCGTCAACGATGCGATCACGCCTGGCGATAAGGATTTCAGCGCGCTCACCACCCGCATCAAGTCCGAGAAGGTCGATGTCGTCTATTTCGGCGGCTACCACCCGGAAGGCGGCCTGCTTGCCCGCCAGCTTCATGATCTCGCCGCTAACGCGATGATCATCGGCGGCGACGGTCTCTCCAATACCGAATTCTGGGCCATCGGCACGGATGCAGCGGCAGGCACGCTGTTCACCAACGCGTCCGACGCCACCAAAAGCCCGGACTCCAAGGCTGCCGCCGATGCGCTCTTCGCCAAGAACATTCCGGCCGAGGCCTTCACGCTGAACGCCTATGCTGCCGTCGAAGTTCTGAAAGCCGGCATCGAGAAGGCCGGCAGCGCCGAGGATGCGGAAGCCGTTGCGGCTGCGCTGAAAGACGGCAAGGAAATCCCGACCGCCATCGGCAAGGTCACCTACGGCGAAACCGGTGACCTCACCTCGCAGAGCTTCACGCTCTACAAGTGGGAAGGCGGCAAGATCGTCGCCGCGGAATAAACCAAGGCACAGAGACAGCGATCGGGCGCCGCAAGGCGCCCGGTTTCGTTTGTGGGCATCGCATGTCGCCGCAGATCGGTTATAAGTTTTGGAATCGGTTGCAATGTGAGCAAAGCCATGACCAGCAGACTCGAACGTCTCATCGACCAGGGTGTGGGCCGTGTGCCTGCCGACATCGTGTTGAAGGGCGGCAGCTTCTTCGATCTCGTCACCGGTGAACTCGTCCGCTCCGACATTGCCATCGGCGCCGACCGCATCGTCGGCACGTCAGGCAATTACGAGGGTGAGACCGAAATCGATATCTCGGGCAGAACAGTCGTTCCCGGCTTCATTGACACGCATCTGCACATCGAATCCTCGCTGGTGACGCCACACGAATTCGACCGCTGCGTCCTGCCCTACGGCGTCACGACCGCGATCTGCGATCCGCATGAGATCGCCAATGTGCTTGGCAAGGAAGGTATCGAGTTCTTCCTCGCTTCGGCGCTGGAAACAATCATGGACATCCGCGTCCAGCTCTCCTCCTGCGTACCCGCCACACATCTCGAAACCTCCGGCGCCGACCTGCCGATCGAAAGCCTCCTGCCCTACCGCGACCATTCCAAGGTCATCGGCCTTGCCGAGTTCATGAATTTTCCCGGGGTGATCCACAAGGATCCCGTCTGCATGGCAAAGCTCGACGCCTTTCAGGGCGGCCATATAGACGGCCACGCCCCGCTTCTTTCCGGCAACGACCTCAACGGCTACCTCGCAGCCGGCATCCACACCGAGCACGAATGCACGAGCGCTGCGGAAGCGCTGGAAAAGATCCGCAAGGGCATGCACATCCTCGTGCGCGAAGGCTCGGTCTCCAAGGATCTCGCCGCTTTGATCCCCATCATCACCGAGCGGCTTTCACCCTACCTCGCGCTCTGCACCGACGACCGCAATCCGCTCGATATCGCCGAACAGGGCCATCTCGATCACATGATCCGCACCGCGATCGCAGCCGGTGTCGAGCCCCTGGCGATTTATCGCGCCGCCTCGATCTCTGCCGCCCGCGCCTTCGGCCTCAGGGACCGCGGCCTGGTGGCGCCGGGCTGGCGGGCCGATCTGGTCGTTCTCGACAGCCTGGAAAACTGCCGTGCCGAGATGGTCTTCTCGGCCGGCCGCCGCGTCACCGACGCACTCTTTTCGACACGCAGGCCGGTCGCCCCGATCGGTCTCGACAGCGTCAAGGCCCGGCCCGTCAACGCCGCCCATTTCGGCGTGCCGGTCGCCGAGGGTGAAACGCCGGTTATCGGCGTCATGCCGGGCAAGATCATCACGGAGCATCGCCGCTACCGCCTGCCCGTCAAGGGCAACGAGACGACGGTCGATCTCGACAACGATATCATCAAGGTCGCCGTCATCGAGCGCCACGGCAAGAACGGCAACCACGCCAACGGCTTCGTCCAGGGCTTCGGCTTGAAGAAGGGGGCCATCGCCTCCACCGTCGGCCATGACAGCCACAATATCTGCATCGTCGGCGTCAATGAGGACGATATGGCATGCGCCGCAAACCGCCTCGGCGAGATCAAGGGCGGCTTCGTCGTCGTCGAGGATGGCAAGGTGACCGGCGAAATCGCCCTGCCCATCGCCGGCCTGATGAGCCTCGAGCCCTACGAGACCGTCCGCGATACGCTGCACCATCTGCGCAAGGCCGCCTTCGCGCTCGGCGCCACGCTGGAAGAACCCTTTCTCCAGCTCGCCTTCCTGCCGCTGCCCGTCATCCCACATCTGAAGATTTCGGACATGGGAATGGTTGATGTGGACAAGTTCGCGCTGATTAGGTGATGCGTTGTTCGGCCGGATTGGCGGCGGACGCTCTCAGACCGCGTGATGTCTGGTCGTGAGTTCAAGCCCGATGGCCTTCATCACGGCCAGCGTGGTTTCGAGGGTAGGATTTCCGTTTTCGCTGAGGGCCTTATAAAGATGCTCCCGCGCAAGACCGGTTTCCCTGGCGATCTTGCTCATGCCCTTGGCGCGCGCGACAACACCAAGAGCGGACGCGATGAATTTCGCGTCTCCGGTCTGTAGTGCCTCGGTGATAAAGGTCTCGATGGCCTCGTCGGAATCGAGCATCTCGGCGGGATCGAAGTCGAAAATTTCTTCAGCCATTATCGTCGCTCCATTCCGCGGCAATTCTTTTTGCCGTTCGTATATCGGTTTCCTGCGTGCTCTTATCACCGCCGCAGAGAAGCACGATGATGGTTTCTCCCCGCTTCCGGTAATAGATCCGATAGCCGGGTCCGTAATGAATGCTCAGTTCGCTCACTCCCTCGCCGACTGGTGCGGCGTCGCCGGCATGTCCGGTCACAAGACGCTGCAGACGCAAGGCGATCATCGCCTTGGCCTTTCCATCCTTCAGCCTTTTGTGCCACTTTCGAAACGTGGCCGTCTGCTTCAATATGAACACGTCAATTGTAAGTTAAAAAATACATTCTGTCAAAATCCGCCGTTTCCACGGCCGGAACGAGCAGCCCAAATATCAAACCCGCGCGCAAAACCCATCCAGCGCCGCAAGCTTCACCGATCCCGGGCCTGCCACTGCGTCGAAGCCCGGCATATCAAGCGGCTCCCCGAGCACTATGCCGGCAGGCAGGCGGAATTCTGCCGGTTTGCGCGTCAGGTTGAAAACGAAAAGCAGCTTTTCGCCGGCCTTTTCGCGGATGAAGGCGAGCAGGTCCTGGTTGGTGTCGATGAAGCTCATGTCGCCGTCGATCAGTGCCGGATGGCTCTTCCGGAAGGCGAGCGTCTGGCGATAGTGGTGCAGTACCGAGCTGTCGCTCCCCTCCTGCGTATCCACGGAAAGTGCCGCCTGCTCGTAGGGCACCGGCAGCCAGCTCTTCTCGGCCGAGGTGAAGCCGGCATGCGCCTTGCCGGCCTCCCAGGGCATCGGCGTGCGGCATCCGTCGCGACCCTTGAAGGCCGGCCAGAAGCGGATGCCGTAGGGGTCGCGCAGATCCTCGAAGGCGAGCTCCGCCTCCGGCAGGCCGAGTTCCTCGCCCTGATAGAGGCAGATCGAGCCGCGCAGCGCCGCGAGCACTGAGATCGCCAGTTTTGCGATGACGGGGCGCTCTTCTTCCGTCAGCGCGAACCGGCTGACATGGCGCATGACGTCGTGATTGGAGAAAGCCCAGCAGACCCAGCCGTCGGTCACGGCTTTCTGGAAAGCATCGACGCAGCCGCGGATATGTTCGGCGGTAAACTCCGGCCCCAGCAAATCGAACGTGTAGCACATGTGCAGCTTGTCGTCGCCGCTCGTATAAGCGGCCACCGTCTTCAGCGAGCGCGCCCCGTCGCCGACTTCGCCGACGGTCGTGCGGTCCTCGTATTGGTCGAGCAGTGCCCGGAATCGCTTGAGGAAGCCGATATTTTCCGGCTGCGTCTTGTCGTAGAGGTGGTTCTGCATGCCGTAGGGGTTGGTGTCGGGCGCATCGAGGCCTCCGTCGCTGGTATCGGGCTCGTGCGGCGGATTGCTTCTGAGCTGCTTGTCGCAGAAATAATAGTTGACCGTATCCAGCCGGAAGCCGTCGACGCCGCGGTCGAGCCAGAACTTCACCGTCTCGAGCACCGCATCCTGCACTTCCCCGCTATGGAAATTGAGATCCGGCTGCGAGGTCAGGAAATTGTGCTGGTAATATTGGCGGCGTACGCCGTCCCATTCCCAGCCGGGACCGCCGAAGATCGACAGCCAGTTGTTCGGCGCTGTACCATCCGGCTTCGGGTCGGCCCAGACATACCAGTCCGCTTTTGGATTGGTCCGGCTCGACCGGCTCTCGACGAACCAGGGATGGCGATCGGAGGTATGCGAGATCACCTGGTCGATGACGACCTTGATGCCGAGCCTGTGCGCTTCCGCCATCATCTCGTCGAAATCGGCAAGCGTCCCGAAGATCGGATCGACGTCGCAGTAATCGGAAACGTCGTAGCCCATATCGGCCATCGGCGATTTGAAGAAAGGGGAAAGCCAGATCGCATCGACGCCGAGGCTGGCGATATAAGGCAGCCGGCGGGTAATCCCCTTGAGGTCGCCGAGCCCATCGCTGTTGGTGTCCTGAAACGAGCGCGGATAGACCTGATAGATCACCGCGCCGCGCCACCAGTCCGCATTCCCGCCTGCCTGCAATGTCATCGGCTGCGTCTCCTGTCTTGTTCGCGCCCGCCACACTAAAGCGGACGCAACAAAAGACAACCGGGCGAAGCCGTTATGAACGGTCCCGACGTGGTCGCAACGCGTCGTCGCGAACCGGCAAGGGGGCGGCGTTTATAGGCTTGTCCACAACCCAAATCCATCCTCCGGATTTGGGGTTGCAACGCAAAGCCTTTGCGATAAGGTGCGCACTGACCTGCACGTAAGAGGTCAAACCCGGGAACAAATGTCTAATAAAGGCGCAAAGCCTAGAAAGGTGGACCCACCATGAACCAATTCACGAAAAAATTTCTCGCCTCCGCAATGCTTGGCACATTGCTGGCATTTTCGGCGCATGCGGCCACGCTCAATATTCACAATGGTGGCGACCCGCAGTCGCTCGATCCGCAGAAACTTTCCGGCGACTGGGAAAACCGTATCGCCGGCGACATTTTCGAAGGCCTCGTCACCGAGGACGCCAAGGATAATCCGATCCCCGGCCAGGCCGAAAGCTGGACCATTTCGCCTGATGGCAAGGTCTACACCTTCAAGCTTCGTGACGGCATCAAGTGGTCCGATGGCCAGCCGGTAACGGCAGGAGACTTCGTCTTCGCCTTCCAGCGCCTCGTCGACCCGAAGAACGCCGCCGACTATGCCTATCTGCAGTTCACCATCAAGAACGCCGAAAAGATCAACAAGGGTGAGATCACCGATTTCAGCCAGCTCGGCGTCAAGGCGATCGACGACAAGACGCTCGAAATCACCCTGGAAAACCCGACGCCTTACTTCATTAACGCCCTGATGCATTACACGGCCTATCCGTTGCCGAAGCATGTCGTCGAGGCGAAGGGCCAGGATTGGGTCAAGATCGGCAATATCGTCACCAACGGCCCTTACAAGCCGGTCGAATGGGTTCCGGGCTCGCACGTCACAACAGTCAAGAACGACCAGTGGTACGGCAACAAGGACCTGAAGATCGACGGCGCCAAGTTCTTCGTGCTCGAGGACCAGGAAGCCGCGCTGAAGCGTTACCGCGCCGGCGAATTCGACATTCTCACTGACTTCCCGACCGACCAGTACGAGTGGATGAAGAAGAACCTGCCGGGCCAGGCGCATGTCGCCCCCTTCTCCGGCCTCTACTACTACGTCGTCAATTCGCAGAAGCCGCCCTTCAGCGACAAGCGCGTCCGCCAGGCTCTCTCCATGGCGATCAACCGCGAAGTCATCGGTCCGCAGATCCTCGGCACCGGCGAATTGCCGGCTTACTCCTGGGTTCCGCCGGGCACGGCAAACTACGGCGAACCGGCCTATGTTTCCTGGAAGGATCTTCCTTATAAGGACAAGGTCGAAGAAGCCAAGAAGCTGCTGAAAGAAGCCGGCTTCGGCCCGGACAAGCCGCTCCACGCCGTCCTCAGCTACAACACCAACGACAACCACAAGCGCATCGCCGTCGCCATCGCCTCCATGTGGAAGCCGCTCGGCGTCGATGTCGAACTCGTCAATGCTGAAACCAAGGTGCATTACGACCAGATGCAGCGTGGCCAGGTCGAGATCGGCCGCGCCGGCTGGCTCGCCGACTACAACGATCCTGATAACTTCCTGAACCTCCTGGTGACGGGCGTGCAGATGAATTACGGCCGCTGGTCCAATCCTGATTACGACAAGATGATCAAGGACGGCAACGCCGAGACCGATCTGAAGAAGCGCGCCGAAATCTTCAAGAAGGCCGAGCAACTGGCGCTCGATGAATCCGCCGCCCTGCCGATCTACTATTATGTCTCCAAGAATGTCGTTTCGCCGAAGATCGAAGGCTTCGTCGACAACATTCAGGACATCCACCGCACCCGCTGGCTGTCGATGAAAGAGTAAGGGAAAACGGTCCTTTCCGCACACCGCGGAAAGGACCGGCCCACGACCATGATCAAATACGCCCTCCGTCGCCTCCTGTCGACGATCCCCGTCATGTGGATCGCCGTAACAGCCTCGTTTTTTGTTTTGCGCCTTGCCCCCGGCGGCCCTTTCGATGGCGAAAGGCCATTGCCGCCGGTGATCCTCAAGAACCTTGCGATCCACTACAATCTGGATAAGCCGCTCATCCAGCAGTACCTGATCTACGTCGGAGACCTGCTCAGGGGCGATCTCGGCCCCTCCTTCGCCAGCGAGGATTTCACCGTCGCCCAGCAGATCATGATCGGTCTGCCCTACACCTTCACCATCGGTACGGCTGCCTTCCTGATTGCCATCATTGTCGGCGTCGCCGTCGGCTGTCTTGGAGCGCTCTATCAGAACAAGGCACCGGATTATATTCTGGGTGCGCTCATCCTGATCGGCGTCGTGCTGCCGAACTTCCTGATAGCGCCCATCCTGCAGCTCGTCTTCGGCATCCATCTCGCGTGGTTTCCGGTTGGCGGCTGGGGCGACGGCTCGATCAAATACCTCATCCTGCCGATCGTCGTGCTTGCCTTGCCGCATGCCGGGCGTATCTCGCGCATCACGCGCGGCTCGATGATCGAGGTGATGAACCAGAACTTCATCCGCACCGCCAAGGCCAAGGGCATCGGCCCGCGGTTGACTGTGATGCGCCACGCGCTGAAGCCTGCGCTGATGCCTGTCGTCTCCTATCTCGGACCCGCGGCAAGCTACCTTCTCACCGGCTCGCTGGTTGTCGAGAGCATCTTCGGATTGCCCGGCATCGGCCGCTATTTCGTCAACGCGGCGCTGAACCGCGATTACGGCATGGTTCTCGGCACGGTCATCTTCTACATGGTGCTGATCGTGTTCCTGAACCTTCTCGTCGACATCGCCTATGCGTGGCTCGATCCGAAAGTGAGAAACCGATGATCCTCAACCCCGCAAAACGCGAACTGCTTGCCCAGGAACTGCTGGCGGCGGAAGGCCTTGCGCCCGAAAGCCGGTCGCTGACCAAGGATGCGCTGCGCCGCCTCGGGCGCAACAAGGCAGCTGTCCTGTCGATTATCGTCCTGGCGCTGCTGATCCTCGTGGCCTTCCTCGGTCCCTGGTTCATTCCCTTCAACTACGAGGATCCGGATTGGGCGGCCTTCCGCATCCCGCCCTCGATCGAAACCGGCCACTATTTCGGCACCGACCCGAATGGCCGCGACCTTCTCGCCCGCGTCCTTTACGGCACCCGCGTCTCGCTTGCCGTGGCACTGACGGCAACTGTCGTCTCCGTCTTCATCGGCGTGCTCTACGGCGCAGTATCGGGATATATCGGCGGCAGGCTGGATGCGATCATGATGCGCTTCGTCGATATCATGTATGCGCTTCCCTATATCCTCTTCGTCATCCTGTTGATGGTGATTTTCGGCCGCAACGTCTATCTGCTCTTTGCCGCAATCGGCGCACTGGAATGGCTGACCATGGCCCGCATCGTGCGCGGCCAGACGCTATCGATCAAACACCGCGAATTCATCGAGGCGGCCCGCGCATCCGGGCAGCGGCCGTTCAAGATCATCATCAAGCATATCATTCCGAACCTCGTCGGCCCGGTGGTGATCTTCGCCGCACTGACCGTTCCCGAGATCATCGCCACGGAAAGCTTCCTGTCCTATCTCGGCTTCGGCGTGCAGGAACCGCTGACCTCGCTTGGCACGCTGATCGCCGAAGGAACCGACGCCATGGAAAGCATGCCATGGCTGCTGATCTTCCCGGCCAGCTTCCTTGTGGCGCTGCTGCTCAGCCTGCTCTTCATCGGCGACGGCCTGCGCGACGCGTTCGACCCGAAGGATCGATAGAATGCTCCAAGAAAAAGACATCCTCCTCGAACTCAAGGACTACTCGATCACCTTCGCGACGCCCGACGGCGAGGTGAAGGCGGTCTCCGGCATGAACCTTACCGTCCGGCGCGGCGAGCGCATCGCCATCGTCGGCGAATCCGGTTCCGGCAAGAGCCAGACCTTCCTCGGCATCATGGGCCTGCTCGCCAAGAACGGCAAAACGACGGGACAGGCGCTGCTCGAAGGCAAGGACGTGCTGGCGCTGAAGCCGCGCGAACTCGACCAGATCCGCGGCAAGGATATGGCCATGGTCTTCCAGGACCCGATGACCGCCCTCAATCCGTCGCTAAAGATCTCCCGGCAGCTGACGGAACAGCTCGAGGTCCACGGTGGCCTGACGGCACGCGCCGCATCCACTGCTGCCCTCGACATGCTGAAACGCGTCGGCATCCCCGACCCGACGCGGCGCTTCAACCTCTATCCGCACGAGCTCTCCGGCGGCATGCGCCAGCGCATCGTTATCGCCATGGCGCTGCTCACCAAGCCGAAGCTCCTGATCGCCGACGAGCCGACGACGGCGCTCGACGTCACCATCCAGGCGCAGATCCTTGATCTCTTCAACGATCTGACGGCGGAAATGAATACGGCCCTTATCATGATCACCCACGATCTCGGGGTCATCGCCGGCCTCGCTGACCGTGTCGCCGTCATGTATGCCGGCCGCATCGTCGAGGAGGCGCCCGTCGACGAGCTCTTCGACAACCCGGCCCATCCCTATACCGCAGCGCTGCACGCCTCGATCCCGCGCCCTGACCAGGATGTCGATGACCTCGTCGTCATCCCCGGCCGTCCGCCGAACCTGCAGCACCTGCCGAAGGGCTGCAATTTCTCGCCGCGCTGTTCGCAGGTCCAGGACGATTGCATCGACCGCCCGCCCGCCCTCGAAACGCTGGCGCCGCGCCACTGCGCAGCCTGCTACCATCCGTTCCCCCGTCGTGAGGAGTTGTTGAACCATGGCTGATCGATCGCTTCTGAGGGTCGAGAACCTGACGACCCAGTTCGAACTGCCGGCAAAAGGCCTCTTCAAGCCGCCGGTCTTCCTCACCGCCGTCAACAATGTCAGCTTCGATCTCGCCGAGGGCCGCACGCTCGGCATCGTCGGCGAATCCGGCTGCGGCAAGTCCACGCTCGGCCGCTCCATCCTGCGGCTCCTGAAGTCGCAGAAGGGCCGCATCCTCTGGCAGGGCCGCAACCTTCTCGACCTCACCGATGAGGAAATGCGCGCCGCACGCCGCGACATGCAGATCATCTTCCAGGATCCGATCGCCTCGCTCGACCCGCGCATGACGGTTGGCGATATCATCGCCGAGCCGCTCACCGTCTTCGAGCCGAAGCTTTCGAAGGCCGAGCGCACCGAGCGCGTGCGAGAGATCATGACCGCTGTCGGCCTCGTGCCGGAGATGATCAACCGCTATCCCCACGAATTCTCCGGCGGCCAGGCACAGCGCATCGGCATTGCCCGCGCGGTTGTCACCAAACCGAAGCTCATCGTCTGCGACGAGCCGGTTTCCGCCCTCGACGTCTCGATCCAGGGCCAGGTGATCACGCTTCTGCGCAAATTGCGCAAGGAGTTCGGCCTGACGCTGATCTTCATCAGCCATGATCTCTCGGTCGTGCGCCTGATCTCGGACGATGTGCTGGTGCTCTATCTCGGCAGGGTGGTGGAAGCCGGTGACTGCGCCACCGTCTTCGATCATCCCGCCCATCCCTATACGCAGGCGTTGTTTTCCGCAGCGCCGATCCCGGATCCGAAACTTGCGCGCCTGCGCACCCGCATCCGCCTGCAGGGCGATCCACCCTCGCCGCTCAATCCGCCGAAAGGCTGCGTCTTCTCTCCCCGCTGCTGGAAAGCGACCGACATTTGTCGCACCGAAATGCCGCCGACCGAGGAAGTCCGCCCCGGCCAGAAGGCCGCCTGCTATCACATGGACAGGCCGTGAATGGAACGAAGGCCACCTGAAGTGGCCTTCGCTCTTTTCCGAATATCTGCGCATCCATCTTCAAGACGGAGCGTTCCGAAACGGGCTTGTTTCGGAATCTATAGTCTCTGATAACGAAGATTTAGATGGCGATATGCTATTTCGTTCCGGCCTGATCATGGGCCAGGGGAACGTTACATGAAATCGAAACTGTCAGGATTGATCGCACTTGCGGCTGCGATCGTCACCGCCTCCGCCGGGCCTTCGCATGCCGAAGATCTGAAGTTCCAGCTCACCAATGGGACCAATTCCGTCCTGACGCGTTTCTACAGCTCGCCGACCGGCGTCGACAACTGGGAGGAAGATGTATTCGGCGAGAACGTTCTCGATCCGGGCGAAAGCGTCAACATCACCATCGCCGACGGCCGCACGGTCTGCAAATACGATATGCGCTTCGAATTCGAAGAGGGTTCCGACCTCGATACCACCGAAGACACGCAGGACCTTTGCGAACTCGGCAGCTACACAATCCACGAATAACCATCCTTCGCCGGCGCCTGCCTTCGCTTCGTCGGTGAAGGCGGGCTTTTCATTCCGCGTGAGATCGGCGCCGATGATATCGGTGCTTGTCTCTCCGCGCGGCTCCGCGTATCAGCGGATAATCAAAGCGATGGAGCGGCCTGTTGGATCAGCGGCGCTCATGCCGGGAGGACAAGGTGAGCGCAAGACGGTTTCTATCGATCGGTGAATGCATGGTGGAACTTTCGCAGGCGGGCGACGGCTTGCTGCGCAAGGGCTTTGCCGGCGATACCTTCAACACCGCCTGGTATGCCCGCGCCTGTCTTGCCGCCGACTGGTCCGTCGATTATTTCACCGCGCTTGGCGACGACGCCATGTCGGATGAGATGGTGGCCTTCATCGACAAATCAGGCATCGGCACCAGCCTCATCCGCCGCATCAGAGGAAGAACGCCCGGCCTCTATATGATCAACCTGAAGGACGGCGAGCGCTCCTTCAGCTACTGGCGCGACAATTCGGCTGCCCGCAGCCTCGCCGCCGATCCTGACCGTGTGCGCGAGGCGGTGGAAAGCGCTGACGTCGTCTATTTCTCCGGCATCACCCTTGCCATTCTTCCGCGTGAGGATGCCGCAACGCTGCTCGCCGAAATCCGCCGCGCCAAAGCCGCCGGCAAGCTCGTGGTCTTCGACCCCAACATCCGTCCCCGCCTCTGGGCAAGCTACGACGTGATGCACACGACGATCAGCGAAGGCGCCCGCTCTTCCGTGCTCGTCATGCCGAGTTTCGACGACGAGGCCGCCCATTTTGGCGACGATTCCATCGACGCGACCATCCACCGCTATAAGGCGCTCGGCGCCGTCAATATTGTCGTCAAGAACGGTGCGGATGGCGTCAGGTTGAATTTCGCCGGCGAGGAGACCTTCGTTCCGGCCGAGAAGGTGAAGAAGGTGGTCGACACGACAAGCGCCGGCGACAGTTTCAATGGCGCCTTCCTTTCCCGATATCTGGAAACCGGCGATGCGCCCGCCGCCGCCCGCTTCGCGGCAGGCGTCGCAGCCCGCGTCGTCAGCGAGCATGGCGCGTTGGTCGTGAAAGAAAAGCTTGGCTTGAGCGGCGGCCGGGCCCGCGCATGACAATATAACAAGAATGCCATGCGCGGGCGCTCCCCGCCTTATCGGCATTCCGGCTCCCCGGAGCGAAACAGGAAATCAGGACTTCGTCGGCCGATCGGTCTCGCGAACCGCCTCGTCATGATACCAGCAGCTGTCGAGCGCTGCGTCGCAGACATCGGCTGCCTCGCGCTCCATTATCCGGGCGCGTTCGAACCGGCTGACGGCCCGCGGCGGCCTGACGGGAAACTGGTAGATCGTTGCGGATTCACGATGGAAACCGGTGGGCATGAGATCGCCTCCATTCAGCTCGCGCATCAACATTTGCCACCGAAACCATAGCACGATGCACAGAGTTTATGCAAATTGCATAAAATATATGCATCACCATCACGGTGATTGATCGCTATGCTGTCTACGCCAGAAGCTGGCGCCTATTTGTTCAACACTTCATCAGTTTAGGCTAACGCCCAATTTTTCATCCGGTTCCAAGGCCAAAAATTTCCTTTCTTCCTGATGATTCAGCCTTCGGCTGTGAAATCGGGCTACTTTAGGGGAAGCGGAAAAAAGCGCGCAGGCCGGCTGATTCGTGATTTTTCTTTCGCAGGGCGTCAAACTGGCACGCTACATGCTTCAATAGATGCATCCCCTGGCGGTCGGATGCGTTTGCGCGCCGAGATCGTCTCCGGATTTGCTCACCTTCGTAGCATTGAGAGAGTCACGATGACAAAATATAAGCTCGAGTATATTTGGCTCGATGGGTACACTCCGGTACCGAACCTGCGTGGCAAGACGCAGATCAAGGAATTTGACGTATTCCCGACGCTGGAACAGCTTCCGCTCTGGGGCTTTGACGGCTCCTCGACGCAGCAGGCCGAAGGCCGCAGCTCCGATTGCGTGCTGAAGCCCGTCGCCATCTATCCCGACCCGGCCCGCACCAACGGCGCGCTCGTCATGTGCGAAGTCATGATGCCCGATGGCGTCACCCCGCACGCATCGAATGCCCGCGCCACCATCCTCGACGATGAGGATGCCTGGTTCGGCTTCGAGCAGGAATATTTCTTCTACCAGAACGGCCGTCCGCTCGGCTTCCCCGAGCAGGGCTATCCGGCTCCGCAGGGTCCTTACTACACCGGCGTCGGCTATTCGAACGTCGGCGACGTCGCCCGCGAAATCGTCGAAGAACATCTCGACCTGTGCCTGGCTGCCGGCATCAACCACGAAGGCATCAATGCCGAAGTGGCCAAGGGCCAGTGGGAATTCCAGATTTTCGGCAAAGGCTCCAAGAAGGCTGCCGACCAGATCTGGATGGCGCGCTACCTGCTGCAGCGCCTGACCGAAAAGTACGGCATCGACATCGAGTATCATTGCAAGCCGCTCGGCGACACCGACTGGAACGGTTCGGGCATGCACTGCAACTTCTCGACCAAGTACATGCGTGAAGTCGGCGGCAAGGCCTATTTCGAAGCGCTGATGGCGCAGTTCGAAAAGAACCTGATGGACCACATCAATGTCTACGGCCCTGACAATGACAAGCGCCTGACCGGCAAGCACGAGACGGCTCCGTGGAACAAGTTCTCCTACGGCGTTGCCGACCGCGGTGCTTCGATCCGCGTACCGCATTCCTTCATCAAGAACGACTACAAGGGCTATCTGGAAGATCGCCGCCCGAACTCGCAGGGCTGCCCCTACCAGATCGCTTCGCAGGTTCTGAAGACGATCTCGGAAGTTCCGCTCGCAGGCTCGGCTTCCGCCGCCGCCTGACCTCCCAGCGGCGCCGGTCCTCGACCGGCGCCGTCATTCCTTCCGCATGAAAGCCGTGATCGACCGCTGACATATTCGCGGGGATCGAGCCGCTAAGGCTCTGCAAACACAGACATGCGGCTGTAATATTTCCATCATGGTCATGCCTCAAAATAGGCAAGCGGGAATCGCCGTTCCGGAACCCCGCTTTGGGGTTGAGCGTTGGCATATCACTGCAACGCGGATGGAAATCGTGACATGCTGCAACGTCCGGCAAACACTTACAGCGGCGAGAGCTGGGCCAATGCCGCCTCCGCCGGCAATCTGCCGGAACGGCTCGTGATCGTCACCGACGCCTGGCATCCGCAGGTCAACGGCGTCGTGCGCTCGATCGAGAACACCAACCGCGAACTGGCAAAGCTGGGCGTCGAAGTCTCGATGGTGACGCCGGAGCGCTTCAACAGCATCCCCTGCCCGACCTATCCCGAGATCCGCCTGTCGATCGCCGGTTATCGCCGTGTCGCCCGCGAGATCGAAAAGCACAATCCCTCCTACGTGCATATCGCCACCGAAGGCCCGCTGGGGCTCACCGCCCGCCGCTGGTGCCTGCGCAAGCGCATGCCTTTCTCGACCAGCTATCATACGCGCTTTCCGGAATATGTTTCTGCCCGCCTGCCGATCCCGCAGAGCTGGCTCTATGCCTTCGTGCGCTGGTTCCACAATGGCGGCGCCGGCTGCATGGTCGCGACGCCGAGCCTTGCCCGCGAGCTATCGGCGCGCGGCATCAAGAACCTGATGCCTTGGACCCGTGGCATCGACGCCTCGCAATTCCATCCCATGCCGCTTGAAGACGAGCCCTTCGGCCTCCCTCGGCCGATCTTCATGACAGTCGGTCGCGTGGCGCTGGAAAAGAACCTGCCGGCCTTTCTCGATCTCGATCTGCCCGGTTCGAAGGTCGTCGTCGGCGACGGCCCGGCGCGCGCCGAACTGGAGCAGCGCTATCCCCAGGTACACTTCACCGGCGTGAAGTTCGGCGAGGAACTGGCAAAAACCTATGCCCAGGCCGACGTCTTTGTCTTTCCGTCGCTGACCGATACCTTCGGCAATACCATCCTCGAAGCGCTGGCCTCAGGCGTGCCGGTCGCGGCCTATCCGGTCACCGGCCCGCTCGACATTATCGGCGAGGACAGTGAGGTCGGCGCGCTCGATCACGATCTTCGGGCGGCATGCCTTGCCGCGCTCTCGGCCTCACGCGAGAAGTCCCGCGACCTTGCCATGCAATATTCCTGGGAAGCCGCGACGCTGCAGTTCATCAACAACATCCGCGCCGCCAACGGCGTCATCACGCCGAAATGGAGAAAGGCCTGGCAGTACGCCAAGTCGCTTCCGAGAAGCAGAAAGCCCAGCGAAACCGCCGGGCCTCTTCCCTCCGCAGATTGATCACTCCTGCAAGCGTGTCGTTCACGACCTTGATGACTTCACAAAACGCTACCAATCAGCGCCAAGCCCGGCCCTACGTCCGTCTCTTCTTGCCTTCGAACGGATTGTCAGGCGAGCGGAAATGGATGCGGATCGGCACGCTCGGCATGTCGAAATCGTTGCGCAGCCCGTTGATCAGATAGCGCGTATAGGATTCCGGCAGCGCGTCGGAGCGGGTGCAGGAGATCATGAAGGCCGGCGGGCGGGCCTTGACCTGCGTCATGTATTTCAGCTTGATGCGGCGGCCGGAAACGGCCGGTGGCGGATGCTGGATCTGCTGCGTCTCCAGCCAGCGGTTGAGCCGAGCCGTCGAAATGCGCTTGTTCCAGACCCTGTCCGTATCGATGATCGACTGCATCAGCTTGTCGAGGCCCCAGCCGGTCTGGCCGGAGATCGGCACGGCGCGAATGCCGCGCGCCTGCGGCAGCAGTCGGTCGGTCTTCTCGCGCAGATCCGCAAGCACCGCCTGCCGGTCCTCGATCATGTCCCATTTGTTGAAGGCGAGAACGGCAGCACGCCCCTCGCGCAGCACCAGGTCGACGATCTGCAGGTCCTGCTTCTCGAAGGGGATCGTCGCATCGAAGACGATGACCACGGTTTCAGCGAAGCGGATGGCGCGCAGCGCATCGGCGACGGAAAGCTTTTCCAGCTTCTCGGTCACTCGCGCCTTGCGGCGCATGCCTGCCGTATCGAACATCTTGATGGTGCGGCCGCGCCAGTCCCATTCGACCGAAATGGAATCGCGGGTGATGCCCGCCTCCGGCCCGGTCAAAAGCCGATCCTCGCCCAGGAAACGGTTGATCAGCGTCGACTTGCCGGCATTCGGCCGCCCGACGATCGCCACCCTGAGCGGCTTGGTGTCGTCATAGGCGGGCTCCTCGTCCTCACCCTCATCAGCCGTCTCGACAATGTCGACGTCGGTGACGGCAACATCCTCCTTGGCATAGGCCCGCTCCTTGCCGATCGCCTCGACGATCGCGTCGCGCAGATCGAGCATGCCTTGTCCGTGTTCGGCCGAAATCGGCGTCGGCTCTCCCAAGCCGAGCGTATAGGCATCATAGAAACCGCTGTCGGAACCGCGCGCTTCGGATTTGTTGGCGACGAGCACCACCGGCTTGCCGCGCCGGCGCAGCATTTCGGCGAGCGCGGTATCGACGGGCGTCAGCCCGTTCTTGGCGTCGACGACGAAGAGCGAAAGATCGGCCTCGTCGATCGCCGCTTCCGTCTGGGCGCGCATGCGGCCCTGCAGGCTTTCCTCGTCGGCCTCTTCGAGACCGGCCGTATCGATGATCGTGAAGGTCAGGCCCATCAGCCGGGCATCGCCCGGCCGGCGGTCGCGGGTAACACCCGGCGTGTCATCGACAAGCGCCAGCTTCTTTCCCACCAGCCGGTTGAAAAGCGTCGACTTGCCGACATTCGGACGACCGACGATCGCGACCGTGAAACTCATTCTTTTTCCTTAAAACTCAGCCCTGCGCGGCGGGCGCCTTGCCGGATGCGGTAATGAGATCAAGCATCATATGGGCGCGATTGGCAACATTGCGCGGGCTGTCGGTATCGTCGACGATCGACTGGAACCACTGCCGCGCCTGCGTCATGTTGCCGGCCTTGTAGGCGACAAGGCCGAGCGCCTCGCGCGCCGAATGGCGGAAGGCGTTGCCCGGCACGGCCATTTCCTCGATCGCGGCCGAAACCTGCTCGTAGGAGCCGTTCTCGATCAGCAGCCAGCCGGCGCGCATTTTCGCTGCATCGCGCACGGCAGCCGGAACGCCATTATCCTTGCCGATTTCGTTGAAGGCGGCAATCGCCGCGGCAGCGTCGCCCTTCTGTGCCTGCACGGTCGCGGCCCGCATGCGCGCCAGCACCGGATAGGCGCCATGGCCCTCCTTCTCCAGCTTGTCGAGCGCGGCCAGCGCCTCGTCGTTCTTGTTCTCGTCGGCAAGCTTCATCGCCGCCAGGAACTGGTCGCCGGCGCTGGAGGAGCGGTTGTCGTCCCAGTATTGATAGAGAACCTTGCCGGCGGTGCCGACGACGATCAGGATGGCGACGACGATGATATAGCGGCCGAAGCGGCGCCAGACGCCCTTCATCTGGTCAGACCGCAATTCCTCATTGACTTCACGGATGAAGCTGTCGTCGTTGAATGCCATTCTCGTCTCCGGCCGCGGAAATTACCCAACATCATGCAAGATGCATATTGTCGGGCCTTCTACCCCATTTTGCAGCCGTTGTAAGGGGGATGTGAAAGATTCGTCACATGGCGAGCGGCGAAACCCCGATCAACCACTCGTGCAGCTTCCAGATGATCAGCGCCCAGACGACGATGCCGATGACGACTGCATAGAAGTCGTATTTGGCCGAGACGAAGGGGCGAAGCGTGATCTCGCCGGCCCGCTGCCGCCGCTTCAGGGAAATGCGCAGGATGACGCCCCAGGCCAGAAATGCCGCAAACAGCAGCACCGACGACGTCTCGCCATTGGCCAGCAGATGCGCCAGCGCCCAGATCTTCACCGACAGCACCATCGGATGCTTGGTCTTCGTCGCGATATGCCCCGCCGGCAGCAGCGAGGCAACGAGACAGATCAGCGCGATCAGCATCAGTGTGATCGTGATATGCGCCATCCAGACCGGCGGATTGTAGAGCATGCCGGTCACCTGACGCGCCTGCCCGAAACCGTAAATCAGGAGGATCAGCGTGAGGATGCTCGCGATCGAATAGCCGGCCCGCCAGCCCGTCTCGCCGAGGCTTGCAATCATCGAGCGGCGGAAACCGGGGGCCACCACCCGCACCAGATGCACGCCGAGGAAAAGTATGATGCCGACGATAAGCAATGTCATTGCGGATCCTTCCGTGCCGTTTGTCATGGCTTAGAGCCTCGCGTGAAAAAATGCCAGCGCGACCGCAGCTTCGCCGCAATTCTGGTAAAGGAAACCGCGAACAAATTGTCGCGGTGCCCATGTCTCGTTCCCTCTTCTCCGCCTGCCTGGCTGCCTCCTTCCTCGTTCCGGCAATCGCAGAGGCCGCCGACCGGCCGAAACAGCTCGTCATCATTTCCTTTGACGGCGCCCACGACAATGCGCTCTGGTTGAAGAGCCGCGAGATGGCCGCCAGGAACGGCGCCCACTTCACCTATTTCCTCTCCTGCACCTTCCTGATGAATGAGGCGGCGAAAAAGGCCTATCAGGCGCCGCACCAGAAACGCGGAAAATCCAATGTCGGCTTCGCCCAGAGCGACGACGAGATCCGCGAGCGCCTCGGCAATATCTGGCACGCCCATCTCGAAGGCCACGACATATCGAGCCACGCCTGCGGCCATTTCGACGGCCGCCTCTGGAGCGAGGCCGACTGGTCGGCCGAATACGCGACCTTTCACGAGACGCTGAAAAACGCCTGGAAGAGTGTCAACCTTGCGGAGCCGACCGGCTGGCAGGATCTGGTCGATCACGGCATCAAGGGATTTCGCGCGCCCTATCTCTCGGCGACAGCGGGCGCCGACATGATCGCCGCCGAAAAGAAGGCGGGCTTTACCTATGATGCGAGCCTTGTCACCAAAGGCCCGGCCATGCCGGTGGAGGAAGACGGCATCATCCGCTTCGGCCTGCCGCTGATCCCGGAAGGCCCGAATGAGAAGCCGATCATCGGCATGGATTACAATCTCTTCGTCCGCCATTCCAAGGGCGAGGAGGACAGCGTGGATTCAAAGGAATTCGAGGACCGCGCCTACGCCGCCTTTTCCCAAGCCTTCGATCGCCAGTACAACAGCAACCGCATTCCCCTCCAGCTCGGCTTCCACTTCGTCGAAATGAACGGCGGCGCCTACTGGCGCGCCCTCGACCGCCTGGTCAGCGACGTCTGCCATCGGACGGACGTGGCCTGTGTGAGCTATTCGGAAGCGATCCCGATGATCGAGGCGCGTGGGAAACTGCAGCAGACATCCGGTCTTTGATGGATTTTGTTGGGATGAGAGGGCGTGCCGTGCGGCCCCCTCATCCGCCTGCCGGCACCCTCTCCCCAAGGGGAGAAGAGATATGCCGCAACGTCTCGATTCCCCCTTCTACCCAGCGGGGGTCCGAAGGACGGGTTGAGACCCGCGGCTCATCCCAGGCAAAGGTGCCCGACAGGGCGGATGAGGGGGCGCCGAACGCGACTCCAGGTCGCTGACACCCCCGCGACCCATCAACCGTCGGCGTGCACCACACCTGCCTCACGCTCCAGATAACGCTGGTCGATATCCGGCAGCGGCGCATCATCGATTGCCGCTTCGAAGGCCTTCAGACGCTTATGGATGGAAAGCAGCTCGATGATCGTCGTCCAGGAATTGACGAGATACTGGAACGAGTTGCTGACCTGGCCGAAGGCGGTCGAGATCTGCTGGAAGATACCGTAGGTGATCGTACCTGCCACAATCGTCGGCACCAACATGAAGACCACGAAGAGCGCGTCGGCCTGGATATAAAAATAGCGGGCGACGTTGAAATACATGTAGTGGAAATACATGCGGTAATAATTGCGGCGGACGTTGCCGAAGAGCTCCGTAACCGTCAGCGGATGAGCCCGTTCCGCATGGTCCTCGCCATAGACCAGTTCCTTGCGATAGGCCGCTTCGACGCGCTGATTGCGGAAGTTCAGGCCCGGCAGCTTGACGCCTGCAACCGCCAGCAGAACCGTGCCGAACGCCGACCAGAACAGCGCCAGCCAGAAGAGCGAATTCGCCACCGGCCCGATGAACGGCAGTTCCGTCACATAGTGCGACAGCGCCAGAAGGATCGGAAGGAAGACCACGAGCGTCATCACCGAGTTGATGAGGCTGATGCCAAGGCCTTCGAGCGTGCTCGAAAAGCGCATCGTGTCTTCCTGAACGCGCTGTGAGGCGCCTTCGATGTGACGCAGCTTTTCCCACTTCGACATGTAGAAATTGTTCATCGCTGTGCGCCAGCGGAAGATGTAGTGACTGGTGAAGAAGTCGGTCATGATCGACACGAACATGCTGAGGAACGCGATCTGACAGAAGACCCACATCAGGCTGTAAAAATTGTCGACGGAAATGCCTGGCTGCTTCGACAATGCGTTCTGTAGCAGGTCACCGAACGGCCGGCGCCAGTTGTTGATCACGACGCTGATCTGGACGCCGAAATAGGTCACGAAGATGATGAGCGCCGAACCCCAGATCGACCACAGCTTCCAGGGGTGGTTCCGCGCGATCAGATGCCACGCGGCGCAGAAGATCGCCGCCGAAAGCAGGAAATAGCTGTAGAACCAGAGATTTTCGGGGAGCAGGAAGAACGAGAGGTCAATCGGCTGCTGTTCTTCTGCAACCGGCGCGTAGCCGAGCGATACGCCGAGACCGGCGGCGAAGAGATACCATCCGGCAATGGCAATCAGGGTCCAAACGACGAGCGAAGTAAAGAACGCCTTCGGCTGGGGGAAGAAGGAATGAAACACGGGGGGCTTTGCTTTCCTGAACTGTGAGTCTCGGGAGTGTCATGGAACACTGATTGTGCCGGAAACTAAGGCAGTTCGAAGGAAGCAGCAATGGGTTCGGCCCATTGTTACATAGATGTAACCGGTTAAGCGATTTTCTTGATCACCGGCATGACAAGCGCCGCACAGACAGGAAGTGCTGCAGCGGCGATCACCGTCGGCACGGTGAAGCTGCCTGAACGTTCGGCGATCCAGCCGGCAACGACAGGCCCGACGATCTGGCCGACGCCGAAGGCGGCCGTCATCATTGCCAGAATCCGCCGCGGGCTCTCAGGGGCAAGCTTGCGGCCGATCTGCAGCCCATAAGCCGTGATCGCCAGAAACGTCGCCCCGAACAGCGCCCCGCCGATCAGCGGCGCGATAGAGGGCGGCAGCGCCACGGTCGCAAGCACGCCGGCAGCCTCGACCACAAGGGCTGCGACATAGACGCCGCCAAGCCCGAGCGGCCTCACCAGCGGCTTCCAGGCAAAGAGCGCAACCGCTGACGTCAGCCCGGCGATGAACCAGCAGAGGAACTCGACGAAGGGTCCCGTTGCAGACAGCCGCGCGATGGTGACGAGAAAGGTTGCGGTGATGACGTAGCCGAAGCCGAACAGGCCGTAGGACAGCGTGACGAGCACCATCGGCCGGCCCCAGACAAGCGCCGGCTCCTTGCCCGTCCGCGCCGATTGCGCGGGCTCCGATGGCAAGAGCCACCAGACGACGACGAGGCTTGCCGCGCAATAGAGCGCGCCGCCGATCCAGTCGGCGCGCCAGCCACCCGGCCCGTCGTGAAAGCCGAGGCCGATCAGGAGCACCATGACTGAGGAAAGCGCGATCCCCGCCCCCGGCCCGCCGAAATGCGCTGCCTGCACATGGTCGTTGCCGGCGGCTGCCCCATGGCTGAGCACGATCGACGAGGTGAAGACCATGGCAAAGGCGCTGGCGAGGCCGGCGAGGAAGCGGATGACGGCAAAGATCGCGACGGAATCGGTAGCCGCCATGGCGGCAAGCAGGATCGCGGTGGCAAGCAGTGCCAACAGCGCCACCAGCCGTTCGCGTCCCGCCGCCCAGCCATAGGCGGCAAGCACGGCGCCGACGAGATAACCGACGAAATTCGCAGAGGCGATGAAGCCGGCATCGGCCGCCGAAAGCGGCACGCCGCTCATCATACCGGGCAGGATCGGCGTGTAGGAGAAGCGCCCGAAGCCCATGGCCGCCGCCATGGCGACGGCGCCGGCGGCGGCGGCGGCAACGAGATTCGGCGCGGAGCGAGGAGGACGGGAAAGCATGAAACGCTTATCGCGCCGCAGCGCGGACGCCACAAACGAGTATTTCTGATCGATCGATCAATTCCGCGAAAGACCGGATTTTCGTCGCCGTCCTTGAAAAGCATTATCTTACGATATATGTTTTACGACATATTCAGCGATATATCCAACGATGAAAGGGAAACCCATGAGAGGTTTTAAAGGCGGCATGTTCGGCGGAGGTTTCCGCATGGGCCGCAAATTCGCGGCCGGCGACCTGCAACTCGTCATCCTGGCTTTGCTCGATGAGCGGCCGTGCCATGGCTATGAATTGATCAAGATCCTGGAGGAACGCTCGGGCGGCTTCTACGTGCCGAGCCCCGGCGTCATCTATCCTGCGCTCACCTATCTCGAGGAGACCGGTCTGGCGGAAGTGGAGAACGAGGGCGCCAAGAAGCTCTACCGCATCACCGAGACCGGTCGCCGCCGCGTCGAGGAAAACCGCGCCATGATCCTGCACACATTCGCCAAGCTCGAACGCATCGGCGAAAAGATGGCCTATGTGAAGCGCGTCTTCGAAAGCGACCGTCACGGCGCCGACGAAGGCGATGACGGCGACTTCATGCAGGACGGCGGCGACATCCGCGCTGCCCGCATGCTGCTGCGTTCGGCGCTCAGGATGCGCTATCCCTGGTCCAAACCCGAAGCCGCCCGCATCGCCGCCATCCTGGAACGCGCCGCCACCGAGATCCTGCAAGGGGGCAGACCGGAAACGCGGGGGTGAAGAGGAAGGCGCCAAAGCTCAAGAGGGCCTCACCCTGAGGTGTCCCGGCATCGAAGGGCGAGGCGAGCGCTCCGGCCAGGCCGGAAAACGTCAGAAGTGGCCGTTACGCCCGCTCATCCGGCAACGTCAAAATCACCGGCCCGTTGCGGGTCGCGACCACGGTATGCTCATACTGAACGGTCGGCGCCTTCGGATCGGCATAGAGCGTCCAGGCGTCATCGCCGCCTTCGGCCCATGTCGCGCCGAGCGACAGGAAGGGCTCGACGGTGAAGACGAGACCATCCGTCATGATGCGTTTTTCGGAAGGGTCCGGCCAGGTCGAGAGCTCGGCCGGCTCCTCGTGCAGCGAGCGGCCGACGCCGTGGCTCGCGAGGTTGGCGACCAGCGTATAGCGGTTCTTCTGCGCAAAGGCGCCGACGGCGGTGCCGATCTTGGCCAGCGGTTCGCCCGACTTCACCTGGTTGAGCCCGACCCAGAGCGCCCGCCTGCCGTCGCGGCAGAGCCGTTCGATCTTCGGCTTGACCGGGGGCACCGCAAAGGAGGCGCCGGTATCGGCGAAGAAGCCGTCTTTCTCCGCCGAGACGTCGATGTTGATGAGGTCGCCGGCGCGGATGACGCGCGCGCCCGGAATGCCGTGGGCGATTTCCTCGTTGATGCTGATGCAGGTCGCGCCCGGAAACTGGTAGCAGAACTCCGGCGCCGAGCGCGCGCCCGAGCCCTCGAGCACCTTGCGGCCGATCTCGTCGAGCTCCAGCGTCGTCATGCCGGGCTCCATCGCCGCTGCCATTACCTGGATGGCGTTGGCGCAGATGCGGCCAATCTCCTTGAGCTTTGCCAGTTCGTCGTCGTTTGCGATAACCATTCGTCTGTTCCGGCCTTGCGCAGGGCGACCGCGGCCGCCTCAAGCTGAGGCTTTCGCCTCTTCGCCCTTTTCAGTCAATGCCTTTCTGACGATCGGCGCCACTTTCGTCCCGTAGAGCTCGATGCCACGCATGATCTGATCATGCGGCATCAGGCCGATGGCCATCTGCAGCAGAAAGCGATCGTTCTTGAAAAGCGCGTGATGAGCGATGATCTTTTCGGCCACCACTTCGGGATCGCCGACGAAGAGCGCGCCATTCGGCCCGCGCGACATGTCGAAATGCGCCCGGCTGGTCGGCCCCCAGCCACGCTCGCGGCCGATGCGGTTCATCACTTCGGCCTGCGGTCCGTAGAACTGGTCGGCCGCCGCTTCCATCGTATCGGCGACGAAGCCGTGAACGTTGATGCTAGTCTTCAGCTTCCCCTGGTCCTGCCCTGCCCGGCGCGCCGCCTCGCGGTAGAGATCGAAGAGCGGGGCAAAACGACGGGGCTCACCGCCGATGATCGCCAATGCCACCGGCAGGCCGAGGGCGCCGGCGCGGGCCACCGATTGCGGCGTACCGCCGACGGCGATCCAGAGCGGCAGCGGATCCTGCAGCGGCCGGGGATAAACGCCTCGCCCGTTGATCGGCGCGCGAAGCTCGCCCTTCCAATCGACCGTCTCACCGTCGCGCAGCGCCAGCAGCAGATCGAGCTTCTCCTCGAAAAGCTGGTCGTAATCTTCGAGATTGTAGCCGAACAGCGGGAAGGACTCGATGAAGGAGCCACGCCCCGCCATGATTTCGGCGCGGCCGTTGGAGATCAGGTCAAGCGTCGAGAACTGCTGGAAGACACGCACCGGGTCGTCCGAGGAGAGCACAGTGACTGCACTGGTCAGCCGGATGTTCTTCGTTTTGACCGCGGCCGCCGCCAGCGCCACCGCAGGAGCGGATGCCGCATAGTCCGGCCGGTGATGTTCGCCGAGCCCGAAGACATCGAGCCCCACCTGGTCGGCAAGCTCGATCTCCTCGATCAGATGCTTCAGCCGCTCAGCCCCTTCCACTCCCTTGCTGCGAGAGGGGTTAGGATTGACGTCCGCAAACGTATAAAGACCCAGTTCCATTGTCGGCATCCCGTTGAATTCAGCCCGGAGATAAGGATCGACAGGGGCGAACGCAAATACAAACTCTGGAACGGAATGTTCGAGAATCTCGATAGCAGCGTGATGACTTTGGCATTAACCGCAGGACGCGCCCGGACCGCAATTCGAATCTGAATTCAACGAGTTCGAGGCATCGGCGGAATCATCTTCCAAGCGGCCTCACACAGCACTTGAAGCGTCGGAACGGCGCAGCCTTCACCGCGCCGTCCCCGTCGCTCACATCGTCGCCAGCAGTTCCGCCAGCTGGTCCGCCGCCTTACCCCATCCCTCGTGGAAGCCCATCTTTTCGTGCGCTTCCTTGTCTTCAGCGCGCCAGTGCAGCGCCTTGGCGGTGTATTTCGTCCTGCCGTTGCCGAGTTCCTCGAGCAGGATGATGCCCGTGAAGAAAGGTTTTTCCGACGCCACCCAGGCGCTGGTATAGGCATCGGTGAAGACGATCTTTTCGCTCTCGATGATTTCGAGATAGACGCCGCGGTTCGGGTATTGATTGCCCTCGGGATCCTGCATGACGATGACGTTGGAACCGCCGGGGCGGACGTCGAGCGTCGCTTCCGCCACGCCCCAGGGGCGCGGCACGAACCACTGCTTCAGCAGGTCCGGATCGGTCCATGCCTTGTAGATCTTCTCCCGCGGTGCGTCGAATTCGCGAACGAGGACAAGTTCATGCTGCGTGCTGGCGGTCATTTCAACATCTCTCCGTTTGAATGAAACCTGTTTCGTATCAGGTTGTCGCAAGGACGCGTGGACGTTCAACGTTCCGACAGCACGCCGAATTATTTTGCGATCGGCCGCGCGGCATCTTCCTGCATCTTGTCGATCTGGTGACGAATATGGGCGGCCTCCGCCGCAGACTGGGCAAGCGCGATGGCGCGGTCGAAGGCTTCGCGCGCCTGGCCGTTGCGGCCGAGTTGCTTTAAGAGATTGCCGCGCAGGCCATGATAATAGAAATAGCCGTCGAGCTTCTCGCCGAGCGGATCGACCAGATCGAGCGCGTCCTGCGGCCCCTGCAATTTGGAAATCACCACCGCCCGATTGAGCGTGACGACAGGGGATGGCTGGATACGTTCCAGCGCGCGATAGAGCAGATCGATTTCGACCCAGTCGGTATCTTCAGCCCGTTTTGCCCGGGAATGAATCGCGGCAATCGCCGCCTGAAGCTGGAAAGGCCCGGGCCGGCGGTGGCGCAGCGCCTTGTCGAGCAGCGCCAGGGCCTCGTTGATGAAGGGCTGGTTCCAGAGCGAGCGGTCCTGATCCTCGAGCAGCACGATTTCACCCTCGGCGCTGAAGCGTGCCTGCCGACGCGAGATCTGCAGAAGCATCATTGCAAGCAGCCCCATCAGCTCCGGTTCGGAGGGAAAGCTGCGCAGCATCAGGCGTGCAAGCCGGATCGCCTCGTCGCTGAAGGCCGCCGCCTCGCGCTTGGGATCGGCCTGGCTGTAGCCCTCGTTGAAGATGAGATAGATCATCGTGCTGACGATCGAAAGCCGCTCCGCCCTCTCCTGCGGGCTCGGCGTTTCGAATGGCACGCCTGCCTTGGCGACGCGCGCCTTGGCCCGTGTGATGCGCTGCTCCATGGCGCTTTCGGACACCAAGAAGGCGCGTGAGATCTGCTGCACCGAAAGGCCGGAGACGATGCGCAGCGCCAGCGCGATCTGCTGGGTCGCGGGCAGATCGGGATGACAGCAGATGAAAAGAAGCCGCAGGATGTCGTCGCGATAGTTGGAATCATCAAGCCGCTCGGCGATATCGCTTTCGGCGTCCTCGGTATCGGAGATCGTATCCTCATCCGGCAAAGCCTGGAGCTTTGACCGCTTGCGCACGGCATCGATGCCGCTGTTGCGCCCGACGAAAATGAGCCAGGCCGTCGGGTCGCGCGGCGGCCCTTTCTCCGGCCAGGTGCGGATCGCCCTCAGGCATGCCTCCTGGAACGCCTCTTCCGCGGTATCGAGATCGCGGAAATAGCGCAGCAGCGCACCGAGCGCCTTCGGGCGGGCAGAGGCAAGCGCGAGGTCGATCCAGGCAATGTCGGTCATGATGCAGCATCTCCCGGCCTGAACACGTAGAAAGGCCGAATTTCGTAAGAGGTGGAACCGGGATTGACTGACGAAAGCTGTTTCGAGAAGGCGACCGCCTCCTCAAGCGTATCGAAATCAATCACGTAGAAGCCGAGAAGCGCCTCTTTCGTTTCCGCAAAAGGCCCATCGATGACGAGAGCCTCGTCCTTGCCCTTGCGCACTGTGGTCGCCGCGGTCGTCGGCATCAGCCGACCGACGGGGCCGAGCTTGCCGGCTTTGGCAAGCGGCTCCTGCACGGCGTAGAGCTTTTCCATGACGGCCGCCTCTTCCTCCTTGGTCCAGGCGAAGACGGTTTCTTCATGGGCGTAACAAAGGATTGCGTAAAGCATCGATCACTCCTCTTTCCGAATGACGAAGGAGTAACCGCTTACCCGACAGGCCGCATCAAAAAATTATCGGTGGTTGTAAGCACCACGCTTGAGCGCCCCTGCGAGCCGCGCCCCTATTAGCCATGGAGTTGCCTTTTTTGACCCGGAGAGCTGTCGGCATTTCCATCACCTTTTCATGCGAGAACCCCATGCACAAATCTCAGAGATTTCTCGTCGCCCTTGCCGCCCTCTTCCTGCCGATGCGGGTTGCCGATGCGGCCTCCGCCCCGGAAAACTTCCTCTACACGAGCTCCGGCAATCTCGAAGCCATAAAGGCCATGCTCGCCCGGCCCGACATCGGCGGCGTCCAGGTCGTCTACAACTGGAAAAGCCTGGAACCGGCGAAGGGCCAATATGATTTCTCGGCCATCGAGCAAGACCTCGCCATCGCCGAGGCACTGAACAAGAAGCTCTTCATCCAGGTGCAGGACCGCTTCTTCGATCCGAAAGCGCGGAATATCCCCGACTATATGTTGACCGAACCGGAATATGGCGACGGCCTCACCCCGCAATTCGACAATCCTGGCGAAAACAAACCTGTCGGTTCCGGCTGGGTCGCCCAGCAATGGAACCCTGAAGTGCGCGCCCGCTATCAAGCGCTGCTAAAGGCGCTCGCCGAAAAATTCGACGGCCGGGTCTACGGTATCAACCTGCCGGAAACGGCGATCGATCTTGACCCCAAGCGCGAACCGAAGGGGTTCTCCTGTGATGCCTATTTTTCGGCGGAGATGGAAAACCTCGCCTTCGCCCGCAAGGCCTTCGCAAAGTCCATGGTCGTGCAATATGTGAACTTCTGGCCCTGCGAGTGGGAAAACGACCACAACTACATGGGCCGTCTCTTCGATTTCGCGGCGAAGAACAATGTCGGCCTCGGCGGGCCTGATATTGTGCCGAACCGCAAGGCGCAGATGAAGAATTCCTACCCGTTCTTCAACAAATATAAGGGCAAACTTGCCTATGTCGGCCTCGCCGTGCAGGAGCCGACGCTGACCTATAAGAACCCGGCGACGAAGAAGCCCTTCACCAAGGCCGAATTCACCGCCTTTGCGCAAGACTATCTCGGCGCGAACGTGATCTTCTGGAGCACGGCGACGCCATGGCTGAAGGAATAGCCCGGCACCTCCGGAATCATTCCACCCTCACATCTCGCTCAGCGTGCGCTTGACCGCATTCTTCCAGCCCTTGAGCTTGGCAGCACGGGTCTTCTCATCCATGTCGGGCTCGAAGCGCCGGTCCCGTTTCCACGTCGCCGAAAAGCTCTCTCTGTCCGGCCACACCCCTGCCCGGCTGCCGGCAAGCCAGGCGGCGCCCAGCGCGGTCGTTTCCAGGATCACCGGGCGGTCGACTGGAGCGTCGAGAAGATCGGCGAGCCGCTGCATCGTCCAGTCGGAGGCGACCATGCCGCCGTCGACGCGCAGCACGGTGTCCTCGGCGGCGTTCTTCCAGTCCTTCTGCATGGCATCGAGCAGGTCGCGGGTCTGGTAGCAGACGGCTTCCAGTGCGGCGCGGGAAAGTTCCGCCGGGCCGCTGTTGCGCGTCAGCCCGAAGATCGCGCCGCGCGCCTTGGCATCCCAGTGCGGCGCGCCGAGGCCGGTGAACGCCGGTACGAGATAGACCTCCTGCGTCGGATCGGCCCTTTCGGCGAGTTCGTTGGTATCGCCGGCCTTGCCGATGATGCCGAGCCCGTCGCGCAGCCACTGCACGGCGGCACCCGCGATGAAGATCGACCCCTCCAGCGCATAGGTCGTCTCGCCGTTCAGGCGATAGGCGATCGTGGTCAGCAGCCGGTTTTTCGAGCGCACCATGTCGGCGCCGGTGTTGAGGAGGGCGAAGCAGCCGGTGCCGTAGGTCGATTTCAGCATGCCCGGCGCAAAGCAGGCCTGGCCGATCGTCGCCGCCTGCTGGTCGCCGGCAACGCCGAGGATCGGGATCGCAGCACCGAAAAGGCCAGGATCGACCGTGCCGAAATCGGCGGCGCAATCCTTGACCTCTGGCAGCATAGCGGCGGGCACTCTCAGAATATCGAGCAGGTCTTCATCCCAAGTGTTTTCGGCGATGTTGTACATCAGTGTGCGCGAGGCGTTGGTGGCATCGGTCACGAAGCTCTTGCCGCCCGTCAGCCGCCAGATCAGGAAAGTGTCGATCGTGCCGAAGCAGAGATCGCCCCTCGCAGCGCGTGCCCGCGCGCCCTTCACATTGGCGAGCATCCAGGAGAGCTTGGTGCCGGAAAAATAGGGATCGAGGATGAGACCGGTCTTCTTGGTGAAAACCCGCTCCAGATCCTGCCGCTTAAGATTGTCGCAATAGCTTGCCGTGCGCCGGTCCTGCCAGACGATGGCGTTCTGGATCGGCCGGCCGGTCTCGCGCTCCCAGACCACAACCGTCTCGCGCTGGTTGGTAATGCCGAGTGCCGCCACATCCTTGGCTTCGATATCGGCATCGCGCAACGCCATGTTGACGGTCGAGATCACTGAAGCCCAGATCTCCTCGGGATCATGCTCGACCCAGCCGGAGCGTGGATAGATCTGGCTGAATTCCTTCTGGCCCTTGCCGGCGACGCGCATGTCTCCATCGAAAACAATCGCCCGCGTCGACGTCGTCCCCTGATCGATCGCCAGAACATATCCGCTCATGAAACCCCTCCCGCTAGAGCAATTCCAGCAAAAGTGTACAGCGGTTTTGCGTCCGGAATTGCGTGAAACAAAGAGATAGAGCATTTCCGCGATTCGGAGAAAAACGGAAATGCTCGATGTCGATTATCGTGACAAATCAATAGGACACGGATGCGGGCGAGAAAAGCGAATAAAGCGGAATTGCCAGCCTGCCGGCTTTGGGCATAACCTCGCCATAACGTTGCAACGCAGCATCGATGTCAGGAGAGAACAGCATGAGCAGATCAGTCGTCGTCACCGGCTCCACCAGCGGCATCGGCCTTGCGATCGCCACCGCCTTTGCCGAAACGGGCGACAACATCGTCATCAACGGCTTCGGAAATGCCGATGAAATCAAGACGATCGTCGCGCGGCTTGAATCATTGTCGAAGGGCCGGGCGATCTATCATCCGGCCGACATGACCAAGCCCGCCGAAATCGCCGACCTGATCGAAACCGCGGCGAAGACGTTCGGCACCGTCGATGTCCTCGTCAACAATGCCGGCATCCAGCATGTCGAGAAGATCGAGGATTTCCCGATCGAGAAATGGGACCAGATCATCGCGATCAATCTGTCCAGTTCCTTCCACACCATGCGCGCCGCCATCCCGCTGATGAAGGCCAGGAAGCATGGCCGCATCATCAACATCGCCTCGGCCCACGGGCTCGTCGCCTCTCCCTTCAAATCCGCCTATGTTGCGGCGAAACATGGTATATTAGGCCTGACGAAGACGGCAGCACTTGAACTTGCCGAATTCGGCGTGACCGTGAACGCCATCTGCCCCGGCTACGTGCTGACGCCGCTCGTCGAGAAGCAGATACCCGACACCGCCAAGGCGCGCGGCATGACCGAGGAGCAGGTGAAAAGCGAAGTCATCCTCAAGGCGCAGCCGACGCGTGAATTCGTCAAGGCGGAGGAGATCGGCGCGCTGTCGCTCTATCTCGCGAGCGATGCCGCCCGCCAGGTGACGGGAACGCATATCTCGATTGACGGTGGCTGGACGGCGGCTTAACCATTTGGAAAAAATAACCGGGAATATCATGAACGACAGCATCCGCTTCATCCTGAATGGCGAAGACATCGCGCTGACCGATATCAAGCCGACCGAGACACTTCTCGATTTCCTGCGGTTGAAGCGACGCCTGACGGGCACCAAGGAAGGATGCGCGGAAGGCGATTGCGGCGCCTGCACCGTGCTTGTCGGGCGGCTGGCCGACGGCAAGCTCGCCTATGAATCCGTCAATGCCTGTATCCGCTTCATGGGTTCGCTGCATGCCACGCATGTGGTGACGGTCGAGCATCTCGCCGGCAGGGACGGCGCGCTGCACCCCGTGCAGCAGGCGCTTGTGGATTGTCATGGCTCGCAATGCGGCTTCTGCACGCCCGGCTTCGTCATGTCGCTCTATGGCCTGTGGCTGATGAAGGAAAAGCCCAACCGTCAGGAAATCGAAAAGGCGCTGCAGGGCAATCTCTGTCGCTGCACGGGCTACGAGCCGATCGTCAAGGCGGCCGAGCAGGTGAGCCGGATGCGGCCGAGCGCGCTCTTCGATCCGCTGGAGCGGACGCGGTCGGAAATCGTCGCCCGGCTCTGGGCAATGCAGGCGAGCGGCACCATCAGGATTGGGAACGGTGAAGACCGGCTGATCGTGCCGGCCTCGGTCCAGGCGCTCGCGGAAATCCTGTCGCAGGAGCCCGAGGCGACCGTCGTCGCCGGCGCGACGGATGTCGGTCTCTGGGTGACGAAACAGATGAAGCGGCTAGGCCCTGTCGTCTTCATCAATCACCTGAGCGAACTGCAGTCTATCACGGAGAGCGAGGACGGCGTCACCTTCGGCGCCGGCGTCAGCTATAGCAGCGCCTTTGCGGCGATCTCCAAAAAGATCCCGGCGCTCGGGCGGTTGATCGACCGCATCGGCGGCGAACAGGTGCGCAACATGGGCACGATCGGCGGCAATATCGCCAACGGCTCGCCGATCGGCGACAGCCCGCCCCCGCTGATCGCGCTCGGCGCGACGCTGACGCTGCGCTCCCGGCAAGGCCAGCGCAGGATACCGCTCGAAGAGTTCTTCATCGCCTATGGCAGGCAGGACCGCAGGCCCGGCGAATTCGTCGAAAGCGTCTTCGTGCCCTATCCCAAGGAAACCAGCCGCTTTGCCGCCTACAAGGTCACCAAGCGCCGCGATGAAGACATCACTGCCGTCCTCGGCGCCTTCCTGCTGACGCTCGACGACGCCGAGATCGTCACCGCCATCCGCATCGCCTTCGGCGGCATGGCGGCAACGCCAAAACGCGCCCACAACGTGGAGGCCGCACTGATCGGCAAACCCTGGGCGGAAGCAACGATAGAGGCCGCCCGCCCCGCCTTCGACGCCGATTACCAGCCGCTCACCGACTGGCGCGCCACGGCGGAATATCGGCAATTGACGGCAAAGAACTTGCTGACGCGGTTCTATCTGGAAACGGTGGGCGCACCGGCGGAGCTGAAGCGGTTCGAGGAGGTGGCGTGATGGACGCATTGGTCAGAACGCCCGGAATACAAACTTTGATGGGGGCCGTCGCGGTCTCCTCCTCTCCCTCATTCCTGTGCTTGTCACAGGAATCCAGCGCGCCCAAGTCCTTGGGCGCGGGAGACTTTTCCTCAGCGTCATATGAGTCATTCACGGCGCAGAGGCACCGTGGCTGGATTCCTGTGACAAGCACAGGAATGAGGGGGTGCGGAGTAGCCGCCGCATTCCATAACTCCCTTCGCGGAGGCCTCATCTAATGGACAAGTCCACCTTCGAAGACCGCAAGGCCATCATATCAGGCCCCATGCACGGCTCGCTGCGCCATGATTCAGCGCATAAGCACGTCACCGGAACCGCCGATTATATCGACGATATTCCCGAACCCGCAGGCCTCCTGCACGGCGCCCTCGGCCTTTCCGACCGGGCGCATGCCGAAATCCTCAGCATCGACCTTTCCGAGGTCGCCGCCTATCCCGGCGTCGTCTGGGCCTTCACCGGCAAGGACGTGCCCGGCGTCAACGACGTCAGCTCCAACGGCAGCCATGACGAGCCACTGCTCGCCGAAACTTTGGTTCAGTTCCACGGCCAACCGATCTTTGCCGTCATCGCCGAAACGCGCGACGCCGCCCGCCGCGCCGCGCGGCTGGCGAAGATCGAATACCGCGATCTCCCGCACTGGAGTGATATCGACGGGGCGCTCGCCAACGGCAGCCCGCTTGTCATCACGCCGATGACACTGCACCGCGGCGAGCCGGAAACGGAGATGCCGAACGCCGAGAGGCGGCTGAGAGGCCAGATGCGCATCGGCGGCCAGGAGCATTTCTACCTCGAAAGCCATATCGCCGTGGCGATCCCCGGCGAGGACGACGAGGTCACCGTCTGGTCCTCGACGCAGCATCCGAGCGAGATCCAGCATATCGTCGGCCATGTCCTTGATATCCCCTCCAACGCCGTGACCGTGAACGTGCGCCGCATGGGCGGCGGCTTCGGCGGCAAGGAGACGCAGGGCAACCAGTTCGCAGCCCTTGCGGCGATTGCCGCCAAGAAGCTCGCCCGCGCGATCAAGTTCCGTCCCGACCGCGACGAGGACATGAGCGCCACCGGCAAGCGCCACGATTTCCTCGTCGATTACGAACTCGGCTTCGACGCCGAGGGCCGCATCCACGCGGTCGACGCCACTTACGCGGCGCGCTGCGGTTTCTCTTCCGACCTGTCGGGACCGGTGACCGACCGCGCCCTCTTCCATGCCGATTCCAGCTATTTCTATCCGCATGTGCATCTGACGTCGAAGCCCTTGAAGACCCACACGGTCTCCAACACCGCCTTCCGCGGTTTCGGCGGCCCGCAGGGCATGCTCGGCGCCGAGCGCTTCATCGAGGAGATCGCCTATGCCGTCGGCAAGGACCCGCTCGATATCCGCAAGCTGAATTTCTACGGACAGCCGGGCTCCGGGCGCACGCTCACCCCCTACCACCAGGAGGTCGAGGACAATATCATCGCCCGCGTCGTCGAGGATCTGGAAGAGACTGCTGAATACCGGAGCCGGCGCAACGCCATCATCGCCTTCAACCGCGACAGCCGCTACATCAAAAAAGGCATCGCGCTGACGCCGGTGAAATTCGGCATCTCTTTCACCATGACCGCCTTCAACCAGGCCGGCGCCCTCGTCCATATCTACCAGGACGGCTCGATCCACCTGAACCATGGCGGCACCGAGATGGGCCAGGGCCTCTATACCAAGGTGGCGCAGGTGCTGGCCGACAGCTTCCAGGTCGATATCGACAGGGTGAAGATCACCGCGACGACGACGGCCAAGGTGCCGAACACCTCGGCGACGGCCGCCTCCTCCGGCTCGGACCTCAACGGCATGGCCGCCTATGACGCCGCCTGCCAGATCAAGGAACGGCTGGTGGCGTTTGCCGCCGAGAAATGGAATGTAACGCCCTCCGATGTCGTCTTCCTGCCGAACCGCGTGCGTGTCGGCGAAAGCGAGATCCCCTTTCCCGACTTCATCAAGCAGGCCTATTTCGCCCGCGTCCAGTTGTCGGCCGCCGGCTTCTACAAGACGCCGAAGATCCACTGGGACCGCAAGGCCGGCCGCGGCACGCCCTTCTATTATTTCGCCTATGGCGCCGCCTGCACCGAGGTCTCGATCGACACGCTGACCGGCGAATATCTGATTGACCGCACCGACATCCTCCACGATGTCGGCCGCTCGCTGAACCCGGCGATCGACCTCGGCCAGGTCGAGGGCGCCTTCGTCCAAGGCATGGGCTGGCTGACGACGGAAGAGCTCTGGTGGGACGACAAGGGGCGGCTGCGCACGCATGCCCCCTCCACCTACAAGATCCCCCTCGCCTCCGACCGGCCGAAGATCTTCAACGTGCGGCTTGCCGAATGGTCTGAAAACGCCGAAGCCACCATCGGCCGCTCCAAGGCCGTCGGCGAACCACCCCTCATGCTGGCGATCTCGGTGCTGGAGGCGCTGTCGATGGCGGTGGCGAGTGTCGCGGATTACAAGGTCTGCCCGAGGCTCGATGCGCCGGCGACGCCGGAACGGGTGCTGATGGCGGTGGAGCGGATGAAGCGGGTGTAGGATGAAAAGGCGTCCGGCTGGTTTGTTGCTTGAGCAGGACCGGCAGAGCGGGCGGCACCCCCCTCTGTCCTGCCGGACATCTCCCCCACAAGGGGGGAGATCGGCAAAACGGAACGCACCACACCTCAATATTCTGACATCACATTTTAAAACTCTACGCGACCGCTTCCCAGTTCCGGGAGGCCCGCGCCTCATGCCGATCTCCCCCCTTGTGGGGGAGATGCCCGGCAGGACAGAGGGGGGTGCCACACCCACCCGCTCATCGGCCTTCCACCCATGACCGACCTCCCCACGTTCCTCGCCGCCCACCCCGACAGCATCCTCATCGACATCACAGGCACGCAAGGCTCAACCCCGCGCGAGGCCGGGGCCTTCATGCTCGTATCGCCGACCACGCTGTGGGGCACGATCGGTGGCGGGCAGTTTGAATTCATGGCGATCCGGAATGCGCGGGAGATGCTGGCCGGAACTGGCGGGGTGCCCGCGATGGACATTCCGCTCGGCCCGGAGATCGGCCAGTGCTGCGGCGGACGTACGCAGTTGCGGTTTCGGCGGCTGACGGAGGCGGTGAAAGATGAGCTCGATGCAAGGCTTGCCGGCGAGATCGAGCGTCTGCCAGAAATCTTTCTCTTCGGAGCCGGCCATGTCGGCCGGGCGCTGGCGGCAGCACTTGCGCCGCTGCCGCTATCGGTGACGGTCGTCGAAACCAGGCAGGAAGAGCTCGCCAACCTGCCTGATGAAACCAGGACCCGGCTGGTGCCGATGCCGGAGGCGCTGGTGAAGGATATTCCCGGCGGTGGGGCGGTCGTCATCCTGACCCATGACCACGCGCTGGATTTTCTGATCGCCCGCGAGGCGCTGGAAAGGACCGATCTCGCCTATATCGGCATGATCGGCTCATCGACCAAGCGCGCCACCTTCGCAAGCTGGCTTTCCCGCGAAGGCGGCGGCGAGCGTGGCTGGATGGAGCGGCTGACGCTGCCGATCGGCGGCTCCGCCGTCAGGGACAAACGCCCCGAAGTGATCGCCGCCATGACCGCCGCCGAAATCCTGACGGCGCTCGCGGCCTACCGCCTGCATTCGTCCTCGTAATAGGGATCGCGCCCGTCGAGGAAACCGAGATCACGCTTGACCCGGTCCGGCGCCGTGTCGAGATCGAGCCTGGGCATGCGCCAGATCCGCGCCAACCTGCCACCGATGCGCTGAAAAATCCCGATGGTCGGCTGCGGGCGGCTCTGGTCGATAGCTTGGCAATCCATGACATCACCTCGTCAGATTGATGGTATGTGTTGCAGTCTGCTGCCAAAAATGCTGCAATTCCAATCGAACGACCGTCTGTCTGCATCAAGAGAACTTATCCATGAAACTCTCGAAACAATTTCCGCTGAATGCGCTGCGCGTCTTCGAGGCCGCCGCCCGGCTCGGCAGTTTCACCAAGGCGGGCGACGAACTCGGCATGACGCAGACGGCCGTTAGCTACCAGATCAAGCTGCTGGAGGAGAATGTCGGCGAGCAGCTCTTCCTGCGCCGGCCGCGCCAGATCGCATTGACCGATACCGGCGAGCGGCTTGCGCCGAAGGTGACCGAAGCCTTCGCCCTGCTGCATGACGCGGTGGCGACGGCGCGCGACAGCGTCGAGGGCACGCTGGCCATCAGCTCGACCCATACCTTCGCCTCGAAATGGCTGGCGCCGCGCCTCGGCTCCTTCCACCTCAAACATCCGGCGATCGCGGTGCGTTTTCAGGCGACCTCCGACATCATCGATTTCACCCGCGAGCAGATCGATGTCGGCATCCGCTGGGGTGACGGCGACTGGCCGGGACTGACGCTGCACCGGCTGATGGGCCTGGAATTCACGCCAATGTTGAGCCCGAAGCTGGCGGAGTCGAAGGGTGGCATTCGGGAGCCGCGCGATCTTCTGAAATTCGACCTCTTCGACGCCGGCGACCCCTGGTGGAAACAATGGTTCGAGGCAGCCGGCGTCACTGAGACGGATCTCGACCAGCGCCCGCGCAACCAGCTGGGCTCCCAGGCCGTGGAAGCCGATGCGGCGATGGCCGGCCATGGCGTCGCCATCCTCAACCCGGCCTTCTATGCGGGCGAGATCGCGCTCGGCCGGCTCTACCAGCCCTTCGAACTCACCCTCAGCGACGGCAAGGCTTATTGGCTGGTCTACCCCGAAAACCGCCGCAACGTGCCGAAGATCAAAGCTTTCCGCAACTGGATCCTCGATGAGATGAGCCTAGCCGGAAAAGATGCGACAACGAAGAGCTAGAGATCGGACTCGGCACCTGGCCGGGCCCGATCTTTGGTCCTGTTTCAGTAGCCCATCTCCGGCGCATAGAAGCAGCGCGGCGTATCCTCGTTCGGGAACAGACAGAGATGATAGTCGTTGTCGCCGGATTGCATCGCCTTCGTCATCGGCAGCAGGAAGACGTGGGCATGCGTGACCAGCCGGTGGTCGCCCGGCAGCAGCGTCACACGATACCCGCCTGGCGTCACCGCCACGCTTTTGGAAGGGATCATCTGGCAGTCGCCATTATGACTGTCGCCATTGCAACAATAGGGGTCATAACTCCACCCCGAAGGTGCGTCGTGAGCCGTCGCCAGCGACGCATACGCAATCATCACACACGTCAGAATACTGCGCATGAGCATCTTCTCCGTCGATGAATGCGCCGCCGATATCCAACGGTTCTTATTTTATTCCGGCGGCCTGCAACATAACTGTAATCTAGCCACTACGGTTTCAAGATCTGCTCAATGAGCAGATCAAGTATAAGCCGGAGATAATGCACAGTCTTCTCGGCAGCTTTTAGGCACGCAATAGGGATCGACGATGCGGTCGCGGCCGGCAGCCTTGGCCTTGCCGCCGTTGCAGAAGCCAGGCGCATGTGCAGTCCTGCAATCTCCTCTTCCCTCCCCGCCAAAATTTCCGCAATGTCGCGAGTCGGAGGAAGATAGGGGAACTCGATGTATGAATATGCCATAGCATGGGAATGGCTGGCCTTCGCGGCACGCTGGTTCCATGTCATCACCGCGATCGCCTGGATCGGATCGTCCTTCTATTTCATCGCGCTCGATCTCGGCCTGGTGAAACGCCCGCATCTGCCGCCCGGAGCCTATGGCGAGGAATGGCAGGTCCACGGCGGCGGCTTCTACCATATCCAGAAGTATCTGGTGGCGCCCGCCCAGATGCCGGAGCACCTGACCTGGTTCAAATACGAGAGCTACTTCACCTGGCTTTCCGGCTTCCTGATGCTCTGCATCGTCTACTACGGCGGCGCCGACCTCTTCCTCATCGATCGGCACGTGCTCGACATCACCCCGCCCGTCGCGATCCTGATCTCGCTGGCATCGCTTGCCTTCGGCTGGATCGTCTACGACCTGCTCTGCAAATCCCCGCTTGGGAAAAACACCTGGGGACTGATGGCGGTGCTCTATGCCGTGCTCGTCTTCATGGCCTGGGGCTACACGCAGCTTTTTACCGGCCGCGCCGCCTTCCTGCATCTCGGCGCCTTCACCGCGACGATCATGTCGGCCAACGTCTTCATGATCATCATCCCCAACCAGAAGATCGTCGTTGCCGATCTCATTGCCGGCCGCACGCCCGATCCCAAATACGGACAGATCGCCAAGCAGCGTTCGCTGCACAACAACTACCTGACGCTGCCCGTCATCTTCTTCATGCTGTCGAACCATTATCCGCTGGCCTTCGGCACGCAGTTCAACTGGCTGATCGCCGCGCTGGTCTTCCTGATGGGCGTCACCATCCGCCACTGGTTCAACACCACGCATGCAAGGAAAGGGCGGCCGACCTGGACCTGGATCGTCACCGTCATCCTCTTCATCCTGATCATGTGGCTTTCGACCGCACCGAAGCTGCTGACCGGCGAAACGGATGCGGCAGCCGTCGCACCCGCCTTCCAGCAATTCGCCGGCGATCCGCACTTTCCGGCCGTCAAGCAACTGGTCTCGACGCGCTGTTCCATGTGCCATGCGGCCGAGCCGGCCTATGAGGGTATCGTGCGGCCGCCGAAGGGCGTAATACTCGAAAACGACGCGGAAATCGCCGCTCATGCCCGCGAAATCTATATACAGGCGGGCCGCAGCCATGCCATGCCGCCCGGCAACGTGACCGATATCACGCCTGATGAACGCAAGCTGCTCGTCGCGTGGTTCGAAAGCGCAGTCGAAGGCAAAAAAGAATGACGACAACACTCCTGCGCGGCCGCCTCCTATCCTTCCATCGCGCGCCGCTTGGTCTCACCGACAGCCAAAGCTACCTCTACGAGGAGGACGGCGGCCTGTTGATCGAGGACGGGCTGATCGCGGCTGCCGGCCCTTATGCCGAAGTCAAGGCAAAGGCGGCCGAGGGCACGGCCGAGATTGACCATCGCCCGCATCTGATCATGCCCGGCTTCATCGACATGCACCTGCATTTTCCGCAGATGCAGGTCATCGCCTCCTATGCCGCCAACCTGCTCGAATGGCTGAACACCTACACCTTTCCCGAGGAATGCCGCTTCGTCGAAAGCGCCCATGCTCAAAGGATCGCCACGCATTTCTATGACGAGCTGATCCGCCACGGCACGACGACGGCGGTCGCCTATTGCTCCGTGCACAAGACCTCGGCCGACGCCTTCTTCGCCGAGGCGATGAAGCGCAACATGCGCATGGTCGGCGGCAAGGTGATGATGGACCGCAACGCCCCGCAGGGCCTGCTCGACACGCCCGAGATGGGGTATGACGAGACCCGCCAGGTGATTTCGGACTGGCACGGCAAGGGCCGCAACCATGTTGCCATCACCCCGCGCTTCGCCATCACCTCGACGCCGGCGCAGATGGAAGCGACATCGGCCCTCGTCCGCGAATTTCCCGACCTGCACATCCAGACGCATCTTTCGGAAAACCACGACGAGATCAAATTCACCTGCGAGCTCTATCCCGAGGCGATCGACTATACCGACATCTACGCCCGCTACGGCCTGCTCGGACCGAAAAGCCTCTTCGGCCACGCCATACATCTCTCCGAGCGCGAAGCCGATGTGATGAGCGAGACCGGCGCCGTTGCCGTCCACTGCCCGACCTCGAACCTTTTCCTCGGCTCCGGCCTGTTTCCGCTGAAGGCGCTGGCGCGCCGCGAAAAGCCGGTCCGTATCGGTGTCGCAACCGACATCGGCGGCGGCTCCAGCTATTCCATGCTCAGGACCATGGACGAGGCCTATAAGATCCAGCAGTTGCTCGGCGAGCGCCTGAACCCGCTGGACAGCTATTACCTGATGACACGCGGCAATGCCGAGGCGCTGTCGCTGGTCGACCGGATCGGCACGCTGGACCCCGGCACCGAAGCCGATCTCGTCATCCTTAACGCCGTCGCGACCCCGGCCATGGCGCTGAAGATGGAAACGGTCAAGACGCTGCCCGAGGAACTCTTCCTCTTGCAGACCATGGGCGACGACCGGGCGATTGCCGAAACCTATGTGGCCGGCGTCGCATTGAAAGCAGGGCTTCGATGACATCCTCATTGCTCCCAAAATGGGAGCGTGACATGGTTTCGACATGAGGGTGACCGCCCGTCGCACCCTAGCTGAATTTGTCGAAAGCCCTGACGGCCAAAGACGGCCGAACAGGAATGAGTTGAAACCCATCCGCAATGACGATGATTCGCCCTCCTGCCGTTGAAGCAGCTTTGGGGAGCGAACGACGGTTCGCCCAAAGCCGAAAAGCTCGATATTCTGGCAACGCTTATCGACGTCTATGAAACAGCGCGATACCCGATCGACCTGCCCGATCCGATCGATGCCATCCTCTTCCAGATGGAACAACAGGGGCTGATGCGAAAGGATCTGGAACCCATTCTCGGTAGCCGCGGACGAATAGCCGAAATCCTCAACGGAAAGCGTGCGCTTTCACTCGAAATGATCCGGCGGTTGCATGGACATCTCGGCATTCCCCTGGATATTCTGATCCAACCGATCCGATAGCTGCGTTCAGATGTGAAGGTTCCTTTCATGGCCACTCCGCTCACCATCGAAGATCTGAAAAAACTCGCACAGCGCCGTGTTCCCAAGATGTTTTTCGACTATGCGGATTCGGGCGCCTGGACGGAATCTACCTATCGGGCGAATGAGAGCGATTTCAGCCAGATCAAGCTGCGCCAGCGGGTTTTGGTCGATATGAGCAACCGCTCGCTGGAAACGACGATGATCGGCCAGAAAGTGTCGATGCCGGTGGCGCTGGCGCCGACCGGCATGACAGGAATGCAGCATGCTGACGGCGAGATGCTGGCGGCGCGCGCGGCGGAAGAATTCGGCGTTCCCTTCACCCTGTCGACCATGAGCATCTGCTCGATCGAGGACGTCGCCTCGGTGACGACGCGACCCTTCTGGTTTCAGCTTTACGTCATGAGGGATAGGGATTTCGTCCTCGATCTCATCCGTCGCGCCAAGGCTGCCAAATGTTCGGCGCTGGTGCTGACGGCCGACCTGCAGATCCTCGGCCAGCGCCACAAGGACCTCCGCAACGGCCTCTCGGCGCCGCCGAAATTTACCCCGAAGCACCTCTGGCAGATGGCGATGCGGCCATTCTGGTGCCTTGATATGCTGCAGACGAAGCGCCGATATTTCGGCAACATCGTCGGCCATGCGAAAAATGTCGCCAACGTCGCCTCCGTGTCCACGTTCGCGCACGAGCAATTCGACCCGCAGTTATCCTGGTCGGATGTCGCCTGGATCAAGGAACAATGGGGCGGCCCGCTGATCATCAAGGGCATACTCGATCCGGAGGATGCCAGGGCGGCCGTCGATACCGGCGCCGACGCGATCATCGTCTCCAATCACGGCGGCCGCCAGCTTGACGGCGCCCCCTCCTCGATCAGCATGCTGCCGAAGATCATCGATGCCGTCGGCGACCGCATCGAGGTTCACCTCGACGGCGGCATCCGCTCCGGCCAGGACGTGCTGAAGGCCTTGGCACTCGGCGCGAAAGGCACCTACATCGGCCGCCCCTTCCTCTATGGGCTCGGCGCCATGGGCAAGGAAGGCGTCACGCTGGCGCTCGGCATCATCCGCAAGGAGATGGACATCACCATGGCACTCTGCGGCAAGCGCGACATCAACGACGTGAACTCGTCGATTATCGACGGGCGGCAATAAACTGCAGCGCTGACAGAGAATAGCGGTGCGTCGGCCACAAAGGCGACCGGCTATCTCACCCAGCCCGCTGCCAGCGCGCTCGCCCAGTCGGCACGGCCCCTTTCGGCGGCCAGTGCCGACATCGCCTTATGGTCATAGGCGACCGTTCGGAACTGCCATATCCATCCGGCCGCCGTCTTTTCCAGAATGGCATAACTCGCCAGGGGATGGCCGACTTCCACCTTGTGGTAGTAGGGCAGCTCGTCGTCATAGGCCGCGCAGCCGACGCTGCCGGGATTGACGATCAGGCGACCGTCGGAAAGCCTGATAGCGCGCGGAAGGTGGCTGTGGCCGCAAAGGATCAGCGGCAGGTCGATGCCCTCGGCCAGTGCCTCGATCGCCTCGATCGGCTTCAGGAAGACGAAACCCTCCGGCGAAACAGATTCCAGCCAGTAAAGATTGTCGTCCTTCGGCGTCGCATGGCAGAGATAGACCTCACCGCGATAGACAGTATCGAACGGCAGGCTACGAACCCAGTCGAGATGCGACGGCGACAACTGACGATAAGCGGCGGCATCCGAGGCATGCATGGAGGCCGGATCCTGTTCGATCAGGTATCGGTCGTGATTGCCGCGCACCGAGGTCATGCCGAGCGGCATCAGGATATCAGCCGTCCGGCCGGCCTCCAGTGGCCCGCTGAAGAAGTCACCGAGATTGACGATCTCCTCGATGCCCTGCGCGCGAATGTCATCAAGCACTGCCTCGAGCGCCAGGTGATTGCCATGGATATCGGCGATTGCGGCAAAACGCATCTAACTGCCTCGATAGGTGGAATAGCCATAGGGCGAGATCAGCAGCGGCACGTGGTAGTGCGCCGTGATATCGGCGATACCGAAGCGGATGGGCACGAGATCGAGGAAGGCCGGATGCGGCAGCGGCGTACCGCAGGCTCTGAGATAATCGCCGGCGTGGAAGACCAATTCGTAGGTCCCGACGTGGAAATTCTCGCCGACGAGAATCGGGCCGCCGTCGACCCTGCCGTCGGCATTGGTCACAACCGTCGTCAGATGCATGCGGATATCGCCGTCGAGCCGGAAGAGATCGATCCTCAAGCCCTCGGCGGGCTTGCCGAGAGCGGTATCGAGAACATGCGTGGTCAGTCCGGTCATAGGGCTGGCTCTTTGATGATGAAGGGGGTTTCGAAGAAGAATTCCTCCAGATTGTTGCCTGGCCCGTCGCGGTCGACGACCAGGAAATCGGAGGCTTGGCCGAGCGCCATCAGCGGATGATGCCAGACATTGCGGCCGTAGTTCACGCCCTGGTCTCCGCGCGCGCGAAACACCTGCGGCCTGCCCGGGCGTCCGTTCTCATCCTCCGAGACGACGACGAGAAAGGGACGGTCCGAAATCGGCGAAAAACTCTGGCTGCCGAAGGGATGGCGCTCCATCATGTCGACATCATAGGGAAAGCTGCGCGGCTGGCCGCGAAAGAGATTGATGATGACGCGCGCGCCCTCGCCCGTCGCTTGCGCCACGGCCAATGCGTGGAAACGCTCGGTCGTGCCGCCGTTGATGAGCCGCATCGAGGCCGGATCGGCCTCGATCACCTCGCCGAAAGGAGCAAAGGCGGATTTGGTGAGTGGGCGGATGTCGAGGTATTCGGACATGGTTTCACTCGCCTTGGGCATGCCAGTAGCGGACAGTATCGATTGCGGAAAGAAGCTCCGGCAGCGTGCGATAAGTCGCCTCCCATATCTCCGATGGATTGAGATCGAAGACGTCTTCGAGGATACGGTTGCCCGTGCCGCAGATTTTCGTCCATGGCAGTGTGGGATGCTCGGTCGCAAATTCCGGATGCGTCACCAACAGGCGAGACGCTGCAGCACCGATGGTGAAATGGCAGAAGGCAACCGCCTTGAAGGTGAGCTTGTCGCCGGAAAACGCCGTCTCGTCCATTCCGCCGATGAAAGACAGCGCCTCTGATGCCGCTTCATACATTTCATTGAGATAGTCGATGGCGCGCCGCTCTTTCATTCAGCCTCCGGCAGCATTGATGTCAGGCGCAGCAGCGCGATCCGCTCGACCTGAGCAGCCGCGGTCGCCAACTCGTCGTCCCTGTTGTTGCCGATCCGCGCTTCGAAGGCCGACAGGATATCGTCCTTGCCGAGCCCCTTCACGGCGATGATGAAGGGAAAGCCGAATTTTTCGACATAGGCCGAGTTGAGTTCGGTGAAGCGGGCGTGCTCGGCCGGGCTCAACCGGTCGAGCCCGGCGCCGGCCTGCTCCTTGCGGCTGTCCTCGGTGAGTTCGCCAGCGATAGCCAGGCGCCCGGCAAGGTCGGGGTGAGCCCGCAGCACGCCGAGGCGCTCCTCTCGGCCTGCCGCGCGGAAGACGGCGGCAAGGGCCGCATGTACGCCTGATGCCGTCAGCGGCTCCTTCACGCTGCCGGCATCATAGGCACGCTCGGCGATGAACGGCGAATGTTCGAAGACGCCGCCGAAGCGGGAGACAAAATCCTCGCGCGACAGCATCAGAGCGCTTCCGGCTGATGGTGTTTGTGCCAGTGCTCGGCGATCTCGATGCGGCGCGGAATCCAGACCTTGTCGTGCTTCAGCACATATTCGATGAAGCGCTTCAGCGCCGCCGCGCGGCCGGGGCGCCCGACGAGGCGGCAATGCAGGCCGACCGACATCATCTTCGGGCTGCCGTCCTTGCCCTCCTCATAGAGCGTGTCGAAGGCATCCTTGAGATAGGTGAAAAACTGGTCGCCTGAATTGAAGCCCTGCGGCGTCGCGAAACGCATGTCGTTGGTTTCGAGCGTGTAGGGAATGATCAGGAAAGGCTTCCCGTCGACGCCCTTCACCCAGTAAGGCAGGTCGTCGGCATAGGAATCGGAGGAGTAGAGGAAACCGCCCTCCTCCTGAACCAGCCGCAGCGTGTTGTCGGAAGGCTTGCCCTGGTACATGCCGTAAGGCCGCTCGCCGGTGAGTTCGGTATGCAGGCGCACGGCTTCGAGGATGTGCTTGCGCTCCAGATCCTCGGGAAAATCCTTATATTCCAGCCAGCGGTAGCCGTGGCTGGCGATCTCCCAGCCGGCCTCCTTCATGGCGGCGACGGCCTCAGGGTTGCGGGCCATCGCCAGCGTCACCCCGTAAACGGTTGCCTGCACCTTGAGATCGGTGAACATCCGCCAGAGCCGCCAGAAACCGGCACGTGAACCATATTCGTAGATCGATTCCATGTTGAGGTTGCGCTGGCCCGGCCAGGCCGCCGCACCGACGATCTCCGACAGCAGGTTTTCGGAAGCCGGGTCGCCGTCGAGGATCGAGCTTTCGCCCCCCTCTTCGTAATTGATGACGAACTGCACGGCGATGCGTGCCTCGTCCGGCCATTTCGGATCGGGCGTCTGACGCCCATAGCCGACGAGATTGCGCGGATAAGTCTCGGATACCATCAAATCACCTTCTGAAAAGACGAGGAACGGTATCATCCGCAGCCGGAATGTCGAGACGGAAACTGCGCAACGGAATTTTACCGTTGCAGAACAAATACTTAGTGCGGAGATTTTCAGGCGATCTTGCGTGCGCTGACCTTGCCCATCGGATGCAGAGAATGAACGCGGAAGGGACCGCCGGTGCCTTCCTCGATCATCAGCGCCACGTTCGAAACCATGATCGGCTCTCGCAACACGGGCTCGAAGATCGTCCGCAGCGCCGGCTCGATGCGCGGCATGTCGATCGCGTTGATGGGGCCTGTCACCGGCATGTGGAAGCGGAATTCCTCCATCACGTAAGGATGGCCCCAGCGATGCAGATTGGCGAACTGCGCTGCCGACAACCCGTCCGGATCGCTGCGCTCGATGTCGGCTTCGCTGAGCGGCGCACGGAAACGGTCGAATTCCTGCACGATCGCCGAGGCGAGATACTGGATCTGCTCACACGGAATGTTCGGTAGCAGGCTGTAGAAATTGCCGAGCCTGGCGACTTCGAGACGCGGCATCCGGAAGGGAAGGACGGTTCCGGAGAAACGCATAAGATCGCGCAGGAGTTGAGATTCCGACACATCGGAAGACAGGTGGAACGGCGCCTTCAAAACACCGTGAAAACCATAGCGGCGCGGCACGGCAGTATGGAAGGCGATCTCGTGAATGCCGAGGCCGCGAACGGCCGGAGGCTCCGTCACATCGCCGGAAAACACGTTTCGGCCAAGCCAATTGGCGGCCACGAGCGACAGCGGGTCGCTCGCCGGAGGCGTGAAGCAAATGGCATAGCGCATGCAATTTCCTCCATCAAGGAAGTGAGCGCCATTTGTGTCAGGCGCTGTCGATGCGCAAGCAGATAGGTGATTTGCATGACAGAATAACGAAGCAGAGCAGCGAGAAATTCACGTTTAACGTGAAGCCACCGCGATGTGGCCTGAAATCGCGAAGCTTTCCGGCAGCAAAAATCCGCAATGTTCATCGCCTGCGATACAAACCGCCGCCTCCGCCAATCGATGCGCAAGGCCGAAGCTGACCTTGAAGCCGCCGGTGAGCGCGATCAGGCGCGGGTGATCGGGGTGGGAGCCGATCATCGGATCGCGGTCGATCGCCTTCGGGCGAAGCCCCGCCCATCGCTCGACGACAGGTGCGCTGCGAAGCGCCGGCACGATACCGCGCGCCGCCTCGATCAGCGCGTCGAGCTGGGCATCGGTCGAAAAGGGATCGTCGAAACGGTTCTCGCTGGTGCTGCCGATCGCCGCATGTCCCCCCTCATGCGCGACGATGTAGAGCCCGTCGAGAAAGATCGTTGGCAGCGCCGGGTCGATATCCACTTTCAGCAGCGCCGCCTGTCCCTTCACCGGTTGGCCGAGCGGCTGTGTCAGCCCCGGCGTCAGATCCCGCAGCAGGGGAAAGGACTGATGACCGGCAGCCAGGATGCAGTGACGGAAGGCAATGGATTCGCCGCCGATCTCAGCCATGCCCCGATCGGGATCGAGACCGGCGACGACAGCATGTTCCATGATGCGCACATGTTTTGCCCGCTGGAGGAAGGCGATCAGCACTGAGATCAACGAGCGGGGCGCAACACGGCCGGCGAGCGTGTCGTGCACGAAGCCGCTGTCGCCGGCTAATGCCTCGACCCAATCGTCTACATCGGGCCTGTCGAGCACATGCCAGTGGAAGCGGCGCTCGCCTGCCCGCCAATGGCGTTCGGCATCCTCGGAATGGCCGCGTGCTATGCGGTTGAGATGCGGCTTCGGGAGCGGGATCAACCGCCCGGACCTGGCATAACCGGCGGAAAGCCCGGTCTCGGCTTCGAGCGCTGCGATGTCTGCTTCGAGCGAAACCAGCGCATCGAACTGGAACTTCTTCTTCTCCGACCACCGATCCGGCATATGCGGCATCAGCGCGCCGAGCAGGCCGCCGCTTGCACCTTCGCCCAACCTGCCGGCGTCGGCGATAAGGGTACGGATGCCCCGGCGCTCGGCATGGACGGCTGCCCAGAGACCCATGATGCCACCGCCGACGATCAGTAATTCTGAGGACGATTGACCTGAGACCGGCGCCGGACTATCGGCTTTTTCCATGACAGACGTGAATCCCGATCAGATTGGCGCGGGCGCGCCGCAGCCGCTCGAATGGCGCAACGGCGATATGCCCTATTCCACGGCCTTTGGCGACCATTTTTATTGCCAGACCGATGGGCGGCTGGAATGCGGCCACGTCTTCCTCGCCGGCAACGGCCTGCCGGAGCGCTGGAACGGGCGGCAGGAATTCGTGATCGGCGAACTCGGCTTCGGCACCGGCCTGAACTTCGCCGAGACCTGGCGGCAATGGAAGCTCCAGCGTGCGGGCGGCCAGCACCTGCATTTCATCTCCTTCGAACTCCACCCGATGCGCGGTGAAGAGATCGGCCGGGCGCTCTCGCACTGGCCGGAGATCGACGCCGAGCGCGAGGTGCTGACGGCGGCTTGGCCGCAAACGCCGGCCGACACCGTCACGCTCGACCTCGATGCCCAGACCAGGCTCAGCGTCGTCTGCGGCGCTGCACTCGGCGGCGTCGCTGCGGCAGAGCCCGGCTTCGACGCCTGGTATCTCGATGGTTTCGCCCCCTCGCGCAACGGCGACATGTGGTCGGAAGAACTGATGCGCCGCGTCGCCGAAAAGACCGCAGTCGGCGGCACCTTCGCCACCTATGCCGCAGCCGGCTTCGTACGCCGCAATCTCATCGCCGCCGGCTTTACCGTCGAACGCCGCAAAGGCTTCGCCGGCAAACGCGAAATGCTCTGCGGCGTCAAGCCACTCGCCCGGTAGAGTTTGCCGGCGTCACTCGACTGAGATCAGTAGCTGGTGTGCCCCGGCTGCTGCTCGTCCTTGCCGAGCCATTGCCGGATCTTCTCCTCCAGCAGTTCAGGGCTGATCGGCTTCGACATGTAGTCGTCCATGCCGGCGTCCAGGCAGAGTTCGCGGTCGCTTTCGAGGGCATGGGCGGTGACGCCGATGATCGGCACGCGATGGCCCTGCCCCTGTTCCCGTTTCCGGATCACTCGGGTCGCTTCATGGCCGTTCATGACGGGCATCGACACGTCCATCATGATGATGCGCGGCGTGTGCTGCTCCCAGGCGGCGACCGCCTGCTCGCCATTCTCGACGACGAGGAAGGAAAGGCCGGTCCCCTGCAGGATTTGCGTGAAGACGATCTGGTTGACCTCGTTGTCCTCGGCGACGAGCACGTCGACGAATTCGGCCGCACGCTTCTGCGGCACAACTACAGGCGCTGGCGCCGGTACGGCCGCTTCCGCCTGCAGCCGGGCGATCTCGGCTTCCGAGGCTTGCTTGACGCGACGGGCGCGCACGACTTCGACGACGGTGTTGCGCAGCACATTGGCGCGCGCAGGCTTCATCAGATGCGCGTGGCCGTTCAGCGCGGCAAATTCCTTTTCCGTGCCCGAAATATCCATCGACGTCAGGAAGATGATCGGCAGCTCGACGAAGCGGGGATCGGCGCGCAGCCGGCGCGCGACATCGGCGCCGTTCATATCGGGCATGTGATAGTCGAGCACGACGGCGTCGACGGTGATGCCGAGATCGGCCGCCGCCTCCAGGATGGCAAGGCCGGTGCCGCCGCCCTCGGCGGCCACGCCGTCAAAGCCCCAGAGCGAAAGCTGTTCGGTGAGGATGCGGCGGTTCACTTCATTGTCGTCGACGACGAGGATGCGCGCGCCCTGCACGTTGATCGGCAGCGGCTTCGGCTCAAGACGGGCAGCGGCCACCGCGAAGGGCAGGTTGACGGTGAAGATCGAACCCTTGCCCCATTCGCTGTCGACATTGAGATAGCCGCCGAAGAGATCGACGAGGCCGGCGGTGATTGCAAGGCCGAGCCCCGTTCCCTCATGCCGGCGGGTCGAGGAGGCGTCGACCTGCGAGAACTTGTCGAAGACCGATGCGAGCTTTTCGCTGGGAATGCCGATGCCCGTATCTTCGATGCGGATGCTCGCCATGATCTCGCCGCCGGCGATCGTCTCGAAGCCGACATCGACGAAGACATGCCCGCGCTCGGTGAATTTGACGGCGTTGCCGACCAGATTGGTCACGATCTGGCGGAAACGCCCGGCGTCTCCGATCACGGCGGCAGGCAGATCCGGCGCCGCCCGCACCAGAAGCTCGATATTCTTCTCGGCGGCATGCGAAGACAGGAGCGTCGCCACGTCCTCCACCGCTTCGGTGATATCGAAGGCGGCTTTCCGCAGTCTCATCTGCCCGGCATCGATCTTCGAGAAATCCAGGATGTCGTTGATAATAGTCAGCAGCGCATTGCCCGACTTGACGATGATGTCGATGAAGGTCTTCTGGCGCGTGTCGAGATTGGTCTTGGCAAGCAGTTCCGCCATGCCAAGCACGCCGTTCATCGGCGTGCGGATTTCATGGCTCATATTGGCAAGGAATTCGGATTTGGCGCGGTCGGCCGCTTCGGCGCGCGACAGAAGCTCGCGCAGGTCCTCCTCGCGGCTCTTGAGTTCCGTGACGTCGGTGAAAAGCGCCACCCAGTGTTGTCCGCTGCTGACGGTCGCATCCATGTTCACCCAGCGCTCGCCGCCGACATGGAAGACGGTGGAAATCGGCTGCCTGGCCGCGATGTTGGCGCGCCACTCCTGCAGGATCTCGTCCGCAGCATCGTGGAAATCGCCGCGCGCCGCGCAGAATTCGAACATGCCGAGCCAACCCTGACCGGGCTCGATATAGTGAGGCGGGATTTGCAGGATGTCGGCCATCGCCTCGTTGGACATCTTGATGACGCTGTCCTGGACGATGGCGATGCCCTGCGACATCGCATGTGTCGCATCGCGCATCATTTCGCCGAGCCGCTCGAGTGCGGCGCGCGTCTCGTGGATTTCCATTTCCCGCTCCCGCACCGCCGAGATGTCGGCATAGGTGAGCAGGATGCGATCGTTGGAGATGCGGCGGCTGTCGAAGATGACCGATTTGCCGCCTGCCCAGCCGAGTTCGATCGGCTCGGGCTCTTCGGCCTCGAAGAGATGCTTGCGGAAAGCGTAGATTTCCTCCGGCGTCTGCGTGCCGTCGTAGCGCCCGAGCTCGTCGTTGCGGCGGATGACGTCGAGGAAAGGGCGGCCGTCGAAGCGGTCGTCGAGCGGCAGTTCCCAGATGCTGTAGAATTCGTCGTTGACGTAGAGAATCTGGTGGTCGTTATCGAGGATCAGCACGCCGACCGGCAGCGACCGCAGGATGCTCTCGATATCCCGATGCAGTATTTCTTCCTGCTTGCGCGACTCAATCAGCGCCTTCTCGCGTTCCTTGAGGGGCGAGATGTCGGAGAAGGAGCCGACGACATAAGTTCGCCCCTCCGCCGTCATGACACGGTTGACGCGTGAGATGACCGGATAGATGTGGCCGCTCTGGCTCGGCATCTCGCTCTCGAGTTCCACCGATATGCCGTGCTTCAGCGCCAGCAGGTTTTCCTGGTAGATCGCCTCGCCACCTTCCGGCCCGAACATTTCATGTTCGGTCATTCCCAGATACTGTGAGCGGGAATTGCCGCTGAAGGTCTCATAATACTTGTTGGCATAGACCAGGCGGTGCTCGTCGTCGCGCACGAAGACTGCAACCGGCAGGTCTTCAAGCACAGTGCGTAGAACGTCGAGTTCATTGACGCTTTCGCCCCAGGCTGAATCGCCGGCGGCAGCAGGCTTCGCGCCGTTGCGATAGCTCGCATTGACGATCAGCGGGCGTCCGTCTTCCGCAAAAATGCCGATTGGATGATCGAGTTTTTCCAGCGCCTCACGCACGCGGGCGAAATCGGCGGCAATCCCAGGGTTGCTCACAATCCCAGGGTTGCTCGCAATCCCGGGGTTGTTAACAATCCCCTGGCCGCCGATGGCCAGGCGCGGCTGTTCGCGTAGTTCGAAAATGCCGAGCACATAGGCCCGATCCGGCGACGGAGAGAAGCTTTCGATCTGGATGCGCTCGTGATGGCGGCCTGCGGCATCGAAGCAGATGGCGTTTTCCTCGGTGCCGAACACCAACGCGCGGCGTTCCTTGTCCTCGCGATCCTCCTCTTCGGGACGATCGAAGAGCTCGCGGCTCCGCCTGCCGATGAAATCGGAAATCTCGCGGCCCAGGAAATCGGCATAGGCCTCGTTGACGGCGACATAACGCAATTCGCTGTTCTTGACATAGGCCGGGGTGTCCAGATCAGCGATCCGGCGGCAAGCCAATTCCAGAAGTTCCCCGGCTGCTTTCAAGAAATTGTCGCTCCCGCAATAAATGAAATATCGACTACAAAGACCATAACGCCAAGGCTTTTAACAAAGTTTTAACCATAAATTTTGGTGGCGGAATTTTGCAAGCCGGCTTACCAAGCTGAAGATGTCTCACATTGACAGTCCGGGCTTGCACGAGCCTGAAAGGCCGGCGCAACCGGCGGAATCCCAGCTCCGACCTCATGCCCTTCTAAGCCGGTATCCGTTGAAATCATGACGAAAATTTAATGCGGGAAGCGCTTGCGCGGCCATCTCGCCGCCGCGATCCGGGCCGAGCCTCGACATGGCTTTATGGAAGCCACCATGAAAGGAAAATACCATGTCCGTTCTTCATAAGACCATGGCAACGGGCCTGATCGCGCTGACCTTTGCCGGCGCCTCGCTCGCCACTGCCACCACCGCAGATGCCCGTCCGCGCGACGCCTTCTGGGGCGGCCTTGCCGCCGGCGTCGTCGGCGGAGCCTTGCTGTCCGAGGCTGCCCGTCCCGCCTACCCCGTTTATCCTGCCTACCCCGCCTACCCCACGTATCGTGCATATCCGGTCTACCGGACCTATTACCGTCCGTCCTATTGCCATCTCGAATGGCGGCATGACGATTGGGGCGATCCCTACCGCGTCAAAGTCTGCACGGAATAGAGAAACCGCATCCGGCGCCGCTTGACCTCCCGGCGGCGCCGGGCCAATCCTCCCACAGAGGGAGGATCAGCATGCCGGAACCGCTCAAGAACCTGCTGCATGAAGGGCTGGTCGGCGATATGGCCGATCACCTTGCCGCCAACGCGCCTTCCTTCGATCGGGATCGTTTCGCACATCTGGCGACCGACGGCCTTGGAGCCCTGGAACTGATGGAGCGCTCGGCCCTGATCCGCGACGCGCTATTTGCCACGCTTCCCGATGATTTTCCCGAGGCAGCCGCCATTCTCAAGGCAAGCTTGCCTGCGGTCGGCAAGGCCGGGCTTTCCGGCTGGATGCTGCTGCCGGTCAACCAGTTCATAGCCGCCCGCGGCCCCGATCATTTTGATCTCGGTCTTGATCTCCTGAAGGCGCTGACGCCGCATTTCACGGCCGAATATGGCATCCGCCCCTTCATCGATCGCGACCAGCAGCGTGCGCTTGCCATCATCTCCGGCTGGGTCGGCGATCCCGACCGGCATGTGCGCCGGCTGGCGAGCGAGGGAACGCGGCCGCGCCTGCCCTGGGCCATGCGCCTGCCGCAGCTCGTGAAAGACCCGGCGCCGATCCTGTCCATCCTGACAGCGCTGATGGATGATCCGGAGGATTATGTGCGCCGTTCCGTCGCCAACAGCCTGAACGACATCGCCAAGGATCATCCGGATCTGGTCGCAGCCTTCATCGGCGGCCACATCGAGGGCGCCTCCCCCGAACGCCGCTGGCTGCTGAAGCACGCCTCGCCCACGCTTCTGAAGAAAGGACACGCACGGGCTCTTGCCAATTTCGGCTTCGGCGCGGCTGCTTCGCTCGCATGCGAACTGCGGCTTGCGAAGGACGAAGTGCTCTTCGGCGAAGGGCTGGATTTCGAAATCCGCGTGACGAATGCCGGCGAGGCCACGCAATCGCTGATGATCGATTACGCCATTCATCACGTGAAGGCTGACGGCTCGCTCTCGCCCAAGGTCTTCAAATGCAAGACGATCTCGCTCGCGCCCGGCCAAAGCCATGCAATCGGGCGCCGCCACGCCATGCGGCCGATCACGACGCGGCGCTATTATCCCGGCGAGCACCGCATCGCCATCCTCGTCAACGGTGCGGAAAGCGCATCGCAAAGCTTCGTGCTTGTCATGCCCAACTAAATTCCACCGGAGGCTTTCTTGTGCACTGCACTTGACTTTCCACGCGAACTGGCCCAAATGCAGCTCAGCTTTCACCCTTCCGGCCGCCGCGTGAGCGTGCCCCTGCTAGAAAATACGGACGCAGGAAGAAGGGACAAAAGCGCAATTCGATAGAGCGCCGCACTCCCAAGAGCGGCCAGAAGCGCTGGAAAGCTTTTTCCAACTCACAAGTTCCCACTTCACGCGGGGTTCTTGACGCCAGAATGAAACCGGATCGCATGGTGCGTTCCGGCGATAGTCATTGTGGCGCCCCGAAAGGTTATACCTTGACTAATTTTGAATCGCTTGGTGTCTCCAAGCCGATCGTCGCCACCTTGTTCCAGCTCGGCATCGAAACGCCGACGCCGATCCAGGAGCAAGCCATTCCTCTCCTCCTCGAAGGCCGCGACCTGATCGGCCTTGCCCAGACCGGCACCGGCAAAACCGCCGCCTTCGGCCTGCCGCTCATCGAAAAGCTGCTTGCCGACGAGCGCCGCCCCGACAACCGCACGACCCGGACGCTGATCCTTGCGCCGACCCGCGAACTGGTGAACCAGATCGCCGATAACCTGAAGAAGTTCATCCGCAAGTCGCCGCTGCGCATCAATGTCGTCGTCGGCGGCGTTTCGATCAACAAGCAGCAGCTGCAGCTCGAAAAGGGCACCGACGTCCTCGTCGCAACACCCGGCCGCCTGCTCGACCTCGTCAATCGCCGCGCAATCACGCTGACCACCGTCCGTTTTCTCGTGCTTGACGAAGCCGACCAGATGCTCGACCTCGGCTTCGTGCACGATCTGCGCAAGATCGCCAAGCTGGTGCCGAAGAAGCGCCAGACCATGCTCTTTTCGGCCACCATGCCGAAGGCGATCGCCGATCTCGCCGGCGAATATCTCGTAGATCCCGTCAAGGTCGAAGTCACGCCCCCGGGCAAGGCTGCCGACAAGGTCGAGCAGTACGTCCATTTCGTCGGTGGCAAAAACGACAAGACGGAACTGCTCCGCAAGTCGCTGACAGAGAACCCCGATGGCCGCGCCATTGTCTTCCTGCGCACCAAGCATGGTGCGGAGAAGCTGATGAAGCATCTCGAAAACATCGGCTATTCCGTCGCCTCGATCCACGGCAACAAGAGCCAGGGTCAGCGCGAACGGGCGCTGAAGGCCTTCCGCGATGGCAGCATCAAGACGCTGATCGCGACCGACGTCGCCGCCCGCGGCATCGACATCCCGGCCGTCAGCCACGTCTACAACTACGACCTGCCTGAAGTGCCCGACGCCTATGTTCACCGCATCGGCCGCACGGCGCGCGCCGGCCGCGACGGCATCGCCATCGCCTTCTGCGCGCCCGACGAAGCCAGGCTGCTGCGTGACATCGAGCGCCTGATGGGCATCGACATCACGGTCGCCAGCGGCGAAGCGCCGGCCAATATCAGCGGCGGCGGCCCCCGTCGCGGCAACGGCAATGGCAACAACCGCAACCGTGGCGGCGGCCAGGGTCGCGAAGGTAATGGTCGCGGCGAAGGCCGGGGCGACCAGAACCGCTCCGAGCATCGCGGCAACCGCCAGGAACGCCGCCCGCGCCGTGAAGGCGAAGGTAGCGAAGTCCGCGCCGGCGGCGAGGAGCGCCACGAGCGTCGTCCACGTCCCGAGCGCACCGCCCGCAACGAGGATTTCCGCGGCCAGCGCCGCGGCGAAGCGACCCCGAATCTTGGCCCCGACAACGACCTGGTCTCGACCTCCGACTTCCGCCCCTCGGCAAAGCCGCAGCGTCCTGCGCATCAAGGCGCCCATGCCAATGGCGAACCGAGCGGCCATCACCGCGGCAATAACCGCCACGCCCACGGCCGCCCGGCCCGCAAGCACGGCGAAGACCGCGGCCCCCAGCAGGCCCAGGGCGGCGAACCGCGCCGCGAGGGCAATGGCGGTAACCGCCGCGGTGGCTCCGGCTCCCGCAATGGCGGCCAGCGCCGCGAACGCGCCTGATCATCGATCGACTGAAAATCAGAAAGGCCGGGTTCTCCCGGCCTCAGACTGCTGACAAACCCGTCGATTTTTTCGGCGGGTTTTGCTTTTTTGGCGATAGGATTCTTTGCCGGTCGTGTTGGCAGAGGGCGAAGAAGGAGGTTTCGGCTTACGCCGTGGCCGGTTTTGGT
>NZ_RJJT01000017.1 GCF_003938655.1 Rhizobium pisi
GAGTGGCTTTGGACGTATAACCACGAACGGCCCAACATGGGCATTGGCGGCATCACACCCGCTCAGAAACTGAAAATGGCCGCGTGAATTCTACCGCTGAACCCCGCTAAAACGGGGAGGACTACCGGAACAGGAAGCGGTTCTGGTGTTCCTCGAATTGTTGAAACAAATGCGTGCTCGCGGATATTTGCCAAGAATAGGGGTTCAGCACTCGCAAAGCTGACCTTATGGCATTCCTGCGGTTAAATTCTTCAACTATCTGCGCAACGGGATTGTAATGCTGTGCCGGGGATCTTCGATCCCTTTCAACGCGAAAACAACGTCTGCGATCTGACGAATAACCGATCGACAATCTTCAACCCGCGTGATTGGGTAAGTCTTGTAGACGTGCCACGTTCCCCGCAGCGAGAAAATCCTCCTTATGTAAGGATTCCGAGGCAATGCCTGCCAGTTCGCGGATGAAGAGGTCGAGAACGGTCGAGGGCTTTTCTGCGGAACGCGTGGCGATGACGAATGCGGAGTGAATTCGAGTTTCGTCCGGAATAAGCGCCCGGAAACAACCTTTCTGAACCCAGTCGCGTGCATAATGGTCCGGCAAGTAACCGAGATAGTGTCCGGACATCACGAACATTGCCTGTGCCTCCATATTGGAGGCGACAGCGCGAGCTCGTGCCTGCGGAAAGAATTGCAATTCACGCATGTTGGCGTATGGCCGTACAACGAAATCGAAGGCCTCGATGCGTTCTATCGTCAATTCGGCTTCCACTTGCTCAAAGAGCGGGTGCCCCTGGGCGCAGTAGAGCGAATGGATTTCCTCCCGAAGTCGGGAGAGCTTCAGACCCTGATAGGGTTGCGTTTCCGGTAGAAGCGCGATGTCTAGTCCGCCATTGGCGATTTCGGAAAGCAGTGCATCCGGAGAGTCGATTGCCAGTTCAATTCGCGCTTCAGGTGCCTTCTCGCTAATACGAGCGATAACTCGATGGATCGGCAGATCGCAGTCAGTGATGGTGTTGTCGATCAAGCCGAGCCTCAGTGTGCCGGTAATCCGGTTCTTGAGCGCACCAATGTCGCTCTCGAAGGCATTGAGCGCCAGAAAGAGTCCTTTCGATCGTTCAAGCACGATAGCGCCACGATCCGTCAGCTCGAAACCCGAGCGGCCGCGCCGGCACAGCTTGAAACCCAAACGATCCTCCAGAGCCTTGATGTGAAAGCTGACGGCGGATTGGCTAAGGCCGAGCGCGATCTGTGCGCCGAGAAAGCTCTTATGCTCGACGACTGCCCGAAACGCCGTCAAGGAGCGAAGGTCGGATTGAGCCAACAGCATCCGTCTTTCCTTACATTAATAATTCTGATGTAGACTTTATATCTTTCCTATTTTTCTGCGCTATTGTCCATGCTTTTCTCTTCTGCGGAGATCACTTAGCGATCCGAAAAAACAGGGGAAGGAAACTATGAAAGCGATTCGGAATTCGAAGATCGTTCTGGTGGGCGCGGTGCTTGCTGTCGCCCTTGCTGCGCCTGGCGCGCGCTCCGCCGATCTGCTGGAAAAGATCAAGACTGCAAGGGTTTTCACCGTTGCCACCGAGGCACGCTTTGCGCCGTTCGAATTTGTCGAGGACGGGAAGATCGTTGGCTATTCCGCCGACATCATGGAAGAAGTCATGAAGGCAATGCCCGGCGTCGAACTGAAGCGGCTCGATCTGCCTTGGCAAGGTATCCTGCCGGGTCTTGCGGCTAGCCGCTTCGATTATGTCGTCACTTCGGTCACGGTTACGCCGGAACGTATGAAGGCCTACCATCTTTCCGCACCGATCGCAGATGCCACGATGGCTGTCCTGAAGCGCAAGGGTGATGCCGAGATTACCAAGCCAGAAGCCATTGCCGGCAAGCCAGTCGGCTCGCAGGCAGGCTCGGCCCAGCTTGCAGCGCTTGAAAAATTCGCCGGCGAACTGAAGGCGGGCGGCAAGAGTGAGATAGCGGTTTCGACATACACCGACTTCTCAGAAGCCTATGCAGACCTCGGAGCCGGTCGTATCAGCGCCGTCGTCAACTCGTTGCCTAACCTCCTCGAAGCAGCGCGTCAGCGTCCGGACGTCTTCGAAGTCGTGCTGCCAACTTTCGGTCAAAAGACCTATTTTTCCTGGGCTGGCCGCAACGATGCCGACAGCGCCTCGCTCAACGCCCTGATCGATGCGGAGCTCGTCAAGCTCAACAAATCCGGCAAGCTTGTCGAACTGCAGAAGAAGTGGTTTGGCGCTCCAATGGAACTGCCGGAATCCCTTCCCGCCGCAGAGTAAGCCGGGCGAAGAGAACCGGTAATGAACAGGGAACTTGCAGGCGTTTGGCCACCGCTTCTGGACGGCCTTGTCACCACCGTCACGGTCAGTTTTTCGGCACTTCTTCTCGGTGCGCCATTGGCCATTCTCCTTGCCGCGGCTTCCCGCGGCGGCAAGGTCGTGAGCCGCGCGGCAGGGCTTTATATCTCCTTCTGGCGAGGGACCCCCATCCTCGTGCAACTATTGATCGTCTTCTATTTTTTGCCCTTTCTCGGACTGGTGATGGAACCCGCCGTCGCGGCAACACTGGCACTGGCATTGAACACCGCTGCCTTCCAGTCGGAAATCTACCGCGCCGGACTTCAAGCGATCCCGCAGGGGGAGATCGAGGCGGCTGAAATGCTTGGTCTGTCCGCCAGCCAGACGTTTTTCAGGATCGAAGCACCGCAGGCGGTGCGTCTGATGCTGCCGGCGCTGGTCGGGGAGATGCAGGCCCTCGTCAAGAACTCTTCGCTCGTCTCCGTGATCGCCGTTACCGACATTGCCCGCCGGGCGCAGCAAGTGGCCGCGTCTACGTTCCGTCCGCTGGAAGCCTATGCCTCAGCGCTGTTGCTTTACGTGACGATCGGAGCGGTGCTGGCATGTATCGGTCTTTTGCTCGAACGCCACTTGGCGCGGAGGGCAAAACGATAATGCCCGGTTTCGTCAACGATATTCCACTCTATGCCGCCGGCCTCGCCACGACGGTTGCGGTTTCCCTGCTCGGCATTGGCATTTCCATTCTCGTCGGCATCGTTCTGGCACTGGCGCTGCGTAGCCGCTTCCAGTTCATCGCGCTGCCGGTTCGATTCTACGTCGAATTTGCCCGCGGCGCACCGCTCGCGCTGGTGCTTTTCCTTCTCTATTACGGCGGTCCGCAATTTGGTTTGTTGCTCAGCCCCTATGTCGCTGGCATCGTCGGTCTCGGTCTTTATGGCGCGGGCCCTTTTGCGGAAATCTTTCGTGCCGGCTTCAACGCGATCCCGACGGGTGAGCGTGAGGCGGCCGAAATGCTCGGCCTCACGCCGGGCCAAACCTTTCTCAACATCGAACTACCCCAGGCACTGCGCCTCACGCTTCCTGCCTCCGTGGGGCAGACGATCAATCTGGTGAAAGAGTCGGCGGTCCTATCTGTCATCACGCTTGGCGAACTGACGAAGGTTGCCGGCATGATCAGTTCCATCACCTTTGCCGTCGTCACGCCCTATCTTACCATCGCCCTCCTTTACTGGGCGCTCGTCGAAATTATTTCGCGGTTCGGCTTTTATGCGGAGCGGCACTTTGCGGTGAAAGGCTCCTGACATGACGGCAAGAACAGCTGCGATCTCGGTGCGCGGACTTCAGAAGCGGTTCGGTGCGAAGACGGTGTTGTCCGGCATCGACCTCGACATTCATACCGGCGACGTCACCTGCATCATCGGCCCCTCCGGTTCGGGCAAGAGCACGCTGTTGCGCTCGATCGCCTTTCTCGACCCTTACGACAGCGGCGACGTGCAAGTTTTTGGAAAGATGATCGGCTGGCGGGAAACGCCACTCGGGCGGGAACGGGCCGGTGCGAAAGAACTGGCGGAAACACGCCGACCGCTCGGCATGGTGTTCCAGCATTTCCACCTCTGGCCGCATATGAGCGTACTCGACAATGTCACATTGGCGCTTCGGCTGGCGCATGGCGCTGCTCGAAAGCAAGCGGAGGAAACCGGGCGTGCAATGCTGGAAAAGGTAGGGCTTGCCACCTTCGCGGACCGCCGTCCCGACAGTCTGTCCGGGGGGCAGAAGCAACGCGTGGCGATTGCCCGGGCGCTTGCCTGCAAGCCAAAGGCAATGCTGTTCGACGAACCGACGTCCGCGCTTGATCCCGAACTGGTAGGCGAGGTGCTTTCGGTCATGAAGACGCTCGCGGCGGAGGGCATGACCATGGTCATCGTCACGCACGAGATGGGTTTCGCTGCCCATGCGGCCAACCGCGTCGTCTTCATGGATGGCGGTCGCATTGTCGAGGAAGGCTCGCCGCGAGCGCTTTTCGCCGAGCCGAAGAGCATGCGTCTTGCGCAATTTCTACAAACCTGGCGCGAACGCGCGCTTTGATACCTTGAAAGGAACGATCATGGCTGCTCACGGTTACGACAATGGCCGGCTCAACCTGCCCTTCGTCGGCATTTCTACCTTTGCCAAGAGCCCTTATGTCGAGAACTGGGATCAGATCGCAGCGGATGTCGCTATCCTCGGCGCGCCCTTCGACTTCGGCACGCAGTGGCGTTCCGGCGCGCGCTTCGGACCAAGAAGCATCCGCGAGGCGTCTACGCTGTTTGCGTTCGGCCACGCGGGAGCTTACGATCATGAAGACGACGTAACCTATCTCGAAGGGGTCAGGATCGTCGATATCGGCGATGCCGATATCATTCACACCGACACGATTTCGAGCCACGCCAATATCGAAATCGGTGTCCGCAAGATTCTTGCGGCGGGCGCGCTCCCGGTCGTGCTTGGCGGCGATCATTCCATCAACATACCCTGCATCAATGCCTTCAGTGACCAGGCGCCGATTCATCTCGTGCAGTTCGACGCGCATCTCGATTTCGTCGACGAGCGTCACGGCGTGCGCTACGGCCACGGCAGTCCCATGCGCCGTGCGTCGGAAAAGCCTTGGGTCACCGGCATGACGCAGCTCGGCATCCGCAATGTGTCATCCACCGCCAAGGAAGGTTACGACCATGCCCGCGCTCAAGGATCGGACATTCTATCGGTGCGTCAGATCCGTAATCTCGGCGTCGAAGGCGTTCTGAACCGAATTCCTGCAGGTGAACGCTATTACCTCTCCATCGACATCGACGGTTTCGATCCATCGATCGCGCCAGGTACAGGCACTCCAAGTCATGGAGGCTTCATCTACTATGAGGTGTTGGAACTGATTGCCGGTCTTGCGAAGCGTGGCACCATCGTCGGCGTTGATCTGGTCGAAGTCGCGCCCGACTACGACCATACCGGCACAACCACTATTCTCGCCGCCCAACTTCTGCTCAACACCATCGGCCGTATCTTTGCGGTTAGCGGCAGAGCGGTCGTCAAGATCTCGCGGTGATTAGTGCTTCCGCGAAAATCCTGATTTTTCTGGGCAGATTTTGCAAGGCCTAAATTGCTCACCAATTCCCGTCGCAAATGTCAGACGCAAAAAGTCCGGCGATTGGAGGAGGCTTTTGCGACAACCCTGTAGCCATGTAACTTTTGGGTTGCGGGGGAAGTGCCCTAGCCCCCGCGCCGGCGCTTTCCCATCCCTCCCCGAGCTCGCTGGCGAAGCTGGCTCATTGGGTCAGGCGGCATATCTCCGACGACGAGTTGCGGACGTCGCAATTGCCGGATGTCGTCCCCGGGGCGTCGGCGGGCCAGCATCAAACCGCATTCATGGTGAAATCACATCACCTCGCGAAGATACTGGAGATGTCCGGCCCCGTGCTGCGCACCGAAGGCGAAGTCCTGAAATGGGCGCGCAGAGAGAGCGCATGCGGTCGAGGTTTTCGACTACATCGAAGCCTATATACGCGACCAGCTCGACAAGGCCGGCGATCAGGACGATTTGTCCTCGAAATCCTGAATTTCACGGGTGGGAAGGGAGTGCCAGGGATGGGGCTTCGGGGCATCCCTCGTCCTGGCACGCGCCGCTTGGATAGCGGTGAAGGACAGGCAAACGGCAAACATCGGTGGCCAAGGCTCATCATCTTGCAAACAAAAGGGACCGCGCGCGGGGGCGTTGCGCCGCCTCTTGTGGCGGCGCATGTGCTTGCCCACTCACGCCTTCAACGCCGCCATCCTTTCGCCGAGGAGCCAAAGGGCTTTGTTGAGTTTGATATCCAGATCGATGCCGTTCACGGCGCGGGACTTCACACGGCGCGGCCTGCCGAGATCGTCGCGGCCCACGCCACGCAACCCGCCTTTGATGGCGTTTTCCTGAACCACGTTCCACACGGTCCAGAGATCATTGGCGCGGTCGTCGTGCCGGCGGGGAATAAGTAACTGTTGCGCCCGATCGGCGTGGTCGTCTCGCCTTCGTTGTCTCCGAAGCGCAGGACATGGGCGGCGTCTGCAAGAATATCGGCTTCCTCATGGTCCAGCCGCAAAGTCGACCAATCCTGCGGAGCGGCGAGGGTGCGTTCTCTGGCGGATGCCTGCACCGAAAGAACCCGGCCGCCGGATAGCCTGACGCGATATCGCACGGTTCGGCACCATAGCTCGGAAAGTTCCTTAGAAACATTGTCCGGGAGAAGAACGGCAAGCCGTCCTGAACACCGCAATGAAGGCGCTGAGCCGAGCGAGAAGGCGATATCGCCGACGCTTCGGCCGGCGGCGAGCCACTCCACTGCTTTGAGGAGTTTCGCCTGCTAGGCGCGGAAACTCATGCCGAAGCGCGTTTCCTCGGCCACATCGAATGGGGTACGGAGGGGGAAGACCGGCTCCGTACCGCCGATGGTCAGAATTTTGTCGCGAAGTTCACCCAGACGGCATCGCCCTGGGATCTGTTCTCGGCAATGACGTCGTGCTGCCACGAAGCACTCAATTGCATGCCGGGATTGAAGCTGTAGGTAAGGGACGGGCCGATTGCGAGGCCCTCGCCTCTGTGTCCGTCCGAAGCGACAGCCGGGCCTTCATCGTCTGTCAACTGCTTCAGGTAGTAGCCGGTTGCCCCGATCTTCACCTTGCCCAGATTCCAGCCCACTGCGTAGTCGATGACGAGTTCGGTGCCGCTTGTGTAGTGGGTATCGGTATTTTCCGTGTTGAAGATGAGGCGCGACGACAGCGAGACATCGAGGCCCTGCGGATCGAAATATTTGTAGGCGATCGTCGGCTGCACCGACCAGTGATTGAGGCCGGTGTTCGCAAAACTGTCGGCTTCGTAGCTGCCGGTCGGCATCGCCAGATCAACGCCGAACGCGAATGTCTGCATCCGATCCGGATGCCATGCCAGCCCGAGGGTGGCAGTGACATCGGCGAGACCAAATCTATCGTCGCTTGCAAAACGCGAGTCCAGATCCAGATTTAGCAAGGGAATGATGAGCTGGCCCCAGAGCGTGGCATCGCCGATGTGAATGTCGCTGACGTAGAGAAAGCGCAGGGTTTCGGCCGTAGCCCGCACCTTGAAATCGATGGGAACTTCGTTCCCCTTGCCGTCATTCACCCGATCGGCACTGAAATGGCTGGTCTGCGACAGAAAGAAAAGACCTTCCATCGGTGGGATGGCGCCGGCATAAAATTGGGATGCACCGGGTGCATACTGGGTGTTGCCGTTTTCGGCGGCCTGCGCCTGCGCTGCCGCAAGACATGCGATCGCCGCTGCCGCGATAGATATGTTTTGTCATGCTTCTCCTCCTCCGCAATCGATGAAGGCATCAAGACCCGGCGACGGAATCTCGCGCTTCGTGGCTTCGGAGGGCAGCGCATACGCAAGGCCACAGCGATGCCTGCGTCCCATCGGCACAACCCCACCTGGCGATTAGACTCGCGATTTTTCGGATACGTCTAAAAGAGTTCCGCCCGCCCCGTCGAAGCAACTGCCTCCCTGCATAAGGTTGCTAGGGAACGGGGCGCTCTTCGAGTGACCATCGAACCTTCAGCCATATGATCGCGACCAACCCCGATGGCGGTGCTTGCCGATGATTTGTTGTATCAAAGGAAAATCCCGTTGATTGTGACCCGGCATTGCCGGATAGGGGATGCGGACGAAAACTTGGACCACCAGGAGGTAGTTCATGTCTTCCTACGCAGACAGGATCCGAGCGGTTGAGTTGTATATAAAGCTTGGCAAGCGGGTTAAGGCGACTATTCGTCAGCTGGGTTATCCCACCAAAAATGCTTTATGGAAAGCGAGGGAGAGAATCCTGATGGCGGGACAAGATACAAGCCACCTCTTGGAGAGGTTTACGATAGTGGGTGATCTCGAGGCAGCCTGCTTTGTACCCTGGATCCGCCGCCACGCAGCCAAGCTTGGGCTCTCGCCCACCATCGCATATACGAGTTCGAGGCGGATCGAAATCGAGGTCGCCGGGCCGGAGGAGCTGATCGATATGATGGAGATGGGCTGCTCTCTTGGACCCATCGAGGTATGGGTCGAGAGGATAGTTCGCACGGCGATCAGCGGTGAAAGGACCTAGTACCGGACTCCGGTGCATTTCGGTCGTGCATATTATTTACTCAATATTGCCAATGCGAAAAAATTATGCAAGCCTGATAAGGTTGAGCGGAATTGCCTCGCTGCGGAGGTGAGGCGTGCTCGGCAAGCATATGATTTTGTTTAGGAACTTTGCCATGCCATCCGATCAGGCCGGCTTTTGGGCGCCAGTCGCCTTTTCTCGGGATTTGCCGGCCGGTACCGTCATGCCGGCACGGACGGCAGCCGGACCAATTGCCCTGTGGCGCAGCGTTTCGGGGCGAATATCGGCATCGGCGGATCGCTGTCCGCATCGTGGCATGCGCTTGTCTCATGGCTTCGTCCGCGGCGAGACGCTCTCCTGCATCTATCACGGCTGGAGCTACGGACAGGCCGGAAATTGCCTCCGCATTCCGGCCCATCCGGGGCTGACGCCACCAGAAACCATCCGCGTCGCCACCTTTGACGTCGAGGAAACGGACAGCGTGATCTGGGTGGCCGTGGGCGCGCCTGTTGCGAAACCGCCGACGCTTGAGGGCCTCATTCCCCTGCGCTCCCTGACAGTGTTTGCCGGCATCGCGGCGATCAAGGCGGCAGCCGGTGCGGAGGCAAACCTTGAAGGTTTGCTTGAATTCGACGCGTTCAACGGGACCATCTGTTTGTTATTATCCTCGTGGGAAGACGGACAGACGCTGATCCATGTGCTGCTGAAGGGGAACGCCGGTCCCGCGGCGGGCATTAGCGCTTCGCGAGCCGCTGAGAGTCTGCGCCGCCGAGCTGAGGATCTTCAGAAAAAGGAGATCGCGCAATGACCGTGCAGGCGATGATCGACGAATGGTATCCGGTTGGGATTTTCAGCCAGCTCGACGGCGCAGGCCGCACGACGGCGCTGATGGGCGAGCCGATCGACGTAGCGTGCGATGCCGATGGCAATGCGAGGGTCACGACCGGCGACGGCCGTGTACTGCCGGTGCGCATGCGTTACGGTCACGTCTGGTCCTCCCTCGGCGAGCCGAAGAAGGAACTTTTCCCGATTCCCGAGGCCGATCAGCCCGGCCGCCGCTTCGTGGCTGTCGGCGTGGTCCGGGTGCGCTGCTCGCCGCTGCGTGCGGTCGAGAATTTTCTCGACATCGCCCATTTCCCCTTCGTCCACACCGATATTCTTGGCGCTGAACCGCACACCGAGGTTCAGAATTACAAGGTTGAGATTCGCGAGGAAGAAGACGAGGTCTGGGCAACGCAGGTAAAATTCTACCAGCCGCAGGCCGCCAAGTCGGCAAGCGGCGGAATCACCACCGAATATATGTATCGCGTGCCGGCACCGACCTGCTCTGTACTTTACAAGACCTGTCCGCCGCGCCCGAACGAATGGGATGTCATCACGCTCTTCGTGCAGCCGCTGGCCGAGGACCTCTGTGACGTCTGGCCATGGATGGCGCTCTTCGACGACGAAACCTCGATGACCGACCTCATCCATTTCCAGCAAACGATCTTTCTGCAGGACCGATCCATCCTCGAAAACCAGATCCCGCGGCTCCTGCCGCTCGACCCCGGCATGGAAATCCCCACGCGCGCCGACCTGACATCGATCGCCTACCGGCGCTGGCTGAAGCGTCACAATTATACCTACGGTGCACAGCTGGTGGCGCAATGAAACTCTACGACTACATTCTCTCGCCGAGCTGCTACAAGGTTCGCCTAATGGCGGCGCTGACCGGTGTGAAGCTTGACCTGCGCCCGGTGGATTTTCATCCCGGCGGTGAGCATCGCAGCCCCGAGCTGCTTGCGCTCAACCCGGCAGGTTCCATTCCGATCCTTGAGGATGGCGACCTGATCCTGACCGAATCCTCGGCGATCCTCGTCTATCTCGCCGCCAAGGCAGCACCCGAATGGCTCGGCAGCGGCAAGGCAAAGGAAGCGGCACGAGTGCAGCAATGGCTGTCATTCTCCGGCCGGCTGACGGCAAGCCTCGGGGCAGCGCGGCTCCATGAAATGCTGCTGCGGCCGGGCGATATCGGCGCGCTGCAGGCCCAGGGCACCGCCGCCCTTCGCGAGCTTGAAGCCGGGCTGGTCGAGCAGGGCCTTCGCGGCATGCGCTTCCTCGCCTCCGACCGGCCGACAATTGCTGACATCGCCTGCTTTCCCTATGCGGCGCTGGCCCCTGACGGCGGCGTCACGCTGGACGCTTATCCTGCGATCCGGCTCTGGTCCCGCGCGTTGCGCGCCCTCGACAAGTTTATCGAGATGCCAGGCATTCACCGGCTGCACGAATTGAAGCCGGAACCCCAGATCGAAGCGGGCGAGGCGTGACATGGCTGGATATCTCCTGAAGAATTGCGCAGCCGTGATCGTCGATGAAGGCAACGGGCCGGTCGTTCACCGCAATGTCGATCTCCTGACCAGCGGACCGGCGATCGTGGCGATTGGCGGAAATCTCGGGGCGGACGCGCTGCCTGCCGGCACGATCCTTGAGGATGCTGCCGGCTGGTTCGTCTATCCCGGTCTGGTCAATACCCATCATCACTTCTTCCAGTGCTTCGTGCGCAACCGCGCCGATCTCGACTGGACGAAGCTCTCGGTGATCGAGTGGCTGGACCGCATCTACCCGATTTTTTCGCAGCTCAACGAGGAGTGCTTTTACCACTCCTCCGTCACGGCGATGGCCGAGATGGTCAAGCATGGCTGCACCACGGCTTTCGACCATCAGTACAATTTTCCCCGGCACGCTGGAAAGCGGCTGATCGACCGGCAGTTCGAGGCAGCCGAGCTGCTCGGCATGCGTTTCCACGCCGGCCGTGGCGGCAACACCCTGCCGAAGTCGGAAGGCTCGACCATCCCCGATGAGATGCTGGAAACGACCGACGAATTTATCGCCGACTGCGCCCGACTGATCGACACCTATCACGATACCAGCCCCTACAGCATGCGGCAGGTCGTGGTTGCGCCCTGCCAGCCGGTGAACTGCTACCGTGAGACCTTCGTGGAATCGGTGGCACTGGCGCGTGATCGCGGCGTCATGATGCATAGCCACGTGGGCGAAGGCGAAAGTCCAGTCATTCAGGCTCGCCATGGCATGCGCACGGTCGACTATCTGGAAGAACTCGGCTTTGCCGGACCCGACGCCTTCTATGCCCATTGCTGGGAGTTGACCCACGACGAACTCAGGAAGATGGCGGCCAGTGGCACCGGCGTCGCGCATTGCCCGGAACCGGTCTATCTGGTCGGCGCAGAAGTCACCGATATTCCCGCCATGGCCGCTTTCGGCCTGCGTGTCGGCCTCGGCTGCGACGGCGCTGCTTCCAACGACAATTCCAACCTGATGCACTGCCTGCACTCCGCCTATATGCTGCAGTGCCTCGTATCCTCCAGCCGTGCCCATCCCGTGCCGCCTCCGGTCGATTTCCTCGGCTACGGCACCACCGGGGGTGCCAGCCTGCTCGGCCGGCGCGATATCGGCCGGCTCGCGCCTGGCATGGCCGCTGACCTGTTTGCGATCGACACACGCCGCATGGACTATGTCGGCACGCGGCACGACCCGCTGAGCCTGATTGCCCGCGTCGGGATCGGCATGGCGACCGACATGACCATGATCAATGGCCGCATCGTCTGGCAGAAGGGCGAATTCCCCGGGCTCGACGAGGCCAAGCTCGCTGCCGATGCGGAGGCCGCACTATCCGCCGTGGAATTTTAAAAAAACCAAAAGAGGGAACTGAGACCATGACCAAACTGACCCGCAGAAACCTGATGACGGCCGCTGCCGCCACCGGCCTTGCCGGTGTGCTCGGCAGCCGCCTTGCTTTGGCCGCGGACGAGCCGCTCGGCATCACGCTCGTCGTCCCGTCGCCGATTGGCGATGTCGGCTGGGGGCATGCACTGGCCGCCGGTCTCGAGCCGATCAAGGCTGCTTACGGCGATAAGGTGAAGGTCACCGTGCTTGAGAATATCGCGGAGGGTCCGGATGCGGACCGCATCATGAACAAGACGGTCGCCGACGGAAACAAGTTCCTGATCGCCGGCTCATTCGGTTATCAGAACGGCGCCCTGCAGATCGCCCGCCGCGATCCGAGGGTTACGGTCCTGCATGCTTCCGGCTTCCAGGTTGCTCCGAACTTCTCGCCTTTCGCCGCCAAATATTTCCAGGGCACCTATCTGCTCGGCATGGCTGCCGCAGCACTTTCCAAGACCGGCAAGCTCGGCTCTGTGTCCGCTTTCGCCATTCCCGAACTCATCACTTCGATCAACGCCTTCACCCTCGGAGCCCAGGCCGTCAAGCCCGATATCGAGGTCTCGGTGGTGTGGGTGAACTCCTGGTTCGACCCGGCCAAGGAGCAGGAAGCCGCCAAAGCCCTGATCGCGCAGAAGTGTGACGTGATCTTCTCAAACGCCCAGGACACCCCGTCCGTCATCTCGGCCTGCGAGGAAGCCGGCGTCTACGCCTTCAACCTCAATTCCTCGATGAAGAAATATGCACCGAAAACCTATCTCGGATGCATCTCGACGGACTGGTCGCCGTTCTTCAAGGCATCGGTCGACGCCCACCTTGCCAGCACGTTCAAGGGCGCCAATGCGTTCCTCGGCGTTGCCGACAAGGTCGTCGAAGTGGTCGACTGGAGTGCGGATGTTCCGGCTGACGTGATGACCAAGATCAAGGAGATCGAGGCAAAGATCGCTGACGGCAGCTTCTCGCCCTTCACCGGGCCGATCATCAAGGCCGACGGCAGCGAAGGTGTCGCATCCGGTGCAACCATGGCCGACGCCGAGATCATCGCCATGAATTGGCACGTCAAGGGCGTGTCCACGCCACTGCCGAAATAAGTCATGACGACCCCGCTCCTGTCGCTGCGCGGCATTTCGAAGAGCTACGGCCAGATCCACGCCAATCAGGCCATTGATCTGGACGTGGCTCCGCAATCGATCCATGCGATCCTCGGAGAAAACGGGGCGGGAAAATCGACGCTGATGAAGCTGATCTACGGCGTCGAGCAACCGGATGGCGGAGACGTCATCTGGGAAGGAAAACCCTTGCGCCTTGCCTCACCCGCTGAGGCAAGGCGCAAGGGTATCGGCATGGTCTTCCAGCACTTTTCGCTGTTCGAGACCTTGACCGTCTTGGAGAATATTCGGCTGGTCGTGCCGGGGCGGAAGGCTGAGCTCAAGGAACGCATTCGGGCTCTTGGACGGGAGTTCGGCCTTGAAGTCGATCCGCTCGCCCATGTGCATGCGCTGTCTGTCGGCGAGCGGCAGCGGGTGGAGATCATCCGAAGCCTGATGACCGATCCGAAGCTGCTGATCCTCGACGAGCCCACTTCCGTCCTGCCGCCGCAACTGGTGGAGAAGCTCTTCGATACACTACGCCGGCTACGCGACGGCGGCGTGTCCATACTGTTGATCTCCCACAAGCTCGAGGAAATCCGGGCAATCTGCGACCGGGCGACGATCCTGCGCGGCGGGCGGGTGACCGGGGACGTCGACCCGCGCGAACATGATGCCCATGACCTTGCCCGCATGATGATCGGCCGCGACATGCCCGCCCCCATCTCGGCGCTACCGCTGTCTGGTGGCGAAAAGCGGCTGGAGATCATCGGTCTGGACTATCAGCCCGACGATCCCTTTGCGGTGTCGCTCTCCGGCATCAACCTCGAAGTGCATGCCGGTGAAATCCTCGGGATCGCCGGTATTTCGGGAAACGGCCAAAGCGAGCTCGCCACGTTGATTTCGGGCGAGACGGTGCTGGGGCGCGACCAACGCGATCGGATCTACATGATGGGGATCGACGTCGGCAGGCTCGATGCCGCCGCGCGACGGACGCTGGGATTTGCCTTCGTGCCGGAAGACCGGCTCGGACGCGGCGCTGTGCCCGAAATGTCGCTCGTCCTCAACAGCCTGCTGACGGCCCATCCGCTCAAGCTTTTGCGATACGGTCTGGTCGACGGGACGCGAGCCACTGCGTTCACCCATGATTGTATCCGTCACTACGATGTCCGTACACCCGGCCCGGATGCCGAAGCCGGGACGCTTTCCGGCGGCAATCTACAGAAGTTCATCGTTGGCCGGGAAATCATGCTGGCACCCAAATTACTGTTCGTGGCGCAACCGACGTGGGGTGTCGATATTGGCGCCGCATCCGCCATCCGCAGCCGCCTGGTCGCATTGCGCAATCAGGGGATGGCGATTCTGGTGATTTCCGAGGAGCTGGAAGAACTGTTCGAGCTCTGCGATTGCATCCAGGTACTGTATCACGGCCGGCTCAGCCCGCCGCTAAAAACGCGGGACACGGAGCCCGAGGAGATCGGCCGATACATGATCGGGGCACAAGCCTCGCCTGAGAAAGTCCAATGATGAGTGCTTGGTTCCTTGCTTTCGTTCCCACCCTGGTCCGCCGGGAGCGCGCTTCGCTTGCCGCGACCTTGCTCGCGCCCGTCATGGCGCTTGTCATAGCGATCGCCCTCAACCTCGGCCTTTACATCTTGATGGGCCGTGACCCCGTCGCGGTCGTCTATGCGATGCTTTTCGAGCCCTTTCTCTCCTGGGCGTCATTTTCGGAAGTGCTTTTGAAGGCAGGTCCGCTGCTCCTGATCGCCCAGGGACTGGCGATCGGCTTTCGCGCCAAGGTCTTCAACATCGGCGCCGAAGGCCAGTTCATTCTCGGCGCGATCTTTGCCTCTGCCATTCCGGTCTGGTTTCCTCAGGCAACGGGCCAGTGGATTTGGCCGGCAATGCTGCTGCTCGGCGCCATCGGGGGCGCACTTTGGGCTTCTCTCACCGCCTTCTGGCGCATGCGCCTCAACGCCAATGAGATCCTCGTTTCGCTGATGCTGAGCCTCGTTGCGGCGCAGCTGTTGAACTACCTGCTGCTCGGCCCCTGGAAGGATCCGAACGGCTTCAACTTCCCCCAGTCCGTGATGTTCCAATATGATGCGATGGTGCCAACGCTGATTTCCGGCACGCGCCTCAACGTCTCATTCCTGATTACGCTCGCCTTGTCGGTTGCGGCCTGGGTTTTCATGCAGAAGAGCTTCATCGGCTACAAGCTACAGGTTGGCGGTCTGGCTCCTCGGGCCGCCGGCTATGCCGGCTTCAAGGAGGATTGGGCAATCTGGCTTTCGCTGCTGATCGGCGGTTTTGCTGCCGGCCTTGCCGGGGCCGCCGAAGTTGCCGGTCCACTCGGCCAGCTGCAGCGTTCTGTCGCGAGCGGCTATGGCTATGCGGCCATCATCGTCGCCTATCTCGGTGGCTTGAATCCGATCGGCATCGTGGCCTCGGCGCTGGTCATGGCGGTCATTTACATCGGTGGCGACAATGCCATGGTCTCGGCCAACCTGCCGATCGCCGCTGTCCGGGTCTTCCAGGGCAGTCTGTTGCTCGCTTACCTGATCGCCGTCGCCTTCGTGCGCTACCGCCTTGAATGGCGCCGCGCCGCCCACCGGAGCCCGTCATGAACGCCATCGAGTTCATTCTTGCCGGCATGCTTGCGGCTGCGACACCGTTTCTTCTTGCGGCCCTTGGCGAACTGGTGGCCGAGCGCGCCGGCGTTCTCAACCTCGGGGTCGAGGGATTGATGGCCTTCGGCGCCGTGCTCGCCTTCATCGTCGTCTATCAGGGCGGCGGACATCTCCTGGGCTTCGTCGTCGCTGGGCTCGGCAGCGCTGTCCTTTCCCTGCTCTTCGCCTTCGTCACGCTCGGATTCCGGGCAAATCAGGTGGCAGCGGGCCTTGCCATCGGCATTCTCGGTCAGGGCCTCTCCGCGCTTTTCGGCAAGACCTATGAAAGCCTCACGGTCAGGGGACTTCCCAAGCTTGCCCTTTCCGGGCTTTCGGAATTGCCGGTTGTCGGCGGCCTCTTCGTCCAGGACATCGTCGTGTGGATTTCGCTCGCCGCGACTCTCGCTCTCTGGGCCATATTTGCCCACACCAAGCTTGGCCTCATCGTCCGCGCCGTTGGCGAGAACCCCAAGGCCGCCCACGCCATCGGCTATTCGGTAATCTCAGTCCGCGTCCTCGCCATCGCCTTCGGCGGTGCGATGGCCGGTTTCGCCGGCGCCTATGCGTCGGTGGTCTATACGCCACTCTGGGCCGATGGAATGATTGCCGGGCGCGGCTGGATCGCCATCGCCCTCGTTGTCTTCGGGACTTGGCTTACCGGCCGGATCTTCCTCGGAGCCTGCCTCTTCGGGGCGGTCTCGTTGATGGGGCTTGCAGCCCAGGCAACCGGACTGGACGTTCCCTCGCAACTGCTCTCGAGCCTGCCATATCTCGTCACCATCATCGTGCTCGGCATCATCTCTGCGGACCGTCGTCTACTGAAACTGAACGGCGTCGCTTCGCTCGGCGAACCATTCGAGCGATAAAGACACGGGCGCGCTGTGGCACGCCTGCAAGACGCCCCTGGTTAGCCGCGATCACGCTTCTTTCGGCCGTGCGCCTCAAATTGGACGAGCAGTGATTTGAGTTCGATCTCACGAATGCGTCGCGCCGCTTCATCAGGGCTTACCCATTCGAGAACACGCTGGCCCTGCTCCTTGAAGTCACCCCTGATCTCCGTGACTTCAACCTGAAACACGTCGACGATGCAGGGCGCTACGTCGCCATTCTCGAGTTCTTTCAGATAGGTATAGTAGCCAACCGGCTTCCTCCTCACCGCCCCGCGCACGCCTGCCTCCTCCCACGCCTCGATCGCCGCAGCTTCGAAGGGTTTCTTCCCTTTCATCGGCCAACGGTCGCAAGCTGCCGAAGCAATGTCTGGGACTTGTCTGGTCGGGGCTCCGGGCTTTTTTTGGTAGACTTCATAGTGATTGGCTTGCCGATTTGCCCGTTGCTTCAATTGCCTGAGCGTGTTTATGACAGATTTATGACAGTTAGCCACACTGAAGGGTCCGTTGGCATGATGAGTATTTCTCGCAAGCTGATGCCACGGGAGGACAGGTTCTTTGAATTGCTCACCGCTTCGTCGAAGCCGCGGAGGAGACGCTGCGAAACAACTGGGCGTTCTTCGTAAGAGGGCTAATGGGGCCTGATTTTAGGCGTCAACCCCCTCTACTCTCCGGCCGTTGCAAATACCGCGCTGGCATCGCTGACAACTTCTACATGAGCATATGCCGCCTGCCCCGCGGCCGCGGCTTCCGCGTGAATGATCGCGGTCACGATCCGGCCGTGCTCCTCATAGGATTTTGCCAGACGCCCGGGTAAACGGAATTGTGCCCGTCGAAAAGGTGCCAGGCGCGCCCGCGTCTGCATCACCATCTCGAATATATGATGAAACAGATCGGACCGCTGGCGATATTGAATCGTTGGAGGGAGCCGACCAATCGCGGCATCGCGGTTGGCAAGTCTCGTCCCGATTTGGCCCTGTCACTCAAAGAGGTCTAAGCGGCCTTCATTGCCAATGCCAGTTGTCGATGCGCAATAAGATCTTCGATCGTGATGAGATGCAGGCCGTGGCGTTTTGCAAACACCTCCAGATCCGGAAGGCGGGCCATACTGCCGTCATCGTTTGCGACCTCGCAGATGACGCCCGAGGCAGAAAGACCGGCGAGCTTAGCAAGATCGACAGCCGCTTCTGTATGTCCGGGGCGAGAGAGCACGCCGTCTGGGTGCGCCCGAAGAGGAAAGACGTGACCAGGACGCGCGAACTCTTCAGGACGTGACCCATCGCCGACCAGCGCTCGAACCGTCGCGGCGCGATCGGCGGCCGAGATGCCGGTGGTCGTCTCGGGAATGTAATCAACCGAGACGGTGAAGGCAGTCTTCAACATTTCTGTATTATTGGGCACCATCAGCGGGATCTGCAGTTCGTCCAGCCGTTCGCCTTCCATCGCCACACAGATGAGACCGCGGGCGTAATTCATCATGAAAGCGATTGCCTGTGGGGTAATTGCTTCGGAAGCGATGACGAGGTCGCCCTCATTCTCCCTGTCGCGATCGTCTACGACGACGACGATTTCGCCGCGCGCAATTGCGGCGACCGCATCTTCGATTTTGGAAATTGCCATCTTCTCTGCCTTTCAAGGGTTAGCCGCAGCGTGCGGCATACATGGCCTATCAAAAGCCACCAATTTCCCTTGGGCGAACAAGCATATGAAACACCGCGAGCCGAGCGGTGCCCTCTGCGTTGCTCTCTTCCATCCGGACTATGACCGTCGGCTCCGGCATCTCACCGGATCTGCTGACCCTTCGCTTTCACGAAGGCGCTCGCGGGCTCCGAGTTGCCTCGATACCGCCGGTGGGGAATTGCACCCCGCCCTGAGAACATTACCTAGATAGATGATGAAGGCCTTGTTCTGCAAGAGGTTGTGTATAGATTTCGCCGCGGGAATTGCCTCGCAGGGGTGAAAGCACCGTTTCCTATTGCCGAACGGAGCTAGGACATGATCAGGCCCCCATCGACATTGATGGTCTGACCGGTAATGTAGGCTGCATCGTCGCTGGCAAGGAAGGTGACGAGACCGGCGACGTCTTCGCCGGAACCGGCGCGCTTCATCGGGATGCCTTCGACCCATTCCTTCATCAGTTCGCCGGGTCCGTAATTGCCGAGCAGCTTGCCCCATGCGTGGTCGTTATAGGCCCACATGTCGGTCTCGATGATGCCCGGGCAGAAGGCGTTGACGGTGATGCCGTCGGTCGCGACTTCCTTGGCAAGGCTCTGGGTGATGCCGACGACGCCCATCTTCGAGGCGGCATAATGCGGCGTATAGATGAAGCCGTCGCGCGCCTGGCCGGAGGCAGTGTTGATGATACGGCCGCCGCGGCCGTGCTTGCGTATGCGGGCGATCGCCTCCTGGGCGCAGAGGAACACGCCTTTGGTGTTGACGGCCATGACCTTGTCCCACTCGCCCTCGGTCAGATCCTCGATGCGGGCGATAGTGATGACGCCGGCATTCTGAATGGAAACGTCGACAGCGCCGAATGCCTGCTCGGCTGCGTCATATAGGGCCTTGACGCTAGCCTTGTCAGTGACGTCGCCAACGAAGGAAATTGCCTTGCCGCCATCGGCCTTGATCTGTTCGGCCACGCCATGCACGCTGTCTTCATTGGCCGAAACGACGAGATTGGCGCCTTCGCGCGCAAAGCGTTTGGCGATCCCAGCCCCGATACCGCGGCTTGCGCCGGTAATGATGACGGTCTTGCTTTCAAATCGTTGCATTCTCTTTTCCCTTCAACGGTGCCGGCATGAGCGCGCCGATCTGTAGGTCGGCGGTACATGCCTGCTCACTCAGGCTTCAAACGGCCGCAGAAATAATCCCAGCGAATTCCGACGCCTTCAGCGAAGCGCCGCCGACCAGCGCTCCGTCCACATTGCGAAGCCCGAATATCGCTTGGGCATTGGATGCCTTGACCGAGCCGCCATAGAGGATCTTGACCGAACGACCATCGCTGCCCAGCCGCTCTTCGAGTATCTGCCGGATCGCGGCATGGACCTCCTCGATCTGTTCGTTGGTCGGCACCAACCCGGTTCCTATCGCCCAGACGGGTTCATAGGCGATGACGAGATCCGCACTCGTCGCTCGCTCTGGGATGGATTCCCTCAGCTGCCCGCCAACCACTTCGATCGCCCGGCCCTCGTCTCGCTCATGCCGCGTTTCACCGACACAGAGGATCGCAATCAAGCCCGCTCTATGCGCGGCAATAGCCTTTGCAAGGACGATTTCATCATCTTCGCCGTGAGACAGACGGCGCTCGGAGTGTCCGAGGATGACATAACGCGCACCGATATTGGCGAGCATTTCGGCAGAAACATCGCCCGTATGGGCGCCTGACTGTTGAGCATGGCAATCCTGCGCGCCAATCGCCAGTTTCGAATCCTTGGCGCGTTCGACAGCGCGGTCGATCAGCGTGAAGGGCGGGCAGACGACGATATCGCACGCCGCCTTGCCCGTTAGTTCCCTCAGCGCCGCGATCTCTGCCAGGGAGGAGGCGAGACCGTTCATTTTCCAGTTGCCTGCGATCAGCCTGCGCATGGGCATCACCAGCAGCAGAAGCCACCGTCGACGAGCAGATCGACGCCCGTCACGAAGCTTGCGGCATTCGACAGCAGGAAGACGGCCGGACCGACCATCTCGTCGACGCCAGCCATGCGCTGCATCGGCGTCTGCTCTTCAAAGAGCTTTGTCTGATGCACCATCTCCGGCCGGGTATTCATCGGCGTTGCGGTATAGCCTGGCGAAATCGTGTTGACGCGGATGCCACGCCCCACCCACTCCATCGCCAGCGATTTGGACATGTGGATCACGCCCGCCTTGGAAGCGTTGTAATGGGCCTGACTGAGACCTCGATTGACGATGACACCGGACATGGAGGCGATGTTGACGATTGAACCGCGGCCGTTCTTCAGCATGGCGCGTGCTTCGGCCTGGCAGGACAGGAAGACGCCTTTCAGGTTGATGTCCATCAGCGTCTGATACTGGTCCTCTTCCATTTCCTCGGCGGGGTTGGCATTGGCGATGCCGGCCGCATTGACGGCAAGCGAGAGGGCGCCGAGATCGGATTCGGTGCGGGCGACAGCATCGGCCAAAGACGACTTGCTGGTCACATCGGCGGCGATTTCAATCGAGCGGCGGCCGACAGCCCTGATATGGCTGGCGGTATTGGCAAGACCGTCATCGCTGCGGCGATCGAGAAGTGCCACGTCGGCGCCGCACTGGGCAAGACCGATGGCGATCCTTTGCCCGATGCCGCTGCCGGCGCCCGTCACGATGGCAACCTGGCCACTGAGATCGAATAGTTTCGGTGCGTTCAGAGAGATGTCGGACACCGCTCTTCCTTTCTGTCTTTACCTAGATTGTCGCCAGTTCCATGACCGAAACGTCGTTCGCTTCGTCACGCTTCAAAATGCCTGCCTGTTTGCCCTGCGCCAGCACGAGAATCCGGTTTGATACGCCGAGAACCTCTTCGAGATCGGAGCTTACGACGATGACCGCGACGCCCTGTTTGGCGAGGTTCACAATAATATCGTAGATTCCGGCGCGGGCTCCGACATCGATGCCTCGCGTAGGCTCATCCAGCACCACGACTTTCGGATCGCGCATCAGCCATTTGGCGATGACGACCTTCTGCTGGTTGCCACCCGAGAGGTCGGAGGCAAACTGCTCCGCACGCCCCTTGACGCCGAATTTCGTCACCGCCTTTTCGGCGAAAACGCGTTTCACGCCGGAGGTGAGCCAGCGCCCGCCAAGCTTGTCGAGATTGGCGTAGATGATGTTTTCGCTAATCTTGTGCGCAACGACGAGGCCCTGGTCCTTGCGATCTTCCGGGACCATCACGATGCCCTTGGCGATCGCATCCGCCGGGCTGCGCAGCTTCAACGCCTGGCCTTCCAGCCGGACCGAGCCGGCGCTGATTGGATCGGCACCGGAAATCGCACGCACGAGCTCGGTGCGGCCGGCACCGACGAGGCCGGCAATGCCGAGGATCTCGCCCGCATGAACGTCGAAACTCACATCCCGGAAGGAATCGTCCGGCGACGTCACCCCAGAGACCTCAAGGACGGGCCTGCTGGTCGGCTCGGGAAGCGTCGGAAACATGCGATCGAGCGAGCGGCCGACCATGCTTTCGACGATCGTGCGCACCGGCGTCGAGCTGTCAGCAAATTCATGGACACGCTCTCCGTCGCGAAGCACGACGATACGGTCGGTGATCTGCTTGATTTCCTCCATGCGGTGGGAGATGTAGATGATGCCCACGCCCTCGGCGCGGAGCTTGCGTATCTGCTCGAACAGGGCTTCCGTCTCAGCCCCGCCAAGGGCTGCCGTCGGCTCGTCGAGGATCAGGAGTTTTGCATTGTGCGCCAGCGCCTTGGCGATCTCGATGAGCTGCTGGTTGGCGGTCGAAAGACCGGCGACCCTTCGGGTCGCGGAAATATGCAGGTTCAGCCGCGCGAGCTGTTCCTGGGCGCGGCGGACCATCTGGGTGCGGTCGACTACGCCATTCTTCATCGGCCAACGTCCGATAAAGACATTTTCAGCGATGGATAGATGCGGCAGAAGCTGCAGTTCCTGATGGATCAGTACGACGCCCTTGTCGATCGCCTCACGTGGAGCGGCCGGGGCATAAGGCTGCCCCAGCCATGTCATCGTACCCTCGGACGGTGTGCGTGATCCGGCGATGATGCCCGATAGCGTCGACTTGCCGGCGCCGTTTTCGCCGAGAAGTGCCACCACCTCACCGGGATAGACGTCCAGGTCCACGTTTTTCAGAACCTGGAGCGCTCCGTAGCGCTTGGATATCCCCCTCAGGGAAAGAACCGGCTCGGTCACAGCACACCTCCTCGAGATTTCGACTGATTACGGATGGTTGGCGATGAAGCCTGCCACGTTTTCCTTGGTCGTCAGGGTGGCATCGAGAAGCTGGACCGGGGGAACCTTTTCGCCGGCGACGAGCTTGATGGCGTTGGCAACCGCATCGCGGCCCATCTTCTGTGTCTGCTGTGTCGCGGTCACGTTGAAGACGCCCTTGCTGAGCGCTTCGAGAGCTGCGGTGTCGCCATCGAAGCCGCCGACGACAATCTTCTGGGAAGGATTGGCAACCTTGATCGCCTGCGCGGCACCAAGGGCGAGGCCGTCGGCTTGGGCGAATACGATCGAAACGTCCGGATTTGCCTGCAGCATATTCTGCATGATCTGAAATCCTTCATCCTGGCTCCAGATGTTCGAAAACTGCTCGGCGACAACCTTGACGTCCGGATATGCCTTGAGAGATTCACCGCAACCCTTCGAACGATCAACTTCCGGCGTCGTGCCCTTCTGGCCGTGGATGATGACCATCTTCCCCTTGCCGCCGGCTTCCTTCAGGATGTAGTCGCACACCGCCTTGGCAGACGCGACGGAATCCGTTGCAAGGAAGGTATCGCCGGGTGCTCCCTCGGCGTTGCGGTCAACGTTCACGACCGGGATGCCAGCGCTCTTGGCGAGTTTGACCGGCACGGTCGCAGCCGCCGCACCTGCCGGAATGTAGATCAGCGCGTCGATTTTCTGGGTGAGAAGATCCTGGATTTGATTGACCTGCGTCGGTCCGTCGCCCTTTGCGTCGACCGTGATGACTTCGATGCCGCGCTTCTTGGCTTCGGCTTCGACCGATTGCTTGATCTGGTTGAAGAAGTTTGCCTGAAGGTTGGCAACGGCCAAGCCGAGCTTCTTCAGTTCCGCCGCGTGTACGGGGCCGAGCGTGAGGCCGAGCAGTGCAGCAGACGCGAGCATGGTGCGCGCAATTTTCATTGTATTTCCTCCGTTGTTTGATGGAACCCTCGGGTGTGTCCTCCCCCTCGGGGTATTGATCCGCCCCAAACCTTTAGAGCGGAATTCCAGGCCCGCCGACGTGGGCGCCCCCGTTCGTCAGGCGCGACGCCGACGAATAGTCTCCGTGCCGACCGCGAGCACGATGACGATGCCGATGATCACCTGCTGCAGGAACGGCGACACATTGAGAAGATTGAGCCCGTTGCGAAGGACGCCGATGATAAGAACACCGATAAGTGTTCCTCCGATACCGCCCGCGCCCCCCGAGAGCGAGGTCCCGCCGATGACGACGGCCGCGATCGTGTCGAGCTCATAGCCGAAGCCACTGGACGGCTGGGCGGAGTCGAGACGGGCGGCAAGAACGATGCCGGCAAGACCCGCCAGAACGGCGCTGGCGACATAGACGAGAATGGTCACGAGCTGGACGTTGATGCCGGCAAGGCGTGCCACTTCAGGATTGCCGCCGACCGCATAGAGCATGCGGCCTTCCGCGCGGAAGTGAAGGAAGATCCAAGCGGCCGCCGTAACGGCAAGCATCAGGAATACGGTTGCGGTCAGAACGCCGAAATGACGATCGATCGCCAGCATCATGAACCAGTCTGGAAAGCCGACGATCTGCTGGCCGTCAGTGATCATGTTCGCCACGCCGCGTGCGGCCGACATCATCGCTAGCGTCGCGATAAAGGCGGGCACCCTGAACCAGGTGACCATGATACCGACGATCAATCCGCTGATCATCGAGGCAATGAGCGCTAACAGGATCCCGACGCCAAGCGGCAGGCCGGCGATATTCGCCGTCCAGCCCATCACCATCATCGCCAAAGCGAGAACCGAACCGACCGACAGGTCGATGCCCCCGATCAGAATCACGAAGGTCATGCCAACTGCCATGATCCCGAGCACGGTGATCTGGTCGAGAATGTTCAGACCATTGCGGACGGAGAGAAATGCATCGGTGCTGAAGGTCAGGAACAGGCAGAGCAAGAGCAGCCCGATGAGCGGGCCGGTTGCTCCCGTGAGCTTGCTGACCCACGTGCCGGACGGACGGCTCTGTTCATTCACGTCGATCGCCACCATTGTTCCTCCCTGGGATTAAGGCCGGCGGCCAATATTTCCTCAAGCAAGAATATTTATTCATGCCTGCTGGAAAATTCATTAACAACTTGCTTAGATACTGTCAACTGGCTTTTCGGACGCTGGACAAAGCACAATGGCCAATAAGGGGCTTGACTAAGGCTGGTTGTATGCAAAAATATAACCATGTGAATATTTATGCAAGAGGAACCGATGGAGCCTTCCGAACTTGAACATGTTGCTCGCCAGATACGTCTGCGCGACCTCCAGGCCGTATACGAGGCAGGTGCCGGCCATATTGGTGGCGAGATGTCGGTGATCGATCTGCTCACCGCGCTTTACTTCCGCGTGCTGCGTATCTGGCCCCATCAGCCCAAACATCCTGATCGCGACAGGTTCGTGCTGTCGAAGGGTCACACGGCCTGCGCGCTCTACGTGGTCCTCGCCAAGCGGGGCTTCATTCCGGAAGAGGAAATCGCAACCTTCCTTAAGCCGCATTCCCGGCTGAACGGTCATCCGAACTGTAACAAGGTGCCGGGCGTCGAAACCAATACCGGGCCTCTGGGACACGGACTGCCGGTCGCTGTCGGCATGGCCAAGGCGGCGAAACTCTCAGGCGCGAAATACCACACCTATGTCATCACCGGTGACGGTGAGATGCAGGAAGGCTCCAACTGGGAAGCCATCATGGCCGCCTACCAGTTCCGCCTGGACAACCTGACGCTGGTGATCGACCACAATCGATTCCAACAGGGCGCCTCTCTCTCGGACACCAACGATCTCGCGCCGCTTCGCCCCAAGCTCGAGGCCTTCGGCTGGGAGGTTAGCGAAATCAACGGGAATGACATGCACGCGATCGTGCCCGCTCTCGAGCATCGCAGTGACCGTCCCCATTGCATCGTCGCGCACACCAACAAGGGCCATGGCATCTCGTTCATGCAGGATCGCGTCGACTGGCATCACAAGGTTCCGAGCAAGGAACAGTATGAAACCGCATTGGCAGAACTGTCGGAGGCACTCCAATGAACGCGCCCGTAAACCCACCGAAGCTCTTTGATTGCCGCGATGCCTTTGCCGCGACGCTCGAACGGCTGGCGGCCGAGAATGAAACCATCGTTGCCGTCTGCAACGACTCGGTCGGCTCCTCCAAGCTCGGCGGTTTCAAATCGAAATTCCCTGATCGCCTCGTCAATGTCGGCATTGCCGAACAGAACATGGTCGGCGTCGGCGCCGGTCTCGCCAATGGCGGACGCCTGCCCTATGTCTGCGGCGCTTCGCCGTTTCTGACCGGCCGGTCGCTCGAGCAGATCAAGGCCGACATTTCCTACTCCAATGCCAACGTCAAGCTCGTCGGCATTTCCTCGGGCATGGCTTACGGCGAACTTGGTCCGACCCATCATTCGATCGAGGACTTCGCCTGGACCCGCGTGCTGCCGAACCTGCCCGTCATCGCGCCATGCGACAGGATAGAGACTGCCGCCGCCGTGGAATGGGCCGCAAGCTACGATGGTCCCTGCTTCCTGCGCCTGTCGCGCGTCGGCGTCCCGGATCTGCTGCCCGAGGGCCACAAGTTCGAAGTTGGCAAGGCGAACCTGCTGCGCGAAGGCTCCGATGTCACGCTGATTGCCAACGGCACGCTGACCCACCGCATGGTGAAGGCTGCCGAAATCCTGGCAAAGCGCGGCATCAAGGCGCGCGTGCTCAACATGGCAACCGTTCGTCCGATCGATGAGACCGCCATTATCGCGGCTGCCAACGAGACCGGTGCAATCGTGACGGCTGAAGAACATTCAATCTTCGGCGGCCTCGGTTCCGCCATCGCGGAAGTGGTCGTCGACAACGCGCCCGTGCCGATGAAGCGTCTTGGCGTTCCCGGCATATACGCGCCGACGGGTTCGGCCGAATTCCTCCTCGACGAATTCGGCATGGCGCCGGCGGCGATCGCCGACGCGGCCCAGGCGCTGATCACGCGCAAATAATCTGATAGCAGGTCTATTGGGCCGGGGCGTGCATCCGCCTTGGCCATTGTCCGAGGAGACGATGATGCGGGCTATTCTGGCAATCGATCAGGGCACCACCAATTCGAAGGCAGTTCTGGTTTCCGAAACAGGGGAGGTGTTTGCCAGAGGCTCGGCCACAGTCGGCATCTCCTATCCGCAGCCAGGCTGGGTCGAGCAGGATGCCCGCCGGATCTTTGCCTCCGTTTGCGAAGCAATCGAGTCCTGCCTGAAGAAAGTTTCCGACGTCACTATCGAGGCAGTGGCGGTGTCCAACCAGCGTGAATCTGTCACGATGTGGGATGCAGAGACCGGCGAGGTGCTCGGCCCCGTGCTCAGCTGGCAGTGCCGCCGCACCGCGCCGGACTGCGCGCGCCTGATCGCCGAAGGGCATTTGGACCGCGTGCAAGCTCTTACCGGTCTGCCGCTCGACCCCATGTTTCCCGGGTCGAAATTCCGCTGGCTGCTCGATCGCGTTCCGGCCGGGCACCGGGTGCGTCTAGGCACGATCGACAGCTGGCTAATTCATTGCCTGACGGATGGACGCCGCCACGTCTGCGATGCCTCCAATGCCGCCCGCAGCCAGTTGTTCGACCTCAATGGCCAGGTCTGGAGCGAGGAACTCGGCCAAATTTTTGGCGTCGATATCGCCCTGTTGCCCGAAGTGCTTGACAGTGCTGCCGATTTCGGCACGACGCGGGGGCTTCCCGGCATCGCAGATGGCACGCCGATCCGCTCCGCCATTGGCGACAGCCATGCGGCACTCTTCGGTCATGGCGCCTTCAAGCCCGGCGATGGCAAGGTGACGTTTGGAACCGGCTCCTCCGTCATGACGACATTGCCGCGCTTCATCGCGCCACAAAACGGCATCACCACGACGGTCGCCTGGCGGATCGCTGGCGTGCCGACTTTTGCCTTCGAAGGCAATATCCTTGTTTCGGCCGCGAGCCTTCCCTGGATGGCCGGTATTCTGGGACTCGCCGATGTGGCCGCCCTCGTCGACCTTGCGGCAACGGCCGAGCCGGGCGGACCGGGATTCGTGCCGGCCTTCGTCGGCCTCGGCGCCCCCTATTGGAGCTCCGACGCGCGCGCTCTCTTCGCTCGGATCAACTTTTCCACAACCCGCGCCCAGATGGCCCGCTCAGTGACGGATTCGATCGCCTGCCAGGTGCATGATGTGATCGCCGCAATGCGCGCCCAGAGTGGCGGAAAGCTCGGCGCTCTGTATGTCGACGGCGGCCCGAGCCAGAACCGCTTTCTGATGCAATGCGTTTCGAATCTGATCGAGCATGCTGTGATCCAGTGCGAGGCACCGGAGGCCTCCGCTCTCGGTGCCGCCTATCTCGCCGGGCTTTCACTCGGGCTGTGGAAGGATCTCGACGCAATCGAGGCACTGCCCCGAAGCACCGCAGTCATCCGCCCCGAAGAGATCGATCGCATCGGCCTCCTCAATACATGGAATGATGCGCTGGCCCGCTCGACGTTGCGACCGACACCGGTTAAATGTGAATAAAAATTCAAGCCGGTATCGCCCATGTCCCGACTCAACGAACTCCGCCTGATTTCCAGGGTTGCCCAGATGTACCACATCGAAGGGCGGCGGCAGGCGGAGATAGCGCAGCATCTGCGGCTTTCCCAGGCGACGGTCTCGCGAATGCTGAAGAGGGCCGAGGCCGAGGACATCGTTCGCACGAGCGTCATCCCCCCCGTCGGGACCTATAGCGAACTTGAGGGCGGGCTGCGCGACAAGTTCCAACTACCGGAAGCCATCGTCGTCGAATGCACCGAAGACCGGGACGGGGCCATCATGGCCCGCATTGGGGAAGCCGCGGCCCATATGCTCGAAGTGACGCTTTCACCCGGTGAGATCATTGGCGTGTCGAGTTGGAGCCAGACGATCTTCAAGATGGTCGAAAACATCCATCCGCAGAAAAGTGCCCAGGCGAAATATGTCGTCCAGACGCTCGGAGGGATGGGCGATCCGTCAGTGCAAACACACGCGACACAGCTCACCACGCGGCTGGCACGCCTTACCGGAGCTGAGCCGAAGCTATTGCCCGTGCAGGGCGTCACGACCTCGCGCGAAGCCAGGCTGCTGATGCAGTCCGACCCTTACGTGCGCGAGACCATGGACCTCTTCGGCAGCATCACTCTTGCGATTGTCGGCGTTGGTGGTGTTGAACCATCCGAATTGTTGGCGCGATCCGGCAACATCTTCTCGTCGCGTGAACTTGCTGACCTCGAGGAGGCCGGCGCGGTTGGAGACATCTCCCTACGATTCTTCGACAAGAATGGCCGATTGGTGAAAACGCCCCTCGATGACCGCGTCATCGGTCTTCCCATCGAAGATTTAGAGCGGGTCGATCGGGTAATTGCGCTCGCGGGGGGTGCAAAGAAGGCTGCTGCTATTGCAGGAGCCCTTCATATCGGCGTCATTGACATGCTCGTGACCGACAAGTTCACTGCTGAACGACTGATCAGCTACTAGGATCAGGGCGTCCACCGCGGCGATAGATTGGACATCCCAATTGAGAAATTTGTCCGGCAGCTATCTCCAATACCGGTCGCCTTGAAAGGAGATGAACCGGCGACCCGCGCGTTAGGCACGGATTATTTGTGCTACTGTCCGTCATCATCACTCGAATTTATGGGCTTAGGAGCCGTTCTTGCTCATTGAACACATGGCGAACTTTTGTCAGGCCAGATCATCGGCCGCGATGTGAGCGACCTCGATGATCCGAAGCAAGGGTATTTCCGCGAGCACATTCGCCTCGCGGACGCGTTCGGCAGAAGGCGCTTCGAAGAGACAGAAAGACTTCTCCTCTGAGGGAACGAACGTCGAGCGCAAATAGCGCACCGGCTTACCTTCGTCCGTCAACTTGGCGGTGACAGCCTTCGCACGAGACGCGGCTGCGGTGAGTTGTTCCGGAGTGATGCCAGGCAAGTGTCTTTCAACCATATACTGTGACATGATAGTCTCCTTCGGCGTGAGACAGGCGGCGGCGAAATATTCACGGCCACCATCGTCCAAACTATAGCTTTTCGCGGTAGAAAACGGAATGAATATCTATTTCGCCGCCGTGTTTACCGATCTGGTCCGCCACTCAGTAGCGTGGGCCAGAATGCCTCGCGACAACATCACCCACGTCATCGCGGAGCACCGCTACTTGTCGCAGTCCCTGGCAAGCCAATATGGCCGAAGACACGAGAATTTCACCGGCGACGGACACCTCTATTTGTTCGAATCCGCGGACGTAGCAGTGCACTTCGGGCTGAAGCTCATTGCCTATTGGAAGCAGCGCCGTCGGTCGCTGGTGGCCGCACCGAGCGCACAGGACATGCCGATGCGTGTAGGATGCCATTTCGGCGAATGCTTTAGGATGGCGGACGAGGACGCGTGGATTGGACGTGCGATCAACATCGCAAAAAGGGTGGAATCGAACGCTGAGGCGGATTCGCTGTTCGTGACCCAAACGATCCTCGAACTGATCGACCTCCCCGTCTATCAATTTGTCGAGGCTGGCTTTTTTGAACTCCGGGGTGATTTCCTTCCGCAGAGGCAGCTTTACAGAGTGTCATCGATAGACAGCTTGGCACTTTCTGCGCGATCGGAAGAGGCGATGACGGCGGAGGACTGGTTCCTCAAGGGCGTAAGCGTTGCCAACCAATCGACTGCAGGCGTCGATGAGGAACTGCGGTGCTATAATCGAGCTGTCCAACTTCGAGCATCGTATCCGGAAGCCCACAATAACCTGGGGGTTCTGCACAAAACGATCGGAAATCCCGTTTTGGCTGATGAGCACTACCAGGAAGCGCTCCGCCACTGGCCTCAGTATCCTGAGGCACATTACAACTACGCGATCCTTTTGGAGGCGCTTGGCGAACACGCCGAAGCGGCTGCGCACTATCGCGAGGCTATCCGGTCGCGGCCGGATTACGTCGACGCCTGGCTGCGGTATGCGGGCCTTTTGGAAGCGACGGGCAATCGGTTTGAAGCGGAGCGGCATTTTCAGGAAACCCTGCGCTTACGACCGGGCTTCGCTGAGGCCCACAACAATTATGGCGTCTTCCTTGAGCGGAAGGGTAATACGGCGTCGGCGCAGTCACATTATGCAGAGGCCTTGCGATTACAGCCCGACTACGCCGAAGCCCACTACAATCTCGCGTCGTCCCTCGAGTTGAGCGATCCAAGCCTGGCCGAGGATCACTATCGCGCGGCCATCTTCGCCGATCCAGATTACGCCGAGGCCCATAACAATCTGGCCGTTTTGCTTCACGAAGCCGGTGATCTGGATGCCGCCGAGGAGCACTATGCCAATGCCTTGAGGCTTCGACCTGACGACCAACAGACGAACTACAATCTCGGCCTGCTTTCGCAAGCTAAGGGGGACAATGACCGGGCGGAAATGTTCTTCAAGCGCGCAAGAGTGGCCAACGCTCGACAATGAGCTCCTTGACGCTGTCCGGAGCTTCCGCCACACAAACGCGACGGTTTGTGGGCGTTCACCGCTCCCCGGCGAATTTCCGCATTTCGGCATCGCACCACTGCTGCCTCAGCTTGCTCTTGGACAGGGCGTCGCAGACAGGCGGGTCGTTTACGACGGGTTCGTCCATCGAGTGGTAGGCATTCCCGATCGTCACAGACCAGGTGAGGGCCAGTTTCCGGGCTCAGAGTTTCGCCCAACGCGTAACAGTTCATCGGAGATCTGCGCCAACATCGAAAAGGTAGTGAAGAAAAACAGCTAGTCGAGCTTTACGGGCTGCCCATGAGGCGTCCGCAAATAAGCTTCCTCCCACGCGTGCTCCCGTTCGTGAAGCTCTGCCGCAGACACCTTCCCGTCGTTGGCCAGCAGCCGTTCCAGCGCAGAAAGGACAGCTCCAAAATAGGCTTCCGAGTTATCGGCCGCCCCCCTTGCAGCTGACGCGCTAATCTGCGCGCCGAGCGCCTCGGCCCACGATTTAGAAGAAACCTGTCCGGACTTGACAAGCAGGTCCGCCATGGCCATCGCCTGCGCATGCCACGGCTCAAGAAACGGCGGCTCCCCGTCGCGCATCCTAAGTCGCTCCGGCGCGTGAAGGTCATACGGGGTCAATATAGCTCTCCCAGAGATCGACAAACACCTGGTCCATCGCGCGCTCTGCTTCAGGCCATAGCTCGCCGGCTTCGAACATCACTGTGTAAAGGTGTTCTGCCTTCGTCTCGCCGCGCGTCGATGCGTCTGGAAGCAGATGGCCGCCGTGATGCGCGTGGACGACGCCTCTGCGGCCTCGAACATATCCGGGCAGCCTCGTATGGCCGGGCCGCCCCATCGCCGAACAACAGACAGAATCGCCGGGAGAGAACCTGGGAATCGTTCCAACTTCCCTAGCATAGCTCTTCGGCGCTTTGACATAAGCGCGCGACGCTTCGGCAGTGTCAGGGGGATGTGCGGGCTGGGGGATGAAGGACGACTGTCCGGACCGGATTTCATCGAGCGTGATGTAGCCCTCATCGACCATCTGAGCGGCAAGCGTTGTGATCCACTGGTCAAAATACGGCCGGGTCAGGTAATCCGTCGGAACGATCAGCTCGCGGCAGTGCCGGAACCAGTCTATGGACCATCCCGGCCCAAGGGCAGACGATTGGACGATACCGAACGCACGGGTCTCCCACTCGGCATGGAAAGGCTTGCCATCTTCCTGGTTGGGGACGGAGCCAAAGCCCTCACGGCCGCCTAGGTCATGGACACCGTCCATCAGCTCGTCATCCCTGACGGATAAAGATCGCGCTGCGTGCCGATCATCGAATTGCGCGTCACCAACTCGGCTAGAGCGCCCTCCTCCCAACCGTCGAGGCCCACGGGCCGTTGCGGAACGACGAGATAGCGGCGTTCGGACGTCGAGTCCCAAACGCGCACCTGTGTTTCTGCGCCTAGTTCGACGCCGAACTCCTTGAGCACACCCCTTGGGTCCCGCACCGCGCGTGCCCTGTATTCGTTCGATTTGTACCAGGCGGGCGACATGCCGAGCAGTGAAAATGGATAGCAGGAGCACAATGTGCAGACGACGAGGTTGTGGACCGTCGGCGTGTTCTCGACCGCCTGGAGATGGCCCGTGGCATGTCCGGCAAAGCCGAGTTCGGCGATGGCTGACGTTCCGTCAGCAAGCAATCTTTCCTTGAAGGCCGGATCGATCCAGGCGCGCGCGACCACGGCCGCTCCCCGCTTCGGTCCGATTTCATCGTGGTACATCTCTATCCAAGCGTCTATAGCTGCGGCGTCAAGCAGCTTCTTCTCGGTCAGCAAGCTTTCGAGAGCCTTGGTGCGCAAGGCGGGCTCAGACGGAAGGTCGCTGTGGAGCGCGTGGTGAATGTGCGACAGTTTTTTTGGGTCGAACTCCGTCATGGCGTCATCCCAGTTTTGGTGTCCGGTAGTCTGACCCTCTTCCAGGGCCTCATGACAGGCCTCCGCCGAACCGACCGCTAAAAGAAATAACATCAAAACTATCCTTGCGATACTGCGAAGCGAGGAACGCCGATAGTTCTGCGTCGGAGTGGGCCATCTTGCCCCCTCTTAGCATACCTCAACTGCCTCCGGCCGATTCTCAGGGTCTGCCGGCGATCACCGACCTTGACGAGATAATTGGCCTGCTGCTTTCGCCGTTCTTTCCGCCGCGAAAAGGCATCCGCCTGCTCGGTGTCTCCCTCTCCTCGTTGGAGCGGACCTCCGGAGTAGAGCCGCAAGCGGCGGCCTCTCACCGGCGCTGCGTGATAGATCGCTGTCAATCGGATCGGGTGGGGGGCCCGACTCGTACTATCCAGGAGAAGCCGCCCATTTCAAGGCGGTCGCTGCTGCCGACGCAGGTGCTAGGTAGCCTACCTGCCAACGGTATGCTATTCTGGCGGAAAACATTATGGTGACGCTATGCGCCGGTTTCTTACATCGGTAGCGTTGTTTTTTTCTGCGACAGTCGCGGCCGCGGGTGATCCCTTGTTCGACGCCGTTTCAGCGGGAAACACCGTTGCCGTGGAGCAGTTCCTGGCTACGGGTGCCGATGTCAACAGCCGCAGTCGCGACCAGGCAACACCACTCATCAACGCCGCACTTGAAAATCAGCTTGCCGTTGCCGAGTTGCTAATAGACAGAAATGCCGATGTTATGGCCAGGAATTCAGGCGGCTTTACGCCCCTGCATGCTGCGGCATTTTCGGGTAGCGTACCCATCAGCAAACTGCTCCTAGAGCACGGAGCAATTCTCGACGATGCTTCCAATAAAGCGGGTGTTACGCCGCTCATGGTTGCAGGCGAAGAGAACCGTGTTCTCCTCGCGGAGTTTTTCCTCGCCAAGGGCGCCGATGTCACCCACGCCGAGGTTCACGGCTATGCACCAATCACGAGGGCCATGTGGAAAGGCAATTTCGATATTGTCCGGCTCTTCAAGCGACATGGCGTGGCATGTCCTCCGGCCAGCGTTCTCGGCGCGGACAATTACGCTAAGTGCATGGAAATACACGAATAAGACAGGAGGCGCAGATGCATTTTGGAAACGGGACACGATGCATTGGTCGATCTTTGGCACTGATCGGTCTGGCTGTCGCGGGAGTTGTCAGCGGATCGCCAGCCATGGCGGACGACTCGGTAAACACGGGGTACTTCGGCGGTGTCGCAATCATGGGCTACGATACTGTCGCCTACTTTACCGAAGGCAAAGCGACGAAAGGTTCGGAAAAAATCTCCTACGAATGGATGGGGACGCCCTGGCATTTCGCAAATGCCAAACATCGCGAGATGTTCATGAGCGAACCGCTTAGATACGCGCCTCAATACGGCGGCTACTGCACGGGCGAAGTAAGCGACGGATCTGTCACGGTCAACATCGATCCGGAAGCCTTCAAGATTGTCGAAGGCAAGCTTTACCTGATGTATGACAAGGCGGATGCGGAGGACTTTGCCGCGCATCCGGCGGACACTGTGGCCAAGGCGGATGCCAAATGGGCGAAGGTCGCGGCCGATCTCGAACTGGATCAGTATCACTGACCGCTTAACAAGGCTCTATTGGGCAGCCGAAAAGTAAAAAACCTTGGTCGAATTTACGTAAGCATAGCTGGTTTGGTCGGCCGGGTTTGCGTGTCTATAGACCGGGCCGCAATCGGGTCGGCCAAATGCGTTTTCACTTTGCTCGCAAAGCAGGTCCCCTTTGACAGAAACCTTCTCGGTCATCATCTGGGATGCCGAGCGGAATGCGGCCTTTCCGTCCAGTTGGACTTGCATGAGCGCAAGGCTTTCGGACGGTTCGGTCTTTCCTCGCAGAAGTTTGCCCATGACAGTGGCGGCGATCTCGGCACCCTTCAACCGACTTTGTTCGTCGCCCTGGAAGCCAAACGGCCATTCCGGCAGCCCGGCCTCGCGCAGCGCGTCTAGGATAAATGCTAAGTCCTCGTCCCTGAAATGCGCATTGCCGATACGCCAAGCCGCAAGGCAGTCGCGTCCCCCGAGAAGACGTTGGGCCTCGGCGACAGTCGCTCGGGCCTCATCAATGCGACCGACACGGACATACGCCATGGCGAGAGGGGTAACGAACTCGCCGTTGCCTTGAGAGCCGTAGCCCGCGCGTTTGAAACTGTCTATCGCCCTCTCGTAGTCGCGTTGCAGATAAAAAATCATGCCAGCCGTATATCGGTCGACGGCGGAGGGGTTCGGATCGAACCTGAGCGCCTTCTCGACAGCCGCAACAGCATCGGCGTGATTGCCCGATATCAATTGAACATATGCGAACGCCATATGAGCTTCGGCGTCGGAGGGGCCGAGTGCCACGGCCTTCTGGGCCGAGGCGATCGCCTGCTCGTAGCGTCGGTCCACCACCTGCATGATCGCGAGGACCGCATAAGGCGACGGAAGTTCGGGATCGAGGGCAAGGGCGCGACTTGCCTTGTCGTAGGTTCTTTTGCGCGCCAGGGCACTCTGGAGGACATCGTCATAGGCGCTTCGCCAGACATAGGCCGTCGCGTGCGCATCGGACGCGAAGGCTTCGGCAAAGCCGCTGTCGAGGTCCTCGGCCTTGTCAAACAGCGCCAACGCCTCCAGCATCAGAGAACGACGTCCCGTCCGGGCGGCCTGCTCGGCACGCAGATAATAATCATATGCCTCGAGATTGGCGGTCGGCGGACGCGCAATTCGCTCTGCCTCGGACGGGGTCAGGTTCAAACCGAGCGCATTGGCGATCTGACGGCTCATCGAATCCTGGACGGCAAACACGTCCGTCCCCCTGCGGTCAAACCGATTGGCCCACAGATGGTCGCCGCTCTCAGTGTCGAGCAGTTGCGCGTCGACGCGCATCAAGTCGCCCATTCGCTGCACGCTGCCCTCGACGACATAACGCACGCCGAGATCACGGCGTATGTCTGCAAGTACGTGGGGCTTGTCCCTATAGGCAAAGACGGAATTCTGGGAAATGACATCAAGTTTCGACAGCCTGGTGAGATCGGTAATCAGGTTGTCGGTAATGCCATCGGCGAAATAATCTTGGGTCTGGTCGCTCAAGTTGGCGAACGGTAGTACTGCAATCGATGCGCGTTGTTTATGAGGCCACTGCCATGCGACGACGGCCGCAACGGTGGCGATCGATAGCCCTACGAGTGCTAACAACCCCATAGCGCGCGACCTTGCCCGCGAGGCAAAGACGACCTTGCCGAGGTGGGATGGGTCAAGCAGAACGCGGTAGACGCGAACGGGGTCGGCGATGTTTTTCAGGTGATGCTCGCCGAGCGCCGAGAAACCGGCATCGACCTTGTGCACGACGTGGTCGAATGCGGTGCCGGATATGAAAATTCCGTCAGGTTCGGCGATTCCCTGCAGACGGGCGGCGATGTTGACGCCGTCGCCATAGATGTCATCGCCTTCAACAATAATGTCGCCGAGATTGATCCCGATGCGAAACCGGATGCGCTGTTCCGCAGGAAGTCCTCGCTCTCTGCTGGACATTCCCCGCTGGATTACGGCCGCGCATTGAACCGCGTCTACAACGCTAGCAAACTCGACCAGCGCGCCGTCACCCATGAGTTTGATGATCCGACCATGGTGCTCTTCGATGGTCGAATCGACCAGTTCCCGACGGCAGGCCTTCAAGCGCTCAAGCGTGCCGCCCTCATCCACTCCCATGAGGCGACTATAGCCTACCACGTCAGCGGAAAGTATCGCGGCGAGACGCCTCTCCATTTCTCTGCCCCCTTTTGAAACAGGGAATTGGGCATCTTACCACGACCGGGGCCGCGCTGGCACACGAGCCCGGTCTTTTCCGCTATTTTGGTCCGCGTTTAAGCTGCCCCTGAGGGCTCGATCCTAGAGGATCCTTCCTTGCTTTCGAAACGTGAAGACACCCGATCCGGTTTATTACTGCGTGATTTTGTGGGGTTAACCAGGGATGCGCGAGAAAAGTCTGTTGCGATATGTTGTGTTGCGCAGTTAGCGCTTCTTTTTGCGGATGGGTTTTGGGGGAACGTGTCCTGCAAATGGGCAAATGAAGAAGCTGCGTGTCTGAAGCGGCGATTTATCGCTTCAGTAACATGACGGTGGTCACGGAATGATGATGACGCGTCGGCACTTCTTCATTAGTATGTCTTAGGGCGAATTCAGGCGAAGGGGGCTGTCGTGGACATTGCCTCTTGGTTGCGACGCCTCGGCCTCGAGTAATACGAACAGGCGTTCCGCGAGAATGCGGTCGATGCAGAAGTTCTGTCCGACCTGAGCTCGGACATCGCAAGCGGCTTCTCAAGGCCATCGCGGAACTAGGGCGGTCTACAAACCACTCCGATTCGAGCGCTGCCGAGCCTGATGCCGAGCGCCGGCAGCTTACTGTCACGTTCGTCGATCTCGTCGGCTCGACGGCGCTCGCTTCGCGTCTCGATCTTGAGGATCTGCGGGAGATCATCCGGGCCTTCCATCGCTGTGTCGCTGATACCATCGCCCGCTTCTCCGAACACGGCTTTTTTTCGGCTTCATCCTGTGGCCAACGAATTGGCAGGCGAGCGTCCCACCTGTCCGGCTCCCCATTTTCGCTGCAGGACCGGCCGCTTTCCATTCGGGTGGCGGCCGGTGCTGTCTCTCAGCAGATCAGGCGAAGGCGTAAGAGCCGTCCGGCCGCTTCGGCACGCGCCGCTGCCAGTGAATGTAGCCTTCCTCCTCCATCGCCTTCTCGTCCATTTCGACGCCCCAGCCCGGCCGGTCGGGACGCAGTTCGAGATAGCCATCCTTCGGCAGATAAGGATCGACGACATAGCGGGTTTCCCCCTGTCGCTTCTCGACGTCGAGGCCGCCATAGACATAGGCCTGGCCCTTCGGCAACCGGTATTCGAGGATGCGGAAATTCTGCGCCGCGGCCGAAAAATGAACATTGACCGCCGTCGCAAGGGGCCCCATCGGGTTGTGCGGCGCGACCCCGACGAAATAGGCTTCGGCCAGCGTCGCAATGCGGCGCATTTCGCTGATGCCGCCGACGACGCAGATATCGGGTTGGATGAGATCGGCGCCTTTGACCTGCAGCAGGCGCAGGAACTCATTTCTGTTGTAGAGCGACTCGCCGGTCGCGAGCACGCAGTTGAGTCCTTGCTTCAGATCGCCCCAGGCCTCGATGTTCTCAGGGCGCAGCGGTTCCTCATAAAACAAGGGATCGTAGGGGGCCAACGCGTTGCCGAGTTGCCTTGCGGCGACCGGCTCGAAAATCTTGGCATGGGCATCGAAGGCGATCTCGTATTCGTCGTTGACCGTCTCGCGCAGCGAGCGGAAATAATCCGCCGAGGCTTTGACGACATTGCCCCAGCGATGGGCATGCATATCGATCCGCCAGGGACTGAGCTTGAAGGCGGTGAAACCCCATTCTTCCTTCAAACGATCGAATTCGTCGCGGGCCGCCGGAGCATCTGGTGCGGTGTAGACACCGGCATAGACCTTGATGCGGTCGCGCACCTCGCCGCCCAGCAGCTTGTAGACCGGGACATTCGCTGCCTTGGCCGCAAGATCCCATAGGCAGTGGTCGAGCGCGGAGATCGCGGCAAGGCCAAGCGCGCCAGGCGGAAACCGGCTTTGCTGGATCAACAGATTGACGAGATAGTCGACGCGCGTCGGATCCTGGCCGGAGAGAAAGGCGTAGAGATAATCCAAAAGCGGCGGAAGCGCCTTGTCGGGGCCATGATTGTAGCATTCGCCCCAGCCCGTCAGCCCGTCATCGGTGTCGAGCGCGACGATCACGCGGGGACGGTCCTTGTCGCGGGTCATGAAAACCCGCATGCGGTCGATCTTCATCTTTCTGTCCTTCTAGAGATTGAAATAGCTGCGGCGTGCGACGCGCGTCTGCACGTAGAGATGCTCTTTGTAGGTTCCGGGATTGTAGGAGCCGGCAGATTCCGGCTCGGGAACGGAGACATTGCCGCCGCTCGGAAAGCGAGCAACGAACGCTTCGTCGATATCGCAGCCGAGTCCCGGCCCGTCGGGAACCGCAATCAGGCCGTCGACTTGGACGGGGTGCGGCACGATCGTCTGGCGGCGGCCGTCCCAGTCGTCGTCAAGACGCTCGAGAATGAGGGCGTTCGGGATCGCCGCAAGCAGATGCAAGGCGGCATATTCCGCCACCGGCCCAAGCGAGCCCGAATGCGGCGCCATCTGGATATGATGCGCCTCTGCCATGGCGGCGATTTTCTTCATCTGGGTGATGCCGCCGGCCCGGCCGGTATCCGGCTGGATCACGTCGACCAGTTCCTTCTCGATGAGCTCGCGCTCGCCGAAGATAGTCGCCGAGCGCTCACCGGCCGCAAGCGGCACATGGGCTGCGTCGCGGATGCGCCGGTAGCCGTCGATATTGTCGGGCGCGATCGGATCTTCGACCCACATCAGCTCGTAAGGTTCGAGCGCCCGCACCAGCCGGCAGGCATCGGCTGGCGTCAGCCATGGCGGCCCATGCAGATCGATGGCGATGTCCATGTCGTCACCGACGGCGTCGCGAAGAGCTGCGACCTTACGGACGGGATCGGCGACCCCGCCGCATTTGATCGCCTTGATGCCGCGCTCCTTGATGGCAAGCGCGCGCTCGGGCGTATTCGCATGCGAATAGATCGGGATCCGGTCGCGCACCTTGCCGCCGAGCAGCATCCAGACAGGCACGCCGAGCGCCTTGCCCTTGATGTCCCAAAGCGCCATGTCGATGCCGGTCATCGCACCGCCGCCCACCGTCCCGAGCATGCCGTGACCCATCATGGCGATATGCATCTTCTGCCACAGCCGTTCGATATGGGCCGGATCCTCGCCGATAAGCACGGGCACAAGATCGTGGATCGCCGTCTCGATGACGCGCGGCCAGCCGGAGCATTCACCGATGCCGGTGATGCCCTCGTCGGTATCGATCTTCAGAAAGAGCCAGTTGCGGGTGCCGGCGAGCTGCCTGGACGCACCGTCTCCGGAGCGCTCGTCCGAGGCCCATTTCGAGGGATCGGGCTGACCGGCATGCATGAGAAACGTGCGGATCCCGGTGATTTTCATCGCTGAGAACTCCCATTCTTCAGAATGTCCGGCGCGACGTAGCGGAAACGCCCCGAATGATCCCGGTCACGAGGATCGGGGTGTGGAATGGCTGAGATGAGCGCCTGCGTATAGGCGTGCTCGGGCGTGCGGCAGACTTTTTCCGCATCGCCGATTTCGACGAGTTGGCCTTTGTACATGACGCCGACACGGTCGCACATGTAGCGGATGACGCCGATGTCATGGCTGATGAAGATATAGGCGAGGCCGAGTTCGTCCTGCAGGCGCATCAGGAGATCGAGCACCTGCGAGCGCACGGAAACGTCAAGCGCCGAGGTTGCCTCATCGGCAACGATGACACGCGGATTGAGCGTGATGGCCCGCGCAATGCCGATACGCTGGCGCTGACCGCCGGAGAATGCGTGCGGATAGCGCTCGCGCGCCCTCGGGTCGAGGCCGACCTGCTCCATGAGATGGCAAACGCGCTCGTCCAGCACCCGCCCCTTTGCCACGCCATTGACGAGCAGCGGCTCGCCGATGATCTGGGAGACGGTCATGCGTGGGTTGAGGGAGCCGAAAGGATCCTGAAACACCATCCGCAATTCCCGCCTTGCGGCGGCGAGCGTCTGGCCCTTTGCCGTTGCCAGATCGATGATGTCGCCGTCGGCGCGGCGATAGAGGATTTCGCCCGCTGTGGGATCGATCAGCCGCATGATCGAGCGGCCCATCGTCGTTTTGCCGGATCCGCTCTCGCCGACGATGCCGAGCGTCTCGCCCGGAAGAAGCGAAATGGAAACATCGTCCAGCGCCCTCACCTCGCCGAAATCCATCGAGAGATTGCGGAGTTCGAGGATCGGCGGCACCGTCGTGTCGAGCGGAGCGCGGGCCAGCCGGATTTCGGCCTTTGCTTCCAGCTTCAGCACCGAGCCGATCAGCATGCGGGTATAGTCGTCTTTCGGCGCATGAAAGATCTGCTCGACCGGCGCATATTCCTTCGCGACGCCGTTGTGCATGACGAGCACATCGTCGGCGATCTGCGCCACGACGCCCATGTCATGGGTGATGAAGAGGACGGCCATGCCCTTGTCCTTCTGCAGCCGGGCGATTAGGTCGAGAATTTCAGCCTGCGTCGTCACGTCGAGGGCGGTGGTCGGCTCGTCGGCGATCAAGAGCTGCGGTTTGCAGGCGAGAGCCATGGCAATCATCGCGCGCTGGCGCATCCCGCCGGAATATTGAAAGGCATATCGGTCCAGCGCTTTTTCCGGCGAGGGAATCTCGACCTGCTTGAGCAGCGATATGGCTTCAGCGCGTGCCTCTGCCTTGCTCATCCTGGTGTGAAGGCGGAGCGCCTCGACGATCTGGTTGCCGACCGTGTGGATCGGCGACAGCGACGACATCGGCTCCTGGAAGATCATGGCGATGTCGCGGCCGCGGATCGCACGGATCTGGCGCCCGCGCGGATTGAGGCTGGTCAGATCGATCGAGCCGCCATCCTGATCGTTCAAGATGATCGATCCACCGGAGATGCGGCCGGGCGCATCGACGATCTGCAGGATCGAACGCGCCGTCACCGACTTCCCCGATCCGCTTTCGCCGACCACGCAGAGCGTCTTGCCCGGCTCGATCGAGAAGGACAGATCGCTGACGGCGCGAAAGACGCCGGTGCGTAGAGGAAACTCGACGGTCAGGTTTTTCACCTGCAGCAGCGGCCTGCCGGCAATGGGTACGATATCGGTCAATGCCAGCCTCATTTGTTGTAGGGATCGGCCGCATCACGCAAACCGTCGCCGAGGAGGTTGAGCGCCATCACGGCGACCACGACGGCGCAGCCCGGCATGAAGAGCCAGGGTGCCGTGGCGATCGAGCGAATGTTCTGGGCCTCGCGCAAAAGCACGCCCCAGGAGATGGTCGGCGGCTGCAGCCCGAGTCCCAGGAAGGAAAGAGAGGTTTCGGCAAGGATCATCGCCGGCACCGCAAGCGTGATGGACGCGATGATGTGGCTCGCAAAACTCGGCAGCATGTGGCGAAAGATGATGCGCCTTTCGCGAACGCCGTCGAGTCTTGCGGCGGCGACGAATTCCTCGGTGCGCAAAGACAGGAAGCGGCCACGAACGACGCGGGCAAGCTGTGCCCAGCCGGTCAGCGACAGGATGATCGTGATCATCATATATTGCAGCGTCGCAGGCCAGTCTTGCGGCAGGGCCGCGGCCATTGCCAGCCAGATCGGGATCGTCGGCAGCGACAGTACGAAATCGATCACCCGCTGCAGGAAGAAATCGATGCGGCCGCCGTAATATCCCGAGATGCCGCCGAGCACGATGCCGAGCATCAGCGAGAAGAAGACACCGACGAGGCCGATCGACAACGAGATCTGCGCGCCCTGCACCGTTCGGCTGAAGACATCGCGCCCAAGCCTGTCGGCGCCGAAGAGAAGCAGCGGCGTGGTCTTGTCGGGCGAAGCGATCAGATGAATGTTCGACCTGAAGAGGCCGAGCACCGAATATTCGTAGCCTCGGCCGAAGAGCTTGATATCGACGCGCTTCGTCATGTCTTCCTTGAAGATGGCGGCCAGCGTCTCCGGATCGCGGGTCAGCTTCATCGGATAATAATGCAGGCCGAAGGATAAGCCGTTCTGAGTATCGATCAGATGCACTCTCTGCGGCGGGTGAAAGGTCGCCCGCGCATTCTGCAGGTTCGGATCGTTGATGGCGAAAAAACCGGGAAGCAGGGCGACGATATACATCATCACGGTGACGACGAGCGCCACCATGGCCAGCTTGTGCCGGCGGAAAGCCCACCAGATGAGCTGCCATTGCGATGCGACGGCGGCGCGATCCGGCTGCAGATTTGTAATGCTGATGTCGGCCATGCCAGCCTCCTATTCCAGCCGGATGCGGGGATCGACCAGCGCCAGAAGAATGTCGCTGATCAGGGAGCCGATCAGCGTCAGCGCGCAGATCAGCAGAACGAAGGCGCCGGCAAGATACATGTCCTGGGCCATGAGCGCCTGCAGCAGCAAGGGTGCGGCCGTCGGCAGGTTGAGGACGATGGCGACGACGACCGAGCCGGAAATCAGATTGGGAAGCAGCCAGGCAATCGTCGAAATAAACGGATTGAGCGCGATCATCAGAGGATATTTCATCAGCAGCCGGAACTCCGAGAGGCCCTTTGCCCGCGCGGTGACCACGTAAGGTTTCGGCAGCTCGTCCAGCATGTTCGCGCGCATGACGCGGATGAGGCTCGCCGTCGAGGAGACGGCGAGAATGATGACCGGAAGCCAGAGATGCGTCAGGAGATCGAGCATCTTGGCAAAGCTCCAGGGCGCCGTCTCATAGGCTGGCGAAAACAGCCCGCCGACATCCTGGCCGAATTCGACCGCCGCGACATACATCAGCACCAGCGCCAGCAGGAATGACGGAACCGACAGGCCGAAGAAGGCGAAAGCCGTGAACAGATAGTCCCCGATCGAATATTTCTTTACGGCGGAAAAGACGCCGATCGGCAGGGCGATCGCCCAGGTGGCGATCAATGTCGAAAGGGCGAGCACCAGGGTCAGCGCCATGCGCTCCCAGATCAGATCCGAGACCGGTTGCTGCCACTCGAATGAAATACCGAAATCGCCGCGCGAAAGGATGCCCCAGATCCATTTGAAATACTGGATGAGCATCGGATCATCGAGGCCGAAGCGCTCGCGCAGCTGTGCGGCCGTGTTCTGGTCGACGATCTCGTTGGATGCCGCAAGCGTCGCGATATAGGTCGTGACATAATCGCCCGGCGGCAGCTGGATCAGCACGAAAGCCAGGAAGCTGACGGCAAAAAGCGATGGAATCATCCATAAGAAGCGTTTGGCGATGAACACCAACATGAGGCGTCTCCCGGCTTGGACGCCGCCCTCTGGCCCTTGCGGCTTTCACGACCGCAAGGGGAGAGCGAACCTGAAAGAAAGCACCGTGCCTGAGGGTGCGGCGCTTGAGATCGAAATCAGCTTGTGAAGGTGAATTGCTGCGGCAGTGCCGGCCCCGGATTGGGCCAGGACCAGCTGTCCGGCTCTTTCTCGGGAACATTGCGCAGATTGTTGCGGATGATGCCGAAGCCGCCGACGGCAAGGCAGAGGCCGACCGTTTCGAATTCCTCCGCCGCGATATCGAAGATCTGCTTCATGATCGCGCCGCGCTTGTCGAGATCGGCCGTCGAACGCGCCTCGTCGAACAGCTTCATGCGCTTCTTCTGGCTTTCCGGCGGCTCCTCGCCGCGCGCGCCATTCGACGTATACCAGAGCGTCCACGGAATGGCGTAACGCGACCCTTGCGGATGAAAAGCGAAGAAATCGCGGGGATCGAGCATTGGGTCGAGACCGCCCGGCCCCGGCCATACCTGCGCATCATGGGCATTGTCGTCGCCGCGGGTGTAGTAGAGCGCCCGTTCGATCGTGTTGACCTTCATGTCGATGCCGATCTGGGCCCAATGCGTCTTGACCAGTTCCAGGGCATCGACGAGGTCGGGATAGAGCGTCGGAATGACGTCGACCGAGAAGAACACCTTCTGCCCGTCCGGGCGAAGGCGGAAGCCGTCGCCGCCTTTCTTGTAGCCGGCCTGATCGAGCATCGCGCCCGCCTTGTCGGCATCGAATTCGGTGAACTGGCGCGCATATTTCTCATGATACCAGGGATGGGTCGGACGCGGTCCGGCCTGATAGGGCTCGCTCTGCCCGAAATAGACGATGTCGATGAGTTCCTGGCGATTGAGACCGATCGACAGCGCCTGCCGGAACGACTTATCCGCAAACATCTTGCGCATGGCAGGATCTTTGTGGGTGATGTTGAAATAGATCTGGCACTGCTGCGAGGCCGAAGGCACGAGCGTCAGCAGGCGGTAATCGCCCTTCTGCATGTTCTGGGAGAGCGTCGGCTTGTTGGCGAGCACGCTGATGTGGCGTTCCTGGATATCGATCTTTCCGGAAATGACGTTCAGCATCAGCGATTCGACGTCCTGCGAGATGCCGAAGTTGATCTCGTCGATATAGGGAAGCTGGTTGCCTGATGTATCGACCTGCCAGAAATAGGGGTTGCGGGTCATGACGACGCGCGTCGCACCGCCGGCATAGGGCTCCTTGACGACCCATGGATCGAGCGTCGGCTTGTCGACATTGCCCCACCGCGACGGGATTTCGATGTCGCCGCAGCGGCTGCGGAACAGCTCCGTCCAGCTGGTAACGCCCGCCTTCTTCGCATCGGCTTCGACGTTTGGATTGTATTTCGGCAGGAACTGGCTGCAGTAATGCTTCGGAAAGAGCGTCGGATGCTGGCCGAGCGGCGTGGCGAGGTTTTCCAGATAAAGGGCGTTCGCCGCCGCGAAGGTGAATTTCACCGTATGATCGTCGATCTTTTCGACCGTGACCGGCTTGCCGGCGACGGAAAGCTGGGCCGGCGTCGAGCTGTAAAGCTCGGTATTCTTGACGCAATCCTCGATCGCGAAAACGATATCGTCTGATGTAAAGGGATGGCCGTCGGACCAGCGCACGCCTTCGATCAGATGGAAGGTGAATTGCGTTGCGTCGTCATTGACCTCCCAGCGCTCGGCAAGGTTCGGCTGCACGGCGGTAAAATCCAGGTTCCAGCGCACGAGGCTCTGGTTGCCGACCATGCGCAGGATGCCGTTATGGTCCGACGAGCCGCGCAGGCCGCGACGCAGCGTGCCGCCATAGGTACCGACCTTCTCGAACGGCGTCACCACCATCGGCTTTTTCGGCAGGCGCTCGGCCAGCGGCGGCAGCTTGCCGTCCTTGACGAGCTGCGCCAGATCAGGCGCTTCGCCGCCTGCGGCAAAGGCGCGGCCGGCAAGCGACAGTGCCGCGACACCAGCCATGCCGCCGAGCACGGCGCGGCGGGTGACGCCGCCAGACAGTATTTCATTGGACATCGAGTTCCTCCCCTTTTTATGCCGGCCGCTTTTATGCCGGTATGGCCTTTGTGCCGGCTGCTGCGGCGGGCTCCCGACCTGCCGTTTCGCGCCCTCCTCGGCGCTGCGAGGGAACCATAGACACGTTCTCAAATGATTACAAGAGTTGACAGATAATTACAGATTCTATAGCGATGCAGCATCAAACGAGGCGCTCAAGCCATTGGCAGGAAAGCCTCGCGGAAGGAAAGACGGCAGATCTGTCAGATGTTGTCCACAACAACATCGCAGCAGCTGACTGCATCGCGCCATGCTGGCGCATGGTCGAGGAGGCATATCTGGCTTCTGCTCGCCGGGCGAAGAGCCGATGGGGTGAATGGGCCATGTGGCGGGAGAGAAAAGGACGATAATGACGTTTGCAGTCGATGCCGTTTCGAACAGGGGCGCAACGCGCTTCAGCGACATCATCTACGAGAAGATCGTGGGGATGATCGCAGACGGCAAGTTTCCTGTGAACGAGCGGCTGCCATCGGAGACGAAGCTCGCCGCCGATTTCGGCGCGTCGCGGCCCGTTGTGCGCGAGGCCCTGGAGAGGCTCAGAACCGACGGCCTCATCGTGTCGCGCAAGGGGTCCGGCTCCTATGTCAGGCAGCGGCCGGATTCGTCGATGCTGAAAATGGTTCCGGTCGGCTCGCTTGCGGATGTACAGCGGTTCTTCGAGTTCCGCGCCGGCCTCGAAGCGGAGGCGGCCGAGCTTGCGGCGCGAAACTGGCAGCCGGCTGACAAGGAGCGGATCACGGCCGCCCTTTTGGCGATCGAGCAATGTCTGAAGAACGGCGAACTCGGCGCTGAGGAGGACCAGGCTCTGCACGATGCGATTGCGATGGCGACGGGCAATCAGTTTCACATCACCGTGCGCGAATGGTTCAGACCGCATTTCGCCATCGGCCATTCGGTGACGCGAAGCCTGAGCCTGAAGCGCACGCCGGAGCAGATCCGCAGTGTGCAGGACGAGCACGCGGTGATCGTGGAGGCGATCTTCGCGCGGCGGGAAACCGAAGCGCATGACGCGATGAAGAGACACATACTGAATGCACGCGCCCGCATGTTCCAGGGCGTTTGAACGATGATGGGAGGACGGACGATGAGACGGATCGCTGTGACGGGTGCTGCCGGACGTGTCGGAACGCTGCTGCGCCCGCTCCTTCGACCTGATGTCGAGCACCTCCGCCTGATCGACGTTCGCGAACCCGCGGAACTGGCTGAAAACGAAAGCTTCGTCCAGGCCGATCTTGCCAATCTCGACGAGGCGACCGCCGCTCTCAACGGCATCGACGGCGTCGTTCACCTTGCCGGCATCGCAAGCGGCATCGACATGAACGCGATATTGCAGGCAAATGTGCTCGGGACATACAATCTCTACGAGGCTGCCCGGATCAACGGCGTTGAGCGGATGGTCTACGCCTCGAGCAACCATACGACCGGCTTTTATCCGCGCGGCGAGGTCGTATCGCCTCTCGATCCGATGCGGCCGGACAGCCCCTACGGGCTTTCCAAATGCTGGGGCGAACTGGTGGCGGGGCTCTATTACGATACGTCAGGCATCCGCACGCTTTCCATCCGCATCGGCAATGCGGGCACTTATCCCAACAGCGAGCGGGCGATAGCGATCTGGATCAGCGCGCGGGATCTGGCGCAATTGGTTCGCATCGGGCTTACCCACCCGCTGATCGCCGCAACTGTCGTCTACGGCGTTTCCGATGCAGACGAGAAATGGTGGGACAACGATCTGGCGACGCGCCTTGGCTACCTCCCGCAAGACCGCCCGCGCGATCACGCCCGCATCGAGCAGGTTGCCGAGGGCCGGATAGCACTGACGTTCCAGGGCGGGGGTTTCTGCGAATACAATCACGACGGCGACATCCACATGCGCGATGCCGAGGGGCTCGTCAAAGGCTTGGAGACGGTCTCGTGACGGCGCCGCGTGTCATTGAGCCGAAGGTTCGTTCGATGTTGCAGCAACCGCTGACGGTCGGTGAGTCGCCGGTATGGGACGAAGAGACCGGCGCCCTGTGGCTCACCGATATCCTGGCGCCGGCACTCGTCCGGCTTTCGGGCGAAGGCAGGATCGACCGCTTCGACATGCCGGCTGAGATCGGCTGCCTCGGACTTTGCCGCGACAACAGGATCGTCGTCGGCCTCCAGACCGGCGTTCATCTCTTCGATCCCGTCTCCCGCCATCTCGAGTTTCTTTCCGATCCGGTCGGCCGCGAGATCAATGGCCGCCTGAACGATGGAAAGGTCGGGCCCGACGGGCACTTCTGGGTCGGCTCGATCAGCGAAGCCAAGCCGCAGACCGACGAGGCCGCATTGTATCGCGTGGGCGCCGACGGCAGCACGCGGACCGTGGCAACCGGACTGACGAGCTCCAATGGCCTTGCCTGGTCGCCGGACGGCCGGCGGATGTATCACTCCGACAGCCGGCAATGCTTCCTGCAGGCTTTCGATTTCGATCCTGAGACCGGCGCGATCGGCGCCGCGCGACGGCTGCGCAGCTTTACCGAAGAACAGGGCCGCCCCGATGGAGCGACGACCGATCGCGACGGGTTTTACTGGAGCGCCGGCGTCTCTGCCGGCCGTCTCAACCGCCTGTCGAGCGAAGGCGAAATCGTCGAGATCTACATTCTGCCGGTCGCAGCACCGACCATGCCGTGTTTCGGAGGGCCTGACCTCAGCACCCTCTACGTCACGAGCCTGTCGACCGACCGCACGGGACGTTTCGAGGCAGGCACAGTCATTGCCTTCGATGTCGATGCTGAGGGGCTGGCGCCCTTCCGCTTCGGATGACGACCATCTGGAAGAAAAGCGAACGGGGGAGAACAATGAGCATCGCGATCATGCGCAAGGCGCTCACCGGCGTGTCGGGCGTTCCCGTCACGGCCTATGACGGAAAAGGCGAAGTCGAGCCTGGGATCACGGCGAAGGTCTATGCACGGGTGGCGGCTGCAGGCATTCACAACATCGTCGCCGCCGGCAATACCGGGGAATTCTATGCCCTGACGCCGCAGGAGATCCGGCTCGTCCATGAGGCGGCGGTATCAGGTGTCGATGGCAGGGCGCCGGTGACGGCAGCGATCGGCCGGTCGCTGCGCGAGGCGATCGGCATGGCCAGGGATGCGGCCGCGATCGGCGCCTCGGCCGTCATGTCGCATCAGCCCGTCGATCCTTTCGCAGCACCTTCGGCTCAGATCGACTATTTCTGCAATCTCGCCGATGCGTCCGCCCTGCCGCTCATCGCCTATGTCAGGGCCGAGGGTTTCACCGTTGCCGACATCGTTCGGCTGGCCAATCACGGCAACATTGCCGGCATCAAGTTCGCCACAACAGACCTGATGCTGCTGTCGCGAGCGATTCCCGCGGCCGATCCGGCCGGCGCGCTGTTCGTCTGCGGCCTGGCGGAAAGCTGGGCGCCGACATTCACCGCAGCCGGCGCGCGCGGCTTCACCTCGGGCCTCGTCAACGTCGCGCCGAAGCTCTCGCTTGCCGTCCACGACGCGCTCGAGAAAGGCGATTTCGCCGCGGCGAGAGCCATCGTCAACAGGCTCGAACCCTTCGAGCGGATGCGGACCAAATTCCGCAACGGCGCGAACGTGACCGTCGTGAAAGAGGCCGTCACCTATTCCGGCCTTGATGTCGGCCCCGTGCGCGTGCCGGGATTGCCGCGCCTCGACGAGCATGACCGCGAGGAACTCCATCGGCTGCTCCATGGCTGGGAGGCCGAAGGCGACATTGAAACGGACCGGCAGAACATCAAGGCAGCCGGCTAAGTCAAAACATCATTCCCCGCAAGCAACAGGATTGGGAGGTCTTGAGATGCTCAAGCAGCTATTGACGACGATCGCAATGACAGGCGCCCTGATGACGGCGCAGCCCACCCTCGCGGCATCGCCGCCGAACATGCTGGTCATCGGCACCAATCTCACCGGTATCCGCACACTCGACCCGGCTCAGAACAATGCCCGCACGGTCTCCGAGCTGATCTCGAATCTCTACGATAACCTCGTGCAGCTGTCGCCGGACGATCTGAAGACCCTGAAGCCGATGCTTGCGACGCAGTGGAGCGTCTCCGAAGACGGCAAGATCATCACGCTGACCTTGCGCGACGACGCCATCTTCCAGAGCGGCAACAAGGTCACCGCCGAGGATGCGGCCTGGTCGATCCAGCGCGTCATCAAGATGGGTCAGGTCGGCTCAACTGACGTGGCGCTCTGGGGCTTTAAGCCCGAGAATGTCGAGAAGCTCGTGCGGGCCAAGGACGAACATACGCTGGAGATCGAGCTGCCGCAGGCGGTCAACACGGATCTGGTGCTCTATTCGCTCGCCGGCTCGTCGCTCGGCATCGTCGACAAGAAGACGGTGCTCTCGCATGAGGCGAACGGCGATTTCGGCGGCGCCTGGCTTTCAGCCAATTCCGCCGGCAGCGGCCCGTTCAGCCTCGCGCAGTGGCGGCCGAACGACGTGGCGATCTTCAATGCGCAACCGAAATATTGGGGCGGCAAACCTGCCATGGCTCGCGTCGTTGCCCGCCATATCCCTGAATCCGGCAATCTCAGACTTCAGCTCGAAGCAGGCGACGTCGATGTCGGCCAGTATGTGGCAAGCGGCGATCTCGATGCGCTCGCCACCAACAAGGAAATGGTCATCGACAACGTTCCGGGGCTCGGATTCTACTATATCGCCCTCAACCAGAAAGACCCCGATCTGCAGAAGCCGAAGGTGCGTGAAGCCTTCCAGCACGCCTTCGACTGGAAGGCGATCTCCGGCAACATCATGCGCTATACCGGTTTTCCCTGGCAGTCGATGGTCCCGCGCGGCATGATCGGCGCTCCCGGGGAGGCTGCGGCCCACTACGATTACGATCCCGTCAAGGCCAAACAGCTGCTGGCAGAGGCCGGATATCCCAACGGGCTGAAGAAGGTCCTCAATCCGTCGGGTGCGGCGACCCTGCCCTTTGCGGAAGCGTTGCAGGCAAGCGCGCGGGCTGCCGGTCTCGATCTCGATCTCGTGCCCGGCGAATTCACGCCCGCCTTCCGCGAGCGCAAATTCGAAGTGCTGCTCGGCAATTCCGGCGCCCGGCTGCCCGATCCCTTCGCCGTCGCCACTCAATATGCCTACAACCCCGACAACAGCGACGAGGCGCGCCTCGGCAGCTATTATCTCTGGCGCACGGGCATGAAGGTGGACGAGCTCAACACGCTCATCGACCAATCGATGAAGGAGCGCGACACGGAAAAGCGCACCGACATCTTCAAGAAGATGGACGGCATCTATGCCGGCATGGCCTCGCCGCTCGTCATCTTCTTCCAGCGAACCGACCCCTATGTCATGCGCGCCAACGTCAAGAACTATCACGGGCACACGACCTGGTCGACGCGTTGGCATGACGTGACGAAGGAGTAGAGCGCGTGGCGAGCGCCGATCTGACATCGAAGCAGGAGAGCAGCGGCCGTTCTCAGGCGGGCGGGTTCGCTAATGCGGCCCCGCATCCGTTGATGGGCTTGCTGCGGCGCCTGGCGGGGCGTGGTGTAGCTGTCGTGACCACGCTGCTCGGCCTGCTCTTCCTGACCTTCTCGATGGGCCGCCTGCTTCCCGCCGACCCGGTGCTCGCCATCACCGGGGCGGAGGTCAGCAAGGAGGTTTACGACCGCGTCTATAACGAGCTGGGGCTCGGAGAACCGATCTGGATGCAGTTCCTCGCCTATGTCGGGAAGATCGCCACCGGCGATCTCGGCATGTCGGCGACAACAGGTCAGCCGATCCTCACCGATCTCATGACGATCTTTCCCGCGACCATCGAGCTTGCCATCATCGCCATGATCATCGGCGCCATTATCGGCATTCCCCTGGGGATCACGGCTGCGGTCAGGCGCGGAACGATCATCGATCATATCGCCCGGATCGTTGCGCTTGCCGGCCATTCCATCCCGATCTTCTGGACCGGGCTGATGGCGCTCTTCGTCTTCTATGCGAAGCTGAAGCTGGTCGGCGCATCGGGCCGGATCGACGTCTTCTACGAGGGCCTCGTCACGCCGATAACCGGCTTTCTTCTGATCGACGCGGCAATCCAGGGCCAATGGGACGTGTTTTATAACGCGCTCGGCCACATCATCTTGCCGGCGGCGATCCTCGGCTATTATTCCGTCGCCTATATCAGCCGCATGTCGCGAAGCTTCATGCTGGAGCAGCTGAGCCAGGAATACATCATCACCGCCCGGGCAAAAGGGCTTGGCACCCGCAAGGTCGTCTGGCGCCATGCTTTCAGGAATATCCGCGTGCAGCTCCTGACGATTCTGGCGCTGACCTTCGGCGGGCTGCTCGAAGGGGCGGTGCTGATCGAGACGGTTTTCGGCTGGCCTGGGCTCGGCCAGTACCTCACCCGCGGGCTGCAGATGAACGACATGAACGTCGTCATGGGGTCGGTGCTGACGATCGGCGCCGTCTTCCTGATCATCAACATCCTGTCGGACTTCCTCTATCGCATTCTTGATCCGAGAACACGGTGACGCCATGACGATCTCCACCGAAGACGCAAACAGCGCCGACGCCGGCGGCTTTCGCAAATGGCTGCTTGCACCGGAGCCTCAGGGCTGGTTTCAGTCGTCGACGCAGCAGATCCATCAGGGATGGCTGAAATTCAGCCTGCACCCGCTAGGCTTGGCCGGCCTCGTCATCATCGTGCTCTTGATCGTGGTCGCTCTGGCTGCCCCTCTGCTCACCAGCTACGATCCGATCGTGCAGGACATGGCGGGGCGGCTTGCTCCCCCCTCGGCAACCCATGTTCTCGGCACCGATAATTTCGGTCGCGACGTCTTTGCGCGAGTGATCTACGGCGCCCGCACGACGCTCTACATCATCATGCTCGTCACGATCATCGTCGCACCGGTCGGACTGCTGATCGGCACGTTCTCCGGCTATTTCGGCGGCATCGTCGACGAAATCCTGATGCGCATCACCGATATCTTCCTCTCCTTCCCAGGGCTGGTGCTGGCACTGGGTTTTGCCGCAGCCCTCGGGCCTGGCATTACCAACGCGATCATCGCAATCTCGCTGACGGCCTGGCCGCCGATCGCCCGCCTGGCGCGCGCCGAGACGCTCAGCCTTCGCAAGGCAGATTATATCGCCGCCGTGCGCCTGCAGGGCGCGACATCGATTGCGATCATTACCCGCCACATCCTGCCGATGTGCATTCCCTCGGTGATCGTCCGCGTTACCCTGAACATGGCCGGTATCATCATCACTGCCGCCGGCCTCGGCTTCCTCGGCCTCGGCGCACAGCCGCCCTGGCCGGAATGGGGCTCCATGGCCGCCAGCGGCCGCGAGTTCATGCTCGACAGTCCGTGGGTGATCGCAGCACCCGGCGTTGCCATCGCGCTGGTCAGCCTGGCCTTCAACCTCGTCGGCGATGCGCTTCGTGATGTACTTGATCCCAGAGGTTCGGAATGACTGACACCCTGATCGACATTCAAAACCTCGAAATCGCTTTCGGCAGTGGTCAAGTACGGGCCGTGCGCGGCGTCAGCTTTCAGCTAGGACAGGAAAAACTTGGCATCGTCGGTGAATCCGGATCGGGAAAATCCACCGTTGGTCGCGCGATCATGAAGCTGCTGCCCCCGACAGCAAAGGTCAGCGCCGAACGGATGCGCTTTCGCGACGTCGACCTCATGAAGGCAGACGAACGGACGATGATGACCGTCAGGGGGCGGCGGATCGGCCTGATCCTGCAGGACCCAAAATATTCGCTCAATCCGGTCATGCGGATCGGCGAACAGATTGCCGAAACCTACCGCTTCCATCATCCAAAGGTGAGCAAGGCAAAAACCGATAGCCAAGCGCTCGACATGCTCGAAGCCGTCCAGATCCACGATCCAGAGCGCGTGGCCCGCCTCTATCCGCACGAGATATCGGGTGGGATGGGCCAGCGCGTGATGATCGCCATGATGCTGATTGCCGAACCCGAAGTGCTGATCGCCGACGAGCCGACCTCGGCGCTCGATGTCACAGTCAGGCTGGAGATTCTGGCTCTGCTCGACGAACTTGTTGCCCGCCGCAATCTCGGCCTGATCTTCATCAGTCACGACCTCAATCTCATCAGGCATTTCTGCGACCGCGTCCTCATCATGTATGCCGGCCGCGTCGTGGAAGTGCTCGAGGCGCGCGATCTCGACAAGGCCAGACACCCTTATACGCAAGGGTTGCTGGCATCCCTGCCGACGATCGAGGATCCGCCTGCCCGACTGCCGATCCTGAAGCGGGATCCCGCCTGGCTTGACGACCTCGCACTGGAGCGGCCGCGATGATCAGGATCGACAACCTCACCATCCGTTTCGCACACGGCCAAAGGCCGGTTGTCAGAGACGTAAACCTCGCCATCAAAAAGGGAACGGCGTTCGGTCTGGTCGGCGAGTCCGGCTGCGGAAAGTCCACGGTCCTTAGAGCTCTCTCCGGCCTCAACGCCAATTATGACGGTCGCATCGAGCTCCAGGGCGAGACGCTGGACCGGCAACGCAGCCGACCCTTCTTTCGCCGGGTGCAGATGGTGTTCCAGGACCCCTATGGATCGCTTCACCCGCGCAAGACCATCCGTTCGCAGCTGAAGGAACCGCTGCGCAACCAGGGACTGGCTGCGAACTCCGTCGATATCAACGCGGTGCTGAGATCGGTCGGGCTCGATCCGGCGCTGAGCTACAGGTTTCCGCATCAGCTCTCCGGCGGGCAGCGCCAGCGCGTCGCGATCGCCCGAGCATTGATGCTCAACCCGGACGTTCTGCTTTTGGACGAACCGACGTCGGCGCTCGATGTGTCGGTGCAGGCCGAAATCCTTAATCTCCTGCAGGATCTGCGTACCGAGCGCGGCCTTACCTATCTGCTGGTCAGCCACGATCTTGCCGTCGTCTCCCACATGTGCAGCCGCGTCGCCATCATGAAAGCCGGCGAGATCGTCGAGGAGGTCGATATCGAGGCCTTGCGCCGAGGTGCAGTCGAGCATCCCTATTCGCAGCGACTGCTGCGGGCGAGCAGGATGTATGGTCGGGCGTAGCACCTCTCCCGAGATTTTTTAGAAAGGGCGGCCAGATCGCGCCTACCGTCCAGTTGCCTCCATCCAGTATGTTGCGTATCTCTCGGAGAACGACCGAGCAGCGTGAGAGAAACTCCTTTCCGACAGCAGGACTGAGTGGTTTTCTGAAATCGCGGCCGGCGACGCATTTATTCTTTCGCCCAAGTTGTCATCTCCGTCGCTTTGTCGGCAGTTTCACAATGAAGGCCGGAGAATGAACGTGATCGAAGTACGCGTTGCAATGGCGCGGTCGGAACAAACCCATCGCCTCGTAACAGAAATCACCCAGACCGTTTCCGGAAATGCGATGAGCTGATGGCGGATGCTTTCGATCGGGTGGGGGTTTTGGTAGTCGAGCTCTTTCGGGCGGCGAACAGCGTTGGACGGCTGCCGCCCGTCGAACGCCGACGTCCTCTCCGAGGACGAGTGGCGGCGTCGGAAGCGCTTACAGGCGCTGCTCGTCGAGACGGGGAAAGTCTAGGGCCCGCGGCTACAGAAAGCCGATAGAGGCGTTGCACGCCTTAAACGGATGCGAACCGTTGATCCAGCTTTCGAGAAGTCCGCCTACAATTGCCGAAGCCGGGGAATACATGGCTGCTTAGGCGTTTGGCCGATCGATTTCGGTGATAGCGATGTTTACCCCGGCAGCGCGGGTCCGGCATACAGGTCCACGGTCGCAGGTCCAAAGACTTTTCTACATGCGTCGGCGCAAAAATATTCCCAACCACGCATCCAAACGGAATGACCTGTCTTTCTCTCAAGGGTTTGCCCGCATAGAAATCTCTCTCGCCGCACTCGCATGTTAGGGCGCGCTGTTTCGAGAAGGCTCCGCAAGCAGTTCGATGAAAGCTTCCATTTCAGATCACATCCTCGCGTCTGCCGGCGCCCTCTTCTATCGCGAAGGCATCCGCGCTGTCGGCATCGACCGCATAATCGAAGAAACCAACGTCGCCAAGGCAACGCTCTATCGGCATTTCCCCTCCAAGGATCATCTTGTCGCGGCCTATCTTCAGGACCGTCACGAGCGGGTTATCCGTTCGCTGGAAGAGGTTCTGAACGAGGTCCCAAGCCCGCGGGATCAGCTCAATCTCATCTTCGAGCGGCTGCATGAGAAAGCGGACAGCCCCGAGTTTCGTGGGTGCGCGTTCGCTCTGGCAGTGGCCGAGCACGGCGATTCAGAACGCGTTGTTACCGTCGCGCGCACCCACAAGGCGGCCGTCAGCCAGATGTTTCGTGCGCTGATGGAAAGGTCGGGTGCCGGGACCGCTCAGCAGGCCGCTCATCTTTCCCTTCTTTACGAGGGCGCCCTGGCGACAGTTGCCGTCGGGCGCGATCCCCAGGCTGTGTTGACCGCCAGGGACTGCGCGCTTTTCGTATTCGACGCGGCGCGTCCTTCAACGAGGTCATGAACAGGCGGAACATGGCAAAGGTTATTGATTACTTCTTCGGTCTCGGCTCGCCGTGGGCTTTCATCGGCCTTGATGCCTTTTCAGAAATGGCCTCCAGGCATGGTGCCGTGATCCGGCCGCACGTCATCTCTCTGATCGAAGACAACGGCGGCATTTATTCGCGCAACAGGCCGGAAGCCCGGCGCGCCTACTGGACCAAGGACCTGAAGCGCTGGGCAGTCCTGCGCGGCAAGACGTTGAACTTCGAAAATCGCGCTGCCCTGTCCGATCCGACGCCCGCCGGCTTCATGGTCATCGCGGCCATCGAGGACGGCTTGGACTGGCTCGGGCTCACGCGCGCGCTGCAGACGGCATTCTGGACGGACGCGGCGGATATCGGCCGGAGCGAGGTGCGCCAGGCAATCGCCAACTCGGTAGGGATCGACGGGACAAAGCTGGAAGAATGCGCCCAGGCCGAGGCCACCCAATCGATCTGGAGATCCAACATCGAAAGCGCCAAGAACACCGGCGTCTTCGGCCTTCCGACGTTTCGTTACGAAGACGAGCTCTACTGGGGGCAGGATAGCCTGCCATTCCTTGAGCGCCACCTGAACGGCGAGAAGATCGCCGTCTGACCGCCAGCCTGGTGAGACTTGGTGACGGTCAATCTGCATCCGTGCCTGATCGTGATGGCATGGCACGATTTCGGTTGGCACTGTCAACACCCGAAAGAGGGACGTGAACTATGGGCCTCCTGTCCGTTGAGCTATCGGGCCAATTGCTGGCGAGGTTCGGTGATCGCTTCTCGATCTCACAGGCGCTGCGCGAGCAGCATGGCCGCGGCGAATCCCATCACACGCCGGCAATTCCGGATGCCGTCATATTCGCGCAAAGCACTGACGACGTGGCCGATGCCGTCCGGCTCTGCGCCGCCGCAGGCGTGCCCGTCATCGCCTTTGGCGCCGGAACCTCGCTCGAGGGACATCTGACCGCGGTGCGCGGTGGCGTGTCGATCGATCTTTCGCAGATGTCGCAGATCATTCGTGTCAGCGCCGAGGATCTCGACTGCACCGTCCAGGCCGGCGTCACGCGCGAGCAGCTCAACGCGCACCTGCGCGACCAGGGCCTGTTCTTCCCGATCGACCCGGGCGCCAACGCTTCGATTGGCGGCATGACGGCGACGCGGGCTTCGGGCACCAACGCCGTGCGCTACGGCACCATGCGCGAGAACGTGCTGTCGATGACCGTCGTGCTACCGACAGGCCAGGTCATTCGCACCGGCGGTCGGGCACGCAAAACGTCTGCCGGCTATGACCTCACCCGCCTCTTCGTCGGCTCGGAGGGTACGCTCGGCATCATCACCGAAGTGACCTTGCGGCTCCAGGGCGTTCCGGAAACCATTTCGGCGGCCCTCTGCTCATTCGGGAGCGTGGAGCAGGCGGTCAGCGCCGCGATCGCCGTCGTGCAGCTGGCAATCCCAGTCGCGCGGATGGAACTGATGGACCGCGGCCTGATTGCTGCCGCAAATGCCTATTCCGGCCTGTCGCTCAAGATTGAAGATACCCTCGCCTTTGAATTCCACGGATCGCCCGCCTCGGTTCGGGAACAGGTCGAGCTGGTTGCGGACATCGTCAAGGATCACGGTGGCAGGGATTTCGAATGGGCCAATGCGCCGGAAGAGCGAAATCGCCTCTGGAAGGCTCGCCATAACGCCTTCTACGCAGTCGTCTCGCAGAGACAGAATGCAAAGGGCTGGTCATCCGATGTCTGCGTTCCGGTGTCGGAACTCAGCGGCTGTATTCTCAAGACCCGCGCCCTGTTGCAGGACTGCAGTGTTCCGGCTGCTATTCTTGGCCATGTCGGCGACGGCAACTACCATGTGGTGTTCGCCGTAGATCCCGACAACGAGGCGGAGCTTGCCGAGGTCGCGGCCATCAACAAGAAGATGGTCGAACACGCAATCTCCGTCGGCGGCACGTCCACCGGAGAACACGGCGTCGGCACCGGCAAGATCGGCTATCTGCGTCAGGAACACGGAAACGCCGTCGATCTGATGGCCCTGCTGAAGCACGCCATCGATCCCAAAGGCATCATGAACCCCGGCAAGATCCTGCCGGTGTGAATGTTGTCGATCTTTCCACCCTTGTCGCGGGAGACGGTGCGATGGACGGCTTCAAACCCCACAGCTCTCATTGGGGTGCATTCTATGGACGGCATCAGGGCGAAGCTCTCGAAATCCGTCCGCATCCCGCCGACCCCCACCCATCTCCCATCCTTGGCAATCTGCCCGCAATCGCCCATAGCCCCGCCCGCATCCGGCGCCCGGCCGTCCGGCGCGGCTGGCTTGAAGCCAGGCCCGATAATGCCGGGAAGCGCGGGAGTGACGGTTATGTCGAGGTCACCTGGCCGGAAGCACTCGATCTTGTCGCCAATGAGCTTCGCCGCGTTCACGGCGAAGCTGGACCTCAGGCCATCTTCGGCGGCTCGTACGGCTGGTCCAGCGCAGGGCGGTTTCATCATGCCCAAAGCCAGATCCACCGCTTCCTCAACGTGCTCGGCGGATATGTCAGATCGGTCAATACCTACAGTTCGGGCGCGGCGATGGTCATCATTCCGCATGTGCTCGGTCCTTACGATACCCTCGACCGAAAGAGCGTCACCTGGGACGCGATCGAGCGCAGCAGCGAACTGATCGTTGCCTTCGGCGGCATGGCGGTCAAGAACACCGATGTCCATGGCGGCGGCATCAGCCGGCATGTCGTGCGCCCGGCGCTGAGCGGTGCCCGTGCGCGCGGCGCGCGTTTCGTCCTCGTAAGCCCGCTCAAGGATGATATTGCGACCGATCTCGATGCGGATTGGCTGCCGGTCACCCCTGGAACCGATGTCGCGCTCATGCTCGCCATCGCCTTCGTCCTCGTCAGCGAGGGGCGGCATAACCGGGAATTTCTCGACCGCTATACGACAGGCTATCCACGCTTCGAGGCTTATCTGCTGGGACGCGAAGATGGCGTCGAGAAGAGCCCGCAATGGGCAGCCGGGATCTGCGGTATCGCTGCCGATACGATCGTGGATCTGGCGCGCAGCATGGCAAATGCCCGAACGCTGATCACCGTCAGCCATTCCCTACAGCGCGCCGACTACGGCGAACAGCCGGTATGGACGGGGATCGTACTGGCGGCCATGCTCGGCCAGATAGGGCTCGATGGCGGCGGCTTTTCCTATTCGCTCGGCGCGCTTGGCAACATCGGCAAAAGCCAGCTCGCCGTTCCCCTGCCGACGCTCAAGCAATTCCACAATCCGGTGCCGGATTTCATTCCCGTCGCACGGATCGCCGACATGCTGCTGAACCCGGGAGAGCCGTTCCACTACAATGGCCAGGCTCTGCGCTATCCTGACATCCGCCTTGTCTATTGGGCCGGGGGTAACCCATTCCATCATCATCAGGATCTCAACAGGCTTCGCCAGGCGTTCAAGACGCCGGAGACGATCATCGTGCATGAAACGGCCTGGACGTCCTCGGCACGCCACGCCGATATCGTCCTGCCCGCGACCACGACGCTTGAGCGCGACGATATTGGTGCGGCCGATCGCGATCCGATGATGATCGCGATGAAGAGGCTGATCGAACCCGTCGGCGAGGCACGCGACGACTACGAGATATTCGCGGATATCGCAGAGCGCCTCGGCAAGCGCGGCGAATTCACCGAGAACCGGTCGAGCCATGAGTGGCTCGCTTTCCTCTTCGAGACCACACGCGCGGCGCTCGCTGCCGGCGGTCATCCGGCGCCGGATTTCGAAACCTTCTGGGAGATGGGCGAACTGCAGCTCCCGGTAAAGCCTGACGATGGCGGCCCTGCGCGCGCATTCCGGGCTGATCCGGACGCCAATCCGCTGCCGACGCCATCGGGCAAGATCGAAATCTTCTCTGAAACGATCGAGAGCTTTGGCTATGACGATTGCCGCGGCCATCCGCGCTGGTTTGAACCGAACCCGACGACAAGGGCGGCGGAGAGCCGCTATCCGCTCTATCTCGTCTGCAACCAGCCCCGCTCGCGCCTTCACAGCCAGCTTGATTATGGCGACTTCAGCCGCTCCACCAAGATCGACGGCCGCGAACCGGTGCGCATCAACCCTGCAGATGCGGCAGAGCGTGGCATTTCGGACCGGGATATCGTCAGGCTGTTCAACGCCCGCGGCAGTTGCCTGGCGGCTGCGGTGATCAGCACGGATGTAAAACCTGGCGTGATGCAGCTTGCCACCGGCGCGTGGTTCGAGCCTGATGATGCGGATGCCGAGATTGCCATGTGCCTTCATGGCAACCCGAATATTCTCACCCGCGATACCGGTACGTCTCAGCTTGCCCAGGCCTCGACCGGGCAGCTGACAAAGGTCGATGTCGAGCGCTTTGTCGGGGAGTTGCCGCCCGTGCGCATTCTCGACGGAATGACGTTCATCGACAAATAGACCGGCAGGAGCCGTACCCTCAGCGGGCGAACGGACACTGGAAATCCTGATCCTCGTGCTTCAGATTGCGCTGATAAAATAATCTACAAATTTGATAGAAAAAGAACAACCAGTCTTTCTCCAAACCGATCCGCTCACATAGGCTCCTGTTCAAATCAGCCCCGGCAACCAAACAGGACCGCTTTATGAACGACCGTTCTACTCGCCCTCTTCTTTCCCGGCGTCGTCTGCTGACCGCCACCTCTGCACTGGCATTTGCCGCGCTGGTCGCGACCGCGAATGTAACCCCGGCATTGGCTGAGGACGGAGCGCATGATGGCGGAGACGTCGTCTTCCTGATCGACTCACTCGGCGACACCTGGATCCCCAACAATAGCGCGATCTCCAGCTTTCAGGGCCATATCTGGGGCCATGTGACCGACAAGCTTCTCTATGTCGATGCCGACGGCAAGGTCAGCCCGTGGATCGCCGAGCGTTGGGAGCAGAACGACAATGCGACTGAATTCACCCTGCATCTGAAGGGCGGCGTGACCTTCTCTGATGGCAGCGCGCTCGATGCTGCAGCCGTCGTCGCAAATCTCGACATCTGGTATGCCGGGCGCAAGAGCGAGGGCATCAATCCGATCGGCCTGTTTCCCAAGACCTATGATCATGCCGAAGCTGTCGATGCGACAACCGTGAAGGTCTTCTTCAAGAAGCCGACCCTAGGCTTCATCCCGACGCTCGGCTACCACGGCTCGATCCTCATTTCCCCGAAGACCATCGCCTCGCCGGCGAGCAGCCAGGCAGACTTGAGCAAGACCTCCGGCAGCGGCCCTTATGTTGTCGAGTCCTGGAAGGAAGGCGACTACGTCAAGCTCGCCAGGCGCAAGGATTACAACTGGGGCCCGGCAGCGGTGGGTCAGACCGGTCCCGCCCATCTCGATACGATCACCTACAAGCTTGTCTCGGAACCTTCGCTGCGCGTTGCGGCAGTCCAGTCCGGCCAGGCCGACGTCGCCTATAACGCATCGCCTCAGGAACTCGAGTCCCTCAAGTCGGAAGGCCTCACGGTGGCCACGCCCCGCTATCTCGGCTTCGTCAACGGCTGGGCTGTTAACACCAAGCTTGCCCCCTATGACGACGTGAAGGTCCGCCAGGCACTTCAGGCAGGCATCAATCGCCAGGAAATCATCGACACCGTCTATACGCCCGACTGGAAGCTTGCGACGTCGTTCATCCAGAGCAACGTTCCGGGTGCGACCGACCAAAGCGCGCTCCTCGCCTACAATCCTGAAAAGGCGGAGAAGCTTCTCGACGAGGCAGGCTGGAAGAAGGGAGCAGACGGCGTCCGCGTCAAGGATGGCAAGCCGCTGTTGCTGACGCTGAACTCGAACCCCTACCTCGCGACATCGAAATCGATCGACGAACTGATTTCGCAACAGCTCGGCAAGATCGGCTGGAAGGTCGATATCCGCGCCTATGACGTCGTCACTTACGGCCAGAAGGTGAAGTATGGCGGCGCGGGAGTGCCGGCATATGAGGTGACGCGCTCCTTCATCGACGCCGGCACCGTCGCCGGCATTCTGACCAACGCCAACAATGGCGAGAACTGGTTTGCGCTCGACGAGAGCGACAAGACCCTCAACGATCTACGCGACAAGATCGCTGGGGCTGGCTCCATCGAGGCTCGCAGGCCGCTTCTCGACGAGCTGCAGAAATACGTCCTCGACCAGGGCTATTTCATTCCGCGAACGCAGATCGTCCAGCGCATTTACGTGCAGTCGCCCAAGCTCAAGGGCGAGGTCTACAACGGCGTCGCCTATGCCAGCTACTACACGGCCACGAAAAGCGAATAACCCGCAATTCAACCGAGCAACGTAAGAAGGTGACGGCATGAGCAAAGCCTACCTCAACTACGCCGCAAAACGCCTCGTACAGGCGATCGTCGTGATCCTGCTGGCTTATGTCTTCACCTTCATCGTCGTCAGCATCCTGCCCGGCGACCCGATCACCAATGTCCTGAACAACCCGCAGAACGGCTTCACGCCGGATGAGATCAAGGAGATCATCGCTGCGCAGGGACTGGACAAACCGATCCCCGTGCAGCTCTGGAACGCCTTTTCCGGCTTCGTGACCGGCGATCTCGGCCTGTCCATGCGGACCAACAGGCCGGTGGCGACGCTGATCGGCGAGGTTCTGCCATCGACGCTCGTGCTTGCCTCGGCGGGCCTCGCGGTTGCACTTTTCTTGGCAGCGATCATCGCTTACGGCACACAATTTCTGCCCAGGCGGTTCGGCCAGGGCCTGCTGCGCGGCGTCCCCTCGCTGTTCCTGTCGGTTCCGAACTTCGTGATCGGGTTGGTGCTGATCCACCTCTTCGGTTTCCAGCTTGGCGTCTTTCGCGTCATCGAGCCCGACAGTTTCTGGGCAACGCTTTTTGCAGCGATCGCCCTCGGCATTCCGATCTCCGCGCAGATTGCCGAAGTCCTGATTGCCAATCTCGACCATGAGTCCGGCCAGGACTACGCCGCCGTCGCACGCGGCCGAGGGCTTGGTCAGATGCGGCTCTTCGTCATGCACCTGCTGAAGCCTTCATCGCTGCCGGTCATCACCGTCGTCGCTCTGACGATTGGCGAGTTGCTCGGCGGATCGCTAATCACCGAGACGGTGTTTGGCCGGAACGGGCTTGGCAGCCTGGTGCAGCGGTCCGTCAGCACTCAGGACCTGCCGGTTCTACAGGCGGTCGTTTCGCTCGCCGCGGTGGTTTTCGTGGTCGTCAACTTGATCGCCGACCTGACCTATCCGCTGCTCGATCCCCGCGTAAAACTTCTTGGCACGCAGCACCGTCGCCCCACGACCGCTGATGACAGCTCTCTCCCCATCTCCAAGGCGGTGACCCCATGACGCTCGCCTCTCTTTCTTCCACGCCCACGACACTGGTCGGCCGTCTGACGGGGCTGCGTGTGCCGCCGGTCGTCATCCTCTCGTTCCTGATCGTCACTCTGGCGATCGCCTGGTCCTTGGCCCCTGGCCTGTTCACCGGCTACGATCCGGTGAACGGCACCCCCGCCCAGAAATTGCTCGGCCCAAGTGCAGCGCACTGGTTCGGCACCGATCATCTCGGCCGTGACCTCTACGCACGCGTCGTCTATGGCACGGCCTCATCGGTAGCCAGCGCGCTGATCGCGGTCGTGATCGGCGTTGTCGCCGGGGGAATTATCGGACTGCTGGCCGGCTTCTTCGGCGGCTGGGTGGACACGGTCTTTGCCCGCCTCGTCGATGTCTTGCTGGCAATCCCCAAATTCCTGCTGGCAGTGATCGTCGTCACCGCAATCGGTTTCGACACGACGAATGCGGCAATCGCAACAGGCGTCTCCGCCGTTGCCCTTTTTGCCCGGGTGATGCGCTCCGAAGTCATCAAGACGAGGCAGGCGACATTCGTCGAATCGTCCTTCCTGCTCGGTGGATCGCGCTGGCATATTCTGTGGCGCCACGTGCTTCCGAACGCATCGCGATCGGTGCTTCCGCTCGCCGTCCTGCAGTTCGGCGATTCCATTCTGGTGATCGCCAGTCTTGCCTTCCTTGGCTACGGCGACCCGCCGCCTGCTTCCGATTGGGGCCTGCTGATCTCGATCGGCAAGGATTACCTCAAATGGCCCTGGCTGGTTTACGCCCCGGCCCTCGTCACGATCGCAACCGTTCTCTCTGTAAACAGGATCAGCCGATGGCTCCGCAAGACAGACTGACCACGTTTTTGAATCGCCCATCGTCCCCGTTGCTGCGGGCCGAAGGATTGTCGGTGGCCTATGGCACCCACAGGGTCGTGACCAATGTCGGCTTCGAGCTTGGACGCGGCAAAAGTCTCGCGCTGATCGGCGAATCCGGATCGGGCAAATCGACCATCGCCCGCGCCGTCCTGCGGCTGCTTCCCACAACGGGACACGCCACCGGCCGCGTCGAATTCGACGGCCAGGAGCTTCTGGCGCTTCCCGAGCGACGCTTCCGTCCATTCAGGGGACGCAGGATCGGCTTCGTGCCGCAGGATCCGGGCAACTCCCTGAACCCGGTTCGCACCGTCGGCGCGCAGGCAATGGAAGCTGCCGCACTTCTTGACGAACCGGACAAGGCGCTTCGCAAGGCACTTGTCCTGGAGACATTCGCGCAGGTCGGGCTCGACAATCCGCAGCGTGTCTACGACTCCTATCCGCATCAACTTTCAGGCGGGATGCTCCAGCGCGTTCTGATCGGGCTCGCCGTTCTGCCGCGGCCGTCGCTGCTGGTCGCAGACGAGCCGACCTCCGCACTCGATGTGACGATCCAGAAGCGCATTCTCGACCTTTTGTCGAAGCTGCAGGAGGAGCTGAAAATCAGCCTTCTCCTGATCACCCATGACCTGGCGATCGCAGCCGAGCGCGCGGATTCCATTGTGGTTCTCAAGGACGGCGCCATCCAGGAATCCGGAAACACCGCTACGGTATTCTCCGCCCCTTCCTCGTCCTACGCCAGAAAACTGCATGGCGATGTGCCAGCCCTCAACCCGGACCGGTACCGGCCATTGCGGGAGCCTGGTTTCCGGCACCTCAGCGCCAACCGCGAAAAGACACCGAAGATCGAGGTCAGCGGCGTAACGAAGAACTTCACCGTCGACGGCAAGGTTCTGACCGCCGTCAACGACGTCTCCTTTGACGTTCAGGCGGGAACGACGCATGCGCTGGTCGGGGAGTCCGGATCCGGAAAGACAACGGCAATCCGGCTTCTGCTCGGCCTGGAGCAACCCGACACCGGAAAGATCGCCGTTGGCGGCGAACAGGTGAACGGTCGGTCCCCCGAGCAGCTTCGCTCTGTCTGGCGGCACCTGCAGCTTGTCTATCAGAACCCGTTCACATCCCTCGACCCGACCTGGAACGTCGAGAAAATCGTGCGCGAGCCGCTGGACCGCTTCAAGATCGGGACACATCAGGAGCGGGCACTCGCGGTGCGCAAAGCGTTCGCAGATGTCGGGCTGGGGGAGCATCTCTTGTCCCGCAAGCCCGCCGCCTTGTCTGGGGGCCAGCGCCAGCGCGTTGCCATTGCCCGGTCGCTTGTCCTGAAACCCGATGTGATCGTGCTTGACGAGCCTACCTCGGCGCTCGACGTCAGCGTTCAGGCCGATATCGTCGAAGTGCTGCTGTCGCTGCAGGTCAAGCTCGGGCTCACCTATATCTTCGTGTCGCATGATCTGGCGCTGGTGCGCCAGTTTGCCCACACCGTCTCGGTCATGCAGCGCGGCAGCATTGTCGAGCACGGTACTGTCGGAGAGATCTTCGACACGCCCCGCCAGCCCTATACCCGTTCGCTGCTGGAATCGATCCCGTCAGGGGCCGCGCGTTTTGCGCGAACCCAGCCCCTGCAGCAGCGGCAGATCTTCAATGAGGAAAAGATCGCATGACCGCCGTCGCCACCGCCCCGGCACCGTCCGCGTCATTCCGTCCGAAGAAGCGGCTCGGGTTCAACACGCGCGTCTCGTTCAACGATGACACCGGCCCAGCCCATGGCTTGTGGGAAGGCATCGAGCTTTTCAAGGCGGCCGAACGTCTGGGCTACCAGTCAGGCTGGGCCTATCAGCGGCATTTCGACCACTATCTATCCTCGCCACTGCCCTTCTTTGCCGCGGCAGGTCAGCATACCAGCCATATCATGCTCGGCTCGGCCGTCATTCCGATGCGCTATCAGGACCCCATTCTGCTGGCGGAAGCCGCAGGCACGACCGACCTCCTGATCGGCGGCAGATTGGAACTGGCGATCTCGACCGGCTCGAACGCAGCCTTCGATGCCGTCTTCGGCACGGTCGAAACCGACGCCAGGACGGAAGCCAAGCGCCGTCAGGCGCGTTTTCTGTCCGCGATCTCGGGCGAGGTTCTGCACACCGTCGCAAAGCCCGGCCAGGCTGTCGTGGAAGGCAGCCAACTGAGGGTAACGCCGCACAGTCCGACTCTTCGCTCGCGCATCCGCCAAGGTTCCGCCAGCCTCGGGTCAGCGATCCAGGCCGCCGAACTCGGCATCGGGCTGATCGCCGGAACCGTACAGCACGATCACGCCCAGGGTGAGAGCTTCGGAAGCTATCAGGCCCGTTGTATCGAGGCTTTCCGGGCCATCTGGCGAAAGCAGCGGACAAGCGAGCCGCCGCCTGTCGCTGTGGCGGCCTCGGTCCTGGTCGGCACGACGCCAGAGCTTCGCGAAAAATATGCAGCCTATGATCTCGAGCGACGTACCCAGGGCATCGCCGCATCGCGGCCGAAGGGCGCGCTCGAACCGAACTCGCGGACCAACCAGCCGCCGGGAAGCCAGATCTCGCCGGTCTTTCACGGCACACCGGACCAGGTAATCGAAGCAGTGCTCAGTGATCCCGGGCTGGCAGCGGCCGACGAGATCGTTCTCTTCCTGCCGCCGGCCTTCGGCCTCGCTGAAAATATCCATCTGCTGACCGACCTCGCCGGGACCGTCGCCCCGAGCCTTGGCTGGTTGCCGGATTGGTAAAACCTCCGCTGGAATTTTAAACGCCGGTCGCCCTCAGTTAGAGATATTTTCTATAGTTTCAGTGTAAATAGAAAGACCTGTCTTCCTTAGCCTTTGTCTGCCGCCTAAATTTCGACCACCATCGACAATTAGAGGAGCTCCCATGACCGCGGAATTCATCAGCGTCAGCTTTCCCAACGCCTCGAACGACCTCAATCCCATCCCGGACGCTCCGGTCGATCCCCGCTATCTCGAGCGCTATTCGCGCGCCCTCGATGACTACGGCTTCAACTATACGCTGATCCCCTACTCGTCGTCGTCCTTTGACCCCTTTACCCTTGGCGCTACCGTTCTGGCGCATACGAAGAACATCAAGATCATCGTCGCGCTGCGGCCTAATACCGTCTACCCGACGGTTGCTGCCAAATCGCTTGCCACGCTTGACCAGTTGAGCGGCGGCCGTGTCGTCGTCCACTTCATTGCCGGCGGCAGCGACGAGGAGCAGGCGCGCGAGGGCGACTTCCTCAACAAGGAACAGCGCTACGAGCGGCAGGAAGAATATATTCGTATCCTGCGCCTCGCATGGACCTCGACCGAGCCCTTCGATTTCGATGGCAAATACTACCAGTTCAAGCAGTTCCGCAGCGCAGTGCGCCCCACGAATGGCACCATCCCCATCTCGGTCGGCGGGTCGTCGGATGCCGCCTACCGGATCGGGGGCTCGCTCGGCGACATCTTCGGGCTGTGGGGCGAGCCACTAGCGGAAACCAGGCAGCAGATCGAACGCATCTACGCCGAGGCGGCTAAGGCAGGCAGGACGGACCGGCCGCGGATCTGGGTGACGTTCCGCCCGATCGTCGCGGAAACCGACGAACTGGCCTGGGAGAAGGCCCACCGAGTGCTCGACCGTCTCAAGGACAACAGGGAAAGGGGCCTTCATCGCGCGCCGCCATCCGCCCCGCGCCCCGCCAATGTCGGATCGCAGCGCCTCCTTGATATCGCCGCGCGTGGCGACGTCCACGATCGCGCCCTCTGGTATCCGACGGTCACGGCGACCAATGCCTCCGGCGCCACGACCGCGCTCGTCGGATCACCGCGGACGATTGCCGATTCAATCCTCGACTATATCGATCTCGGTGCCGACCTGATCTCCATCCGCGGCTATGACAATTTCAACGATGCCGTCGACTACGGCCGCTATATCCTGCCGCTGGTGCGCGAGGGCATACGCGAGCGGGAAGAGGCAAAGAAGAAGGCCGCAGCCTGATGATCGCGCGCGACACAGCTTTCGATCCAAGCCTGCTGAGCGCCACGACGCGCGCGCTTGCGGACGCAGCTCCCGAGGCGGACCGGACGGGGGATTTTCCCTGGACGGGCATCCGTGCGGTTCATCAAAGCGGCCTGCTCGAAAGCACTGTCGCGACGAGATATGGCGGCGCCGGCGCAAGCCTCCACGAGGCCGCGACGATCCTTGCAGCCCTCGGACGGGGTGATCCGTCGGTCGCACTGATCAGCGCGATGACGATCTTCAGCCACCTCGGTCAGGCAACGAAGAGCCATTGGCCCGAGGACCTCTACAAACGCCTGATTAAACAGGCCAAGCAGCATCCACTGCTGCTCAACGCCGCGCGTGTCGAACCGGAACTCGGGTCGCCCGCCCGCGGCGGCCTGCCGGCAACGGTTGCCCGCCGTGCCGCATCGGGCTGGTCGATCACCGGCCGCAAGCGGTTCGTCACAGGCGCACACGGTCTGACCCATTTTCTCGTCTGGGCGCACACCGATGAAACGTCGGCCCGGGTGGGAACATTCGTCGTTCCAAACAAGCTCCCGGGCATTCGCGTCATCGAAAACTGGAAGAGCCTTGGCATGCGAGCCTCAGGCTCCCATGATGTCGAATACACCGACGTGGAAATCCCGCTGGAAAATGTCATCGATCTGGTCGATCCATCCGTTGCACAGCAGGACAACCGCGCCCATGCGGCGATCACGCTGGCGCTGACCGCGCTCTATCTTGGGGTGGCTGAAGCCGCTCAGGAGGCGTTCATCCGCTTTGCTCACGAGCGCGTTCCAACCAACCTTGGCCATCCGATTGCCCGCACGGAACGCTTCGTGACACTTTCCGGCGAAATCGACCTCCTCGTCTCCGGTGCCCGGCAGATCATTTTCGATGCCCTGAAGGACAAGCAAGCCGAGGCCGAAAAGCACATTCGGGCCCGGCTGCTTGCCGGCCGGCAGCTGCGCGACGCGGTGCAGATCGCCGTTCGCGGCATCGGCAATCCCGGCCTCGGGAACGAACTGGGGCTCGAGCGCCATTTCCGGGACATTCAGTCAGTGCTCGTCCATGCCCCGCAGGAAGACACGTCCATTTCCGTTCTCGGGCGCGCCGCCTTTGAACGTTGGAAGAGCGAAAAGGACACGCCATTGGCTCCTCCGGTCAATCTCACCGTATTGAAGACGGCCTGATCATGACACGCTACATCATCATCGGTGCCGGCGCAGTCGGCGCGAGCCTCGCGGCCGAGTTCGAAACGCATGGCATCCCCTATGTGCTCGTTGGGCGCGGCGCCCAGATTGCCCATATCGCCGCTCACGGTCTCTCGTATCGCCGGCCGGGCGGACACCGTGTGCTCCGGCTCAACACCGCCGACACGGCCGCGCCACCGGCGCTTCAGCCGGATGATATTCTGGTCCTTGCGGTCAAGGCGCAGGATGTCGAGTCGGCCACGGAATTCTGGGCCTGGCGGCAGGTCGAGGGTGCAGGCTTTGCATCAGAACTGCCTCTCGTGACGCTGCAAAATGGGCTGGCTGCGGAAGACATCGCGCTGCGGCGTTTCGATCGTGTTTATGCGGCCAGCATTCGTATTCCGGCGCGCTACACCGTCACCGGCGAGGTCGTCGTCGGGGGCGAGCCGAATGTCGGCATCGTCGCCCTGGGACGCTACCCCGAAGGGCTCGACCACAGGGCTTTGTCGATTGTCGCGGATCTTGCAAAGGCGGGTTATCTTGTCGAAGCGCGCCCCGACATCCGGCGATGGAAGGCAGCCAAGCTGGAACACAACGTCACCAATGCGGTCGAGCTTTTCGCAGGCGCTCCCGAGCTCCGCTCAAAGGCCGCAGCCGGCCTGGCGCAAGAGGCACGCGCTGTTCTCATTGCCGCCGGCTATGATCCAGCTGCACCTTCGGAGTGGAAGATCGACATCTCTTCCTGGCGCGTCGCACCAGAGAGCGGCATCAAGCCCGGCCAACAATCGACTTGGCAAAGCTTCACCCGTGGCACCACAAGTGAGGTCGACTATCTCAACGGCGAGATTGTCAGGCTCGCCCGTATCTACGGCATCGCAGCTCCTCTCAATGCAGCCTTTCAACAGGCCGCGGCAAGGCTTGCGCTAGAAGGCCGGCAGCCGGGCACGAGGGATATCGCCGAAATCGTTGGCGGTATTGCCGGTTAAGTTAGATGCAGTTTTGTAACGGGATTGAGAGGAAAGACATGGGAAACCCAAAGATCGTCGGGATGGCAGGGAGCTTCAGCCGACCTTCGAAAACGCGATCGCTGGTCCGGCATGTCGCCGAACTCGTGAGCGGCCGCTATGGCTTCGACATCGCCATCTACGACATGATAGATGTCGGGCCCTCGCTTGGCTCTGCCCTTTGGCGCAAGCAGCTCGATGAAAAGGCACAACATGTGCTGCAAGAGCTTGTCGCCGCCGATATCCTTATCATCGGCGCGCCGACTTATAAGGGCTCGTACCCGGGCCTCTTCAAGCACCTGATCGACCTCATTGATCCTCATGAGCTGAAGTCGAAGCCGATACTCATCACCGCAACAGGCGGCGGCAATCGTCATGCGCTGATGGTAGAGCACCAACTTCGCCCCCTGTTCGGGTTCTTTATGGCTCACACCCTGCCAACGGCCGTCTATGCATCGGATGATGATTTCCTCGACTATGCTGTTGCATCGGAGCACCTCAGCAAGCGGATCGAGGAAGCCGTGAGCGAGGTGGACGTCTTTTTCCCGGGACGAGTGCCGACGCGTGAAGCCGCGGAGTAGACACCACTCCTCATCGAATGTTGCGCTTGAGTGGTGGGACGGCAGCGAGGCCGTTCAAACCGCTACGTCGGACGTCCGCTCACCTTGAGGCAGTATATCGCCCTCTCCCGCAAATGACCTCTAACTGAAGATGCCGGCCATTCCTGAAAGCCGGTTGAAAGCTTCGTTGGGCTACGCAAAGCTCACGCATCGTGGAGGAGACACAATGTCCGTGGCTAAATTCGGTGCGCTCAACTTACCTGGAGGAGACTTTTATGCGGTTCACGCGCAAATTGTTCAATGGAATTGCTATCTCTGCAATTGCAGCCGCAGCATCGTTAGGCGCTTCGGCCACGCACGCTGCCGACAAAATCACGATCATGGTCGGCGGCTATGAAAAGCAGATCTATCTGCCGGCCAAGCTCGCCGAGAACCTCGGCTATTTCAAGGATGAAGGCCTCGATGTCGAGCTTCTGAACGAAGCTGCCGGTGTCGATGCCGAAAACCAGCTTCTGGCAGGCGCCGTTCAGGGCGTCGTCGGCTTCTACGACCACTGTGTCGACCTGCAGGCCAAGGGCAAATTCGTCGAATCCATCGTGCAGTTCAGCCAGGCGCCGGGCGAAGTGGAGCTCGTCTCAACCAAGCATCCCGAGATCAAGTCGCCGGCCGACTTCAAGGGCAAGAACCTCGGCGTCACCGGCCTCGGTTCCTCAACCAATTTCCTCACCCTCTATATGGCATCGAAGGCCGGCCTGCAGCCGGGCGATGTCGTGACGGTCCCTGTTGGCGCCGGCGGTACGTTCATCGCCGCCATGCAGCAGGATCAGATCCAGGCAGGCATGACCACCGAGCCGACCATCTCGCGTATGCTGAAGACGGGTGAAGCCAAGGTTCTCGTCGACATGCGCACGGTAGATGCGACGCGCCAGGCGCTCGGCGGCACCTATCCGGCGGCCTCGCTCTATCTCGAAAGCTCCTGGGTGAACGAGCACAAAGAAGAAACCCAGAAGCTCGCCAATGCCTTCGTGAAGACGCTAAAGTTCATCAACACGCATTCGGCGGCCGAGATCGCCGACAAGATGCCGAAGGATTTCTACGTCGGCGACAAGGATGGATACATCAAGGCGCTTGAAGAAGGTAAGGGCATGTTCACTCCAGATGGCGTGATGCCCGACGACGGCCCGAAGACGGTTCTGGCCGTGCTGTCCGAGTTCTCCAAGAACGTGAAGGGCAAGCAAATAGACCTTTCAAAGACCTACACGACCGAGTTCGTCAAAAACGCGAAGTAACTTCTGTCGCGACGGCTCCCGCCGTTTGGCGGGAGCGCAGCGCGCTATGGGCACTGCGTGCACGCCCGTAGAGGCACGCATAGGTATCACCATGCAGCAGGAAAACATGAAGACGCCTGCGGTCGAGCTGATCAATGTCAGCCGCCGCTTTGTGTCGCCAACCGGAAAATCCCTCACAGCCCTCCGCGACTTCAACATGACCGTCGAACGCGGCGAGTTCGTTGCCGTCGTCGGCCCGACCGGATGCGGCAAATCGACAACGCTCAACCTGGTGACCGGGCTTGCCCGTCCGAGCGCCGGAGAGGTTCGCCTGATGGGCGGCCCGATCACCGGCATCGACCGCCGCGTCGGCTTCGCCTTCCAGACCGATGCGCTCTTCCCTTGGAGGAACGTGATCGACAATGTGATGGCCGGACCGCTTTTTCGGGGAAAATCGAAGGCAGAAGCCGAAAAGAGTGCCAAGGACTGGCTGGCGCGCGTCGGCCTCTCGAAGTTTCTGCATCACTATCCGCACCAGCTCTCTGGCGGCATGCGAAAGCGCGTCTCATTGGCGCAGACCTTCATTAATGAGCCTGAGATCCTGCTGATGGACGAGCCGTTCTCGGCCCTCGACGTCCAGACGCGCACCGTCATGCACGAAGAGCTGTTGAAGCTTTGGGCCGAGCGCAAGGCGTCGGTCATCTTCGTCACCCACGACCTCGAGGAAGCCGTTGCGCTCGCCGACAAGGTCTACGTGCTGACGGCAGGCCCGGCGACGGTGAAATCCGTCTACTCGATCGATCTCCCGCGGCCGCGTGTCGTTTCCGAGATCCGCTACGAGCAGAGCTTCATCGCCTATTGCAAGACCATCTGGGACGACCTGCGCGAAGAGGTGGAAACCAGCTACCGCCGCGCAAGCGAAGCCGCCTGAGGGAGAGGACAATGACTGATACAACTTTTGTCGCGGGCTCCGCCGCGGTGTTTCGACCGGGAACCTCGGACGCGGAAATCGAGGCATCCGCGATGAAGGCGCTAAAGCGACGCACCGCGCTTGTCCGCTTCTGGCAGATCGCCATTCTCGCCTTCGTCATCGGCATGTGGGAGCTCTCCTCCAACATGCAGTGGATCGATCCCTTCTTCTACTCCAGCCCGAGCGGCGTTCTCGCGCGCCTTTACGAGTGGGCAACCGAGGGCACGACCGAAGGCTCGCTCTGGTACAATCTTTGGGTCACGATGGAAGAAGCGCTGATCGGCTTCTTCGCCGGTTCGATCACCGGTGTCTTCGTCGGCATCGGCCTTGGCCGCAACCGTTTCCTATCGGATATTTTCTCGGTTTATATCAAGGCGATCAACTCGATCCCGCGCGTCGTCCTCGCCCCAATCTTCATCATGATCATGGGGCTGGGACTTCCCTCCAAGGTGGCGCTCGCCTTCATCATGGTGTTCTTCGTGGTCTTCGCTAATGCCTTCCAGGGCGTGCGCGAAGCAGACCGGAACATGATCGCGAATGCTCGCATTCTCGGCGCCTCCGACTGGCAGGTGACGCGCACCGTCGTTATCCCCTCGGCTATGAGCTGGATCTTCGCCAGCCTTCACGTGTCGTTTGGCTTTGCGATCATCGGTGCGATCGTCGGCGAGTTCGTCGGCGCCCGCTTCGGCATCGGCCAGCTCATCTCGATCGCCAAGGGGACCTTCGATGCGGCCGGCATGTTCGCCGCGATCTTGCTTGTCATGGTGGTGACGCTTGTCGCCGAATACATCATGACGATCATCGAGAACCGCCTCGCCAAATGGCGTCCGCAGCAGCATGTCGACGCGCAATAATAGAGGCCATCCTCCCAAGCGTTCGGAAGGCCGGATCGCAAGATCTGGCCTTTTTTCATGCCCGTCTGTCCGGCACTATTTTTCGGCAGCGACCGGAAGCCGCACGCTCACCACGAGACCACCGCCATCGGCTTCGGCAAGCGCAACCGTTCCACCGGCGCCGTCGACAACTTCCCGGACGATCGAAAGACCCAAGCCGCTGCCGTCGCCTTCGGTGCCGAGCACGCGGTAGAACCGTTCGAAGACCTGTCCGCGCTCGTCCGCGGGAATGCCGGGGCCGTTGTCTTCTACGTCCAGCACGGCGAGAGTCTCCTCCCGCGTGACGGAAACCGTTACCTGGCCCCCGCGGCGTGTGTAGCGGATCGAGTTGTCGACAAGGTTGACAAGCATTTCGCGCAGCATCGTGCCATCGCCCTCCACCGGCACAGGCCCGGAGACTTCCAGGCCAATATCGATATCGCGTTGCAGGGCCTGCTCTGCATGGGCCGCGACGATGTCCCTGGCGGCGGCAGCGAGGTCGATCGTGTCGCTGCGGGGCCGTCGGCTGCCCGGCTCCGCGCGCGACAGGGTGAGAAGCTGGCTCGCCAGGCGCGACATGTGGCGCGTGCTGCTGCGCAGTGCCTGCAAGGCCTCGTCGCGCCTAGCCTCGTCCGTCTCGCGCGCAGCGACGCTGGCCTGCGTGGACATCAAGGCAAGTGGAGTCCTGAGCTGGTGCGCGGCATTGGAAACAAATCGCCGCTGCGCCGCCATCTGGTTCTGAACACGTTCCATGTGATCGTTCAGAGCGCGCACCAGCGGCTGAAACTCGGTCTGCACCATGCCCGGCGAGAGGGGATCGAGCCGCTCACGTCCGCGGGCGCGCACGGCATCGCGCAGACGGAGCGCCGGCGCAAGCCCCCGCTGCAGTCCGATAATGGTGACGACACCGGCGAGCAGAACGAGGATGAACTGCTTGGTGAAATCGTCCAGCCACAGGCGCCTTCGCAGCGCATATTGGCTGTTGTGAGTAATCGCGACGGTGACGGAAATATCGCCGTCGTCAGGGAGGCCGACGACCGGGTGATTGAGCGTCAGCGCGCGAACGGTCGAGTTGCGGAATGTCACGTCCTGGCCCGTGCGCTCGACGCTCGGCAGCGGCAGATCGGGAAAGCCGCTGACCAAATTCCCCCAGGCGGTGATGACCTGATAGAAGACCTGATCGCCATAACCGGTATCGAACATCTCGAGGGCTGCCGGCGGGATGTCCGCCTCGACATTGCCCCCCTCGTCGACGCGTACGGCTTCGGCAATCACCCGCGCCGAGCTCAGCAATGTGCGGTCGGAAACCAGCTTTGCGGTCTGGTCGGCCGTTTGGTAGCTATCGTAGAGATTGAAGCAGATTGCGCCGACCAGGGTGAGCACGACCCACGCCAGCAGCTGGGCGCGCAAACTCTGCCGCAAATTCCAGACGGCGCCGAGCATCATGCCCAAACGGCGCATTCTAGGAGGCATCCCGCAGCAGATATCCGAGCCCACGCAGCGTTGCGATCTGGGCAGAACTCGATTCAAGCTTTTTGCGTAGTCGGTGAACATAGATTTCGATGGCACTCGGGTCCGCCTCATCGTCGAAGCCGAAGATGCTTTCCGAAAGCGCTGCCTTGGACACCGTCGTTCCGACCCGGGTAATCAGATGCTCCAGAACCGCATGTTCTCTGGGCGTCAAAGCAAGGGGTTCACCGTTGATTGAGAACTGCCTGGTGGCTCCAGCAAAGATCAGATCGCCGACGGCGACCTCGGGAGCGGCGCGATCCTGCCCGCGTCGAACAATGGCACGGATACGGGCCTCCAGTTCGGCGATCTCGAAGGGCTTGGCAAGATAATCGTCCGCTCCGCCATCAAGACCCGCCACGCGGCCGTCAAGGCTGGCATTCGCCGTCAGAATAATGACGGGAACCTTCTCTCCACTTTGTCGGAGCCGCTTCAAAAGCGTCATCCCGTCAATCTTGGGAATGGAAAGATCAAGGATCACGGCCGCATAGCTCGCGACCTTCAGCATCAATTCGGCGTCTTCGCCATCGAAAGCTATGTCGACCGCATATTGTGCCTGGCGGAGTGCCTTTGCGAGCCAATCGGCGAGCTCCTTATTGTCTTCAACGATGAGGATTTTCATGGAGAAGTTATACCATCTCGCTCTAGGGGAATGGAAGCTTGCCCTTTTCAACCCTGATTCCATTTTTGTAGATGGTTGGGGTAAGAGGCGGCGAGCGAGGTTTGCTCGCTGTTGATAGGCGAGTTAAGAGGGCTCTGTTGCACCAAGTCCGCGTGGTTGGGGATACCGGGTGTTTTCCGTTGTTACGCGGTCTGTCCCTCGAGATTCCGTGCGAGTAAAGCTACCCGCTTCCGTCGACCCACTGAGCCCAATGCCGAAAGCTCGCTCAACGATACGAGCTTGAGACTATGGCGTCGATGAGCGATGATCCGCAAATCAGCCTGCCTGCAGTCGCACGCTGACATCCCCTCCGGCCCTTGCTGGAAAGCACGGCCATCAGGCGCCAGCTACACCACTCATTGGGACACCATCCAGACATGCCTTCAGATTTCGTATGGCACTCGTATGTCCGGCATTTCGCGAGGGAAATCCTTCGTGTTTCGGGTGATCAGCAACATCGAGTGAACATTAGCCGTTGCCCAGATGATGGCATCACGAAGCTTGATACGATGAAGTTGTCGCAGAGATACTGCTCGTTCGGCTATGGCGTTATCGACAGCGATGACCGCAAAGCCAGCCAGGAAAGCGCGCGTTCCGATCGTCACCTCAGGCTTGGCACCGACGAGAACCTCCATCCAGGTGATAATGCTAATCGACTTTTCGCGATATCTTGTCAGTTCGTCTCGCGCTTGCGGAACTGCGTTGAGATAGTCGATCAACACATTGGTGTCGAACAGAGACTTTACCATTCGCTGCGCATGTTTTCTTCATAGGTCAAACCATCGATCTTTCGATCGCCCCAGAGCCCGAACGCTTCTGCTTCAATATCGGCATTGTTCCTAGCAAGAAAGTCATTGATCGCCTTTCGGATCAGCGCTGCTCTCGACATTTTTTCCCGCTGTGCCAGCCGGTCCAGCGCTTTGACTTCTGGGTCGCCGATATCTACCAACGTTCTCATGAGATAAGGTCCGATATATGATATCGGCTATATATATCATGGCTGATCAGTATCTTCAATGGCCACTAGGCGTTAGCTCACTACCAGGCCGCGAGTCTGGAGTTTGGCCCTTGCTGAGGCAAATGTCTCGTCGCCTATCGTAGGTCCGGCAGCGGGGATCGCCGGTTGGATATCAACCCTGCGCAATCGCATGCAGTTGATAGGAATCGAACCGCTGGGCACCGACCCATCGATGCCGCTGTAAGCCCTGTTGGCAATTAATTTACTGATTTGCAAATGAAGCGACGCGCTATAGTTCAGTGGAAACCCAAGATGAATGCGCACTGATATCTAGTTGACGCCGAGAAACTGCTTCAGTTCTGCCGTCTGCGGATTGGCGAAGACTTCCTCTGGCCGGCCTGCTTCGTGGACCCGGCCCTGATGCATGAAGACGACACGGTTGCAGACGTCGCGGGCGAACTTCATCTCGTGGGTTACCATCAGCAGAGTCATGCCCTCGGCCGCAAGCTCGCGCACGACGGCCAGGACTTCGGCGACCAGTTCCGGATCGAGCGCGGAAGTGATCTCGTCGCAGAGGAGTGCTGCCGGCTGCATCGCGAGCGCGCGGGCAATGGCGACGCGCTGCTGCTGGCCACCCGACAGCTCATCCGGATAGGCATCGAACCTGTGGCCCAACCCCACTCGCTCCAGCATCTTGCGGGCGGTGGCTTCGGCTTCGGCCTTCGGGGTCTTCTTGACCACGGTCTGCGACAGCACGACGTTGCCGCCGACCGTCAGGTGCGGGAAGAGGTTGAACTGCTGAAAGATCATGCCGACCTTGAGGCGCAATGCCTTCAGATGCACTTCGTCATCGAGGAGCTGCGCGCCGGCCACGGAGATCGAGCCATCGGTGATGGTCTCCAGACCGTTGATGCAGCGAAGCAGGGTCGATTTACCGGAACCGCTCTTTCCGATAATGGCGATGACTTCGCCGGCCTCGACATCGAGATTGATGCCTTTCAGCACCTCGGTGGCGCCAAAGCTCTTGCGGACTTCAGTGATTTCGATGAGCGACATTGAGCTTCCTTTCCAGGATCTGGCTGCTTTTCGACAAAGGCCAGCAAAGGGCGAAGTAGATGAGGGCGACGAGCCCGTAGACGGTGAAGGGCTGGAAGGTGGCATTGGTGACCACGGTGCCGGCTTTCGACAATTCGACGAAGCCGATGATCGAGGTCAGCGCCGTACCCTTGACGATCTGAACGGAGAAACCGACCGTGGGCGGTATGGCGACCCTCAGCGCCTGCGGCAGGATGACGTAGCGCATCTGCTGCAGCCGCCCCATGCCAAGGCTGGCAGAGGCTTCCCATTGACCCCTAGCGACCGCTTCGACGCAGCCGCGCCAGATTTCCGCGAGGAAGGCGGCACTCCACAGGATGAGCGCCAATCCCGCAGCAAGCCATGCCGGCACGTCTATCCCGAAGAGGCCGAGGCCGAAAAAGGCGATGAAGAGCTGCATTAGCAGCGGCGTGCCCTGAAAGAGCTCGATATAATATTTCGCGACTGTCCTGAACGCTTTGCGCTTGCTGATACGCAGGAAGAGCAGCCCCAGTCCGACCACGCCGCCGCCGATGAACGAGACGAGCGAAAGAAGGATCGTCCAGCGGGCGGCAAGCAGCAGGTTGCGCAGGATGTCCCAGAGTGTGAACTCGATCATCGCGCCGCCCTCCTCGGGAAAATGAATCCGCCGACCACCGCAAGGACCTGCCGCAGCAGGATCGCCAGCGCGAGATAGATCGATGTCGAGACGATGTAGGCCTCGAAGGCGCGGAATGTTCGCGATTGTATGAAGTTCGCGGCAAAGGTCAGATCCTCGGCGGCGATCTGCGAGACGACCGATGAGCCGAGCATGACGATGACCACCTGCGACGACAGGGCCGGCCAAATGCGTTGCAGCGACGGCACGAGAACGACATGTCGGAAGGTTTCGAAGCGCGTCATTGCAAGGCTCTCGCCGGCCTCGAACTGGCCCTTCGGGGTTGCCTGAATGCCCGCGCGGATAATCTCGCAGCTGTAGGCGCCAAGGTTAACGACCATCGCAAGGTTGGCGGCCGTCAGTTCGGAAAGCTTGAGGCCGAGCGACGGCAGACCGAAAAAGATGAAAAAGAGCTGGATCAGGAACGGCGTGTTGCGGATCAATTCGACATAGATCGCGACGACCGGCTTCAGCCAGGTCGGCCCGAGCGCGCGCACCCAGGCGCTGAAGATGCCGAGCGAAATGCCGAGCACGCCACCGATCGCGATAAGCTCCAGCGTGACCAGTATGCCCTTGATGATCTCAGGATAATATTGAAGCAGCCATCCGAATTCGAAATGATAGCTCAAGGAATTGTCCCCTCTTCTGGCGACGGAGCGGCACATCATCCCGCGCGCGGGATGATGTGCGGAAGACCGGTTTCCTTACAGATCCGACGGGAGATCGGCGCCGAGCCACTTCTTCGAGATGGCGTTGAGCGATCCATCGGTCTTGGCGGCGGCGATAATGCCGTTCACCTTCTCGAGAAGAGCCGCCTGTTCCTTGTTGAGGCCGATGTAGCAAGGCGAGTTCTTGATGAGGAACTTCATCTCAGGGCGCTTGGGAGGGTTCTTGGCGAGGATCGCAGCAGCGACGACGTTGCCGGTCGCGATGGTGTCGACTTGGCCGGACAGGAAGGCCGAGATGGTGCCATTATTGTCCTCGTAACGCTTGATCGTTGAATCGGCTGGCGCGATCTTCGTCAGCTCGAGATCCTCAACCGCGCCGCGCGTGACGCCGATGCTCTTGCCGGAGAGATCCTCCACCTTGGCGATCGCAATATCGGCCGGCGCGAACACGCCGTTGAAGAAGGGTGCGTAGGCTAAAGAGAAGTCGATCACCTTTTCGCGCTCGGCGTTCTTGCCGAGGCTTGATATGACTAGATCGACCTTATTCGTCTGCAGATAGGGGACGCGGTTGGCGCTGGTGACCGGCACGAGTTCGGTCTTGACGCCCAGCTTTTCGGCAATGAGATTGGCCACATCGATATCGTAGCCCATCGGCGCCATATCGGTGCCGACGCTGCCGAAGGGCGGAAAATCCTGCGGGACGGCGACACGCAGCGTACCGCGCGCCGTGATGTCGGCGAGAGCATCGGCGTGAGACGCGGAGCCGAAGCCGAAGGTTGCAGCCAGGGTCGCGATTGCGAAGAAGACTCGTCTTGTAAGCATATTTTAATTGCTCCTTTGAAGTAGTGGTTTTTTGGGTCTGACAGTTGGGCCGGAGGCCACGGTCTTGGGAGGGAGTGACAGGGAACTGCGCAATTCCGAGAGCGGGTCCGGGCGCGTGGTCAGGTCAAGGCCCATTTCCACTTCATCCAGATGTTCGACAGAAAGTTCCGCGGCTCTGACGAAATCGCCCGCCTGCATGGCCTCGAAGATGCGGCAGTGCCCATCGTGGGACTGTGCGGCATGAAATTCAGACTGATAGAGCATCGAGATGAGGATCGTCCTCGCGGTGAGATCACGCAGGATATCGACGATGATGGCGTTCCCGCTCAATTCTGCGATGCGGATGTGAAAATCGCCCATCAAATAGGTGAGGCGCTGCCGGTTGCCCGAAGCCAGCGCTCGCTTTTCCTCGTTCAAATGCGCATCGAGAGCGCTACGCCCCTCGTCCGTCAGTGCGCACATGCTGCGCAACAATCCGGCCTCGATAACGCGCCGTGCCTCATAGACCGCGATCGCGTCTTCGGCGGACGGCTCAATGACAAACCAGCCCCGTCTCGGACTGACATGCACAATGCCGCGTGTTTCCAGGCGCATCATGGCTTCACGAACGCGGGTGCGGGACACGCCGAAGAGGGCTGCCAGCTGGTTTTCACTGAGACGCGTCCCAGGCCGGATCTTGGCTGAAAGAATCCCGGAAACGATCGTTTCTTCGATGGTCTTCTGCGTGGTCTCGGATGTCTGGCTATCTTGCATACAAGACAGAAAGCAAAGCTCGTGCCAAAATTCTGCGTTCAGGATTTCCGGGACGTCTCGGATTCTTCACCTCGGATTTGCACGCTGGGAATGCAGACTGAACGTAAATTGAGCGGGTGCCGCAACTCGTTGTCAACCGGGATCGGCGCCGGCTGCCCAAAGCCGATAAAGCCCCTTCCCTCTCGAAAGCCGCTTGCGGCAAGATCGGTTCGGTTTACCTAGTCACTACAGTCCAGGAAATGGCGAATGTAGCCATCGCGACCAGAGGATAAGGGAGGCGGACCAGTCCATCGTTCGAGTTTTCGGTGGCATGGGTGCCCCCAGCCGTTGCGCCCAAGCGAGGTTATTCGCTTAGATAGATCCAAGCCATCTCGGGCAGGCGCTTGACGCGGATGCTCGAGGCTTTGCCGGCGGTGCGAAACGCTTCGAAGCGCTCCTGCAGAAGGAGGGGCGTTGCGGACTACTTGCCATTAAGCTTTTGCGCTTTCACGCTTTCACACCCCCGAGCCATTTCGACCGACCATAGTGTGTGTGCCCTTAATATCCCCCAATGCATCAGGCCTTCGATTTCCTCCAGCCGGCCGCCCAAGCTTCAAACTCCGAGCAGAACCACCGTTCTCCATACTGGGGGCTGATCTTCGTCTGTGAGTAGTATCGCTGCCCCGGCACGTGGAAGATGCGCTCGCCCGTCTCGATGCTGATGTTGCCCTTGATCTTGCATGAGTGTCCGGAGCCGCCTGAAACGTTCCAGGACGCAAGCAGGTCGCTCAGGGTCATGCCGCCGGCTGCACCAAACGCGAGCGCACCGATGAGCAAACCCGGCGCCTTAAACAGCACCGATTTCTTCTGCGGATTGCGAAAACCCTGACGCATGCCCCCAAATCTCCGCCATTTCGCGCAAAAGATCGTAATCGTGTTGGCGCATGGCGAACATCTATCCAAAAGGGGTAACTCGCTCATTCCATCCTGACGGGGCACCAGGGCTGAAGACGGGTAATCGGGCCAATTCGGCGTTGTCGAACCATCTGCCGTGAACGGCCCGTTCGGAACCGGCGAAGGGTAGAATCAGCGCTGTGCACCATATCCACCAAGTTCAAACCGGAAAGTGACCTTATCATCCCAAGGATCGCGGGGTTACGAATCGTGCGAGATAACCGGTGCCCGCCGCAATCTCGTCCCATCCGTCGAGATCGAGGTCGATGACGGCGAGTCCGGCCGTCGGGAACTTCTCCCGCATGCGCCCCACGGCATCGGCATCGCCGTCCGCCACGATAAGCCAGGCCGCATTCTCGATGCCGGGATTGTGGCCGATGACGAGCAGCGTGCGGATGCCAGGTTCGACGGCCCGGATCATATCGAGGATGCGCTCGGCCGACACCTCGTAGATATCCGCCGCCTCGCGTTCGGACACCTTTTTCGAAAGGGCCGCGCGGACGAGCTTCCAGGTTTCCCGCGCCCGGCGGGCCGGCGAGACGAGGACGAGATCGGGGATCAGCTTCTCGCGCGCCATATAGGCGCCGATGACGGGTGCTGCCTTGCGCCCGCGAACCGCCAATGGCCGTTCACGGTCGGCCACACCGTCGGGCCAAGCGGATTTGGCGTGGCGCAGAAGGATGAGGCGGTGTTTCGGCAGCATGGGTTCAGCGTCATTTTATCGCGAGGCCGATGTCATATCATAAGCTAGAGCCTCGTTTCGTGTTGACTCCTGGAGCATGAGGGGCCGCTCTTGATATAGGTCGCAAACTGGCGGATGACACTGGCAGGTCCAGTTGTTTCGTCCTGCATTTGCGAAACTTAGGCATCCCGCGGATTTCGGCGTCGGCGATGGCCGATCGGACGTAAAGCGCGTCTTGTCAGAAATCGAAATCGAGCTTGACCGCGCTGACGAAACTCTAGACCTGGTCCCGAGTTCCGATCTGCTTGGAGAACCGCAACCCAAAGCGAGTATTTTCGGCTTTTTTTGAGGATTGATCGCCATAATTGCCTGCGTCACGATGAGCGCAGGCTACCCCTGGCTTCGCCGCCCACTCTCAAGCTGAGCGGCGCATTACAAGGTTGTCGATCAAGCTCTCAGTCAGCCTTTCGTATGTCCCACCGCGCTTGACATAGGCGGCCAGCAGCGGGCCGAAATCGAGCGCCGTTCGTCTCTCCAGGATTCGACGGCTGGAATGAAGCTCGAAGCCGCTGCTTTATCGCCTCAACAGCAAGCGCGCCATATGCGGCTATTTCCCGATTAAGATATGCCACGCGTGCCATGGCGTGACTTCCATTCAAATCCTCTTCAAGGTTCCTTCGCTGGAAGCGCGAAGTCTGGCCGCGCCACAACTTTGCCCCAACGATGACTGATCCCAGCGAGACCCTCTCGGGGAATGTGGATTTGGAGCAATATAGAATGGATAAGTGTTCGTACCTCGTGGCGTTTTCTATCGCGGTACTCGCCTCAAGTGGCTCAATTGCGAAGGCCGACGGGTTTGCTGAGAAGGCGCAAGCTTCATTCGAACCCGTGGTAAAGGAATACGATATTCCCGGACTCGTCGTCGGAGTTACCAGGAACGGCAAACATGAGTTTTATGCGGTCGGGTTGGCATCGCGTGCCGACAACCGTCCGGCCACCCCTGATACGCTGTTTGAGCTCGGCTCGATAAGCAAAATTTTCAACGTGACGCTTGCGGCATTGGCCGAAGAACGCGGAAAGCTCAGCCTCAGTGATACGGTTGCACATCACGTCTGTGTCGACGCATGCTCAATTGGCGACAAGCTTACACTCATGGATTTGGCAACACATCATTCGGGCGGACTGCCATTGCAGGTGCCGGACAACGTTTCGAACGTAGATGGGTTGGTGAGCTGGCTGAAGGATTGGCACCCGCCGCAACCGGGAACGCGAAGCTACTCTAACGTCGGCATCGGGATGCTCGGCTACATATCTGGCAAAGCCATGGGCTCCAACTACAAGCAGGCCTTGCAGGACGTGCTCTTCCCTGCGTTCGGACTCCGCCATACGTGGATAGACGTTCCTAAGAGTGACATGAGCCAGTACGCTTTCGGCTATGACCGAAAGACCAATGCGCCAATTCGGGTGAGCCCTGGGGTCTTGGACTCGGAGGCCTATGGCGTGAAGTCGAGTGTCCGAGACATGCTAACAGTTCTTGATGTGGAGTTGGGGCACGGGAAGGCTCCCGACGAATTGCGCAAGGCGGTTGAGAGAACCCATGAAGGTCAGTACAAAACTGCCTTTTTCACCCAGGATATGATTTGGGAGCAGTACCCGTGGCCCACCGACCTGCAGACCATGACGTCTGGCAATGGCTATGATTTCATCATGAAGCCACAGCCAGCCGAAAAAATCAGCCCATCGCTTCCTCCCCAGAAGAATGTGATCCTGAACAAGACCGGTTCGACGAACGGGTTTGGCGGTTACATCGCTATGGTGCCGAGCGAGGACATCGGCGTTGTTGTGCTCGCTAACAAGAACTACCCAAACGAAGCCCGCGTGAAGGCGACCTACTCCCTGATCGAAGCATTACTGTCCAAAAAATAGATGTCATTTTTGGCCGAACCGGACTCGACCTAAATGTCCGCTTCGGCCGAATTGGCATGTTCACTGCGCGACAATTCTGCCGAGCTTTCATTCCTGGACTACCGGAAATCTCGGGCTTTAGGGAATGGGCTCGCCATAGTATCGGGCTCGGGATAAGTCCCCTTATGCCGAATTCGGCATAAGGGCACGAACATATTTCTTGGCCGAAGCCCCGCCGGACGAGGGCTTCACAGAATAAGGCCCGTAGTCCGATAGGCCCGGATCGTACGATCGTAAATGCTGATGTCCTGGCAGCCGCGCGCGACTAATTGGGCCCCCTCGATGGCAGCAAAGATCGCCATCCCGTGTTCCTGCAAATCCTGCTCGCTCGCGGAAGGCTTTGCCCGTGAGAGCACCTTGATAAGCCAGCCGACGTTCATCGCGGCGAATTTATCGACCTCGGCCCGGACCTCCGGGGGAAGGTCGTCGAGTTCCGCGCTCATAATGCCGCACAGGCACATGCGATTATCGTTGGCCAGGGCGGCGCGAAAGATATCCGCGTATCTTTCCATGCACCAACTCGCATCGTTGGAAGTGGCCAGCAGCTCCGCCAGATAGGCCGCCCCTTCCTCGGTATAGCGACGCGCCAATGCCGCGCCGAGGTCGCCCTTGGTGGGGAAGTGGTAGTGCACGCTGGCACTTTTGATGCCGACTTCTTTCGCGAGCTCACGAAAGCTGAGGGCATTGTAGCCGTGGGCCTGCACCGTCGCCTTAGCAGCAACCATGACCGCCTCACGCATGTCGTTCTTCGTTCTAGCCATCGCCGTTCCATACCTATCACTCGATAGATAGTTGTTGACGCCGCAAAAGGGAAGAGCTAAGCGTGGATCGCAACCTATCTATCGATAGACAGACAAAAGGAGTCTCCCATGCAAATCTTCGATCGCCCCGGCTTTCCCAATCCAGCCCGTATCCGCATCGTGCTCGCCGAGAAGGGCCTCGAGCCGCAGGTAGAGTTCGTCTCCGTCGACCTCATCGGCGCCGAACATAAGCAACCCGCCTTCCTCGAAAAGAACCCCTCGGGCGTGCTGCCGGTCCTCCAGCTCGAAGACGGCACCTACATCAGTGAGGCTACCGCCATCACTGAATATCTCGACAATCTCGACGGCGATCCGCGGCTCACCGGCAAGACGCCGAAGGAAAAGGCCGTCATCCACATGATGCAGAAGCGGGCCGAGACCGAGCTGCTCGATGCCGTCGGCAACTACTTCCATCACGCGACGCCGGGCCTTGGCGCCGAGCTGCAGGTGTTCAAGAGCCCGGAATGGGCTGGCCGTCAGGACTGGGGCAATCGCCAGCGTGATAAGGCAGTCGCGGGCATGAGGTACTTCGACACGGTGTTGCAGGACCGGTCGTTCGTCGCCGGCAATGCATTCTCGATGGCCGACATCACAGTGTTTGCCGGGCTGATGTTCGCGGACGCCGCCGGCATTGCCATCCCTGACGATCATTCTGCGCTGAAGTCCTGGCGCGCAAAGGTCTCAGAACTCCCAAGCGTCAAGAATCGCAGCGGCCAGATGTTCGTCGCCGAGGATCTGCGCAGGCTCGGCTTCTAATCACCCGCAGGAAAGCGGTGCGAACACCGCACCGACACGCCCAGCCACATTCGCCACTCGCGCCGCCCAGGCGGCATAACCTCACGGAGTTTCTTCATGTCCGCGATCTCAACACCCGACAGCGCTTCCCGGCGCAGCCTGCTGAAAGGCGTGGCCGTCGCCGGCGTCGGACTTGCAGCGGCTGGCGCCGCCGCAACCGTCGCCGATGCAGCCGATGCAAAGACCCCCGCGCCTGCCCGCGCCGGCAAGACCACAGGCGACCGCCTCGTCACGAAAGACGGCACCAGCCTCTATTTCAAGGACTGGGGTACCGGGCCGGCCGTGGTGTTCAGCCATGGCTATCCGCTGTCGTCAGACGCCTGGGAAGACCAGATGTTCTTCCTGTTGCAGAACGGCTATCGCGTCATCGCCCATGACCGTCGGGGTTTTGGCCGGTCGAGCCAGCCGTCCAGCGGTTACGACTACGACACCTTCGCCGATGATCTGGCGCAACTGGTCGAGGCGCTCGATCTGCGTGAGGCGACCTTCGCCGGTCATTCGATGGGCGGTGGCGAGGTCGCACGCTATATCGCGCGCCATGGCCAGAGCCGCGTCGCCAAGGTCGCTTTCGTTTCCTCGGTGACACCCTTCCTGCTGAAGACTGCGACCAATCCTCACGGTGCTCCCAAGGAGCTGTTCGATACGTTCCGCGCCGCCGTGCAGGCAAACCGGTCGCAGTGGAATCTCGACGTCACCATGCCGTATTACAGCTTCAATCGGCCGGGGGCGCACATCTCGGAGGGCCTGCGGGAGAGCTACTGGCGGCAGGGGCAGGCAACAGGCTTTCTTGCCGCCTACCATGCGCTCGGCGCCTTCTCGGAAACCGATTTCCGTGATGACCTTAAGAAAATCACCGTCCCCGCACTGGTGATCCATGGCAGTGACGATCAGATCGTCCCGCTAGAGATTTCCGCGAAACTGACCGCCGGGCTCCTACCACATGCCAAGCTCATCGTCTACGAAGGCGGCTCCCATGGGCTGCTGCATGTCGACAAGGACCGCTTGAACGCCGACCTGCTGGCGTTCCTTCGCCACTGATGGCGTGCAAGGGCCGGGGCTGGCCTGGCTTAGCCCCGGCCCTTTTGCGTGCGATCTTATGCGAGTCTGGCATCAGACCGACGCGATCTCGTTCACCGACGCATCGTAAATGAGATCGTCAGCAAACTCCTCCCCGACGATTCCGCCCGGTCCTGCCGACAGTGACAGCGCAGCGTCTAAAGGCGCAAACATCATCGTCACGCGCCGAACGAGTCCGGTCTCGTCACGCTCGATGACACCCACCGCTTCCAGATCGAGGCCGGACCGAAGTGTTGCCTTGTATTGCAGGAAATGGCCACCACGCCCTTACTTCCGCAGGACTTCGCCCATGTTGCGCCTTTGCCGGCCGAATTGCCTTCGGTTGGTGGCTCTACGCCTGCCTTGAAGCGCCTATCGACGAGCGCAAAAGTGCTGGCACACCAATTGCGAGCTTGACGTTTAATTAAACAGAAAGGGCTAAATTTCATCAATTGCTTCGCAAGCGCCAGATCCATTTGACCTGGTCTGTCATCGTTCCGAAGGAGTGAGAAGAAATGCGCAGGCTCACTGTCCGAACCTCCCTGATTGTCATCAATCTGATGTTTGCGTCAATTTTTCTCGCATTCGCTCTGTTCTCCCTGAGTAGCGTGCGCGCGGTAAATGAGAACACCGCTGCGATCGCCAAGAACTGGCTGCCGAGTGTCTCCGTCGTGCGAAATATGCAACTCCAACTTCAGCAGCTGAAGTTCGCATATGCCAATCACATCATGTCCATCAGCGATGAGGCAATAGCGGCGGCGGAAAAGCAAGTTATCGCACAAAGGGAGGAAGTGGCGAAATCCGTCGAAGCCTATCGGGCGCTGATATCGTCCCCTCACGAAAAAGAACTGCTTGACCAGATCGGAAATGCCGCCGCCGCATACGCCAATGCGGCCGAGCCGATGCTCGTGAAATCCCGAAAGAATGACAACGACGCAGCCAAGAGCATTTTCTACAAGGACATGGAGCCGATTATCCAGGAAGCCGAAAGCCGTGCGAGCGAGCTACTCGACATCAACGTGAAGGGTTCGGATGCTTCATTTGACAGCAGCAAACTGACCTACGCCACGATCCTTTGGAGCACATGGACGCTTATTGCCTTAGTCTTGGGGATTGTCGCCGGAGCCATTGCCTATGTTGCTGTGCAAATCTCCCAGCCGGTCAAGGCAATTACCAGTTCGATGACCAGGCTTGCGGGAGGCGACACGGCGTCGGCCATCCCCTACGCAAGCCGAACGGACGAAATCGGTTCGATGGCTGGAGCGGTCGAAACATTCAGGCAGACAGCATTGGCTAAAATCAAAGCCGACAAGGAAATCGAGGCAAGCCGCGTCCTTTCAGAAGGAGAGCGCCAGCGGCGTGCGGAAATCGACCGTGCGCGAGCCGCTGCGATGGGTCAGGCGACGAATGGACTGGCCGGAAGTTTGAAGAAACTCGCTGAAGGCGATCTGACAATCCAGATCATCGAACCGTTCGATCCTGATTTCGAGCCGCTTCGACGTGACTTCAATAGCGCCGTCGCTCAACTCTGCCGCACGCTGAGCAAAGTGGCGGGCTCGACAGCCGGCATCGACACCGGATCGAATGAGATCGCCCACAGTGCGAATGACCTCGCAAGGCGCACCGAGCAGCAGGCGGCTGCTTTGGAACAAACGGCCGCCGCCCTGGATGAAATCACCGCAAACGTCGCCTCATCTTCCAAACGCGCCGAGGAGGCCCGCAAGGTGGCGGCAGAGGCCAACGCCAGCGCTACGACATCCGGCATAATTGTCGCGCAGGCGGTCGACGCGATGAGCCGGATTGAGCAATCCGCCAACGAGATATCGAATATCATCGGTGTCATTGACGAAATTGCGTTTCAGACGAATCTTCTTGCGTTGAACGCAGGTGTTGAGGCTGCACGCGCCGGCGAGGCTGGTAAGGGTTTTGCGGTCGTGGCGCAAGAAGTGCGCGAGCTCGCGCAGCGCTCAGCCAAGGCGGCAAAAGAAATCAAGGCGCTCATTCACACATCGAGCGGTGAAGTGGCCACAGGCGTCGAGCTGGTCTCGAAAACCGGCGGGGTTTTGAAGCAGATCGGTGAATTCGTGGTGGCGATGAATCAACACGTCGACGCGATTGCTGCATCGTCGCGCGAGCAGTCGGTGGGCCTCGCCGAGATAAACACGGCAGTTAACAGCCTCGATCAAACGACCCAGCAGAATGCCGCAATGGTCGAGGAAGCGAGCGCAGCTTCCGCATCGCTTGCCGACGAGAGCGCCACGCTGCGCGAGTTGATTGGTCAGTTCAAGGTTGGGGGCGCAACAGAGCACCAAGCCTATGCTTTCCGTAAGACTGCATAGTTCGCACGTTGACCGGATAAAAAAATCGTACGGCGACAATGCCATCCCTACCGTTTGCATTCCGTGAGGATTCAGGTTCCCGTCAATCGCTCGCCCCGTGACCTCGGAGAGGGTGACAGGACCTCCGGTTGCTGAAGATGCAAGGTTCGTAATAGACAGGCGCGCTAACGATGAGCTCGAGGCATCGCCTTCGCGAAACCCGAGCAGGAACGTTATTCCCTGCCGGAGAATTCACTGGGCCACGGGTAATTGACGTAACCTTGGATGCCCTGACTGAACCACGTTGTGGGATCATCCGGAGCGGGCGGGATCTTTTCCGTGAAACGTTTCGGCAGGCCCGGACCGCGTGCCGACACCGTCATCAATCGCTGCCTGCGACCGCACGAAGTTGAAATCGGAGTTCAGGATCAACGGACCTTGAACGCATGCCGCAATTGCGGCGCCAAAGGATCCATCTCGCCGACACCGAAGGTGCCGTCTCGGCGGTCCCATCAGCGCCAGATGGGCGATCCCGATCTTCGGCAGCATTTCCAAGACCGCCGTGAACAAGGGGAAGGGATCGCTGTCGCGGACGCCCTGCGTTTCGCCGTTGGGAGAGACACGCACGCCCACGCGGCCGGCGCCGCCCGCATCGGCCACCGCCTCAGTGGCCTCCCGCAGCAACCGGATACGGATTTCGATCGAGCCGCCATAATGCCCCGAAAGCCTCTCGCAGATTAGTTCGGCTTGACAATACGAGTATATGCTCCTATTTGGTTGGCAGTAAGAGCATATGCTTTCATTCAAGGAGATATGGCAATGAGCGAGACTGACATCCTGGTAAGTGGTGCAACTGGACGGACCGGCGGCGCCGCGATCGACGAGCTTCTCAAGATGAACAGGAAGGTTCGAGCCTATGTTCGCTCGGACGACGACCGTGCCAAAGCGCTGCGTGAGCGCGGCGTCGAAGTCGCGGTCGGCGACTTCACTGACATCGATGACATCCGTGCGGCCATGGAAGGCATTCGGTCTGCATACTTTCTGCACCCCATCGCGCCGGGAATTCTCGGCGCCGCAGCCTATTTTGCGCAGGCGGCGAAGGAGGCGGGCGTCTCCGCGATCGTAAACATGTCGCAGATCTCGGCACGTCGACAATCCACCAGCCACGCGGCGCAGGATCATTGGATTTCGGAGCGCGTTTTCGACTGGTCCGGCGTCGCGACCACGCATCTGCGTCCCACCTTCTTCGCCGATTGGCTCGTCTATCCGCATTTTGCAAGGGAGATCTGGGCGTCTAAGAAGATCGAGTTTCCGTTCGAGAACGGCCGACATGCACCGATCAGCTCCGATGACCAGGGCCGCGTGATCGCCCACCTGCTGGCGAAGCCGGAAGGTCATGGAAGCAAGATTTATACCCTTCACGGCCCCGTGGAAATGAACCACGCCGAGATCGCCGCAGCGATGAGCGATGTTCTAGGAGCCAAGATCGAATACGCGCCGACCTCGATCGAAGCCTTTAAGGACAAGATGGAGACGCTCTACACGTTCCCGCCGTTTCTGGTGCAGCACCTTGTCGAGGTCGCCCAGAATTATCGCGAGGGCATCTTCTCCGGCACCAACGACGTCGTCGAGCGGATAACGGGAACCCCTGCCCTCTCGATCCCGGAATTCGTCGCCAAGAACCGCGACGCCTTCCACTGAAATCCAGGACCAGGATCAACGACGATGCCCAACACTCATCAAGAACGTCATCCGTTTCTCGACGACCTTGCGAACGACGCCGAGCTGATCAGTTCCGTGCTGCGCGGACCGGTGGTCGGTCGCGACGAAATCCGGCGTGTCGTTGATGCCGTCGGCACTTTCTACGCCAAGCAAACCCCGACCTTTATGGAGATCGTCGGTTCGCGGACGCTTCTGGAATATGAAGCGATCTTGACCAGCGGCGAACGCCTGAATGCGGCCGTCATCATCGATCGCGACCCGGATGGCTTCATACCGCGCGTAAGTGTCCGTATGGCCCCGGTCGATGCCGTCGTGTCGCTCGCCGGCCACCTCAAAAGCGCGCTATCCGGTCAGTTGCCCGAGCAGCTTTTCCTTTGAATCCAACAGCCCGGTTGGCCTCCGCCGCAGTAGCGGATCGGCCACCTATCTAAGAAGGTGACGTGTCATGGAAATCAACAACGCAACGGTCTTCATTACAGGTGCAAATCGTGGCCTGGGCCTGGCCTTCGCCCGGGAGGCCGCCCGGCGCGGAGCAAAGAAGGTCTACGCAGGCATGCGCAACACAAATGGCTTCGACGAACCCGGCGTCGTGCCAGTCCGCATCGATGTCACCGATCCGACGTCGGTCGCCGCCGCAGCCGAGGCTGCAGAAGACACAACGATCCTGATCAACAACGCTGGTATTGCCGCTCTGATCGACAATCCCTTGGCGGCCGAATTCGAGGCGCAGTCGAAGGCGCTGTTCGACACCAATTACTATGGCGTGGCGCGGGTCACACAAGCGTTCGAGCCTGGCCTGTCAAAGGCGCCCCATGCCGCCATTATCAATGTCCTTTCTGATATCGTATGGCTGCCACGACCCTACCTGACGCCGTACGCCGCTTCCAAGGCCGCGGCCTGGAGCTATACGAACCAGCTACGGTTCCACCTTGCGGACCGCAGCATCCAGGTCCTCGGTCTTCACGTTGGCTTCCTGGACACCGATCTGACAAACGGTATCGACGTGCCGAAAACCAGCCCGACGGACGTGGCAATCCAGACCTATGATGCACTTGCCGCCGGAAAGAGCGAGGTCATGGCCGACAAGGGCACGGCTCTGCTAAAGAGCACACTGGCGGACGAGATCCCCGGCTACATCACGCCCCCGCCGGGATTGTTCTAAGACTTCGCGAGAGACGGGCGTCTTCTGCAGCAAGCGTGAAGGCGCCCCGGAACTAAAATTGAAAGGAATGGAAATGTTGTCGGTCAATCAGCCTCTGGGAATCGACCAGTGCAATTGCAACGCCATGCGTAAGGCGAGCCGGCAGATCACCCGCCTCTATGACGCTCACCTCGAGCCGGTCGGGCTCCGCATCACGCAGTTCCTCATCCTCGCCGCTCTGGCTGAGGCTGAAAGCGCGACCGTCATCGCGCTGGCCGAGCGCCTCGATGTCGAACGCACGGCCATGGGCAAGATGGTCGGGTTCCTAGAGAGAGACGGCTTTGTCTCCATGAACCCCTCACCGATCGATGGCCGCTACCGGGTCATCGAACTTACGCTTGAAGGACGTCTTTTGCACGACAGGGCGTCGCCCCTGTGGCTGGCCGCCCAGCAAGAGTTCTCGAACCTAAACGGAGCACCAAACGTAGCCTCACTTCGAACGGAACTCAACCGGATCGTGGTGGGCAAACACGCTGCGGCATCTTCGGGCGATTGACGCAGGTCTTGCCCAGGCCCTCCGTAGCGGGCCGGTTCCGTGTGAAACCGCAAACGCAACGGCTCTTGACCGGATTGGAACCGGTGACCCCGCCCTACACGATCGGAACACTTGAGGGTCTGAACCGGTGGCGTTACCGCGGTCAGTGCCTTCTCAGCCATGCGGCGCGGCTTCAGAAAGCTCCGAAAGTAGCTGCCAGTGCGTAGCTTTGGAATTCGAAGTTCAACAGTTCCATGCGGCGATGGTGGTCCGACTTCCTTCATGGCAACGGACCAGTCGGTAGGTGCGTCCCAACCGGTATCGCAGGTCGTCGCCGTCCCGGTCGCGGCAAAGGCATTGCGATCACCATCGCCTGCGCCGTGGTGATCGGTGCCGCCAGCTGGCTGTATCTTGATAGCAACGGCCATCTCGACAACACTGCCGCTTTCGTCAAAGCGCCTGCACAAGACGCGCTGTCGGTGTCGTTCGTGTTCTGCGCCGACAGCTATCGTACGAACTGCGTCGTCAATGGCGACACCTTCTGGTTCTGGACGAGAAAATTCGAATGGCCGATATCGATACGCCTGAACTCAGCCCGCCCCGCTGCGAGGCTGAACGGATAAAAGGTGAAGCGGCGAAATCCCGCCTATTGAAGCTGCTCAACGCCCCTGACAACCGGATTCCGCGACGAAGATAAGTATGGACGCAAACTTCGAACCGTGTGTCGTGCGGGCAATTCGCTAGACGTTGTTTTGATCAAGGAAGGCCTCGCCCGGCCATGGGATGGCGCGCGCCACGGCTCGGGGCCAATGAGGGCTATCATCGTTTCCGCTGTGCGGGAGAGGATTGGGGCAACGGACGAATTCGTCAGCAAGTGTCACCGGTCGAACGGAGCTCGTGGCCGCTTGGCGCAGATTGTGTTGAAAGACTCCACTAGACCGCGTTCGAAGTAATTTTCACGCGAAGCGCGAGGAATACAATTCCAACTGTAGCCTGTGCAAGCCGTACTCGCGCAACTGAGGCAAAATGAGACGCTGATCCGTTGCCGCGTTTTTCAACACAATCCGCCAAAAGCGGAGATCCTCAAGCGAAAAGCCGACGGACGCGATCAAATGCGTCTGTCACGGCAGGCTTAGGCGGAGCCAATTCGGGGTCCTGCTCAGCCTCAACGACCAACCATCCGCGATAGCAGCCGTTCCGCACGAAATCGGCGACGGGAGCGAAATCAACGTCGCCATCACCGGGAACCGTGAACATGCCCTGGCGCACGCCCTCATTGAAGCTGAGATCACCCGCCCTCACCATCTCCATTACCTTGCCACGAACATCCTTGAGATGGATGTGGGCGATCCGGTCGCCGAAGCGATCGATGAGGTGCTTGTAGTCGAAGCCGCCGCCAACCGCGTGTCCGGTGTCGAGAAGAAGGCCGACATCACCTCCAGCTCGGTCGAACAATGTGGAAATTTCGTCAAGGGTCTCGGTGACCATCATGAGATGATGGTGATACGCGAGCCGGAGGCCATAGGCATCTTGGAGGCGCTTGGCGAATTCCGTAAGCCGGACCGCGTACGCAGCGATTTCGTCGGTGGGCATGACAAGCCTTTTTGACATCGGGGCGTCGAGCGGCGCTCCAGGGGTCATCATCGCCACCTCGCCATAGACCATGACCGAGCTGCCCATGTCGCGAAGAAGGCTTGCATGAGGAGCTACCGCAGCCATCTCGGCCTCGACGTCCCTCTCGGCCAGTTCGCCTGAATGCCATCCCGACGCCAAGGCCAAGCCACGCGAATCCAGAAGCGGTCGAAGAACGGCGGCGTCGCGGGGAAACTTGCGCCCGAGTTCGACGCCCTGGTAGCCGATTGCGGCCGCATCATCCAGGCAGGTTTCGAGCGGGATGTTCGCGCCGAGGTCCTCGAGAACGTCGTTCGCCCAGGACAACGGACTCACTCCAAGACGGACGCCTGGCGGGAGGGAGGATAGGGACTGGTTCATCTGCGTCTCCAGATTTTGCGCACGGGTTCGCGATCCTGCGCCGCAGGGCGCAGGTCGAATGACAGGCTTCAGATCACGTGGACGACCGGACGACGAGCTTGCCCGGAAGGGAAATGGTCTCTCCTTCGCGCTTGCCAGTGACCATTTCCACGACGAGGTCAACCATCTCGCGGCACGGCTGCTCGTAAGTCGTGAGGCCGAAGGCCGGCGTGCCGCCGAGTTCGTAGTTGTCGAATCCGACGACAGCGATATCGTCAGGGACCCGGAGGCCAAACTCGCTCCGCGCGGTCTCCATCGCACCGATCGCCAGAATGTCATTTTCGCACATCAGGACATCGACCCGTTCGCCAGCGTGAGTCTTCTGAAGGTATCTCCGTGCCGACTCTGCGCCGTCTTGGTGGCTGTAGCGCTCGGCTGAGATGTCCACGATGTGGTCGACACCCTTCTGCCTCCAGAACTCGGCGAAGTGGTGCCTCCGCTTCAATGCGGTCGACAGCGCCGAGGCCCCGGTCATGAAGCCTGGCCGCCGATAGCCCCGTTCATGAAGATGGTCCACGATATCCCTCAGGCCGACTTCCGCGTCGCAGACGACCGCCGGGACACCCTCGATCTGGCTATCGCGTGCGAGGACAAACATGGGCGGCATGCCCGGTCCCAAGCGACGGTCGTTCAAGGTCTCGTCCCGAAATGCGGTGCCGAGGAGAATGATGGCGTCGACCAGGCGCTGGTCGGCATTGAGAAGCGCATGCACATGGTCGAAGTGATTGTTGATGTTGATGAGCATCGCCACGAGACCCTCGGCCTGCAGGCGCTCGGTCAGGGATTCCAGAAACGGAAGTTTCTGCGGGTTGGCGAAGTCGTCGACGAGCACGGCGACCTGATGGGTGACGTTCGTCGAAAGGCTGCGCGCGAGCAGATTGGGCGAATAGTTCAGTTTCTCCGCCGCCTCCATGATCTTGCGTTTGGCTTCGTCGGTGATCGACGCGCCGGGCTTGAACGCGCGAATGACCGTCCATTTGGACACCCCCGCCGCCTCCCCCACTTCCTTAGCCGTAGCCCGCTTTCGCATGCCTCTCCCCTCGGATGGAACAAATATTCCATCATCGCCTACCGATGAAATAATCTCTTGCTTTTATAACATCTGGCAATAATATGCATCCACTTGCACCCGGGTGCAAGCGATTTTGCACCCGGGTGCAAAATGTTTTTAGCCGTCCCGGAGGAGTGGGACGGCATACCAGGAGGAAGAAATGAAAGCTCTGCTGAAGACGCTCGCCATGAGCGCAATCGCATTCGGTGTCGCCACCTCGGCCGCCGTCGCCGTCAAGGCGCAGGAAATCTCCATCATCGCCGTTACGCACGGGCAGGCATCGGACCCGTTTTGGTCGATCGTCAAGAACGGCATGATGCAGGCTGCCAAGGACAGCAACATCAAGGTGGACTACCGCGCGCCCGAAACTTTTGACATGGTCGCGATGGGCCAGCTGATCGAAGCCGCCGTCAACCAGCATCCGGCTGGCATCGTCATCTCCAATCCCGATCCGGACGCTCTCGGCCCGGCGATCGAAAAGGCCGTCGCCGCGGGCATCCCGGTCATCTCGATGAACTCGGGCATCGCCGCCCAGGAGAAGCTGGGCATCAGGCTCCATGTGGGCCAGGACGAAACTCCGGCAGGCATCAAGGTCGGCGCGAAGCTCAAGTCGCTCGGCCTTAAGCATGTCCTCTGCGTCAACCAGGAAGTCGGCAATGCCGCGCTTGACCAGCGTTGCGCCGGGACCGAGAAGGGCTTTGAAGGCGGCAAGGTAACCGTGCTTCCGACGACTGCCGATCCGGCCGAAATCGAAGCCAAGATTCAGGCTGCCCTGACATCCGATCCGTCGATCGACGTCGTCCTGGGCCTATCCGCTCCGCTCGTCGGCGAGCGCGCCGTAGCCGTCGTTGAGAAGATGGGCGTTGCCGACAAGGTGAAGGTGGCTTCCTACGACCTGTCCGCCAACTTCCTCCAGGCCGTCGCCGACGGTAAGGCGCTGTTCGCCGTCGACCAGCAGCCCTATCTGCAGGGTTACCTGCCCGTGACCTTCCTCGCGCTCAACGCCCGTTACGGCACCATCCCGGCAGGCAATGTCCCGTCGGGTCCGAGCTTCGTCGAGAAGGACACCGCTGCTTCCGTCATCGAGAAGTCCTCAAAGGGCATTCGCTAAGCGAAGCCCGGCGGTCCCCAACCTCCACGGGGGCCGCCACTCTTGCCTGACGCGCATTGCCATGGAGTCTCTCGCACACTCTGGCTTCGGCGCGACTTGAACGACCATTCGCAAAGGAACGGGCTATGTCCCTCGTCAATGAACAAAACGGCGCGGCGGCTTCGCGCGCCGATGAGCGGCTCAAGAAAGTGTCGACCGTCACCTCGCTTCTGCGCCGCCCTGAACTCGGGGCCGTCGCCGGACTTGTGCTCGTTGCAATATTCTTCGTGTTCACTGCGAACCCCGCGATGTTCACGCTCGCGGGCATCATGAACTTCATGGCCCCCGCCGCGCAGCTCGGCATCCTCGCGATAGGAGCTGCCCTGCTCATGATTGGCGGGGAGTTCGACCTCTCCATCGGGTCGATGGTGGCCTTCGCCGGCCTCGTCTTCGGCACAGCTCTCGTCGTGCTCCAGCTTCCCCTCAGCGTCGCCATCCTCATCGCCATGGCTTTCGCGGTCTGCATCGGCGTCACCAACGCCCAGATCACGATCCGGACGGGTCTGCCATCGTTCATCGTGACGCTTGCATTCCTCTTCATTCTACGAGGCCTGACACTCGTGGGTCTCAAATGGGCCAGCGGCGGTTCCACCCAACTCCGTGGAATGAAGGAAGCCGCCGCCAACAGTCCCCTTGCCCCCATCTTCTCGGGTGATGCGTTTCCGGGATTGTTCCGTTGGATGGCCGAGCTCGGCGTGATCGCCAAGCTTCCCAACGGCAATCCGCAGGTGCCCGGCGTTCCCGTCGAAATCCTGTGGTTCATCGCCATCGCGCTCGGTGCGACCTGGCTCCTCCTTCGGACCCGGTTCGGCAACTGGATATTCGCCGCTGGCGGCGATGCATGGGCGGCCCAGAAGTCAGGTGTTCCGGTCCGTCGGGTCAAGACGACGCTCTTTGTGATCACCGCGCTTTGCGCCACCCTCGTTGCCATCCTGACCGTCCTCGATGCCGGCTCTACGGATGCGCGTCGCGGGTTCCAGAAAGAGTTCGAGGCGATCATCGCCGCGGTGATCGGCGGCTGCCTGCTCACGGGCGGCTACGGTTCGGCGATCGGTGCCTTCTTCGGCTCCATCGTGTTCGGCATGGTCCTGATCGGCCTGACCTACACCTCTATCGACCAGGATTGGTATCTCGTCTTCCTCGGCGGCATGCTGCTGATCGCGGTTATCTTCAACAACGTCATCCGCAAGCGCGTTACGGGAGAACGGTGATGAGCAATTCCCAGACGCCCCTCATCGAGGTCAAGGACCTCGTCAAACACTTCGGTTCCGTGATCGCCCTCAACGGCGTGTCGATGAAGGTGCATTCCAACGAAGTTCTGTGCCTGCTAGGGGACAATGGCGCGGGCAAGAGCACGCTGATTAATACCCTCGCTGGCGTGCACAAACCCAGCTCAGGCGAATTCCTCGTCGATGGCCAGCCGAGGCTGTTCTCAGGCCCGCGCGACGCCCTCGATTCGGGCATCGCCACAGTCTACCAGGACCTCGCCATGATCCCGCTGATGTCGGTCACCCGGAACTTCTTCATGGGCCGGGAGCCCCTGAAAGGCTTCGGCCCGTTCAAGACCATGGACATGGACCTCGCCGACAACGTCACGCGCGACCAAATGCACCGTATCGGCATCGATGTTCGCGATCCGCAGCAGGCCGTCGGTACGCTGTCCGGTGGTGAACGCCAGTGCGTCGCCATCGCACGAGCGGTCTACTTCGGTGCCAAGGTGCTGATCCTCGACGAGCCGACGTCGGCCCTCGGCGTGGCCCAGACCTCGATGGTGCTAAAATACGTCCACCAGGTCCGCGAGAAGGGCCTCGGCGTGATCTTCATCACCCATAACGTGCGCCACGCCTACGCAGTCGGAAACCGCTTCACGGTTCTCAACCGCGGCAAGACGCTCGGCACCTTTACGAAGGGCGAGATCAGCATCGACGAGCTTCAGAACCTGATGGCCGGCGGCAAGGAGCTGCAGTCCGTTTCGCAGGAACTCGGGGGCACCATCTAGCCCCCTCCGTGGCCCCGGAGTCCGGAGCCACACCTCACTCCGATCGATGATCGGCTCGATCCAGAAACAAGCCAAGAGGAGTCCGGCGACGACCGGACCAGGTAATGACATGACTTCTTCGTTCCCGCTCGCAGCCTGCGCCGAAATGATCTGGCGCGACAAGCCGATCGAATGGCGCGCCTCCCGACTCAAAGAACTCGGTTTCGGTGTGGGTCTCTGGAACTGGCCAGAGCACGACATCGGCAAGCTCGAAGCGACCGGAGCGACGTTCACGATCATGAATGGCTATCTGAGGGGCCGGCTCACCGATGACGATGGTGCCGCCGAGCTGCTCAAGACGGCCCGCGAGACCGCACAGGTCGGCAAGCGCCTCGGCGTTCAACGCCTGAACCTTCACGGCACCGGACTTGGCGACCGCGGCCTGCCGGTTCAGCCGATGGAGATCGTGACAGGAGCCATGTGGCTCAAGGCCCGCGACACCTTGTCCCGCATCGTCGACCTCGCCGAAGAGGAAGGCGTGACATTTACGCTTGAGAACCTGAACCTCCCTGTCGACCATCCAGGCGTCCCGTTCGGCCGCGCCGAGGACACGCTGGCGCTGGTCTCCAGCATTGATCATCCGCGCCTGAGGCTCAATCTGGACCTTTATCACGCGCAGATCGGCGAAGGGAACCTGATCGAGCTGTGCCGCAAATCTCTACCTTGGATCGGCGAAATTCAGGTCGCCGACGTTCCCGGCCGATTTGAACCGGGCACAGGCGAGGTCAACTGGAATGGCATCGCCAAGGCGCTCGCCGCCATGGGCTATTCCGGTCCGATCGGCATGGAGGCCTGGGCATCCGGAGACTCCGACGTCGCCCTCGAAGCCTTCCGCAAAGCCTTCACTCTCTGAAGTTCAAGTCTCCCAAAACAGGAACAAGACAATGCCCAAGAAACCCGTCAACATCGGCCTCATCGGAGCCGGCCGCATCGGCTCCTTCCATGGCGAGACCGTCGCCCGTCGTCTGGTCGATGCCGAACTCGTCGCCATTGCCGACCCGGCTCCCGGTGCCGCCGCAAACCTAGCCGCCAAGCTTGACGTCGACGCCTCCTATACTGACGTCGCCGAGCTGCTCGCCCATCCAGGCCTCGACGCCGTGATCATCGCCACGCCCGCCCGCTTCCACACCAATGTCGTCGTTCAGGCGGCGGAGGCCGGAAAGGCCGTGTTTTGCGAGAAGCCGATGGCCCTCACCCTCGCAGACGCCGAGCGCGCCGTCGCCGCCGCCAAATCGGCTGGCGTCCCTCTCCAGGTCGGCTTCAATCGACGCTGGGATCAGGCCTTCGCCGAAGGCCGCGCAGCAATCGACGCCGGGAAGGTCGGCACCCCCCAGCTCATCCGCTCGCTCACCCGTGATCCCGGCCCGTTCGGTGCCGATCCGGACCGCATTCCCCTCTGGACCATCTTCTACGAGACCCTGATCCACGACTTCGACACGCTGCTGTGGCTGAACCCCGGTGCGAAGGCCACCGAGGTCTACGCCGTTGGCGACGCGTTGGTCCGCCCTGACGCCAAGGACAAAGGATTTCTCGATACCGCCGTCGTCACCATCCGGTTCGACAACGGCTCCGTGGCTGTGGCGGAAGCCAACTTCTGCGCCATGTATGGCTATGACATCCGCGGCGAGGTGTTCGGCTCAGGCGGCATGATCACCATGGGAGACGTCCGCCGCTCCAGCATGACTATGTTCGATAAGGACGGCGTGTCCAACGACACATGGCGTCGCGACACCGACCACTTCATCCACGGCTATACCGCCCAACTCGCCTCGTTCGCGAAGTCGGTTCGCGAAGGCAAGCACTTCGCAGGCGCGACGGGGCACGACGCCCGCCAGGCGCTGGCGATCGCGCTCGCTTGCATCGAGTCGGTCCAGAAAAAGGCCCCCGTGCCCGTGAAGTGATGTCAACGAACTCGGCCGCGATCAATCCGGAGCTATGGACATGATTGACATAGAGCGATCGGCGCGGCCGACGACGATCAAGGACCTCAAAGGTCTGGTAGTATCCCGGACAGTGGTCCTGCCGGATCAACTTAAAAAGGTCGCACAGTTCGCGTTCGAGCGTCCCGAGGAAATGGCCTTCGGCACCATCAAGTCGATTTCCGTCTCCTGTGGGGTCGCACCGCAGACGGTTCTGCGCCTTGCACATGCGTTCGGTTTCAATGGCTTCCGAGACTTCAAGGCACTATTCCGAGCACATCTTCGGAATATGTAATGTACTGAGGCAGTCATATGCCGCAGGGCCAGTTGGCATGTTGGCATTCGTCGAGCTGTTGCCGCGTGCGCGGAAGCAGCTCCAACCATCAGCGCCGAGAATGGATGTGTAAGACGGAAATGTCACCCAGGTCGGCTCGAACACGAGAGATCGTCTCGGGCGACCATGTGCTTCTGCCCCATGGGCGCGATGGGGCGGATGTAGATTTCTTAAGGGTGCGCCTCCTCGCCAGCCTTGCGGCAGGACATACCGCCTCGCCGCAATACTCCACGACGGCGACCGGCACGCCGAACTGTGGCTCCAGCAAATTCACCGTCTCGCCGACATCATCACGTTGGCCATTCAGTTTCCTTCGGCCCATGTCCCAATCAACATGGTCATGAAGCGCTCGGCTGCCGGCGAAAGCGTCCCACCGCGACGGCGCACGATGCCGATCGTTCGCGAGATTTCAGGATTGCGAATTGGTCTTGTGACGAGGAACGGGTGCTCTTCCTGAGGTGTAGCGAGTTTCGGCAGAACCGAAATTCCAAGCCCGGCTTCCACCAGACCAAGTGATGTCGAAAGATGCGTGACTTCATAGGACCAGCGCAGTTTCAGGTTCGACTTCGCCAGCGCGGCGTCAAGAAGCGTACGGTTGCCGCTGGACCGGTGAACTGTGATCAGTTGATAGGGCGCCAGATCGTCCCATTCGAGTTCGCTCTTGGCCGCCAGCGGATGATCCTTGCGTGCCGCCAGCACGAATGGATCTTCGATGAGCCTCTCGAAGATGAGGTCGGGATCTGAAAAGCCCATGATATTAATGCCGAACTCGACTTCCCCACGGGCGACTGCCTGCAGTCCGTCGGTGGCCGGCAGATCGAGAATGCGAAAACGAATATTCGGATACTCGGCGCTGAATTGCTTGATGACGGTCGGCAAAAAATAGAAAGCAGCCGTCGGCAGACATGCGATTGTCACGAGGCCGCTGCGCTGAGATCCGACGTCGCGCACCGCAAATAGCGACGTGTCGAACTCCTCAAGCATTCGTCGCACCAAAGGGATCAGTTCCGCGCCGAGGGCGGTTGTCGAGACATGACGCGTGGTGCGCTCGAGCAAAGGCGCCCCGATTGCCAACTCGAGCTTCTGAATTCGACGACTGAGTGCCGGCTGGGACAGATTAAGCGCTTCGGCAGAGCGGTGGAAGTTTTCCAGTTCGACGACCGACAGAAACGCGCGCAGATCCAGTATCTCGCAATTGATGCTCATGACGCATCATTCCCTCTGATATTCGCATTTCACATATCAATCATTTTGCCGCTTACTGCAACAAAGAAGTTGATTGATATCTAAATCACATCAGTATGCGGGCACAACCATGAACGACCTGATTTCCATTCCCTGCGTTCTGATGCGAGGCGGCACCTCCAAAGGACCGTTCTTTCTCGCATCCGATCTTCCATCGGATTCGCGTCAACGCGATCAGATCCTGCTTTCACTCATGGGTTCGGGTCATCCTCTGCAGATTGACGGTATTGGCGGCGGCAACCCCGTCACCAGCAAGGTTGCCATCGTCGGCCCATCAACTGTGTCCGATGCTGATGTCGATTATCTTTTCGCCCAAGTCCGCATCGATCAGCAGTTCGTGGATATCTCGCCCAACTGTGGAAATATGCTGGCGGCCGTCGGGCCGTTCGCGATCGAGGCGGGCCTAGTCAGAGCGGCGACGGGCGCAACCCGCGTGCGCATTCACAACGTCAATACCGGCAAACTCATCGAAGCGGAGGTTCCGACCCCCGATGGCCGCGTTGCCTACATGGGAGATGCCTCGATCGACGGTGTGCCGGGCAATGCGGCACCGATCGCGCTGACCTTCATGGATGCGGCCGGGGCACGCACAGGCAAGCTTTTCCCGACCGGCAACCCGCGCGACAGGATCGATGGCATCGATGTGACCTGCATCGATTGCGCGATGCCGATGATGCTGCTCGAAGCCGCCGCCCTCGATGTGACGGGCAACGAACCTGCACCCGAGCTCAACGCCAACGGGGCAATGCTGCACCGACTCGAAACGCTACGGCTTGAGGCCGGCCGGCGTATGGGCATGGGCGATGTCAGCAACCAGGTCACGCCCAAACCGGTGTTGATCTCCACGCCCAACAAGGGCGGAGATCTCGGCGTGCGCTATTTCATGCCGCACCAGTGCCACCCCTCTCTCGCAACAACCGGCGCGGTTGGGATTGCCACGGCCTGCATCAGCGACGGAACCGTCGCTGCGCAACTGATCGGCAATCGCAAGCCGCCGGTCGTCCTCGTTCTCGAACATCCAAGCGGTCGTTTGGAAGTAAAACTGGATACCCGCAACGGCAAGACAGTTGCCGGAATCCTGCGGACCGCCCGACGCCTCTTCGAGGGTCGGGTCTTTGCAAAACCTATCGCGCAAGTGGTTTGCGCTGCATAATCGGAAGTGGTTGCCGGGAGGGCGCCACGCATCAGGGAGGAATACACATGCGTAAACTTATACTCGCTCTTGCGGCAACGGTCGCTTTTGCCGGTTCGGCTTTTGCGGAACCGGTTCGCATCAGCGTCGGGTCCTACAACCTCAACAACCTGCCCTTCCCGGTCGCAGCCGGCCTAGGTCTCTACGAGAAGGAAGGTCTTGAGGTGACCGTCGAAAACTTCGCATCTGGCGGCTCCAAGACGCTGCAGGCGCTTGTCGCCGGCTCCACGGATATCGCTGTCGGCTTCTACGACCATACGATCCAGATGCAGTCGCAGAACAAGGCGGTCGTGGGCTTTGTGCAACTGGCCCGCAATTCCGGGCTCGTGCTTGCCGGTGGAAAAAACGCTGCGTTCGATCCTGCCAAACCTGAAACAATCAAGGGCGCGAAGATCGGCATCACAGCGCCGGGCTCGTCTTCAGACTTCTTCGTTCGCTACTATCTGCAGCGCCATAGCCTATCGGCTGATGACGTCTCTTTGATCGGGGTCGGCTCCGGTTCAGCTGCTGTTGCGGCGCTCGAGCAAGGGAAGGTTGATCTTCTGGTCAACTACGATCCCGCGGCGACCTTTATCGAAGCCAAGGGTGTCGGCAAGATTTTGATCGACGCCCGCAGCGACGAGGGAGCCAAGGAGATCTATGGCGGAATTTATCCGACCGCCGTCCTCTATGCGACACAGGCCTATATCGATGAGAACCCGGAAACCATCCAGAAGGTCACAAACGCGACCGTGAAGGCACTGGCATGGATGAACACACATAGCGCCGAAGAGATTGTCGAAAAATTGCCGAAAGAATTCATCTCTGGCGACCGGGACACTTATGTGAAGGCCGTCCAGAATGCCAAGCCGATTTTCTCGGTGGACGGCAAATTCAGCGAGACCGACACGCAGACGCCGTTGGCCGTTCTCAAGAGCTTCAACGAAAAGGTTGCTGCCGCAACAATCGATCTTTCCAAAACCTACACGAACGCTTTCGTGGACAAGGTAACGGATAAGACTACCAACTGATCCTAGGAGGAGGCCATGTCTTTGGCTGTCGTAAACCCCATGCCTATCCCGACGGGACAGCAAAACGCAAAGCCGATGGTATCGATCGACGCCGTGACAATGTCGTTTGGTTCCTATGTCGCGGTGCAGGACGTCAACCTCACGGTGGCCGATGGCGAGTTTCTCGCCATCGTCGGCCCGACCGGTTGCGGCAAGAGCACCATTTTGAACGCGATCGCAGGTCTTCTGAAACCCGCGAGCGGTACGGTGACGATCGACAGCACGCCGGTAAAGGGCGTGCAGAACGACATTGGCTATCTCTTCCAGCAGGACGCGCTGCTTCCGTGGAAGACATCCATCGAAAATGTCGAGCTCGGCCTGATGTTCAGGGGTGTTGGAGCCACTGAGCGCCGCGAGCGTTCGATGAGCTGGCTTGCCAAGGTCGGGCTGAAGGGCTTCGAACACCGCTATCCGCACCAACTCTCCGGCGGCCAGCGCAAACGTGTCCAGATGGCGCAGGCCCTCATTGCCGGTCCGAAGGTGATCCTGATGGACGAGCCCTTCTCGGCGCTCGACATCCACACGCGCCATCTCATGCAGAATGAATTGCTGCGCCTTTGGCAGGAAGAACGTCGCGCCGTGGTCATGATCACGCACGACCTCGAAGAGGCCATCGCGCTTGGAGACCGCGTCGCCATTTTGGCCGCCGGCCCTCGTTCGCGGGTCATCGAAAGTTTCCCGGTCGATCTCGAGCGGCCACGGGATGTGGCAGAGATCAAACTCGATCCCCGCTTTATGGATCTCTATCGCAATATCTGGGCTTCCCTGCGCGGCGAAGTGGAGAAAAGCTATGAACGTCGTGACTGAACGCATTGTCCAGCTCGGTATGCTGGTTTTTATCCTCGGGGGCTGGCAGCTCGGCGTGACCGCCGGCTTCATTGATGTCTTCTTCTTTCCAGCCCCACTGGATATCTTCAACCAAATCGTCAGCTGGATTGTCGACCCCGGCTTCTATCGTCATGTGTCAATCACACTGACGGAGACTGTGCTGGGTTATATCATCGGTACCGGATTGGGCGTCGCGGCAGGCGTATGGCTCGGTCTCAGCCGCAGCGCGGCGCGGATCCTTGACCCGTTCATCAAGGGGCTCAACGCCATTCCCCGCGTCGTTCTCGCACCGATCTTCGTTCTTTGGCTTGGACTCGGTCTCTGGTCCAAGGTGGCGCTTGCCGTAACGCTGGTCTTCTTCATCACTTTCTTCAATGCGATGCAGGGTGTGCGCGAGGTTAATCCGGTGATCCTCGCAAACGCAAAAATCCTCGGGGCCAAACGTTCCGAGCTATTACGGCACGTCTATTTCCCGGCTGCGGCCAGCTGGATTTTGTCCTCCCTTCGCACGTCTGTTGGCTTCGCGGTGGTCGGCGCCATCATTGGCGAATATCTTGGATCCTCTGCAGGGCTCGGTTACCTGATCGCGCAGGCGGAAGGCAACTTCGACGCGGTCGGTGTATTTGCCGGCATCATCATTCTGGCCATGTTCGTGCTCATCATCGACCGAATTCTCGATGTTCTGGAAGGGCGGCTTATCAAGTGGAGACCGAATGCCGCAGAAGAAAGAGCGGCGTAACCCCGGATCAGTTGCTCTGTGAGTTGGAAACGGGGTGCCGTCATCGGCACCTCGCTCTTTTTCGGCTTTGAGTTCGAACGCGCGACCAACACACGGTTGATATCGAATCAAAGTGCTAAAATCGTGCGGGTTTCTGGACGGCCGTTGACTCAAGAATTATCGCCGTAACCCTGGATCGGCTCGGTGGCAAACACCACGCTCGTGAGGAAGCTCGCCCGGTTCGCACTCCAAGCAAACACATTTGCCCCCTCGATGTGGTCCTTTAGCAAATTCACGACATCGTCTGCCCGTTTTTCAATATATGCGCAGGTAATCTTCTCGTGATCGTCAAGCCAGGATGGCGTTTCATCGATCAGCGTGTCGTACTGCACAGAATACCCATCGACCCCGTCAGGGAGAGTGCCATGTCCTTAAGCGACCAGTGGTCTTCGTTCAAACTGTCGAGCACTTCTTCGATGCGGACGATCTGACCCTCCGTTTTTCGGATATTTTGGTCGAGCTTCGCCGCAATCTCCGGGTAATTCTCGATACGCGAGAGCTGGGGCTTCATGATCGAAAGCGCCTGACTTTCCATGGCGTGGGCATTCTTAAGGCCAGTGATAATAATTTCGCGGGTTTCAATCTCGGACATCGAAAATCTCCTCGTTGACCGGCTCTAACTTCGCACTGTCGGCGATGTTTCAGACGCTCTGCAGATTGACCGGCGACGCCGCCTTCCGATCTAGTCCAGGTGAGCTGACGGACATAGCATGCTCAGTGCAGCCATTCGTGAAAGGCGCCTGGTTTGAGAACGTTGGGGTAAGCTCGGTCTGGAAGATCCGGTAGCCGGGGTTACGGTCGGGAGAGATTTCTGCGACCCGCCAAGTCCGGCCCGGCCATTCAGGCAGCGCATCGATCGCGACCAGGTCACTGTGATGAGATCAGCACCCATAGAGTTCCTCTTGTCACGAAATGCCGTCTCACTAGCTCGGCTAGTGCCATCCACAGGTGATCGCAGACACACATGGCACCCACGAGAGTGACCAAAACCCCTTGCATAACAGGCCCATCACCCTAAGTGCCAATTTCGAACACGCTAAATTAGCCAATTGACATTCACATTTTCTGCCGAAGGAACAGCGCAGGGATGATTCTGGAGGACCTTTACCGATTGCTGAGAAGTGGGCACGTGCAGGCACAGGGCGTCGTCGACACGATGACCCAGCCGATTGTGGTTCTGGACCATAATCTTTGCGTGACGAACGCCAATAACGCTTTCGTAAGAACCTTCGAGGTCGAGCGGGACGACATCCTAGGGGAAAGCTTCTTTCGTCTCGGCAACGGTCAATGGGAAATAGCCGACCTCCGACACCTGATCGCGTCGGTTATCCCAAAAGCCGCCGCCGTTGTCGGCTTTGAAGTAACACATGACTTTCCCGCGATCGGGCAGCGGACGTTTCTTGTCGATGCGCGTCGCCTCGTTCATCCCGACAATAACAGCACGAACATCCTCATCCTCTTCGATGATGTCACGGAGCGACGGCGCCATGACGCCGAGAAAGATTTTATTGTCGCGGAGGCACGGCACCGCCTGAGGAACCTGTTTGCGGTGATACGCGCAATCGCCATGCAGACGGAAACTGAGGATCGTACCGCCACCGAATATCGCGACATCTTCCTCGGGCGGCTCGAGGTTACGCTTCGCGCGCAGGAAATCGCATCGTCTGGCGAGACTACCGATTTTGAACCACTGCTGCGGCGATCGGTCGGCGAACTCGGCGTTGAGCGTTTTCATTGCGATGGTCCGGCGGTGACCCTTACCAGTTCCAAAGTTCTCGCGGTCAGCATGATATTCCACGAGCTCGGTACCAACGCGATGAAGCATGGCGCCTTGTCCGTTCCCGCTGGGCAAATCCACGTCACGTGGGCGCTCGAGGCCGGTCCGAGAAGCCGGACATATCTTATTTGCGAATGGCAGGAAAAGAACGGGCTACCTGTCACCCCGCCTAAGCGCCGCGGCTATGGCACCGAGCTGATCGAGGGCACTTCCGCTCACCTCGGCGGAAAGGTGGAACTTAAGTACGATCCGGGCGGTTTGACAGCTACGATCAAAATCCCGGTGTGAGATAGATGGACGACCCTGTGGAAGTCGATGTTGAAGGCAGAAGATGCGTCCTCGTGGTAGAAGACGAATTGCTGATTGCAATGGAACTCACGGCAGCTTTGACCGCTGGTGGGTTCCGGGTGTTGGGGCCTGCAGCATCGGTTGATCACGCTCTTGATCTGATCAGGGAGGAACGTCCCCACGCTGCGGTCCTGGATTTCAATCTCATTGGCGAGAAAGTCACGCCCGTGGCTCTTCAATTGAAGGCCTTGGGGGTTCCGTTCGTCATCGCCAGCGCGGTCCATCCCACTGAGCTCGCAGTCCACTCGGTGCTTGCGGGTGTCGCCAATATTGGAAAGCCGACGGACCTGAAACGGCTTGTCGACGCGCTGAAGGCGTTTCAGACCTAACCGCTTTCATCGAACCGAATTGGCAGCGTTGCATTTGAACGTCGTGGCACCGCCCATCTGACGTTGCTCACGCAAGGACGCCTGCTGCAATGGCGGCGTCGATAAAGCGGCTTCGTGCAGTCTCTGCACTTCCATGCTGAACGAGCGCCTCAGGGAAGCTTGGCTTCGCAATAGACCTCGCTTCGGCATTCGGGCCATCGATGACCAAGCGCCTCGAGCGCTGCATCCGGCCCGTCCACCCGTTCCCGGAAGCCGTTGCCGATCCTCACAAAGACCGGCGCCCGCCATTTCAACCTGAATCTACTTCGATCACCTTGTCCCAGGTCATTCCTCATGCCGATACTGGTTCCCGCCGCCCGATTCGCGCTTGCGTCGATATCATCGGGGCGCCTTCAGCCTCCGCGTCGGTCCCCATCGGAGCGGCGTGAAATCCGGCCGCACATCTGCACTTGCACCAGACAGGGATGTAGCCATGAACTGGCGCCCGGTCGTGCGCTCACAGCTCGTCATTCGCGCCGTTGCATTCCCTCCGTGGTCGTGTCGGGGTCACCGGAGCATACCTCGAGTCCGCCGGCGATGCGTCGACTTGGTGCCTTTGCATTAGCGGATCTTCTCGGTGCCGCTGGGTATCGTGACCATGGTCGGACCGCCGCCACTGCCTTGAGGCGTAGGATCACGATCGGTAGCTTCGGGCGGTCGGCTGCCGCCGCCCGCCGGGTCATCGTCGAACGTTCCGGTGCCATGAGGTTTGACATTGATTGGATCAGGAACCGTCGATGCCGTGGGTTTAGGATCGGTGTCGATGCTCTCTCCCCATATCTCGGCGGCTCCCCAGGCAATCATCGTGAGCACGAGAGCACTGATGAGCACCGCTAGGAGAGGTTTGCCATATCGCCCCTGTCTGGCGTCTGTCGCGTTTTCGGTCACTCGCTCGGGCGGGCGCTGCGACTGGTGGTCCGAATTCGTCATCGTAAAAACTCCCTAATGGCGAACCGCACCAACCGCGGCCGGATCCGGAAGTTCCAAGCCCTGCAGAAGCATACTCAAATGGGTCCAAAATAATCTCGGAATGGCCACGCGCAGAGTTTGGGCGCCAATTCCTCTGATGGAGACTTCCATAAAAATCGTTCTCGCCTCCCTTGTAGCCTGCTTGGCTGCATTTTCGGCCACGGCAGCAGACAACGCCGCTAAGCAGCACGCCACCGACCTCGGGGCGAGGGCCGCCATGTCCAATATGTTCGAGATCGAGGCCGCGAAGATCGAGATCGCGAGCGGAAAGGCTAATGACGCCAAACAGTTCGCGCATGACATGATCAGGGATCACGGCAAGGCAGGGTCTGTTCTTAGCGATGCGGCACAAAAGGACGGCATCGAACTGCCCGCAGCTCTCGACGTAGGGTTTACTTCGAAGTTGGCCGCTTTTCGGCGAAGCAGCGCCGCCAATCTTGATCAGGCCTATCTTCCCACTCAGGTGACCGCCCACGAACAGGCCGTCAACCTCTTCGAAAGCCATTCAAAGCAGGGGTCGGATGGGAAACTCAAGCGGACGGCTGCAAAAATACTGCCGGGCCTTCGGATGCATCTGACGCGAATCCGCGGCCTGACCTCGAAATGACGGTGGGAGTGATCTGGCAGCCGGTTTTTTCACCCTCTCTGACAATGTCATAACAACGCGATTGCCGCTACCATTGCCAAGGCTGAAACCAGTCCGGTCGCAGTCAGAGCGAGCGTTACGACCTCGGAGCCCCTTCCCATTTCTTTGTTCCGGACTGCGTAACTCGTGCCTAGTACCACCGCAACGAGACCCGCTCCCATCCAGCACATGAGCGTCAGCGTTCCGAAAAGCATCGCCCGATCGAACCTCAACGCTCTTCCAATGTTCCTGCCGTTTGGAAAGGCCGGGAACATTCGCCGCTGCGGCATGTTGGTTGGTTCGAACCAGATCAAGGAGACGTACGGTGGCGAACGATCGGAAAGAAACAGTCGGGCAGCTAGCTCACGACAAATGGGAGAGGGAGGGGATGCCGGATGGATGGCGTATGCAGAACCGGCAGGAACCCGAAGCGGAATCGCAAGCAGGCAATTTATGGTCTCAGCTAACGCCACCAGGCGAGGACGGTCATGGTCAAGGCAAGGTAACACCCGTAGGGATGGCGGCAGATCGCATGGATCTGGGCGAATCCGGTTTAATCAAACCACTCCAATGATTGCGTTTAGTTTCATAACCCCGCCATGCCTGCTACCACACTCGCTTGTCTGCGGACAAATCATCTACACCGGCCCGACACAACCAGGGCAGAGGAGCGAGGATTTGGAAAATTTAGCCATCGAGCTCTTTGCAGGAAAGCGCGTACTGATCGTCGAAGATGAGTATTTTCTGGCGGACGAGACCCGGCGGAAGCTTGAGAAGGCCGGCGCAACCGTTATCGGTCCGGTCGCTGGAGTGGCTGCCGCTCTGGATCTCGTCGAGAATGAGGAGCTCGACGCAGCAATCCTGGATGTTCATCTTGAGGGCGATTTAGTATTTCCGGTCGCGGACGAGCTTGAGCGCCGCAATATCCCGTTTGTCTTCGCCACGGCCTTCGACCCCTCGGTAATCCCCGGGAGGTTCACAGGCTTCGCGCTTTGCGAGAAGCCGGCCGAATTGGGAAAGATTGCGGAAGCGTTGTTCGGCCAGAGGGCCGGCGAATACCACTAGTCTGATTATTCGCTGTCGAGGGCTTTGGTCAGATGATAGCGAGCCCGGTTGATCCGGCTCTTGATTGTCCCAATCGGAACGCCGCACCGGTCTGCAGCGGCCTCGTAGCTGACACCCTGAACAAATACCAGCACAATGGCGGTTCGATAGTTCGTTGGCAAAGCAGAAATCGCGGCCTCCAACTCGCGGCCGCGCAGCTCCCAGATCTGCGATGGCTGCGATGACGCCCAAGCGGCGGAATCTTCGATCCCACCGACCTGCTCTCGTTTGGAGATTTTGAATTTGCTGCAGAAGGTGTTGCGCATGATCGTAAACAGCCAGGACCGCAGCTGAGTGCCGCGCTGATAATTCCCGGAATGTGCGATGGCCTTTGCAAGCGTTTCCTGAACAAGATCATCGATATCGCTCGTCGAACTATTGAAGCGTTTGGCGAAAGATCTGAGCGCCGTCATATTTTCCAGCAGTTCTGCCTCGGTAAAACTTGGACGATCATCAGTGGGCATTGGGGTTCTCCTCTGATGAGTGAACTTCGCCTCACCTGTTCCGTTCCACTCGGATCACCGATTCTTCCATTCGCGCCCACGCTCTTCCAACGACGCGATCCGAGCCCTGAATTCGTGGGCTTCCGGCGAAGGCGCGGGATGCGCCGCCTCGGGCCATCCGCCCCTCAGGCGACCTTTACTCGCCCTGCGGATGTCGGCGCTTTTTGCTCTAACAAGAACGGCAATATGGCGGCCCGACGCAGGGAAACCGCGCCACGACAATCACGCTCAAGGTTGCGTATGCGACTTCAGTCAGATCATTCGTCTCAAACGGTTCGATCTTTCCATCATGCAATGGCATACGCCGATATGGCTTTTAGCTGTCGCTGCATCGGCAACATCTGAAACGTAACCGTGGCTGCGGCTAGCGATTTGAACAAACCACTCGATCACACCGTCCAAGCCGCGCAAATTTCGTCGAAGAGAACAACAGGCTGGGGAGTTGGGAACAAAGCCGGCCACCCGAGGTTCGTGGGTGCGGCAGCCGCCGCTCGTACAGTCATGGGAGGCTTCAGTGTCAAACGAATTCACGGAAATGGATGGCAGGCCAAGGCCGTCATCCGAGACGTCACTGCAATCTGGAGACGCACTGCCGTCACCGCAACCTCCCGCTTCACTCGCGGGATTGAAGGAGAAGTTGGCTGATGACGTGATCGCCGCCAAAGACACCATTAAAGAAGGCGCCGATACCGCGGTCGAAAGGGTCAAAGAGGTGGTTTCCGAACAAACGACCTTCGCGGCCCGCCAAGTTGGCGGCATCGCGACGGCGCTTGAGAAAGTTGGGGCAGAACTGGAAGCATCCGACCAGCCGGAGGTCGGACGCTATGCCAGGCAGATCGGACGAAGCGTCCAAAGCGTCGCGAGGCAAATGAAAGACAAAAACATCGGCGAAATCGCGGCGCTGGCTGAGGAATTCGGTCGCAAGCAGCCGCTAGCGTTTCTTGGAATTGCAGCGCTTGCGGGACTGAGCGCAAGTAGATTTCTGACTGCTTCCGCCAAGCGGTCGCCGACGCAAACAACGAGGCGGACGCTGCCGGCTACGCCCACGGGGTCATCTGGAGGCTACACCAATGGCTAATTCTCCCGACAATGTTCCCCTCTCAGAGCTTATTGGCGGCCTCGTTGCCGATGTTACGGGCCTGTTGCGCAAGGAAATCGATCTCGCGAAGACTGAGGTGTCCGAAAAGTTCTCGCAAGCGCTCAATGGCGTGGAAGTGGTTATTTTCGGGCTTGTCCTTGCGATAGGCGCTGTGGGCGTCCTGTTGAGCGCCCTGGTTGCCGGGCTTGCGGCCTTCCTGGTCACTCAGGGTTTCACCGAAACAAACGCTAGTGCGCTCGCCTCCCTTATCGTCGGGGTGGTCATCGCTCTCATCGCCTGGGCGATGGTCTCTCGCGGCCTCACTGCGCTTCGTAGAAGCAACATGAAACTGGATCGAACCACGACCTCGCTTCGCCGCGACGTCGACGTTGTGAAGGAAAAAATCTGATGGAAACCTCCACCGAAAAAACCTCCGCCGACCTTCAGCGAGAGATCGATCAGGATCGCCAGCGCATTGGCGACCGCATCGACGCTATTCAGGAACGGATGTCGCCAGGCCAGTTGGTCGATGAAGTCCTTGCCTATGCAAAGGGCACCGGCGGCGGAGAGTATGTCAGCAACCTCGGCCAAGCGCTGAAGGCAAATCCACTGCCCGTCGCGTTGATGGGCGTGAGGCTTGCCTGGCTCATGGCGAAGGGGACCCCCGCAAGCCCGGCTGCCAGCCACCAGCCCGAACCTGAATATCCGTTATATCCGGCAAACGGCCCGGTCCGCCGTCTTGGCCCACCCCAGACCGAAAACGGATCCCGCTACAGTCATTTCGCAGACAGCTCTGGCAAGAGGCTGAAGGCGTTGACCGATGAAACGGGACACCGTGCGGGTCACTTCGTCGACGAAGCAGGTAAGACTTATCGCGGGTTTGCCGATGCCACCGGCAGACACATCGACCAGATCACCGACGAGACGGGTGCAATATTCGATGCGGCAACTGGCTGGGCGGCGGAGAAATGGGAGCAGGCAAAAAGCGCCGCAAGCGGGATGAGTGCGCGTGCGTCTGCGGCCGCGAGCTCGCTGTCTGCTCAATCGTCTTCAGCGGCGACAAGTCTCCAAGAGCAAACCAGCATGCTCAACGAGATGATCCTCAAGCAGTTCCGCGATCAGCCGCTGGTTGGGGGCGCTCTGGCTTTCGCCGTCGGAGCTGCTATCGGCGCCGCTTTGCCGCACACAGACACTGAAGACGAGTGGCTCGGCGAGGCCTCCGATTCCACCACAGACAAGCTTAGCGCTCGAGCACTGGACGTGGTCGACCAAGGCACAGAAGTGGCGACGGAGGTCTACGAAAAGGTCGCTTCGGTGGCGTCAGACGCTCACGACGTTGTTAAAGAGCGTCTCGTAAATGAGGTCGGTGCGGTCAAGGCGGGTACCCAAGGCAGTGATCGCCAATCGAGTTGAAAGTCGGGTCAGCGACGCGCGAAATCACTACAGTGCCGTGCGAGTTCATCGAGTTCAGTCCAATCTGATCAGACACCATAACAAAAAAGGCCGGGGCGAAACCGCACCGACCTTCCTCACATCGCCAATCACCAATGCTGGCAATGTACGGACGCGCGTATTCTTGGAGAAGCGCCCTTCGGAATCGGGAAGCGGTTCCTCGCCGGGTATCCGGTCAGGATTGCGCGGTGGCGTGTCGACGGGCGGCGGCGATGGCGGCGGGACAATGGGTTCGTTTGGCACATACATGGGGTCCTCCTCGCTGCGAGAATGTGGGAAATCCCCCGAGTTCCGTTGACGCTTGACCGCTTCGACACCATTTGCTGCGACATGCCCAAGACGAAGACGAAAAGCAAGGAAACCGACGATCCCGAGCTGATCAGGGGTGGCCACTTCCAGTGGTGGCGACCCTCGGCTCTGGTCAGGGCGAAGGGGATTCTGCAGGAAATTCACTCCCGGCTACCATCCCTTGTCCGGAAGTCGCTGGATATACAGGCGGGCGGGCTCATCCTCGTCATGCCGGAGACTTCGAAGACAGAATTCAGAGCGACCGCATCAGCCGTTTCCAGCGCACTGGACGGCATCGCAGACCTTCCGGTCATTCCCCGCGAGATCGAGGATATTCTGACGATCACCGCATCAGCGGAAACGCTGGCTCGAGGACGGCCGTCTGCCCAGCGCCGGAACGCGAACAATCAGGCTGCAAGGGCGCGCAAGGAGCATCACCTTTCACCTATTTGTCCCCCGAGTCGTCGAAGATCTGCTCGACCGTGGCGCCGTGGATGAATGGCGAGATGACGACGCAGCGGCGAAAGCGGAAAATCGCAGGCCGGCCGCGTATCAGGCGAAGCTGACGCGTTCGCTGAAGAAAAAGGAAAAAGCCAAACAGACCGAACGAGCCGATCAAGCCGCGACCGGCTTGAGCGGGTGGGACGAATTCGGGAGCGACGGTCTCCTTCGGTAGGATTGCCGTCAGTGGAAGTTTCGTGCCTTCACTTTCAGCGTATCGATGTGCAGATCTCTGACGAAGATATCCCTCGGCTCGTCGGGTTGACACTACGCGAGCATCCGCTCGCCTTCCTGCGGAAGGATCTGCAGAAGAAGAACACCGTCACGTGCTCGGAAGCGATGAACGCTCGCGACGGCCGCTGGCTGATGACCGCGGGCCTTGTTCTGGTCAGGCAGAAGCCCGGATCGGCAAAAGGCGTGATGTTCATCACGATCGAGGACGAGACGGGTCCTGCCAACCTGGTGGTCTGGCCACCGTTGTTCGAAAAGCGCCGTCGCGTTGTGCTCGGATCATCGATGATGGCGTCCAATGGGAAGATCCAGAGAGAGGGCGATGTCGTTCATCTTGTTGCACAGCAGCTCTTCGGCCTGTCCGGCGATCTATCCGGTCTGGCGGATCGCGACATTGATTTCAGGCTACCGACAGGCAGGGGCGACGAGTTCGCGCATGGCTCTCCCGGAAGTTCGGATTCGCGGGATCGACCGAAGCCTCTGCCCGCCCGGTTCGAGAAAAGCCTCGAGCCCGAAAACGGCGCGTCGTTGATGAACACGCGCCGTGCTTCGAGCTGGTTTGCGACGGCGATCCGGTAGCGGTCTGGAAGGACCGGGCGATCGACGTAAGCGGATTGGCATCGACAGCGGGCACCTTGTGGCAGAGGAAAACCCAGTCGCTCTGGCAAATCCCTGTAAATCCGACAATATGGGCGACACATTTGAATCACTCCACCTTCTCCCGGAAATCCTCTCTGTAGATCGGCGGCATCGTTGGATTGGCGGCTGCCACAATCGCGGAGACCAGGTTACTGCATCGTTCGTTTCTACTCTGGACGCGCCCATTGGATGGTCGGACCCGGAGCTGCCCTTTCCCGAACCGGCGCAACCGATCCACCGCGCGATTGGTGGTAGCGCAAACGGCGGCGCAGCTTCACTGTTACCTGCGGTGAATGCGCCGGTGTGTCCTGATGTTTCCGAAGGTTAACAACGCACGAGGGTGGCTTGCTCGCTAAGGTCGTTGCGAATGGTCGTAGCAGCAACACCTGCCTGCCCCATGGCGTGGCTGATCTGGTCAAGACCGGCGACGACGTCTCCTGCGGCGTAAAATCCTGGCACCGTGGTCCTCTGGTGACTATCGACGGTAACGCACCCTTCTTCCGATAGCCTGGCGCCAACTTGTGATGCCAGTTCCGAACATATGTCGGATCCGAGAGCCGCATATAAGGAAGCGAATGAATAGGTTTCCGTGGGCGTCGTGACGCGTATCGTATCATTATCCAGATAGGTCGAGGCAATGGGGCCGACCCCCATTCTTATTCCGAGGTGGGCCAAGGACGACGTCTCGACTTCGGACAGATCATGCACGCCCTCGGGCGATATCAGAGTGAGATCCTTCGTATAACTTCGAAGGAAAACGGCCTCCTTGAACCCCTTGGCTCCAGTTCCGAGAACACCGACGGGCTTGTCTGTCACCTCATAACCGTCACAGACGGGGCAGTAGCGCAGAAGGCCACGAACCACGGCTTCATCATGAGTTGCCTGTGGCATCGCAGGCGGTCGGTTGACGACTCCGGTTGCCAAGAGTATGGCCCGAGAGCGGATGCTGCCGTTCTCGAATTCTGCCACGAACAGGTTGTCGACTCTATGCAGCGTCGTGATCTTGCGGCATCGAATGGCTGCCCCGTAGAGCTGAGCCTGGGCATTCATTCTCGCCAGCAGCTCAGTGCCGCTGATACCGCACGGGAATCCGGCGTGGTTGTGCGACATAGGGATGATGGAAGCCCGGCTTGAGTTATCGTGGAAGACCGTCACCGAAAGATGGTAGCGCGCCAGATAAATCGCCGCGGTGAGGCCAGCCGGACCGCCCCCGATGACCAAGCAGTCTTTTACTTCGTCTTCAAATGCGGTGGTCATCATTCCATTCTCATCCTATTGGCCCCGACCGGGATTACTCGAATGTTGGACGTCATTGGCAACCTCGGGAAACGACGATGGTTCCATTCTCCGCTCACACCGTTCGCGATGCCGTTGACATCCACGCGATGCTGTCGAGGACAACCCTGATCAGCGCCATCCCGTTGGTTTCAGACCGAACGCGGATGGATTTCCGGCGCTTTTTGTATCGGCTGAAGCGATCAAGATTCCCGGGAACAAATGGGCAACAACAGGTCGGGCGACAATGAGCGACGCCCCCTCAGGTTACCGGGCTCAGTTCACGGAAAGTTATCGAATAACGCAGCTGAGCGACTGGCGGGATGGAATGCTCCCACCGGGTTCTGGCTTCGCCCGCCATCACATAGGCCGATCGCGGTTCGAGCGTGATCGAGCTACGCTGCCACTTGCTGCCTTGGCGCCGTCTTAGTCGGAAAGTGCATGCAGATAGCAGCGAGACTCCAACGACTCGACCGAAGACGAATTTATCCCTGTGCCAGCCGATCGGAGCCCCGGGACCATATTCGGTTACCAATGCCTGTTCCAACCGATCAGGGTCGATGCCAGCAAATGCAGATACGATTTTGCGAAGCGGCAAAAGAAATAGCGGAATATCTTCGCTCTTTCGGACACGCTCTGTATCGAAGTCGTATTTCCAGCCGTAGGAGACCGTCCTGCGTTTACCTTCGAATCCGTGGAAATCGAAAGCCTTGAACGGCAGCTGTAGCATCTCTTCCAGAATGGCCTGCTGCAGATCGTCGGGGACCACATCCGGCCAATAGCGAAATCCCTCCGGCAGGGACGGTTCGACTGCACCAAAGAGGTCATGCTGGTCCATCGTGCTCATGTAAATTTCTCGTATTTGCCTACTGCCGCAGTGGACCCACGAATTTTAGCGTCGCGATGTCGTTGACTGTGGTTCACACAACGATCCGGATCTTCCGATGGCGGAATTCGGCATGCTCAGGTCTCTAGGAACGTCGGGCGGCTTAGTGTGTTCCTTGTAGGGGAGAGGCGTGCCTGCCTGCACCCTTCGAAGGATGTCCACGGTTCAGTTAAAAGCCGCGCGCGATCAACGCTTGGCGCGTCGCGATTGGGTGACCGGTCCGGAACAATCCGGGCCGCTCAGAGTTCGCGCGCCATGCCCTACGTGATCGAACTTCTTCTTCCAGTCCCGCGCGAGCGCCCTAGCTCGGTGAATTTTGACGCTGTCCGTGACGAACTCACCGCACAATTTGGCGGCGTTACATTATATGTGAATTCACCCGCTGAAGGCTTGTGGGAAGTTGATGGAGAGGTTGAGCATGACGTGATCGTTGTTGCCGAAGTCATGACTGAAGATCTCGACCGAACCTGGTGGGCGGCATATCGAAAACAGCTGGAGGCTCGTTTCGATCAGGAGGAAATCGTGATCCGAGCCACGCAAGTCCAGCGTCTTTGAACCCATGTCCCGGCAGGGAGGCCCACGGTCTTGCACGCGTTGAACGATTTAAGCATCAGTCCAACCGAATAATTCCAGCCCTCGCAGTAGTTCCTCGGTTTCATACAAGCCATCGCCGGAACACTGGTCTGGTCAACGGCACGCTGGGCCTCCCCTGTTGCCGCCGTTTAACCAAAGCGAAGTCGGTGTCCCCGCCTGATTTCCTTGAGGGCGGCAGCATGAAAGCGATGACGTGGTATTTACGCGACTGCTATGAAATCGTCACTCGCCTAAAATCAGAGCGATCTTAAGAGAGGCCATCAGGCCGATGCGTCGATCAGCTGTGAAAGCCGCTTGGCGTTCTTGATCGAATAACCATCGCGATCGTTATTGAAATAGACCCACACGGTCTTAGCGCCAGACAGCTTGATGCGCTCCGCCCACACCGTCAATTCGGCATCGCTGTAGTCATGGCGGTACCATTGTTTGATCCCATGGAACCGGATGTAGATGTCGTCGGCTGTCCGAACAAGCTCATCCGGCAATCGGGGACCGCTGCATGAACAGAAGATCGCGCCTGCAGCTTTGAACGCCCTATAAACATCCTTATTCCACCAGCTCTTGTGACGGAATTCGACGACGTTCCTGCGACGGGAATCCAGCTGCGACAAGATCATTTGCAACATGTCTGTGGAGTAGCGCACGCTCGGTGGAAGCTGAAACAGAAAACATCCCATCTGCATTCCAAGAACGTCTGCGATGTATCCGAAATCTTCAATGAGGGCGTGGGTATCTTCGAAGCGTTTGATATGCGTGATGAGCTCGCACACCTTGATGGTATAGACGAAGCTCGGCTCGGCCTGACGTTTCCATGTCTTGACAGTTGCCACCGTCGGCCAGGAATAAAATGGGGCATTGAGCTCGACGGTCTTGAAATTGTCCTGGTAGATCGAAAACAATTGATTGGAGGGAACGTCGTTCGGGTAAAAATGGCCCTTCCAGTGCCAGTAATACCACCCGGAACAGCCAATATGGACCCGCCTGGCTACATTGTCATCGGAGGTGATCATAATCAGCGGATCGCTCGCCAGACGGGCTAGATGCATTTTAGCGGCGCGCGCAATATTGGCATCGCGCTGTTTTTGGCGGCGCTCGGCGCGCCGTACCCGCCGACTTTCAATCTCTTCAGCAGTGCGCTCTACCATTTGGTATCCGTGCGAAGGTCTTTCGGCGCAAGGGCCGCTCGGCTGCACCGCCAACCGTCCTGCGATATGTTTTCAAGCGCAGCAGAAGCGACGTATCCCTGATGTTAAATTGCGATATCGCCGAGCAAAATAATGCCAGAAAGCTCACCTTCATTGGTGAAGACTACCAGCCGCCGCATCTGCAGCTCCGCGTTCGCCCGGCCACCTCGGTAATATCGTCATCCTTTCAGGCAACAACAGCGTAACCTCGTACTTTCATCGAACTCTTCCCTTGTTTCTGACGGCCAGCAGCGGTTTCGCCAGAGTAACTCCGACAAAGGGCGCGGGTTCCGGCCTACGCAGGTCTATCCGACGGTTTTGCTTGAAGTCTTTCGTTCCCTCATTCATGGCGCCCAGGGATTGAACCACAGGCGGCTCGTCCCCGCGCTGGACGAGGTCTATTGCCGCCCAGATGATACCAAGCGGAGGAAGGCGTGATCCCGAAGCTGGAGACGCACGCTGGCGCGGCTCGAACGGATCTCGACCATCGAGGCAAGCAGCGCTCGTCGGAAACATCCAAATTCGTCCACCCGACCTGGGGGCGGTGAACGATGGCAAGTGGCTGCAGCGCCAACCTTGAAGGCAGTCACCTGGCTCGAAGGGAACTGGCGAGTTAAAAGCCGAGTGGTCTGGAGGTTTCGTCGGGCGCCACCGTGATTGCAGAGGGTTTTGGCAGAACGGGCTGTTCAAACTTGGCCTGGGGTCGCGGCGCCATTTTCTCGGTCGCGACCTTAGTCTTTGTCCCCTCCTCCTTCGCATCTTTTATGGCGACACCTTGCTCGCTACTCGCGTGACCCTATTTTACCCGGGCGGATCAAGTCAGCATAGCGCTTCCTAGCCGCGGCTCAGGGGTATCGTGTGAGTTGGTTCGGCATTGCCATCATCGCGACCGTAGCGCTGGTAGCCCTATGGGCTCTGGCAGCATCAAGCTATGCCGGGTTTCTGAAGCGAGTCCAGAAAGTCGATTCCCACGTCCTCAAGATTGCCGCTGCCGACACCGAGCTTGATCGATACGGCGCCGGGCTTTGCCACAAGCGGGAGGCGGCAAGCGGCCTCGTCCTGATCACCTCCAACCTAGACGCGTTCGCAGCCAGGCTTCTAGCGGCCCGTTCCGCCGGGCGCAGCCTCGATCTCATGTACTATATGTGGAATGCGGACCTGACCGGAATGCTGATCATGCGGGAGGTCGTCGCGGCGGCCGACCGTGGCGTACGCGTGAGGATCCTTCTCGACGATCTCGGCGTCTCCATGTCCGACAAGATCTTCCATGCGATCGACTGTCATCCGAACATCGAGCTGCGGCTCTTCAATCCCACAAAGGCACGTGAGAATATCCTACGTCGCGGCCTCGAGATGGCCTTGCGGTTCCGAAGCGTCAATCGTCGCATGCACAACAAGGCATGGATTGCCGATGGCCGGATCGCGATGGTCGGGGGGCGCAATATTGGAGATCCGTATTTTGATGCCGGGGAGAACGCTAACTTCAGGGACTTCGATCTCTTGATGGTCGGTGAAGCCGTTGCGAAGACGGAGCGTCTGTTCGACGGCTACTGGAACAGTTCGGTGGCCGTGCCCGTGCGTGCGCTTCTGTCACGCAGAGCTAACAAGCTGAAGAAGCTTCGCCGCAATATGGAACGCCTTCATTTCGAACAGCGCGCCCAGCCATATCTTGATCCAGTTCGCGATGAAACATCGCTGACGCATATCGTTGCCGAAGACCGCTACATATGGGTCGACAAACTCGACGTTTTGGCCGATCCGCCAGAGAAGGCGGCCGGGAAGCTGCGCAGCGGGCAAAATACGCTAATGGGAATGCTGCTCCCGGTCATCACGGGCACGGCCGAGTTCATCCATATCACCTCGCCGTACTTCGTTCCCGGCGAACGCGGCGTCGAGGCGCTGACGAAGCTACGCGATAAAGGAGTAAAGGTTTCCGTTCTGACGAACTCGCTTGCAGCCACCGATGTTGCCGCAGTTCACGCAGGATATTCGCGCTACCGCCCCGCCCTGCTAAAAGCCGGCATTGCGCTCTTTGAGTTGAAATCGATTGCAGACATGGGATCCTTCTCCTTGCGCGGTTCCAAGCAGGCCAGCCTTCACACGAAGGCCTTTGCCAGGGATGGCAAGTACGGCTTCATCGGATCTCTCAATCTCGATCCGAGGTCCGTATCCTTAAACACCGAAATGGGTGTCCTGTTCGAGTCACAGGATCTTGTCGAGCGAATGGACGCGATCTTTGCCGTAGAAACCGATGCGGATTCGAGCTATCCCCTGACGCTCGAAAAGGGATCCGTTCGGTGGCTTAAGGTCGTCGAGGGCAGAAATACTCTCCTCCGAGGCGAGCCGGATGCCGGGATTGCCCGGCGCGCGACAGCTTGGCTGATCAAGTGGTTGCCGCTCGAATCTCAGCTATAACCCTGACGACTGGTCTCGTCATGAGAGGGCAAGCTCAACTGTGAGAAGGCATAAGATACCACGATCGTAGGAGAATGTGGTCTTGGACTAAGCGAAGCAGTCATCTGGATCGAGGCCGGCAAGACCGATCAGGTCGTCAACAACCCGGCGCATGATCCCGCGTGCGCTTCTCTCGGCCATGACCCATCCCCACCCGCGCGACCGGCTCATCTTAACCGGTTCCGCTACGACCCCACCCGTACGGTTTCAGCCAATGGATAAGTCATGAAAATTTCCGACGTCAAAATCATTGTCTTCTCGCCGGGACGCAACTTCGCCCGTCAACGCGAATCCCACCTGAGACAAACGTGGACCACCTGACTACCGCGCGAGAGAAGTACGCGTCTCCAAGCCGTCAGCAGGACCCGGTAAAGACAGCCCTGGCCCGAGGGCTTGTCGCGGAATGCCGCGATCGTGACCCTGATTCATTGCGGCATCGACCCGCCATGCCCTTGCACCGAGGGATTTTCGTTAAGACCGTCGAGTGCTTCCTCCATTTGTTCCATTGTCACAAGAAGGCATCTCGGCGGCCATGACGATCGCCAGAACAATGCCTGCATCGGCCAGCGCGAGCGAACAGATTCGCTAGCCCGCCTGGCAAGGCTGATGGTCGACGAGCACATACCTTCGCCATGCTTTCTGGATTCGGGTTCGCTGGCCAGATCACGTTCGGCTTCTTCGATTTCGAAGCCCGCGAATACAAGCCGAAGACCTATGAAAACCTTGAGGTGACCAACTTGACGGGCTCGCTTGCGTGGAAGGAAGGAAAGCCGCTGCCGCATCTGCACGCAACCGCCGGCAGCTCTTCCTTCGCAGCGGTCTGCGGTCACCCGTTGGCGCTGGAGGTTGGGCGTCGTTCGATTGAGATCAACGTGATGACCCTACCAGACCGCCTTGAACCGATCGTCGACGCCTCGATCGCCGTCCACGTCCTGCAACTCGGTCCGGCCGGTTGAGACACGAGGCTCGTTTTAGTCGCTGATAGCGCGGCGGGGGATGGACAGGCGAATCGAGAGTCCATCCGGCATCCACTCGCGCGAGATTTCGACCCCGACGCTCTTTCCGATTATCTGCTCAAGCCGGCTTCCAAAACCGATCGAACGTGGCTCTGATGTAGGCTGCAGAGGACCACTGCTCTCCAGCCAGACGATCTCGAGGATCTCGCCCTTCACCGCCGCTGCTATCTCCAGCTTTCCCTCTTCGACGGACAGCGCACCATATTTCGCGGCGTTAGTCGCGAATTCATGGAACAGCAGCGCGAAGTTTGTAATTTTGGTGCCGCTGATGTCGATGTCATCTCCGATCAGTTGCCAACGATTGGCACCGTCCCGCCCATATGGCGCGAGAATATTCGACAGAAGCTGAAAGAGGGTGGTCTCCGGAGCGCCGGTCGCGGCCTCACCGTTCAAACTCGGCAATGTCATCTCATGCGCCCGCGAGAGGGCCATCAACCTGTCCTTCATCCCCGCAGCGAGATCGGCAGTCGTCTTTGCCGTCCTTGCCGCAAGGGTGATGATGCTGCCGGTAATGGCGAACAGGTTTTTTACCCGGTGATGCATCTCGCGCATCAGAAGTTCCTGACGCTCGGCGGCGCGCTTACGCTCTGATATGTCGCGGGCAATTTTCGATGCGCCGATGATCTTTCCGTTGCTATCCCGAATAGGCGAGATGGTCAGAGAAATATCGATCAGGGTACCGTCTTTACGTCGTCGTATCGTCTCGAAGTGATCGACGCGCTCGCCGGCCTGGATGCGGGCGAGAATGGCGGGTTCCTCCTCGAGGCGATCGGGTGGAATGACGATCGTGATCGGGTTGCCGATAGCCTCGTCTGCCGTATAACCGAAAACACGCTCAGCGCCCTTGTTCCAGGTCGTGATGATTCCGCTGAGGCTCTTGCTAACGATCGCATCGTCGGAGGATTCGACGATCGCTGCAAGAAAAGCCGCAGCATTATGTCCGTGCTGCGCAGCTTCTATGTCGGCCTCCAGCTGTTGCAAACGGATCTGGGCCTGGCCCTCGTGTTGCTGGTTATCGGAAATCGACATTTACGCCCCGTCAATCAACGCACTTTTCAAGAATCGAGACGGCCGAGACCGCTAATGCACCGCCGACCATATTCGCTAAACACCACAAACAATAGTCAGAATGATATTAGGAGTCGCAATTCTGTATGACGCCTTCCGAACGCGAGATCGCTGGCAAAATGCCTTCGCCTTGAAGGGATTAGAACCGACGACCCTGTTGTTATAAAGCCATCCATCTCAATTTCCCCAACAGCGGCCGAGGCTTCGGGCCAGCTCGCACCCGTCTCCAAGCTGATTGCCAAAGGACGTGTTGGGGCCGGAACCGGACTGGCAACTTCAGGCTGCGGATCTTCAACGCGCGGACATTCGGGTGAGCGCGGACATCGTCGTGACTTGACCCTAAGTGGGCTATCGGAACAACCGCGTTGGACGGCCGGGAGCATGACAGAGCAGTCATTGCGCGGGGCTACAATGGCGGCTGCGTCCACATGAGCATGGTCCGATCTCAACCAAGGTCGCTTTGAGCAGCGGCTAAAAGTTCTTTCTTGCCCTCTGTCTCCCTGCTATCGTGGACGCTAGGAGACAGCGCCATGAGCGAGAACCGAAAGCTGGCTGCAATCCTGGCCGCGGACGTGGTTGGGTACAGTCGGCTTGCCGGCGCTGACGAGGACCTCACCCTGGCGAGATTGCGGACACTGCGCAGCGATCTCATTGATCCGACGATCTCCGTGCACCACGGCAGGGTGGTGAAGCGCACCGGCGATGGTGCGCTGGTCGAGTTCCGAAGCGTGGTGGACGCCGTTCGCTGCGCCATTGAGGTGCAGAACGGTATGGTGGAGCGCAATGACGGCGTCCCGCAGGACCGTCGCATTGAGTTCCGGATCGGTATCCATTTGGGCGACGTCGTCGAGGAAAGCGATGGCGATCTGATGGGCGACGGCGTCAACATCGCCTCGCGATTGGAGGGCGTCGCCGCAGCGGGCGCGATCTGCCTGTCCGAGGATGCCTATCGCCAAGTCAAGGCGAGGCTCGACCTCTCGGTCAGCGATCTCGGCAGCACACAGCTCAAGAACATTGCCGAACCGATCCGGGTCTATTCGCTGCAAGTCGGCAGCGCAGGGACCAAATTAGCCGTGCCCCCGGAAACCGCGACGAGCCAACCGGCGAAGGCAGCGGCGTCGAAGTTGTCGATCGCCGTCCTGCCCTTCGCCAACATGAGCGGTGACGCCGAACAGGACTACTTCGCCGACGGCATTTCGGAAGACATCATCACGGCGCTATCGAAGTTGTCACAGCTCTTCGTCATCGCTCGCAATTCATCGTTCACTTTCAAGGGCAAGAACGTCCATGTGCAGGAGGTGGGCACGAAGCTCGGCGTGCGGCATGTACTTGAAGGCAGCGTACGCAAATCGGGGAACAGGGTACGCATCACCGCGCAGCTCATCGACGCAACCACCGGCGGGCACCTATGGGCGGAGCGGTTCGATCGCGACCTCACCGACATATTCGCGGTTCAGGACGATGTCACGCAACAGATCGTCGGCGCGCTGGCGGTCAACCTGACAGAGGGCGATCGGCAAAGGCTTGCACCGGGGCAGACCCGGCACCCCGAGGCGTATGACTGCTTCTTGCGTGGCCGGGAGCTGTGGCACCGGCTGACGAAGCAAACGAACAGCGACGCCCGCGACCTTTTGCAACGTGCCGTCGAACTGGACCCGAACTTCGCCTCGGCGCACGCCTTCCTCGCCCTTACCCACGGGCTCGACTACCTGAACCGGTGGAGCGCGTTGCCGCAGCGCTCGATCGAGCAAGCCGAAGAGGCTGCGACGCTGGCGGTAGCGCGGGATGATAGCGATCCCGTGGCGCACTGGTCGCTAAGTCTGGTCAACCTTTACTCGCGACAGCACGATGGAGCCATCAGCGAGGCCGAGCGTGCGATAGTCCTCAATCCGAACTTCGCCGAAGGGCAGGTCAGCCTCGGCGAGGCACTTGTCTATTCAGGCAGATCCGAGGAGGCACTCGCCTATTTCGATCGTGCGAGGGTTCTGAACCCGTACTTTCCGGATGTCGTTCTTCACTTTCAGGCCTGGGCCTTGTTTCAACTGGGAAGGTACGAAGAGGCCGTCGAACTGTTGCTGCAGCGCGTGAGCCGCAACCCCGTAACCGATGTTTCGCGCGCGCTTCTGGCTGCCTGTTACGGGCACCTCGGCCGTTTCGAAGAGGCTCGCGCAACGTGGCAAGAGGTGCTGCGCGTCAATCCCGACTACTCCTTGGAATACCGGCGCAAAGTCTTGCCCTTCAAGAACCCCGCCGATTTCGAGCTCGTCATCGAGGGGCTGCGCAAGGCCGGTGTCGTACAGTGACAATGATTAATGTCCGATCTTGAACCTGTTGCCGCCATTTGGACGGAGTATGAGCAATAGCCAATGCCGGCGCAACGACGACCTCCAGCAAGATCTGCTTTCAGGAAGCTGCGAAGGCGCCCTCTACGGCCGACACATGGGGCGCGAAGCCGCGGATCAGGAAGTTGTCGGTAATCTCGCCCCACCCCTCCTTGAGCCAATCGATGTTCGCCTCAAAGCCGCCAGCGGCAGCAACCAGGCGAGACCCGTCGAGAACTCCATGAGCGGCAGGGGTTTAGTCGAACATCTTTTTGATCGTCGCGATTGGGATGAACATCCGCATCGCGTTTGTCGACAGAGGCTGGAAGCCGTATTCTTTGTAAAGCTTTACTCGTCTCTCGGTCCGCTCTGCATCACTGCAATCCAGGACATCGAGCATGACGATCGCCGTACCTATTTCATCCGATATACGCGCTATTCGCGTCAAGCAGTCGATCAGCAGGTCGCCGCCGTATCCGCTGCCAGCGAATTTCAAGTCGCGACCGATCATTGAGATGTAGGCCGCGGGAATTGACCCATGTCCGGGCCGGTTGCGGGCGAACCTTTTCGGAAGCTCCGTATAATCAACAGCGTGGCTGTTGATGGCGTAGAAGCCCATCACTGGGCCGCCGTCTTGCGTCATCACGAAAACACGAAGATTGTCGCTCTTCTGAAGCTTGTTTGCGGTCTTCTGAAAGAAATTGTCGACCTGCTCAATGCCGCACGAAAAAGCCGCCCGATCATGTTTTGAGGGATCAAGCGGCTCGATGATTGGCTTTGGCGCTTCATTTTGCGGCATTATTTTGAAACGACAGTCTCGCTGTGACGCTTGAAAGCAGCCTTAAGTTTATCTCTCGGCTCTGGTGGGTTGTCCAGTGCAGCAAAAAACGCAGCATGATCGGCAGGCTGCAAAAGGGTCCGTTCATGAGCGGCAATCGTCATCATGGCGGATTGATAAGCAGCGTTGATCGTGAAAGCGGAGTCGTCTACACCGGACAGCGCAGCAGCGCGTTGAATTGCCGTCTTGATGCGCGCCTTCGTACGGAAGCCCATACGTGCGTCGTTTGGTTCATCGATTTCGGCAGTCATGTCTTTGAAAACAGGCATAATCGCCTCCAATTCCAGTGTAGCAGTGTGGCTATTTGTACGTCAAACTGACGTACCCGTCAAGTCGGCATGCGGATCTTTGTACGTCGCGTGTGCGTACGTGCAATGGACGTCGCGCAACTTCTATGGTTCCTGCGCACCATGCATGTGGGGCTGGCGAACCGTCAACGGCTCATCGTTAGCCGAGACAAGCCCACCGAGATACCAAACTTATCTACCACGGTTGTGTGATGACATTGACCGCACAATAGCCTGATTTCTCGAACATCCTGAGAGCTCCTGCATCGCTGGATAGTAAATATCAGTCCACGAAAAAGATTTCGAACCACCGAGCCGTTGATACTCAGCATCGAGAACAAAGCCTAGCCGGCAAAGTGTCTGGCCATTCCTGCGCGCCATGGAGGACGCGAAGAATACGGTAGTCCTCCCCGTTTTAGCGGGGTTCAGCGGTAGAATTCACGCGGCCATTTTCAGTTTCTGAGCGGGTGTGATGCCGCCAATGCCCATGTTGGGCCGTTCGTGGTTATACGTCCAAAGCCACTC
>NZ_RJJT01000018.1 GCF_003938655.1 Rhizobium pisi
GATCCTTCGGCACCAGGCTATCGAGCGTCACCATCTCAAGAGCCGTCTGGGTGGGGGCAGGTTTCTTCAACATGTCCCAATGAATCATAAACCCCTGGACGGTGCCAGGGGTTTGTCAGCAGTCTGACGGCGCCCCTGAGGCGCCGTTTTTCGTTTTTAGCAGATACTCACATGCCGCGATTAATCCATAAATTTGATAGAAATTTATCCTGCCTATATGGATGGCAAGGCAAGAGTTTTCCCGACCTTTCCCCCACATCAGACTTTCGTACTTCGCTCGCAGTCCGCCCATTTGCCATGATCAGCCTGCTCGGGGCGTTCGGCCTCATTCAGTCAGACGGGATATAACAATGACCAAGAACAAAAATCTTCACGGCTTCCACCTTTCGCGTCGCGCGGCTCTTGCTGCCGTCGCCGTTTCTGCTGCCGCGCTTTTTAATTTTGCGGCACCCGCGCCTTCCTTTGCCGAGGACAAGTCGATCAAGGTCGGCATCATGGCCGGCGAAGAGGAGGATGTATGGCGTGTGGTCACCAGCGAGGCGGCCAAGAAGGGCCTCAAGATCGAGACCATCACCTTCAACGACTACACTCAGCCGAATGAAGCGCTGGAGCGCGGCGAAATCGATGCCAACGCCTTCCAGCACCAGCCCTATCTCGACAACCAGATCAAGCAGCACGGCTATCACATCGTTCGCGTCGGTTATACCGGGGTCTGGCCGATCGGCCTCTACACCAAGAAGCACAAGTCCGTTGCCGAGATCCCGGAAGGGGCGGTCATCGGTGTGCCGAATGACCCCTCGAACGAAGGCCGAGCGCTGCGCGTTCTCCAGAAGGAAGGCCTGATCAAGCTGAAAGACGGCACCGGCATTCTGGCGACCGTTGCCGATGTCACCGATAACCCGAAGAAGATCGAGATCAAGGAACTTGACGCCGGTATCGTCGGCCGCTCGATCGACGATCTGGATGCCGGTATCGTCAACACCGACTGGGCGCTGAAGAGCGGTCTTTCGCCGGCCGAGCGCATTGCGCAGGAGCCGGTCGCCGACAATCCGTACCGCAACTTCATCGCCGTCAAGGACGAGAACAAGGATGCCGACTGGGTCAAGACGCTTGTCTCTTCCTATCAGAACGACACCGTGAAGGCCGAATTCGAAAAGGTCTACAAGGGAACGGGCCTCAGCGCTTATTGATCCAAGAGAAGGCCGGGGTTAAGGCCTGCCAAGAGGCGGTCCGGGCGTTCCTTGCCCGGACCGCCTTCAGTGTTTGTAAGGAAAAGCACATGAATTCGTTTGTTTCCACCACGGCGATCGAGGGACAGCAGCAAGCCGTCGCGGCCGAAGAGGTGGTGAGACTTACCGACGTCAAGCGGCGGTTCGGAGTCACCGCAGCGCTCGACGGCATTTCACTGACTGTGAAAAGGGGCGAGATCCTCGGCATCATCGGCCGCAGCGGCGCCGGCAAATCGACTCTGATCCGCTGCCTGAACGGCCTGGAGCGCGCCGACAGCGGCGAGATCTTCATCGAAGGCCGCGACATCACGGGACTTGCAGAACAGGAGCTGCAGCCGCTGCGCCGTCGCATTGGCATGATCTTCCAACATTTCAATCTGCTTTCCGCCAAAACCGTCGAGGAAAACGTCGCTCTGCCGCTGAAGATCGAGGGCGTTTCAAAGAACGAGCGCTTGAAGCGGGCGCATGAACTGCTCGATCTCGTCGGCCTTGCCGATAAGGCCAAGGCCTATCCCGCGTCGCTCTCCGGCGGCCAGAAACAGCGTGTCGGCATTGCCCGCGCGCTCGCCGCGCGCCCGGCGCTGCTGCTCTCCGACGAGGCAACGTCGGCGCTCGATCCCGAGACGACCCGGTCGATTCTGGCGCTGCTCAAGGACATCAACAGTAAACTTGGCCTGACCATTCTGCTGATCACGCACGAGATGGAAGTTGTGCGCGGCATTGCCGATCGCGTCGCCGTCATCGATGCCGGACGGATCGTCGAGGAAGGGCAGGTCTGGTCGGTCTTCGCCGACCCGCAGGCTGATATCACCAGGAGCTTGCTCGGCGGCATCCGCCCACAGCTTCCCGACCACATCGCCCGTCGGCTTTCGACAATCGCAGGAACCGAAGCCATTCTCAGCGTCGATCTTGCCGGACCAGAAGCGCAAGGTGCGCTCTTTGCCGAGCTCTCGGCGGCTCTGCCGCATTCCTTCCGCCTCGTCCATGGAGGCATCGATCACATTCAGAACCAGCCGGTGGCGCGGTTCTTCATCGCCATTCCCACGCGCGACTCCGGGCTTGCCGGAAAGGTCGAGCAATTTCTGACAGCCCGGTCCGCCCGGGTGGAGGTGCTTGGTTATGACACCGATCATGTTTGAACTGCTTCTTCGCTCGCTTTGGGAGACGGTCCTGATGACCGTCGCCTCGGGTGTGATCTCGCTCGTTGCCGGCCTGCCGCTCGGGCTTGCCCTCGTTGTAACGGCGCGCGGCGGCATCGCCGAAAACCTTTCGATCAATCGCGCCCTCGGCGCTGTCATCAACGGTTTCCGCTCGGTGCCCTTCATCATCCTGCTGGTTGCGCTGATCCCGCTGACGCGGCTGATCGTCGGCACCGCGCTCGGCACATGGGCGGCCATCGTGCCGCTCGCCATCGCCGCAACGCCCTACTACGCGCGCATCGCCGAAGTATCGCTGCGCGAAGTCGACCGCGGACTGATCGACGCCGTGCGCGCCATGGGCGGCAATCGCTGGACGATCATTCGTGAGGTGCTCGTACCCGAAGCGCTGCCTGGCATTGTCGCCGGTTTTACGGTGACGTTGGTGACTCTGATCGGCGCCTCTGCCATGGCGGGCGCGATCGGCGCCGGCGGCCTCGGCGATCTCGCCATTCGCTACGGCTATCAGCGCTTCGAAACCAATGTGATGATCGCGGTCGTGGCCGTTCTCATCGTTCTGGTCTGCGGCATCCAGTGGCTCGGCGACCAGCTGGTCGCCGGGCTCGACCACAAATAGTCAGCGCCGGAATCTGGCGGCGGGATGAGCGGCGGGCAACCTGCCGCTCTCGCCGCCGAAGAGCTTTTGCCGCAGCGGCCCTTCGCTGTAATCCGCCTTATAGACGCCGCGCTCCTGCAGCACAGGCACCACCAGGTCGACGAAATCGCGCAGGCTCTCCGGCGCCACCGTCCGCGCAAGATTGAAACCGTCGATGTCGCCCTCCTCGATCCAAGTCCTGAGATGATCGGCAATCTGCTCCGGCGAGCCCACGATCGGCTTCATCCGGCTCCCGAGCACCATCTGGTCGATGATGTCACGCTTCGTCACCGGCTTTGCCGCACGCTTGGTAATTGCCGCGAGCGCCGATTGGTTGGCGTTCGTCGAACTCTGGTCGATGACGTCGTCCGGACCATATTTTGAAAAATCGATACCGACGGAAGCGGAGTAATGCGCAAGTGAAGCTTCGACGCTGGCATGGCGTCGATAGTCCTCCAGCTTCTCCTGTGCCTGCCTCTCCGTCCGCCCGACGACGGCGGTGATTAGGTTCAGGATCTTCAAAGCGCCGGCGCCGCGGCCGAATGTCTCCGCTTTCGCCCGCAGCGCGTCGACGGTTGGCCGAACCGCCTTGGGGTTCGGGGCGGCGATGAAGACGCATTCGGCGTGGCGAGCGGCAAAATCCTGCCCGCGCGCCGAGGCGCCGGCCTGGAAGAGCAGGGGGGTGCGCTGCGGAGAGGGTTCGGAAAGATGGATGCCCTCCATCCTGTAATATTTGCCGTCGTGACGAACGGCGCGCACCTTCGACGGATCGGCATAGATGCCGCTCGCCCTGTCGCGCAAGACCGCGTCGTCGTCCCAACTGCCCTCCCAGAGCTTGTAGACGATCTCGAGATATTCCTCGGCTGCGTCGTAACGCGCATCATGTTCCGGCAACCTGTCGAAACCCATGCTGCGAGCAGCACTATCGAGATAACCGGTGACAATGTTCCAGCCGATCCGTCCCTTGGTCAGGTGATCGAGCGTCGACATGCGCCGCGCCAGCAGGAAAGGTGGCTCATAGGTGGTGTTGACGGTGACGCCGAAGCCCAGATGTTTCGTTACATAGGCCATCGCCGAAATCGGGATCAGCGGATCGTTGACGGGAATCTGTGCAGCCGCCTCGATGACCGGCGCCGGACTGCCCTTGTAGACGTCATAAACGCCGACAATATCGGCCAGGAAGATGCCGTCGAGCTTGCCGCGCTCAGCGGTCTCGGCAAACTCCGTCCAATAAGCGAGATCGGTATAGTGCATCGAACGGTCGCTCGGATGCGTCCAGAGGCCGTGATTGATATGCCCGACGCAATTCATGTCGAAGGCATAGATCTGCATTGTCTTCATGCGGCAGGTCCTAAGGCCGGCGATAGAAATCAATGATTTGCTGCTTTATTTATCCTAAGTCTGTATCGCACGAGGTGCTTGTGAAATGGTAGGCTACGGATGAAAAAAGCCGGAGGAAACGCATGACGAAGAAGACGCTGTCGGATTGGGAGGAACTTGCGCAGAAGGAACTGCATGCCGCGCCCGAGACACTCACCTGGCGCACGCCGGAAGGCATTGCCGTCAAGCCGCTCTATACGGCCGAGGATCTCGAGGGCGCCGAGCACCTTGGTTCGCTTCCCGGTTTTGCGCCCTTTACCCGTGGGCCGCGCGCAACGATGTATGCCGGCCGACCCTGGACGATCCGCCAATACGCCGGCTTCTCCACCGCCGAGGCGTCGAATGCGTTCTACCGCAAGGCGCTTGCTGCCGGGCAGCAGGGTGTCTCCGTAGCCTTCGATCTCGCGACCCACCGCGGCTATGACAGCGACCATCCCCGCGTCGAGGGTGATGTCGGCAAGGCCGGTGTGGCAATCGACAGTGTCGAGGACATGAAGATCCTGTTCGACGGCATTCCGCTGGAGATGATTTCCGTCTCCATGACGATGAACGGCGCCGTCATCCCGATCCTCGCTTCCTTCATCGTGGCGGGCGAGGAACAGGGTGTCCCGAAGGCCGAACTGTCCGGAACCATCCAGAACGACATCCTCAAGGAGTTCATGGTCCGCAATACCTATATCTATCCGCCCGAACCCTCGATGCGGATCGTCGCCGACATCATCGAATATACCGCAAGGGAGATGCCGAAATTCAACTCGATCTCGATCTCCGGCTATCACATGCAGGAGGCCGGCGCGACGCTGGTGCAGGAGCTCGCCTTCACGCTTGCGGACGGCCGCGAATATGTCCGCGCGGCGATCGCCAAGGGCCTCCATGTCGATGACTTCGCCGGAAGGCTCTCCTTCTTCTTTGCGATTGGCATGAATTTCTTCATGGAGGCGGCCAAGCTGCGCGCCGCCCGGCTGCTTTGGACCCGCATCATGGAGGAGTTCCAGCCGAAGAAGGCTTCCTCGCTGATGCTGCGCACCCATTGCCAGACGTCGGGTGTCTCGCTGCAGGAACAGGACCCTTATAACAACATTATCCGCACCGCTTTCGAGGCGATGTCGGCAGTGCTCGGCGGCACGCAGTCGCTGCATACCAATTCCTTCGACGAGGCGATTGCGCTGCCGACGGAATTTTCAGCCCGCGTCGCCCGCAACACCCAGCTCATTCTGCAGCATGAAACCGGCGTCACCAAGGTGGTCGATCCACTTGCCGGCTCCTACTACGTCGAAAGCCTGACGAAGGAACTGGCTGACACGGCCTGGGCGCTGATCGAAGAGGTCGAGGCGCTCGGCGGCATGACGAAAGCCGTCAATGAGGGGCTGCCGAAGCGGTTGATCGAAGAGGCCGCGACCCGCCGCCAGGCGGCGATCGACAAGGGCGAAGAAGTCATTGTTGGCGTCAACAAGTATCGCCTGGAGACCGAGGAAGAGATCGACATCCTGGCGATCGACAATGCGGCGGTACGCGGCGCCCAGATCAGGCGGATCGAAGAAACGAAGCGTCGCCGCGATGGCGCGAAAGCGGCCGAAATGCTTCACGCTCTTTCGGACGTCGCCCGCAGCGGGCGGGGCAATCTGCTCGCCGCTGCCGTCGAGGCGGCACGCGCACGCGCTACCGTCGGCGAGATATCGGATGCGATGCGGCAGGCCTTTGGCGATCACGCCGCAACGCCTGAGGTCATCAAGGACGTCTATGGCGAGGCCTATCGCAACGAGCCGGAGCTTGCCGTGTTGAAAACCCGCATGGCGGAGGTGACGGAGACGATGGGGCATCGGCCGAAGATCATGGTCGCCAAACTCGGCCAGGACGGACACGACCGGGGCGCCAAGGTGATCGCATCGGCCTTCGGCGATATCGGCTTTGACGTGCTCGCCGGACCGCTGTTCCAGACGCCCGACGAAGCAGCCAGGATGGCGATCGGCGAAACAGTCAATGTCATCGGTGTTTCATCGCTTGCGGCAGGCCACAAGACGCTGTTGCCGCAGTTGATCGACAGACTGAAGGAGCAGGGCGGCGGCGATATCATCGTCGTCTGCGGCGGCGTCATCCCCCGGCAGGACTATGAATTCCTGCACGAACACGGCGTTGCGGCCGTATTCGGGCCGGGGACGAACGTTCTCGAAGCGGCGAACTCCGTCCTCGACCTGCTGCAGGGCAGGCGGCGAAACCAATAGCTCATAACATTTGCGCAATTCCGGACGCAAAACCGCTGCGCACTTTTGCGGAATTGCTTAGAGCAGCCCGCGCTTCGCGAGGTTGCTCATCAGCGCCGAAATGCCGAAGGTCCAGGGCGGGCATTCGGTGGAGAGGCGCACCGTGTTGACGAGCGTACCGAGCCCCGCCGAAGAAATCTCGACTACGTCGCCGATCTTGTGCGTAAAGCCCTGTTTCGGCGCGTCGCGATCCTGCGTCGGCGCAAACAGCGTGCCGAGAAACAGCATGAAACCGTCAGGATACTGGTGGTGGGGGCCGAGCGTCTGTTTGACGAGATCGGTCGGGTCACGGCTGATCTGCGACATCGAACTCTTGCCATGCAGCACGAAACCATCCTGCCCGGTGACCTTCAGGTCGAGCTCGGCCTTGCGCACGTCATCCAGGCCGTAACCGGCATCGAACAGGCGGATGAAGGGGCCGATCGAGCAGGAAGCATTGTTGTCCTTGGCCTTGCCGAGCAAGAGCGCCGAGCGGCCCTCGACGTCGCGCAGATTGACGTCGTTGCCGAGCGTCACGCCCTTGATCTCGCCGCGGCTGTTGACCGCGAGCACGACTTCCGGCTCCGGGTTGTTCCAGGTCGAGATCGGATGCAGGCCGACATCCGCGCCCCACCCGACTGAGGAGAGCACCGGCGCCTTGGTGAAGACCTCGGCATCAGGACCGATGCCGACTTCGAGATATTGCGACCACATGCCCTCGTCGATCAGGGCCTGCTTGACCTTGGCCGCCTCGGGCGAACCGGCCTTGAGATTGGTGAGGCTACCGCCGATCAGCGCACTGACGCGCTCGCGGATCGAGGCGGCGCGATCGGGATTGCCGGCTGCCTTCTCCTCGATGACGCGCTCGATCATCGACTGCGCGAAGGTGACGCCGCAGGCCTTGACCGCCTGCAGGTCGGCGGGTGCAAGCAGGTGGGGATGCGCCGCATCCGGCGCTCCTGTGCTGTTGGCGGCGATCTCCTCCAGCGAACCGATCGCCTTGCCATTTGCGGCTCGGGCGAATCCGGCGGCATCCTGCCTCTCCAGCAGGACGCTCAGCGTCGGCGTTTCGCGCGACGTGATATCGATGAGCATTCCCTCCCGAAGCGTAACGATGCTCGGGCCGGCAATCTCGGGGTTCCAGACACGGCCGACAAAAAGACCGGCCCAAGCAGCGGCATCGAGAAGAGAATGAGACATGGTGATCTTCCGTCGCAGGCGAGCGGGGGAGCGCTCTTTATAAATTTTGAGGTCGTTGCCGCCCTCCAGCCCGGCAGCGGTCGAAATCGATCACATTCACGGAGATGGAGCAAGGTAGGTCGGGGAAAAAGACTTTCGCCGGATCGGATCGAATGGGTGGTCGGCGATCGGAATTCCAGTGAGCGAAAGGCGTAAATAACTATTTAGATACATAATAATCATTGTTTTACAGATGGTTAGATACACACACTAGCGATTTCACCTCTCACCTTGCCTTGACAGGAGCCAACTTTCGTTATCTGTTTTGGCCGACATGGATGATGCCGGCGTCGGCCGGCGCCAAGACAATCCCGGGAGGATATTGCAGCGATGTTGAGATTTGCCGTCGTCGGAATCGACCATGGGCATACGTTCGATCACGTGAAGGGATTGCTCGCCTCAGGCGGCGAGTTTGTCGGCTATTGCCCTCAGACCTCGGTGCCGGCGTTGCGCGAGGCCTTCGAGAAGACTTATCCCGATGTGCCGCAGATCGACCGGGAGAAGCTGTTTGCCGATCCGTCGATCGACGTTATCTGCATTGCCGCAATCCCGCGCGACCGCGCCGGTCTTGCCATCCGCGCGATGAAGGCGGGCAAGGACGTGATGACCGACAAGCCTGGCGTGACAACCTTCGCCCAGCTTGAGGAAGTCAAGAAGACCGTTGCCGAGACCGGCAAGATCTTCTCCATCTGCTTTTCCGAGCGCCATTGTGTGCGCTCTGCCGTCAAGGCCGGCAAACTCGTCGCCGAGGGCGCGATCGGCAAGGTGATCCAGACGCTCGGCGTCGGTCCGCACCGGCTGCAGTTGCCGACCCGGCCGGACTGGTTCTTCGATCCGGAAGCCTTCGGCGGCATTATCGTCGATATCGCTTCCCACCAGGTCGACCAGTTCCTGTTCTACACCGGCTCGACGTCGGGCGAGGTCATCGCCAGCTCGATCGGCAATTTCGGCATGCCCGACAAGCCCGCCTTCCAGGATTTCGGCGAGGTGCTGCTGCGCTCCGATAGGGCAGCGGGCTATGTCCGTGTCGACTGGTTCACACCGGAGGCGCTACCGACCTGGGGCGACGGACGCCTCACCATCCTTGGCACCGAAGGCTATATCGAGCTGCGCAAATATATCGATATCGCCGGCCGGCCGGGCAAGGATCACCTCTTCCTCGTCAACGGCAAGGAAATGACCCACATCGACTGCAGCGGTGAAAAACTCGACTATTTCGATGCTTTCACTGCCGACGTCGGCAATCGCACCCAGACGGCGATGACGCACGAGCACGTGTTCGAAGTCTGCCGCCTTTCGCTCGAAGCCCAGGCGAAAGCCGCGCGCATCGGCGCTCGCTGAGGAGGATATCATGACCAGGAAATTGCGCGTCGGGGTCATCGGCGCAGGCATCGCTGCGCGGCATCTGACCGGCTTCGGCTGGAACAAGGAGCTCTTCGAGGTTCCGGTCCTCTGCTCGCTCGACGAGGAGCGCGGCAAGGCGCTGTGCGAGGAATTCGGGATCGTCGAATACACGCAGGATGCCGATTCGCTGTTTGCTCGCGACGACCTCGACATTATCGACATTTCAACGCCGCCGAGCTCGCATTTCGAACTCTGCCGCAAGGGTATCGAATCCGGCAAGCACGTGATCTGCGAGAAGCCGCTCTTCGGCTCGATCGCCGAGGTCGACGAGATGGAACGCATCCTTGCGCGCTTCCCCGGCAGGAAGCTGATGCCGATCTTCCAGTATCGCTACGGCTCCGGCCTGCAGAAGCTGAAGCTGCTGATCGAGCGCGGCCTCGCCGGCAAGCCGTTCCTGACGACGATCGAGACCCATTGGTGGCGCGGCCCGGATTATTATGCCGTTCCGTGGCGCGGCAAGTGGGCAACCGAGCTCGGCGGCGGCCTTCTCGGCCATGCCATCCACGCCCATGACATGCTGAACTATGTGCATGGCCCCTGCGCCGAGGTGTTTTCCTATGGCGCCACGCTGGTCAATCCGATCCAGGTCGAAGATACGGCCGCCCTTTCGGTGAAGATGCAGAACGGCTCGCTGGCGACGCTGTCGATGACGCTCGGGTCACGCAAGGAGATCTCGCGACTGCGCTTCTGCTTCAACGATCTCGTCGCCGAAAGTATCATCGAACCCTATACGATGGGACGCGATCCGTGGACGTTCGTCGCGGGGACAGAGGAACATCGGGCGCGGATCGACGAGGCGCTCGCCACCTACGTGCCCGGCGAGGATGGCTACACCCGTCAGTTCGAACTCTTCCACAAGGCGATCGTTGAGGACAAGGAACCACCGGTGACTTTGCAGGATGCCCGCAATTCGCTGGAGCTGGTAACCGCAGCCTATTTCTCGCAGCGCACCGGCCGGCCGACGTCGATGCCGATCGCCGCCGATCATCCGCTCTACCGCTCCTGGCTCCCCGAAGAGGAACGCAGCGTCTGAGCAGGGGAGGGCCCTCCTATGCTGAAATCCTTCGAGCATGTCGGCATGACGGTCGGCGACATGGACCGCGCCATCGATTTTTACTGCGGCCTGCTTGGTCTCAGCCTCGTGCTGCGCAAGACGATGGCGAATGGCATGCAGGTGGCGTTCCTCGATGCAGGCGGCGGCATGCTGGAGGTATTCGCCCCACTCGGCGGTGCATCGAGGGCGGTCGACGTGCCTGAAGATACGGCCGGCGTCCGGCACCTTACCTTCCATTTCGACAATGTCGACGAGACCTTCGCCCGACTTGAACAGGCGGGCGTCGAGATCAAGGAGCGTCCGCGGCTCGCCGTCCATTCCGAGATGCTGAACAAGATCGCCTTCGTTCGCGATCCCGACGGCATCATCGTCGAGCTTGCCGAACGCTCTCAGAGCCGCCAGGGTTGACGCAGGTCCTGCCGATCGCTTCGCCGCGGGCGGTCAGACCGTCCCGCAGCAGATTGATCAGGCGCCGGATGAGCTTTGCTGTCATCGACAGCTCCCTTCAGCTTGCCCGCTTGGCGCTGATATAGTTGCGCCAGCCGCCAAGCGCCGTGATTTCCTCGGCATCTTTCACCGCATGGACCTCACAGAGAAAACCGGAAACGCTCGTGCCGTCATCGAGCGCCACTTTTCCGATGCCGAGCGGCGCCGGGATCTTCTGGACGAAGCGGCCGAAAGCATCGGCGGGCAGCGCCCAGACCTCGACCTCCAGCCCGCGGCCCTTGTAGCCCGGCTCACGGACAAGACCGGGCTTTGGCGGCACGGTGTCCGGCAGCACGAAGAGACGGTATTCGCCTGATGTGTTGCAGGTCTTGACTAGGCGGGCACCAGCGCCGGTCAGCTCATGATTGAGCGGCATGCCGGTCAGATGCGCGCCAACGACTGCGATTTCGACGAAACCGTCATCGCCAGGCGCAACACGGCTCGTCTCGGGGATAACAGCCCGCCGGTCGATGCCCATGCCGGAGCTTGCGGCGCGATGCAGCGCATCGGCAAGCGGCGCCAGCGCGTCATCGGTGAAGGCGGGTGCGATGACGGTGACGCCGCCCGGCAAGCCGCCTTTGCCGAACCCGGCCGGAACGGCAATCGCGGCGCAATCAAGCAGGTTGACGAAATTGGTGTAACGGCCGAGGCGGCCGTTGAGCACGACGGGATTGGCGAGCATATCGGCGACGGTGTAGGTGGTTGGTGCGGTCGGCAGAAGAAGCACATCCGCCTTTTCCCATTCGGCTTCGGTCTTGCGGCGCAGCTCCTCCAGCCGGTAGCGGCCGTCGAAGGCCTCGACCGCGGTCTTGCCTTTGGCGCCTTCGATGATTCCTCTGACGGTCGGATCGAAATCGGCGGCGTTGGTGGCGAGGAAATCCTCGACCGCGGCCAGTCGCTCGGCGACCCACGGCCCGTCGTAGAGCAGAGCGGCAGCCTCGCGGAATGGGGTGTAGTCGAAGGGAACGATGGTTGCCCCGAGCGCCTTTGCGCGCTCGATTGCCTGGTCGTAGAGCGCCTCCACTTCCGTGTCGCCGAAGAATTCCCGCTCGGCGCCTGCCAGGACGCCGATGCGCAGGCCCGATACCGGCAAGTTCGCCGGCTTGGCGCGGCGCGAGAAGGGATCGGCGGCATCGAAGCCTTCGGCGACCTTGCGGATCGCGACGCCGTCGCCGACGGTCGCGGCAAAGATCGTGATGCAGTCGACGCTCTTGCAGGCAGGGACAGCGCCGGTATTCGGCAGGAGACCCGGCGTCGGCTTGATGCCGACCAGATTGTTGAAGGCGGCCGGCACGCGGCCGGAGCCCGCCGTATCGGTGCCGAGCGCGAAGGCGGCGAGGCCGGAGGCGACCGTGACCGCCGAGCCGGAGCTTGATCCGCCCGAGATATAGGCCGCATCGAAGACCGAGCGCGGCGCGCCATAGGGTGAGCGCGTGCCATTGAGGCCGGTCGCGAACTGGTCGAGATTGGTCTTGCCGATGACGATGGCGCCGGCTGCTCTCAGCCGCGCGACAACGGTGGAGTCCGCCTTCGGCCGATACGCATAGGCGGGGCAGGCGGCGGTCGTCGGCAGGCCTGCGGCGTCGATATTGTCCTTCACCGCGAAGGGTACGCCCCAGAGCGGCAGGCTGTTTGCCTCAGGCGCGCGTGCCATCAAGTCTTTCGCGGCAGCGCGCAGTTCTTCGTCGGGCACCGGCGTAATGAAAATTGCCGCATCTCTAGAGGCGGCGCGACGGACAATCACCTCTTCGATGGCGTCGAGCGGCGTCAGGCCGGATTGATAGGCGGCGCGAAGGCTTGAGAGATCGAGAATGGTCGGCAGCATGTCAGCATTCCTCCAGGACGACGATGATATCGCCGGCTTTGACGTTTCTTCCCGGCCCAGCGCGCAGGTCGCGGACGCGGCCTGCCGCATGGGCGGTGACGTTGATTTCCATTTTCATCGATTCGATGATGGCAAGTGTATCGCCGGCCGCAACCGGGGCGCCCGGCTCGACCAGCAATTTCCAGATATTGCCGGGCACGGCGCTGGCAACCCCGAAGCAGCCGTCGGGAATATCCCCATCCGGGCTTTCACCCGTACCTTCATCGGTGACGAAGCTGTCGAGCCCTTCTTCCTTCCAGCGCTGGCGCTCGGCATCGAAGGCGGCCTGCTGGGTTGCCTTGAAGCGGCCGATCGATGCCGCGTTCGCCTGCAATTCTTTCTCATAGGCGGCATAGGAGAATTCCGTCTCCTCGATCCTGACAGGATAGCCGCCATGCGGGAAGGCGGCACGCGCCTCCGTCAGCTCCTGATTGCTGACCGGGAAGAAACGGATCTGGTCGAAGAAGTTGAGAAGCCAGGGTTTTCCTCTGGCAAAAGCCGGCGTCTCCCGCCATGTGTTCCAGACCTGGATGGTGCGGCCGAAGAGCTGATAGCCGCCCGGTCCCTCCATGCCGTAAATGCACATATAGGCGCCGCCGATGCCGACGGCGTTCTCAGGCGTCCAGGTGCGGGCGGGATTGTATTTCGTCGTCACGAGGCGATGGCGCGGATCGGTCGGGGTCGCAACCGGCGCTCCGAGATAGACGTCGCCGAGACCGAGTACGAGATAGCTCGCATTAAAGACGATATCGCGGACGGCCTGTTCGTCGGGAAGACCGTTGATGCGGCGGATGAACTCGATATTCGACGGGCACCAAGGCGCGTTCGGGCGCACGAGTTCCTGATACTTGCGCATCGCAAGCTCCGCATCCGGATCATTCCAGGAGAGCGGCAGATGCACGATGCGGCTTGGCACCTTGACCTCCTGTGCAGGGGGAAGCGTCGCCTCGATCTCGGAGAGCAGGCCGAGCAGGCGACGGCGCGTCAGCTGCGTGCCGTCATAGTGGATCTGCAGCGAGCGGATGCCGGGGGTGAGGTCGATGACGCCGGACAGGCGGGCCTCGATGACTGCCTGCATCAGCAGGTGCACCCGCAGCCGCAGCGCGATATCGAGCGTCATCGGGCCATATTCGACGAGCAGATTGTCGTCGCCCTGGCGGCGATAGACGACGGAAACCGGACCGTCTTCGCCGACGCCGACGATCGGCGAACCCGTCTCTTCTGCGGCCCGCCGCACCGCCGGACCGGCAATCGGGTCTTCCGGACGCGCCACGGCATGGAAACGGATGCGGTCGCCGGGCTTGAACTGGCCCATCTTCCACTGCTCCTCACGCGCGATCACAGCCGGACAGACGAAGCCGCCAAGGCTCGGACCATCCGGACCGAGGATGATGGGCATGTCGCCGGTGAAATCGATCGCCCCGATCGCATAGGCATTGTCATGCAGGTTGGAGGGGTGCAGCCCGGCCTCGCCGCCATCCCTACGCGCCCATTGCGGGGCCGGGCCGATGAGGCGAACACCGGTGCGGGCGCTGTTGAAATGCACCTCGTAGGCCGTCGAAAACAGCGTCTCGATATCGCTGTCCTCGAAGAAGTCAGGCGCCCCATGCGGGCCGTAGACCACGCCGACATCCCATTCGCGCGTCAAGGCGGCGGGCTCGACAGCTGGGTTAGCCGGTTCGGCTGGCGCCTGCCGGGCAAAATGCAGCACATGCCCCATCTTCAGTGTGCCGGTGGCGTTGCCGCCAAACTGGCCGAGGCCGAATGTCGCGCGCGAGCCAAGCACGACGGGTGCTGCAAAACCGCCGGCGACGGCCAGATAAGCGCGCTGTCCCGGTCCTTCGATCGTGCCGATCGACAGAACCTGGCCGGCCTGGATCGTGACTAGTTCGCCGTGCGGCAGTTTTACGCCATCGCATGTCATTGACATCCGGGCGCCCGCAAGCGCGATCGTCTGATCGGCATAAAACCGCAGTGTCGGGCCGGAAACGGTCAGTTCCAGTGCGGCCGTCACATCGGTATTGCCGACCAACCGGTTGGCATGGCGGAAGGAGCGCTCATCCATCGGTCCGCTCGGCGGCACGCCGACATGCCAGAGGCCGAGCCGGCCCGGCAGTTCCTGAATGCTCGATTGCGCACCCGGAGCGAGTACCTCGACGACATCGGGAACGAAGGCGAAGTCGCGCAGCGCCGTTGTCGCGACCTTGGCGCCGGCAAGAAGTTCGGACGCGGCGATGGTCCTGAGATAGTCGAGATTGGTCTCGATGCCTGAAATCGATGTCGCCGCAAACGCTGCCTTCAGCTTCTCGATCGCCGCCGGCCGGTCTTCCGCCGCCACGATCAACTTGGCAAGCATCGGGTCATAGAAGGGCGTCACCTCGGTTCCCGTCTCGATCCAGCCGTCGACGCGGGCATCATTGGGGAAAACGACCTCGGTCAACAGGCCGGCACTCGGGCGGAAATCGGCATGCGGCATCTCGGCATAGATCCGCATCTCGATCGCAGCACCCTTCGGCTTCAGGGCTCCCGCACCCGAGAGTACGTCCTCGCCCGCCGCCTGCCGGATCATCCATTCGACGAGATCGATGCCGAAGACGGCTTCCGTGACGGGATGCTCGACCTGCAGGCGGGTATTGACCTCGAGGAAATAAAATTCCTCGCGCAGGGGATCATAGATGAATTCGACGGTGCCGGCCGATTCATAGGAAACCGAGCGTCCCAGATCGACCGCCGCCTTGTGCAGCCGCACCCGTATTTCCGAGGAAAGGCCGGGGGCAGGGGTCTCCTCGACCACCTTCTGGTTTCGCCGCTGCAATGAACAGTCGCGCTCGGCGAGCGCGATCACTCTGCCCCTGCCGTCACCGAAGATCTGCACCTCGACATGGCGCGCTTCCGCAACGAAACGCTCGATATAGACACGCGCATCGCCGAAGCTGGCTCGTGCGGTTCGCTGCACGCTTTCGAAGGCGGCTTCGAGACCTGCCGCATCGGCGCAGAGCTGCATGCCGATGCCGCCGCCGCCGGCCGTGCTTTTCAGCATGACGGGATAGCCGACGGTCTCTGCGGCCGACAGCGCTTCTTCGACGTTCTGCAAGAGATCGGTGCCGGGCAGCAGCGGCACGCCGCTCGCTTTCGCCAGTTCGCGCGCCGTGTGCTTCAGGCCGAAGGCCGACAGATGCTCCGGTCGCGGGCCGATGAAAGCGATGCCTTCGGCGGCGAGCCGCTCGGCAAAGCCGATATTCTCCGAGAGGAAGCCGTAGCCTGGATGCACGGCCTCAGCCCCCGTCACCTTGCAGGCGGCGATGACGGCATCGACATTGAGATAGCTCTCAGCGGCAGGCGCCGGGCCGAGGCGCACGGCCTCATCGGCAGTCAGCGCCGGCTTGGAAAACCGATCGGCATCGGAATAGACGGCAACCGAAGCGATGCCCATCCGCCTCAATGTCCGGATAACCCGGACGGCGATTTCGCCGCGATTGGCGATGAGGACCTTGGTGAACATCAATCAGTCCTCGCCGTCCCAGATCAGCACCCGGATCGGCGTCGGATCGAAACCGTTGCAGGGATTGTTGATCTGCGGGCAATTGGAGATAACGCAGAGCACATCCATGTAAGCCACCAGCTCGACATAGTCCCCAGGCGCAGAAATGCCGTCGACGATGGTCATCTCGCCATTCGGCTTGATCGGCACGTTCATGAAGAAGTTGATGTTCGGCACGATGTCGCGCTTGCTCATGCCGTGCCTGGTCACCTCAAGGACGAAATTGTCGCGGCAGGCATGCAGGTATTTCGTGCCGTGACCGAAGCGCACGGTGTTGCTCTCGCAGGAGCAGGCGCCGGCTGAGGTATCGTGCCGGCCACAGCTGTCGGCTGTCATGACAAGCATGACGTTGCCTTCGTTCGAGATAATCTTCGTGCCGGTGCCGATATAGGCGCCACCTTGTGCCCGCATCGTATCCTGGTTGGAATAACGCTCGGCAAAATCATCGGCGCGATAGAACAGCGTGTCGATCGCCTGCTGGCCATAGCTGTCTTCGATGCGGATCGTCTGGCCCTTGCGGACGATGCCAGACCATGGCGCTTCGGCCGGAATGAAATGATCCTGAACGGCATTTTCGAGGCTGCGCGAAGCTGAAGTCTTGATGAAATCGTTCATCATCGTCTCTCCTCAGGCCAGCATCGCGGCGTTGTTCTCGAAGCCTCGAAGGGCTTCGGCGGTCGCCGTGCGTGCGAGATCGTCGACTGCGGGCACGGATGCGCGAAAGCGCGTGACGATGACAGGCTTCGGCGCATAGACCGGGTCGGGATCGAGGGGATGCGGGCAATTCGAGAAGCCGACGATCATGTCCATCTCGGCGCGCAGCTCGGCATAATCGCCGCTGTTGGAGAGCTTGCCGCGCCAGTGGAAGCCACCGTCATCGTCGACGCGGACAGGAGCGAAGAGATTGAGAATCGCAGGAATGTCGCGCCTGGCAAGACCGAGCTTGCCGGCAACGAGCACGAGATTGTCGCGGGTGTTGCGGGTCTTGGCGCCGGGATATTTTGCGGCGTTCGAAGCCGCCGTCGAGCCGCCCATCAGGCAGTCATGGGCACCGGAACTATCCTCGATCAGCGAAAACATCACCCGACCCATATCCGAGAAGATAACGCGGCCCTTGCCGAGAGCAGTCGTCCACTGCACCTTGACCGTATCGACAAGATTGAGCCTTTCGCTGGTGTCGGCAGCGTTCCAGGCGACAAGCGCCACGGTCGATCCGCCTTCGCCCTGATCGATACGGAGCGCCTCGCCGCACTTCAGCGCGGTCGACCAGTACCAGCCGCCGGGGATGGTTTCCTGGTGGATGATCGCGGCCGCATCGATGGCGGGCGCGGGCAGGGGGCTCGGCGCCGGCAGGGCCTTCGGGGCGAATTCCAACCCCTTCTTCTGATGTTCCTCGTAACGCTGCCGGTTGGCGGCGATTTCTTCGGGCGAACGCCTGACATGCATCATGGTTTTTCTCCTGACGGACTGGAAGCCGGGTCGTCCCGGCGAAGGCCCAGAGAAATGACCGGGCCGTCCCGGTCGGGGCTGAAGACGGAGGGCGCGCCGGCAAGCCTCGGCGGCCAGATCGAAATGTCCTTGGTAATGGTCGCGCCGTAGCGCTCCTTCTCTTCCGGGCGGTCACGCCGCCGCTCGAAGGCGACGACGCGCGTCGCCAGCGTGAAGGCCTCGCGCATGTCGTGCGTCACCATGACGACGGTCATCTGCGTTTCGTGCCAGAGCCGCTTCATCAAGGTATGGATTTCGGCGCGAATGCCGGGATCGAGCGCACCGAAGGGTTCGTCGAGCAACAGCACCTTCGGCTTCATGATCAGGGCCTGCGCCAGCGCCAGGCGCTGCTGCATGCCGCCGGATAGTTGCGCCGGATATTTGTCCTCGGCGCCGGAAAGGCCGACTTCGGCAATCAGCCGCCGAGCCTCGTCGACCGCGCTGCGACGAGCGGCGCCGAAAAGCTTCGCCTTGTAGCGGGAGGCGGAGAATTCCCGCCCGAGCAGCACATTGCCGAGCACGGTCAGGTGCGGGAAAACGGAATAGCGCTGGAAGACGACGCCACGATCCGGTCCCGGCTCGGCCGGCAGGGGTTCGCCGTCAAGCAGGATCGTGCCCCGCGTCGGCCGCTCCTGGCCGAGCAGCATGCGCAGGAAGGTCGTCTTGCCACAGCCGGACGGGCCCACAAGGGCGACGAAGGCCCGCGAGGCGACCGTCAGCGACACCTGTTCGAGCACGATCTGGTTGCCATATTCCTTCCAGACCTTTTCGATCACCAATTCGCTCATGCCTGCTTCTCCAGCTCAGACCAGGGGAAGACGGCGATGCGGATGCGATCGAGGATGTAGTTCATGACCACGGCGAGCAGCGTGATCCAGACGACATAGGGAAAGATGATATCCATCGAGAGATAGCGGCGGACGAGGAAGATGCGGTAGCCGAGACCGGAATCCGACGAGATCGCTTCGGCGGCGATCAGGAACAGCCAGGCGGGGCCGAGCTGAAGTCTGAGGCAGGTGATCAGTCGGGGCAGCACCTGCGGGAGCACGACGCGAAGGCCGATCTGCCAGGACGAGCCGCCGAGTGTTTCAGCCTTGACGATCTGTTCGCGTGGCAGTTCCAGCGCCTTCAACGCGAGGTCGCGGATCATTGTCGGTGCGACGCCGATGACGATGAGCGTGATCTTGGAGGCTTCGCCAAGTCCCATGGCGATGAAGAGGATCGGCAGCAGCGCCAGCGGCGGCACCATGGAAATAACAGCGACGAAAGGCGAGAGCAGCGCCCTCATATAAGGCAACATGCCGATCAGCATGCCGATGACAAGCGCGGTGATCGTGGAGATGCCGAGGCCGGCAAACAGGCGCACCAAGCTCGCCCCAGTGTCGGACCAGAGCAGATATTCGCCGGTGCGCGGATCGGCGACGAAGACCAGGCGATCAATCGCATCGGCAAAACCGGCAAAACCGGGCAGTAGCTTATCGTTGGCGTTTTCCGCCAGCCGCGCCGCCGAGCCGAAAGTGTAGGCAACGATCAGCAGCACGAAGGGCAGCAGCGTCAGGGCAAGCTGCGCGCCCCGGCTCGGCCTCGTATTGATCCAGCGCATAGGGAAGCTCCGCTTATAAAGGATGGCGGCGCGGGCAAGCCGCGCCGCTGCTTAAACATCGCTCAGAGCGAAGCGTCGGCGGCAGCCTTCATATAGCTCTCGGTGAAGCGCAGCTTGACGTTGCCGCTGTCGCCGAGAATTTTGCCGTCCGGCATTTCGATGCCGATCACATCAGCGGACGGCGCGCCATTGCCGAGCAGACCCTTTTCGAACAGGAAGTTGCGGACGAGATCCATCGTCTTCGGCAGGCTGCCCGACGCAGTAAATGCGACGGCATCGGCCGGCTTGGCGAACAGCTTGGTGGCGGCAAGCTGGGCTTCGAAGCCCTTGAGATCCGTGCCCGATGCCGAGCCCATTGCCTCCCGCGCAGCCTTGCCGTCGGCGCTGTCGGCCGTCAGGAGTGCTGCGGTCTCATACCAGATGCCGGCAAGTGCCTTGCCGAAATTCGGATTGTCCTTCAGCACGCCCGTATTGGCGACCATCAGGTCGATGATCTCGCCCGGCACCTGCGAGCTGTCGAAGACTTTCTTGGCCGTGGGATCTTCGAGAATGGTCGAGACCAGCGGGTTCCAGGTGACGACGGCGGTCACGTCAGCCGTCTTATAGGCGGCGACCATATCGGCATCGGAGGTGTTCACAACCTTCACATCGCGCTCAGTCATCTTGATGCCTTCGAGCGCGCGGGCCAGCAGGTAGTGCGAGACGGAGAATTCGACGAGGTTGACGTTCTGGCCCTTGATGTCGGCAAGGCTCGCCTTGTCCTTCAGGATGACGGCATCATTGCCGTTCGAGAAGTCGCCGACGATGACGGCCGTCGTATCGACGCCGCCGGCAGCCGGGATCGACAGGCCGTCCATATTGGTGAGGGTCACGGCATCGAACGCGCCTGCCGTATACTGGTTCATCGACTCGACGTAGTCGTTGAATTGGGTGACCTCGATCTTGATGCCGTATTTGTCGGCCCATTTCTTGACGATGCCGTGATCGGCCGCATAGCCCCAGGGCATCCAGCCGACGTAGATCGACCAGGCGACCTTGAAATCGGTCCTCTGCGCTGCATCGGCCCAGGTGCCCAAGCCCAGCATCAGGGAGGCAGTCAAGGCGGTGATGGAAAGAAGCTTCGAAAAAGTCTGCATTTGAAATTCCCCTTTTGCTTTTCTCAAAAAGGGATCGGCAAAGACCATCGCGCCGCCAATCCCTTGGCTTACGAGGTCTCCCGGGCTTTTGTCCCGCCGTGCATCCAGCGGGATGTCTCCCCACCGGCGGCAGCTCTCGGACCAGTCACGCCTCGCGACGTCGGAACCCTAGCCACCAACTCTGCAACTATCGCAGCAAAAGGCGTGCCAAATGACAAAGCATTGATTTTATTGAGCGGACAGTCAGTCTCATTCCTTGGGAAGTCGCACAGTGCATGCACTTGCACAGAAAATGTGCGCCTCATGCCATCAGCTTGGGCGCTGATCTCCTATGCTCCGTCAAAAGCCAGGAGAGCAGAGAGAAATCAGAATGCCGATCTGCGAACGGCCTTCGCGCTAGTTCCGGAAAGCGCCGGCGGGGATGGTCGTCACCAGCCTGATATCGCGGCGAAAATCCGACGGCGACATGCCGGCGATGTGGCGGAAGGACTTGTTGAAGGCGCTGATCGAGCCGAAGCCGCTGTCCATCGCCACCTGCAGCACGTTGGCGCCTTCGCTCATCAGCATCGCCTGAGCACGCGAGAGCCGCAGCAGTGTCACATATTTGCTGAGCGTCATGCCGGTCGATCGCTTGAACAGGTTCATCGCATATTTCGGATGCAGGTCGGCGGCGCGAGCGATATCGACCGAATCGATATCCTGCAGGAAGTTGGCGGCGATGAAATCGCACATGCGCGCGACGCTCCGCGACGAATGCGGCTGCGGCTGATCGCTTTCGAGACTGACGGCCGTCTTCGACGTCGTCATCGAATAGGGTTCGAGCGCGATGCGCTCGATGCGCAGCAGCAACTCGTCGACGGCATGCTGGGCCTTGGCGGGATCACCCGAGTTCACATATCGGACCCAGCGGGTGAAATTCTCGTTGTCGGCGGCATCCGTTGCCGAGGTCAGCAGCGTCTCGCCCGTCATCAGCCGGCTTGAGATGTTGATCGGCAGCCGCAGCCGGAAGAAATAGACGAGCGGCAGGTGCGCACCGGCATAGAGCGAATCATCCGAGGATTCATCCATCTGATGCGGCTGGCCTCCCCAGAAGAGGCACATCTCACCAGCGTTCAGCCGGAATTCGTGGTCGTTCATGAGGTAATGCACGGTGCCGCGCATCACATAGTTGACCTCAACCTGAGCGAGCCAGTGGGGCATGGCCATGATAGGCGGATGGGCTTGAAACATCTGCAGCGCTGTCGGCGAACCCTCAATGCTGCTTGCGCCGGGCTGGTAGATTGCACGCGTATCGACCTTACTTTCCGCCAAATCCATGTTCCCTTTTTAGGAGACAATCGCTCCCTTGCAGATAGTTTAAGCCCGTTCGTGAAAGATCGGCAATTGAAAAGGGAGGATTTTCAATGCGCTTCAAACTTCTTGCTGCGACCACTGCTGTCGCACTGCTCGCATCCGGCTCCGCATTCGCGCAGTCGGCCAATCTCACCATCTGGAGCTGGAATGTCGCCGCATCGGCATTGAAGTCCACGCTTGCAGGCTTCAACAAACAATATCCCGATATCAAGATCACCGTCGAGGACCTTGGAAACGGCCAGGTCTTCGACAAAACGCTCGCAGCGTGTGCTGCCGGCGGCGACGGCTTGCCCGATATCGTCAGCATCGAGAATTTCGAGGCTGAAATCTTCTGGAGCCGCTTCCCGGATTGTTTCGCAAACCTGAAGGAGCTCGGCTACACCCCCGACATCCAGGCGAAATTCCCTGACTTCAAGCGCACCGAACTTGAGGTCGGCGATGTCGCTTACGCTATGCCGTGGGATTCCGGCCCCGTTGCCATCTTTTACCGCCGCGACCTCTACGAAAAGGCCGGCGTCGATCCGAGCACGATCAGCACCTGGGACGATTTCATTGCCGCCGGCAAGAAGATTTCCGCTGCCAATCCCGGCGTCATCATGGCGCAGGCGGATTTCAACGGCGACAGCGAATGGTTCCGCATGATCGCCAACGAGCAGGGCTGCGGCTATTTCTCGACCGACGGCCAGAATATCACCATCAACCAGCCGGCCTGCGTCGCCTCGCTTCAAAAAGTGAAGGAAATGAAGGACGCCGGCACGCTGACGGCGGCCAACTGGGACGAAAAGATCCAGGCCAATACCGCCGGCAAGGCCGCAAGCCAGATGTATGGCGGCTGGTATGAAGGCACCGTGCGCTCGACATCACCCGATCTCAAGGGCAAGTGGGGCGTCTACAGAATGCCGAGCCTGACAGCCGATGGGCCGCATGCCGCCAATCTCGGCGGTTCTTCACTCGCCATTTCGGCAACGTCCGCAAACAAGGAAGCGGCCTGGAAATTCGTCAACTACGCCCTCGGCACCAACGAGGGTCAGGTCACGATGCTGAAGGAATTCGGCCTGGTACCGTCGCTGCTTTCGGCCGAGAAAGATCCTTTCGTCAATGAGGCACAGCCCTATTGGGGCGGCCAGAAGGTCTGGGCCGATATCCTGGCGACGCTGCCGAAGATCGTGCCGAGCCGCGGCACCGCCTTCCAGAGCGATGCCGAAGCCATCTTCAGGGCGACGCAGACGAAGTTCTTCGCCGGCGGCTACCCCGATGCCAAGGCGGCTCTCGACGATGCCGCCAAGCAGATCGCTTCTGCGACCGGCCTTCCGATCGCGCAATGAATGATGACGCCGGGCGCTTCAGGCGCCCGGCTTCCCCCGGCTTTGCGGCCGGTCATTCGTTCGTTTCGTAAGGAGGAGGCTGAATGCCGTTCAGAACCCGGAGCGCCTATGCGTTCCTCGCTCCCTATCTGCTGGTTTTCGCCGCCTTCTGGGTCTGGCCGATTATCGATTCGTTCCTGATTTCCTTTCAGAACACACGCATCAACCCGTGGAAATATAGTTTTCAGGCCAATTGGGGTCGGCTCTTTTACGATCCGGCTTTCTATAACGCGCTTTACAACACGCTGGTCATCCTGGTGATCCAGGTGCCCGTCATGATCGCACTTGCGACTGTTATGGCGGTCCTGCTCAACTCGCCGCTCTTGAAAGCGCGCCCGCTCTTCCGCTTCGCCTTCTTTGCGCCCGTCGTCGTCGGCGAGGTTGCCTATGCCGCCGTGTTCCGGCTGATGTTCAGCCTCGATTTCGGCGTCATCAACAAGCTGATTTCAGCCGCCGGCTTCAGTCCGGTGTCATGGTTCGACAATGCCAACGCCGCTATGGCGGTCATCATCCTGGCGGTCACCTGGCGCTGGGCGGGCTATAACGCCATCATCATCCTTGCCGGCCTGCAGGCGATTCCCGATGATGTCTACGAGGCGGCGACGCTCGACCGGGTCAGCAAGGTGCAGCAGTTCTTCCACATCACCCTGCCGCTCCTGAAACCGATCATCCTCTTCTGTGTGGTCCTCTCGGTCATCGGCACCATGCAGCTCTTCACCGAGCCCTTCCTCATCACCAATCGCGGTGGTCCGGGCGGCGGCACCGAAACGATGGGCCTCTTTCTCTACCGTCAAGGCTTCACTTCGCTCAATTTCGGCTATGCCTCGGCGATCGCCTATACGATGGCGGCCCTTGCCGTAACGATCTCGTTCCTCAATCTCTGGATCGGGAGAGATCCGAAATGAAATCCAAATCGCAATCCCTCCTGCTGCGGCAGATCGCGCTGCACGCCGCGCTGGCGCCGCTTGCACTCATCTGGCTGTTTCCGCTCTGGATGATGTTTGTCTTCTCGACCATGCCGGACAACGCCATCTTCAATCCCGAAATCGTGCTCTGGCCGTCGACCAACTTCGTCGAAAATTTCAAGAACCTGCAGGCCGATACCGATTTCATCGGCGCGATGGTGATCTCGATCGGCGTCGCGATCATATACACCTTCCTGTCCGTATTTCTGACCTCTATGGCGGGCTGGGCGCTGGCGCGTTACCGTTTCGTCGGCCGCTCGATCATCATCGCCATCATCCTCGGCACGATCACCTTGCCGTTTTCCGTGGTCGTCATCCCGCAATTCATCATGGTGGCGCGCGAATTCCGGCTGGCGAACACCTGGGTGGCGCTGATCGTGCCGCCGCTCTTCAATTCGCTCGGCGTGCTGTTCATGCGGCAATCCTTCTCGATGATGCCGGGCGAACTCTTCGATGCTGCCCGCGTCGAGGGCGTCAAGGAATGGCAGATCTTCCTGCGCATTGCCCTGCCGCTCGCGCGGCCGACCATGGCGGCGCTCGCGATCATCCTCTTCCTCGCCTCTTGGAACAACTACCTCTGGCCGCTGCTGATCAACTCCAGACCAGGAATGATGACGGCGCCGGTGGCACTTGGAACGCTGATCGGCCTCACCAAGGTGTCATGGGGCGGCATCATGGCCGGGGCCGTGCTGCTGACGGCACCGATCCTCGTTGTCTTCGTGGCTTTGCAACGTCACTTCATCGCCGGCATCGCGGCCGGCGCAATCAAATAATCCGGGAGGCCGCATGGCAGAGCTTTCACTCAGCAATATCGTCAAGCGCTTCGGCGGCTTTGAGATCATCCATGGCGCCAATCTGGAGGTGAAGGACGGCGAATTCGTCGTCTTCGTCGGCCCATCCGGCTGCGGCAAATCCACCTTGCTGCGAATGATCGCCGGCCTCGAGGACATTACCTCAGGCGAGCTTCGGATCGGCGGCAGGGTCGTTAACGACGTCGAGCCCGCCGACCGCGGCATCGCCATGGTATTCCAGTCCTATGCGCTTTATCCGCACCTGACCGTCGAAGAGAATTTGAGCTTCGGCCTGCGCATGAACGGCAATCCGAAGGCCGATACAGAGCGGCGCGTGCGCCATGTCTCCGAGATCCTGCAGATCGCCGAGCTGATGAAGCGGCGGCCAAAGCAGCTTTCCGGCGGCCAGCGCCAGCGCGTCGCGATCGGCCGCGCCATCGTCCGCGAACCCGAGGTCTTCCTGTTCGACGAGCCGCTGTCGAACCTGGATGCCGAATTGCGCGTACAGATGCGCGTCGAAATCTCCAGGCTGCACAAGCAGCTCGGCACGACGATGATCTACGTCACGCATGACCAGACGGAAGCGATGACGCTCGCCGACAGGATTGTCGTGCTGCGCGCCGGCAATATCGAGCAGATCGGTGCGCCGCTCGATCTTTACGACGATCCCGCCAACCAGTTCGTCGCCGGCTTCGTCGGCTCGCCGAAGATGAATTTCCTCAAGGCCGTGGTGGTCGAGACCCAGCCGGGCAGGGTGGTGATTGCGCTGGAAAGCGAGGCCGATACGCGCCTGGCGATGCCCATTGCCGATCCTGTCGAAGTCGGAGCAAAGGTCACGCTCGGCATTCGTCCCGAACATTTCGTCGATGCGGGCGAGGGCGACGCCGATCTCGTCGTCAGCATCGACGTCGCCGAACATCTCGGCAATACCAGCTACATCTACGCCGCCATCGGCAGCGAGCAGCTGATCATCGAACGGCCGGAGTCGCGCAGCGCCGGCAATCGCGAAACCCTGACCGTCGGTCTTCCCGCCAGCCACACCTTCCTTTTCGACGGCGCCGGCAGACGGCTTCGCTAAACCAATCCCAAGGCAGAAAGACGAAAGAGGACTTTCCATGACTTCCGATCAACTGATCCGCTGGGGCATCATCGGCCCCGGCACCATCGCTCGTACCTTTGCCGACGGCGTCGCCCATTCGCGCACCGGCAAACTTGTGGCGATCGCCACGCGCAATCCCGAGAAGCCGGGGCTTCAGGAAAACTTCCCCGGCGCCCGCATCGTCAACGGTTACGAGGCGCTGCTCGCCGACAAGGAAATCGACGCGGTCTATATCTCAACTCCTCACACCGGCCATGCCGAGTGGGCGATCAAGGCCGCACGCGCCGGCAAGCATATCCTCATCGAAAAGCCGATCGCACTTTCGGCCTATGACGCCGAAGCCGTCTATTACGAAGCGAAGAAGGCCGGCGTCTTTGCCGGCGAGGCCTTCATGTACCGCGTGCATCCGCAGACGGAGAAGCTGGTCGAGCTCATCAAGAGCGGCGTGATCGGCACTGTCCGGATCATCCGCTCCAGCTTCGGCTTCAACATGGGCAGCTTCAAGCCGGAACACCGGCTTTTCGCCAATGAGACAGCCGGCGGCGGAATTCTCGATGTCGGCGGTTATCCGGTCTCGATGGCCAGACTGATCGCCGGTGCGGCGGACGGCAAAGCCTTCCTCGACCCGGAGAAGGTTTCGGGCGTCGCCCATCTTGGCCAGAGCGGCGTCGATGAATGGGCATCCGCCGTTCTCAAGTTCCCGAACGAGATCATCGCCGAAGTCTCCTGCTCGATCATGGCGCAGCAGGACAATGTGTTGCGCATCATCGGCTCCGAGGGCCGCATCGAGGTCGCTGACTTCTGGTTCGCCTCCGGCCACAAGGGCGGCGTCGGCAAGATTGAGATCTTCAAGGGCGGCAAACAGGAAACGATCGAGCTCAGGGAAGACCGCTGGCTCTACTCCTTCGAGGCGGACTCTGCGGGCGACGCCATTCGCGCCGGCAGAACCGAGTTCAGCTCTCCCGGCATGAGCTGGGCGGATTCGATCGCAAACCTGCGCGTGCTCGACCAGTGGCGCGCCTCGATCGGCCTTGAATACGGTGTCGAGAAAGCAGACAAGCGCACGAAGAACATCGCCGGCGGCACAGTGACGCGCGGCAGCAGCATTCCGCGGCGTCAGATTCCCGGTATTTCCAAGCCGGCCTCGGTGGTCACACTCGGCTTCGAGTTCTTCCCGAATTTCGCCTCTGCCTCGCTGACGCTTGATGCCTTCTACGAGGCCGGGGGCAATGCCTTCGACACCGCCTATGTCTATGGCGGCGGCAAGACGGAGACGATCTTCGGCGACTGGCACACGAGCCGCAAGGTGCCGCGCGAGGAGATCGTGCTGATCGGCAAGGGCGCGCATTCGCCGCTCTGCTATCCCGACATGATCGCAAAGCAGCTCGACCAGTCGCTCGCGCGGCTGAAGACCGACTATGTCGACGTCTATTTCATGCACCGCGACAATACCGACGTGCCTGTCGGCGAGTTCGTCGATGCCATGGATGCCGAAGTCAAACGCGGCCGCATCCGCGGCATCTTCGGCGGCTCGAACTGGACGCGCGCGCGTTTCGACGAGGCGATCGCCTATGCCGAAAAATCAGGCAAGGCGGCGCCGGCGGCGCTCTCCAACAACTTCTCGCTTGCCGAGATGCTCGACCCGATCTGGGCCGGCTGCGTCGCCGCTTCCGATGACGACTGGAAGAAGTGGCTGAATGAGAAGCAAATTCCGAACTTTGCCTGGTCGAGCCAGGGCCGCGGCTTCTTTACCGATCGGGCCGGCCGCGACAAGAGGGACGATGAGGAGATCGTTCGGGTCTGGTATTCCGAACGCAATTTCGGACGCCGCGACCGCGCCATCGAGCTTGCCAACAAGCTCGGTCGCAACCCGATCCACATCGCACTTGCCTATGTGATCGCCCAGCCTTTCCCGGTCATTCCGCTGATCGGGCCACGCACCGTCGCCGAGCTGGAGGACAGCCTCTCGGCGCTCGACATCCAGCTGACACCCGATCAGGTGAAGTGGCTGGAAGGCTGACGGAAAAGAGAGAGGGCGCGTTTCGAACCGCGCCCTTCTCATATCTACTTGCGCGTTTCGGAGGCCTTGTTTCTGGCTGCGTCATCCATCAGCTCATACCACATGGCGTTGAGGACAGCGAAGGCTGCTGCCAGCGGCAGGCCGAGGATCCATGCAAAATACCACATTGTTTCGTCTCCCTCAGTAGGCGTGGCTGTTTTTGTCGGTGATGGATTTCTCGTCGACCTTTCCCCACAGAACCTTGTAGACCCAGGCCGTGTAGGCGAAGATCATCGGCAGGAAAATCGCTGAGACAACCAGCATGATGAACAGCGTCTGGTGGCTCGACGACGCATCCCAGACCGTCAGGCTCGATCGCGGGTCGAGCGAGGAGGGCAAGATGAACGGGAACATCGAGAGGCCGACCGTCGAGATAATCCCGAAGATTGCGAGTTTGCTGAAGAGCAGCGTCATCACCTCGCGCCTTGCCCGCATGGCGATGAAGGCCAAGGCCGCGCCGGCAAAGCCGAGGACGGGCGCGACGATCATCCACGAATGGGCGCCGTAATTGGCAAGCCATGCGCCTTTTTCGATCGCCACGGTCTTCAACAGCGGGTTGGAAGGCCCGATCGGGCTGATGTCGCTGGTGATGCGGTAGCCGTCGACGCCGATCCACAGGAAGAGCCCGCCGAGGGCAAAGAGCACGATCGCGGCAAGGGCGGCGATGCTGCCATAGCTTCTGGCCCGTTCCGCAACCGGGCCGCTCGACTTCAACACCAGCCAAGCCGCACCATGCATCACCAGCATGGCGAGGGAAAGCAGGCCGCAGAGCAGCGCATAGGGGTTGAGCAGGGCAAAGAACGAGCCTTCGTAAAATATCCGCATATCGTCGGCAAATCGGAAAGGCACGCCCTGCAGCACGTTGCCGACGGCAACGCCAAAGATCAGGGACGGCACGAAACCGCCGATGAAGAGTGCCCAGTCCCAGCCGTTGCGCCAATTGGCGCTCTCCCGCTTCGACCGGTATTTGAAGCCGACCGGGCGCAGGATGAGAGCGAAAAGAATCGCAAACATGGCCAGATAGAAGCCCGAGAAGGAGACGGCATAAAGCGGCGGCCAGGCGGCGAAGATGGCGCCGCCGCCGAGGATCAGCCAGACCTGGTTGCCTTCCCAGGTGGCGCCGATGGTGTTGATCGTCACCCGCCGTTCCGTATCGGTCCTGGCGACGAAAGGCAGAAGCGCACCGACGCCGAGGTCGAAGCCACCCGTCGTGGCAAAGGCGATCAGCAGAACGCCGAGCAGCAGCCACCAGATGACGCGTAGGGTTTCATAGTCGATGAGTTCGTGAAGGATCATGACGGTTCACTCCGCGGCCGGGACGAGGGTTTCGGAAATGAGATGGGCTTCCGGCTCGTCGTCCGGTTCCGGTCCCTGCCTGATCGCCTTGATCATCAGGCTCATCTCGATGACGATCAGCACCGTGTAGAGTGCGGCAAAACCGATGATCGTCAAAAGCACGGTGCTGGCGCCGAGACTGGAGACGGCTGCCGCCGTCGGCAGCACGCCTTCGATCACCCACGGCTGACGGCCGAATTCGGCGACGACCCAGCCGAATTCGATGGCGACCCAGGGCAGCGGAATAGCAAGGACGGCGATCCTCAGGAGCAGCGGGAATTTGTCGAGCTGGCGTCGCGCCGACAGCCAGAAGAAGGTCGTCATCAGCAGGATGAAGAACATGCCGAGGCCGACCATGATGCGGAAGGACCAGAAGAGCGTCGGCACATGCGGGATCGTATCGCGCGCGGCCTGGACGATCTGCTCATCGGACGCCTGGCGCGGGTCGTCGACGTAGCGCTTCAGAAGAAGAGCATAACCGAGATCATGGCCGAGATCCTCGAAGGAAGTGCGCACTCCCTGCGCAACCTGATCCTGTGCCGGCGCGGCGCGGATCTGCATCAGCGCATCATAAGCCTTGATGCCGTCGCGGATTCGGGTTTCGGCCTGCTGCTCAAGCTTGTCGATACCAGGGATCTCAGTCGTCAGCGACCGCGTGCCGATCAGGCCCATGACCCAGGGAATATGGACGGCGAAATGCGTTTCACGCGCTTCCTGGTCGGGAAAGCCGAAAGCGGTGAAGGCCGCCGGCGCCGGTTCCGTCTTCCACATGCCTTCGATGGCGGCAAGCTTCATCTTCTGGTTTTCGGTGGCGAGATAACCGCTCTCGTCGCCAAGCACGACGACCGAGAGCGCCGAGGCAAGACCGAAGGAGGCGGCCACGGTCATCGAGCGCTTGGCAAGCTCGATATGCCGGCCTTTCAGCACATACCAGGCCGAGACGCCGAGCACGAAAACCGAGGCGCAGACATAACCCGCCGACACCGTGTGGACGAATTTGGCTTGGGCGACGGGATTGAAGACCACGTCGAAAAAGCTCGTGATCTCCATGCGCATCGTCTGCGGATTGAGCGCCGATCCCACAGGGTTCTGCATCCAGCCATTGGCGATCAGGATCCAGAGCGCGGAAAAATTCGAGCCGAGCGCTACCGCCCAGGTGGCGACGAGATGGCCGACCTTCGACATCTTGTCCCAGCCGAAGAAGAACAGCCCGACGAAGGTCGCCTCGAGGAAGAAGGCCATCAGGCCTTCGATCGCCAGCGGCGCGCCGAAGATGTCACCGACATAGTAGCTGTAATAGCTCCAGTTCATCCCGAACTGGAATTCCATGACGATGCCTGTGGCAACGCCGAGCACGAAATTGATGCCGAACAGCGTGCCCCAGAATTTCGTCATCTGCCGCCAGATCTGGCGGCCGGTCATGACATAAACGGTTTCCATGATCGCCAGGAGCACGGACAGGCCGAGCGTCAGAGGCACGAACAGGAAGTGGTAAAGCGCCGTCAATGCGAATTGGAAGCGCGAAAGTGCTACGATATCTAGTTCCATTGTCTTTCTCCCACGGTCCCACGGGGTACAGAACGTTCCTCGAGCGCCGGTTGGCTCCTGAGGGCATGCAAATGCACGGCTCAGTCCGGCCGAAGCCGGTCGAGCGCCTTTTCGAACGCCGCCTCTCCCCGGCGCGAAACTTGTGTGATGCGGCCGCCTTCGATGATGGCGATGCGATCGGCGATCGCAGCCTCCCGGCGGATATGCGTGGCGATGACAAGCGAGCGGCCTGCCGCCATTGCCGATAGACGGCTGAGCACATCGCGGGCGGTGGCGCCATCGAGGCCCTCGGTCGGCTCGTCGAGCAGCCAGAGCGGCGTGTCGCGCAGAAAGAGCCGGGCAAGCGCCAGCCGGCGCGACTGGCCGCCGGAAAGGCCGAGACCACCTTCGCCGAGCCTTGTGTCGATCCCCCGCGGCATCGCCTCTATATCGGCAAGCAGACCGGCGGCGGCGAGCGCTTCACGGAGACGGACCTCGCCTGCATCAGGATTCGCCAGCCTCAGGTTGCCGCTCAGATTGTCCTCGAAGAGTTCCGTCCGCTGCGTCAGCAGGGTCGACGGCACTGCGGCAACGCCTCCCGTCCTTGCCGACAACTCGCCGGAAAGCAGGGCAAGCAGGCTCGACTTACCGGCGCCGCTGCTGCCGACGACGGCCAGGCGTTCACCCTTCTTGAGCTCGAGGTCGATGCCTTCGAGCGCCGGCGCGGTGGAATTTTCATGGAAGGCGGACACGTCGGCCAGAGAAAAAGCATATCCCGGCCGCGGCGCCGCCAACGGCTCGGGTGCCGCCACGGCGGCGAGCCGCGGCGCAGTGCGCTTTGCCGCCAATAGCGTTCGCCCGAGTTCCAGGGCGCCGCGGCGTAGCGCCGCGAAGGGTTCGACCGCCGCGAAGGCGACGAGCAGCCCGAGTGCTGCGACAGGCGCGGTAATCACCATTGTTTCCGCAAGGGCTGCGACGGCAAGCAGCGAACCCGTCAACAGGAGGGTGGAAACAAGGCCAAAGCCGAATGTCAGCCCGGTTTCGACGCGGTTCAACCGGTCGTCGGCACAGGCGGCGTAGCTGTCGGCCATGGCGATTGCGCTCCTTTGCGCGGCAAGGCGGCCGGCCATCAGCAGGTCGGTCTGGCCGGCGACGAGATCGATCGTCCGCGACCGCAGCGCTTCAATGCCGTGGGCGCGTCTGCGGGCATGTTTGCGCGCCGCCCGAGCTGCGATCAGTGGCAGGCCGAGGCCGGCAATGGCGAGGAAGAGGCCAAAGCACAGGCCGAACTGGGGATGCATCAGCCCCAGCGCGACGCTTGCGGCCAATGCCGCGCCGATCGCCACCGCGGCCGGCACGAGAATACGGAGATAGAGGGAGTCGAGCGCATCGATATCGGCCGTCAGCCGGAAGAGGAGCCTTGCGGGACGACGCAGTAGCGTGCGGGCAGCACCCCGTTCGGCAAAGCCGCGAAACAGCCTTTCGCGAAGGGCGGCAAGCACGCCAAGCGTTGCGTCATGGGTTGCAAGCCTTTCACCATAGCGTGCCGCTGTCCTGACGATGGCGAGCAGGCGAATGCCGGCTGCCGGCGCAAAGACGTCGAAGGTGACGGCGGCTGCGGCCGAAAGCCCGGCAAGCGAAGTGGCGGTGATGAACCAGCCGGAGAGGCCGAGCAGCGCGATACCCGCCGTCACCGTCGCCGCCGAAAGCACCGCGCCGAGCAGCAGCGCGCGCCGGCGCTCGGCGAGGAATAGGTGCAGGATCGGCCTGATATCCGCTATAAATCCGCTCATTCGGCCGCCTCCCTCAGGATGAGACCGGCGTCGATACGCATGGTGCGATGCATGCGGGCGGCAAGCAGCGGATCGTGGGTCGCGACGACGAGGGTTCGACCCCGCGCGAGCGAAAGCAGGCTCTCGGTCACTTCAGCCGCGGTGGCGGCGTCGAGATGCGCGGTCGGCTCGTCGGCAAGGATCACCTTCAGATGCGGATTGCAGGCCGCGCGCGCGATCGCCAGCCGGAGCGCCTCACCGCCGGAAAGCCCGATTCCACCTTCGCCGAGCGGCCGGTTGCCATAGGCATCTGCAACCTTTCGGAGTCTGGCGGCATCAAGGGCTTCAGCGACTTCGGCACGCAGAATTCCGGGCCTTCCAAGCGCGATATTGCCCGCGACGGTGCCAGCGAAAATATGCGGGTTCTGGCCGATCCACGCCATGCCGCCACGCAGGCTGGCCGCCGTCTCATCCGTTAGTTCGACGCCGCCGATGACGATGCGGCCATCGGTGCAGGGCGCCAACCCCGACATCAGCGAAAGAAGCGTCGACTTGCCGGAACCGCTGGCGCCGAGGAGCGCCAGATGTTCGCCGGCGGCGACATCGAGATTGAACCCACCAAGGATCAACGGCTCGTCGGCGCCATAACGAAAGGCGAGATTTTCAAGGCGGATATCCGGCGCCTCGGTGCCGGCGGGAACAGCCGGTTCAGCCGATCCCCGGATGGGCAGGCTGCCGACGGCAAGGGCGTCCAGCGCTTTCAGCGCCGCTTCACCGGCCGCCCGATCGTGCCAGACCGCCGAAAGCTCGCGCAGCGGCTCGAAGAAAGCCGGCGCCAGCAGCAGGATGAACAGTCCCTCGGTCAAATCGAGCCGGCCAACCCAAGTGCCGAAGCGGATTTCGCCGAGCAGGCTGAAACCGACATAGACGGCAATCATTGCCACGCCGAGCGCGGCAAAGAGTTCGAGCACGGCAGAAGAGAGAAACGCGATCTTCAGCACCGCCATGGTGCGTTTGCGCAGCGACTCCGCCTCCTCTCGCAGCCTGAGGGCGGTCGCATCCACTGCGTTGAGCGCGCGGATCGTCGCCAGTCCACGCAGGCGGTCGAGCAGGAAGCCGTTGAGGCCGCCGGTCGCGACGAGCTGTTTTTCGCTGGCCGCCTGGGCGCGCCAGCCGATCAGCGCCATGAAAACAGGGATCAGCGGTGCGGCAAACAGCAGAACCAGCGCAGCAATCCAGGAGACGGGAAGGATGAAGGCAAGGATGACGAGCGGCACGAGGCTCGCCTTCATCCGCGCGGGATGGAAACGAGCGAGATAGGGCACGACGAGTTCCGCCTGCTCGCCAATGATGCTTGCGGCTTTGCCGGAGGCGGGCCGGCCGCGATCGACCGGCGACGATAGGGAAAGAGCGGCTATGGCAATCTCGCGCCTGCGGCTGAGTTCGGCGCGCGCGGCATGAAAGGCCAGGCGACCGCCAGCCGCGTCGAGACAGCTTCTTGCCAATCCGAGGACGAGGATGCCCAGGGCCGGCCAGAGAACGTCATGCAGCCCGCCGCCATCGGCGATACGGCCGACCGAAACGGCCAGCAACCCGGCCTGCGGGATCCATATGGTAGCAGCCAATGCCTGCAGCAATGCCGCCCTGCGCAGGCGGCCTTTTGTCGCGTCACCGCGGGACGAAGTGACCTCGCCATTCGGCGGCCGTGCTTCGGGCTTGTCTGTCGCGTCGAAGAAAGCAGTGCCCATGGCGCTAACTCTTGTTCGCAGGATTCGGCCGGCGGCTCCGGCCGAGAGAGACGACCCGGTCCTTGGCCTCCAGAAGCTTGGTCACTTTCGCACCCAGCGAGAGTAGCGTCGCGAGCCTTTCCGTTTCAAGTTGTTTTACGTCTTCATACCAATGCGTCAGCTGTTCGATCAGCGTATGCATGTCGCTCATACGCTCCTGCGCGTAACGTTCGGCATCGCTCGCCGGCCGCTGCATCAGGATTTCGCGCAGGACGGAAAGCGTCGGATCGACCTCGCGCTTCTTTCGTTCCTCTGCCAGTGTCCTCAAAATCTGCCAGACATCGTCGGGCGTCGTGAAGAAATCGCGGCGATCGTCCGGCTTGTGCTTGAGAAGGACGAGGTTCCATGCCTGCAATTCGCGCAGGCTCATCGAAACATTGGAGCGCGAGATGCTGAGGGAATCGGCGATCTCCTCGGCGCAGAGCGGCGCGGGAGAGACGAAAAGCAGGGCATAGATCTGGCCGACTGTGCGGTTGATCCCCCAGCGAGAGCCCATTTCGCCGAAATGGAGAACGAAGGATTGGACTAGAGGCGGGAGATTCATTGCTGTTTCCGTTGCGTCAGTGATTTCAGAAATTTCTGAAATTACTGTACAGACTTTCGCACCCCGCCGACAATCGGCAAGGCGACCCTGCGTCAATTTGGATGTCCGTTCGTTGATCGTGCGTCACGATATAGCCCGACACGGCACGGCCGGATTTGATTTGGATCAAGTCCACGCGACTTTGCAGCGATGATGCGGAAACGCCCGGCAATGCGTCGCACATGCCGGGCGTCATGATTGGATTGTGATGTCTCGGTGCTGTTGACGGCGGCTGGAACGCCGCCAGGGTCAGATCAAGCCGGCCAGGATGACGATGCCTGATAAGGCGGCAATGCCGCCGGCCGCACGCGTCACGAAGGCACCTTGCCGTTCACCGGCACGGCCGACGACATAGCCAAGAGCGAGGCCGGCGACGTGCAGCAATGCGGTGGCGATCATGAAACCGGCAGCATAGGCTGCGCCGGTCGCATTCTCCGGCATTTCGGCGCCGTGCGCATGGCCGTGAAAGATGGCGAAGAGGCCGACAACGCCGAGCGCTGCCGCAAGCGGCGCCTTGACATTGAACGCAACAACGGCGCCGAGCACGACGACGGAAAGCGCGATGCCGATTTCAACGAAGGGAACGTTGATGCCGGCAACGCCGAGGGCACCACCGAGCGCCATTACCAGAACGAAGGTCGCCGGCACGAGCCATGTGGCGCGACCGCCGAGCTGAAATGCGAAAACGCCGACCATCACCATGGCGAGGATATGATCGAGACCTGATATCGGATGGGCAAAACCATGGCTGAAACCCGCCGCTTCGCCGATGGCGGGATGGGCGGAGGCTGCGGCCGGGAGCGCTATGGCAGCCAAAGCAAGCAGGCCGCTCTTGAGTGCTGATTTCATTGTTCGATCCCCTCGTGAGTTTTTCGATATGCTGCGGCGGCCGAACACCAGGCATAGTTCAAAGTCGCGCGCACAAGCTAGTTCAAGGCGTTTGCGCCGTCAACGAAAACCCTCAGAAATACCAAGGCAATTCAATTGCTTATCTGATAGGCAAATGCCACTTTCGACAGCGTCGCCATATTGATATCGACGCATCGAAGGACCATTGAGCTGGAAAGCATCCCGCACAAAAGCTATCAATCGCTGAGCCGAGACGGCGCAGACCGCCGCGATGGAGGAGAGGCCCATGACGAATATCAAACGGCCGCTGGCGATCAGCGCGCCCGAGCCGCGCACGCTCGATCTGATCTTCAGCGACAAGGCGCGCGCTGAACTGCATGCGAAATACGAGATCGTCGAAGCCGATCCCGACAATATCGCCGGCCTCGGCGACGATATCCTCGGCCACGCGCGCTACATCATCGGCCAGCCGCCGCTTTCGGCGGAAACGCTCGCCAGAATGCCGGCCTTGCGCTCGATCCTCAACGTCGAAAGCAATCTTCTCAACAATATGCCTTACGAGGTGCTCTTTGAGCGCGGTATCCATGTCGTGACGACAGGCCAGGTGTTTGCCGAGCCGGTCGCCGAAATCGGCCTCGGCTTTGCGCTTGCGTTGGCGCGCGGCATCGTCGATGCGGATGTCGCTTTCCGGCAGGGCAATGAATTCTGGGGCGGGGAGGGCAATGCGAGTGCGCGCCTGATCGCCGGCTCCGAGATCGGTATTGTCGGCTTCGGCGATCTCGGCCGGGCGCTGCGCCGGGTGCTTTCCGGTTTCAGGGCGCACATCAGGGTGTTCGATCCCTGGCTGCCGCGCTCGATCCTCGAGGAAAACGGCGTCGAGCCGGCAAGCCTGGAGGATGTACTGACGAAGAGCGATTTCATCTTCGTCGTCGCAGCCGTCACCAGCGAAAACAAGGGATTTCTCGGCACTGAGGCCTTCGCCAGCATGCGCAGGGGGGCGGCCTTCATTCTGCTCAGCCGCGCCGATGTCGTCGATTTCGATGCGTTGATGGCTGCCGTCGCGTCGGGCCATATCGTTGCGGCGAGCGACGTCTACCCTGAGGAGCCACTGCCGTCCAACCATCCGGTGCGCAGCCTGAAAGGCTTCCTCCGCTCGGCGCACCGGGCCGGAGCGCTCGACAGCGCCTTCAAGAAGATGGGCGACATGGTGCTCGAGGATATGGACCTGATGGACCGCGGCCTGCCGCCGATGCGCTGCAAGCGGGCGGAACGCGAGACCGTTTCCCGCATGCGCTCCAAGCCGGTCGCGGTGAACTGAAACAGATGGCCCAGAACCGCATGGCGGTTCTGGGCCGGTTGATTTACCCGATACGGGAAGGTGCTAGGCGGCGCGTTGCTCGGTGCCCTGGATCGCGGCGAGCTTCCAGTCGGCGCCGGGCCTGCGCACGAAAGTCCAGACCTCGGTGCTTTCGCTCGGACGGCGGTCATCTCCAGAGACGACGCGGCCGCTGTCACGTTCGACCATGGCGTCGATCGATGAATAGCGCATGGCAAGCGTCGCATATTCCTGGCCGTCTTCGCGCCAGGCTTCGGCAATATCGCCCTGCAGCAGCTTGACGTCCGAGACGCGGTTGCGCACGCCATTGGTGGCGTTTTCGCCGAGTTCCTCGGCAAGATAGGACATTGCCTCAGGCGTCGTCAGCCGGCGCAAAGTACCATAATCCTCCGCGCCATAAGCGGTCTGTACCTTTGTCAGCAGCTCCTCGAACTGGTCGAGGTCGGCCTGCGCCAGCCCGATCTCGTCGCTCGGGCGGTTGACGCTCGACTGCCGGCCGAAACCCGAACCGATCGCCGGGATCTGGAAGGATGAATTGCTCGCGGGCGACATGTTGTAGGACTGCCCGTAGGAGCGGCCCTGGCCGCCAACGCCGTAGGAAGGCTGGCGGCGGCTGGCGAAATACCGCATGGCAAGCATGATGGCGCCGCCGATCAGGGCGATCTGCAGCAGCATGCCGAGGAAGCCGAAGCCGCCGCCAAAACCATGACCGAGCAGCATGCCGAGAAGGCCGCCGGCGATCAGGCCGCCGATCATCGAACGGCCGAAGCCGCCGAAGAGGCCGGGACGCTGGGCATAGCCGGGCTGCTGCGCGTTATAGGGTGCGGTTGTCTGCGGGCGCGGCGTCATCGAGCGTTCGATCGGGGCTACCGGGGCAGGTGCCGTGCTGGTGACCGGAGGCGCGCTGAAAGTACGCGTGCCGCGGCTTCCGAATCCACCGAAGCTGCCGGCGCGGCGCGCATCGGCATCGCTGATGGTGGCAAAAACGGTAGCGCTCGTCAGTACGGCTATCGCCGCAATCTTGGCAAAACGCGAAACGGCACTCGGCATTCCTGATCTCCTGTCATGCGCAATCACGGCATGTCGAGATCCAATATAGGTACTCTTTCCGCCATGTGAAGCTCTCCGGCCCCTTTACTGACAGACGTCGACCCAGCTGGCGCCTGTCAGTTGGGCCAGCCGTCCGGTGGCGATACGCACGGCCGAATTCGTCGAACCGGCCGCCGGCACGACCTCATCGAAGCGTTTGAGCGAGATATCGCAATAGACGGGCAACGGCGCGGGCAGGCCGAACGGGCAGACGCCGCCGACCGGATGGCTCGTGACAGCCACGACTTCCTCCGCATCGAGCATGCGCCCCTTGCCGCCGAACGTATCCTTGAACTTGCGGTTGTCGAGCCGCGCCGTGCCGCATGCAACGACCAGCATCGTCTGATCGCCGACGCGCAGACAAATCGTCTTGGCGATCTGGGCGGGCTCGACGCCATGCGCTTCGGCGGCAAGCGCCACCGTCGAGGAGCTCGCGGCGGTTTCGATGATTTCGATATCGGGTGCGTGGGTGCTGAGGAAGGCGCGGACGGATTGAAGGCTCATGAGATGAACGCGCAAAAACGATGATCGGAGGATGGATGATGCGATGGATACGGAAATCCAAGTTTAACTCAGTAACTTAAAGTTCCAGATATTTCAATCAAAGCATGGCTCGGTCGCTTAGCGATGGTGGGTTTGGATTCCATCTGAAAGAGGGATCCCGTGGCCGATGCAGAGATCGTAATGGCATGACCGGAGATCATCTGCCTTCATGGCGGAGCCGGCCGGGATGGTCTTGCCTTGAAGCCACCCCGGCCGGATATTCCCCCAATATGAGCGACGACGCCGATCTATTCATCGGACAAAGCGAGGTCGCACCGCAGCCACGATGGAAAGGCGTCGAAGCTGTTCACCATGCGACGTCGTTTCCACCGGGCAATGATGATTGCGAGGAGAATTTCTCGAAAGCTAAATCGCGAGCAAAGCTCGCTCATGGATGTCGCCAGGCTCTCGCCGGGGTGCTGATTGTTCATGATCAATCGCGGTCAGAATTCTGAACCGCCCTTCTTTCAAACCTGAAGAGCGCAGCGCCATGTCGCGCGGACGTCGCCGTGCGCAGAGGCTGCGTGCGAAACGCGTGCCGTCTTCGGATGGTGAAGCTTGAAAGGTCTCGGATATGATCGAGGGTAGGGAGCTTCGGAAGCCTATGCCAAAGAGGCGTTGGACGAAGAAATATCTGTCATTGCACGCCTCCATTGTTGGTTTGTTCCTGCACTACCAATAGCTGATTGGGAAAACGGAGGCAAGGGGCACCTCATTCAGGCCTTCAGATTGCCATCAGCTGCATCGGCAATTGACCATGCCGAGAACATCGTCATAATAATTTTGCACACGTGCTCAATTTTGTCACTCGGTCGTTACGTTCACCCCCTAGAGCGAGATACGCCACGTTTTCGCGGGGTCTTCGGAACGGTCGTCAATACCGGTGATGACCCGCCAAGAGGCCTCACACCGCTCTTCCAGGGAGACGAAGAAGATGACCATTTTGCCGACATTGAAATCCCTTACCGTCGCAGCCGCCATCCTGGCTTCGACGTCCGCTCTTGCACTCGCCAAGGACGTTCACATCAGCGTCTGGGCCGGCGGCACCGGCCCGAACGACGTCTATCGTCTCGACGCCATCGAGATCGCCGCCCAGCAATTGCAGCGCCAAGCCGCCCTCAAGGGCGAAGACCTGAAAATCACCGTCGAGAAGAAGGCCTATTCCGGCTGGGACGACTTCAAGCAGGCGCTGACCCTTGCCGCCGAAGCCAAGACCGCCCCGAATATCGTCGTCAGCGGCCATGAAGACATTGCGCCGTGGTCGCAGGCCGGCCTCATCGTTCCGATCGAGGACTACGTCGATCTCGACTCCTGGCCGCTCAACGGCATCTACGAGAACCTGCTGAAGATCGCCTCCTACAACGGCACCGTCTACGGCATTCCGCAGGACGCCGAATCCCGCCCGATGTTCTTCTGGAAGCCGTATATGAAGGCGATCGGCTACAGCGATGCCGATCTGGACGCGCTGCCGCAGAGCGTTCAGGACGGCAAATACACCATGAAGAACCTGCTCGAAGACGCCAAGAAGATGCAGGACAAGGGCCTCGTCCAGCCGGGCTACGGCTTCTATCCGCGCACCAGCAACGGCCCTGACTATTGGCAGTTCTACACCAGCTTCGGCGGCACGATGGAAGAAAACGGCAAGCTCGTTTTCGACAAGGCCGCCATGACCCGCACCTATCAGTTCTTCGCCGACGCCGTTAAGGCAGGTGTCACCAAGAAGAACCATATCGGCATGCCGGGCGATCAGTGGTGGAAGGAAGTCGCCACCGGCAAGGCCGGCATCTGGGACGGCGGCACCTGGCACTATGCCCGCCTCGTCAACCAGGAAGGTCTCAAGGACTTCTTCGGCAACGTGATCTTCACGCTGATCCCGGCCGGCGAAGGCGGCAAGGCCAACACGCTGACCCACCCGCTCGTCTACCTCCTGACCGCCGGTCACGACAAGGAGGATACCGATATCGCCGCCCAGCTGATCACGATCGCCTCCGAGCCGCGCATCAACGCGCTGCATGCGGTCAAATCCGCCCATCTCGGCATTTCCGAGGCGGAAGCGGAAGTCGATTTCTACTCGGCCGACCGCTGGACCCGCGAAGCCACCGAACGCCTGCTGCCGCATGCCAGTGCGATGCCGAACAATTCCGATTTCGGCACCTATTGGAACATCATGTGGAAGAACCTCCAGTCATCCTGGACCGGTGACAAGACCGTCGACGCCGCCATCGGCGATGCCGAGAGCGAGCTGAAGAGCACGCTCGGCGACAAGATCGTCATCCGTTAAGATCGAAGCACTTTTCCGGGCGGCGGCAATCCCGCTGCCCGGTCGGTCCGCGAGGAGGCTTCCATGAAATCGTCCAGAGCGCTCGGACTGGTGATGATCGCGCCTGCCGCGATCATGATCATTCTCTTCTTTCTGCTGCCGGTCGTTCTGACGGCGGTCTTCTCGATGACCAGCATGACGACGGCGACCGGCATATCAGGCGGGGTCTACCAGATCGCCCCTAATTCGCTGATCACGCTGAAATCGGTGATGCCCGACATCGCCGCCGAATTGGCCGAACCGCGCTATGCGATCGACGAGACCGGCCTCAAGGCCGTCGAGGGCCTTGGGCTGGCGCCTGGCATCGCTGGGGAATTGCGCGCCAAACACAATGGCGAGGTCTTTCCGACGCGCCGCGATGCCGAGCGCATGATCAAGGATCTTGCCGAACGGCCTTCGACACGCGACGTCAAGCAGATTTCCGAACAGTTCAACCGCTCCGTTGTCAACACGCGCTTCGACAGCAAGGAACAGCTCTTTTCCGCTCTCGATACGCTGGGCCTCAAGCTGACGCCGGAACAGAAGGAAACAGTCGCCAAGGCCACCTATACCGGCTGGACCTGGACAACAGACAATTTCTCGCGCATCGCCACCTCGCCCGACATGGCGCGCGTGCTATTGAATACCGCGCTCTATGTCGCACTGGTGTTGACGCTCTTCAATGTAGGCTATGCGCTGCTGCTTGCGATCTGGACGCATTACATGCCGCCGGCGCCAGCCTCGATCTTCCGCGGCATCTGGCTCCTGCCGCGCATTACGCCCGTCGTCATCTACGTCATGCTGTGGAAGTGGCTTGCCTGGGATACCGGCTTTATTTCGATCCTGATGGGCAAGTTCGGCTATCCCCCGAAGAACTACCTGCTCGACACCGCCTATCATGCCTGGTTCTTCGTCGTGCTGATCAACGGCTTCATCGGCGCCTCGATGGGCATGCTGGTCTTCTCCTCGGCGATGAAGGCCATTCCGAAGAGCCAGTTCTATGCGAGCGAAGTCGACGGCGCCTCGCGCTGGCAGCAGATCCGCTACATCATCCTGCCGCAGATGCGTTGGCCGATCCTCTTCGTCACCTGCTATCAGACGCTGTCGCTGCTCGCCTCCTTCAATGAAATCCTGCTCGCCACCAATGGCGGACCGGGCAACGCGACCGAAGTCTGGGCGCTCGCCGCCTATCACACAGCGCTCAGGAATTACGCCGGCAATCTCGAATACGGGCTGGGTGCCGCCATGGCGCTCGTGCTCGTCGTCATCGGCGTGGCGCTGTCGCTCCTCTATCTGCGCGTCTTCAACTACGGCACGCTTGTCGCCAAGCCCCTGATCGAGGATTGACCATGGCCGAACGATCGCAGCCTTCGGCAAATTACAGCAGCTGGCCCGTTATGACGGCGCTCACCATCGTTAGCCTCCCGCTGCTCCTGATGTATGTCTATCTCTTCCTCGACACCGTGACCGTGAAGCAGCCGGAGGCCTTGCTGCCCTCCGGCCTGACGCTCCAGCACTGGCGCTTCCTGTGGCAGACGACGGCGGGCAAGGCGAACATCTGGCAGGTGACGGTGAACACGCTGCTGTTTTCGGCCTGCACCACCAGTCTCGTGCTCATCATCTCGTCGATGGCGGGCTACGTTCTCTCGCGATTGAACGTGCCGGCGCGCGGCTTCTTCCTCGCCGGCGTCATGGTGCTGCATGCATTCCCGTCGGTGACGCTGATCATCGCCATCTTCATCGTGCTGCAGATGGTCGGCCTCTACAATTCGCTGATCGGCGTCATCCTGGTAAAGGCGGCGATCGACCTGCCTCTCGGCATCTGGCTGATGAAGGGCTTCTACGACACCGTGCCCTGGGAAATCGAAATGGCCGGTGTCGTCGATGGCGCCTCGCGTTTCCGGGTCTGGCGCAGCCTCGTGCTGCCGCAGGTCCAACCCGGGATCATGGCGCTCGGCCTGTTCTCCTTCCTCTCCGGCTGGGGCGAGTTCATCCTGCCGCAGGTGCTGGCGCCCGGTAATGAGGTGCAGGTGCTTTCGGTCTATCTCGCGGGCTTCCTCGCCGACGACAACAATTACGATTTCAACATGTTCAAGGCGGTCGGCCTCTTCTACCTCGTTCCGGTGCTGATCGCTTACGCGCTCTTCAACAAATACCTCATGAACATCTATGGCGGCGGGAACAAAGGCTGATGCGTATCCTTCTCGACAATTTTTCGAAGAGCTTCGGCTCCACCAAGGTCATCGAGAACATGCAGCTCGAAGTCGGTAACGGCGAGATGCTGGCGCTTCTCGGCCCCTCCGGCTGCGGCAAGTCGACGACACTGTTTGCGGTCTGTGGCATCCATAGGCCGACAGGCGGGCGCATTCTCTTCGGCGACCGCGACGTCACCGACCTGCCGAGCCAGGCTCGCAACGTCGGCGTCGTCTTCCAGTCCTACGCGCTCTATCCGCATATGACGGTTGCCGAAAACATCGGCTTTCCGCTGAAGGTGAAAGGCATGCCGACCGCCGATATCCGCAAGGAGGTTGACCGCATCGCAGGCCTCGTGCAGATCGGCAATCTCATGGAACGTCGGCCGGCGCAGCTTTCCGGCGGCCAGCAGCAGCGCGTGGCGCTGGCGCGCGCATTGATCCGCAAACCCGACGTGCTGCTTCTCGACGAGCCGCTCGCCAATCTCGACGCCAAGCTCCGCCTCGAAATGCGCTCGGAAATCCGCCGCATCCAGCGCGAAACCGGCATCACCGCCATCCTCGTCACCCATGACCAGGTGGAGGCGATGAGCATGTGCGACCGCATCGCCATCATGAAGGAAGGCGAAATCGTCCAGATCGCCACGCCGGCCGAGATGTACAACGATCCGAAAACCGCCTTCGTCGCCGGCTTCCTCGGCAATCCACCGATTACCTTCCTGCGCGGCGTCCTTGATAAGGGCGCTTTTACCATCCCGGAAAGCGAGATCCGCGTGCCGCTGCCTGACACTGTCGCCGTCGCCGAGGGCACCAAACTGATGCTCGGCGTCCGCCCGGAACATTTCACCCCGGCGGGCGATATCGCCGTTCCCGGCAAGGTCACCTTCGCCGAAACGCAAGGCCGCGAAAACCTCTACGACGTGCTTCTATCAGGCGGGCCGCTGTTGCGCTCGATCCAGCCGGTGCGCAACGATATCCACGTCGGCGACGATGTTTTCTGGGCGATCGACAGCCGCGGCGTGTTCGTCTTCGATGAAAACGGCAGGAGGCTGTGATGAGCCGCGATTTCTCCGCATTTTTCGAGTGTTATGGCTGGCCGGCAACCAAGGGCCGGTTGCCCTTCTGCATCGGCCATCGCGGCGCCAGCGGCCATGAACGCGAGAACACGATCGCCGCATTCCGGCGCGCCGCCGAACTCGGCGCCGAAATGTGGGAGCTCGACACGCAACTGACCAAAGACGGCGTGGTCGTCGTTTCGCACGACGACCATCTCGAGCGGGTCTTCGGCATCGACCGCCGCATTTCCGAAATGACGGCCGCTGAGCTCGCCGCCCTCGACGGCGTCGACGTGCCGAGTTTTTCGGAGGTCGCCGCTCTCGGCCGCAAGACGGGAACCGGCCTCTATGTCGAGCTCAAGGCGCCCGGAACCGGCTTGCTCTGCTGGCGCCACCTTGCCGAGATGAACCAGCGTTTCGCCTGCCTTGGTTCCTTCGACACGGCGCAGGTGCGCGAACTCCGTGACGCGGGCTGCGATTTCCCGCTCTCGGTGCTGATCCGCGTCGGCCACGATCCGCACGCCCTCGGCGACGAGGCCGGCGCCGATATCCTGCATCTCTGCTGGGAGAGGGCAGGGGAACGCCCGCAGGATCTGGTGACGGAGGCGCTCATGCGCCCCGTCTTTGAGGCAGGCCGCGAAATCGTGCTCTGGCACGAGGAGCGGCAAACCATTCTCAATGACATCATGAAGCTTCCGGTTCTTGGCATCTGCACGGATCTGCCCGATCTGATGCGGGGGCCCGCGGTGAGGGAAAAAGCAGTTGGCAGATAGGGATAAGGGACCCCGCAAGGTAACCTCCTTCGACGTGGCGCGCGTGGCCGGCGTCTCGCGCGCCGCGGTGTCGCGCGCCTTCACGCCGGATGCCAGCGTCTCCCCGAAGACCCGCGAAAAAGTCTATCAGGCCGCCAAGGAACTCGGCTATCGGGTGAACTATCTTGCCCGAAGCCTCACTAACAAACGCTCCGATCTCGTCGGCCTCGTTGCCGCCGGCCTCGACAATCCGTTTCGCACGCTGCAGATCGAGCATCTGGCGAAGGTGCTGCTCGCCCGCAATTTCCGCCCGATCCTGCTGCCGACCTCACAGGAGGCGGATACCTCGTCCTTCATCGGTCAGTTGCTGCATTACGCCGTATCGGGCGTGATCGTCACCTCGGATGCGCCGCCGACCGAGATCTGCGAGCAGTGCGCCGCCGAAGGCGTGCCGATCGTGCTGATCAACAAGGGCAACGACATCCCCTTCGTCGACCGCATCATCTCCGACGACCGCATGGCCGGCCATCTCGCCGCCAGCCACCTGATCGACGCCGGCGCGCGAAAGCCAGCCGTCATGGCCGCAACCGCCATATCTTACACGGCCCGCCGGCGCCGCGAGGCCTTCGTCGCCCGCTGCAAGCAGCTTGGCGTCGAAGCAGAGTTTCTGCATGTCAAAATCAACGACTACCGGAGCGGCTACGATGCGGCGGGCGAGCTTGCCGCCTCCGGCATCGACGGGCTGTTTTGCGCCAATGACTACATGGCCTGCGGCGTCGTTGACCGCATCATGCAAGGCCGCGGCCGCGAGGATGCGCCACCGCTTCCCATCATCGGCCATGACGATATCCCGCAGGCGAGCTGGAGCGCCTATGAGCTGACAACCATTCGCCAGCCCTGCGACCTCCAGGCCGAACAGACTGTCGACCTGCTGATAAGCCGCATGGCCGAACCGGACCTGATGGCGCGTGTCGAATTCACGCCCGTGACATTGATCAAAAGAAGGACTGCCTGATGAACTCCCCATTCGATGCCGCCGCCATCCGCGCCCGGGCGGAGGTCGCGATCGCCATTGCCCTCGACGTCGGGCGGGAGGCAGCACGGTTCCGGCGCGAGTCCGCTCCCGGCACGCTTGCCATCGAAAACAAGGGGCTTCAGGATTTTGTCACAGTTGCCGATAAAAGGGCCGAGGAAGCAATCCGCAACGGGCTGCTCTCACGTTTTCCCGAAGATACTTTCATGGGCGAAGAAAGCGGCGGGCGATCGGGTGGAGCCGGTACGTGGGTCGTCGATCCGATCGACGGCACGACCAATTATATCAGGGGCTTCCGGCACTGGGGCGTCTCCATCGCCTTCGTCGTCGCCGGCAAGGTCGAGATCGGCGTCGTCTACGACGCTGCCGAGGACAAGGTCTTCCACGCCGTGCGCGGCGGCGGCGCCTTCAAGGATGGGCTTCCGGTTCATGCGGGCGCAACAACCGATCCGGCCAATGCGCTCGTCATTCTCGGTCATTCCCGCAAGACGAGTTTCGACGATCATCTCGCGCTCTCCAAACGGCTCCACGAGCGCGGCATGGATTATCGCCGCATGGGTGCGGCCGCCATCGATCTCGTTCGTGTCGCCGAAGGTACGGCCGACCTTTATTACGAGCGCCATCTCAACGCGTGGGATATGCTCGCCGGCGCGCTGATCGCCGAAGAGGCGGGAGCAATGGTGGCAATGCCCCCGGTTGACAGTTTGCTTGCGGATGGTGGGCCGGTCATTGCCCATTCGCCCGGGCTTGCCGGCGAATTCGCCTTTATCCTCGAGGTAGAGGGGTTGGCGCGCTCCGCGGATTAATCTGCCGTCCGCCTGCGCCAGGCGCGTTCGGTCGCCGGCGCCTCGTCGGTGGTGATCTGGTCCGGCTTGAGCGCCATCAGCGCCGAGAAATTCAGCCATTCCTCCTCGCTGAAGCCGGTCTCCGGATTCTTCAGGGTGAAGGTCCAGGCATCGACGCGTTTGCCGTGGTCCTGGCAGAGCCCAATCATATCCAGCCCCTCTTTGGCGGCATTCAGGATCAGTGGCCAGTGGAGATAGATCGTGTCCGGCTCAGTCGGGCCGCTGAGGTCGGCGCGCAACTCAGTCTCGACCGCGTTCCAGCCGCTGGCCTTCCAGATATCGTAAAGCTTGTCCGTGGGATCGATGCCGCGCTGCAGGTGCGGCAGCTTCTCCTTGACGGCGACGATAAGGTCGAGGCTGCCGCCGCTGACGATCACCGAGGCGGAGATATCCCGGAAATGCGCGGCAAGATGCTCAATGCCCTTGGCGCCGATCGCTTCAAAGTCGTCCTTCATGTCGAATTGCAGCAGTGCGGCCGGATGCGTCGACTGCATCATGGCGGCGAGATCCTCGCTAAGGATCAGCGGCCGGGCGCCGTCCTTCATCAGCACGCCCCTGAGGTCACCGATGCTCTTGTCGGCGATCGGTCCATGGCCCGTCGTTTCGCCTTCGAGTTTCCTATCGTGCAGCACGACGAAGCCGCCATCGGCACGCACCCGCAGATCGAGCTCCATCGATGCACCAGCCGCAAAACCCTCCGCCATCACTTCGGCGGAAAACAGCGGATCGGCAAACCGCTTGCGCAGCCGGTGCCATTTCAGGCGGGTGTGGTGCCTCGCGTGCAAAATCTCGAGGCCGTGAGCATCCAGCAATCTCGTCATCTCAAGTAGCTCTCCATGATGCCACTCTCCTGCCTTGACGGGCCGTGATTATCAAGGGCCGAAGACGGCTTCATCGGCTGTAGGCCGCGGAGATTGCCTCGGACGCTGCAGCGATATCTGCGGGATGGCCGGCCTGCCTGAGAGCAGCCCCGTAGGCCACCACATTCGAGAGCACCGTCTGGAATGCAGCGCGCGGACCTGTATGGTTCAGCCGCACAAGACGGGCCGGCGCGGTTCCGACACCTTCGGTCAGCTCGACCCCCAGCCGCCCAGCGGCTGCGATCAGCGTGGCAGGCGCCAGCGCTTCCGGCAGCGGGACAGCCGTCGCCAGGTTCGAAGCCTTTGCAGCCGGAACCCAGGCCCCGCTGCCCAATGCGGCAAGCCCCGCTCGTGTCGCCGATGCCGCGAGCGCATGGCGGGCAATGATATTCTCCAAGCCTTCGGCCTCGATGCGGTCGAGTGCCGTTTCCAGCGCGAAGAATTCCAGCGGCGCCGGCGTTCCCGGCAGGGCGCGCCGGCCGCCATCGAGCCACATTTTCAGATCGGCCAGCGACAGGATGGAATCGCGCGGTGCGCCATCCCTGAGGATCAGCTCCCAGGCGCGGCGGCTGACGGAAAGCGCTGATACCCCTGCCGGACCGCCGAGCGCCTTCTGCGGGCCGATCACCGCGATGTCGATGTCGAGAGCATCGACATCGAGCCGATGGCCGCCGACCGAGGCGACCGCATCGACGACGGTGAGGATGCGGCGAGCGCGCGCAAGCGCCAGTATCTCGGGCAGGGGATTCAGAATGCCGCTCGCGGATTCCGCGTGAACCACGGCGAGTACATCGATGTGACGACTGGTCCCCAACGCCTGGGCGACCACCTCGATCGCGATCGGCAGGCCCGGTTCGGCGACGATATCCTGGACCGTCGCACCACCCCGCCGCAGCCATTGCCCGAACCAGCTGCCATAGGGGCTGGTGACGATATTGAGTGCCGAAAGGCCAGGGCGGGCAAGGCTGACCGCTGCCGCTTCCAGCGCCACCACAGCCTCAGCCTGCACGAATACGATGTCGTTGCGGCTCAGCAATATCCTGCCGACCTTGTCGCAAGGGCGGCATAGCGCTCCGCGGGATAGGAGAGGGCGCCGTGCAGGGGATTCCAACCGGGATCGGGCATAACGACTGCTCCTTCAGAACGGATCGGTCACGAGACGGGGGACGGCGGCAACAAGCGCGCGGGCGGCATCGGATTGCGGCGCGACAACGACCGATGTCGCCGGACCGGTCTCGACGATCCGCCCATTGTCGATAACGGCGATGCGGTGGGAGACGGCGCGGACGACGGCAAGATCGTGCGAAATGAAGAGACAGGCAATGCCCTGTTCCCTTTGCAGCTCGACCAGAAGCTCCAGAATCCTGCCGCGCACGGTCACGTCGAGGGCAGAAACCGCTTCGTCGAGCACCAGCAGCGACGGCCGCGTTGCAATCGCCCGGGCGATCGCCACACGCTGGCGCTGGCCACCGGAAAGCGACCGCACAGGACGACCGGCATAATCGGCAGACAGGCCGACGCGTTCGAGAAGCATCGCGATCTCGCCGGTGCGGCGGTGCCTTGGGACAACCTCGTGGATGCGCAGCGGATCGTCCAGCACAGCACCCACGGTCGCCAGCGGATTGAAAGCGGCGAGCGGATCCTGGAACACCATCTGCATCTGTGCCCGTTTGCGGCGAAGCGCTGCGCCGCTCAGGGCAAGCCAATCCTCTCCTTCGAAGCGGATTGCGCCGGCATCGGCAGCAAGAAGGCGCAGCAGGATGCGCGACAGGGTCGACTTTCCGCTGCCGGAGGCACCGACAATGCCGAGCGTCTCGCCGGCCGCGATCGTCAGCGACACATTCTCGAGGGCGGCGACCCGGCGGCCGGAGGAGGAAAAACCTTTCGACAGGTTGTCGATGGAAAGCAGCACATCGCTCATGACGCCGCCTTCGCAATCAACGGCGGCGTTCTGAGATCACGATGGCTGGCAATGAGTTCGGCGGTATAGTCGCTCTGCGGCGCCGACAGCACCGAACGGACGGGGCCGGCCTCGACCAGCCTTGCATCGCGGAAGACCGCGATGCGATCGACGAAGCCGGAGGCGAGCGCGATATCGTGGGTGATGAAGAGCAACGTCATGCCATCCTCGCGCACCAGCCCGTCGAGCAGGCGGACGATCTCGGCCTGGACGACGACATCGAGTGCGCTGGTCGCCTCGTCGGCGATCAGCAGCTGAGGTTTCGCAGCGATCGCCGCCGCGATGGCCACGCGCTGGCGCTGGCCGCCGGAAAGCTGATGCGGAAAGGCCCTCATCACCTTGTCAGGCTGCGGCATCCGCACCCGTCCAAGCAATTCCTCGGCCCTGGCATAGGCCTGTTTCCAGTTAAGACCGAGATGGCGCCTGGCGCCTTCGGCGATCTGCTCGCCGATCGTGAGCACGGGGTTGAGGCTGGAACCTGGGTCCTGAAAGATGAAGCCGAAATCGCGGCCGGGGCGGGGCGGATGGCCGAGTGCGGGCCAGAGCATCTCGCCGCCGACCTTCGCCCTCTCAGGCAGCAGGTCGGCGAGGGCGCGGGCGAACGTGCTCTTGCCGGAGCCGCTTTCGCCGACGATCGCCAGCCTTTCGCCGGCGGCAATATCGAGATCGATGCGGTCGAGTGCGGCTGCGCCGTGCCCGTAGGTGACCGAAAGCTGCCGCAGGCTGCAGAAAATGTCGCTCATGCCGCCCTCGCACCGTCATCGCCAAGCGCCTTGCCGAGGCCTTCGCTGAAGAGATGGACGCCGAGCACGGTCACGGCGAGTGCTGCGCCCGGTATGACGGAGAGATAGGATGCCGAACGCAGCACGCTGCGGCCCTCGGCGATCATCGAACCCCAGGTGGCGATGTTGGGATTGCCGAGGCCGAGGAAGGACAGCGCTGCCTCGGTCAGGATCGCCCCGGCGACGATGGTGGCCGAAAGCGCCAGCACCGGCGGCAATGCGTTCGGCAGGATCTCCCGGAAGGCGATCTCGGCTGGATGCATACCGATCACCCTTGCGGAGGCGACGTAATCCTGCTCGCGGATCGCCAGTACCTGCGCTCGCGTCAGCCGCGCCGGGTCAGCCCAGGTGCCGAGCGCAATGGCAAGAACGATAACAGGCGTCGAGACGCCGATGGTGCTGACAAAGGCAAGAGCGAGCAGGAAGGCCGGTACGATCTGGAACGCATCGACCACACGCATCAGCGCCTCATCGACGAGCCCGCCGGCAAAACCGGCCACCATGCCGACGCAGACGCCGAGGATCATGGCGGAAAACGCCGCTGCGAGGCCGACGGCAAGCGAGGTTCTGGCGCCATAGAGCAGTCCCGCCAGAACGTCGCGGCCGAGCCGGTCAGTGCCGAGCGGTGAAGCCGGGTCGGTGAACGGCGCAAGCAGGGCACGGCCGGCAATCCTCAGCGGATCGCCCGGTGAGATGACCGGAGCGAGCAGACCGGCCACAACCAGGATGAAAAGGATCGCAAGCCCGACCGCGCCTTCCGGCTGGCTCAGCAGGCGCTGCAGGCGGCTCATACGCTGCCCTCCGAAGCGCCGATGCGAGGGTCGAGCGCGGCATAGACGAGATCGACGAGGAAATTGACCGAGATGACGAGGACGGCGCTGGTGACGACGATGCCCATCAGCAGAGGCGCATCGCGGCCATTGACCGCCTCCTGCGCCAGCCGCCCAAAACCCGGGATCGCAAAAACGCTTTCGATCACCACGCTGCCGCCGAGCATGGCCGCCGATTGCAGCCCGAACATGGTGACGAGGGGCAGCAGCGCGTTGCGCGCCACATGGCGCAGCACGATCCGGCTCCGCGACAGGCCCTTGGCGCGGGCAAACAGCACGAAATCGAGCTTCCAGGCCTCGGCCATGCCGCTGCGCATCACGCGCAGGAATAGAGCGAGATAGATCAACGCGAGAGCGCCGACCGGCAGAACGAGATGATCTGCAATGTCGAGCGCGCGCGAAAATCCTGTCTTTCCCGAAGCGATCGTCTCGATAGCGGCAATTGGAAACCAGCGCAACTTCACCGAAAAGACGATGCTCAAAACCAGGCCGAGCCAGAAGCTCGGAATGGCATAGACGATCAGCGAGCCGATCGAGAGCAGCCGGTCACGCAGGCTACCCGGCCGCGCGCCGGCAAGGATGCCAAGCGCCGAGCCGAGGCCGAAGGAGAGTGCCGTGGCGCTGCCCATCAGGAGCAGCGTATTGGGCAGGCGTTCGGCAATCAGCGCGCCGACCGGCCTGTTGAAGGCGACCGACCAGCCGAGATCGAGCCGCCCCAGCGAGGAGAGATAAAGCCAGAGGCGCGCAAACATGGAGCGGTCGAGGCCATAGCTCTCTCGCAGCGACTGCACCAGCGCCGCATCGCCACCGCCGATCGAGCCGAGATAGGCGTCGACGGCATCACCCGAGGCTGACTCAAGCAGGAAAAAGGTGAAAATCACCACGATCAGCAGCACCGGAATGCTGCTGATCGCCCTGCGCCTCAGGAGGATGATGGCTCGTTTCACGCCGGACAGGGCCTCTGGAAGAGAATTGCCGCCGATCCTATCATGATTGCAGCGCGGTATCGCCCCAGTTCGAAACCGCCCAGCGCGGGTTGTTCGAGACGTTCAGCACAGTGTCACGCGCAACAGTAATAAAGCCCCATTCCGCAACGTTGATCAGCGGCAGGTCGGCGACCGCGAGCTGCTGGAACTTGCGATAGAGTTCGGTGCGCGCCGCGGTATCGATGGTTTCCGAGGCCTGCTGGATGATCTTGTCGAGCTCCGGATTGGCGTAGCCACCCTGGTTGGAGAAGGGCACACCATCAGGGGTGCCGGACTGGACGAGAATGGTGGTGGAGATCGCCGGATCGCCGCGGAAGACCGGCGGGCCGACCGCGAGGTCGAAGTCATGGTCGGTATAAACCGCCTTCAGATGCGCGGCCGCATCGGCATTGACGATCTCAGCATTGATGCCGATCGCGGCAAGCGCCTGACGAAGGTAGTCGCCAAACTGGCGAGTCTCGTTGAAATAGGGCGCGGGGCGGAGCTTCAGCGTGAAGCGGTTACCATCAGGCCCCTTGGTGTATCCGGCTTTGTCGAGGATGTCGTTGGCGGCGCCGGGATTGAAATCATAGGTCGCGACATCCGATGTGTAGAACTCCGGCGCATTCTTCGGCACCGGGCCTGTCGAGGCGGCGGCGTAGCCGAGGAAGATCGTATCGACCACGAATTTCTTGTCGATCGCATGCGCGATCGCCTGGCGGACTCTCAGATCGGCCAGTTCCTTGCGTCGGTGATTGATCTCGACGACGAGTTGGTAGGTCAGGGCCTCATAGCCCTTCGAAATCACCTTGATGCCAGCGACCTTCGAGATGCGGTCGAGATCGGCGAGCGGCACGGCCGAGAAGGCGGCGAGCTGGATTTCCTCGGCTTCGAGCGCGGAACCCGCCGATCCGCGATCGGGCAATACCCGGAAGACGATCTCGTCGAGTTTCGGCTGGTCCTTGTCCCAATAATTCTCGTTGCGCGTCAGCCGGTAATATTCGCCGGGCTTATGTTCGGCGAACTTGAACGGGCCGGTGCCGACCAGCGTGTTGTTGGCCGGGTTGGTAGCGATATCGGTGCCGTCGAAAATATGCTTGGCAACGACGCTTGTCACGACAGGCAGCGCATTGCGGATCAGCTGGAACGGCGTCGGCTTGGAGAAACGGAAGATGGCGGTGTAATCGTCAGGCGTATCGACGGCTTCGAGGTTGGCGAAGACCAGACGGCCGAGATTCTGCAGCGGCTTCCAGACGTTGAGCGCGGAAAAGGCGACATCGACAGAAGTGAACGGCTTGCCGTCGTGCCAGGTAACGCCATCGCGCAGCTTGAAGGTCACGGAAAGGCCGTCGGCCGAACCCTCCCAGGAGGTCGCAAGGCGCGGCGAGAGCCCGTCCTTGCCGTCGAAGGAGGCTTCGGCCAGCGGCTCGATTACTTTGCTCGCAACGAAGAAGACCCCATTCGAAGCGACGATGGCCGGATTGAGGTTCTTTGGCTCGGAATCGGCCGCAACGATCAACCGGCCGCCTTTCGGCGCATCCTGCGCCAGCGCCTGTCGGGCAAGCGCCGTCGAGGCAAGCAGCAGGGCGGTGCCCTTCATCAACGTGCGCCGCGAGATTTCTGGAATAGTCATGACCCCTCCTGATCGCCCGAAAATTCGAATGCCCATATTCAGGGCGAAATGCCGATAATCATAGAAATTAAATTCGAATGGTCAGGCTGGGCGAGACACTTTTTTGTCACCCAGCCATTATTTTTTCAACCGTTGGCGGCTTGGCGCCTGGGCTCGGCGAAGAGATTGCGATAACCGGCGCCCGGATGCGGCGCGGTAAGCCGCGGTCCGGCTCCCCCGAGCTTTTCGCGCAGCGTGCCCTTGGCATATTCGGTCTTGTAGACGCCGCGTTTCTGCAGCTCCGGGACGAGCAGATCGGCGGCATCCTCGAAACTCTCAGGTGTAACGGCATAGGCAAGATTGAAGCCGTCGACATCGGTATCCTCGACCCATTCCTGCATCAGATCGGCGACCGTCTGCGGCGAGCCGACGAAGACAGGGCCGAAACCGCCGATGCCGACCCAGTCGGCCATCTCGCGCACCGTCCATTCCTTGGTGGGATCGATGGTCGTGAAGGTCTCGACGGCCGATTGCACCGCATTGGTATGGCGGTGCCGCAGCACCTCATCCGGCCCGAACTGGCCGAAATCGATGCCGGTCCAGCCGGAGATCAGCGTCAGCGCACCCTCGAAGGAGGCATATTTGCGGTATTCGTTGAACTTCCGTTGCGCCTCCGCATCCGTTTCACCAAGCACCACGGTCTGCAGGTTAAAGGCGAGGATTTCGCGCGGGTTGCGGCCGACGCGTTCGGCCGCCTCGCGGACATTGGCGACGTAGCGCTTCAGCACGGCTTTCGACGGAGACGCGACGAAGATGCATTCGGCATGGGCGCCGGCGAAATCCTTGCCGCGGCTGGAAGCGCCGGCCTGGTAAAGCACCGGCGTGCGCTGTGGAGAAGGTTCGCTCAAGTGAATGCCGGGCACGTTGAAATGCTTGCCGGAATGGCGGATCGGGTGGACCTTATCGGGATGGGTGAAGATGCCGGTTTCCCGGTCGCGGACGACGGCATCGTCCTCCCAGCTTCCCTCCCAGAGCTTGTAGCAGACCTCGAGATATTCCTCGGCGAGATCATAGCGGTCGTCGTGCTTCGTCTGCGCCGGCTGGCCGATATTGAGCGCGCCGCTGTTGAGATAGGAGGTCACGATATTCCAACCAACGCGGCCCTTGGTCAGGTGGTCGAGCGTCGAGATGCGGCGGGCGAAAGTATAGGGATGCTCGAAGGAGAGCGATGCCGTCAGGCCGAAGCCGAGATGTTCGGTTTCGTAGGACATGGTCGGGATGAGCTGCAGCGGATCGTTGACCGGCACTTGCGCCGAATGGCGAAGCGCGGCATCGACATTGCCGTTCAGCACGTCGTAGACGCCGAGCACGTCGGCAATGAACAGTCCGTCGAATTTGCCGCGTTCCAGCGTCTTTGCCAGGTGCACCCAGTAGTCGAGATCCTTGTAGGTCCAGGATTTGTCGCGCGGATGGCGCCAGAGCCCCGGCGACTGGTGTCCGACGCAATTCATGTCGAAGGCGTTCAGCCTGATTTGGCGGGTCATGTTTTCTTCCTTGGAATTAGGGATTGCTGCGGCCGAGGCCGTAGGTCAGCGCCAAGGCTCCGACGAGCACGGCGCCCTTGACGAAATCCTGGGTGTAATAAGGGGCGTTCAGCATGGTGAGCCCGTTCAAGAGCACGCCCACGAAGACGGCGCCGGCAATCGTGCCAAGCACGTTGGGACGCCTGAGATTGAGGACGGCGAAGCCGATCAGTGCGGCCGCAACCGAATCCATCAGCAGCGAACCGCCGGAGGAGACGTCGCCACGCCCGACGCGGGCGGCAATGACGATGCCACCGAGCGATGCCAGCGTGCCCGACAGGACATAGGCGAGCGTTTTCAGCCTGACGGTCGAAGCGCCGGCAAGCCGGGTGGCGACCTCGTTGCCGCCGGTCGCAAACAGCAGCCGGCCGATTCGCGTGCGCTCGGTGAGGATGAAGAGGAGAACGGCGACTGCCACCATCAGCACCACGGAAACGGGCAGGGTGCCGAAGATGCTGTAGCGCCCGATCAGCAGGAAGGCCGGGTCGTAGGCGCCGGTCGCCTTCGATCCGTCGGGCAGGGTAAGGCCCGCCGAGATCGATCGGCCGGCGGTCGGGATCAACTGCAGGCCGGAAAGCAGGAACATCATCGCCAGCGTCGCCAGGAGATCCGGCACCTTCAGGCGCACGATCAGGAAGGCGTTGACGAGGCCGACGAGCGCGCCGAAGGCGAGCACCAGCGGCACCGTCGCATAGGCATCGAGGTGCCAGACGATCATGGCGTAACTCGCCGCCATCACGCCCGACGCGGCGACCGCGCCGATCGACAGGTCAAAACCGCCGACGGCGAGCGTGACGGTGACGCCAGCGCCGAGGATGGCGACGACGGACACCGCCTGCAGTATGCTCATCAGATTGGCGATATTGATGAAGGCGGGCTCGGCGATGGTGAAGCCGACGACGAGAGCCGCAAGCAGGATAAACACCGCGCCAGCCCGGAGGAACGCTCCGAGGGCGGCGAGACGGCTGCTGCCTGATTGCTGCAGTGCCTTTGGCCGGGCGCTTGCCTGTGGAAGGGTGTCGTTATCGACCGTCGTCATGCAGATATTCCCTGGATGGCAGAATGAAAAGCGACGCCGTCTGCCGCCGGCCTCAACACGTGGTGGTCGATGACGAGGATGCGGTCGGCCACTTCATAGGCCTCCTCCGGATCGGAGGTCGCAATCAGCGTCGCCCGGTCGGTGCGAGCGCGGATTGCCCGGATGATATCGTGACGGGCGCCGACGTCGACGCCCTGGAAGGGTTCGTCGAGTAGCAGCAGCCGGCTCGGCTCCGCCTCCCAGCGCGCGATCACCGCCTTCTGCTGGTTGCCGCCGGAGAGCGACCAGACCGAGGCGAGGGGACCGGCCGCCTTGATGCCGAGACGGGCGATTGCCTGTTCGGCCTCGCGTCTTTCACGCCCGCCGACAAGGAAACCACTGGGATACCATTTGCCAAGATGCGGCAGGCTGATCGTCGCCGATAGCGAATGGCCCGGCCATGCCGGCGGCATCAGCGAGGAACAATGACGGTCTTCGGCGGCCATGGCGACACCTGCGGCGATCGCTTCACCAGGGTTTTTCGGCCGGTACGGCCGGCCGTCGAGGAACATCTGGCCGCCAGCAAGCGCCGTCACGCCGAAGATCGCCTGGAGCAGCCGGCTCTTGCCCGCGCCGAGCACGCCTGTTACCGCGACCACCTCGCCCTCATGCAGCGACAGATCGAAGGTCGCGCTTGCAGGCAGCAGGCTGATATCGCGCATCTCGAAAATCGCAGGTCCGGTCGCCGCTCGCGCATCCGGCCGGGCGGCATCCAGTCTGCGGCCGATCATCGTCTCGATGGCGCTCGAAAAATCGATCGGTCGCGAGAAGGTGCCGACAACGCGGCCGCCACGCATGACGAGCGCGCGGTCGGCGATCGCTTCGAGATCGGCGGTGCGGTGCGAGATATAAAGGATCGCCAGACCCCGATTGCGAAGCCTCAGCAGAATATCGAAGAGGCGCCGGCTTTCCTCTCCGGAAAGGCTCGCCGTCGGCTCGTCGAGGATGAGGAGATCGGCGCGGTTGGCGAGCGCCCGGGCAATCGCCACGAGTTGCCGGTCGGCGCTGGAGAGCTCGCCGAAATCACGATCGAGCGGCAGGCTGAAGCCGGCGGCATCGAGCATCGCCTGCGCGGCGCGTCGGATGCCGGCCCGCGAGACGAAGAAGGGCATGCTGCGATCGGCGAACCGGTTGAGCAGCAAGGCATCGGCCACGTTCAGGCCGGCCGCACCGACCAAATCCGTCGATTGGTGCACGGTGACGACGCCGGCCTTTGCCGCTTCGGCCGGGCTGCGCGGCGCAAAGGGGTGGCCATCGAGAGTGATCGTGCCACCATCAGCTGGAAGTACGCCGGACAGGATCTTCACCAGCGTCGACTTTCCCGCGCCGTTCGCGCCCATCAACGCCACGATCTCACGACGCTCGATCGAAAGACCAGCGCCGGCAAGCGCCCGCGTCGACCCGAAACTGCGGGTAATATCTTTAACGTGAAGAAGGGGCATCGTTCATGTCCGGGACTGCATTCGTAGCCGGAGTGTGCCCTGTCCGGACGGTCGATTTCCAGGCACGCATTTCCCCGGCGGGCGGTGCTGGCGAAACAAAGAATCTCTCGCAGCCCGCAAAATCGGATCATTTACTCTACTAAAAACATAGAGATTATATCTAAATAATCCGACGCGTCGCGAGGGCTGTCAGACCTGTCAGACGACGCTTTCGTTTGCTAGAAGGAACGCGACGATGAAATCCCTCGCACGGCTTGCACTGTCTGCCGCCGTCATTCCGCTCATTTTCATTCAAGGCGCCAAAGCCGACGGCCTGTCCGGCGCTCCAGCCCCCTTCGATAAGGGCGGCGTCAAGGTAGCTTTGATCAGCTACATCTCGGCCGGCGACTTCTTCCAGGCTTACCAGGCGGGCGCAGAAGCCCAGGCCAAGGCGCTCGATATCGACCTGCGCATCTTCCCCGGCCGGCAGGACGCCGCCGAGCAGCGTGAGCAGATCCTGCAGGCGATCAATCTCGGCGTCTCCGGCATCGTCATCGATCACGGCCTGCCGGAATCGCTCGGCGACGTCGTGCAGCAGGCCCTCGACAAGGGCATCAAGGTCGTAGCCTTCGACGTCAACCTCAACAATCCGAAGATCCCGCAGGTAGAGCAAAGCGACCACGAGCTTGCCTCGCTGGCTCTCGAGCAGGTGGCGAAGGACAACGGCAAGGACTTCAAAGCGGGCTACGTCTATGTTGCGGGCTTCGCGCCGCTCGACCGCCGCAACGAGGTCTGGGACAAGTTCAAGTCGGACAATAAGGGCGTCGTCGAAAAGGCCCGCTTCGGCAACGTCAGCGACACGACGGCGACCTCGACCGCCGACCAGGCGAAGGCCGCGCTCACCGCCAATCCCGATATTTCGGTCGTCTTCGCCCCCTATGACGAATTCGCCCGCGGCGTGAAGCTTGCCGCCAATGACCTCGGCATATCAAGCAAGCTTAAGATCTATTCGGCCGACGTCTCGACAGCCGATATTCAGGAAATCACCGAGGTAGGCAGCCCATGGGTTGCGACCGTCGCGACCAATCCTGCCGTCGTCGGCGCCGTCTCCATCCGCGCCGCAGCCCTCGAAATCGCCGGCCAGGCGGTTCCCCACCAGATCACGATCAAGCCGACGCTTCTGACGCAGGAGAGCCTGCGCGCCGCCGGCGTCAAGACGATCGAGGACCTGGCGGCAAAGATCCCGGCCTTCAGCACAAGCGATGCGGCAACCGCAAGCTGGATTCCGGACAAGCTTTTTTGAGGAGGTCACCCTCGATCCTTCCGGCGGGAGCCTCGGTTCCCGCCGGATCATCTTTTTGGAGAATTGGAGCCCCGTCCATGAGCCAGTCCAATGTCGTCTTTGCGGCCAGCCGCAACCCGACGCGAGAAGACCTTTTTGCGCGTGCTGAGGATATTTCTGCCGATCTTTCCAGGCGCGCCGCAGATCTCGACCGCGAAGGCCGCCCGCCGCTTGGCGAGATCGTCAAGTTAAAGAATGCCGGGCTGCTCAATGCGCTGCATCCCCGCGAGATCGGCGGCGGTGGCCTCGATTGGGTCGATGGGCTGAAGCTGGTGCGCATTCTTGCCCGCGGCGAGAGCTCGATCGGCCAGTTGCTCGGCTATCACTATGTCAACAGCCAGTATATTTACTGGGCGCTCGATGCGGCGCGCGCCCATGCGCTGGGCAGCGAGACGGTCGCCAGGAACCTCTATTGGGGTGCGGCCGTCAATCCGCGCGATCCGGGGCTGACGCTCACCCGGCGCGGCAACGGCTATGTGCTGAACGGGCGCAAATCCTTCTCCACGGCGGCGCGGGTCTCCGAATATATCAACGCCAATGCGGCCCTCGACGACAAGATCGCCGGTTTCGCCGTGCCGACCAATCGTCCCGGCTATATCGCCAATGACGACTGGGACAATATCGGCCAGCGCCTCTCCGACAGCGGCAGCGTCGAGTTCCGCGACTTCCCCGTCTATGAGGAGGACTTCGTCGGTGCGCCCGCCGCACCCGATGCGGCACCGCCCGTGCTCTCGACCTTCAACACGCCGTTCATCCAGTTGGTCTTCGTCAACTTCTACCTCGGCACCGCCGAAGGTGCGCTGCAGGCGGCCGTTGACTACGTCAGAACGACGACCCGGCCCTGGCTCACCTCCGGCGTCGAGCGAGCAGCGGACGATCCCTATATCCTCGAACGCGTCGGCGAATTCACCGCGGCGCTGAAGGCCTCGACGGCTCTTGCCGACAACGCGGCCACTGCCGTGCAGGCAGGTCTTGCCCGCGGCCGCGATGTAACCGCGCGCGAGCGCGGCGAGGCGGCGGCGGAAGCCTATGCAGCCAAGGTGCACGCCACGCATGTTTCGCTCGATATCACCTCGCGCGTCTTCGAGCTGACCGGCGCACGCTCGACGGCCGACAAATACCGCTTCGACCGTTTCTGGCGCAATGTCCGCACCCACACGCTGCACGACCCGGTCTTCTACAAGGCCAAGGAAGTCGGCGAATTCGTGCTGAACGACAAGATACCGGAGGTCAGTCTCTACAGCTGATACGACCGCACCTCCCACGAATATGAAAAACCCCATTGCCGGGCCGGCAATGGGGTTTTTGTTTGGGAGGAATGGAAGCGTCAGAGCGCGCCGTTTTTCGGCGGCGTCACGCCGTTCAGATGGTAGTTGCCGACCACGTGGTATTTCCAGCGAACGGGATCGTGCAGCGTATGGGTGCGGGCATTGCGCCAGTGGCGGTCGAGATTGAGGCCGACCTGCACGGACGAGGTTCCGGCAAGCTCGAACAGCGTATTCGCAGCCTCGATCGCTACTTCTGTCGTCAGCACTTTCGCCGCGGCGACCGCAAGCGTCGCCGCGATCACCTTTTCCTCCGTCGTCTCGACCTGCGCGGCATCGACCTTGTGGCCGGCGCGCTCGACAAGAGCCGTTGCGGCTTCGAGCCGGATGGCGGTCTGGCCGATCTTGGCGATGGTCAGCGGATCGTCGGAGGCACGGTCGAGGCCGCTATCCATCCAGGGGCGCGATTTCGTCCTGACGAACTCAAGCGTTTCGGCGAAAGCCGCCCGCGCGATACCGAGATCGACGCCAGCATGAATGATCTGGCCGACGGAACCGATCGTCGTCGGCCGCTCGAAACCCTTGTGGTGAGAGACGACGGAATCGGCGCTGACATAGACATTGTCGAGGATCGTAGTGCCGCTGCCGGTTGTGCGCTGGCCGAAACCGTCCCAGTCGTCGACGATCTCGACGCCTTCGGTGCCCTTCGGCACGAAGGCCATGGTCAGCCGATCCTCCGGATCGAGCGCGAAGACGGTGATCCAGTCGGCGAAGAGCACGCCCGTGGAATAGAATTTGCGGCCGTTGATCCGGTAGCCCGGACCGTCGCGGGTGATGCGTGTGTTGTAATGGCCGACCGTCTTGGTGCCGCGCTCGGACAGCGCATTGCCGAAACGATCGCCGGCCAGCACGCGCCCGAAGAAATAGCGCTGCTGCTCTTCGCTGCCGTCGGTTCTCAGCGCCTCAAGAATATAAAAATGGTTCTGCGGGATCTGGCCGATCGAACCGTCCGCCTCCGACAGAATCGCGGTAATCTCGGCGAGCACCGCATTGGAGACGTCGAGCCCACCATATTGGGCCGGCACCGTGATCGCGAGCAGTCCGGACTGTGCGAGAAGGTCGAGTTCGGCAAACGGCAGGATCCGGTCGGCATCGCGCTCGGCGGCGCGCGCGGCAAATTGTGCCGCCAGTCTGCGGGCGGTTGCAATCGCTTCCTCGTCACTGCCGATACGGGCGGCCACGGGCCGGATCTGGTCTGCTTGCCTCAGCACGGTGTTCATCGATGTCTCCAATTCTGACGATGCTATCGGTGAAAGAAATCGAACGCCGAGATAAGAGTACAAATTCTATAGATGTGGTCGAAAATAAAATGTGTTTGCTTATCGGCTTCTGGCTGCCGCGATTAGTGTCTCGGTCCGGCGGTTTTGCGAAAACGTGGCCGGAAAAGCGCCGAAATCGCTACCGGAAATTAGCGGAGCCGGCCTCGATTTGAATTCGTCGAGTTCCTACGTAACCGCTATCCGATGCGTCGCCGCAGCGGTTCCAGACCGAACGCCAATGCGGGGCAGGCCGCCGCCTTGCCCGATCCATGAGGAAAGTCATGACTCGTTCAGGCAGTTGCGCCTCGGCGCTTTCATGCGTCCCGTCAGCCTGCACACCGGCGCGTGGCGCTATCCCGGTTCCTACCCCGACGCCAATTTCAATTTCGCGCATCTGAAGTCCTTCGCGCAAGCGCTGGAACGGGCGAAATTCGACGCCTTCTTCATGGCCGATCACCTCGCCGTGCTCAACATGCCGGTCGAAGCACTCAGGCGCAGCCACACCGTGACCTCCTTCGAGCCTTTCACGTTGCTGTCGGCGCTGGCAGCGGTGACGGAGCGCATCGGCCTTGTCGCCACCGCTTCCACCACTTTCGACGAGCCCTATCACATCGCCCGCCGCTTCGCCTCGCTCGACCATATCAGCGGCGGCCGCGCCGGCTGGAACATCGTCACCACATCGAACCCGGATGCGGCTCTCAATTTCGGGCTGGACGAACATGTGGAGCATGGCGAGCGTTATCACCGGGCGCGAGAATTCTACGATGTCGTGACCGGGCTCTGGGACAGCTTCGCCGACGATGCCTTCATTCGCGACCGGGAAAGCGGCCTATTCTTCGATCCGGAGAAGATGCATGTGCTCGGGCACAAGGGCGAGGAACTCAGCGTGCGCGGACCGCTCAATATCGCCCGGCCGCCGCAGGGATGGCCCGTCATCGTCCAGGCCGGCCAGTCGGACCCCGGCCGCCAGCTTGCCGCGGAAACCGCCGAGATGGTCTTCTGTTCGCCGCGCGATCTTACCGCCGGCAAGGCGCTTTATGCCGATATCAAGGGTCGCATGGAAGCGATCGGCCGTGACCGCGATCACCTGAAGATTCTGCCGGCAGGCTTCGTCATCGTCGGCGACAGCATCGAGGAAGCGCGCGCCAAACGCGCCACGCTCGACAGCCTGGTCCATTACGACAGTGCCATCGCCTCGCTTTCGATCGCGCTCGGCCATGATGCGTCCGGCTTCGATCCCGACGCGCCGCTACCATCAGATATTCCCGACACCAATGCCAGCAAGACTGGTCGGGTGCAGGTGCTGAAGCTTGCTGCGGAAGAAAATCTGACCGTGCGTCAGCTGGCCCAGCGCTACGGCGGCTATGCCGGCCTTGCCTTCGTCGGTACGCCGGCCAGCATCGCCGACGAGATGGAGCGGTGGCTGGATGAGGAGGGTTCTGATGGCTTCAACATCGTCTTCCCCTACCTGCCGCAGGGTCTCTTCGACGTCACCGAACGGCTGGTTCCCGAGCTTCAGCGCCGCGGCCTCTTTCGCAGCGAATACGAGGGCACGACGCTGCGCGAACACCTCGGATTGCCGCGGCCGGAAAACCGGTTTTTCGCCACCGGTAGGTAACACGCTGCGGGCAGCCCCGCGCGGAAAGACGATACAAGTAGCCGTCAGAATTCGACGATCCTGTTGTTGAAGCCCAGCCGCGCGGCTTCGAATTCCCTTTCATCACCGGAGGGATCGCGCAATGCCTCAAACAGCGTCTTCGGCGCTGTCCAGTTCGCTTGAAATTCAGCATAGCTGACAAGGACATAGGCTACTTCGCCGCGAGCAGTGATCAGCAGCGGCCGAGCGCTCGCTTCCTTCTTCGCGTTGCTCGGATTCCGGTTGAAGGCTGCGCCGGTCATGAAAGACATTTTCATCGAAACCACCCACTCTCCATCAAGCAGGGACTATACCCAACCAACCGCCTTCAGACTATGGCCCCGACATCGAACGCGTCGCTTTCTCCCGGCACCAGTTCGAGGGGCCAGATGATGTCGCGGCCGCTGTCCGGATAGAAATCGCGATACGCTGGCATGTTGGCGAGAAGCATCCGGCCGAGATCGACGCCGAGATCGTACAGCGAAATTCGGAAGCAGCTCAGCGACGGCTGCAGGAACCGTGCGCGCGGAGCGTCGCGGAAGCCGATCACAGCAAGGTCGCGGCCAGGCAGGATGCCCGATTCCATCAGGCGGCGGTAAAGGCCGATCGCCATCAGCTCATAGATCAGGATCACCGCCGTCGGCCGCTCTTCGAGCTGCAGCAGTTCATGGGCCGCCTGATAGCCGCCCTGCTCGCTCGACTTGACACGGATGACGAGAGCCGGGTCGAAGGCAATATCGTGTCGCTCGAGCGCGCGGCGATAGCTTCCGACAAAGAGATAACCGAGATTGGCTTCGCTCGACGGCGCGGTGATCGCGATCCGACGGTGGCCGCGCGCAATCAGCCGTTCGACCGCGTGATCGGCCACGCCCTCGAAATCGAGATCGATCCATGGAAAATTCCCGGCCGAAAGGCTGCGGCCGAGCGCGACGAAGGGGATCTTGGCCCGCGATAGAAAGTCGATACGCCGGTCGACGCGTTGCGTATCCGAGATGATCATCGCATCGACGATGCGCCGCGCCACCATTCGCTTCAGATATTCGTGCGGGTCCTCATCGCTCGGGCAGGGCAGCATCACGAGGTCGAGCTTGTGGCGGGCAAAGACGCTCTGCAGACCGCTGGTGACGCCGAGGAAGAAGTTGTCGGCATTCTCAACCGTCTCTTTGCTGGATTCGATCATCAACCCGATGACCTTCGTCTCTCCTTGCCGCAGGCTCCGCCCAGACTGGTTGGCGACATAGCCAAGTTCCTCGGCCGCAGCCAGCACGCGCCGGCGGGTTTCCTCGTTCACGTCAGGTTTGCCGTTCAGCGCGCGGGAGACCGTGCCGATCGAAATATCCAGGTGTTCGGCAAGCTGGCGAATCCCTGTCATTGCTGACGATTTTCCTCCGATCCGCACTTTCGCATCGACCTCTATTGACATCTCAAAATATTTCCGCCTACATTCGTAAACGTTTACGGAGTGCGTGTCACCAGGAGAGTTGGCGCCATTCCCTCGGAGGAAATCGTGAAATTCAGAGCCATTTTGTGCGGGTGCGGAGCTATGTCCAAAGGTTGGTTGCGCGCCATTGCGTCCAACCCCGTCCTGGCAGATTCCATCGCCATCGTCGGCCTCGTCGACCTGAACCGGGAGACCGCGGAAAACCTCGCAGCCGAGTTCGGCCTTGAGGGTGCCGTCATTGGTTCGGACCTCTCCGACGTCATCGCCGCGACGAAGGCCGACCTGGTCTTCGACATCGTCATCCCGTCCGCTCGTTACGACGTCGTTTCGACGGCTCTCACGGCCGGCTGCCACGTACTCAGCGAAAAGCCGATGGCTGCTTCACTTGCCGAGGGCGCCGCGCTGATCGATCTCGCGGCAGAAACCGGCCGCATTCACGCTGTCATCCAGAACCGCCGCTTCATATCGGGCATCCGGCGCCTGCGCCGTTTCGTCGAGAGTGGGGCGATCGGCGAACTCACCGGCATCCACTGCGACTTCTTCCTCGCGCCGCATTTCGGGGGCTTCCGCGATGAGATGGACAATGTGCTGCTTCTCGATATGGCGATCCACACTTTCGATGCGGCACGCTACGTTGCGGATAAGAAGCCGCTCGCCGTCTATTGCGTCGAGCGCAATCCGAAGGGTTCCTGGTACAGGCACGGCGCTTCGGCCAATGCCATCTTCGAATTTTCCGACGACGTCGTCTTCACCTATCGCGGCTCATGGTGCGCCGAGGGCGAGCGCACCAGCTGGGAAAGCCAGTGGCGGCTTGTCGGCTCGAAAGGAATGCTCACCTGGGACGGCGAGGAAGGCTTCAAGGCGGCCATTGCCGGCGAAGAGCCCGGCCTTCTGCGTGGCGTTACTTGCGTAAACGTTCCCGGTCCGGAACGTGACGGGGAAACCCACGGCCACGCCAGCGTCATCGCCGAATTCATCGCGGCGATCCGCAGCGGCAAACAGCCAGAGACCGTCAATTCCGACAATATCAGAAGCCTTGCCATGGTCTTCGGCGCGATCGAAAGCGCCAAGAGCGGCCGGCGCATCGAAATTTCAGCATAGGATGAAGTGACGTGAGCAACCCTGCAAAATCCATTCGCATCGGCACCATGGTCAGCGGCAACAAGGGCGATGCCGCCGCGCGCATCGGCCAGATTGCCGACCTGGGCTTCGAGAGCTTCGAACCCTTCTTCTGGCAGACGACGAAGGGCCAGAACCTCGCCGAACTCGGCAAGCGTTGCCTCGATGCGATCGGCGACCGCGACATCACCATTTCGACGCTTGGCATGTTCGGCAACCCGCTGGAAGAAGACGCAATCGACCTGGAGACCCTGCAGGGCTGGAAGGACTGCATCGACAATGCCCACCACTTCGGCGCCACCTGCGTCGCCGGCTTCACCGGCCGCGTCCGCGGCAAGCCGCTGACCGACAGCCTGCCGCGCTACAAGCAGATCTGGAGCGAACTCGCCAAGCGCGCCGCCGACAAGGGCATCAAGATCGCCTTCGAAAATTGCGCCATGGACGGCAACTGGGCAAGTGGCGACTGGAACATCGCGCACAATCCCGATGCCTGGGAACTGATCTTCAACGAGACGCCGGATGACCACATCGGACTGGAATGGGAACCGTGTCATCAGATGGTCTATCTGATCGACCCCTTGCCGCAGATCCGCAAATGGGCGCACAAGTTCTTCCACGTCCACGGCAAGGACGCGACCATCCGCTGGGAGGTCATCAAGGAACACGGCATCTTCGGCAAGGAGAAGTTCGTCTTCATGCGCACGCCGGGCTTCGGCGACAGCAACTGGACCGACATCATTTCCGAACTGCGCCTTGCCGGCTGGTCGGGCTCGATCGACATCGAAGGCTGGCACGACCCAGTCTATCGCGACGAACTCGAAATGACTGGCCAGGTTCACGGGCTCAACTATCTAAAGAAATGCCGGGGCGGAGATTTCATTGTTGATCCCTGATCAACCGCCTAAGATGCGCCGCCGCCGGGCTGGGAGGCCCGGCGGGGCGCCATGACTGACTACTTGGTCTTTTCGCGGCGCAGCCGCTTTTTTGGGAGGAAAGCATGAAAAGAATTGCAACACTTGCGCTAGCACTCGGCACGGCGATGCTGATGACATCGATCGGCCATGCCGAACAGAAGACCTTCAAGATCTGGTGGTTCGAGGAGCCGACCACGGCTCAGGGCATTGTCTGGAAGAAGGCGCTCGAGGAGTTCAAGGCGAAACATCCGGACATTAACGTCAGCTTCGAGCAGAAGACCTTTCAGCAGTTGCAGGCCTCAGGCGGCATGATCCTCAATTCCGATCAGGCCCCCGACGTGCTCGAGTACAACAAGGGCAATGCGACCGCTGGCTTGGTTGCAAGCCAGGGATTGCTGACCAATCTGGATGCCTATGTGAAGAAGGAAGGCTGGGACAAGATCCTTAACGAAGGCGATTTTGTCCTAAGCCGTTATGACGAAAAGGGCATCTATGGCTCCGGCCCTGTTTGGGGCGTCTCGGTCTTCGGGGAATATGTTTCGTGCTTCTACAATATTGACATGTTCGAAAAGGCAGGCCTCAAGCCGCCGACGACGCTCGAAGAGTGGGTCGCTGACTTGGAAGCCTTCAAGCAGAAGGGTCTCACGCCTCTCGCGCTCGGTGCCATCGACACCAGTGGCCAGCACTTGCTTGCCTCTCTCGCCTACACCAAGGCCGATGACGCCTGGGTCCAGAACTATCAGGGTTTGAAGACCCCCCTCGACGGCGCGCCCTACCTGTATGCGGCGCAGACATTGGTCGACTGGGTCAGCAAGGGCTACATCAACAAGGACTCCACGGGCATGAAGGACCCGGACGCAGCTCTGCTCTTTACCTCCGGCAAGGCACCGATGTACGTCTCGGGCACGTGGAATCTTGGGACCTTTGCCTCCACCATCAAGGACTTCAAGTGGGGTCAGTTCGTCATTCCGACGCCGAAATTTTCAGTCGGCTCGACAGGCAATCTCTGGGTCGTTCCCAAGGGTAGCAAGAATCCCGATCTCGCCGCCGAGTGGATCAGCCTGACCTTGTCGCCGAAGTACCAAGCTGAACTCGGCAATGCCGGCGGCGTGCCGATCGCCGCTGATCTTTCCGCCATCACCAACCCCATTGGCAAGAACGCCGCAGCGGTTTTCAAGCAGATCTCTGACAAAAACGGCCTCGGCTTCTATCCTGACTGGCCGGTCCCCGGCTACTACGACGTGCTCAATCAGAAGGATACCGGTCTCTTCCAGGGCAGTCTGACTGCGGAACAGTTCGTCGAACAGATCAAGCAGGTTTACGACGACGCGCAGGAAAATCAGTAGCGCGACCTTGAACGCTGGGCTGCGCCTCTGGCGCAGCCCATTCTGGGAGGCTGAAGGAAGAATAATATGGCCATATCCAGCCAGCGATCGAGCGACGGTTCTCGAAGCTATAGCCTCTACCTCATCCCGGGGGCGATCGGCTTCATTCTGATCGTGCTCATACCGCAGCTTGCTAATATCGGGCTGAGTTTCACGGCATGGAAAGGCGTTGGCACGCCGCGACCGGTCGGCCTGCAGAACTATCATCGCCTGCTTACGGACGATCAATTCTGGGGATCGATGTATCACACGCTGCTGTTCATCGTCTCGATGACCGTGATACCTGTGTGCATCGGCCTGGTGCTGGCCGCTCTGCTGTTCGACTACGTCAGGGACCAATTCGGGGAATGGGTCTCGAGCTTCTTCAGGGCCGGTTTTTACTTACCGCAGATTCTGCCCGTAACGGTCGCGGGCGTGCTCTGGGGCTGGATTCTCAATCCCGTCGGTGTCATCAACATCACGCTCAAGGCCATCGGCCTTGATAATCTCGCCCAGAACTGGATCGGCGATGCGACATACGCGCTTGCTTCCGTCTCGCTCGTTATTGTCTGGATACAGGTCGGCTATTGTCTGGTGGTTTTCATGGCCGGTCTTTCGCGCATCGACCCTTCTCTCTACGAGGCTGCCGACCTCGACGGGGCAAACTGGTGGAGCCGGCTGGTGACACTCACCATTCCACTCCTGGCGCCGGAGATTTTCGTCGTTGTGCTGACCACGCTGATCGCAGCGCTTAAGGTCTTTGCGCCAATCTTTGTCATCACCGCCGGCGGCCCCGACAATTCCACCCTGGTGCCATCTTATCTGACTTACTACCACTTCTTCACAACGCAACGCGTCGGCTATGCCGCAGCCATCGCGGTCGTGCAAACGACTCTGACGATCGCTTTGGCTGTGATTTTCCTACGCTTCCAGAGCCAGCAGGAGTCGAAGGAGTAGATCATGGCTTACTCAGTTCTCAGCGATGGTAAGACCAAGGCAAAGGCGACGGCGGCAGCCGATCGCGCGCGACGCGATCCCATGCGGTGGGTGGTGCTGGCCATCCTTATTCTACTTCTCGCCTTTACGCTCTTTCCCTTTTTCCTTGCTCTGCTCAACGCCGTCAAGGCGAGCGCCGAATACGCAGTCGGCGGACCGCTTTCGATTCCTCGGTCGATCGATCTCACGGCGATCGAGAAATTCTGGACGGTGTCTGATTTCAGCCGCAAGCTCCTCAACAGCGTGGTGATCAGTCTCGCTGTGTCGGTGTTGGGGGTACTGATAAGCCTGTTCAACGCCTATGCGATTGGGGTCGGCAAGGTGCCGGGTTCGCGCGTGATTTTGGTGATCTTTCTTCTCGGCATTATGGTGCCGCAGGAGTCCATCATTTACCCGCTTTACTACATGGCGAAAGCGAGCGGCCTCTACGATACGCAGCTTTCCGTGATCATCATTTTCGCGGTCCTGCAAAGCGCTTTCGGGACTTACCTGCTCTCGACCGTGCTGAGTACCTTTCCCAAGGAAATCCTCGAAGCGGCGGAGATGGATGGCTCGACCCACTGGAAAACGCTGTGGTTCGTAGTCGTCCCGGTGCTGAGGCCGACGCTCATGGTCCTGGGAACCTTCTTTTTCATCTGGACTTGGAACGAATTCTTGATCCCGCTCGTCATGCTGGTGTCCAACAACAACCAGACGGTCTCGGTCGCCATGGGCCTCACCCGCGGTCAGAACATGTCGGACCCGGTGCTGCAGGCCTCGGCCGCTTTCCTGGGTATAATACCGACCGTGATCTTCTTCTTGATCTTCCAGCGCACGCTAACGCGCGGCATCGCCGCTGGAGCAGTCAAGTGACGACGTTTTTCACCCTTGACCATCTCATCGGTCCCGGTTGGGGACCAGCAAGGTTTTCGGTATGAGCCACGACATCCAAATCGAACTCTCGGGCGTCGAGAAGCACTACGGCGCCTTTCACGCGCTTAAGAACGTCAACCTTTCAATTCCGAAGGGCACTTTCGTGGCGCTGGTCGGTCCGTCCGGATGCGGCAAGTCCACGTTGCTCCGTTCGCTTGCCGGGCTGGAAAAAATTACCGGCGGCACGCTGAAGATTGCCGGCAAGGTGATGAACGACGTGCCGCCGCGGGCACGCGATATCGCCATGGTTTTTCAGAGTTACGCCCTCTATCCGCATATGACGGTGGAACAGAACCTGACCTATTCGCTGAAGATGCACCGCGTCCCCAAGGCTGAGGCAAAACAGAAAGCCGAGGAAGTCGCTGCCATCACCGGTCTTTCCCGGCTGCTCGACCGTTATCCGCGCCAGCTTTCGGGGGGCCAACGACAGCGCGTTGCCATGGGCCGCGCCATTATCCGCAACCCCCAGGCCTTCCTGTTCGACGAGCCGCTTTCCAACCTTGATGCCGCGTTGCGTGTCTCGATGCGCAAGGAAATCCGCGCCCTGCACGACCGGCTGGGCGCCACCTTCGTTTACGTCACGCACGACCAGGTCGAAGCGATGACGATGGCCGACCATGTGGTGGTGATGCGCGACGGCGTCATCGAACAGCAGGGGGCACCACTTGATCTCTACGACCGGCCGGCAAACCGCTTCGTTGCCGGCTTCATCGGTTCGCCGGCGATGAATTTCATTCCCGCGATCGTTGGGGATGACGGAAAGAGCCTGATCCTGGATTTCGGCGCGGTAAAGCAGACGCTTGCGATAGCCCGCGCCGTCGAGCCGGGGCGCAAGCTCGTCGCGGGCATTCGGCCGGAGCATATCGAGGTCGTTGCCCCCGGCCATGGCAGCTTCGACGTACCGATCGCCTTCGTCGAATCGACTGGTTCGTCGACCTTCATCGTCGCGGCGACCCAGCCGGAACTGACGATCGTCGAGTCGCGGCGCGACAGAGTCAAAACCGGAGAGACAATCGGGCTTTCGGTCGATCCGGCCCAGGTCCATCTCTTTGACGCATCAACCGAGCGCCTGATATAATATCCGTCGGGCAAGGGTGCGGCCAGCTTCATAAAACCATCATCGGCCTCTGCGAAGGGAGTGGCTCCGCACGATTACTCCCGCCATATTTGCAGCATCCGGATTTTTAAGATGACATCCTCCCCGATTTCCGCGCGTCTTTCCCCGAACGCGTCGCCCCGCCTCGTGGTGCTTGCCGAAACCGTCTTGAAGGCGGGGGACACCGCCCGGACCTCGCTGCGCCGGCGAACGTCTCAGGAAATGCTTGCCAAGGCGCCGCGCGACTATCAGACCGAGATCGATGTCGCCGTCGAGCGGATCATCGTCGAGGACGTGACCAGGGCCTTTCCCGATTATGCCATCCAGGGCGAGGAAGCGGTCGGCAACCGCACGGGCAGGCCGGAGACGCCGATCATCTATATCGACCCGATCGACGGCACCACCAACTACGCCTGGGGCATCCCGCATTTCGGCATGACGATCGCGATTGCCGAAGGCGGCAGGGTCGTCGCCGGCGTCGTCTATGACGCCATGCAGGACGAACTCTTCAGCGCCGAGATCGGCGGCGGCGCTTATCTCAATGGTGAGCGCATCCGCTGCGCCGATGTCGCCGACATCGAGAACGTGCTGGTCGGCGCCGGTCTGCCGATCCCCGGCCAGGTCAAGGCGATTGCGGAAGAGACTTATTTCGATGCCATCAAGCGCCTGATGGCCAACACGGCAGGCGTGCGTCGCCTCGGCTCGGCTGCGCTGTCGATCGCCTATGTCGCTTGCGGCCGGCTGGACGGATTCTTCGAAGATGGGCTCGCAATCCATGATTTCGGCGCCTCGGCGCTGATGGTCGAAGAGGCGGGCGGCATCGTCACCCGTTTCTCCGGCGCCAAAGTCGATGGGCGTGGCGATATCCTCGTCGCCAGCCAGGCGCTGCATCCGTGGCTGCTGGACGGTTTCCTCGTAAACGCGACCGCCTAGATCCGCAGGAGTTCTTCGATCTCCGCAGCGCCGGTTGCCGGCGCCGACTGATGAACGAGCTGGTTGTCGCGGTAGACGAAGAAGCTGGAAAAACTCGGCTCGACCTTCATTCCGGCGCGGCTCCGATCACTTGGCGCCACCATCGCCTTCAGGCGGGTGCCGTCGGCAAGATCGATATCGACCATCTTGTGGGTGCCGAAATCGACGCTGCGGTGGACCGTTGCCGCGTCCGCCCGGTCGGAAGGGCGGATCGTCAGCGCTTCGGGGCGGGTGGCAAGCGTGACCGGCCCGTCCTCGACGGGAACGGCAAGCGGGAAGAGCGCGTGCTCGCAGACGCCGTTGCTGGTACGGCTCTGGACGAAATTCATCGAGCCGATGAAATCGGCGACGAAAGCCGTCTGGGGCTGCCGGTAGATGATGCTTGGCGGCGCGATCTGTTCGGTGCGTCCGTCGCGCATGACGACGATGCGGTCGGCGAGTGCCAAGGCCTCGTCCTGGCCATGGGTGACGAACAACGTGGTGATGCCGAGGCGCTGCTGGATATCACGCACCTCTTCCCGCAGCCTTTCGCGCAGGTGCTGGTCGAGGCTGGCGAAGGGCTCGTCGAGCAACAGGATCTTCGGTTCGAGCACCAGCGAGCGGGCAAGCGCGACGCGCTGCTGCTGTCCGCCCGACAGCTGCGTCGTCATCCGGCGCCCGTAATCGGCAAGGCCGACCAGATCAAGTGCGCTCTCGACTCGCGCACGGATTTCCGCTTTCGGCAGCCGGCGCAGCTTCAAGCCGAAAGCGATGTTGTTGAAGACGTCCATATGCGTCCAGAGCGCGTGGCTCTGAAACACCATGCCGGTCGGCCGCCGCTCGGGCGGCAGACTCGTCACGTCTTTCGCGTCGATGCGGATCGTACCGCCGCTCGGGCGCTCGAAGCCGCCGATCATTCTGAGAAGCGTCGACTTGCCGGAACCGGAGGGGCCGAGCAGACAGACGAGTTCGCCGTCGCCCACCTCAAGCGAGAAGTCGCGAACGGCAAAGGCAGTTCCGAACAGCTTCGAAACGCCCTCGATCGCCAGATGTGCCATTCTCAAATCCTTCCCTAAACTGGCAAGCGGCGGCTCACGCGCCGAAGCCTCGTGCAAAGGCCCCGGTGCCGACCACGCGGCGCGCAAACATCAGCGCGATGAAGGACGGCACCCAGAGCATCACGGAGAGCACGGCGCCGTACTGCACGACGATCTGATTGTTGATGAAGCTGATCATCAGCACCGGCATGGTGCGGATCTCAGGGGCGCCGATCAGCCAGGCACCCTCGGTCTCGTAGAAAGTGCCGACGAAGGTGAGGAGCAGGGCTGCTGATATCGTCGGGGCGGCCTGCGGCAGCGTGATCGACCAGAAGACGCGGAGCGGCGTGGCACCGACATCGCGTGCCGCCTCTTCCATGCGCCGATCGACGTTCTGGAAGGCAGCGACCGGAATCCAGATCATCAGCATCAGCGTACCCACGAGCTGGATCAGCACGACGCCCCAGAAGGTGCTGATCAGGCCGAGCTGCAGGAAGATGCCGGCAATGGCGACAAGCAGGCCGAATTTCGGAAAGGCATGCGAGGCGAGGAACGACAGGAACAGGATGTTCCTGCCCGGAAAGCGCATGCGCGCGAAGGCATAAGCCGCGGGAAGGCAGATGACGGCAGAAAGGACGGTGACCGTCGTCGTCAGCCGCAGGCTGAGGAAGAGAGCGTCCCAGACATCCGCGCGCGCCAGGGTCTGACCCCAGAAACGCAGACCGAACTGCTGCGGAATCAGCGAGGGATAACGCCAGACCTCGGTGAAGGCCCATGTGCCGACGACGATGAGCGGCATCGCGATGAACAGTGTTAGCAGGCATGCGAAGAGCATGCCGATCCAGTCAAAGCGGAGGCCGATGCCCAATCTGCCCGCGCTCATGGCCGGGCCTCGCGGCTGCGGGCGATCGACCTGATATAGAAGATGCCGAAGACCAGGCAGAAGCCGAATGTAATGACGGCCTGCGTCATGGCGTTCAGCGGGTCGTTCATATCGGCGAAGGTACGCTGCATGAACGGTCCCATCATCTCCGGCGATGCCGGGCCGAGCACGTAGGGAAGGGTGAAGGCGGAGAAGATGCCGAGCACGGCGAAGGACGCGGTGACCAGCAGCGAATTGCCCATGCGCGGCAGGATAATCGAGATGAAGACCCGAAGCGGCCTCGCGCCGACATCGCGGGCGGCCTCGATCGAGCTGTTGGAAACGGAGGAAAGTCCGGCCGTGAGCATCAGCACCGTGAGCGGAAGATTGTCCCAAACGAGGCCAATGACCGGTCCCCACGGCGTCAGATAGGGCGTGCGCAGCTTGGGCAGGCCGACCGAATTCAGCAGCAGGTCGACAGTGCCGTTCGGCCCGATGGTCCTGATCAGCGCATAGGCGAGGATGATCGACGGCACGAACATCGGAAAGATCGCCAGGCCCTGCACATAGGCGGCAAGACGTCCCTGCGAGAAACGAAGGTAAAGCGCAATCGGAAGGCCGATTGTGAGGAGCAGGATGCCGCAGACGGCGGTGGTCCAGAGCGTCACCCATAGATTGCTGAGGCTGTAACCGTCGGTGAAGAAGAAGCGGTAGGAGGCAAGCGAGAATTCGGTCGCTCCGTCAGGACCCCTGACGAAGATAGTGCCGACGACCGCCGAAAAGATCGGAAAGATGATCAGCCATGCGAGCAGGAAAACCGGCAGGGCGACGAGGAGGAGCCCGATCGAGCTCCCCCCTTTCATGGACCGGTGACGGCGCAGTGCCGCCGGCGCAGCGTCGGCAGACATCAGGTGCGGCTGATGCCGGGAGCGACGTTGCGGTACCAGCCGTCGTTGATCGCCGTTTCCCAATTGCCGCCCGGGAAGGTCGGGATGGTCGATGGAATGACGTCGGCATATTTCTTGCGGAGGTCGTCGGAGATGTGATCCCAGGAGACGGCCGGGAAGCCGCCGATCTCAATGATGATAGCTTCCTGCATTTCTCTGGTCAGCATGAAGGCCGCAAGCTTCAGCGCCGCATCCTTGTTGACGCCGTTCGAAAACACGGTGAAGCCGGAGAATCCGCCGCAAAGGGCGAGATCGCCGAGCTGGACCAGGCCGGTTGTCTCAGGCAACACGCCCTGGGAGATGGCCTGCAGCACCTGATCCGACCAGACCGGCACCATGGTGACGACGCCCTGTGCGAGCAGCTGGATCGACTGGGTGTTGCCCGATGTATAAGCGCCCTTGTCGTAAAGCGAGGGGGCGAGATCGTTAAGGATCTTCCAGGCCGGCGGCAGCGCTTCGGTAGCAAAATCGGCGGTGAAATTGTCGATCTTGAATTTTTTCGGATCGCGGCCGTTGACCTCATGAATGGCGCGGCGAACGAAATTGCCACCCGAGCCGCCCTTGTCGGGTCTGTTATAGATGAACTGGCCCGGATTGGCCTTGATCCAGGTGGTGAGCTGATCCCAGCTCTTCGGCGCATCCTTCGGGTCGAGCTTGGTCTTGTCGTAGGCGAGCAGGACCTGCGAACCGCGATAGGGCAGGGAATAGGGCGTGTCGAAAGCGAGCGGGTTGATATTGTCGTAGCCTTCGACGTTCTCGGCCGAGAACTTGACCCAGAGGCCGGCGTCGATGCCGCCGGACGGCAGGCGCGGATCGAACACCTCGAAGAGATCGGCCTGGGGATCGGTCTTCGTCTTCAGCGCCGCGAGCGCACGGTCGGCGATGGCGCGCAGGCCATTGTTGTCGCCGGCATCGGTCACCTTCAGAACAACGCCCGGATGAGCCTTTTCGAAGGCGGGACGGATGATGTTGTTCCAGAGGTCGATGATGTTGGCATCCGAGCCGCTGTAGAGGTCGATCGTGCCGGCGGCGGCCGATGCGAAACGCGGAAGAGCCAGAAGACCGGCCGCAGCCGACGATGTGATCAGAAATTCACGCCTGTTCATAAGCCATCTCCATCAGGTGTCGAGGCCCTGCCTCGGAGGGTTGTCCAAGGCTTTGCTAGCCCCGCCGCGTAACATCGGCATGACAGGATGAAGGGTGCTTCAGAGAAATTGCACAGCTGTGCTTATTTCCGCCATATGGAAATCGGCGGCGGGAGACACTATCTTTCGGCAAACAAGGAGACACCCAATGACCGAAGAACGTGCAGTGCTCGCCGGCGGCTGCTTCTGGGGCATGCAGGACCTCATCCGCCGATACAACGGCGTGATTTCGACCCGCGTCGGCTATACTGGCGGCGATGTGCCGAACGCCACCTACCGCAACCATGGAACCCATGCCGAGGCGATTGAAATCATCTTCGATCCCTCAAGGATCAGCTATCGGGACATCCTCGAATTCTTCTTCCAGATCCACGATCCGAGCACGCGCAACCGCCAGGGCAACGATGTCGGCACGAGCTATCGCTCTGCGATTTTCTACGTCAGCCCCGAACAGGAACGCGTCGCCAGGGATACGATCGCCGATGTCGACGCATCGGGCCTGTGGCCCGGCAAGGTCGTCACCGAAGTCGTGCCGGCCGGCGATTTCTGGGAAGCAGAACCAGAGCACCAGGACTATTTGGAGCGCATCCCGAACGGCTATACCTGCCACTTCGTCCGTCCCGGCTGGAAGCTGCCGGCCCGCCAGAAAATCGCCTGACACTCTTCATGCCTGCCGGCCCAAAGGCGGCATGCATGGGCTGGCCCGTCGCCTTTGCCGAGCGGCCTGAACGGACTTCCAAACGTCAAGACGCGGTATGGCCTGCGATAACGCGCGTCATCTCATCGATGTCCTGATCGTGGATTTCGTGTCCTCCGCCGGTAATTCGGTGCAGTTTTGCGTTCGCAACGTCACGGGTGAAGGCCTCTCCGTGCTCGATGGGGAACAGCGGATCTGATGTGCCGTGGATTGCAAGAACCGGCGCCTCTATTCGCGACGCATGCAGCTTGGCGCCGCCATCCTCACCCAACAGCATGAAGTGGTTCGTCGCACTGACAAAGGACGGCGCACGCTCCATGTCGCGCGCGATCAGGGTTTTGGCCGACCGGGCATCGTGAGGATGCCCGGTGCCGGCAAGCATGGCTGCGTCGCGACGCAGGAAATCGGCAATGGCTTCAAGGTCGGACCAGTCGATGCTTTCGGCAGCCGCAGAGTGTTCCTTGTAAGCTGCGGTGGAGGAGGGCAGGCCGTCAATCCCAACCGGCGACGAGCTGATCAGGGTGAGCGTCCGCACACGCTGGGGATAGCGCAACGCGGCCTCCTGTGCCACGAAACCGCCCATCGACATGCCGACGAGATGCGCGGCTTCAATCCCATAGCCATCGAGAATGGCGACGGCATCGTTGGACAGATCGCTGAACGAGTAGTCGGGCTTACCCGGCGGATAATGCGTGGAAAGGCCAGTGTCACGCTGGTCGTAGCGGATGACGTAGCGCCCCTGGGCGGCGAGTTCCTCGCAGAACCTTTCCGGCCACCACAACATCGAGGACATCACCCCCATGATCAGCAGCACAGGCGGGCTGGTCGGATTGCCGAATGCCTGGGTTCGCAGTTCTGCACCCTGGAGTTCGACAATCTTTTCGGTGACGAGAGGCGACTTCACAGGTTCCATGGCAGAGCTATCTGATTGCAAATTGAAACTGGTTCCATCTTGCATAACTGATCCCACTATGCAATCTGTTTTCGACGAAATCGAAAATGCACATGTCAGGCCAAGGGAGAGGGAATATGGCATTGGATCGTGCCGACTTTTACGACGCAGAATTGGCGCGACATAATCGGCACCTTCGGGTTGCTGCGAATGTCGGCACGGAGGATCGGGTGCTCGATATCGGCTGCGGCGCCGGGCAAACAACACGTGAGGCGGCCCGCGCCGCGGCGCAGGGAGAAGCGGTCGGCGTGGATACCTCTGGGGAGATGCTCGAGGTCGCAAGGCGACGGAGCGCCTCGGAGGGGTTGCGAAACGTGACGTTCGAACAGGGCGACGCGCAATTCCACGCATTCCCGACGGCCGGTTTCGACCTCTGCATCAGCCGGTTCGGCGTCATGTTTTTCGCCGATCCGGCGGCGGCCTTTGCCAATATCGGCCGGGCGATGCGTCCGGGCGCGCGCCTTGCGTGGATGGTGTGGCAAAGCCGGGAGCGTAACGGGTGGTCCGACGCCATCCGCCAAGCCCTGGCGCCCACAACTGCGGATTCTGCAGGCGGTCCCAATCCGTTTTCGCTTGGCGATCCCGCTATTGCGACCGGCCTTCTGAACGTGGCAGGCTTTACCTCGATCGCCTTCGTCGACGTGCGGGAACCGGTCTTCTATGGACCGGATGTCGATACGGCGTTTGATGCGCTTAGCAACCTCTATCTTGTGACGGATGCGCTCGCGCGCACGAATGAACCGCCTGACAAACCGCGGCAGCGGCTGCGCGATTTGCTCGAGGTGCACATGACCCCCGAGGGCGTATTTTTCGACTCCCGCGCATGGATCATCACCGCTCGCCGGGCCGACGGATAGCTCACAGATTGACCGCGCCGCGAATATCCGCTGATGCGCATCACTTCGTCCTGGCCACGAGCGTCCGGTGGAGAAATAGCCTCCGGGAAGACCTTGCCGAAGCCATTGCGCTGAAGCATCTTGGTGGCGTTCATAGCTCTGCGTCGCCAGAGCCATGAACCGGATATCCGCAACGTGCCTTGAAGGCACGATATCGACCGGATGCCGCAGAATCTTCGGGTGGGGAAAATGAAAACGGGTGAAGAAGAAGGCGCCTCGCGGCGGCCGATCGCGAGCCGGTCGTCGTCCTGGGCGATTGGCATGAGCGCGTGGCTGGCGCACAACGGTGCGACGCCGAACGGCATTTCGCTGCTCTCGGTCGTATTTGCCGGCATCGGCGCAGCGCTCATCCTGTTGACAGCACATCCGATCGCCATGGTCTGCGCCGCGATTTCAGTGCAGCTGCGGCTGGTCTGCAATCTGCTTGACGGAATGGTCGCAATCGAAGGCGGCAAGAAAACCAAGTGCGGGCCGATCTACAACGAGTTCCCCGACCGCATCGCCGACAGCCTGTTTCTCGTTGCGGCCGGTTATGCCTGCGGCCTTGGCTGGCTCGGCTGGCTGTCCGCACTGCTTGCCGCGCTCACCGCCTATATCAGGGTCTTCGGAGGATCGGTGGGCCTTCCCCAGGATTTCAGCGGCATCATGGCAAAGCAGCGCCGCATGGCGGTCTTGACGGCGGGCCTCCTCGCCCAGAGCCTGGAGACGCCGATATCGGCCAGCCGCTGGTCGCTGATCTTCGCCTCGGTCATCATCGCGGCCGGAAGCCTCGTCACCTGCATCACGCGCACGATCAGGCTCAACCGCTCCCTGGAGAGATCATGATCGCACTCATCCGTCGCCTTCTCGTGCTGTTCGTCCGTATCATGGTCGGCGCCCGAAGCGAGTGGCGAGGCTGCGCGCCCGACACTCGCCGCCGCATCTATTTCGCCAATCACAACAGCCATGTCGATACCGTCGCCGTCATGGCCGCCCTGCCATGGCCGGTGCGGCGGCTAACCCATCCGATCGCGGCGCGCGACTATTGGGGAACGAGCGCTTTTCGCCGCTTCATCGCGGAGAAAGGCCTGCGCGCCGTCCTGATAGACCGCAAGCCTCTGCCTGACAGCAACCCTCTGGAACCGCTCGAGCGCCTGCTCGAGGAGGGACGTTCGATCCTGATCTTTCCTGAGGGAACCAGAAGCGCCACCGATGAGATCGCCCCGTTCCGCAGCGGCATCTATCGCCTTGCCTGCCGTTTTCCTGATGTCGATCTCGTGCCGGTCCATCTCGACAATCTTCAGCGCATCCTGCCCAAGGGAAGCATGCTGATCGTTCCGATCACCTGCACGGCACGCTTCGGCACGCCGCTGCGCGTCGAACCGGGCGAGGGAAAGGACGCATTCCTGGCCCGCGCGCGCGCCGCGGTCATCGAGCTTGCGCCAGGGGGGCCTGCCGCATGACCAGCTTTTTCCCGCTCGTCCTTGCTGCGATCCTCGGCCTCCTTGCCGTCGCCTCGGCCATAGGTTTCATCCTGCAACGGCGCGCGACCGAGCCCGGCTCCGTCGCCACCGTCCACAACCTCAATGCCCGTATCCGCTCCTGGTGGATCATGGTCGCGGTGTTCGGCGGCGCGATCCTGCTTGGCGATACCGCAGTGGACATTCTGTTCGCACTTCTGTCGTTCATGGCGCTTCGCGAATTCTGGACGCTGACGCCGTCACGGCGCGGCGATCACCAGGCACTCTTCCTGTCCTTCTTCGTAGTGCTGCCGGTACAATATGTGCTGCTCGGAACGCAGTGGTACGGCCTGTTTTCAATCTTCATCCCGGTCTACGCCTTCCTGATCCTGCCGGCGGTGGCGACCTTGACGGGGGATGTCAACGAATTCCTGGCGCGCACCGCCAGGGTGCAATGGGGATTGATGCTGACGGTCTATTCGATCAGCCACGCGCCGGCACTCCTCATGCTGCAGACCGGCACGCCGTCCGCGCTTCTTCTCGTCTACCTCGTCATCGTCGTGCAGCTTAGCGACGTCTTCCAGTATGTCTGGGGCAAGCTCCTGGGAAAGCACCGCTTCTCGCCAAACATCAGCCCATCGAAGACGCTCGAAGGGCTGATCGGCGGCGGCGCCTCGGCCATCCTCGTGGGAACGCTGCTCTATCGCCTGACGCCGTTCTCACCCCTGCAGGCGGCGGCCGTCAGCACGGTCATCGTCGTCGCGGGCTTCTTCGGCGGCTTCGTGCTCTCGGCCATCAAGCGCGATCTCAATGCCAAGGACTGGGGCTACGTGATCGAAGGCCATGGCGGCGTGCTCGACCGCCTGGACTCCATCACTTTCGCAGCGCCGCTGTTCTTCCACATCGTCCGCTACTGGTTCACCAGCTGAGGATACGGCCGGCATGTCCCGGCCGTTCAAAACCGGTCGATATCCTCGAGGCTCTCGAACAGCCGGCGCTGAACGTCCCGTTCCTGCCGGCTGATCGCTGTCATCAACTTGCCCATCGTTCCCCGCAGGCCATGAAGCTGGTCAACCAGATCCATGACGACATCGACGCCGGCTTCGTTGACGCCCATATTGCCCATGAGATCCAGGATGAGCCGGGCGCGGGCGACGTCGGCGTCGCGAAACCTCCGTCCTCCGCTCGAGGTCTCCGGGATCAGCCAGCCCTGTTCGATCCACAAATCGAGCTGGACCACATCGATTTTCAAGTAAAGACGGAATTCGAGATCATCCATGATCAGGCCTCCATGTTCTTTCTCGGATCGTATGGATTCGCCGTCGTCCATTCCTTCACCATGTCCGTCAGCCGCTCGTCGGGAGTATCAGGCAGCACGATCTTCAGGGAGACGTAAACGTCGCCGTGCCCGCCACCCCGTTTGGCAACGCCCTTGCCTTTGAGGCGCAGCAACTTGCCGGTGTTGGAATGAGGAGGCAATGTCAGGCTGACAGGCCCGGAAGGCGTGGGCGCGCGAACCTTACCCCCAAGCACGGCCTCCGAGAGCGAAATCGGCAGTTCCAGGCGAATGTCGTCGCCGTCGCGCGTGAAGAAGCGGTGCGGACGCACATGGATGTCAATGAGGGCATCGCCTGCCGGCCCGCCTCCGATGCCCTGCTCGCCCTTGCCGCGCAGCCGCAAGGTCTGGCCGTCGCGGGTGCCCGGCGGAATCTGCACTTCGAGCGCGGGGCCATCGGGAAGCTTGATCTCCGTCCTGGTGCCGTTGACGGCTTCGAGAAAGCCGACCTCCATGGAGAAATGCCGGTCCTGTCCATGGCTGCGGGCCCGCCCGCCACCGGCGCGGCGCGAAAAGAAGTTCGCAAAGAGATCGTCGGCATCGCCAAAATCAGCGAAACCGGCGCTGTTGTGATAGGGATCTTCGGGACCTCTCGCCGAGGCATAGTCGCGGTAATAGTTGCGCTGCGCCCGCTCGGCGCCCGTCATATCGATCTCGCCGCGGTCAAAGCGGCCACGCTTTTCCTCGTCGCCCAAAATCTCGTAGGCGGTCGAAATTTCCTTGAACTTTTCCTCGGCCTTTTTGTCGCCGGGGTTAAGGTCGGGGTGAAGTTTCTTGGCAAGCTTGCGAAACGCGCCTTGAATATCTTTTTGCGTCGCGTCCCGTTTCACGCCCAGAAGCTCGTATGGATCCTGGCTCATGCACATCTCCGGTCAGGGCAGAAAATACTGCCGGTTATCTTGCTGGAGATATAGGTTCCCGGGCGGCCGCCGGGGAGGGGAGGCCGTGGAAGGTTAGAGCGGCGGCGTGTCTTCCTGCGCCTGGTTGGGACGCCGGTCGATGAGAACCGAGCATCCGGCATGACGCACGACCTTTTCGACGATCGAGGAGAAGACGTAGTCGGTGATGTCAGTCACGTGAGATGAAAGCAGGATGAGATCGGCCGACTTCTCCCTGGCAGCCGATACCAGCAGCGAGGCGGCAATGCCGATGCGGACCTCGACGGTCGCCGGCACGGCGAGCTCCTTGCAGAGCGACATGAGTTTCTTCTCCGCCTCGACGAGGGCGGTCGTTTCGAACTCCTCGGGAAGGTCGGTCAGATGGCGGCGCGGAATATTCTCGACGACGTGCATGACGATGATGCTGCCGCCGTCATCCACCAGCGCCGCAGCCCGTCGCAGGAGGCGGTTTGCCGTTTCGCGGGAACCCATGCCGATGGCGCAGATGATCGTCCGATACATGCAGTCAATACCTTCGAGTAGGAATGGCCTCGTCGATCATACCGATATCGACTGCGCCTGCTTTGACCGATATCAAGCAGAAACCTTGCGATATCGCAATGGCGCTCCCCTCAAAGGAGGAGCCGGCACCTGGTGTGCGGCCGGTCCAAGCCGCGCTTATATCTTCGCCGCGTCAGGCAGGCACCTTCCCGAAGAGAGCGCCTGGAGCGGCTGTTTTCTTCAGGTTTGCCAAGGCTGTGACGATTGCGTGAAACCGCTCGTAACTTGTGACAAAACCTCATCGGCTCTGCTATGTCAGGAAAAATGCGGCAACCCCAACCTGCGCCGCACTCTGTCTGACCAATCCCAGGAGTTTGAAAGATGAGCGGTTCTCCCGAGTATGTACCCCCGAAAGTCTGGACCTGGAACAAGGCGAATGGCGGTCAATTCGCCAACATCAACCGCCCGATCTCCGGGCCGACGCATGACAAGGAGCTTCCGATCGGCCGCCATCCGCTGCAGCTCTATTCGCTCGGCACGCCGAACGGCCAGAAGGTCACGATCATGCTCGAGGAACTGCTGGCGCTTGGCCATAGCGGCGCGGAGTACGATGCCTGGCTGATCAGGATCGGCGAGGGCGACCAGTTTGGCAGCGGGTTCGTCGCCGTCAACCCCAACTCCAAGATCCCGGCACTGATGGACCGCAGCGGTCAAAAGCCGATCCGCGTCTTCGAATCCGGCGCCATCCTCACCTATCTCGCCGAAAAGTTCGACGCCTTCCTGCCGACCGAGCCGAGCGAGCGCGCCGAATGCCTGTCATGGCTGTTCTGGCAGATGGGAAGCGCGCCCTATCTCGGCGGCGGCTTCGGCCATTTCTACGCCTATGCGCCTGTCAAGATCGAGTATGCGATCGACCGCTTCGCTATGGAAGTGAAGCGCCAGCTCGACGTGCTCGATCGCCGCCTCGCCGAAAGCGAGTATCTGGCAGGCAACCAGTACACGATCGCCGACATTGCCGTCTGGCCCTGGTATGGCGGCCTGGTGAAGGGCTGGACCTACGGCGCGGCCGAGTTTCTGCAGGTCGAGGACTATAAGAACGTGCTGCGCTGGGCCGACACCATCCTCAGCAGGCCGGCCGTGCAACGCGGGCGAATGGTCAATCGCCTCTCTGGCGATCCCGCGAGCCAGTTGCATGAACGTCACGACGCCAGCGACTTCGACACGAAGACGCAGGACAAGCTTGCGGCCGCCGAGTAAACAGCGGGAGCTACCAGTTTCGGCTCTCTCTGAAATGAATGATGCTCTGCCGCCTTAAAGGCGGCGGAGCATGGCGCCACTTCTTGCCGCGAGGACACCGCTTGCGGTAGTCTTCGTCCCATTCGAGAGCGAACGGAACGGACCGATGAACGACCATCCGCAGACGGGGAGCGCGAGAATCCTCGCGTCGAGCAGGGGGCGTGGCTGGCGCGGTCTGGAGGCTGAAATGTTGCGCATTCCGCCCGGCCGCACGCATATTTCGGGCACACCCTATCATCGCCTGGGAATCCATGTCGGTCGGCCAGTGCGGGCGCAATGCCGCTGCGACGGGCGGGAACATCGCCGCTTGCAGAAGCATGGCGATATCGACGTGGTGCCGGCCGGGCTCGATGGCGTCTGGGAGGATGACCGCGAGTGCATGATTCTGCGGCTGGCGATCAGCAAGGATCTCCTCCGCCAAGCCACCATAGACCTCGGTCGCGATCCCTCGGAAGCGGTCGTGCCGAGATTTCAGCTCCGCGATCCGCGGCTCGAGGCAATCGCATGGGCAGTGAAAGCCGAAATCGAAGCGGATGTGCCGTCCGACAATCTCTATGCTGATACGCTGGCGACGGCCCTCGCATTTCGCCTGATCGAGGCCGGCAACGGCACCTCTCGGCCAACGGATATCGGCAGGGCGCTCTCGTCGCGCCAGAAACGGCTGCTTGCCGACTATATCGAGGATAATCTCGACACGCCGCTTTCGCTTGCCGAACTGGCGGCTCTGGCCGGGCTCAGCCTTTCGCATCTGAAAACGCAGTTCCGCGAAAGTTTCAGCATGCCGCCGCATCAATATGTGCTGCACCGTCGGGTGACCCGCGCCGAGGCGCTGATCCGGAACTCCAGCATGCCACTCAGCCAGATCGCGCTCGAAGCCGGCTTTGCGCATCAAAGCCACATGGCAAACAGCATGAAACGGCTGCTCGGCATTAGCCCCGGCGCCATTACCCGCGCGCGCAATTGATGAATATTGGCCGATCCTGCAACGGATCGGCCGAATGCGCAGGCAATACTCCTGGCGCCAGCGCATTCTCCTCCGACTGCGAACAGACGAAGGAATGATCATGTTTGTCATCTTCGGCGCCACCGGCAAGGTCGGCAAGGCAACGGTAACAAAACTTCGGGCCGAGGGCGTTCCCGTCAGGGCGGCGCTCCGCGACCCCGCCAAGGCAGCACCCCTTGCAGCGATCGGATGCGAGATCGCCATTGCGGAGATCGGCGATGTCGATGCCATGGCCGACGCCATGAGGGACGCGACGGCCGTTCAGCTCATCTGCCCCATCGACCCACGCGCGGCGGATGCCGGCGGCCACATGCTGCAATCGATCGAGCGGATGGCGGAAGCGATCGATGCTGCCCGGCCGCCACGCGTCCTGGCGATCTCGGATTACGGCGCCCATCTTGCGATCGATACCGGCATTACCAGCATGTTCCGCGCGATGGAGGGGCGGTTCCAGCAGTGCAGCGCGGGTATGATCTTCCTGCGTTCGGCCGAACATATGGAAAACTGGGCACGCTACCTGAAGATCGCCGGTGAGACCGGCGTGATGCCGAGCATGCACCTGCCGCTGATACGACCCTTCCCGACCGTCTCCGCTGCCGATATCGGCGGCATGGCCGCCGAACTTTTGCTGGCCGACGAGGGTCACGGCCCTTCGCCGCGGATCGTCCATGGCGAGGGGCCGCGCGAATACACGGCGGTGGAGATCGCGGTAGCCTTGGGGCAGTTGTTGACCCGAAGCGTCGTCGCACGCGAACTGCCGCGCGCCGACTGGCAGGCAACGCTTATGCGCGCAGGGCTTTCGGAAAGTTATGCCGATCTGATCGTCAGGCTCAACGATGTGCACAACAAAGGCATGATAGGAGCCGAAGCCGGCGTCGGCGAATTGCGCCATGGCCGCACCGATATTTCCGCCGCCCTTGAGCGATTTCGTCCTTGAGCCCAGCGGGGGCGTCCCGTGACGTTTCGCGTAAGCGCATTGCGCGATGATAGAGCCTCTACCGGCGAACCAGCCATTTCTTGGCAACACGGCAAGCCATCGTATAAGCCGGGTCGAAGACGTTGCCGACGTCGTAACGCACGACCTGACCCAGCAGATGGCTGGCCGCCGTCCTGTCCAGGCCGTAGTCCGACGCCAGCCAGCTCAACATCTCACTGGTGGCATGCTGGAGCGCCTGATCGAGGGGGCGGGCATTGCCGATGGTGAAGATGTCTTCGGCGGTTTCCCCGCGCGGCCAGACCAGCCCGGCCTTCTTTTCCACGGTCAGCCGCACCGTGACTTCGAACGTCGTTTCGATGCCGGTTCCGACGATCTCGCCATCCCCTTGCACGGCATGGCAGTCGCCGAGGAAAAAACGGGCGCCAGGGGCAGCGACCGGGAACCGGACCGTAGTCCCCGGACCGAACAACCGGTAATCCATGTTGCCGCCATATTCGCCGCTGGTCGCAGTCGATATCGCCTGGCCGAGACTGGGCGCCACGCCAAAACAGCCGATCATCGGGGCGAGGGGAAGGACGAAATCTTCAAGGCCGACGACCGGCTCGGAAAGCCGGACTGTCATTGCCTCGCGGTCGATGGCCCAGATCGCCATATCGCCCGGCGGCAGGTCACGAACCGTCTCGGGATCGACGACATTGGCCGCGACGACACTGCGGGTAAATCCCGTATCCCTGGTCGGGATCATGCTGACGATCTCAACCTTGAGCGCATCTCCGGGTTCCGCGCCCTCGACGAAGATCGGGCCGTTCATCGGGTTTGGGCCGGATGCTCGCTTGATGCCGTCCCTGTCGTACCCGATGGCATCGAGCGTCTGCGTGACGACGGTGTCGCCGTCGGCGACGTGCAGTGCCGGCGCAAGAGTGCCGATGACATTGTGATAGACCGTCGGAATGAAGCGGTGGGTGGTCATGATACAGCTCTGCCTCGTTTCGCATCTCATTGGCCCGCGGCCGAACGCCCGGCGGAGCGTTGGAGAATAGATCAGAGATCGTTTGGGATGCCAACATCCGTAGCCCGCTCCGAATTGCTGTCGGCTATCAATTCGACGCGGCGCGGCAAGAGGCGCGGGCAGGCTACGATTACGACTCGTCACGCTGGGCGCGCAGATTGGCAACGACGCGCCGGTTCTGCACTTTGCAGGAGCGCTCCGTGCAGTCGCGAACTTCACGGTCGTTGCCGTAACCCCTGGCCCACATGCGCCTTGCATCTACGCCCTTCGAGGCGAGATAGGCCATCGTCGCATCGGCGCGCTGCTGCGACAGCGTTTTCATCTTGGACTCGGACCCGGAATCGTCGGCAAATCCCTGCAGCTTGATCAGCCAGCTCGGGTTCCTGTTGAGCCAGGCGGCCTGATTATCCAATGTCGCCATGGCGACGGAATCAAGCTTGGCGGAGTCCTGTGCGAAATAGATCCGCCTGCCGACGTTGAGGATAAAATCCTCTTCGCTGCCGGTCTTGACGCTCTCGAAACCAGGCGCGGGATCGTTGGTCTGGCCAGTCATCGGCGCGGCGGGAGGTTCCTCTACGGAAGCGACATCGGTGGTGGTGCAGGCGGTGAGCGCCAAAAGCATGGCCGCAGCGAGGAGGCGGCTCTTGTATCCGGTCGAAGCAGGCATCAGGGCATATTCCTTATTCGACCGCGTTTACTTCTGTGACTGGAGGCGCCTGGTCGGCAATATGCGGCAGAACCTGCACGGCGGTGCCGATCGGGCAACGCTGATAAAGATCGATGGCGTCCTCGTTGAACATGCGGATACAGCCGCTGGAGGCATCCTTGCCAATGCTCCAGGGCTCCAGCGTGCCATGGAAACGATAGCCGGTGTCGACACCGTCGCGATGCAGATACATGGCTCGGGGGCCAAGTGGATTCTTGGGTGAACCTCCCGCCACGGACTCTGGCAGTTCGGGATGGCGCTTGCGCATCTCCGGCGGCGGTGTCCAGAGCGGCCAAAGCGATTTAGCGTCGATCGTGGCGCGGCCAAACCACTTGAAGCCATCGCGGCCGACGCCGACGCCGTAGCGAATGGCTGTCTTGTTCTCCATGATCAGGTACAGGAAATGATGCCTGGTATCGACGACGACGGTGCCGATCGGCTCACTGCTGAAATATTTGACGACCTGGCGGTGCCACTGCTTGTCGATCTTGGCGAAGTTCGTCGCTCGAAACGTCACGCCGTTGTCGACGGCGGTGCCGGCAAAATAGGAAGACGCCTGCGCGTATACCGGCTTCTGGAAAGCGCCAGCGCCAAGTAACGCCAAACCGCCAAGCAAAATATTCCTGCGGGTCCACTCCATCGGCAATATCCCCCAAAGCCAAGCAGCGAAATGGCAGTAAAACAGATTTTTCAATTGCCACAACAGAAAATTCCCCGGCACCGGTCCTTTTGCGGGACTGATGAGCAAAGAGCATCCTACTGGCTATCGGGCGGCCGCCTCGCGAATGCCGGCGCGGATACGGTTGATGATCGTCCACACGAGAAGTAGAGCCGCCACTGCCCAAAGCCACGAAGTCCATGCTGCAAATGGACCACCCGCCGCGACAAAGATACCGAGCGCGCCGAAGAGCACCGCACGGTCGCTCTTGCCCAATGGCCCGTCGTAGCGCCGGCTTGCGCCGACCGCCTGACCCAGAATGCCGGCAAATTCCGTCAGTGCCGAGAGGAATATGACGGCCATTGCCGGCAGCAAGCCATTCGGATCGATGAGCGCAAACGGCAGATACAGGGCGACATCCGACACGACGTCACCGATTTCGTTCAGATACGCGCCTAAAATGCTCTTCTGCCCATGTTCGCGGGCAAGCATGCCGTCGATGGCATTGAGGCCCATGCGCAGCAGAAACCACACGGGCACCAGCAGGAACCAATGCGGAAGCGGGGCGACGCTCAGAAAAAGGCCCAATGCAATCGAGACGACAGCGGAAACTGAAGTCACCTGATTGGCGGTGACGCCCCGTGCCGCAAGGGCGCGCACAAGAGGACGAAGAATATTCTGAAATCGGGACTTCAATTGATAGACAGACATGCTACCTCAGTGGAATTTCGTGGCATCGGAAAAGTCTATCCCGGCTCGGGCGGTGCAGATCGTCGTACTCTTGAGGAAGGCCACACTTCATACCGTCTCTCGCAAAGGGCTTACATTTGCGACTAGACTTTTGCAATGAAGACAAATCACTGTTCCGCCAATGGTTGCAACCCACCCACCAGTCAGAATTGGAGAAGACCGTGCTGCAGACTGCCGATAGTGTGCAACCGCCCTCGACGGCCAGACCAATGCGTGAATCCGAATTCGAGTCGCATGACGGCACCCGACTGTTTTATCGGACGTGGCCTTCGACGGGCGTCGCACCGAAGGGCGCAATCATTCTTCTCCATCGCGGGCACGAGCATAGCGGCCGCGTCGCCCATCTCGCCACCGAGCTCGGCCTCGATGATTTTTCCTTCTACGCCTGGGATGCACGCGGCCACGGGCGTTCACCGGGAGAGCGCGGCTATTCGCCATCCTTTGCTGCCTCGGCGCATGATCTCGATTGCTTTGTCCGCCATGTCAGCGAGACAAGCGGTATCTCAGTCGAAGACATCGCCGTCATTGCGCAGAGCGTCGGCGCGGTCCTCGCCACCACCTGGGTGCACGACTATGCACCGCCGATCCGTGCGCTCGTGCTTGCCTCACCGGCCTTCAGCGTCAAGCTCTACGTGCCTTTTGCCAAAGAAGGCATTGCGCTCTGGGAAAAGCTCAAGGGAACGTTCTTCGTCAATTCCTATGTCAAGGCAAAGTTCTTGACGCATGACCCCGAGCGCATCGCCTCCTACGAATCCGACCCATTGATATCTAGGCCGATTGCCTCCAACATCCTGGTGCAGCTCTATGAGGCGGCAGCCCGCGTCGTCGGCGACGCCCGCGCCATCACCGTTCCGACCCAGCTGCTGATCTCCGGCAGAGACTGGGTGGTGCGACACGCACCGCAGCACCGGTTTTACGAAAACCTCGGCAGCCGCATCAAGGAACGGCATGTGCTTGCCGGCTTCTACCATGACACGCTTGGCGAAAAGGACCGTGCGATTGCGCTCGCCGAGGTCCGCCGTTTTATCGAGGCGCGTTTCGCCGAGCCCCGGGCACCTGCCGACCTTCGCACCGCCCATATCCAGGGCTACACCAAGGACGAAGCCGACCGGCTCGCGAGCCCGCTTGATGCCGCATCCCCACGGGGCATCTACTGGGTGCTCAGCCGCCTCAACATCAAGATCGGCGCCTTGGTGTCCGAAGGCATAAAGACCGGGGTCAAGACCGGTTTTGATTCGGGTTCGACGCTCGATTACGTCTACGAGAACAAGCCGCGCGGGCTCGGTCCCGGCGGGCGCATGATCGACAAGGTGTTCCTCGAGGCGATCGGCTGGCGCGGCATCAGGCAGCGCAAGCTGCACTTGCAGGAGCTGATCGACCGCGCGCTGCAGCGCCTGAAAGTAGCCGGCCGCAGTACCAATATGCTCGACATAGCGGCCGGGCACGGCCGTTATGTCCTTGATGCCATCGAAATGGCTGCCGTGCGTCCCGACAGTGCACGTTTGCAGGACTATTCCTCCATCAACGTCGACGCCGGCCGCAAGAGCATTGCCACACGTGGACTGAGTGATTTCGTGAGCTTCCGCCAACAGGATGCCTTTGACGGCGAGGGGCTGGCTGCAATCACGCCGGCTCCGGATCTCGCGATCGTCTCCGGCCTTTACGAGTTGTTTTCCGACAATGCGATGATCGCCGCCTCGCTCAACGGGATCGCCCGCGCGATGCGGCCGGGTGGTCTGCTTGTCTACACCAACCAGCCATGGCATCCGCAACTGGAGATGATCGCCCGCGCACTGACCTCCCACCGCGGCGGCGAGGCGTGGGTGATGCGGCGGCGGACGCAAGAGGAAATGGACCAGCTGGTCGCCGCAGCCGGTTTTCGCAAGATCGAACAGCGCATCGACCAGTGGGGCATTTTCACTGTCTCGCTGGCCGAGAGAGTCTGAGGGCAAAGCGTGGAGAAGGTACGTTCAACTTTTTCCCAGTCCGCGCTGGTCCCGAAGCGGGCGGCACTCTGGCTCGCCTTCCTGGCGCCGTTCTTCTATCTGAGCTATGGCGGCGCCAATTGGCTGGCATCGCAACGCGCTCATGTACCGAACGTCGCCTTCGCATGGGAAAGCGCCATTCCGTTCCTCGGATGGACTATCATTCCCTATTGGTCGATCAATCTGTTCTATGCGCTCTGCCTGTTCATCAACACGACACCGCGCGATGTGGATATGCTCGCGAGGCGTTACCTGACGATCCAGATAATAGCCGTCGCCTGCTTTATCGCATTTCCGCTCGAAGCGACCTTCGTGCGGCCGGCAACGAGCGGCTTGCCCGGTTTCATGTTCGCCGTCCTCGGTGGCTTCGATAAGCCGTTCAATCAAGCGCCGTCGCTCCATATCGCGCTCCTGGTGGTGATCTGGGATCATCTGCGCGGCCGGCTGCCGCGGAAGGTGCGGCTTCTCTGGCACCTCTGGTGCTTCCTGATCGGTGCCTCCGTGCTGACCACGTGGCAGCACCACGTCATCGACATACCGACCGGCATGCTGCTGGGTCTGTTTGCCGTCTGGCTTTTTCCGCGCCATGCCGGTTCGCCTCTGGCGGCCTTTGCAATGGGCGACGATCCAAAGTCGCGCCGTCTCGGCATCTATTATCTGTGCGGTGCCGTCGCATTTCTCGGCCTTGCGGCGCTCTGCACTCCTCTCTCGCCAGCAGCGCTTCTATTGCTCTGGCCGGCTGTTGCCCTGGCGATCGTCGCAGTCGGATATTTCGGCGCCGGCCCGCGGATATTTCAGAAACGCGTCGATGGCCGGGCGACACTTGCCAGTCGCTGGCTACTGGCACCCTACCGGCTCGGCGCTTTTATCAACATTCGGCTCTGGACCTGGAGAATGCCGGAATCCGTGGTAATCGCTGACGGCGTCCATCTCGGTCGTTTTCCGCGTCGCCACGAGGCCAACCGTTTTGCCACGGTGATCGACATTACCGGCGAACTTCAGCGCCCGAGCGGGACGCTCGCGCGCTGGTGCAGCTTTCCCACCCTTGATCTTACAGCCCTCGACAAGATCCAGACGCTTGCCGCGGCGAACCTCCTCGAGGCTGTCCGCCAGCAGGGACCGGTCCTCGTCTGCTGTGCGCTCGGCTTCCAGCGGAGCGCCGGCGTCATCGTGCGTTGGCTGCTCATCAGCCGACGTTGCGACGATGCTGCCGAAGCGCTGCGACTGATCGAACGGGCGGGGTGGCGCGTTCATCTGCCCGTGGAAAGTCTCCATGCCGTGACGGAGGGCCTGCGATGACGCAGTGGAAGATGACAGCCTCGGCCGCCGCGCGAAATCTCGGTCGCAATTCAATCTTCTCCGGGCTGACAGCGCTGCTCCCACTGATTGTCGGCCCGATCATCATAGGATATCGAGGCTTCGCTCCATCGTTCGGCTGGCTCTTGATGCTAGTTTTCTTCGTGATAGTCCTTGCGCTGGCTGTCCATCTCCTCTTCGATGCGCTGCTGTTTCGCCTCGCGTCGAGCCACGAGACGGAGACCGCCGGTCTTGCCGCCGTCGACGACCTGTTGTTCCGTATGCAGCTTCGCAAGCCTGACAGGACGCCGCCTGGCCTTGAGAGGCGTATTGCCGGATCGCGCCGCATCGTCTGGCAGCAGCGTATTGTGCTCGCCATCTATCTCGTGATTTTCGCGATCCTTCTGCTCGATGTGACCGACGGCCAGCCGCTATGCTGAATCGCAGGCCGTTGATGCAAGCGCTTGCCGGCGCGTGTCTGGCAGGTCTTGCCAGCACCATCACGGATGTCATCCCGATCTGGCGCAGACCAGCGACTTCGCTGCGCCGGCGGCGCGCATGCGACGCGACAGGCCGAGGCGCTGGTTTATTCCAACCGGGCCTGGCACGCGCTGGGTCCGGTGGTCGACGCCGCCTCGGCGCCGGTGCTGTTGTGGCCGGACGATTCTGCGACCTTCTGAGAAAAATGCCGGCGAATGCCCGCCGGCTTCCCCGCTACATGCCCCAGATCACGGACTGTTCGTGGCGCTTGATCAGATGCCTCAGATTCTCGAAACTCTTGCGAAGATGGGCCGAGAACGCCTCGATGGCGGGTGCCCCGGGATCGCCCGAGCGCCGGAGCAGGCCGAGCGCCCGCTCCGGGTGGGGGATTTCGACCGGCAGCGCGGTGATTGCCCTATCGTTGCGATAGGCGAAGACGACGCTATGCGGCAGGATCGTCAATGCATCGCTTTCCTTCATGTAGTTGATCGCGCTCGTCAGCGAACCACCCGCATAGCGGATCTTGGTCTCGGTGGCGCCGAGCGAGAGAACCAGGCTGCGCAGATCGGCGAGCAATGGACTGCCGGGCGGCGGCGCTATCCAGGGAAAGTCGAGCAGTTCAGGACCCGCAAGCTTGCGCTTGAGCAGCAGCGGATGCGTGACGCGGCAGGCCACGACATTGCGGCCCGGCAACAGTTCCTGGAAATGCATGCCGGAGCCCTCTTCGAGTATGTCGATCGGGCAGATGGCGAGATCGATCCGGTCCGCGACGATGGCGGCGCGCAGTTCGGAAAGATAGCCGTAGCTCTGCTCGACGCGGACGTCGGGAAAGGAATTCTGGAAGCCTGCGACCATGCCAGCAATCAGAGCATCCATGAAGAAAGGCGTGCCGCCGATGCGCACCAGCCCGGTGCGACCATGGCGAAAGCCTTCCACAAGGGTCGATGCCTTGCGGGCAGAGGTCAATATGGCCTGGCCGTGATCGGCCAGCGCCCGGCCGAGCGGCGTGGGTTGCAGCGGCCGTCTGCCCTTGAGGAAAAGCGGCTCGCCCAGACGCTTTTCCAGCATCGCAAGCGTGCGCGACACAGCCGGTTGGCTGAGCCCGAGCATGGTCGCCCCCTCAGTCACTCCGCCTGCCTGGACGACCGCTGCGAGCTGCGCAAGATGCCTTTCATCGATCTTCATAACAATAACGAATATAAATCGCCGAAAAAATTATCAAGCACTCTATTTCGGCCTGTTAGGTTCTCGTCATTGGAGGAGTCATGCCAGACATATCGTTCAGTGAGCGCAACTCTGCGCAGCGTGTCGCCGAGCGGCTCGACAAGCACACCGCGGGACCGCTGCAAGCGTTCATGGTTCCTTTCATAGAGCATCTGCACAAGCTCGTTCGGGAGACCCGTCCGTCGCAAGCCGACTGGCGGCGGGCAATGGAATTCCTGACCGATGTCGGCCATGCCAGCGACGGCCGCCGGCAGGAATGGGTGCTGCTCTCCGACCTGCTCGGCGTCACCGCACTCGTCGAGGAAATAAACACGAACCGGCCGAAGGGCGCGACGCCCAATACGGTGCGCGGCCCCTTCTATCGGGCCGATGCGCCACGGCTGGCGCTCGATGCCAACATATCGCTCGACGGCGTCGGCCCGACGCTTGCCGTCAGCGGCCATGTGCAGGATCTCGACGGCAAGCCGATCGCCGGCGCCACGGTCGAGACCTGGCAGGCCAATAGCGAAGGCTTCTACGAAAACCAGCAGCCGGACCAGCAGCCGGAATTCAACCTTCGCGGCATCTTCACCACCGACGACCAGGGTTGCTTCCGCTACAAGACCGTGCGTCCGGGCGGCTATGCCGTGCCCGGCGACGGCCCGGTCGGGCAGATGCTGGGAGGACTGGGCTTTGCCATGCGCCGTCCGGCACATCTCCATTTCCTGATCAAGGCCGATGGCTTTGAGACGATCAGCACGCATGTCTATGACGGCAGCGATCCGCATCTCGGCCAGGACGCCTTGTTCGGCGTGAAGGACGAACTCATCGGGGAATTCAAACCGACCGGGAAGGGGGATGCGTCGACGCTCGACTTCACCTTCGCCATGGCCAGGGCGAAGAAGGGACGAGGGACGACATGACCCTATCCTTCACCTATCAGGGCAGCGCAGCGCGCATCGTCTTCGGCAACGGGACGAGTGGCGATGTTGGCAAATGGGTGGAGGCCCTGGAATGCCGCCGCGCGCTTGTGCTGTCGACGCCGCACCAGGCATCCGATGCGCAAGCCATGTCGAAGCGGCTCGGAAATCTCTCGGTCGGCACCTTCACCGAGGCGACCATGCATACGCCGGTCGACGTCACCGAACGCGCCGTCGCACGCGCGGCCGAGCTCGGCGCGGATTGTGTCGTCTCGCTCGGCGGCGGCTCGACGACCGGGCTTGGAAAGGCCATGGCCTATCGCACCGATATCCAGCAGATCGTCGTTGCCACGACCTATGCCGGCTCCGAAGTCACGCCGATCCTCGGCCAGACGGAGAACGGCGCCAAGACCACGCTGCGCAGCCCGAAGGTCACGCCCGAAGTCGTGATCTATGATCCGCAACTCACGCTCGGCCTGCCGGTCGGCATGAGCATCACCAGCGGCCTGAATGCGATTGCGCATGCCGCCGAAGGGCTCTACGCGCCCGATCGCAATCCCATGACGACGATGATGAGCATCGATGGCATGCGCGCGCTCAAGGACGCGTTGCCCGTCCTTATCGACAGTCCGCACGACGGCGCCGCACGTGAAAAGGCGCTTTACGGCGCATGGCTCTGCGGGACCGTTCTCGGCCAGATTTCGATGTCGCTGCATCACAAGATCTGCCACACTTTGGGCGGCAGTTTCGACACGCCGCATGCCGAAACCCATTCGGTGATGCTGCCGCATACAATCGGATTCAATGCGTCGGCCGTACCGGACCTGATGACGCCGATCTCCGACATTTTCGGTGACGCGACGCCCGGACAGGCACTTTACGACTTCGCCAAATCCATCGGCTCGCCGATGGCGCTGAGCGATTTCGGCCTCAGCGAGGCCGATCTCGACCGGGCGGCCGACATCGCGACCAAGAACCCCTATTCCAATCCGCGAACGATCGACCGGACGGCGATCCGCGCACTGTTACAGGACGCCTGGAGCGGAACACGACCGCCATATTGAATTCTTTTGGGAGGAGGAATGAATATGATTACGAGACGTGACTTGCTGAAGTCCGCCGCCGCCACGGGTGCATTGGCGGCGACATCCGGCCTCGCCATGCCGGCGGTCGCCCAGGGCGCCCCAATCAAGCTCGGTTATATCAGCCCGCAGACCGGCCCACTCGCCGCTTTCGCCGAGGCGGACAAGTTCATCATCGATGGTTTCATGGCCGCCGCCAAGGCGGCCGGCCTGAATTACGAAGTCGTGGTGAAGGACAGTCAGTCCAATCCGAACCGCGCCGCCGAAGTTGCCAAGGAACTGATCGTCAGCGACGAGGTCAATCTCGTCCTCGTGGCATCGACGCCGGAAACGACCAATCCGGTGGCCACGACCTGCGAGGCGGAAGAGGTGCCCTGCATTTCGACGGCAGCCCCCTGGCAGCCCTGGTTCATCGGCCAGCAGGCAAATCCGGGCGATCCGGGATCGTGGAAACCGTTCAACAGCGCCTTCCACTTTTTCTGGGGACTTGAGGACGTCATTGCGGTCTATACCAATATGTGGGGCCAGCTCGAGACCAACAAGAAGGTCGGCGGCCTGTTTCCAAATGACGGCGATGGTAATGCCTGGGGCGACAAGGTCGTCGGCTTCCCGCCGGTTCTGGAGAAGCTCGGCTATACGCTCAAGGATCCGGGCCGATACCAGAATCTGACCGACGACTTTTCCGCCCAGATCAACGCCTTCAAGTCCGACGGCAGCGACATCATCACCGGCGTGATGATCCCTCCGGATTTCACCACATTCTGGAATCAGGCGCAGCAGCAGAGTTTCAAGCCCAAGGTCGCTTCCATCGGCAAGGCGATCCTGTTCCCGCAGGCGGTCGAGGCGCTCGGCAAGAACGGGCATAACCTTTCCTGCGAAGTCTGGTGGTCGGCGAGCCATCCGTTCAAGTCGTCGCTGACCGGCCAGAGTGCCGGTGAGCTCGCTGAAGGCTTCACCAAGGTCACCGGCCGGCCCTGGACCCAGCCCATCGGTTTCGTCCATGCGCTGTTCGAGGTCGCCGTCGACGTGATGAAGCGTGCCGGCGCGACCGACAGCAAAGCGGTTATCGCCGCCATCGCCGCCTCGAACATCGAAACGATCGTCGGCAAGGTGGCTTGGGACGGTGCCAATGTGCCGCCCTTTGCCGCCAGGAACATCGCCAAGACGCCGCTGGTCGGCGGTCAGTGGCGCCTCAAGGACGGCGGCGGCTACGACCTTGTCATCGTCGACAATCAGACCGCGCCGAACATTCCGACGGGCGGCAAGATGGAAGCTATCGGCTGAGCCATGCCCATACTCGCCCTCGACCAGGTATCGAAAAGCTTCGGCGCCCTGAAGGTCGCCGACCAGATTTCGTTTGCGCTGGAAAAGGGCGAGGCGCTCGGCGTGATCGGGCCAAACGGCGCCGGCAAGTCGACGCTATTCAACCTCATCACCGGCAATATCCGCGTCGATGCCGGCACCATCCGGCTCGACGGCAACGACATGACGCGACAGCCGCCGATGGCGCGCTGCCTCGCCGGGATCGGCAGGACGTTCCAGATCCCGCAGCCCTTCGAAAAGCTGACAGTATTCGAGAACCTGCTGGTTGCCGGCGCCTTCGGATCGCGCAAGGTCGAACGAGAGGTCGGCGACCGCTGTGCCGACATCCTTGTCGAGACCGGGCTTTATTCCAAGGCGAACCAGCTGGCCGGAAGCCTGGGGCTCCTTCAGCGCAAGCGCCTCGAACTGGCCCGCGCGCTTGCGACGGACCCGAAGATCCTGCTGCTTGACGAAATTGCCGGTGGGTTAACGGAAGGAGAATGCCAGGAACTGGTGGAAACGATCCGCGACATCCATGGGCGCGGTGTTTCCATCATCTGGGTCGAGCATGTGCTGCATGCCCTGAATTCGGTCGTCAGCCGGCTCATCGTCCTGCACTTCGGTCGGGTGATCGGGGACGGTGATCCCGACACGATCATGGCTTCAAAGGACGTGCGCGAAATTTATCTCGGGATCGATGTCTGATGGCGCTGCTCGAGACACATGGTCTGACGGCCTTCTATGGCGACTTCCAGGCGCTGTTCGGCGTCGATATCACCTTGAATGAAAGCGAGACGGTCGCCGTGATCGGCGCCAATGGCGCGGGCAAATCGACCCTGCTGCGATCGATCTCCGGCCTGATCCGCAATGTGCCCGGACATATTCGGTTCGACGGCGGGGAGATCGGCGCGCTGGCCGCTCCGGATGTCCTGCAACTCGGCATCACCATGGTGCCGGAAGGCCGTCGGCTCTTTCCTTCCCTCTCCGTCGAGGAGAACCTGTTGATCGGCAAATACGGCCGGGTTGGCAACGGTGCGTGGTCGCTCGACACCATCTACGATCTTTTTCCGGTGCTGAAGGAGCACCGCCACCGTCCCGGCACGGCGCTGTCGGGCGGACAACAGCAGATGGTCGCGATCGGCCGCGCGCTGATCTCCAATCCGCGTGTGCTGCTCTGCGACGAAGTGAGCCTCGGCCTCGCCCCCGTGGTCGTCAGGGACATCTACGCGGCCTTTCCGAAAATTCGCGCGACGGGCGCATCGATCGTCATCATCGAACAGGACATCGGCCAGGCGCTGAAAGTGGCCGACCGGGTCTACTGCATGATGGAGGGAAGGGTGACGCTGACAGGCGCACCGACAACGCTGAGCCGCGAGGATATCCACGCCGCCTATTTCGGAGCGCATGCGCGATGAGCTGGCTCGACACGATCATTCAGGGGATATTGCTCGGCGGCCTTTACGCACTCTTCGCGGCGGGTCTCAGCCTCGTCTTCGGCATCATGCGGCTGGTCAATCTCGCCCATGGCGATCTGATCGTGCTGGCCGCCTTTCTGGTCCTGCTGCTGGTCTCGGCGCTCGGTCTCAATCCATTCGCCGCCGCCGCGGTCGCGCTGCCCGTGATGTTCGCACTCGGCTGGGCACTGCAATTCCTTGTGCTCAACCGGACGCTTGGCAACGATATACTTCCGCCCCTGCTCGTGACCTTCGGCCTTTCGGTCGTGATCCAGAACGGCCTGCTCGAGGGCTTTTCGGCCGACAGCCGCAGGATTTCGGTGGGCGCCTTGGAAACGGCATCGCTGAAGATCGGTCCCGTCAGCATCGGCGCCATGCCGCTGCTCACCTTCTTGTCGGCGGTGGGCGTCATCGTCGCGCTCAACCTCGTCTTCTACCGCACCCCGCTCGGCCGTGCCTTCCGCGCCACCTCGGACGACAGCGCCACGGCGGGCCTGATGGGCATTCGCGCCGAGCGCATATTCGCCACGGCCACCGGGCTTGCCATGATGGTGGTGACGATCGCAGCACTCTATCTCGGCACACGCGCCAATTTCGATCCGACCATGGGACCAGCACGGTTGATCTACGCCTTCGAGGCCGTGATCATCGGCGGGCTCGGCTCCTTCTGGGGGACGCTGGCCGGTGGCATCATCATAGGTGTGGCGCAGACCGTGGGCGCCGCGATCAATCCGGAATGGCAGATCCTCGCGGGCCATATTGCCTTCTTGCTGGTGCTGGTAGTCAGGCCGCGCGGCCTTTTCCCACGGGCGGTGGATTGATATGAGCGATCACCTTTCCCCCTCTTGGACCATCTCGACTCGCACGGGACGCTCCTCCGCATCCATGCTGGTGATCCTCATCTTGGTGGTGCTGGCCATCGCCGCGCCGCTCTTCGTCTCGCGCTCGGTCGTCCAGGACCTGTTCTTCATCATGACCATGCTGGTGCTGACGCAGTGCTGGAACCTACTCGCCGGCTATGCCGGCCTGGTCTCCGTCGGCCAGCAGGCCTTTGTCGGCTTTGGTGCCTATGCGATGTTTGCCGGCGTCAGCCTGCTCGGAATGGATCCGATGGCGGCCATCATGCTCGGCGGGCTTGCGGCGCTGGCGCTGTCGGTGCCCACGGCCTTCTTCGTCTTCCGCCTGCAAGGCGCCTATTTCGCCATCGGCACCTGGGTCATCGCCGAGATCGTGCGGCTGTCGCTCGCGCAGTGGAAAGCGCTGGGTGGCGGAACCGGCACGTCGCTGCCGTCAGGCGCAACCCGCGACATGCTCGGCGTGCGCTTCGTCGCGGACCTGCTCGGCGTGCGTGGGCCGCAGGCCACCGATATCATTTGCTACTGGCTGGCGTTACTTTTGGCCGTGGTCACCATCGGTTCGATCTACAAGCTGCTTCGCTCGAAGCAGGGCCTGGGGCTCGCCGCGGTGCGCGACAACCGCGAGGCCGCGCGCTCGGTCGGTGTCGATCCACTCTTGACGAAGTCCTTCGTCTATCTGGTCGCGGCACTGGCGACAGGCCTTACCGGCGCGCTGATCTATGTGCAGAAGGCGCGCATCTCGCCGGATGCCGCCTTCTCCGTTCCGGACTGGACGGCCTATGTGATCTTCATCGTGGTGATCGGCGGCATCGGCACGATCGAGGGGCCGATCATCGGCGTGATCGTGTTCTACATCCTGCGGAGCCTGCTGGCCGACTACGGTTCCTGGTATCTGCTGATTCTCGGCTTGATCGGCATCCTGATCATGCTGTTTGCGCCGCGCGGCCTCTGGGGCCTGTTCACGGACCACACCGGATTCCAGCTCTTTCCCGTCCGCCGTATCCTGGCGGGCCAGCCCAAAACCAAAGACATCAGAGGGAGTGACTGATGGCCGACATTGAAACCGACGTCCTGATCATTGGAACCGGCCCGGCGGGCTCGGCGACCGCGGCACTGCTTGCGACTTACGGCGTCGAGAACATGGCGATCAACCGTTATCGCTGGCTGGCCAATACGCCGCGCGCCCACATCACCAACCAGCGCACCATGGAAGTGCTGCGCGATCTCGGTCAGGAGGTCGAGGCGGAGGCCTACCTCCATTGCAGCCCGCAGGACATCATGGGCGAGAACGTGTTCTGCACCGCGCTCGCCGGCGAGGAACTCGGCCGTCTCAAGACCTGGGGCACCCATCCGAAGTCCAAGGCCGAGCATCTGCTCTCCTCGCCCGCTGAAATGAACGACCTGCCGCAAACCTTCATGGAGCCGCTGCTGTTCAAGACGGCATGCGCGCGGGGGACGCAGGCGCGGATGTCCACCGAATATGTGAGCCACGTGCAGGATGCCGATGGCGTGACGACCACCTGCCGGGACCGCCTGACCGGCAAGGACATCACCATCCGCTCGAAGTACCTGGTCGGCGCTGACGGCGGCAATTCGCTGGTGGCGCAGCATCTCGGCCTGCCTTTCGAGGGCAAAATGGGCGTGGCCGGTTCGATGAACATCCTGTTCAAGGCTGATCTCACCCGCTACGTCGCCCACCGCCCGTCGGTCCTCTACTGGGTGCTGCAGCCGGGCTCGAATGTCGGCGGCATCGGCATGGGGCTGGTGCGCATGATCCGGCCATGGAACGAGTGGCTGATCAACTGGGGCTATGACATCAGCCAGGGTGTGCCGGAAGTCGACAACGCCTTTGCCGAGGGCGTGGCCCGAGACCTGATCGGCGATCCCGATATCGACATCGAGATCACCTCGGTCTCCACGTGGACGGTCAACAACTGTTACGCCACGAGCACCCAAATGGGCCGCGTCTTCTGCATGGGCGATGCGATCCACCGCCATCCGCCGTCGAACGGGCTTGGTTCCAACACCTCGATCCAGGACGCCTTCAACCTCGCCTGGAAGCTCGCCATGGTCATCAAGGGCCATGCCGGCGCCGGCCTGCTCGAAACCTATACCGAGGAGCGCGCGCCGATCGCAAAGCAGATCGTCACACGCGCCAACCAGTCGATCGAGGAGTTCGGCCCGATCTTCGGCGCGCTCGGCCTGCTCGATTCCATCGACCCGGTGAAGATGCAGGAAAACATGGATCGTCGCTGCGATGACAGCACGGTCGCCGAGAACCAGCGCGCGGCGCTGCGCGAGGCGATCGCCTTCAAGGTCTATGAATTCGACGCCCATGGCGTAGAGATGAACCACCGCTACAAATCCTCAGCGGTCGCAGCCGACGGTCAGCCCGAGCCCCCATTCACCCGCAATCAGGAACTGCATTTCGAGCAGACGACCTGGCCCGGCGCGCGCCTGCCGCATGCCTGGCTGTTCGGCGAGGGTAACCGGAAGGCCTCAACGCTCGATCTCTGCGGTCACGGCAAGTTCACCCTCCTGACCGGTATCGGCGGCCGGGCCTGGGTCGATGCAGCAGAAGTCCTGTCGGCGGAACTCGGCCTGCCGCTCGCAACCCATATCATCGGGCCACGACAAACATGGCAGGATCACTATGGCGACTGGGCGCGTGCCCGCGAGGTGGGCGATGCCGGCGCCGTCCTGGTGCGGCCGGACCACCACGTCGTATGGCGCTGCGAACGGCTGGCCGTTGACCCAGCAGCCGAGTTGCGCCGCGTTTTGACAACAATTCTGGATCGGTGAGGCGATGATGGGAGCGGATGAGAAGGGCTATTTCACCGAGGGGAACTCGGTCGAGGTCGTGACCGGCCGCAATGCCGGGGCCAAGGACGAGCGCTTGAAGGAGGTGATGGACGTCATCACCCGCAAGCTGCATGAGGCGGTGAAGGAACTGGAGCCGACACAGGAGGAATGGATGCAGGCCATCCTCTTCCTCACCCGAACCGGCCAGATGTGCAACGAGTGGCGGCAGGAATTTATCCTGCTGTCGGACGTGCTCGGCGTGTCGATGCTGGTTGATGCGATCAACAACCGAAAGCCCTCGGGCGCGTCCGAAAGCACGGTGCTCGGCCCGTTCCACGTTGCTGATGCTCCGGAACTGCCGATGGGCGCCAATATCTGCCTCGACAGCAAGGGCGAGGACATGGTCATTGAGGGCCGTATCCTCGACACTGAGGGCAAGCCGATCGCCAATGCCGTCATCGATGTCTGGCAGGCCAATGACGAAGGCTTCTATGACGTACAGCAGAAGGGCATCCAGCCCGACTTCAATCTGCGCGGCATCTTCCGGACCGGTCCGAATGGACATTATTGGTTCCGCGCCGTGAAGCCGAAATACTACCCGATCCCGGATGACGGCCCCGTCGGGCAGTTGCTCGGCCATCTCGGCCGCCACCCCTACCGCCCGGCTCATCTGCACTACATCATCAGCGCCGACGGTTTCGAGACGCTGACGACGCATATCTTCGATCCCGACGATCCCTATATCCACTCGGACGCAGTTTTCGGGGTCAAGAAAAGCCTGCTGGCGAAATTCAACCGGGTGAATGATCCGGGGCGCGCGAAAAGATACGAATTCGCCGGCGATTTCTGGGAAGTGGCGCATAACTTCGTGCTGGCGAGAAGCCGCACCTGACATAATGACGACAGGAGAGGATGCGTGCACCGCATCCTCTCCTGTGCGTTTTCAGCACCGTATCAGTCGGCGGATAAGATACGCTCGCGCTCGCCCATGAACGGTCCTTGTACCCACTGGATTGTCTTTTCGTGTTTCTCGACCGCTCGCCGGAGTTCAGCGAATTCCCGCCGGATATGGCCGACAAACTTGCGGCCGGCCGGGTTTGAATAGGGCTTCTTGCGCGTCATAACGCCGAGCACGCGCTCGGGCTGCGGAATATCAAGCGGAATGATGCTGATCTTATTCTCGCCGCGGAAGGCATGAACGACGGAATGCGGCAGAATGGCGAGTGCATCGGTGCCCGCGAGGTAATTGACGACGCTCAACAGCGACCCGCCGGCATAGCGTAGCGACACCTCCGCCAGCCCCAGCGTCAGCAGAATATTGTGCAGGTCGAGCACCAGCGGAGACCCGGGCAACGGCGCGATCCAGGGATAATTGACGATGTCCTCGGTCGTGAGGTTGCGCTTGCGGACCAACGGATGGCCGGCGCCGCAGGTCAGGACATTGCGCGCCGTCAGGATCGGCTCGAAGTGCAAGTCAGCGCGCAGATCCACCGATCCGGTCGGGGTCACTGCGAGGTCGATCTGACCGGAATCCAGTTCGGCGACGAGGTCGGGATAGTTGCCATAGGACTGGTGCACCATGATGCCCGGCTCGCCGCGCTGGAACGAGGCGATCATCGGCGACACAACCGCATCCATGAAGAAGGGCACACCGCCGATCCGCACCCGCCCCGACGAGCCGGACTTGAAGCTGCGGATGATCTCCATCGCCTTGCGCGACGATGCCAGGATGACCTTGCCCTGCTGGCCGAGCTGCTCACCGAGCGGTGTCGGCTGCATCGGCCGCCGGCCGGAAACGAAGAGCGGCTCGCCGATGCGCTTTTCCAGGATCGAGAGAGTGCGCGACACCGCCGACTGCGTCATGCCGAGCATGGCGGCCGCTTCGGTGACACCGCCGGTCTCGATGACGGCGGCGAGCTGGACGAGGTGCGCTTCGACGATCTTCATAGCAAATTGCTATAGCTTGCATGAACAATGTCAATCAGGAGCGGAGTGGATCGGCTATAGTCGGCACATTCACGGGATGTTTGCGACACGCAGGCTGCGCCGTGGTTCCGGATGACAACGGTGGAGGAACCGCATCCGGAATTCGCAACGTCTTTGGAGGAGGACGACATGGCCCTTGTTAGCGGCTATCACCATCTGACGCTCTGCACCGACGGTGTGCAGGAGGATTACGACTTCTACACCAAGGTGCTCGGGCTCTATTCGGTCAAGCGCACGGTGCTGTTCGACGGTACCATCCCCGTCTATCACCTTTACTACGGCTCGCGGAACGGCGACGCCTCGACTATCATCACCACTTTCCCCTTCCGCAAGCCGGCCGTCTTCGGCAAGCGCGGCACCAACCAGTCGAAGATCATCCAGCAGGCCATCCCGGTCGGTTCGGCCGACTATTGGATCGACCGGCTGAACGGCAAGGGTGTCGATGCCGCCAAGATTTCGCGCTTCGGCATTACCCGCGTCGCTTTCAAGCATCCATGCGGCATTCCGCATGAACTGGTCGAAAGCCCGGCCGACAACCGTCCGGCGATCGTCAATGAAGCGCAGCACGTGAACGCCGCCCATGGCATCAAGGGCATCTATGGCGCGGCCATCGCCGTCTTCGACCGCACCGCGATGGACGAGTTCCTCGGCGTCGGCATGTCGATGAAGAAGGAAGCCGACAGCGACGAGGGCCTGATGTTCTCCGTGCCGAATGCCGGCGGGCCGAGCAGCATCGTCGAGGTGCTGCACGAATCCACCGGCCCGCAGGGCACCTGGACGCTGGCCGGCGGCACGATCCATCACCTCGCCCTCAACACCGGCAACGAGGAAAACCAGCTCGAGCTCAAGGCGCATCTCGAAGGCCTCGGCTTTACCGACGTCTCGGATCAAAAGGATCGCAACTATTTCAAGTCCTGCTATGTCCGCTCGCCCGGCGGGGCGTTGTTCGAGATCGCCTGGTCGGTCGAAGGCGGTTGGGCGCTCGACGAACCGGCGGGCCAGATCGGCACGACGCTGGTGTTCCCACCATGGTTCGAAGATCGCCGGCAGGAACTGATTGCAGGTCTCGAACCCGCGACATTCTGAGTCCGGCGCCATGTCGAACCACGACACACCGCTCCTCCGCGGCGCGAGCCCCGAGGAGGCCCTGGTGCACTGCGTCTTCATCCACGGGCGTACCCAGTCGCCAGAGGACATGCAGGAACAGGTGATCTCGAAGCTCAAGGTGCCCGGCGTCGCCTTCGTGCTGCCGCGGGCCCGGGGCAACAGCTGGTATGACGCGCGCGCGACCGACGTGCTGACGGATCCCACCCGGCAACAGCTCGAGCAGGCGATCGCTTATGTCAGGCAACTGATCGGCGACCTTCCCGGGGCGAACAACCACCCGAAACCGCTCGTCATCGGCGGCTTCAGCCAAGGCGCCTGCCTCGCGGTCGAGTATGCGATGCGGCACGGTCCGTGGAACGGCGCCCTGGCAAGCTTGACCGGTTGCCGCGTCGGCACGCCGGCTTGCGACAGGCCCTTTGCCGATCTCGACCGGCTGCCGGTCTACCTAACCGGTTCCGACAAGGACCCGTGGATACCCGTCGATGCCTTCGCCCAGACTGCTGCGGCCCTCGCCCGGGCTCGGGCGCGGCTCCATTGCGACATACTGCCGGATAGGTCACACGAGGTCTCCGCTACCGAAATTGCGCAGCTTGAGAAGGTCCTGTGCGGGCTTTCGAACCGGAGCTGGTGGTAGTGCAGGCAAACCGGGGCTTATCGCAAAGATACTTCGGAAGTCCAAGTGCAGATTGGCTTCACGGAAGATGACTAGCGTGACCGACGGCTTCGGTCGATACCAGGATCCGAACGTCGCAGGCGGATGGCCCTCGGGGCCTCCTTGGTTCATCTGGCTGCAGGTGCCACCCTGTCGCATTGGTGCGGGCAAAGGCGGTCTACTGTGTACTCGGGAGGGATTGCGGTAGGCCGAATATCGGGAGGACGGTGTCTTCGAAGCGGGTCATGGCGCTGATTCGGTCGCCGGAGAGAGTGAGAACGAAGAGGCCCACTCCGTGGATACCGGTGGAGGTTTGTCGGTAGACCCCGAAAGCCGGCTGGCCGTTGGCTCGCGTCCGCACCAAATGGAACCCTTGCACCGAGCCGAAAATGAATGCGAAGAAGCGGGCCACGCTGTCTCGTCCCTGGTATTCCAGCGGTATCGGTGGCATCGACAGGAAGACGTCACCGGTCAATAGAGCCACCAACGCGTCGATGTCGGCAGATTCGTAGGCGCTGACGAACTTCGCGAAGATCGCGTCCTCTGCAGGTGAGGCGCTACCAGGCGGCGGCTCCATGGCAGTGGTCACCGGCAGTCGGCGCTGCATTCCTGCACGCGCGCGTTTGAGGGCGCTTTTGACCGATTCGACGGTCGTGTCCAGCATGCCGCCTACTTCGTTAGCGTGGAATCCGAGGACATCGCGCAGGATCAGGACGACGAGTTGGCGAGGCGGCAAGATCTGCAGGGCGGTCACAAAAGCCAGGGAAATGGATTCGGTTTGCTCATAGCGCGCCTCCGGGCTCACTGGGATGCGGAATCGTGGGGCATGGTCGCATTCGAAAAGACCTCCAAGGCCGTGCTGGGTCTGGGACCGCCGGACGCCGCGTTCATTGCTCGCGGGGAGCAGAACTTCGCGCGCTTCGCCGCCGTGCTCGACCGGTCGCTGAACGGACGGACGTGGCTGACGGGCGAGGCTCTGACCGTCGCCGATTTCTCGGTTGGCGCGATCATACCCTCGGCGGCGCGGATTGGGCTTTCCATAGCCCCGTACCCTGAAATCGCTCTCTGGTACGCTCGTCTCGCCGCCCTCCCGCCCTGGCAAGTCGCTCTGGCTCAGCAGGCCTCAGCTGCGGCGGCCTGGCAGGCCGAGCGCCAGGCAGGAACGGCGATTGATCTCGGACCTGGCGCTGGCGCCTAGGCCGGCGATGCCCCGCCGTCGGATAGGCCTCTGGTCTTGGGCGATTCGGTGGGTCAGCCCCGTGTTGCCCGTACCACCGACATACCGTCGACCAACCGAGATGAGGGTTACAGCTCCGGCATGGACGGCATTATAAGCAACTTGATCTCGAGCGCTAGCGCGTCACGCCGCACACCTAACCTAACTATATGCTTTTAGAGAACTTTTGATGTCAGTCGCTCGCGAGCTCTTATACGAAATAGCGGCAGCATTGGTCATCGCGATTGTCGGTGGTGCCGGATTGCTCTGGCAGATCGCGGGCGGTTACGGTTTCAATAGCCCAGCTCTTCGTCCAGGCGCAGCTGTTCGAGCCGCATTTTGTGCGCACACCACCCGCATGCGTCTCCGCTTCAGTTTCGTCTCACCCAACAAAGAGGTTGAGAAAGCCATTGCTATCGTTGTAGCAATCGGGATCAAAGAGAAATCGTTATGACCACCGCAAAGTCCAATTCGCTCGTTTCCCGCCTTTCTGCCCCGCCCATTCCGTCCGTCGTTGCCTGGAGCCGCGAATACAGCGGAGAAAAAGGGCCGCTCATCGATCTGTCGCAAGCCGTGCCCGGCTATCCCGCGCATCCGGTGATGCTGCGGCTTCTTGCCGAGGCGGCCGGACAACAGGCTATGACGGGATACGGGCCAATCGAGGGCGAGCCTTTATTGCGCAAGACCTACGCTGCCCATGTTGCCGAGCTTTACGACACCGATCTTTCGGCTGCCAATATCCACATCACCGCCGGCTGCAATCAGGCGTTCATGTGTACGGCGATTGCGCTTGCTGGCGCGGGCGATACCGTAGCGCTCACCAATCCCTTCTATTTCAATCATGACACGACGCTGTCGATGCTGGGGATCGGGCGGCAATTGGTCGACTGCGATCCTGCCAACGGGTTCTTTCCCGATCCGCGTTCGGCCGAGGCGGCACTTGCGGCCGGCGCGAAGATGCTTGCCGTCGTTACGCCCAACAACCCCACAGGGGCGGTGTATTCGCCAAGCTTGCTTCATGAGCTTTTTGCTCTCTGCCGGAAATATGGCGCCTGGCTGATCCTCGATGAGACCTATCGCGATTTCCTTGGCGAGGATTACGGACGGCCGCACTCTCTGCTGTCCCAGCCGGGCTGGGAGGACACGCTCGTTCTTCTCTACAGCTTCTCGAAATCCTTCTGCATTCCTGGCCACAGGCTGGGTGCGATCACGGCAGGCCCCAAACTCGTCGCCGACATCGCCAAGGTGATGGACAACATGCAGATCTGCGCGCCGCGTTCGGCTCAGATCGCCGTTGCATCGGCTCTCCCGGCGCTCGCCGATTGGCGGGCCGGAAACCGGCTGGAGATCGCCCGAAGGGCTCACGCGTTGAGGCAGGTCTTTTCCGGGCTACCGGATTGGGAGATCGGAGCGATCGGCGCCTATTTCGCCTTTGTCCGCCATCCCCACGCAGATCGATCGTCGTCAGAGGTTGCCGAAAAGCTCGCTAGGGAAGCCGGCATTGTTTCTTTGCCCGGCGCCTATTTCGGGGAGGGACAGGAGCGCTACCTCAGACTCGCCTTTGCCAATGCGGATGTCGCCTCGATTGGGCTATTGTCCGAGCGCCTTCGCTAGGCCGCTGCGATCGACCTCCGCCGGAAGTTGGTGATAGCCACCGCGCCAGTAAAGCAGCGGTCCTATGCCTTGCCGGATTTCGATCGCGCAGACATGTCCGACCAAAATCGCATGGGAACGGTAGTGGAATGCCGTTTCGAGCTTGCAGTCCAGGACGGTCAGGGCATTTTCAAGGGCGGCCGCGCCGGTCTTGAGATGATACCATCCCGCATCGCCGTAGCGCTCCGTGCCCTTTCGCCCGTCAAAACCGGCAAAGGATTGCGCTACCTGCTGCTGGTCGGCGGCGAGCACATTGACACAGAAGCAGCCGTATCGCCGCAGCGCCGGCCATGAGGAAGACGCCCGATTGACGCTGACGATCACGGAAGGCAGTTCCGCCGACAGCGACGAGACCGACGTTGCGGTGAAGCCGGTGCGGTCTTGCCCGTCGCCGACCGTAATCACGCTCACCGCACCGGCAAGATGACGCATCGAAAGCTTGAAGTCCGCTTCGCTGATCAGAGCCTCGGCACTCATCGGGCCGGCGCCGGCGTTTTGGCAAAGCGGTTTACAGGCATGGAAAGACCGAGGTTTTCACGCAAGGTCTTGCCTTCGTATTCCTCGCGGAATAGCCCGCGGCGGCGAAGCTCCGGCAGAACGAGCCGCACGAAGTCGTCGAGACTGGACGGCAGGGTCGGGAACATCAGGATGAAGCCATCGGCGGCGCGTGTCTCGAACCATTCCTCCATGTAGTCGGCGATCTGGGCCGGCGTGCCCGTCATGCCATTTCCGGTATGCTTCTCGGCATAGTGCCGGATGAGTTCGCCGACGGTACGGCCGCTTCTGACGAAATCGACCAACTCGTCGAACAGGGCGCGCGATCCCTTGGGCGCCGCCGGCAGACGATCCATGGGGAAGGGCTTGTCGAGAGCCACGTCGCGCAGGTCCGCTTCCAGGAATTCGGAAAGCATCAGGCGGCCGACATCGGGATGCATCTTGTCGATCAGATAATCCACCTTCGCCTTTGCCTCGGCCTCGGTTTCACCGACGTTGGTGACGATGCCCGGCATGATTTTCAGGTCGTCCGGATCGCGCCCATAGGCCGGCATCCGGCTTTTGACGTTTTCGTAGAAGGCGCGGTTCCGATCGATATTCGATGCGAGGCTGAAAACGATCTCGGCGGTGCGTGCCGCCATGTCCATGCCGGGTTCTGAACCGCCCGCCTGGGCGATGACAGGGCGGCCCTGGGGCGTTCGCGCGATGTTGAGGGGGCCGCGAACCTGGAAGTGCTTGCCTTTGTGGTTGAGCGTATGGTGCTTGTCCTTGTCATAATAGACACCGTTTTCACGGTCGAGAAGCAGTGCGCCCTCCTCGAAGCTGTCCCAGAGGCCGAAGACGACATCGACGAACTCGTTGCCGCGCTCGTAGCGCAGCACATGCGGATCGAGCCCCTCGCGATTGAAGTTGTAGCCGGTTTCGTCATGATCTGACGTGACGACATTCCAGCAGACGCGGCCCTTGCTCAGATGGTCGATCGAGGCGAACAGACGCGCGACATTGAAAGGCTCGTAGTAACTCGTCGACACCGTCGCGACGAGACCGAGATCCCTGGTGGTGACCGCCAGTGCCGAGAGCAGCGAGAGGGGTTCGAAACGGTTCATCTTTGTGGGAATACGGGCAAGCGCACTCGGATCGCCGACGGCGGCGGCGGGAGAATCCGCCATGAACATGAAATCGAATTTGGCCGCCTCGGATCGTTTGGCGACATCGAGCAGATGAGCGAAGTCGTTGGCGCCGTTGACGTCGCTTGCCGGATGCAGCCAGGAGGCGGGATGAAAACCGAACGTATAGACGAAAGTTCCGAGTTTCATCTTGTCGGTTCGTGCCATCGAGCTCTCCTGCCATGTCGGTCACGCCACCCCACGGGAAACCGCCCTGCGCAAGTTATCGTCAGGCACAAGTTTTCATCAATATTGCGCAGCTGTGTTCCGTTTTAGTTTTTCTAAAGTGTTGGCCTGGGCGCGGACGCCAGGGCCTGCTGACGGGAAACAGCCATGAGCCAATCGCGGAATTCACGCCCATGCGGCTTCTGCAACGCCGCACGGTCCCAGGCGAGATAATAGCTTTCGGCCAGTGCTATGCGTATGTCGACGGGAATGACGAGCGTCTGTGCCTCGAGCTCATCTGATATCATCGACATCTGCGCGAGGACGACGCCGCGCTTGTTGACGGCTGCGTCAATCGCACTGCTCGACAGAGTGAAGGAAAGACCGGCTGTGCTCTCCTCGAACCTGGTGCCCGTCTTAGCAGCAAACTCGCGCCAGCTTGGATAGGGTGTGAAATGCCGCTCCCATTCAACATGCAGGAGTGGATATTCGAGAAGCCGCGCGACGGAGGGCGCCTTGCCCTTGATCAGCGCCGGCGAGCAGGCCGGCACAACCCAATCGCGGAACAGTTCGGTATAGTGTTCATGCTGCAGCACATCCGATCCATAGCTTATGCGGAAATCGACGTCGTCGAAGCCCATGCGCGGTTCCTTGTCGCGGCCGACAATCCTGACATGAGCCTTCGGATGAAGGGCCTGCCAGTCAAAGATCCGGCGCCCTATCCATTTGTTGACGACGGAAGACAGGGCGCTGAGAACCAGAGCATTCTCATTGCGTGCGCGTTCCAAAATCTGTTCCGCAAGCGCGAATTGCTCGAAACCCTTCGATATCTCCTGGTGATAGAGCCGCCCCCATTGGGTGAGCTCCACAGTGCGGCCGTTGCGCTCCAGCAAGGTGACGCCGAGAAAGCTCTCGATCTTGCGGATCTGCTGACTTATTGCGCCGGGGGAAACCTTCAGCTCGAGGGCCGCGGCGCTTACGCCGCCACAGCGACCGACGGCTTCGAACGCCTGCAAGCCCTTGAGCGGCACTGTCCGGATAGCCTGTTTCTCGGTCAAGAGGCGGTTCTCCGCGGCAGTTGATCCTTGGCGCTTTTTTTACTCGGATGAAAGTCGCCGGCAAACTGGAAACGGTCGCCGGGATGGATGATCTCGACATAGGTGACCGTGCGGCTGTTCTGGCCATGTCTGCCGGATGAGGGTCAGGCAGGCCTTACCACGCTCGGTCTCAAGCAGGCGTGCCGTGGCGGCATCGGCCCGAAACGGCGCGAATGACATGCCTTGCCTTCGACCAGGGCAAGCCGCCCTTCGGCAAAAAATCCTATTTCGGCTTTATCGGCCTGAAGTGGCTTGGCAACCTTGCTGAAACGAAACTTTCCAGATTCAGGTTTTTCAACGCATGAGCGTCCCCGCAATAGCAGTCAGGAATCTCATCAAGACTTTCGGAGAGACCACGGTCCTTCATGGTATCGATCTCGCCATCGAGCCCGGACGGGTTTCCTGCCTCATTGGCCCTTCCGGTTCCGGCAAGAGCACCCTATTGCGCTGTATGGCTTTCCTTGAGGAGGCAACGCGCGGGACGATCTCCATCAACGGCGAGGTGCTTGGCTTCACCGAGGATTCTCAGGGACGGCGCGAGCGCGTCTCGGCCGCCACCAACCGGGCGATCCGTGCCCAAATCGGCATGGTGTTCCAGCAGTTCAATCTCTGGCCGCACATGACGGCCCTCGGCAATGTCAGCGAAGCATTGAAGACGGTTCACAAGATGAGCCGCAAGGATGCAGAGGAGCGGGCAATGGCCCAGCTCGTCAAGGTTGGCCTCGAGGGCCGGGCCGGGCACTATCCCTCGCAGCTATCAGGCGGACAGCAGCAGCGCGTGGCGATCGCCCGTGCTCTGGCGCTGAAGCCCAAGATCATGCTGTTTGACGAGCCGACCTCGTCGCTTGATCCAGAGTTGACCGGCGAAGTCTTGAACGTCATGCGCGATCTGGCCGCCGAGGGCATGACCATGGTTGTTGTCTCGCATGAGATAGGTTTTGCCGCGACCGTCGGCCAGCAGATCATCTTTCTCGACCATGGCAAGGTGCTCTTCAGCGGATCGCCCCAGGAGGTCTTTAAGAAGCCGCGAAATCCCCGTCTTGAACAATTCCTCGATACCTATCTCGACCGTGGTGCCTCGATGTTGCTGTAGTGTCCATGTCCTTCCAGATCCTCAGGCAGACTAAGTCGAGCAGCTAGAATCTCCCCCAAATCTGATCTGCATTCACGCCGGGGAAAACGACTTATAGGTTCCGCAAGCTATTCAACGGCCTGTTCGTCGTGAATTGTTTTGACGATCGAAAAATGGCGGAAGCGGCGGCAGATGGGGAGGTCACCGGTTCGACTCCGTTCAAGAGCAGTCATAGCCGGTGCGCAGGGTAAAGATCCTGTCGAACCGTCTTTCGGAAGGCCAAGATTGCCTGCGGGGAGGGCTTCTACCTAAATTGCGGGCAAGCGCCTTGTCCAGGCGTAGATGGAGCAACGTGACATCGCCTTCGGGACTGTTGTGAACTGCCTTACCAGCCATAGCTGAAGGTAGCGCCACTGCCGTTATCCCCATCTTGCACCACGTCGGTTTCAGTATTTCGCCCATACTGGAAAATGCCATAAGCATTGTAGTTGCCATTCTGCCGCAAGGTTGCGGAATGACCATTGCCCCTCTGCCGGATGAAGCCGAGATTGCCACGGCCAGCCTGAGCGATGCCAGCCGCATTGCCCCGGCCCAGCTGCCGAATGTCGGCGTCTTTCAGGCCGCGGTAGAGCGAATAGACGCGCAGTCCGGTTGAAAAAAGATCCGCATCCTCGGCATTGCCCGGGGCGAGATTGACCGAGATTCGGCCGCCGGCATAGGCTGGAGCAGACAAGGCTACCAGCCCTAGGCTCCCGGCAAGAAGAGTGACGGTAAGCATCTTAAACACGTTGCGGGTCATCCTGATCTCCATTTGCCGGCTGCCTTGGCCGATGATCAACCTTCGCATCTTTCAGCTGAACCCAGTCGGAATTGCCCGTTCAGTTGTTGTTCAGTCGTTTCAGCCTGATCGAAAGCAAAAGGGCGCCGAAAGCCGGCGCCCTTTTAGAGGGATTTGCAAAGTGTGGAGGCCGTTCAGTTGCCACCGATCTGCTTCGTGCAGCTGAAACTCTTGCCCCCGATCACGACATCCAGTGTCGCCCTGTATTCGGCTCCCTTGGAGTCGAGCGAGACGGAGCTGAGAATTGCCGCATGTCCCGCTGTGGCATCAAAATCGCCACTCTGGTTGACCGCGGAGCTTCCAGCGCCTCCTGATTTCTCGACATGGAAGGTGTAAGTCCCGCCGACATGCTTGTCGGCGTGGATGAGTGCATCCAGTCTGACCATACCTGCTCCAGGCGTTGCTTTGATTTCACAAAGCTGCGCTCCGTCAGATTGGTTGGCAGTCGTCATGGCCGCAACGGCACCGACGGGAAGCAGAACCAGCGCAAGAATGGCCATCAGGCGGCGTGGATGTTTGATGCTATTTGGCATGGGTCGTCTCCCTTGATGGTCTGATCACCGAGCAGCCGCTTACGGGCAGGCCTGGACGAAGGCCGCGACATTGCCGTTGCCACCCTGATTGACATTGGCGCTGCAACCATGGCCGACCTGAACGCCAGCTGCGATGTTGCCATTGCCGTCCTGGGTAAGGATGGTCGTGTGGTTGGAGCCAAACTGGCCGATGCCGGCTACGTTGCGGTCGCCGTTCTGATAGGTGGCGCCGTAGTTGTCATTGCCTTCCTGACCCACAGCCGAAAGATTATGGCGGCCATATTGACGGCCGACAATCCGGTTGTAGCCACCGTTCTGGTAGGTTCTGATCCGGTTTCCGTATCCTTCCTGCGCACCACCGGCAGAGTTCGACCAGCCATATTGTTCGATACGCACTTCGTTGGCCATGGCGGGGGCTGCGGCGGTGAGGCCAACGAGAGCGACGAGTGCGGTTGCAATGAAAGACGTGCGGATCATGACTGTGTGTCTCCTCAGGCGGATAGGACCGCGGTTGAACGTCTTTCTTTTAGAACCGCCCTTTGCAACGGAAGCTGAAGGCACCATTCAGTCGGGGTTCATTCGCAGAGATCGGCGCCCGCCTCCTCGCAATTGAATCGGTAAACAGGCCTATTTCAAATGGGATGCTCCAGCGGTCGCTTTCGATTGTTCATTTTCACGTGCCCGCACCAAATAGGCCTCCGTGACTGAAACTGCTAAACTCCTCTCGCGAATTTTACCTGGCGATTTCATGCTCGGGGCAGGGGAGGGCTTCTCAAAGCCCCGAGGCCTTAGTGAGATTGATCTGGAAGCGATGGCACGTAGCGCTCTCGTCGACTTTGGCCGAGGAGGCAAGGCCGGCATGCAGGGCGTGGCCTGAAAATTTCTGCTCCTGTTCGCTCTCGGAAAGATCGTCGTAAAGCTTCAGTTGGCAGAACTTGCCACTCGGTTGGGCGTGCATCTATCGCCTTGCTCGGCATGCACGGTGGCTATGCAGGTGCTCAATGCCGTCGCGCAGTTCGAAAGGGATTTGCTGATCGTGCGGACGCAATCTGGTTCTCAGGCGCGTAAAGTCGGAAGGAAGGGTTCTCGGCCATCCGCAGCATGGGATCCCGCGGGCGGCGATCATGTCGCGCGCCGCGGCGAGATTGATGTAGTCCGGCATGGTCAGCTCAGTCGGATAGCGAGAGGTCGATCGACATGACGAGTGGCTCCGGCATGTTCCATAATATCTATTACGCCGCATTTTGAGCTGATATAACATTACATATAGGTGCATTCCAACCGCGAAACGCGCTCGAGCCTTTTCAAAGGCAGCGGAAGGCATAGACCACGCTTGAAACCTTCGCCGGCGCCTAGTATATGCACGTGTATATACATGAGAGCCCAATATGCCCAATTTCCGACATCAAGAGCCTATCTCCCCACGGGAGGCCAAGCTTTTCAGGAACAACAAGAGTCAGGCTGTACGAATCCCGGCTGACTTTGAGCTACCCGGCGACCGGGTGATGATCCACCGCGACGGCAATCGGCTCATTATAGAGCCTGTGCACCGCAAGAACCTCCTGGAAGTACTGGCAGGTTTGGAGCCGCTTGGTCCTGAGGATCAATTTCCCGAGGTCGACGATACCCTGCTTCCTGTGAAGGCAATCGACCTGTGAGCAGGCTTTATATGCTGGACACCAATATCGTGTCTGAGCTTGCCCGAAACCCGAGGGGCGTCGTCGCTGAACGCATCGCCGAGGTTGGACCCGATGCAATCTGCGTCAGCATTATCACGGCGTCGGAATTGCGCTACCGGTGCGCCAAGAAGAGATCGCCCAAACTTCTCGCACAAATCGAAGCTATCCTTGGCAGCGTAGCGGTCCTTGCGCTGGATGTGCCCGCAGACGCAGAGTACGGCGGCATCCGAGCTGAACTGGAGGCCGCTGGCAAGCCAATCCGTCCGAATGATCTGTTCATCGCCGCCCACGCCTTTGCCGTCGGAGCAGTCCTGGTGACGGCGAACACGGACGAGTTCACGCGTATTCGCGCTTTGCAGGTCGAGAACTGGTTGGCTTGAATGGGCCATAGGTCATTGGAAATTCTGATGCCGACTTGGCGCATCGTTCTTGCCTCAATCCGGCCTCACAACCCGGAGCCATCGGTAGGATCGTTCGCCGATGCAACGTGGGGCAACCGATGGAATTCAGAGTAGAACATGCGGGCATCAAAGATCGTGGCATTCAAGAGCGTACCCCGCCCCGTAAACGGTGCGAATCCTCAGATTGCTGAGTCCTGCAAACGCTTTTCGTAGCCGGCCGATATGCACGTCGACCGTCCGGCTTTCCACAGCGCACGGATCCGGCCAAACGGCCTCGATGAGTTGCGCGCGGGTACTGATCTGCCCCTGCCTTTCCAATAGGAATTTAAGGATTCTCATCTCCATTGGCGAAAGCGCAATTCTCTTGCCTGAAACCACAACGGCATGCGTCGCGAAGACAATCTCGGCGGCCGCAGCACAGTTTGGCAGAGGGGAAACCTCCGATCGCGAGCTTATGCCTTGCAGAAAAGCGAGAAGCTTTGAAGGCGACAAAGGACGCGCGATGCCTTCGTCGAGCCCCGCCTTGATCAATTGCAGGTGCTGGGTCCGCGTGTTCTCGCCGATAAGTGCACCCACCGGAAGGCCGGAATCCTTCAAGAGCTGACATAGCGGCGCAACATCACTCAGCCAGGCTGCACAATCGAGGATGACGGCGGAAAGCTCTCCTGATGCGCAGGCGTCCACGACATCGTCGTCATTTACAGCAAGATGCGCCTCGAACCCCTCACTACGCAGGATATGCGCGAGGAGCAGATAAAGCTCGGCGTTCTGCGAGCAAACCAGAATGACAGCAGCCATGTCGATTGCCTTTTCCTTGCCTTACGAACGCAAGCTCAACTCGGCGCGAACTCGCCACCGTTGACATCTATGATGGCGCCATTGACGAACCCGGCATCCTCCGATGCCAGGAACGCGATCACTGCGGCGACGTCGTCCGAAGCACCGAGGCGACCGGCCGGAATACGGGCGAGCGCGTCGATGTTGGCCTTGCTTTGCGGGGAGCCGGTCAGAGGCGTCAGGATGCGACCTGGCGCCACGACATTCGATGTTATGCCATAGGGGCCATATTGAGAAGCCAGTACGCGGGATAGTCCTGAAAGTGCGGCTTTGGACGTCGCATAGCTCGCGCCGGCGATCCGTGGTCTTGTCCGGCCTGCAAGAGATCCGACGAATATGACGCGCCCATAACCTTTTTCCTTCATCGCAGGCAGAACTGCCCGACAACACAGCATCGCCCCCGTCAGGTTGACGGCGAGCACGTCGTTCCACTCTTCAAGGGTAAGGTCGGCGACGTGAAGAGGGCCATCGGGACCTTTTGGCGATATTCCCGCGTTGCAGACGAGGATCCCAGGCGTGCCCAAGACATGGACGACTACGTCGAAAAAGGAGTTAATTGCCGCCGGTTCGCGGAGATCAACCTTTCTTGCAAGCGACCGTTCCGGTCCAAAAGTCTTGGCAAGCGCGGCGCCTGCGGCCATCACGCTTGCTTCGCCATGGCTGAAGACGGCAACCCGATGACCGGCCCTGAGCAGACGAAACGCAGTGGCAAGACCGATCCCGGTCGTGCCACCACTGATGACCGCAACACGCGGTATGCCCGGGCTCATGCTGCCTGATCCATTGCAGCAAATAGCGAAATGGGTGGATGGGCATCGGCCTCCGTTATCACCTCGATCAATAAGGGGCCTTCTTCATGCAGACCGCGCTCGAGGTATCGAGGAAGATCGGCAGGATCGGAGATACGGACTGCCGAGCAGCCGCAAGCTTCGGCAATCTGCCGATGATCGACATCCGCGAAGCTGCAGGCGGTCGTGAAGCTGCCGAACTTGACAGTTTCAGCATCACGCTGGAAGCCGAGGATACCGTTGTTCAAAACGATGATGAGTATGGGAAGCTTGCATCGCACCATAGTCTCCAACTCCGCCCAGCTGTGGGCGAAGCCGCCATCCCCTACGATGGTGACGACCGGCTTATCCGGCTTTGCCGCTTTCGCGCCGAGGGCAAGTGGCAGGCCCCACCCAAGTCCGGCAAGGCCCCGCGGCGACAGGAAGCGCATACCGGGAGAAAGGGCCCGCAACTGGCCGGCTATCCACATCGAGGAGTAGCTCGCATCGGAAACAACGGTCGTTTCTGCTGTCAGCACTTGCTGCAGTTCGGACATGACGCGCTCGGGACGTATCGGACTGTTCTCCGAGCCAGCGACGGATTGCCGCTCCGTGTCAAACGCGCGCCAGAAACCAGCGATCCGAGCCGTCAACTCGTCGCGCTGCGATGCGCGGTACGAGAGATCGCGTCCGGCAAGCGCGCTTCGAAGCGCGCTGATGGTTTCGGCCGCGTCGCCTGTCAACCTGAGCGCCTCGTAAGTACGCCCGATCTCGGTGGGGTCGACATCGATGTGGATGACGGATGCGGAAAAGGGAATTTGGCGCCAACTATCGGTGCCATTCTGGTTGGTTCGTGTCCCGACCAGAATGACGAGATCGGCTTCTTCGACGAGCGCGAGTGTGTGCCGTCCAAGCGATCTCGGCCCGACGAGAGCGCCGAGAACGCCAGCCGACAGCGGGTGGAATTCGTCGACCGCGCCTTTTCCCATATTGGTCGTCAGCACGGGAAGCGAGGCTTCGTCCTGCAGCGCCGAAAGCTCGCCGGCGGCATGGCTTGCATGGACGCCCCCTCCGGCAATGACGATAGGCGCGTGGGCAGCGGCAATCATCGAGGCCGCGCGCTCGATCTCGCGATCGCGCGGACGCAGCCGATCGAGCGGCCAGTGGCCGAGGACAGCCTCGCGCCGAAAAGCCGAAGGGGCTACCTGCTCCCGCAAGAGGTCGGCAGGGAGCAGGAGAGCTGCCGGTCCTGGCCGGCCCGAGGCGGCCGCCGTGAAGGCGGCATCGACATAATCGTCGATGCGCTCCCCAACGATCACCTTGCGAACCCACTTCGTGCAGGATTGGAACAGGGTAAGATGATCGAGCTCCTGGAATGCATTGCGGTCAGCCTGATCTCGTTCGACATCCTGGACGAGAGCAACGACCGGAACGCTTGCCTTCAGCGCTTCGGCCAGCGGCGGAACGAGAAGCGTTGCGGCAGGTCCGTTCTGTGCTGCTACCACGCCGATCTTGCCGGACAGGCGTGCGTAGCCGTCGGCCATGGTCCCTCCCATGTTTTCCTGGCGATAGGCGACCTGACGGATGCCGATTGCTTCGGCCGCGAGGATAACCGCCGAAGGCAGGCTCTGAGCAAAGATATGGGTGACGTCGTGCCTCTTCAGGGAAAGGGCGATCCGCTCGGCGACGGTTAGATGATCAGTTGCCATGGTCACATGCCTGCTTCGGTTGGGGTTGCTTCAAGGATTGAAAGGAAGTCTGCAAAGGCTGAGATGACCGCGTCACCGTCAGCAGTCGTCATTGCCGTCGAAAGGCACGCCGCAGCACCATTGGGAAGCAGGATGCCGCAGTTGAGGAAATGCCTGGAGAGGCGGCCCATCAACTCGGCCTCTCCCGGCGCGAGATACGCTTCGCGGAAGTCCGTTGGCTGCTTTCCTTTCGGGTGGATGCGAAACAAGGATGCAGCCCCCGTCACGCTGAAGGCTGCACCGTGGCGCTCGATTTCCCTTCGAAGCCCGGCGCGGATGCGATCGCCAAGACTCTCGAGTGAAGCGAAAGCACCATCCGTCATCGCTTCCATGGCGACCCGGCCGGCGACCATCGACACGGGATTTGCCGAAAACGTGCCGCCTTGCGGCAGCAGCGGCTTACCGCTGTCGCTTGCGAACACGCGCATTACCTCTTTGCGGCCGCCGATCGCCCCGACAGGAAACCCTCCACCGATGATTTTGCCGGCCGCGATCAGGTCGGGGTGGAGACCATAGCGGGCTGAAGCCCCCAAATATGACTGCCGCAGATTGAGGACCTCATCGGCTACGATGAGAATTCCGTATTGCTTCGCAATCGCCTCGACAGCAGCAAAAAAGCTCGGCTCCGGAGCAATCAGCCCGGCGCGGCTTGGCATCGGATCAATCAGGATACAGGCCAGCGACGGGGCAGCCGCAGCGATCCGGCGCTCCAGATCCGCGATATCGTTGAAGCGGATCACGGTTACCTCCTCACCTACCGAAGGTGGCATACCGCGATAGGCGGGTACGGCCAGCGACTGCGGTGGGTCGTTCCACATGGCCGGCGACACCGCCTGCCCCGTTTCCGCCCAATCGTAAGCGCCGTGATAGGCACCTTCGATCCGGGCGATGCCTGGCCGGCACGTAAAGGCGCGAGCAGCCTTGATCGCAAACATCACAGCCTCGGTCCCGCTGTTGACGAAGCGAATATGCTCGAGCGCTGGAATGCGCTCGATCAACAGCTCGGCCAGAGTGATCTCGTGCTCAGTCGGGTTGGCGAAACACGTTCCGCGATGAAGCAGATCCGCAACCGCATCGGCAACTGGAAGAAAGCCATGGCCGTGTATCAGCGTCGTGAAATTATTGTTGAGGTCGAGAAGGCGATTGCCGTCGACGTCGATGAGATAGGCGCCTTCCCCGCGTGAAATGTATAGCGGGCTGGGCTCGTGATCGACCGTGACCCGCGTGATCCCGGTCGGAAATACGCGACGACCCCGTTTGAAGAAATGTTCGGATCTCGACCGGGGAAATCCCCGGCCGCTGCGAAAGACATCTGGGTGAAACATTCTGATCTTCTCCGGCCAACGCGGGTCGCGGCGCAACCCTTCATAATTTTGTTATAACAAAAATCATGAACCCGAAGAAGTTGCAACAAAATAATCTGGCTGCCTTTGCTATTGCCGCCTGAGACGCTCCTGCGCGGCCTTCTTCAGGCGCCGGTAGCCGTCTCGAATGTCGTTTTCCATTGCGGCACGGACTGCAGAAGGGTCTTTGTCCACCAAGCCCTCTATCGCGGCCAAGTGGTTGTGGACACCGTATTTTGCTTCCGCGAACTCGGGATAGAGGTCGTGGAACGAGGCCCCCACCCTTAACCACAGGGCTTCAATGGTCGAAAGGAGGTGCGGCATCTCGCACAGCCGATAGATCGTGAAGTGGAATTCCTTATTGTCGTGAAGAGCGTCGGAGTAGCGCTTTTCGTCGAGCGAGAACGTGATTTTCTCCTGCAGCGCCAGGAGCTTGTCAACGACGTCATTGGTTGCGCGAAGCGCGCCTTTTTCGGTCGCCAACCCTTCGAGAGCAAGCCGCATCTGCGTGACTTCATAAAGCGCCGCAAGATCGAGATGCGGGACGATGACAGTTTTAGGACCCACCATGACGAGCGCGCCCTCGAAGACCAGGCGGTTGATCGCCTCGCGCGCAGGCGTGGCGCCAACATTCAACATCTCGGCAACCGAGCGGATGGGCAACTTATGACCGGGCTTGTAGGCACCACGTGTGAGTTGCTCCTTGATCGATGAATAGGCGAAATCGCTGAGACGTCCAGACTGCAGATCCGACGCCGGCGATTCCTCTCCGGTTGTAGTTTCGTTCAATTTTGACCCCCAAGCGTTGACATCTTCACATTTTTGTTGCAACAAAAATGGAATAGACGAAAAACGATGCCGTAATGTGACAGCATAACGGTATCGCAACTATTCGCAACGCCCTGGCCCCGGAAGGCCACGCCCGAAACAAGCTGCCGGTCTTGCCGGCATGACACCCACAGCACCCGGCGCCGCACGAGCGGAGCCGGGAGGTTTCAATGCGTGCCAAAGCACGCAAATGAGGAGATATCATTTTGATTGGTGCGCCTGTTTTTATCGATCGCATAGGCAAGGTCTACGGCAGCCAGACTGCCGTTGGCGCAGTGACCTTGGACATTTCGGCAGGCGAATTCCTGTCGATCCTCGGGCCGTCGGGATCAGGCAAGACGACGCTTCTGACAATGATCGCCGGTTTCGAAAGCCCATCTGCCGGACGTCTCGTCATTGGTGGGCGCGATGTCACGGCCATATCGCCCGATCGCCGTAATATCGGGATGGTCTTCCAGCGTTATGCCCTGTTCCCGCATCTGACCGTCGCCGAAAACATAGCCTTCCCGCTGAAGATGCGCGGCATCCGCAAAGACCTCAGGGCCGAACGCGTTGGCCGGGCGCTCGACCTCGTTCAACTTCCAGACTACGCCAAGCGCTACCCTCACGAACTGTCCGGCGGCCAGCAGCAGCGAGTGGCAGTCGCGCGAGCAATCGTGTTCGAACCGCCTGTTCTCTTGATGGACGAGCCACTCGGAGCGCTCGACAAGAAGCTGCGCGAATCCATGCAGATCGAGATCAAGCAGTTGCAGCGGCGCCTCGGCGCGACGGTCATTTACGTGACGCACGATCAGGAGGAGGCGTTGACGATGTCCGACCGGATCGCGGTTATGGCAAAGGGACAACTCGCGCAGCTTGGAACCCCGGCGGACCTTTACTGCAATCCGCAGAGTGCCTTTGTCGCCGATTTCATCGGCAAGATGAACTTCCTGACCGGAGAATTCCTGGGGGAGACCGCCGACAGCCGGACGATCAGACTGGGTGACGACGTGGTCATCGATACGCCGGGCGCTGTAAATGGTTTCGAGAGTTTGGCAAAAGCAGGCGATCACGTTCGGCTCGCGTTGCGGCCAGAGCGCCTCGGCCTTGCATTGCGAGGCACCGGGGGAAAGAACGCCCTTCCCGGCCGGATCGAAACGTCGGTCTTTGCCGGCTCCTTCGACCTCCATCTCGTTCGCACCGATTTCGGAAGCGGAGAGATCATTCAGGTGCAGATCCCTGCCGATGGAAAGAGGATGCCCTTTGCAATGGGGACACCGGTGGATGTCATCGCCGAACGGGACGGCCTACGGCTCTTTGCGGTCGCGGAGGCATGAGATGACCATGGCCGTCGACAATCTACCCCTTGCACCAACCCGTCCAGCAAGCTGGTTTTTCTCACGCTCGGCACGCCGGTATTCGCACGCGCTGACGCTCCTCTTGATTTCGCCGTTGATGCTCTTGCTGGCCGGAGGCTTCATCTATCCGATCGGGCGGCTTGTCTCTCTGAGTTTCATGGCGTCCGGATTCACGCTGGAGCACTACGAGCGGATCGTCACGCTTCGCTGGTATGTCGACTTTCTCTCCGATCCGGACTGGTGCGCGGCAACGATCTTCAGTCTGAAGATTGCACTGGCGACGACGATTGCCTCGACGGTCATCGGGACATTGGCGGCCATCGGGCTCGTGCGCGGCAATCTGCCGGGAAAGACCCTTCTGCAGGCATTGTCGCTAGGGCCGATGATCGTTCCCCATGTTGTCTTTGGCGTTGCCCTCTATCTGGTTTTTTCCCCGCTCAGCTTGACCGGTAATTTCTCAGGCTTCCTCACCGCGCACACCGTGCTTGCGGTACCCTACGTGATCATCACCGTGTCGGCGGCACTCGAGCGCTTCGATACGTCGCTCGAGCTTGCCGCACTGAATTGTGGGGCAAGCCGGAGCCGCGCCTTTTTCAGCATTGTGCTTCCTAATATCGCGCCGGCGGTGGCTGCGGCTTCGGTCTTTGCGTTTCTGGCGTCATTCGATGAGGCGACCGTCGCCTTCTTCATTTCCGATACCGGCGGCAAAACAATCAGCCGCAAGATGTTCGAGGACATCGATTTCAATCTCACCCCGGTCATAGCAGCGGTTTCGACACTGCTCGTTGCAGTATCGCTGCTTCTCATGGGGACCATTCATCTCCTTACCGGCCGCGGGGAGGATTAACGTGGCCCATAATCGGACGAAGGAATACGCGATGATAGAGCGAACCAAGATCAAGCCTTTGCTGCTTGCGGCTTGCCTCGTGTTTGGAGGTGCGGCGGCGGCGCAAGCCGGGGAACAGGTCATCGTTGCGACCACAGGCGGCGCCTATGATGCGGCGCTTCGAAAATTCTGGTTCGAACCGTTCACCGAAAAGACCGGCATCAAGGTTGTTTCGGTCGCAGCAACGAATGCCGAGATGCGGGCGAAAGCTGCGGCTATGGTGAAGACCGGCAATGTAACCTGGGACCTTTACCCGGACGGCGAGATCCAGGCGAGTGCTGAGGCGCATCGGCTGACATCTGAAGACCTGACCGAGTTCTGCAAATCCTTCCAGGGCCGTCCGGACCTGGTCGGGGATGCCTGCATCAGCGGCGGGGCCAGGCTGTTTTCCACCGCAACGCTGATGGCCTACGACCCGACTGCCTTCAAGGACGGAAATCCGTCGAGTTGGGCCGATATGTGGGACCAGACAAAATTTCCCGGTGGTCGCTCGTTTCCAAACTTCGACGATCCATGGCGGGTCATGGCTGCCGCACTGCTGGCCGATGGTGTTCCCCGCGATAAGCTCTTTCCGCTCGACGTTGAACGCGCCCTCAATAAGCTCGACGAGATCCGCCCGGCTATATCGCTCTGGTGGAAGACCGGCGACCAGAGCGTTCAGGGCTTTCGCAACGGCGACTACAGCATCGGGCAGATCTGGCTGACACGCGCAAATACACTGAAGGCGGAAGGACGCCAGATCGGCTGGTCCAAGCAGGCCTCGTTCCTCGTCGGCGATCGCCTGACAATCATCAAGGATGCACCGAACCGCGCAAACGCTTTGAAGTTGGTCGGCTACTGGCTTGACCATCCGGAGGCGCAGGCCGGGGTGTGCGACGAACTCCTTTGCACGCCGCCGAGCCGCAAGGCGATTGACTTGATGTCGCCGGCTGCACGCGCGGCACTGCCGAGTGATGATGATATCCGGAATTACATCGTCATCCCGGACGCCAAATGGATCAACGACAACGCCGCGATGATGCTCGAGCGTTGGAACGCCTGGATCCGATGATCCATCCATCTCCGGGCGGCGTTACCGCCCGGAGGGGTGGAAATGGTTCCTTACCCCTTGAGAGCACGGTTGATGGCAACAGCGACGGCGCGTACTTCGGCAGCCGTGTGGCCGGCCGTCGGGCATATCCGCAGCCCCGCCCTTCCCTTGGCCACCGTTGGAAAGAAAATGGCCGACGTGTAGTAACCGGAATCGAGCACCAGTCTGGCAGCGCCGATTGCCGCAAGCTCGTCACCGACGACAACGGTCCTGATCGGGAGACGGGACCCCGACTGTGCGGTCGGCACCAGTTCGTCGAAAAGAGAGATGTATTCTGCGAGCGCCCTTTGCCGCACGCCCAATTCCGGTGTGTGATGGACCGACTGAGAGGCGAGAGCTGCACCGATCGCCGCAACATTGATCGAGGCCGAGAAGGCATGCGCGAGAGCAAAACGCCGGAAGATCTCTTCCTGGAACGCCGTAGCGAGCATTAGCATGCCGCCCGAGGCTCCGAAGCCCTTTCCAAGAGAGGCTGCGATGATCGTCCGGTCACCGAGACCGTCAGGCATTTGCGAACGGGCAAAACCCTCGCCTCTTTCTCCGAAGATCGATATGCCGTGAGCATCGTCGATATAGAGGAAGAGGCCGTATCGGTCCTGCAGCTCGCGCAACTCCTTGATCGGGGCGCAGCCACCCATGGAATACACACCGTCGCAAACATAGGCGACCGTATCGTTCTGGCGGCAAATTTCTTCGAGCGCCTGAAGATCGTTGTGACCTATAGTTCGAACCTCGCATTCCTCTGCAACGACGGGCTTGTTGAAGGCGAGCGTTGCATGCGCGAGACGGTCGAACACCATGACCGGTTTTTTGCCGGCCGTGAGAACGCCGGACGCAATCAGCGGAAGCGCGCTCAAATTGGCAGCAAGCACCGTTGTGTAAGTGATCACCCTCGCACCGAAAAGATCGGAGAGAGCATCCTCGAGGTCTCCGAGGACTGCGAAATTCAGCCGCGTACGGGCGCAGGACCAGTGCAGCGTTCCGTAACGCCGGACCGTTTCGATTGCGCCTTCGATAATTGAGGGGTGATTGTCGAGCCCGAGATACGAGCAACGGACGAAGTCGACGACACGCTCTGATCGGCGCTCCCAAACCGGCAGTTCCACCGCTCGACCGTCGGACGGGTGGACATAGAGGGCCATCAGGCCGTCGAGATGGGCGGCTGCAAAGTGCGGACTTGCGTGGCTGATCAGGCCCGCGGTGTTTCTGTGGGATGTTTTCGCCGATCCGGCGCCCGATACTGCCTCTTGCATATTGTCCTCCCAGTTGATTCCATACTATTCACGCTATGCGCGTACTCTGTGTTTATGCAACGAAGGAGACAGCAAATTTTCGGGAAGTTTCGGTGAACATGTGAACGTAGCGAAGTCATATGTTTCAGGTGATATCGATTGCGTATCCTTCCTTTGGCACGGTGCGGATCACATCGCGGCCAAGCGCCCGCTTCAACGCCCGCCGGAGGCGGCCGATATGAACATCGACCGTCCGCGGCTCGACGAAGGCTGATTTCGGCCAAGCGACGGCGATCAGTTCCGTGCGGCTGAGAACGCGCCCCGCGTCACCCATAAGAGCGCTCAGCAGACGAAACTCTATCGGGCTGAGATTGACCGGCATACCCCGTACCAGCACACGCCGGCCGCCAACGTCCAGCTTCATATCGTCAAATATTGGAACGAGGTGGCTAGGCATCTCGTCGGAAGAATTGCCTATTTTATCGTGAAGGTAAGACAGTAGCCGATCCGGTGGTAACGGCCTTGCAAAGCTCTCATCGACATCGGCTTTCAGTATGTTGAGATAGGCGGCCTTTTCGGCTACGAGCGCGATGAGTGTGAGGTTCTCTGCAAGCCCCTTTTCCGCAAGCCCAGAGGCGATATCAGTCAGGACTTGCGAACCCGGCTGGCAGTCGACGATGATGGCTGCAGCGCCGCGCTCCGCAGCGGTCATCACGGCCTCGTTTGGAATATCGACCAGCACCGTCCGGTATCCGGCCCCCCTCAAGATGTATGACAGCATCAAATAATAGTCGGCATCCCGAGATACTATCGCCAGAAGTGCGCTCATCGGCTCGATCCGCCAGCCATTGAGCCCGTTCTCGCTATTTTTGATACGACAAAATTATCACTGAATCGCCTCATTCTGGGTAACGCCTCAAGCCTTATGTGTAGACAGCCTCGAAAAGAATCGCGAAAGCGCTCTTATTGCGAATATTTTTATAGCTTGCCTTTCTGTTTTGTTACAACATAATATTGAGTGTGAGGAGCACTTCGCGCCGAAGCGCATATTTGCCAGGGACGACACGTGATCGTGGCCCACTCGGTGGGATCGACGTCCGGCATGAATTGATGGCCTGTTTCCGGACGGTAACGGGGCTTTCTGATGCGCGAAACGTTCGAAGGGTTCTCAGCCGGCTGCGCCGCAGCCACACCGGATTTTTGGAGTGATGCAGATGTTGGGGACATAAGTGCTGCTGTCCGTTCGATTTACGGACAGCATGCGAAAACAGCGGCCGCCTGGTGTGCTATAGGCGCGCGCTCCGACGGTCGGTCAGGCGATTTCAAGTTTTGGACCCGGGTTTTCGAGCTTCTGGGGACAGAGAAGATTGTGGAAATCTGAAAGCAAAGGCCAGGGTCATAGACTTTCAACGTGACGTCGCATGCGTATTCGGTCCGACGGCATTCCGAGGACGGGACGCGTAGCCGTGGGGCTCGCTTTGCAATATAGAACGCGGTGCGGGTCGCGGACGATCCCGTCGGAATGTGTCTCGCACTGGGCGATGACCACCCTTTGTCTCCTTCATCGGCTTCAGAGATCAATGCCGCGTCTGCGGTTAACCGTGCGCTGGCGCCGTTCCGAGACGATCTTGTCGCTGCTCTCGAGTCGGACGGTCTGCTGCAGGA
>NZ_RJJT01000019.1 GCF_003938655.1 Rhizobium pisi
TTCATACTGATAGCGGATGGAGTTGTGCAGCGTTTCGACCGAACCGATGTCATCGGTTTCACCCGAGAGGCCATCGTCCCACCAGCTGTAGAACAGACCAGCGCGGAAGCCCGCGATGTCGAGATAAGCGGAGTCGAGCTTGGCTTCCTGAGTCGACGCATTGTCAGCATTGAACTGCATGACGATGACGCCGGTCAGCGGACCATACTCGGTGTCGCTCTTGGCCGTGAACTGAACCTGACCGCGGGTCACTGCATCCCAGTCAGAATCGCCGCCGACGTCTTCGCCAACGTTAACCTGGAAACGGATGTAGCCTTCGATCTTGAGGCAGGTTTCGGTGCCCGGGATGTAGAAGTAGCCGGTGCCGTAAGCGTCGCAGACGCGAACATATTCAACCGGTTCCGGCTCAGCAGCAACAATAGCGTCAGCTGCAAGAACCGGCGTCGATGCAGCAAATGCTGCTGCTGATGCTAGCAAAACCATTCTGATGTTCATTTACCAATCCATTCCTTTGTCGATCGGGGCTAGCTTCCAATCGGGTAGTCGATTTGAAGCCGGCCCAGTTTGAACAGCCATCTCGGCGTGCGGATCGATCGAACCGCCAAACCGTCATCACATACAAGGCGCTATCAAGCAATTCTCGATACACGCCAGACGGGCCTCCCAAGGCAACTTTACCCGACGCCGTGATTTTTATACAACAATATCAGAGAATTACGCAGAAAACACAACAAACGGCTCCGCGACGGAAATCCTCCATCGCAAGCCGCAACCGCTACACCCATCATCGAATTCTTCACCGTTCGAACCCTGTCGAACACATTGGTGAAGTTCATAAGTTCTACCGCCGGCTAATGAACACAAGCAAGGCGGCGGTTTGGAACATGGTGTTCTAATTTCGGTACCAATGAGACAAAATGATGACATAGCGCCCACTGGTTCTACGCAACATACGCCCGCAATTGTTATCAGGCTATATATTTTTCCAGGATTTCGCCGCGATTGGCGCATTTTTTTGCTGTTTTTGGGGCTTTTCTAGACCGAGGCGGCATATTTCACCCCTCAGCGTGGCAACGTCGGGCGGCATTCCCGCTTGTCATGGGAATGCCGCACGCGATGCTACTCTTCGTCCGATCGTGCTCTCACGCGCCTGGGCAAGCAGGCCGCACGTCGAGACTCAGTCTTCGTTGGACTTGGCGTTCTCAAGGATCATGTAGTCGAGCGGCAACTGAGTCGAATACTTGATCTGCTCCATCGCAAAGGCGGAGGAGACGTCACGAATCTCGATCTTGGCGATCATCCGCTTGTAGAAGGCATCATAGGCGGCGATGTCCGGCACGACGACTCGCAGGAGATAATCGACATCGCCGCTCATCCGGTAGAATTCGACCACTTCGGGGAATTCGGCGACCACCTCGGAAAAGCGCCGCAGCCATTCGATCGAATGGGTCGCTGTGCGAATCGACACGAAAACAGTGACCTTGGTGTTGACCTTCTCCGGATCGAGGATAGCGACTCGACGCTTGATGACGCCGTCTTCCTCCATCTTCTGAATGCGCCGCCAGCACGGCGTCGTCGAAAGCCCGACTTTCTTGGCGAGATCGGCAACGGCAAGGGTCGAGTCTTCTTGCAGCAGACGTAGTATTTTGCGGTCGAGGCGGTCCATGCGCACAACAGTCCTTTCGAATTATTTTTCTTTGTATAACGCGATTCCGCACGACGAAAAGAATTTTGTTTCAGAAAAGCAGCATTCTTGTGCGTTCCCGCAAGACCGGGAGCAACTCTTCCTCAAACCACGGATTGCGCTTCAGCCAGCCGCTGTTGCGCCAGCTCGGATGCGGCAGCGGCAGCACCGCCGGCGACCGGTTGGAAAGAAGGCTGTCGCGCCATGCCCGCACCGTCTCCGTCATGTTGTCCCGCCTGGCGCCAGCCATATGCCAGGCCTGCGCATATTGGCCGATGACCAGCACCAGCTCGATCTGCGGCATGGCCGAAATCACCCTTTGCCGCCAGAACGGCGCACATTCGCGCCGCGGCGGCAGATCCGCGCCCTTGTCGTCGTAGCCAGGAAAGCAGAAGCCCATCGGCACGATGGCGAATCGGTCGCGGTCGTAGAAACTTACCCTGTCAACGCCGAGCCATGATCGCAACCGGTCGCCGGAAGCGTCGTCGAACGGAAGACCGCTCTCGTGCACCCGAAGTCCCGGCGCCTGCCCGGCGATCAGGATGCGCGCGCTCGACGAGATCACGGCCACCGGCCGCGGCTCGTGTGGCAGTCGATTCTCCGGGCCTCTTGCCGGCGTGTCACGACAGATGCGGCATAACGCGATCTCCCGCCGCAGCGCCTCCAGCATCGCTTCGTCGATCATGTCTCTATTCCCATCCGGCAACCTGCCTGAGGAAGAGCAGGGTGTGGTCGAAACCGGAACCCGCGCGCGCATGGTCGCGCACATCTCGCGGCCGCTCGAAAGTTCCGGCCCAAAGCCCTGCCTTCTCAGCTCTCGCCTCGGCCTCCTCCTGGCCATATCCACCATAGGAGATGGCCATGCCCCGGCGCACCATGGCGGCATTAATGTCTACGCCTGTCCCGCTCCGGCAGACGACGAGCAACCTGTCGTAGCGGTCGCGCTGGCTGCCCTCACATAATGTTCCCGATCCCAGCACCATGCCCTGGAGCGTCTCGCGCGCCATCCGCCCGCAGGCCCAGGCCTTCCCGTCCCGCTCGCAGCTTTGGTTGAGCTCCGGCGCATCGATGCCTTCGAGGCGCAAACGATCTGCTCCGGATGTCAGGCTGTCTCCGTCGGCAGCGCGGAAGGCGCCGGCATACTTGATTTTATCGGCATCGTTGAGCTTGGCGGCGATCAGCGCGGCCAGCGCCAGCAAGGCAAAGGCAGTCACGCCGTCGCGAATCAGGCGCAGGCCCCGTGTCACGCTTTTGCCTCCTTAAAAAACAAATCCTTGGCAAAGATGGCAAACATCTTCTTAAGAATTGTCGGTTAAGCTCTTATCCACCCTGGGATGAAGTTTCAACGTGCACATGAGTACCGGCGTAAGCACATCGACCGACAAGATTATCGTCGACAAGTCGCGCAGCCACCGCAACAAGGCCGTTTCCAAGGCTGTGCGGCAGACGCGCGAACGTCTTCAGTCTGGTCATGCGTCCAATTCCTCCTTCGACCGCGATGTACTTAAGATGTACGTGACGTCGGTGCTGCAGGGCGCGACGATCATGCCGCTCTTCGTCGTCATCATCACCGCACTCGGCGTTTACTTCACCCAGAACACGCAATTGCTCTTCTGGGCGCTGCTGACGCTCACCTGCCACGCCGGCAACATCCTGCTTGCCCGGCGCGCCCGCAGGCAGGAAATCACCGCCGAAAGCGCCCGCAGATGGCGCCGCCTGCTGCTCTTCGGCCAGTTCCTGCTCGGCTGCTGCTGGGCGATCTTTGCGCTGCAGGGCTGCGACACCTGCGAGCCGTCGAGCTTCATTCTTTATAAGGGCGCGACGCTGTTGATCGCGCTCTCCGTCACGGCGATGTCGAACTTCATGCTGACACCGTCCGTGCTCGTCGCCTTCTCTCCGGCGGTTCTGGCGCTCGGCGCCAAGAGCGGCCTGTCGCGCGACCTTCTCGAAATCAGCCTGACGGCGGTCTTCACCACCACCGTCGTCTTCTTCAGCTATATCAGCGACCGGCTCTTCAAGTCGAACCTCATGATCCTCTCCTACCAGTCGGAAAAGGACGATCTGATCGCCGAGCTGGAAGTGGCGAAATCCATGTCGGACGAGGCTCGCCGTCGCGCCGAAGAGGCAAACCTCGCCAAATCCCGCTTCCTCGCCTCCATGTCCCACGAGCTCAGAACCCCGCTCAACGCCATCCTCGGTTTCTCCGAGGTAATGTCGGCCGAAGTGTTGGGGCCGCTCGCCAATCCGACCTACAAGGAATATGCCGGCGACATTCATCGCTCCGGCCAGCATCTGCTCGATCTCATCAACGAGATCCTCGACCTCTCGCGCATCGAAGCCGGCAAATACGAGCTGAGCGAAGAAGCGATCTCGCTTCTCGATATCACCGAGGATTGCATCGGCATGGTCCAGCTGCGCGCCCGCGCCAAGAACATAGCCATTTCGGATCAGTTCGAACGGCAGTTGCCCGCCATCTGGGCGGACGAGAAGTCCATGCGCCAGGTGGTGCTCAATCTCCTCTCCAACGCCGTCAAGTTCACGCCGCAGGGCGGAGAGATCCATGTCAAGGTCGGCTGGACCGCCGGCGGCGGACAATATATCTCCATCAAGGACAACGGCCCCGGCATTCCGGAAGACGAGATTCCGGTGGTGCTGTCGGCCTTCGGTCAGGGTTCGATCGCCATCAAGAGCGCCGAACAGGGCACGGGCCTCGGCCTGCCGATCGTCCAGGCGATCCTTGCCAAGCATGATGGGCAATTTCTGCTGAAATCGAAGCTGCGCGAAGGCACCGAGGTCATTGCCATCCTGCCGGCGAAGCGCGTGCTCCAGAGCCTGCCGGCCGTGGAAGAAGCACATGCGGTCGCCCGCAAGCGCCGGAGCTTTGCCTGATTCAGCTACAGCATGATGCCGAAAAGTGGGAGCGGTTTTCGGACAACATCATGCGGTTCCAAAGAACAGATGCTTGCCGAGAACGAAGCCGAGATAAAGGCAGCAGGCGGCAATCATGCAGGTCACCGCGAAGGAACCGAGATCCTTGGCATGTTTGCCGACGATTGAAATCTCCGGCGAAATCCGGTCGATCACCTCTTCGACGGCGGTATTCATCGCCTCCATCGAAAAGAGCCCGAGAAACAGGAGCACCGCGACGATGATCTCGCCGGCACTCGCCCCCACCAGCGCCAGCGCCGCGAGCGAAACGACGAAGAAGCCAAGCTCCTGGCGGAAGGCCGCCTCTTTCAGCACGCGCAAGAAGCCCGCCCAGGAATAGCTGGCAGCGGCGATGAAATGCCGAAGTCCGGTCTCTTTCGTCACCGCAGGCTTCGTCAAGGCGTCCCTCTCCTCTTTGATGAGCGAATACGCAAATACAAAATCAGGCTGAGCGGCGCAAGCCGATCCGCTCGCGGCCGGCGCAGCACGCCAGCCGCTCTCAATGCTTGTTGGCCACACCCGCCTGGGCAAACGTCGCCATGCCGGAATGACAAGCGGCGGCCGCCTTGACGATGCCGGCGGCCAGCGCCGCGCCGGTGCCTTCGCCGAGCCGCATGCCGAGCGCCAGTAGCGGCGTCTTGCCGAGCATCTCGATCGAGCGCAGATGCGCAGGTTCCGCAGAGACGTGGCCGATCAGGCAATGGTCGAGCGCCGACGGATTGGCGGCTTTCAGGATCGCCGCTGCCGCAGTTGCGACGTAGCCGTCGATCAGCACCGGAATGCGTTCCATGCGCGCGGCGAGGATAGCGCCGGCCATTGCCGCGATCTCGCGGCCGCCGAGCCGGCGCATGATTTCGAGGGGATCGTCGAGATGGTCGCTGTGCAGTTCTACCGCTCTTTCCACCGCCGCGATCTTGCGCTCCAGCATCTCGCCTTCCGAGCCGGTGCCGGGGCCGACCCAGTCACGCGCCGAACCGCCGTAGAGCGCATAGTTGATCGCCGCGGCGATCGTCGTGTTGCCGATGCCCATCTCGCCGATGCAGAGCAGGTCGGTGCCGCCGGCGATCGCCTCCATGCCGAAGGCCATGGTCGCGGCGCAATCGCGCTCGGAAAGCGCCGCCTCTTCGGTGATGTCGCCTGTGGGATAATCGAGCGCCAGATCGAAAACCTTCAGCCCGAGATCGTAGGCGACGCAGATCTGATTGATCGCGGCACCGCCGGCCGCGAAATTCTCGACCATCTGCTGCGTGACAGCGGGCGGAAAGGGCGTGATCCCCTGCTTGGTGACGCCGTGATTGCCGGCGAAGATCGCCACAAGCGGCCGGTTGACGGCAGGTGTGCGGCCCGTCCAGGCGGCGAGCCAAAAGGCGATTTCCTCAAGCCGTCCGAGCGCGCCCGGCGGCTTGGTCAGTTGCGCGTCGCGTTCGCGCGCGGCCACCAGCGCACGGGCATCCGGCCCCGGCAGGTCGCGGAGCAGGGTACGGAAATCGTCGAACGGCAGGCCTGAAACGCTCATCTGTGCGGTTTTCCTATGAATCCAGGTATTCTTGTTTTCTCGCAAACCACTTGTTTGCGTCGCGCAAATCAGCTTCTTTGCGGTGGCAACTCTCTTAAAGCCGCCGGACGAGGCGAACAACACCAAAAGCGCCGCCGCGACCATAAGCCGAGGCCTCCGGCAGAACGAAGCAGAATGAAGATCAAGGACTATGCGGTTGATACCGCCCGCGCCGTCGCCTTCTTGAGCCGTATTCCCATGCCTCAATCGATGTTTACGGGCTATGACGGCAGGCTTGGCCGGCTGGTGCGCGCATTTCCTTTCGCCGGTATCGTCATCGGCTTTGTCCCCGGCCTCGCCCTCCTCCTGCTTTTGAGCCTGCGCGCCGATCCGCTGATGGCGGCGCTGATCGCGCTTTCCATCCAGGCCCTCGTCACCGGCGCGCTGCACGAGGACGGCCTTGCCGATACGGCCGACGGCATCGGCGGCGGCAAGAGCCGCGCGCAGGCCCTCATTATCATGAAGGACAGCCGGATCGGCACCTATGGCGCGATAGCGCTGATCCTCTCCTTCGCGATCCGGGCCGCCGCGCTTTCCGCCCTCGCCCGCCACTCCTCGCCGCTCGCCGCAGCCCTCGCCGTCCCGGCCGTCGCGGCGCTGAGCCGCGGCGCCATCGCCTGGCACTGGCAGCGGCTGCCGGCGGCAAAGCTCGATGGCGTGGCCGCCTCCACGGGCCAGCCCGACGAGGCGGCGATGCAGTTTGCGCTCGTTGCAGCCTGCCTCCTCGCAGCGCTCCTGATCGGGCCGGCATTCGGGCTGCAGCCGCTCGTCGCAAGCCTGCTCGCCACCGGCGTCGCCGCGGTCGCCTTCACAGCCTTCATCCGCCGCAAGCTTGCCGGCCACACCGGCGACACGCTAGGCGCGACGCAACAGATTTGCGAGATCGCCGCCGTCTGCGCCCTTGCCACAGCTCTTTGAAACTCCGATATGTCTACCATGCAAACACCGTGCATTCACGTCTGCTCCATGGAGCCCTCCTCCGGATTTTGCGCCGGATGCGGACGGACTCTCCAGGAAATCGGCGGTTGGATGAGTTTTTCCGACGCCGAGCGCCAGCGGATCATGACGCTGCTCCCGGCAAGGCTGGCAGGCGTGGTCACGGTGTCAAACCACGCAAAGGCGAATTTCGCCGGCGGGCCGGAGCGGCCTTTATGATCCGTCTCATCATCCTTCTCGTCGTGATCGGCATCGGCCTTGCCGCACTGATCATCAACGATGACAGCGGCCGTATCCTCGGCCTGCGGAGCGACGAGTTCGGCCGCGCCATCTATCTGCTGCCGATCGCGCTGATGCTGTCGGCCGGCATCTGGGGAAGCCGGCGCAATGTCGGTGAGACAATGCGCCAGATGATGATCTGGCTGGTCATCATCCTCGCGCTCGTCACCGTCTACCTCTACCGCCAGGAGGCGCTCGGCGTCGGCAACCGGCTGCTTGCCGGCCTCGTTCCCGGCCGGGCCGTCGTCGTCACGACAAGCGGGGGCGGCCAGGAAATCATCCTTCACAAGCTGCTGAACGGCCATTTCGAAGCCGACGTCAGCGTCAACGGCCAGACGATTGAAATGCTCGTCGACACCGGCTCCAGCATGGTGGCGCTCTCGCAGGAAGATGCCAAGCGGATCGGCATCGACCTCTCCCACCTCACCTATTCCATGACCGTGATGACCGCCAATGGTCGCGGCCGCGCAGCTCCGGTCACGCTCGACCAGGTGGCGATCGGCCCTATCGTCCGCAACAATGTCGCAGCCAGCGTCGCCGAGGACGGCAGGCTCGATCAGAGCCTGCTTGGCATGAGCTTCCTGGAAACCCTCGGCTCCCTGCAGATGCAGACTGACGAACTCCGCATTCGCGATTGAGGCCGCGGCCCGCCTCACCCGCTTTCGGCGGGTTCTCCATCAGGAAGCCGGCCCGCGAGCCGCCGGTCGATAAGAGCTGTAAATAACGCTGCCGACAAGGCAAGCGATGCCGATGTCAACAACATCAGGAAGAGGCTCGGGATTGCGCCCGCCTCCCGCAGAAACAGTCCCGCAATCGAGGCAATCAACGCGCCGCCGGCGATCGACATCGCGGCGGCAAGGCCTGCAGCCGTGCCTGCGAGATTGGCGCGAACGGACATGACACCCAGATTGGCGGCGGGAAAGGTCAATCCGTTGCCAATGCCGATGAAGATGCACGGTCCGAAAAACGCCAGGACATGCGTAACGCCTGACATCGAGAGCACCAGCCCCAGCAACAAACCCATGCACGTCGATAGGCGCGCAATGACGAGGGTCATGCCGAGCGATTTGCCGGTGAAACGAGCGGCGAGGTAGCTGCCCAGAATGAACCCCGCGGGCACCATTCCCATGAAGAAGCCCAGTTTCGCACTCGATCCGCCGAGCGAACTGCCGACCGCCAACGATGCGCCGCCGAGGAAGATGTAAAGTGTGCCCATGGAACAGGCCATGCACAGCGCATAACCCCAGAACCGCGCCGAGCTGAGCAACTGCCCATAGGAGACGAAGTAGTTACCCCGCGGCTTCGGCATATGCCCGGAAGTTTCCTTCAACTCGCGCATGGATATGGCGAGGATGGCCGCGCCGAGCAACGCAAGGGTAACGAAGATCGCCCGCCACGCGAACATTTCGTCCAGGACGCCGCCGAAGGTGGGACCGAGCATGGGGGCAATCGCCCATCCCATGGCGGCGTAGCCGATCCTGCTGGCAGCCTGGCGTTCGCCCGCCGTCTCCTTGATAACGACGAGAGCAACACAGAAGCAGGCCGCGATAGGGGCTTGCATCACGCGAAACAGAAGGAAAATGCCGATATTGGGCGCAAGGGCGCAACCGATGGAGGCGACGATGAAAATCGAGACGGCTGTCAGCGCGACCGGTCTGCGCCCATATCGATCCGACATAGCGCCCGCGATGATTTCCGTCAGGGCGCTGACGATCGCATAGCCCGCAATCGAAAGGTTGACGAGTGCGAAATCGGCCCGGAATGCGACCGCGATGTTTGGCAGCGCGGGCAGATATATGTTGACCGGCAGCACGGAGAGTGCGGTCAGCAGAAGGAGAATCGAGCGTCGGGGAGCCGCCGTCGAAGGCGCGGCCGCTTCCCCGGTCATGCGGCCGGCAGAAGTCTGAACGGAATTATCGCGAGTCATGATCTTGCCCGTCTTGTCAGCGAGATGGTGTGGGAAATCCGACGGGGGCGAAGCGCAAATTCAGGGCACAAAAAAAGCCCCGTCAGGAGCTTGATTGACCGCGCATGGGGCTGATCGCCGAATGGTTACACCATCTTGCCCATGCGCCCTATCACCACGACAAGAACCATTGCGATCTTCATGACCGCTACAGCTAGACGGATATCTCCATCTCGTCAACGTGCGGTTTCAGCGCTCGTTGCAATACAAGTCCACGAAGTCAGGCCGCGGGAACGTCTGCGCGATACGGCTTTACGGCAGGTCGACATGGTCAAGCTCGCCGCCGGCACCCTCCTCATCCTGTCGGGCGCCCTCCTGGTCAGCAGTGCCTGACGGAATGCGCATGGCTGGCTGAACGTCAGGCTGTCCGCCTGTCGAGCAGGGTGCAAAGTGCACGAGACAGTCCCACAGGAGTTTGTGGCGATGGTTGCACGGCCTTTGAATGGCCTGCGCTTCTGCCCATTTCAACAGCCTTCCTGATCGCGATGCGGTGCGGATCGAGGACAGGAACCTCTGATGTCGCGATCACCTCCGGAAGGATTCCGATCAGCCCTGCCCCGCCAAGTACGATTCGGCTGGCTCCGATCTCCGCAGCCGTGGCGGCAAGAAACTTCGCGATTGAGCGGCCGTCGTCGAGATGCTCGACGGATCGTATGCCTGCGATTTTATCGCTGATCCCAAGCCGCTGAACCAATTCACCCAACATCTCGCACCACAGGCTTCCCTTTGTGGCAACGAGCGTCGTGCCCGGCTCCGCCGCGGCAGCTTGCAGTCCTGCTTCGGCGAAACCGACGACCGGAAGGCCGGTCAGCTCGCAGAGCGCTTCCCTTCCGGGGTCGCCAAAGCAGGCCAAAAGAATCGCATCCGGCCTGAATTGATCGACGATGAATTTGGCGGCCGCGTCGAGAACGGCGTGCGCGGCGATCGCAACCCCGCTCCGCGTCGAGATATAGTCGAATCCATAGTCTGAAGTAACGACATGGACCTCGGCCGTCGCGCCGACCTCGTCTCGCACGAGAGCGTCGATTTTCTGGCTCATGCGTGTCGACGTGTTCGGATTAATCACAAGCAAACGGGCCATTGAACCCTCCATGTTTATTCCGGGAATGAGCGGGGAATTGTCGCGCTATAGGGATCTGAGCGCGCTTGTCATCCGTTCCAGCGCTTGCGCAAGGACCGATCGCGGGCAACCGACATTGAGGCGAATGAAGCCCTCTCCACCGGGTCCATAGACACGCCCATCATAGAGATTGACACCTGCCCGCTCGACGAAGAAGCGGTGCACCCCGTCCACTCTCGCATCCAGTTCCCGTGCATCCAACCACACCAGGAAGGATGCGTCCGGCCGCATCGGAAGGACACCTGGCAGTCCACTTGCCGCAACGTCGCAGACGAGGCGCACGTTCTCGCGCACATAGGGTGTCAGGGCCTCAAGCCATGGGTCGCCCGAGGTATATGCGATCTCCAGGGCCAATCGCCCGAAGTAGTTCGCGTTCAGCATGAACGACGCCTGCATCACCTGAAACAATTCCTCGCGACGTTTCGGATCGGCAACGGAAAGCGTCGCGGCTGGCACGCCAGCCAGATTGAATGTTTTGGTGGGGGCCGTGCAGATGAAGGATCTCGCCGCCGCCCCGTCACTGATCGAGGAGTAGACAATGTGCGGTCGGTCGTTCAGCCGAATATCGCAATGAATGTCGTCGGAGATGACCAGAATGCCGTATCGCTCGCAGAGAGCGTCGAGACACTCAAGTTCCTCTCGCGTCCAGGCCTTCCCTGCCGGATTATGGGGGTTGCACAGCAGGAATGCCCGTGCGCCACTCGCGGCCTGGCGTTCAAAATCGTCCAGGTCCAGTTCATAGGCACCGTTCACAAGCTTGAGGCGGTTGATAAGAAGGTTCCTGCCATTATCCCTGATGACCTGGAAATATGGCGAATAGACCGGAGCCTGCACGATCACGCCGTCGCCAGGTTGGGTAAATGTGCGCAGAATGGCCGCTACCGAAGGCATGATTGCCGGGGCAGGAAGGAGCGTTTCAACACCCACGCTCCAACCATGACGCCGCTCGAACCACGATTTCACGATGTCGTAATGGGCCGGATCACGCTTGGTATAGCCGTAGATCCCATGGTCGACGGCCTCCCGAAGCCGCGCAATCACCGGCTCCGGTGCGCGGAAATCCATATCGGCCGTCCATAAAGACACCAATCCGTCGCCTTGCACGCGGGGAGAAAATTCGTCCCATTGGTTGGCCCATTTCGCAGATCCGAACTGGCTGCGATCATGGATGGTGTCAAAGCTCCGCTCTTCCGCGGCCAGCTTCCCGGCCGCCGGTACACTTGTCTCAGAGTATGTCATTGCTTCAGTTTCCTAGTAGAAATTCACCATGAACCACCGCGAGCAGGCAGCTGCCACCGCAGGATCCGCCGCAAGAATTGCTGCAATCGCTCTCAACGGGGACTGTTCTGACCCCGCCGGCTGGCGTGTGTTTTGGATTGTTCAACATCGACTTTTCCTATGATTTGTGGCCGCGCGCGAGGTGACGTTCCACCGAATGGGAGTACCGGGACATCCCGAAGCAGAAGATCCAGTAGAGGATCGCGGCGAACAGATAACCGGTTGACGAGATGGTCGGACCGGCCCAGTTTGGATCGATACGGGCGGTTTCGACCGCGCGCAGGAAGTCTGCGATGCCGACGATTGCGACGAGTGTCGTATCCTTGAAAAGCCCGATGAACGTCGAAACGATACCGGGAATGACGATCGTGAGCGCCTGGGGCAGGATGATGAGCCTCATCATCGTGAAATATCCGATGCCGAGGGCCTGAGCCCCTTCATATTGCCCTTTGGGCATGGCCTGCAGTCCGGCTCGAACCACTTCCGCCATGTAGGCCGCCGAAAACAGCGCAGTGCCGATCATTGGCCGCAGAAGTCTGTCCGGCGTCAGCGCCTCGGGCACGAACAGCGGCATCATGAAGTTCGCCATGAAGAGCACGGTGATGAACGGTACGCCCCGGACAACCTCGATATAGAAGACACAAACGGCCTTGATGATCGGGAGCTCGGAGCGTCTGCCGAGTGCGAGAACGATGCCGATCGGCAGCGAAAACACGATCCCGACGACCGACATCAGGAGCGTGATCATCATCCCGCCCCAGAGCGTTGTGTCTATGACAGGCAGACCGATCGTTTCGACGCCGCGAAGCAGCACAAACGCCGCAATCGGGTAGATTCCGAAGAACAGCACCGCCGCCATGTTCCGACGCGGGGCATTCCGCCACAGGAGCCAGCAGACCAGGGCAGCGCCCATCACCTGCGTTAAGTCAACGCGCCAGCGCTCGGATGCCGGATAGGCTCCGTACCGGAGATAGTTCAGCTTGGCGCTGATGAAGGACCAGCACGCGCCGTCAGGATTGGCGCGGCAAGTCTCGCTGTCGCCGCTCCACACCGCCTTGATCAGCGCAAAGCCGACGAACTGGGAAATGAGCCATATCGCCAGCGCAGTGAAGCACACCGTCAAAAAGCATGAGAACGGACTTGAGAACAGATTCTCTCGCGCCCAGGATATGGGACCAGGCCGGATGCCCGCCGGCGGGGGAACGGCCGGAAGGTATTCGTATCGATATGTAGCCGCAGCAGGAAGAGTGTCGTTCATCTCATCTCTCCACGAGCGCGAAATACTGGTTGAAGGTGTTCATTGCGGCCGATGTGATCAGGGAAATGACCAGGTAGGCCGCAAGCGTTATGGCCATCACCTGGACTGCCGCGCCCGTTTGATTGAGAACCGATCCGGCAAAGACCTGAACCAGGTCCGGGTAGCCAATGAAGACGGCGAGCGATGAGTTCTTGATCAGGTTCAGGTATTGGCTGGTCAAGGGCGGGATGATGATCCGCAAAGCTTGCGGAACGATCACCAGGCGCAGCGTCTTGCCGTGCGAAAGACCGAGTGCGTGGGCCGCCTCTGTTTGCCCTTTGGAGACGGCCTGGATGCCGAAGCGGACGATCTCGGCGATAAATGACGCCGTGTAAACGGAAAGGCCGATCAGCAGCGCTGCGAATTCAGGATAAATCTGCTGGCCGCCGCGGAAATTGAAGCCCTTCAACTCCGGATAGGAGAAGGTCCACGGGCGACCCGCTGCCAGAGAGGCAAGCAGCGGCAACCCGATGAGAACAACGATGGCGACCCGCAGGACCGGAAGTTGGCGGCCGGTTCGCTTCTGGACGGTCCGGGCGTAGGCGCCAAATGCAACGGCGCCAGCGACCGCGGCAAAGATTGCCGCTCCCACCCAGCCGGCCCCCGCCTGAAACTCGACCGCGGGCATGATGATCCCGCGGTTGTTGAGGTAGATTCCTCCCGGGATGGAGATCGATGCCTTCGGAGCCGGCAGCGGCTTGAGGACCGCGTTGTACCAGAACAGGAGTTGAAGCAGCAGCGGGATATTTCTAACGACCTCGACATAGGAGGTCGCGACCTTGGCGGCGATCCAGTTGTTGGAAAGGCGTGAAATGCCAATCAGGAAACCGATGATCGTGGCAAGCACGATGCCAAAAGCGCTGACCAGCAGCGTGTTCGCAACGCCCACCCAAAATGCCTGTCCATAGGTGGAGAGCGTGTCGTAGGGGATGAGCGTCTGACTGATTTGGAAGCCTGCCGTTTGCTTCCAGAAATCAAAAGTAAGGGGAATGCCGCGCTGTTTCATGTTGGAAACAGTCTGGGTTGTAACTCCCGCGACAATCACCATCAAGCTGACAGCCAGTGCGGTCTGGTAGGCGATTCCACGAACTTTTTTGTCGTAGACCGAGAAGGTGCTGCGCACAGGCGCAGGCTGAGAAATGTCAACCATCCGTTCCTCCCAACAGGAAGGAGGCCGCGCTCCTCGCGACGGCCTCCCCGTCTTATCAACGGATGGGCGGCGCGTACTGGAGGCCGCCGGCGTTCCAGAGCGCATTCACCCCACGTTCTATCTTCAAGGGGGAGTCCTTGCCGATCGAACGCTCGAAAATCTCGGAATAATTGCCGACCTGCTTGATGATGTCCTGAGACCAGGTCTCTCCGAGCCCGATGTCCTTGCTGAAGCTTCCTTCAACGCCCAGCAGGCGGCGGATGTTCGGATTGTCGGAATTCTTCATTTCGTCGACATTCTTCGAGCTGACGCTGAACTCTTCCGCGGCGACCATGACATAGAGCGTCCACTTGGCGATGTTCAGCCACTGATCATCGCCTTGCCGGACCGCCGGCCCCAGCGGCTCCTTCGAAATGATCTCGGGAAGCACGACATTCTCGTCAGGCTTCGCCATGCGGATACGCGCAGCGTTCAGGCTCGAAGTGTCGGCGGATAAAACGTCGCAACGCCCTTCTTCATAGGCCTTGATGACAGCCTCTTCATCCGCGAAACCGACAGCGCTGTAGGTCATGCCGTTGGTGCGGAAGTAGTCGGCGAGGTTCAACTCTGCGGTGGTTCCTTGTGAAACGCAGATCGATGCGCCATCCAGACCCTTGGCAGACTGAATATTTTCCGACTTGCGGACCATAAAACCTTGGCCGTCGTAGAAATAAGTGCCTGCGAAAAGGATGCCGAGCGAGGTGTCGCGCGAGGACGTCCATGTCGCATTGTGCGCCAGGATGTCGATCTCGCCGGACTGGAGCGCGGTGAACCGATCCTTGGCGTTGAGCGGGATAAATTTAACCTTCGTGGCATCTCCGAGGACGCCCGCGGCAACCGCGCGGCAGTAATCGACGACGAAGCCTGTCCATTTCCCGTCATTGTCAGGAATGCTGAAACCGGCCGTTGCCGGATTGGTCCCGCAGGTCAGGACACCTTTTGCCTTGACGTCGTCCAATGTTCCCGCCCAGACGGTGGACGCATAAGCGGCGAGTGCCGCGCCAAGAACGCCGGTCATTAATTTTCGCATGGAAGGATCCCCTTTTTTTGAAATTTGCAAAAGGAGGGTGGTTCGCGACCCATTAATTTGTCAAATTGATTATCATCATTCACTTTATGAACAGAATTCATTACCCGTTTTACAAGCTATAGCTTGAAACAAACGAAGTGCATTCACCGGACGACGATGGTAATTCCATAGAACAAATCAGATAAATTGCCAAAACAACAAATTAGACGATCACGTCTTTTGCCAATATTACTTCATTCTTTCTGATTTGAGCGGCGTGATATAATTCTGTTATTAAGCGACGCAGCCAAAGGACGCCCTGATCGCCAGCCATTTGCCGATGCATCACGAGATTTGCACTGACGGAAGAAATGGGAATGGGAGGCGAGAGAAGCGTCACCTCGCTTGCTTCATCGAGCATTTGAAAAATGCTGTCGCCGCAATGGGTGATAAGGTCGGTCCCTCTGAGCACCCAAGGCATCACGAGATAATTCGAGATGGTGGCTACCACCTTTCGCTTGAGGCCGCGCTCTCTAAGTGCACCATCGGCCAAACCTTCGGACTGACCATCGGCGGAAATCTGAAGGTGAGAAGCCGCAAGATATGTCTCCAGACTTAACGGGCTTCTGGCGATCGGGCTGCCGCTCCAAACGGCACAGAGCATCCTGTCCTGTCCAAGTTCTATTTTAGTCAGATTGGGGTCATCCTTGAGATTTGCGCCCGTTAAAGTGCAATCGACCTGTCGGAAATAATCCGTGCTTTCGGCCTCGACCCGGTTAGCCGGTATGACATTGAGCGTGGCATGCGGCGCCTGCTTTGAGAATTCGCGAATGAGGCCCGGGATGAAAATCATCGCATGATAATCGGTAAGCCCGACGCGAAACTTTCGCTCGGTCGTCGCAGGATCAAAGATCCTGTACCGCCCGATCGACGCGCGAATCTTTCCGAGAGCATCGGATAAATCCCCGACGAGCTCCAGTGCGCGAGGCGTTGGCCTCATCAATCCGCCGTCACGCGTAAAGAGTTCGTCCTTGAAAAGGATGCGCAATTTGGCAAGTGAGTGACTGACTGCCGATTGGGTCCGCCCCAGATGATCCGCAGCGCGCGTCACGCTCCTCTCCTGCATCAGCACATCGAAGACGCGCAGGAGATTGAGGTCAACCTCGTCTGAGGACATCGCGAACTCCATGAAAATGGCTCATGGAATTCATCGAAGCATGCCGTGTGGCGCATGACAAGAAGATACCGCCGTCGATGCTCCCCACGTTGCCGTCCGATCCGCTTTGTTGATAGTCTTCATCAAGGCCGCGTCCCGGCATAGCGGAATCCCGACATGAACCCACGACAATTGAAGACATTCCTCGCGGTCATCAGACACGGAAATCTCACGCGCGCCGCCGCCGAGGTCAATCTCGCCCAGTCGAGCCTCAGCGACCAGATCCAGGTGCTGGAAGAAGAGCTCGGCACCGAACTCTTCCTGCGCTCCCGACAGGGCGTTGCCCTGACACCGGCAGGCGCGACGCTGAAGACCTATGCGGAAGAGATCCTGGCGCTGAACGACGAGGCAAAGGCTGCCGTCCGTGCGGCCGCCGGCAGCATCGGACAATCCATCACCTTGGGCACGCTCGAAACCATCGCTTCCCAAAGGCTCGCCCCTTGGCTGTCGCTCCTTGGCAAGGAGAACCCGGACATCGGACTGAAGCTCAGGATCGGCGGCAGCGGCGAATTGCTCGGGCAACTGCAAGACGGCTCGATCGATGTCGCCTTCACCTTCGATCGCGGCCAGCAGGATGAGCGCTTCGCCATGCGCCGGATCTCCAGCGAGCCGCTGGTGCTGATCGCCGGCCGCGATTCGCAAGCCCGGCCGGTCGAAAGCCTCGCCGCGCTGGCCAGCATCCCCTTCGTCGCGACGGAAACCGGTTGCGTCTATCGCCACCTGTTTAATACAGCCTTTGCCGAAGCGGGCATGGTGGCGCCGCCCGTCGTGACGGAAGCCGACAGCATCGCGACGATCATCAGCCTGGTTGCCTCAGGCGCGGGCTATGGCCTCGTTCCGCGCCTTGCGGTCTCGTCATGTCAGTTGCTGGGGAATGTCGTCGAACTGCCATGGCCGGGCGAACCGCCAGCCGCCTCGCTGGTGATGATGTGGCGGCGCCGGCGCGTGCAGCCGCCGGCACTCGCTCTCGTGCTGCAATCGGCAAGCCAGCACCTTTCGCCGATCAGATCAGCCGATGCCCGCCTTCAACGTGCAGGATAGTGCCCGTGGTGAAGCCGTTGCCGATCAGGAAGCGGATCGCATCGGCAATATCCTCCGGCTTGCCGACGCGGCCGGCAGGCAGGCGCTCGGCCATCGCATCCATCGTCGCCTGTTTGGCGTCGCCGGCAACGAGGCTCCAGATCGGCGTATCCACCCATCCCGGCGATACGGCATTGATACGGATCGGCGCGAGTTCGACCGCAAGCGCCCTGACGAGGCCCTCGAGCGCGGCATTGACGGCTGCGACCACCGATCCGCGCGCTGCCGGCCGATAGGCCGCAATCCCTGAGGTAAAGGTGATCGATCCCGACAGCGGCAGATGGGCGGCGCCATGCTTCGCTAGGAGCAGCGGCCCGTAGATCTTGCTCTCGACCACCCGTTGCGCCGCCGCAAGTTCGAGCGAGGGCAGCAGCTGATAGGCCCCTTCGATATCGGCCGCAGTGCTGACGATATGGTCCATCGGACCGCTGGTTCGAAACAGTGCGACGACTTCCTCCTCCCGCGATATATCGACGGCGCGCGTTTCAAGTTTCGGATGGTCGGCGAGGTGGTGGCGGGCCGCGGCGAGCCTGTCTTTGCTGCGTCCCGCAATCGTCACCGACGCCCCCTCCTCCAGCAGGCGCATGGCAAGCGCCAGCCCCATGCCGGAACTGCCGCCGACGATCAACACATTCGCATCTTCGATCCTGATAGCTGTCATCTTGCATCTCCATTTGGAATGAGAGAGCAGATGCCGCAGGCCGAAGCGGAAAAAAATCGGAAGAAATCGATGGCATCATCGGATTTTCCGATGATGGCGCTCAAGCGGTCAGTTTCGCAGACGGTAACCGGTCTTGAAGATCCAGCCGAGCGTCCCCAGGCAGATCGCCAGGAACCCCGTAATCATCGCCAGGCTGATCGCGGGATTGACGTCGGCGATTCCGTAAAAACTCCATCGGAAGCCGCTGACGAGATAGAGCACCGGGTTGAGGTGGCTGACCGCCTGCCAGAAGGGCGGCAGCATGCTGACCGAATAGAAGCTGCCGCCGAGGAAGGTCAGCGGCGGCACGACCAGCATGGGAATGAGGTTCAGCTGCTCGAAATTGCCGGCCCAGATGCCGATCATGAAGCCGAACAGGCTGAAGGTGACCGCCGTCAGCAGGAAGAACAGGATCATCATGAAGGGATGCTCGATCCGGACCTCGACGAAGAGATTGGCCGTCAGGAGAATGATGAAGCCGATGATCACGCCCTTGGTCGCGGCTGCCCCGACATAACCGAGCAGGATCTCCGTCATCGCCACCGGCGCGGAAAGCACCTCATAGATCGTGCCGGTGAATTTCGGGAAATAGATGCCGAAGGAGCCGTTGCTGATGCACTGGCCGAGCAGCGTCAGCATGATGAGGCCGGGTGTGATGAAGGCGCCGTAGGACACGCCATCGACTTCCTGGATGCGTGAGCCGACGGCCGCGCCGAACACGATGAAATAGAGCGAGGTCGAGATGACGGGCGAGATGACGCTCTGCAGCAGCGTGCGGCGCGTGCGCGCCATCTCGAAGAAATAGATCGATTTGACCGCCTCGAAGTTCATTTGTCCGCTCCCACCAGCGCCACGAAGATATCTTCGAGCGAGCTCTGCCGCGTCGAGAGATCCTTGAAATGAATATTGTTCTCGCCGAGCCGCGTCAGTAGGGCAGCGATACTTTCCTGCTCGTTGTCGGCGTCGAAATCGTAGGTCAGCCGGTTGCCGCCGGCTTCCAGCGTCAGCCCGTTGCCGGCAAAACAGTCCGGCAGGCGGCCGAGCGGTTCGTTGAGATCGAGAATGAGCTGCTTGCGACCCAGCTTGGCCATCAGCGCCTTCTTGTCATCGACGAGCAACAGTTCGCCGCCGTTGATAACGCCGACGCGATCGGCGATTTCCTCGGCCTCTTCGATATAATGGGTGGTCAGGATGATGGTGACGCCGGAGGCCCGAAGCTCTTCGACCACATGCCACATGTCCTTGCGCAGCGTCACGTCGACGCCAGCTGTGGGTTCGTCGAGGAAAAGAATATCCGGCTGATGCGAGAGAGCCTTGGCGATCAGCACGCGCCGCTTCATGCCGCCGGAGAGCTGACGCAGCATATTGTCCTTCTTGTCCCACAGCGAGAGCGCGCGCAGCACCTTCTCAATATGAGCGGGATTGGCCTTCTTGCCATGCAGCCCTCGGGAAAAACTCACCGTGTTGAAAACCGTCTCGAACTGGTCCGTCGTCAGCTCTTGCGGCACCAGCCCGATCATCCCGCGGGTCGCGCGAAACTCCTTCACGACGTCGTGGCCGTCGACCAGCACCTTCCCGCCGCTCGGATTGGCGATGCCGCAGATGATCGAGATCAGCGTCGTCTTACCGGCGCCGTTCGGCCCGAGCAGTGCCAGGATCTCGCCCTTTTCGACGTCGAGGTTGATGCCTTTCAGGGCCACGAACCCGTTGGCATAGGTCTTGGTGAGGTTCTGGACGGAAATAATGGGGGCCATGTGGGCTCTTGCGGATTCCAAAGGTGATTTCGCCCCGGTATATAAGCCCTTTGCGACGCTTTGACATCCTGTGGGGCGTGAACACAGCATTCACGCCTAGCTAACACAGTTGTCAGAGGCGCCGCCGCTGCTGCCGGCGACACTCATTTTTCAACGAGATTGGAGGAGCAAGCGCGCCTCCCGGCGCGGTCGAAATGGCCGGCATCCCACGTCTTTGCGGCCGGCCTTCCCTTGGTGAAAAGAAAGGTAGTGGCCGGTTTCGGATGTCATCATCCGGTGATATTCATGCCCGATAAGGGAGCCGAGGCAAGCACCGGCATCCGCCCCGCCGCCCATCCCTTTGCGGAGCCGTCCTCGGGTGTTCTCGTTGCGCCCCATTTTCGCTGCCTCGGCATGTAGTGAAAGTTATTGTCAGTCACCAAGTGCTTGGAACCGGCCAGTATCCCCTGTCCAGCCGCGTTCGTCTCAGCCGGCCTCCGTGCCGGCTTTCTTTTTTGTCGTCGCGAGCAGGGGGCATCCGTAGCAGATGCCCACCCTCACAATTCGTCATAAGCAAACCAGTCGAAATCCGCGACCTTCCCGCGCCCCGATGTATCGAAGGCAAACATGCCCGCAAAAGCGCCGGTGAAGGAGCCATGTTCGCCACGCCCGCCCTCGTCGGAGATCACCCCGGCGTCGAGGACCGGGCCGATTGGCTGCCAGGCGCCCTTGCCTTCCGTCTGCCAGAAGAATTGCAGGTCGTTCTCGCGGATTTCCATGGCAAGCTGGACGCGGCCCTCGGCGGCGATCGCCACTCCGCCGTCGACGGGAAAGCTCAGGCGTCCGTTCGGATAATCGCCATTGCAGGAGAGGATGGTGACGCAGCGGCCCAGCGTTTCGTGCAGCGTCACGGCAACCGCATGGAACTTATGGCGGTTGTAGTAATGCGTCAGTCCCGCGACCTGCTGATAGGTGTCGGGCGAGAATTCGACCACCGCCTCGGCGCGAAAACTGTGATGTTCCTGCCGGCGGGCGACCAGCGCCTGTTCGAACCAGGAGCCGATGCTTTCGCGCCCGATCAGGCGCAGATGGCCGGAACGGTCCGTCAGGTTGAAAATGCGGGCAGGTTCGGGCGTGCGCAGCCACTGGAAGTCGGCGGGCAGCTTGGCTCCATCGAAGCTGTATTCGCTGCGCATCGGCTTTTCCACCGGCGCCGCGCCGAAGAGGCCGGGCACCTCGACATCGGGCACCGAAGTGCCGTTTTCCAGATAGAGCCAATCGTCGTCGCGCCAGACGCATTTCTGCAAGGAGGTCTCGCGCCCCAGCGTGCAGCGCCGCTTCGGCGGCAGCGGTCGGCCGCAGAGATGGGTGTGATATGCCTGGCCATCTGACGTCTCGACGTACTGGCCGTGCCCTGCCCGCTGCAGAATTGCGCCCGGATGATCCTTGGAGGTGATGAGGTGCATGTTCGGATGCATCTCATAGGGGCCTTCGATGCTGCGCGAGCGCGCCATGGTGACGGCGTGGTCGTAGCCGGTGCCGCCCTCGGCGGTCGTCAGATAATACCAGCCGTTGCGCTTGAAGAGATGCGGCCCCTCGACGAGGCCGAGCGGGCTGCCGGCGAAGATGTTGCGGATCGGACCTTTCAACGCCTTCGTCGCCGGATCCCATTCCTGCAGCAGGATGCCGTCGAAAGCGGGCGATTTTGGCGAGCCGCCGAAGCTCTCGGTGCGGTGGTTCCATTGCATGTTGACGAACCACTTGCGGCCGTCGTCGTCGTGGAACAGCGAGGGATCGAAGCCCGAGGAATTGACATAGACGGGCTCGGACCATTCGCCCTCGATCGAGGGTGAAGTCACGATGTAATTATGGGCATCCTTGAAATTGCCGTCGAAGCGTTTGACGTCGGTATAAACAAGCCAGAACTGCCCGTCGGCATGGGAAAGACACGGGGCCCAGATGCCGCAGCTATCGGGATTGCCGCGCATGTCGAGCTGCGATCTCCGCTCCAGCGGCCGGCGCACCAGCGTCCAGTTCACCAGGTCGCGCGAATGGTGGATCTGGACGCCGGGATACCATTCGAAAGTCGAGGTGGCGATGTAATAGTCATCGCCGACGCGGCAGATAGACGGATCGGGATTGAACCCCGGCAGGATGGGATTGCGGATCATGAGAGCGGCCTCCTCCGATTGGCGGGCTATTTGCTGCACGTACATCAAATTATAGCAGAAAAGAGCCCGGGAGGCTTTCCTCCCGGGCCTGATGTGATTATGCGCGTTCGGCCGACTTGGCCCAGAGATTGATGTCGGCCTCGCGGGCGTAGACATCAATCTCGGCAAGCTCCTCGGCAGTGAAATCGAGATTATCCAGCGCCTTGACGCAATCGACGATCTGCGATGAGCGGCTGGCGCCGATCAGCGCCGAGGTCACGCGGCCACCGCGCAGCACCCAGGCGATCGCCATCTGCGCCAGCGTCTGGCCGCGCCTTTCGGCAATCCCGTTGAGCTTCTTGATATTGTCGATGATCGAGGGGCGGATGAAGTCGCGCTTCAGGAAGTGGTTCTGCGCCGCACGGCTGTCCTCTGGAATGCCGGCGAGGTACTTCGTCGTCAACATGCCCTGGGCGAGCGGCGAGAACACGATCGAGCCCATGCCGACGTCGTCGAGCGTATCGAGCAGCTTGTCGTCCTCGACCCAGCGGTTGAGCATGGAATAGCTCGGCTGGTGGATCAGGCAGGGCGTGCCGAGTTCCCTGAGGATGGCGGCGGCTTCGCGGCTGCGCTGCGAATTATAGGAGGAGATGCCGACATAGAGCGCCCGGCCGGAGCGGACGATGTGGTCGAGCGCGCCGCAGGTCTCTTCCAGCGGCGTCTCCGGGTCGAAACGATGCGAATAGAAGATGTCGACATAATCGAGGCCCATGCGCTTCAGGCTCTGGTCGCAGGAGGCAATCAGATACTTGCGGCTGCCCCATTCGCCATAGGGTCCCGGCCACATGTCGTAGCCGGCTTTCGAAGAGATGATCAGCTCGTCGCGGAGCCCGGAAAACTCGGTGCGCAGGATTTCGCCGAAGGCCGTCTCGGCGCTGCCTGGAGGCGGGCCGTAGTTGTTGGCGAGATCGAAGTGGGTGATGCCAAGGTCGAAGGCCGTGCGGCACATGTCGATCTTGCGGTCATGCGACGTGTCGCCACCGAAATTGTGCCAGAGGCCGAGGGAGACGGCCGGCAGCTTCAGGCCGGAACGACCGGTACGGTTATATTTCATTTTCGAATAGCGGTCTGCGGCCGGTTGCCAGCTCATGAAACTCTCCTTCGTATAATATCCGTGTAGTCGTTATGCGACGTCCGGGCTTAAGACAGCGTCGGCGCCTGCCCCTCATCCGCCTGCCGGCACCTTCTCCCCGCAAACGGGGCGAAGGGACATGCCGCACCGCCTTCCCCAGCCTCAACCTCCACGTTGCGTTTGGCACGTCCCCTCTCCCCGTTTTTACGGGGAGAGGGTTAGGGTGAGGGGCAGCCATCAGCACGAACCGGACGGCCGTGGGGCAGGCCCGAGGATGACGAGACTATTGGAGCAAGCGCGCCGACAGGGCAAGCCCACGGCGCGCGTCATCTCTACCGCAACAGCGCCTGCGCTTCTTCGATGCCCAGTGCTGCAGGCTGCGTGCAAGTCGTCGTCAAGTCGATGAAACGGCCCTCCTCGCCCGACTTCAGGATCGAGGTCATGACGTCGACGCCGTGCAGCGTGCGGTCGAGCGAGCAGCGGGCATCGCGGCCCTCGATCAGCGCAGTCACCATGTCGGCAAGGCCGGCCGTGCGATAATTGGCACGCGCGCCGTTCGGGTTTTCCTGGTTGATCTTGCCGAACGGATGGTCCCAGGCCTCGAGCGGCTTGATGTCCTTGTCGCGGCCGCTTGCCTCGACGGTGCCGCCGAAGAAGTTCGGGTCCGGCACGTAGAGCGAGCCGTCCGTGCCGTAGAGCTCCATATTGGCATGGCGATGCGACCACACATCCCAGCTCGCCGTCAGCGTTACCGTGGCGCCGCTGACGAATTCGAGCAGCGCCTGGATCGTCGTCGGCGTCTTCACAGGGATGATCTCGCCGTGACGCGGCTGGCTGGTGATCGTCCGGGTTGCCGATGCCATGGACGTCATGGCCCCGACGCGCTTCACCGGGCCGATCAGGTTGATCAGGTTGGCTACATAATAAGGCCCGAGATCGAGGATCGGGCCGCCGCCGGGCAGGAAGAAGAAATCAGGATTCGGATGCCACATCTCCATGCCGGGGCTCATGACGTAGCAGGCGCCTGAGGTCACCCGGCCGATGCCGCCGTCGTCGATGAACTTGCGGGCGAGTTGATGGGCGCCGCCGAGGAAGGTGTCAGGCGCGCAGCCAACGGCAAGATTCTTCGCCTTGGCGATGCGGCGAAGCTCCTCGCCCTGCTCCAGTGAAAGCACCAGCGGCTTTTCCGAATAGACGTGTTTTCCGGCCTCGAGGATCGCCTTCGACACCGGAAAATGTGCGTCCGGGATCGTCAGGTTGACCACGACGTCGATCTCGTCATTGGCGAGAAGCGCGTCGATCGTCTGTGCCTTGACGCCATATTCCTTGGCGCGGGCCTCGGCGGCCTGCACGTTGATATCGGCGCAAGCGAGCACCTTCAGCCCCTTGAAGAGCGGTGCGAGCGAAAAATAGGTGGTGGAGATGTTGCCGCATCCAATGATGCCGACGCCAAGTTCCCTGGTCATGATGTGCCTCAATAAGTCTGGAAGGATGCGATCGAGCGGCTGATGTTGCGGTCGATATCATTCGGGTTGTCATGTTCGACGACGTAGTGCTTGGCCTTGGTGGCGCGGAGCGCCGTCAGCAGCTTCGCCCATTCGACCTTGCCGTGGCCGACATCGGCCCAGCCGCCCTCATCTGTCGCTTCGCCGGCCGGCGCGATGTCCTTGACATGCACGGCGGTGATGCGCGGTCCGAGCTTCTCGATCCAGGCGAAGGGATCGGCGCCGCCGCGGATTACCCAGGCGATGTCGGCTTCCCAGGAAATGTCGGGCGCGCCTTCGAAGATGCGCTCGATCGGCCGCGAGCCGTCCTGCAGCTTGAAGAATTCGAAATCATGATTGTGCCAGCCGAATTCATAGCCGGCATCCTTGTAAGGCTTGCTCATCTCCTGCAGGCGCTTGCCGAAGGCAACCCAGCCGGCGGCATCGGTCGGGCGCTCGTCGGCGCCGATATGCGGCGCATAGATCGAATCCATGCCGAGGATCTTGGCAATGTTCAGTGACTTCTGAACTTCCTTCTCCAGGAAATCGGGGCTGAAATGGCCGGTCGCCATGACGAGACCGTTCTTGTCGAGATCGGCGCGAAGGCTCTTCAGCCCGGCATCGTCGAGATCGGCATAGATGCCGCCGAAGCCCTCGACTTCGGCATAGCCCGCCTTGCCGAGCTTTTCGAAAATCGCCGAATAGGGCTGGAAGTTGCGCGCGCTGTAGAGCTGGTAGCTGAGTTTGGTCATCATGGTCTCCCTGGGCCTCGTGCCCATTCTTTCAAGGATCAATCCGCCGATTGGCAGGAATGCAGGTCGTAGAACCGGAATTCCGGCAGCCCGCCGCTGGCAAGCGGCGCTGCCGGGGTGAAGGTGATGCGACGGCTCTCGCCGGCCGCAAGATCGAAGGCGTTGTCGGAATATTTACCGTCCGTTTCGCTCTCGATCATGACGAAGAGCGCAAGTCCCCTGGCGGTGACATTGATTTCGATCGCGCCACTTGCCTCGACATATTCGTGGGTGACAACAAGCCCGGAAGGCTCAAGCTCCAACGCCTTGTAGGTGCCGTTGACATAGTGCCCCTCGCCGCCCATGCCGTTCGACGCGGTGAAATTCCAGGCAAGCAGCGTTCCCTCGGCAATCTCGGAGACGTCGATCGTTGCAGCCGTTACCGCCGCATCCGGCGAGCACATGGCCTGCACGTCGCTCAGGTGCTTGCGCTCGCCCTTCATCGTCAGGATCGAGATCGAAAGATCGACGCTGACATCGGCCAACATGTCGTTGACAAGCGAGAAGCGGATCGTCTTGCCGTCGTCGGAGGGAATGGCGGCGACCGCCACCGGCTGGAAAAAGCGCTTGACGAGATAGTGCATCGCTTTCCAGCGCCCGCCATAATCGAGGCTCGACCAGGAGGCGACCGGCCAGGTGTCATTGAGCTGCCAGTAGATCGTGCCCATGCAATGGGGTTTCAGCGACCGCCAGTATTCCACCGCCGTCTTGATCGCCAGCCCCTGCTGGATCTGGGAGAGATAGACGAAATTCGGGAAATCCTTGGGAAAGCGGAAATAGCGGAACATCGTGCCGGCGATGCGCTCGTTGCCGCCGGCATTCTTCTGGTGCAGTTCCATCACGGGAGAAGCGACGTTCATGTCTTTCGCCTCAGCATAGGTCCTGATGACGGGCAGCGAGGTATAGGACTGGAAGCCGAACTCCGAGCAGAAGCGCGGGCGCACCGAACGGTAATTGTCGAACGACTTGTTCTCGTGCCAGACCGACCAGTAATGCATGTCGCCGGAGCCGTCGGCATGCCAGGCATCGCCGAAATCGAGATAGCCGGAGGCCGGGCTCGACGGCCACCACAGCGCGCCGGGCAGCGCCTTCTTCACCGCCTGCTCGATGGTGCGGTTGAGACGATCATAGGAGACGAGATAGCGGTCGCGATCCTTCCGCGATTCCTCGAACCAGGTGAGTGCGCCCACCAGTTCGTTGTCGCCGCACCAGAGCGCGATCGAAGGATGCGAGGAAAGCCGGCGCACCTGGTAATCGACCTCGATGTTCACATTGTCGAGGAAGTCCTCGGTCGAGGGATAGAGGTTGCAGGCGAACATGAAGTCCTGCCAGACCATCAGGCCCAGCCGATCGCAAAGATCGTAGAAATGATCCTGCTCATAGAAGCCGCCGCCCCAGACACGGATCATGTTCATGTTGGCGGCCTTGGCCGATTGCAGCAGGTCCTCGGTCTTTTCAGGCGAAGAGAGCGAATAGAGCGCGTCGGCCGGGATCCAGTTTGCGCCGCGGCAGAAGATCTCGCGGCCATTGACCTTGAAGGCGAAGCGGCTGCCTGATGCATCCGGCGTGGTGATCAGCTCGATGGTGCGAAGGCCGATTTGCTTGGTCACCACTTCATCGGAGAGCTCGACGGAAAGTGTGTACAGCGCCTGCTCACCGCTGCCGGAAGGCCACCAGAGGCGCGGCTTGTCGATATGGAAGAGATAGTTGACATCCGTCTCGCCCTTGACGCCGACATCGAGGCGCACACGCTCGTCGTCGAGGTCGAAATAGACCTGGGCGACGCCGGCATGCTTGGAAAACAGGCTCGCCGTGACCGTAAAATCGACCGAGCCGTCGTTGTTGTGGGTCTGGCGGGTGACGACATGTTCGATGCGCGCCGTCTCCAGCTTGCGCAGCGCGATCGTGCCGTAGAGACCGAGCGGCGCAATGGCGATGTTCCAGTCCCAGCCGAAATGGCATTGCGGCTTGCGCAGCATGTTGCCGTCGGGGATCGGCGAATTGCCAGTGCTGTAGGGAATGTAGAAGGGCTGCTGCTTCTGCCGCGCCGCAGCGGTGGCAACGCTGGAGGCAAAGACGATGCGGATGGAATTATCGCCTGCTTTCAGCATGCTCGAGACATCAGGCCGGTAGCGGCGGAAGCTGTTGTCGGCTTCGAGCGCCAGAAAGCCGTTGACGTGGACGCTGGCCACCGTGTCGAGATAGTCGATATCGAGATACCAGTCGCCCTCGACCTCCTGAAGCGTGAAGCTGCGCTCGACCGCCCATTCCCGCTCGGCGACCCACTGCACCTTCTCCTCGTTGCGACCGAAATAGGGATCGGGAATCAGCTTCGCCCGGTGCAGCGCCGTGTGCACGTCGCCCGGCAGCGCGATCGATGTCCGGATCTCGCCATCGACGGAGGTAAGCTGCCACGAACCGGAAAGGTCGATGCTGGAGGGGGTCGGTTGTTGCGTCACGATGTCATTTCCGATTTACGTTCTTGAAAAGGACGGCGTTTGGTCGCCGTCCGGTCGCTGTCGTTCGTCAGAGGCCCCCCCTCGCCCCCGCTCCGTCATCCCAGGGCTTGACCCGAGGATCCACACCGCATCCACCTGCAGCAGCGGGCATAGATCCTCGGGTCAAGCCCAACTATGACGGAGAGCGGGATTAACGCTCTCGCCCAACTCGCCCCGGCCCGATGGCCCCGCCCGCAAAATCTTCTAGAGACGCAACTCGCTCTCGGCATCGAAGACCGAGGCGACCGTCATGTCGAAGCTGAGCTTCACCTTGGCGCCGACATTGAAGCGGCGCGCACCGTTGACACGTACCGACATCGTGTGACCGGCATGTTTCAGCCACAGAAGATTGTCCGCACCCATTGGCTCCTCGATATCGACGGTCGCGTCATGTTCCTCGCCGCCTGTATTCTCGTTGACTTTGATGTGCTCGGGGCGAACGCCGAGCACCACCTTGCGGCCGGGTTGCAGCGTCTCGGAGGCGTCGTAGCCGGCAAGCGAGAAGTTGACGCCGTTGGCCGTAAAGGCGATGCCGTCGCCTGATTGGATGAGTTCGCCGCGCAGGAAATTCATCGACGGCGAGCCGATGAAGCCGGCGACGAAGAGATTGCGCGGCCGGTTGTAGATCGTCGTCGGGTCGTCGAGCTGCTGGATGATGCCGCTCTTCATGATGGCGATGCGGTCGGCGAGCGTCAGCGCCTCGATCTGGTCGTGGGTGACGTAGATCATCGTATTCTCAAGCGACTGGTGCAGGCGCTTGATCTCGACGCGTAGTTCCGAGCGCAGTTTGGCGTCGAGGTTGGACAGCGGCTCGTCAAACAGGAAAACATCAACGTCGCGCACCAGCGCCCGGCCGATTGCCACACGCTGCCGCTGGCCGCCGGAAAGCTCGGCCGGCTTGCGCTTCAGGAGCGGCTGGATCTGCAGGATCTCGGCCGCACGCGCCACGCGCTTGTCGATCTCGGCCTGCGGCACCTTGGCGACGCGAAGGCCGAAGGAGAGGTTCTTTTCGACAGTCATCTGCGGATAGAGCGCATAGGACTGGAACACCATGCCGATGCCGCGGTCCTTCGGCTCTTCCCAGGTGACGTTCTTGCCCTTGATGAAAATCTGCCCTTCGGAAGCGTCGAGCAGGCCGGCGATGCAGTTGAGCAAGGTCGACTTACCGCAGCCCGACGAGCCGAGCAGCACCAGGAACTCGCCGTCGTTGATGTCGAGGTTGAGATCCTTCAGCACGCTGACCGATCCGAAGTTCAGCGACAGATCCTTGATGGAGACGCTCGCATTGGAGACACTGGAATTCATGTTCATGTGATCACCCCTTCACTGCGCCGGCGGCGATGCCGCGTACGAAAAGCCGCCCGGAGACGAAATAGACGATCAGCGGCACCAGGCCGGTGAGAATCGTTGCTGCCATGTTGACGTTGTATTCCTTCACGCCCTGAACGGAATTGACGATGTTGTTGAGCTGCACGGTCATCGGATAGGTATCCGGCCGGGTGAAGACCACGCCGAACAGGAAGTCGTTCCAGATGCCGGTCACCTGCAGGATCATCGCCACGACGAAGATCGGCAGCGACATGGGCAGCATGATCTTCAGGAAGATCTGCCAGAAGCCCGCCCCGTCGACGCGCGCCGCCTTGAACAGCTCTTCCGGCAGCGACACGAAGTAGTTGCGGAAGAGCAGCGTCAGGATCGGCATGCCGAAGATCGAATGCACGATGACGAGGCCGGTCAGCGTGCCGTAGATGCCGATTTCGCGCAGGATGATGACGATCGGATAGATCATCACCTGATAAGGAATGAAGGCGCCGATGATGAGGATCGAGAAGAACAGCTCGGATCCCTTGAAGCGCCAGTTTGCCAGCGCATAGCCGTTCACCGAGGCGATCGCGATCGAGATGATGACCGACGGCACCGTGATGCGCACCGAATTCCAGAAACCGCGCGACAGGCCATCGCAGTTGAGGCCGGTGCAGGCTTCCGCCCAGGCCTTCACCCAGGGTTCGAAGGTGATCTCCATCGGCGGCGAGAAGATGTTGCCGAGACGGATTTCCGGCATGCCCTTCAGCGACGTCACGACCATTACGTAAAGCGGCAGCAGATAATAAAGCGCCGCCACACCAAGCGTGCCGTAGAGCATGATATTTCGCGCCGACAGCGCAGGGCGCGGCCTCGCGCCGCTCGGGCCTTCGCCGAGCTTCGGCGCGACCGCGTCGGTACCGGCGGCAGTGGTGTTGAGAGTCCCGATATTAGCCACGCTTGCGCCCTCCTCCGAATTCGAGATAGGCCCACGGAACGATGATGATCGCGACCGTGACCAGCATCATGGTCGATGCGGCGAAGCCCTGCCCCAGGTTCTGCGCCTGGAACATGTAATCGTAGACGTATTTGGCCGGCACTTCCGAGGAGATACCGGGACCGCCCGACGTCTGCGCCACGACGAGGTCGTAGACCTTGACGATGCCGGAGGCGATGATGACGATCGTCGTGATGAAGACCGGCCGCATCATGGGGATGACGATGAAGAGATAGGTTCTCCACATCGGAATGCCATCGACGCGCGCAGCCTTCCAGATATCCTCGTCGATGCCGCGCAGGCCGGCAAGCATCAGGCACATGACGAGCCCCGTTCCCTGCCAGAGCGCCGCGATCAGAATGCCGTAGATGACGATCTCCGGCGTATAGAGCGGATTGAAGGTGAAGCTCGTCCAGCCGAGCGAGCGCACCACCGACTGCACGCCGAAATCCGGGTTCAGAATCCATTGCCAGACGAGACCTGTCACGATGAAAGACAGCGCGAAGGGATAAAGGAAGATGGTGCGGAAGGTGTTTTCGAAGCGGATCTTCTGGTCCATCAGCGCGGCGAGCATAAAACCGATGACCAGGCTGAAGATCAGCGACAGGACGCCGTAGAGCGCAAGGTTCTCGATCGCCGTCACCCATCGCGGCGCCGCCCAGAGACGCTCATACTGATCGATGCCGACAAAGCCGAGCCGTGGAAGCAGCTTGGAATTGGTAAAGGAATAAAAGACCGTCCAGAACGTGCCGCCGACAAAGATCACCAGCGCTGTCAGGATCATCGGAATGGACGCAATCTTGGCATTCAGATTGCGCAGTAACTTGTTTGGCCGGCCTGCTTGCGCTTGACCCGTCATGAACACTTCTCCTCACATCGCAGCTGCGACCCGTGATAAAACGGCGTGGCCGCCTTCCACCCCTGTCCCGGGATCCGCCGGCAGTGCCGGAAAGACCATCGATATTCGTCCGGAAGGATCCGGCTCCGGGGAGCCGGATCGCAAGGGCAGCGAATCTGCCGATCAGTCAGCCGAAGCGATGATCTTGGCGAAACGCTTCTGGGCGTCTTCCGGCGTCATCGACGGATTGGCGAAGAATTCGGAGAAGAGGTCTTCCTTCTGCTTCTGGCTGTCGGCCGAAAGCAGCTGGTCGGTGGCCTGGATCACGTTACCCTTCGCCAGGATGTCGAGACCCTTCTTCATGCAGTCGTTGGCGGCGGCGAGATCGACGTCGGCGCGAACCGGCAGCGAGCCCTTCTTCAGGTTGAAGGCAACCTGGGTCTTGGGATCGAGCAGGGTTTTGGCGAGCACGGCCTGCGCCTTGGACTTTTCCGGGTCCTTCAGCAGCGGGAAGTAGAAGGCATCACCGTTGGTCGAGATGATCTCGTTCACGCCGAGGCCAGGCAGGCAGGTATAATCCTTGCCGGCAACCTGCTTGGCGACCTGGAATTCGCCCTGCGCCCAGTCACCCATGATCTGGCCGCCGGCCTTGCCCGTGATGACGAGGTTGGTCGCCTGGTTCCAATCCTGGACGTTGCTGCCCTTGGACATCTTGCGGGCGTCGTCAGCGGCCTTGAAGACCTTGGCGATCTCAGGGCCGGCGGCAACTTCCGCGTCCTTGTCCTTGAATACCTTGTTGAAGACGTCCTTACCGGCGACCGCAACCATCAGCACGTCGAAGGCGCCTGTCGCCTGCCACGGCTGGCCGCCGACGGCGAGCGGAATGATGCCTGCCTTTTCAAGGGCCGGAGCGGAGGCGACGAACTCGTCCCAGTTCTTCGGAACCGGAACGCCGGCCTTCTTGAAGGCCGCGTTCGAAAGCCACAGCCACTGCCAGGAGTGGATGTTGACGGGAGCGCAGTAGATCTTGCCGTCGATCGTGCAGGAATCGAGCAGGCTCGACGGACGAACGATGTCCTTCCAGTGCTCGGCGGTCGCGACATCGGTCAGGTCGCGCATCAGCCCGGCCTGAACGAGCTCCTCGGCCTGGCGGCCGTGGTTGAACTGGGTGGCGCCCATCGGGTCGCCGCCGGTGATGCGGCTGATCATGATCGGACGCGCGGTGCCGCCGGAACCGGCGATTGCGCCGTCCACCCAGTGGTTGCCGGTGGCGTCGAATGCCTTCGCCAGCTCGGCGACCGCTGCGGCTTCGCCGCCTGAGGTCCACCAATGGGTGACTTCGAGATCGGTGGCGCTGGCGGCACCAAGCGGAAGCGCTGCCGAAGCGGCAAGCATGGCCGCCATCATACGGATTTTCATGAGTTCTCCTCCCTCACTGAAACGTTGCCGGAAAAACTTAGATCAATCGATTTCCCCACGCAACTGCCCGCCTGTAAATTTTTCCTTAAAGATCGATATTACTACTTATAACTGTTTCCCTTCTGATCGCCACACCCGCCAAACCGGCGACAGAAGAGGCTTTCTCGCATATGCGATATCGATCCAATAAATTGAAAATTAACAGTAAATTTCACAATGTAATTTCATCTCCTATATTATCCGCTTCGCAGGTGCAAAAAATCCGGGAAAAAAACCGCGATTCAACCTATGCGAATGATGCTGCGATGCACGCAAGAAAAAACACTCGACATTTCTACTGTATCGTTACAGATTGACCTCCTTAGGGAGGCGCGATTTTGGCAGGCGACGGGCTTACCGCGCTTGAAAAAGCCTCTATAAGCGAGACCAATTCGCGCGAGGCAGGCCTAGAGGGATGGAAAACAAGGGAAATTTCGGACAAGCGGCATCGGCGCCGGTGACGCGCGAGCGCCCGACACTGAAGACGATCGCCTTCATGACCGGCCTTGGCGTGACCACGGTATCGCGTGCGTTGAAGGATGCGCCCGATATCGGGGCGGAAACCAAGGAGCGGGTACGCATGGTCGCCCGCCAGCTCGGCTACCAGCCGAACAGGGCGGGTGTCCGCCTGCGGACCGGCAAGACGAACGTCATCGCCCTCGTCCTCAGCATCGACGAGGAGATCATGGGCTTTTCGAGCCAGATGGTCTTCGGCATTTCCGAGGTGCTGTCCGGCACTCCCTACCATATCGTCGTCACGCCGCATTCCCACAGCAAAGACCCGATGCTGCCGGTGCGTTACATTCTCGATACCGGCTCGGCCGACGGCGTCATCATCTCGCGCATCGAGCCGGACGATCCGCGCGTGCGGCTCTTGACCGAGCGCGGCATGCCCTTCGCCACCCACGGGCGCACCGATGCGGGTCTCACGCACCCCTTCCACGATTTTGACAACGAGGCCTTCGCCCATCAGGCGGTGGAGCGGCTGGTCAAGCGCGGCCGGCGCCGCATCGCCCTGCTGCAGCCTCCGAGTAAGCTCACCTACTACGCCCATATTCGCATCGGCTTCCAAACCGGTCTGCACGATTACGGCGCCGAGGAAGTGCCGCTGCGCGTCAACACCGACGCACCGCTCGCCGACATCCGCGATGTCGTCGAGGTGATGATGCGCTCGGCCAACGCCCCCGACGGCATCGTCTGTTCGGCCGGCAGCGCTGCGATCGCCGTCAATGCCGGCATCGAGGCCGCCGGCAAGGCAGTCGGCCGCGATCTCGACATGGTCTCCAAGCAATCCATACCGATCCTCAACTGGATCCGCCCCGAGATCATCACCGCTCAGGAAGACGTGCGCCAGGCCGGCCGCGAAATGGCCAAAGCCGTCATCGCCCGCATCGACGGCGTAGAGCCGGAACTGCTCCAAAGCATCAGCCAGCCGGTCTGGCCGGAGAGTGGGCGGTAGGTGATTGGAGAGATGAAAGCCCGGCGGGATGACTAGTCCCAGCTTTGATTGTCTCACAATGCCACCAGCGGCAGTGTCTGGCCCATTGCAGCCATCTCCGGGCCTACTCATATAGGCACCAGCACTTTATCAGGTGGCGTCCATTGGCAATAGCAATCCCAGAGAGCATGAAATCAGAATTGGCCGCTTGGAACAACGGCCGGGGTATCGACTTGGATAGTTGGGTCGGTTGCGAGGGACGATTCGCGCTCGCAGTCGGCTATTCCGCGATTTTCTGGCCGGAATTCGTGGCTTTCGAACGTTATGTTCTGAGAAAGGGGTTTGGCGAGGCGGGGTTGCGAAGCTTTGAACGAAACGCCGATTGCACCCGGCAGGCCATCGAATGGGCCATGAACCACTTGCATATCATGGATATTCAGCATCAAGACTGCGAGGATATCGCCATTGATAAGATTGTCCATCTCGGCAAAACGCTCAGTGAGATCTACGAAGCCAAACTCCGATGGCAGTTTCCGGACCGCAGATTTGTCGTGGATTTTCATACCCCGGCAGATGAAGAGGACCTGAGAGGCTACCAACTGTCATTTTGGCAGGAATGACCGCTACCGCCACAAAACCGACCATTGAATTCAAAAGCCCCACATCGGACGCGGCATCCTCCAACGCCCCTCATCCTGAGGCGCGCAGCCCATAGGGCGAAGCCTCGAAGGACACGTCGCGGCGTTGCTCCTTGCGCCATTGTATCTAACGCCTGCACACCCCCTCGCCCTTCCACTGTTCGTCAGGAGCGCTAACCCCTCCTCCGTCATTCCTGTGCTCGTCACAGGAATCCAGTACGCCCATGTCCTTGGGCGCGGGAGACTCTTTTGACTGGCGCAGAGAGTCATTCACCGCACGGACGCGCGGTGGCTGGATTCCTGTGACGAGCACAGGAATGACGGAGGGAGAGGTTAACGCATCCCAGCAAGGGCTCCATATGATCAGACAGACGCGGCACCGGCTCGAAAAAGCCAAGATTGCCCGCCATCTCACAGACGCCACGGGGGATATCGATAGAATGCAGCAGAGCGGCGTGCCCTATTTCAGCCAATGGGAAACACCCGGCATGACGCTGCCGGTGCTTGCCGAGGGGGCGCAGGCCCTGCTCGGCGATCCGCTCTGGCATCAATCGGGAGCCGGCACGGTCGAGGAATATGCGCGCTGGGCGGTGAATGTCTGCGGCATGGCCTGCCTGAAGATGATCCTTGCTGCGCGCGGCGAGATCCATCCGACCATCGCGTTGGCCCACGCCTGCACGCATTATGGCGGTTATGTCGTCAACGAGATCGACGCCTCGATCAAGGGGCTGATCTACGCGCCTTTCGTCCGCTTCGTGACCGAGCGTTTCGGGCTTGCCGCCGAGACGGTGACCGGCGTTGCGACATCCGCCCTTCCCGAGCATCTCGCGAAGCGGCGCTTCTTCATTGCCTCGGTGAACTCAGGCATCCGCTGGCCGGAGCGCGAGCCGCCGTCGAAGGGCGGGCATCTGGTGCTGGTGACGGCGGCCTCACCGGAAACGATCCGCTTCCACAACCCATCCGGCCATGACGAGGCGAGCCAGGCCGACGTCACGCTTCCGCTTGCCGTCTTCGATCGCTTCTTCGCCAATCGCGGCATATCGGTCGAGGCCTGACCCTTTCAACAGCAGATCATCAGGAGGCTTCGTGACCCCTTCTCCCAACAGGCTGCGCATCGCCGTGCTCTTCGGCGGCCGCTCGGCCGAGCATGAGGTTTCCATCCTTTCGGCAACCAACGTCATGGGCGCGCTCAATCCCGAGAGATATGACGCCGTGCCTGTGTTCATCACGCGGGAGGGGCAATGGCTGCTGAGCAGCTTCGAGGACGGCGCGCTGGCGACACCTTCGTCAGGCACGGAAGTCTGCCTCGTGCCGGGCGGCCGGGGCCGAATGCTGGCGATGTCAGCCCATGGCGCGCCGCATGAACTTCGAAGGATCGACATCCTGTTTCCCGTGCTCCACGGCCCGCATGGCGAAGATGGGTCGGTGCAGGGTGTGGCCGAGGTGGCGCGCGTGCCGCTTGCCGGCTGCGGCATCCTCGGTTCGGCCGCGGCCCTCGACAAGGATATCGCCAAGCGTTTGTTGAGGGCTGCGGGCCTGCCGGTGGCGCGCGCGGTAGCGATCCATGAAGGTGCCGCCCCTCCGTTCGCCGCGCTCGAAGGCGAACTCGGCCTGCCGCTCTTCATCAAGCCGGCGCGGCAGGGTTCGTCGGTCGGCGTCGCCAAGGTCCATGCCAGCCAGGAATTCGCGCCCGCCCTTGCCGAAGGCTTCCGCCAATCGTGCACGGCCGAGAGATCGAATTCAGCGTGCTGGAGGCTGCTGACGGAAATCTCCTCGTTTCGCGCCCGGGCGAGATCGTGCCGGCGGAAAGCCACGGCTTCTACAATTACGACGCCAAATATATCGACGAGGACGGCGCCGTATTGAAAGTGCCGGCCGACCTGCCGGCGGAAGTCGAGGCCGAGATGCGCGACATGGCCGCAAAGGCATTCCGGGCCGTCGGCTGCGACGGCATGGCGCGCGTCGATTTTTTCCTGACGTCGGACATGCGCTTCGTCGTCAACGAGATCAACACCATTCCCGGCTTCACCGATATCAGCATGTATTCCAAGGCGATGGCGGCAAGCGGCGTCAGCTATGCCGAAATCATCGACCGGCTGGTCGACCACGGCATGGCGCGCGCCGGTCGGGCGGCTTGAGGGGACGGAGCGTTCAGCGCCTCCTGAAGACGCACCACTGGAAGGACTGCCGGCCGCCGCCGGGTGTCGTGTGCTCCTCGCGCCAGTCGCGCGCCAGCGCAAAGGCGGGTGAAAATTCCGCCGCCAGCGCGGTCGCGTCGTAACGCTGAACCGGCAAGCCGCTGCACCGTTCCGGCCCGTCCGGTGCGAAGGTCGCGATGATCAAGACGCTGCCGGGCGCCGTGCCGGCTTCGAGCGCATGGCGATAGGCGAGCCGCTGCGCCGGCTCGGCCAGGAAATGAAAGACGGCACGATCGTGCCATACATCATAATGGCGGCTGGGTCGCCATTCGGTGACATCCGCCACGACCCAGGCCACCCGGATGGCTTCATCGCCCAGCCGCGCTTTCGCCACATCAAGCGCCGGCGCGGCAATATCAAGGACGGTGAGGTCGGACCATCCGCGCTCGATGAGGCGATCGGCAAGGCTCGACGCGCCGCCGCCGACATCGATCAACGAGGCTCCGGCCGGCAATTGCAGCTCGTCGAGCGCCTGCAGAGAAGGTTCCGGCGTCGGCTGGTACCAGCTGACGCTGTCGGCAGCTTTCGTGCGATAGACCTCGTCCCAGTGCTCCCGCTTCACGCCCATCATATGGCATCCCCATCTTGCAGTGTCCGTTTCCCCGAACAAGATATAGGGATTGAGACGTTCGCCACCAACGCGCCGATGAGCATGGCCTCAGGACGCGAAGTGGCGGTAGACGAGATCCTTGGGATCGGTTCGGGGCGCTGCGGGATCGAGGCGCGCGCCCAGCCGTTCCGCAACGGCAATGGATGCTGCATTGCCGGGCGCGATATAGCTGACGAGCGACGCCGGCTTCAGCATCGCAAAGGCCCAGCCGCGCAAGGCGAAAGCCGCCTCGGTCGCATAGCCCCGGCCCTCGTGTCCCTCATAGACGAACCACCCCAGCTCCTTTTCCGGAAAGAGAGGCCCATGATTGATCCCCACCTGGCCGACACATTCGCCGGTTTCGGCAAGATCGACCATCAGCGCCCCATGCCCGAAAAGCTGCCACAGAGCCACGTCAAGGCAGAACATTCCCCATGCCGCGCGCAGATCGAACGGCCCGCCCATTCCGACCGAACGCGGCGAAGCCATCAGTTGTGCTTAGGCGGTGAAATCGTCGATCTCGGGCATGCGGAGCGTCAGACGCTCGGTTCGGATGGTCATCGCGCCCGTTTCGGACATGTCGTCGCTTTCTGTCAGATTGGTTTTGGAGTTCGGGTCTTTGAACGGAGCGTTCTAACGGCCAGACGTTTCGTATCGGATGAGCATGTCGTCCCTCCGGCATCAATGTCGATCAGGTCTCTCGGCACCCCTCTGCGGCGCCGATGGCATCATTCCTCGTCAAGGCGCAGTTCCTGTCCGCCGGACATGATCCTGAGGATATAGACAGTTTCTCTTTCGACGATGAAAGCAATACTCAGGCTGCGCTCGAAGCCGATGATCCTTAGGCCATCGCGAATCTCGTCCCGAACCGTTCCTCGCTTTGGAAAGGTTTGAAAGCCTTCCAAAAAGGTTTGAAGACGGTCGATATAGCTTTGGGCAATGGCCTCCCCTGCCACCGGCACGAGATAGTCCAACAACGCATCGACGTCGCGTTGAGCGGCTGCACTCAACCTGACGGTGTATTTCATTATTTGGTTTTGGCTGCGAGGGATTTGATGCGCTTGTTGAAACCGTTGAAGGCATCCTCAATGGATACTGACTTCTCGGGATGCGCCTTGATCTCGTCGTAAACAGGGGCGACCTCTTCACGCAGCCAACGCTCCACCGCAGCATCGCGCGCGGCAAGGCTACGCAGTCCGTCGCGGATGACTTCGCTTTCGGTGGCATACTCCCCCGAGGCGACTTTAGCCTTGACCATTTCAGCCATTTCGATCGGCAAGGTGATGCTTAAGGATTGGGTCGTGCGCATGGAACGGACTCTCTTCTCTTTCATTCTTATCGCACAAAGCACGATTAAATCCTACACCTTCCCGAAGATACCAACCTCTGCGTTAGGCGTCTTGCATATGCAACAGCACGACGCACCTCACGAAAAAGCCCGGCACGACGGCCGGGCTCTTCCTCGATCTCTTTTCGGCAAACCTCAGAAGGTCGCCGCACCGCTGCCCCAGGGGCCGTGGTGGAAATCCTTGCCATCAAGCCGGTCGAAGCCGTGGGCGCCGAAGAAGTCGCGCTGCGCCTGGATGAGGTTGGCCGTTCCCCTGCCCTGGCGGTAGGCGTCGAAATAGGTGAGCGCCGAGGTCAAGGCCGGAACCGGCAGGCCGGCGGCTATCGCGGCGGCGACGACGCGGCGGAGCGCCGGGATCGATTCCTTGACCATTTCCGAGAAGGCGGGCGTGACGATCAGGTTCGCGGCGTCAGGCGCCTTGGTGAAGGCCGAGGTGATCTCGTCGAGGAACTGCGAGCGGATGATGCAGCCGGCGCGCCAGATACGGGCGATCGTCGGCATCGGCAGCGACCAGTTGAACTCGCGCGATGCTTCCGCCATCACCGCAAAGCCCTGCGCATAGGCGCCGATCTTGGCAGCAAACAGCGCCAGTTCCAGGTCCTTGTTGAGTTCGGGGCCGTAGGCGATCGGGAAGGACACGGCCTGGGTGCCGAAGATCTTCTCGGCGGCTTCGCGCTCAGACTTCATCGAGGAGAGGCTGCGGGCGGCGACGGCGGCTTCGATCGCCGTTGCCGGAATACCCATGTTCTGCGCCTCGATCGCCGACCATTTGCCGGTGCCCTTCTGGCCGGCCTTGTCGAGGATCATGTCGATCATCGGACCGCCGGAGACGGGGTCGGTCGCCGCAAGCACCTTCTCGGAAATCTCGATCAGGTAGGAGTTCAGCCGGCCCTTGTTCCACTCGCCGAAGATGCCGGAGATTTCGGAGGCGCTCTTGCCGAGGCCGTCGCGCAGGATGCCGTAGATTTCGGCGATCATCTGCATGTCGGCATATTCAATGCCGTTATGGATGGTCTTGACGAAATGGCCGGCGCCGTCATTGCCGAGCCACGCGACGCAGGGCTCGTCATTGTAGCGGGCAGCAATCGAAGTCAGCACCTTTTCGACGCGCTTCCAGGATTCTTCCGTGCCGCCGACCATGATCGAAGGACCATGGCGCGCACCTTCCTCGCCACCGGATACGCCCATGCCGATGAAGGTCAGATCGGTATTCTTCAGGCCGTCGAAGCGGGCGACGGTGTCGCGGAAATTGGCGTTGCCGGCATCGATCATGATGTCGCCCTTGGAAAGATGCGGGCGCAGCAGCTCCATCTGCTGATCGACAGCGTCACCCGCCTTGATCATGATGATGATCGGGCGCGGCGGCCGGATTGCATCGACGAATTCCTCAATGGTCTTGCAGGGGATGATCTGCTTCTTCAGATCGCCGGCGCTTTCGTAGAATTCGTCGGTTTTTTCCGGCGTGCGGTTGAAGACCGCGATTTTATTGCCTTTCTCCGCGATATTGAGCGCCAAGTTGGAGCCCATGACCGCAAGGCCGATCAGTCCGATTTCTGCCTTTTCCACGACAAACCTCCGATGTGTCATTTGGACCGGTGTTGTGGCACTGTCTCGATCAAACGGCAAGTCTGGCAAGGGTCTAATCGGTTCGCAATAACCGATGAAATGCAGCTTTGATGACCGGACTTGTCCGACAACTGCCAGCCGCGGCGTGCTCGGCACGCGGCAAATTTTCGCAAGCCACGCATCCGCAATGCCTGTCCCATGTTATCATCAGCGCCTCGGGAGATCTCGCATTGGCATCGGGAAAACGAAAAGAAACGGCGATGCTCGCGGCCAGCGCCGGCCGCTACCGCCAATTCGCCCCGCCGCCGGCGCTGCGATGCCATTTCAGCCGCCTCTGGTCACACACGCTCCGCGACGGGCCGCCGGCAAAGGTGGCGATCGTGCCGGACGGTTATTGCGACCTCCTTTGGATCGGCGGCCGCCTGGTCGTCGCCGGCCCCGACAGGACAGCGGCTTTTCCTGTCATCCGGCCGGGCACGACGGTCATCGGCGCACGGTTTGCGCCCGGCGCTGCAGCATCCTGGCTGAAGACGCCGCTCTCGGCGCTGGTAGGCCTCTCGGTGCCGCTCGCCGATATCGGCCGGAAGGACACGGCCGAATTCGAGGCGCGGCTTCAGGATTGTCCCGATCTAGCCGCCGCCGCGATGCTGTTTGCCCGTCTGCTCGAAGAGGCCGCAGGCGATGAAGAGGCGCCCGCCCGCGACGCCGCCGTGATCTTTGCCGTCGCGGACAGAGGCCGCCAGATCTCCGGCCTGCTCGGCATCAGCGAAAGGCAGCTGCGCCGCCGCTGCCACCATCATTTCGGCTACGGCGCCAAGACGCTGGAACGGATCCGCCGGTTCCAGCGTTTCCTCGACCTATGCCGCAGTTCGGACACGATGCCGCTTGCCTGTCTTGCGCTTGAAGCGGGCTTTGCCGACCAGCCCCATATGACGCGTGAGGTCGGCGAACTCTCGACGCTGACGCCCGCTGTCATTCTCGATCAGCTCGGCATGCGGAAAACATCCGGTTGACCGTTTTGTTCAAGACGCCGCCGGCCGGTCTGTTATTCCAGGGAAACGAGTTGCGAAGGACCTGCGAGCCATGCCGACAATGCCTGCGAAAATTATCCACCGCTCCATCGAGCGCGATTGGCGCGACGTCTATGAGTTCGCCGGCAAGCCCGAGAACATGCCGCTCTGGGCCTCCGGTCTTGCAAGCGGCCTCGATCCCGACGGCGCCGACTGGATCGCCCATGGCCCGCTCGGCTCCGTCAAGGTGAGCTTCGTGCCTGCCAATGAATTCGGCGTGATCGACCACACGGTGACCATCGCGTCCGGCATAAGGGTTTATAATGCGCTCCGCATCGTGCCGAACGGCGATGGCTGCGAGGTCATGTTCACGCTGCTGCGCCTGCCCGGCATGACCGACGCGCAGTTTTCCGCCGACGCCGCCCACATCGAGAAAGACCTCGCGATGCTGAAAGCCTTGATGGAGAGATAGATGGCCGAAAAATCAGAAAACCCCGAACACAACGACCGCCGCATCGATTATGTCGAATTCAACGTCGCCGACATCGCCGCCGCCAAAGCCTTCTACGGCTCGGCCTTCGGCTGGCGTTTCACCGATTACGGCCCGAACTACTGCGAATTCGACGACGGCCGGCTGAAAGGCGGCTTCACCGATTTCGGCCCCGTGCGGCCGGGCGGCCCGCTTGTTGTCGTCTATGCCAGGGATCTGGAAGAAGTGCTGACCTCGGTTCAAAAGGCCGGCGGCACGATCTGCCGGCCGATCACCGATTTTCCCGGCGGCCGGCGCTTCCATTTCCTCGACCATGACGGTTACGAACTTGCGGTCTGGGCGAGCGCCTGAGAAAGTCAGCCCTGGCTACAGCCCGATATCTTCCATGACGAGTACCGCGCCGATCACCGTGCCGCCTGCATCATGCAGCGGCGACATGCGACAGCGCACCTGCCGCGATCCGGCATCGTCGGTCGGCCGCTCGTAGATGTATTCGATCTGCTCGCCGGCAAAACAGGCGTCGAGCTTGTGCTTGGCGCATTGCGCAAACTGCTCCTCGCCGATGAATTCGGAAACATGGCGGCCGATCAGTTCCATCGGCTTTCTGTTGAGATGGGCGCTGTTGGCCGGATTGGAATAGAGATAGCGATAATCCCTGGTCAGCACCGCCACGCGATCCGGCAGGCTTTCGAGAATCACCGCGTTGAGGAACTGGCCGTTGTCGGTATCCGGCACATAGGCCGCCGGCGGCTCGACACGCACGTCCTGCGGCAAAGGCCGCCAGTCCGGCGCATGCGTGCCGAAATAGCGCTCGAGCAGGTAGGAAAGCACCGTCGTGTGCTCGGTCACGCTGGCGCTGTCGTCGGCGTCCCGAGCAATGAGATGGCTTACAAACTGAAGTTGCATGTAGACTTCGAGCAAATTGTCCGCCCGACAGGCAAGGATAGCCTCCACCAGCGGCTCGACATGGCGGTCGAGCGCCGTTACGCGCTGGTCGTCACCCAGGCGTATGGCTTCCTCTATTTGCGTGCAACGCAAGGAAAAGGCTCGAAAAAGCTCCAGCAAGACGCTCCCCACTCCCAATTCCCAAGAGACGAGTCCACGACCGGAAACGCTGCATCTTTCGAAAAAACGCGGCCCTGCAGTAGACATTATTCGCGTCTTGGTGGTGACGGGTAACATGAAGCGTACGCCGTTTCAATCCGAGAGCACCTGCCGCTTTTCACCGCTGATAAATAAGGGTTGGCTTTTGTAAGAGAGCATGTCGCGCAAGACAACGTCGTCGTTTTTGCAGTAACGACATGTGTAAAAACAAAGACCTAAAGCGCGAGGAGCGAATCTGAAAGATTACGGCGCGCTTTAGGCAAGTGTCTTCTTGATGTGCCAGCGGTCGTGATACCACAGCCACTGTTCGGGATACTCCCGCACCCAGCTTTCCACCTTGTCATTGAGCAGCTGGGCGGCGGCCGGCAGGTCGAGATTGCCTTTGGCGTCGCGCGGCATATCAAGCCGCGGCTCAATTTCCAGCCTGTAGCGGTTTCCAGGCAGGCGGATGCAGCGGGCCGGATAGACTTCACAATTGAACTGGCGCACCAGCTTCGGCAGCAACGGATTGGTCTTCACATCGCGCCCGAAGAAGGTGCCCTTCAGCCCCTTGCGGAACTTCTGGTCGACGAGGACGCCCACGCCCTGCCCCGCTTCCAGCTGACGGGCGAGCGCGAAGGAGGAGCCCGCATGCGAGGGCACCAGCTTGCCCATCCGCGCGCTCCTGAAATCGAACACCTTCTTGGCGATATAGGGATTGTTCGGCGGGCGGAAGAGCACAGTCACCGTCAGCCCGAAGGCCGCACCCGCCACCGGCAGCAGCTCGAAATTAGCGGTATGGCCGGTAAAGACGATGAAGGGGCGCGGATTGTCGCGCAGGTCGAGGAAAATCGGAATGCCCGACACCTCCACCCTGCCCGGTTCCGATTTTTCGGGATCATAATCGAAGAGCTGATCGAGGAAGACGTATTCGGCCGCCAGCCGGCCCATGTTGCCCCAGCTTCCGAGCGCGATCTCCTCGATCTCGGCATCGCTCTTGTCAGGGAAGGCATTGCGCAGATTGGTCAGCATTAGCCTGTGGCGGCGGGTCAGCGGGCCGATGCGACGCATCATCCGATCAGCAAAGCGGATCGCGCCGTCGGCCGGAAACAGCTTGAGGAAATTCAGGAAGCCGAACATCACCTGCGCCACCAGCCATTGCTGGAAGTGCATGAGCGCCAGAACGATCCGGGTGATGAACAGCTTCACTTGGGGCTCAATCCATCTTCAGGATGATCTTGCCGAAGATCTGGCGCGATTCCATCCGCTCCAGCGCCCGGTCGATATCGCTGAAGCTGACTTCGGTATCGATGACGGGATGGACGAGCCCACGGCCCATCTTCTGCATGGCGTCGGCCATGTTCTCCATGCGGCAACCGAAGGAGCCGAGCAGCTTCAATTGCTGCTGGAAGAGCATCATCAAGTTCATCTCTGTGGAAACGCCCGAAGTCGAACCGCAGGTGACGAGCCGCCCGCCGCGCTTCATGCAGAGCATCGAGCCTGCCCAGGTGTCCTTGCCGACATGTTCGAAGACGACGTCGACGCCCTTCTTCTTGGTGAGCTTGCGCACCACGCCTTCGAAGCGGTCGGTGCGGTAGTTGATGACGTGATCGGCGCCGAGCGCCTTCGCCTTCTCGATCTTGTCGTCGGAACCGACAGTCGTGATAACAGTGCAGCCGATCTTCTTGGCAAGCTGGATCGCCGCCGTGCCGATGCCGGAGCCGCCGGCATGGACGAGGATCGTTTCGCCGGGTTCGAGCTTGGCGTTGTCGAACAGCATGTGCTCGACCGTGCCGAAGGTGACGGGCGCCAGCGCTGCCCCGATTGCGTCGACGCCGGGAGGGGCCGGAACGAGCAGGCGCGCGGGAAGGTTGACCTTCTCCTGCGCAAAGCCGTCGAGATGGAAGCCGTGCACGCCGGAGACATGTTCGCAGAGATTGTCGCGGCCTTCGCGGCACGGGCGGCAGAGGCCGCAGGTGCGCGCGCCGTAGATCGAGACGAGCTGGCCGGGAAGGACGTTGGCAACACCGGGACCGATCGCTTCGACGACGCCGGAGGCTTCCGCGCCGATGACGAGCGGCATCTTGCGCTTGGCAAACGCCATGCCGCGCCAGCCCCAGACGTCGATGTGGTTGAGCGCCACGGCCTTGACGCGCAGCGTCACCTCGCCGGCGCCAGGCGCATCGGGTTCCGGCAGGTCGGTGATCTCAAGCTTGCGGTCGTCGATCAGTTGCAAAGCGCGCATGGCAAAATCCCTCGCCTTCTAGGCGGTCTTCTTATCCTGAATTTGTCGGGAACCGCTTAAGCCGGTTCGAGCGCCATGACAAGGCTGGCATTCTGCCCGCCAAAGCCGAAGGAGTTGGAAAGCACGGCCGAAACCTGGGCTTCCCGCTTCTTGTTCGGCACGACATCGAGCACAATCGACGGATCGGGATTGTTGTAGTTGATCGTCGGCGGCAGCGTGCCGGTCAGCATGGTCTGCAGCGAGAAGACCGCTTCGACGGCGCCGGCCGCCGTCAGCGTATGGCCGATCATCGACTTGTTGGACGAGACGGGAATGCCGACCAGCTTCTCGCCGAAGACGGCGGACATCGAGCCATATTCCATCTTGTCGTTTTCAGGCGTCGACGTGCCATGGGCGTTGATATAGCCGATATCGTCCTCGCTCATGCCGGCATCGGCAAGGGCGGCACGGATCGTTGCGATCGCCGGGGCGCCATCCGGCGAAGACCGGGTGCGGTGGAAGCTGTCGGCCTTGTCGCCCGCACCCTTCATGATGCCGAGCACCTTGGCGCCGCGAGCAATCGCCGATTCCAGCGATTCCAGCACCAGCGTGGCGGCGCCCTCGGCGATGACGAAGCCGTCGCGATCTTTGCTGAACGGCTTGGAAGCCTTGGTCGGCGGATCGTTCTGCGTCGAAAGGGCAGACAGCAGCGAGAAGCGGATCAGCGCTTCGGCGCTGAGAGACCCGTCGGTTGCAACCGTCAGCGCGCGGGTCGTGCGGCCCTGGCGGATCGCCTCGATGCCGAGCTGGATCGCTGTGGCGCCGGAGGCGCAGGCCGTCGACAGCGTCACGGGAAGGCCGCGCGTTCCGAACCGGTCGGCAAGGCGCTCGGAAATCGCGCCGAACAGGGCCGCCTCGTGGAAGGCGGGATCCGGCCGCTGGCGCAGCGCCGTCAGGAAGCGCTCATAAGCGTCACCCGGATGATCTGAGGCCGGCGAACGGTCGGCAAGCTCGAAGCGCGCGCTCCATTCCGGCTCGATCGGCGGGGCGGCAAGGAACAGCGGGCCGTTGAAATCGCCAGAAAGGCCGGCATTGGCAAGTGCCTCGATCGTCGTTTCCCGCGCGAACGCGTAGGAGCGCTCGACGGCGTTCGGCGTGGGAATGCCGATGAAATCGACAGTGCCGGCGATCTTGGTCGACAGGCCCTCGGTCGGGAAGCGGTTGATCTCGTGGATTCCCGATGTTCCGGAGACAAGGGCTGCCCAGTTATCGGAAAGGCCCTGGCCGAGCGAGGTGATGATGCCCATGCCGGTTACCGCCACGATCGGACGGCCGAGATGATCCTGGTAAGCGGAAGCTGTCATATCCTCACTCCTCACGCATTTGCGGAAAGAACGGCGACGCCCTCGCCGCGCTGGTGCCCGACCGTCGTCACGATGGCAGCCTTGGTGCCGGCGCGCATCGGGCCTTCATGGGCGGCATCGAACGGCGGCACCTTGGCATTGCCGTCAATGGCAAGGGCTGCGAGCGCCAGGCCCAGCGTGAACTGCGTCTCGATCGTATGGCCGGTGACGCCGCCGAAACCGCGGATCGCAACGTCGGGCAATTGATGTTCGAGCACCGCACGCTCTCGGGCGGCAAGATCGTGCATGCCAGTCGAGCCGGAAAAGATCGCCGTGCTCTCGGGCGCAAGCCCGGCGGCCGGCGCCAGAAGCCGCTCGAGGCGGACTTCGAAATTGCCGGCATTGCGGTTGCCGCGATCGCCCTCGACCGCGTTGACGACGGCATAGATATGGGCACCGCGCGCTTCGGCGTGCTTGCGCGATTCGAGCACCAGGAAGGCGCCGGCCGAACCGGTGATCATGCCGCCGCCGTCGCTTGGCTTGCGGGACCAGAGCGGCGCCCAGTCGCCGCGCGCATGGGCGCCGATCGCCTCGGTGAGCAGGATCATGTCGGGACGTTCGGCCGCAAAGGCGCCACCAACAAGCGCATGCGAGGATTCGCCCGATTTGATACGGTAGAAGGCGGTCTCGACGGCCGAGATGCCGGCCGCTTCCTCGCCCATGAAGGTGCGCGAGGAGCCGGTGACCTTGTGGACGATCGAGATATTGCCGGCAAGCAGGTTGGAGAGCTGGGCGAGGAACAGCGTGGGCCTGAGTTCCGTCGTCAGCTTCTCGTTCAAGAGCAGCTCGCGGTCGTTGCGCTTCAGCGCCTCGTCGACGATCAGCGTATCGACATTGATGTCACGCTCGCCGCCGCCGGCCGCCACGATCATGTCCATCGTGCCGCAGGCTTCGATATCGTCCTTGAAGCCGGCATCGTCGAGCGCCAGCCCGGCGGCGAAAACGCCGATGCGCTGCCAGTTTTCCATCTGGCGCTGGTCGCCGCGCTTGGCGATCTGCTGCGACCAGTCGATCTCAGGCAGCGGGTGCACCGGATAGGGTTTGAATTTCTCGGTCTCGACGATCGCCTTCGGCGCGCTTTCGGCCGAAAGCAGCGCGATATGCGCATCCTTGCCGACGCCCTGACAGGTGACGATGCCGACGCCCGAAATGACGACGTCGTTTGTAGCCTTGCTCATCCAACCACTCCCTGCGCCGCGATCGCTTCGAGAAGCCCTATCTCGCCGGCGCGTTTTTTCACGATATCGCCGAGCGGCACCTCGGAAAACGGCATGGTGCGCAACTTCAGCTGCGCGTCGCACACCTTCTTGCCGCCGCTGGTGATCTTGGCCTTGGTGACCGCGAAACCCGAACCGTCATGTTCCAGCACCGCCTCGATGTCGAGTACGGCCTCGGGTTCGACGAAGGTGCGCATCTTGGCGCCGTCGACCGTCATCAGGAAGGGCATGGCAGCGAAATTAGTGACGGCTAGCACCAGCATGCCGGAGGCCTGCGCCATGGTCTCGATCAGGAGCACGCCGGGAACCAGCGGCATTCCGGGAAAATGGCCTTCGAAGACGGGGCTTTTGGCCGGCACGACAGATCGCGCCTTAAGCGTGCCCTTCTTCAGGTCCACCGCTTCGACGCGGTCAATCATCTGGAAATATTCCAGCAGCATTCGGATCCTCCGGCCCAACGCGCAAAAGCCCTGGGAAGGCCTACTTAGGAACAAAATCGCCCGGCCGCCATATCAACGGCGGCAGGGCGTGAAAAAAAGACGATGGTGTCGCTTCAAGCCTTGGCGGCTTTGAGTTCGTCGATCTTGGCGCAGAGGTTCTTCAGCACGAAATATTCTTCGGTGGAAACCTTGCCTTCGTTGACTTCCTGCGTCCACTTTTCGAGCGGGATCTTGATGCCGAATTCCTTATCGATCGCAAAGACGATGTCGAGGAAATCGAGGCTGTCGATACCGAGGTCGTCGATCGTATGGCTTTCCGGCGTGATCGTGGCGCGATCGATCTCGCTGGTTTCTGCAATAATGTCGGCAACTTTATCGAATGTAGCGGTCACGCGCTCTACCTCATGAAATGACGATTTAAACCCCCTCATAGGCAAATCCATTTCAAAAGCCAATGCTTTCGTCCCGGCGTTGCGGCAATTTGCCGATTGGGTGTTGCCTAAACAGCAATGGATACCGGCCTTTCCGGGCCTGAGACAGGCGTCGAGGCGGGAAGCGATGCCATTGCGGAAAACCCACCACGCCGGCTGGGCGATGAAGCCGTCCGAATCAAAGCCGGCGACTGCCCACACTTGATCTGGATCAAATCGCGATCGCGGCGAAATTGATAATCATCAAACCGCGCTGGAAGAAATCGGGATAGCCGAACCCGCAATAGCGGCGTAATCGTCTCAGGCATGCCCGGACATGTCTGGGATTTCGAAGGGATCAGGAATATGGACGTCGCACGCAGTGAGGTTTCCGAGGTCGGCATCCCCGTCGCCTGCCGTTCCTGTCAGGCGCGACACGGGGTCGTCTGCGGCGCGCTGTCGAGCAATCAGCTGAAGGAGCTCGGCCGCCACTCGCTGCGGCGCAAGGTCGATGCCGGCTGCGAGATCATCGCTCAAGGGTCGGAAAGCTCTTTCTATTCGAACATCATGCGCGGCGTGGTGAAGCTCTGCAAGGTGATGCCGGACGGGCGCCAGCAGATCGTCGGCCTGCAATTTGCCCCCGATTTCGTCGGCAGGCCCTTCGTGCGCGAAAGCACGCTGTCGGCCGAGGCTGCGACCGATGCCGAAATCTGCGTCTTCCCCCGCAACCTGCTCGACCGCATGATATCGGAAACGCCGGAACTGCAGCGCAGCCTGCACGACCAGGCGCTGAAGGAACTGGATGCCGCGCGTGAATGGATGCTGACGCTCGGCCGGCGCACGGCGGAAGAGAAAGTCGCAAGCCTTCTCTACCTGATCGCCACCCACGCCGAGCCGCAAACGGCCACGAGCGCCGCCTTCGACCTGCCCCTGTCACGCGCCGAGATCGCCGATTTCCTGGGGCTGACGATCGAAACCGTCAGCCGTCAGATGACCAGATTGCGCAAGCGGGGCATCATCCTGATCGAAAACTCCAGACACATCGTCGTTCCCGACATGGATGAGCTGGAGAGGATTACCGCGTAATAACAACCCGGGTATTGGCAAGACCGATCTGCCGCGCCAGTGAGAAGAACTGCGCCGCATTGTCGGGATGCAGGCGGACGCAGCCATGCGAGGCGGGCGTGCCTAGACGCTTCAGGTCGTAGGTGGCGTGAACGGCATAACCGCCGTTGAAAAAGACGGCGTAGGGCATCGGCGCATTGTCGTATTTCCGCGAGCGGTGATCGCGCGACAGCCACTTGGCGCTCCACGAACCGGTCGGCGTGACATAGCCGTTGCGCGCGGTGGAAACCTTCCAGCGATACTTCACCCAACCGTTCTCGGTGACGGTCATCGTCTGCTTGCCGATGCTGATATTGGCAACCAGGGTCGCCGCCACGGCGGCAACGGGAGAAAACTGCAGCAATAAACTTGCGGCCGCGGCGGCCAAAATCGTCTTCATGATAACCCCTCTTCGCACTCGCGCAGTTTCAACTGCGCCCTCACGAAAGAGAGACTATGGCAATACTTATTATATAGCTTTAACCCGAATGGTAATCACAATTCTAACAAGCCAAAGCGGAAGTAAGCAGCAAGCAGCGGCGCCGGCTCACTGGAGCTTGCGCGCCGCCGAAGGCTGCTTGAGCCGCTGATAGGCCTTCTTCATCTTCTCGCGGATCGAGGCCATGGTGCCGAGATTATGCCCGCAGGCCGCACAAGTGATGATGTCGGTCTCCCGGATCTCAGCCCGCTCGAACTTCATCTTGGTGCTCTTGCACTTCGGGCACGGTAATTCAACCTGAACTGACATGGCTCTGCTTCCGGTGTGATTGGATATGAGGCGCTTCGCATAAACGTTTGAGTGGGGCATGTCCACAGGAGTGTACGGTGGGATACCCCTACAAAAGACACAGGAACAACCCGAACGTCATGCCGGCAAGCACCGTGCAGCTCGCATGAAACACCGATATGCCGTCCTCAACATCGCGCGATGTTGCAAGGTCGCGGCCGGGATTGTTGATCATCGGCTCGGTCACGACGACGCCGCCATAGATGCGGGGGCCGGCGAGCTGGACATTCAGCGCCCCTGCCATTGCCGCCTCCGGCCGGCCGGAATTCGGCGAACGGTGCAGGCCGCCGTCGCGGATCGCCACGCGGATCGCCTCGCGGCAGGCGCTCGTGCCCCGCCGAAGCCAGGCGCCGGCGGCAATCAGCAGGATGGAAAGCCGGGCGGCCGGCCAGTTGGCGAGATCGTCGAGTCGGGCCGAGGCCCAGCCGAAATCGATGTATTTTTCCGACTTGTGGCCGATCATCGAATCCGCGGTGTTCAGCATCTTATAGGCAAGCAGCCCTGGCAGGCCGAACACGGCATACCAGAGCGCCGGCGCCACGACGCCGTCGGAGAAATTCTCAGCAAGGCTTTCAATCGCCGCACGGCAGACGGCCGGTTCGTCCAGCGTCTCGGGATCGCGCCCGACGATGCGGGAGACGGCGGCCCGTCCGCCGGCAAGCCCCTCGTCCCGAAGCGCGGCGGCAACGGCCCCAACGTGATCGGCAAGGCTTTTCTGCGCCAGGAAAATCGCCACCAGCCCGGTTTCGAGCAGGATGCCGATCGGGCCGAAGAGCGCGAAGAAACGGTTGAACACGATGCCTGCGATGACGGCCACGAGAAGAAGCGCCAGGATGGCGGCAACACCGTTCATCCGGCACTGCGACCCCTTCAGGCTCGCATTGTTGAACTTTCGGTCGGCAAAGGAGATCGCCTCACCGAAAAGGACGACGGGATGCGGCAGCCGCGACCACAGCCATTGCGGATCGCCCATGAGCCGGTCGAGCAGCAGCGCCAGAAGCAGCACGAGAAGGTTTTCGTCGATCGTCATCGTTCAAATCTCTGAAGGGCTTCGCCAAGCCGCCTGTCGGCCGCCGGATCCGGGGCAAGCCCGAAACGCAGCCAGTCCCGCGCATAGTCGAATTTGCGGACGAGAATATGATGGCGGCAGAGATGCGTGTAAATGTCGCTCGCCCTGCTATCAGCGACAACAGTGAAGAGCGTCGTTCCGCCTGCGATGCGCAAACCGGCGCCGGTCAGCACTCCATGCAGGCCGGAGCTGCGTTCATCGATGCGGCGGCGGATCGCGGACACGTCCTGGCGCAGCAGCGAGTCGGCCAGCGACAGCGCCGGGCCGGAGACCGACCAGGGACCGAGCCACTCCTCGAAACGATCGAGAATATCGCCCTCGGCAATCGCGAAGCCGAGCCGCAGGCCGGCAAGCCCGAAGAACTTGCCGAAAGAGCGGAAGATCACCAGGTTGGAAAGCTCTTCTGCGCGCGCCGCAAGGCTCAGCGCCGGATCGGCATCGCCGAAGGCCTCGTCGACGACGAGAAGGCCATTTTGCGATTTCATCCTGTCGTGCAAGGCAATCAGCATTTTGGCCGGCCAGGCGCGCCCATCCGGATTGTTGGGATTGACGACGACGGCAAGCCTGTGCTCCTCGCCGATCGCAGCGATATCGCCGACCGCATCGACAGCAAAACCGGCTGCGGCGAAGGCCCGCGTATATTCGCCATAGGTCGGTGATACCACAGCAACTCTGCTATCCGTCATAGCCGCGACGCTGCTCCCTGCCATCAGACGCGGCAGAAGCTGGATCACCGATTGCGTGCCGGGCACCGGCAACGGCAGGATCTCGCCGCTGCCGTAATAATCCCGCGCAGCACGCCTTGCCGCATCGACGAGATGCCTGTCCGGCAGGCGATGCCAGACCCTTGCCGGAATGTCAGGCAGGGCGACAGGGCAAGGATTGATGCCCGTGGAAAGATCGAGCCAATCTTCCGGCCGGCCGCCGAAAGCGGCGGCAGCGGCGGTGATGCCACCGCCATGGGCGATCGGGGCGCTCATACGGCCGCCCCGGTAAGGTCGATCAGATGCATGTAGGAGCCCGCGACCTGATCGCGCCGGAGACCGGCAGCACCCAGATCGGTTCCGAGCGCATCTTGGGTCGAAAACAACCGCTTCCCCTCACCCTCGGAGACGACGGTGGAATAGTGGAATTCATGTGCCGTCATCGTCCGCGAGAAGAAGGCGCCGTCGAGCGGCGTCACCCGGCGATAGCCGAGATGGCGCTTGCGCTCCGCATAGCTGGTGACGACGGGCAGCAGGCCGAGCATTTCGTATCGCTTGCCCCCCGCATCGATCAGCCCCTCGCCCAGCACCATGTAGCCGCCGCACTCGCCGTAGATCCTGATGCCGCGTGCCGCCGCATCGAGAAGGCCGGCACGGAAAGTCTTGGCCTCGGCAAGCCTGCCGGCATGCAGTTCCGGATAACCGCCGGGCAGATAAATCGCATCGGCATCGGCAGCCGGCGCCTCGTCGGCAAGCGGCGAGAAGAAGGAGATCGCTGCCCCGCGCCGCCGCCAGCCGAGCAGCATATGCTCGTAGGAAAAAGCAAAGGCGATGTCGCGCGCCACCGCGACGCGGGCGCCCAGCGGCATCAGCCGGTCGATATTGGCCGCCGACGGGCGGTTGAGCCCCTGCCTTGCGATACGCAGCAGGAATTCGAAATTGCATTCCTCGGAAACGGCGTCCGCCGCATGGTCGATGAAGCTTTCGATGCTTGCATGTTCGCCGGCCTGCACGAGCCCGAGATGGCGTTCCGGCAGGGAAAGCGTCTTGTCGGCCCCGATGACGGTGACGACGGGCATGCGGATCGCCTCCAGCGCCTGGCGCAGCATCGCCTCGTGCCGGTCGCTGCCGACCTTGTTGAGGATGACGCCGGCCACCCGGACATCGGCGCGGAAGCCGGCAAAGCCCGCAACCAGCGGCGCGACTGACTGCGACATGCGCGAGGCATCGACGATGAGCACGACGGAAAGGCCGAGCTGGGCGGCAAGATCGGCCGCTGTTCCCTTGCCGTCGGCCGCTCCGTCGAAGAGCCCCATCATCGCCTCGACGACGAGAATGCGGTCGCCGGAGCGGTGAAGGGCCGCATTGGCCGAGATCAGCTCAGGGCGCATCGCCCAGGGGTCGAAATTCAGGCAGGGCGTGCCGCCTGCCGCCGCATGGAAAGCGGGATCAATGTAGTCGGGGCCTGCCTTGCCGGGTGCGACCGCGATGCCGCGACGCCGAAGCGCCCGGAGCAGACCGAGCGTCACCGTCGTCTTGCCGGCGCCGGAGGAAGGAGCTGCGATCAGGAGGCCGCTCATGCCAGCACCTTGCCGGACCGGCGAAATGGATCGGGTTGTAGGCGCCTGCCGGCCAGCGCGCCGAGCCAGTCGAGCGAGGCCCGGAGCCGCACCACTTCGCCGACGACGACCACCGCAGGCGGCTCGAGCCCGGAGGCCGCAATGGCGGCCGAAGCCTCGCCCAGCGTCGTTTCCAGCACCTGCTGCCGGCCAGTGGCCGCATTGCAGACGAAGGCGACCGGTTCGGATGGCGGCCGGCCGGCCGCGATGAGATTGGCGCTGATCTCGGCGATATGCTTCATCGCCATATACATGACGATGACGGGCGAGCCCCGGCCGATCGCGTCCCAGTCGATTCTGTCTGGTACGATGCCTGAGGAATCATGGCCGGTGAGAAAGGTCACGGCATGGTTGATGTCGCGATGCGTCACCGGAATGCCGGCATAGGCCAACCCGCCGATGCCGGCGGTAATGCCCGGCACGATGCGGAAAGGGATATTGTGCTCGACCAGCATCAGCGCTTCCTCGCCGCCACGGCCGAAGACGAAGGGATCCCCGCCCTTCAGCCGAAGCACCCGCTTGCCGGCGCGCGCCAACTCCACCAGCCTGAGCGAAATATCCCGCTGCTTGGCCGAGGGTTTGCCGCCGCGCTTTCCGGCATATACAAGTTCCGCGCCCGATCGGGCGAGCTTCAGACAGTCCTCATTAACAAGCGCGTCATGCACGATCACATCGGCCTCCGCGAGCCCTTTGGCGGCAAGCAGCGTCAACAGCCCGGGGTCGCCGGGACCGGCTCCGACAAGCCAGACGCTGCCCGGCTCCATCGCCGGCAAATGTAAGAATGCGCTATTCAACATTTTGTTGATCTAGGCCCCGCAAGCGGCAAGGTCAACGCCGCCAGCACCGCCTCACTTGAAGTTGCTGACATGAGGGTGATTCACTTTGCGAGCAGGCGGATTCGATTTGGCAGAGGCGCCACGTAACGACATGAATATATTATAATATTATCGACATGAGCCACCGCCTACCGCCGCCCGTCGATTTGTCGACAAGCCTTGCCTTTTATTCGGCGTCATCCTCGGCCTTGTGCCGAGGATCTGCTACATGTCCACCAGTTGCGGATGCTCGGGACAAGCCCGAGCATGACGAAAGAGCCGTTGGCTGACTGTGTGATCAGCCTGTTGCCGCGGCGCAGCCAGCCCCAAGGGCTCTCAGGCGCGAAGAAGCGTCCCGCGGATCAGATCGACCACCTTTTCCGACTCGATTCCCGTGGCAACGACCTGGCTCGGCAGGCCATCCCAGTCGCCCGGCGGGAAGCGACGGCCATCCGCCTTGACGACCGTCTGGCCGTCGGCAATGCCGCCGCAGACGACGCGCACCGCGCCGGTGATCGTGGTGAAAAGCTCCGGCGCCACGACATAGACCGAAGCACAGCTGTCATGCACCATCATGCCGTCTTCGACAGCATGGGCGTAGAAATCGATGTAATGCTGAGACAGCGCGTCGAGCTGCTTGACCGCCTTGTCGCCCTTGGCCGACATTTCGCCGAGATAGCTGCGGCTCATCGTGGTGATCGAGGTGACGTCGAGGCCGATGACGACGACCTTCCACGGCGCGGTCATCACGATATCGGCGGCTTCGGGATCGCCATGAATATTGGCTTCGGCGACCGGCGAGACATTGCCCGGCACATAGAAATTGCCGCCCATGATGACGACGTCCTTGACCAGCGTCGCAATCTCGGGGTCTTCCTTCAGCGCCAGCGCCAGATTGGTCATCCGTCCGACGGCCACCAGCCTGATCTCACCGGGGTTGGCGCGCACCGTATCGATGATGAAGCGATGCGCCGGGCGCGGATCGAGCGGCAGATCGATCGCCTCGGGCACGTCAATATTGCCGAGGCCATTGTGGCCATGCACCATGGCCGGCCATTCCCGCTCCGCACGCTCGGGATCGATCGTGACGCTGGCGCCCTTGGCGACCGGTGCCGCGATATCCCACTCGCGCTTGAGGAAGAGCGCATTGCGCGTCGTCGTCTCGACCGACGCGTTGCCGAAGACGGTCGTGATGCCGATTAGATCGATCTCGGGATGGCGGTGCAGGAAAAGAAGCGCCATGGCGTCGTCGACGCCGGGATCCGTGTCATAAATGACCTTGTGCATGTGTATCCTCTAGAGCAATTCCAGCAAAAGTGCGCAGCGGTTTTGCGTCCGGAACTGCGTTGAAACAAAGGGATAGAGCACTTCCGTGATTCGAAGAAAACGGAATTGCTCTAGATGTGAATCGCGAAGCTGCCGGACGGCGCTGCAAATTGCCGCCAACATAGCGCCGATCAGTCTTTCTGCAACCCGATGCAGGCAATCGCCGCTGTCGCATGCGCAGATTTGTTCTTGCCGAGCACCAGCTCCGCATCCGCGCCAAGCGCCGCAAGCGCTGCCGATTCCGCCACACCGTGGCAGCCGACGCGGGCAAAGACGATCTCGGACGGATTTTTGAGCCGCGGCGTTTCCTCCTCCAGCCGCAGCGCATCGAAGAAGACGGCAGGCACAGCGAAATGTCTCGCAACGGCAAGGATCGCCGCCTCCTGCCTGCGGCTGTCGATGGTGGCGATGGCCGCAAGCTCCGCCGCGCCGATCCCGACTGCATCAAGCGCCTCGATCGCCAGCGCCAGCACCTCGGCGACCGTCGTCCCGCGCTCGCAGCCGAGCCCGAGCACATGGCGCCTAGTGCTGTCGAAGGGAATGTCGCTCATGTAAGTCGAATGCGCCCCGCTGTGTCCTTGCAGCCATTGCAGCTTGGCGCGGCAAATGCAACAAGACCGGCTGAAAGCCCTTCCGGAATATCATCTTGCCTGACATCGCCCTCCATCTGCTTCTGCTGCTCTGCGCGGCTGCTTTCTTTGCCGGTTTCGTCGATGCCATTGCCGGCGGCGGCGGCCTGATCACCGTTCCCGCCATGCTGATCGCCGGCATTCCGCCGCTGCAGACGCTCGGCACCAACAAGGTGCAATCGATCTTCGGCGCCGCCTCGGCAACGATCGCCTACGCCCGCAAGGGCCATGTGCAGCTTCACGAACAGCTGCCGATGGCGCTAATGGCCGTCATGGGCGGGGCGGTCGGCGCTGCCCTTGCGACGATCGTGCCCGGACAGGTGCTGCAGGCGATCATGCCGGTGCTGCTCCTGGCCATTGCGATCTTCTTTGCCGTCAAGCCTAATCTCAACGACCTCGACACCCACCGTCTCGTTACGCCCTTCGCCTTCGGCCTGACGCTGGTGCCCGCCATCGGCTTCTATGACGGCGTTTTCGGCCCCGGCACCGGTTCCTTCTTCATGCTCTCCTTCGTCACGCTCGCCGGCCTCGGCGTGCTGAAGGCCACCGCCCACACCAAGCTTCTCAATTTCGGCTCGAACCTCGGCGCGCTGATCGTCTTCGCAAGCTTCGGCGCGATCCTCTGGAAGATCGGCCTGTTGATGGGTGTCTGCCAGTTCCTAGGCGCACAGCTGGGTTCCCGGCTCGCCATGCGCATCGGCGCAAAGCTCATCAAGCCGCTGCTGGTGATCGTCTGCGTCGCCCTTGCGATAAAGCTGCTCGCCGACCCGGCAAATCCACTGCGCGTCTGGCTCGGCATCTGACCGAGCCCCTCGACCGCCTTCCATTACCTCTGACGTAATTGATAGGGTGCACCGCCTTCCCGCATGATCGACCTGCCTGAATAAACGGGCGATCAAAGGAGATGACCCGATGAACGACGCAAAGACCAACGCCGAGCGCTACCTCGCCATCTGGAACGAGACGGATGCCGCGCGCCGCCGCGCTCTCATCGCCGAGAGCTGGACGGAAGCCGCCACCTATATCGACCCGCTGATGCGCGGCGAAGGCCACGAGCAGATCAATTCTCTGGTCGAGGCCGTGCAGAGCCGCTTCCCCGGCTTCCGCTTCGAATTGATCGGCACGGCCGATGGCTACGGAAACAACCTGCGCTTCTCCTGGGGCCTCGGTCCTGAGAACGGCGAAGCACTGATCAAGGGCACGGATTTCGCCGAGCTCGAAGACGGCAGGCTGAAATCCGTCCGCGGCTTCATCGATCTCCTGCCGGAAGCCGCCTGATGACGCAGACCGCCCGCTCTCTCGGAGATCATCTGCGCGAATGGCGCCAGCGCCGCCGCATGAGCCAGCTGGATCTGGCGCTGGAAGCCGAAATCTCCCAACGGCACTTAAGCTTCATCGAGAGCGGGCGCGCAACGCCCAGCCGCGAAATGCTGCTGCATCTGGCCGAACGCCTCAGCGTGCCGCTCCGCGAAAGAAACCCGCTGCTGCTGGCTGCGGGTTTCGCTCCGGTTTTTGCCGAGCGCAAACTGGATGATCCCGCACTTCAGCCGGCGCGACGCGCCATCGACATGGTGCTGAAAGGCCACGAGCCCTTCCCGGCCATCGCCATCGACCGCAACTGGACGCTGGTTGCCGCTAATGCCGCCATCGCGCCGCTGCTCGAAGCCGTTGCCGATCCGTCCCTGCTGGAACCGCCGGTCAACGTGCTGCGTCTCAGCCTGCATCCGCAAGGCCTGGCGCCCCACATCGCCAATCTCCCGGAATGGCGCGCCCATCTTCTCGACCGGTTGCGTCAGCAGATATCGGTCTCGGGCGATCCGATGCTGGAAAAGCTGTTGAAGGAACTGCTGTCCTACCCCGCGCCCGAAAATGCCGGCGAGACCCATACCGATCTGGCTGGTATCGCCGTGCCCTTGCAGCTTTCGACCAAGGCCGGCCTGCTCTCCTTCATCTCGACGACGACGGTCTTTGGCACGCCTGTCGACATCACCCTCTCGGAACTCGCAATCGAATCTTTCTTCCCGGCAGACGAAGAAACGGCCGCGATCCTGCGCGGCCATCTCGCCAATTAAGCCCTTGTCCACGCAATTCCGGACGCAGAACCGCTGCACACTTTTGCTGGAATTGCTTTAGAACTCCACGCCCGGCTGCCCCTTGATGCCGGAGCGGAAGGGGTGCTTGATGAGTTCCATTTCGGTCACGAGATCGGCGATCTCGATCAGCTCGTCCTTGGCGTTGCGTCCCGTCAGCACGACATGCGTCATGTAAGGCTTTTCGGTCTTCAGGAATTCCACCACCTCGTTGACATCGAGATAGTCATAGCGCAGGGCGATGTTGATCTCGTCGAGCAGCACCATGGAATTGCGCTCGTCGCGGATCAGCTCCTTGGCCTTTTCCCAGGCCGCACCGGCCGCCGCCACATCCCGCGCCCGGTCCTGCGTCTCCCAGGTAAAGCCTTCGCCCATCGTGTGGAACTGGCAGACATCGGAGAAGTGCTTCTCGATCAGATCCCGCTCGCCCGTCCACATCGCGCCCTTGATGAACTGCACGACGGCGGACGGCTTGCCATGGGCGATATGACGGAAGATCATGCCAAAGGCGGCCGAGGATTTACCCTTGCCCTTGCCGGTGTGGACGATGATCAGGCCCTTCTCATCCGTCTTGCTGGCCATGATCTTGTCACGCGCCGCCTTCTTCTTCGCCATCTTCTCGGCGTGACGGGCATCGTCCTTTTCGGCTGGTACGACTGGCTCTTCGGTCATGGCTGGCTGCCTGCTCTTTTCTTGGTTTCGTTGGATTCAGTGAGATCGAATTGCGCCGAGTTGCTGCGCGGCGTCCAGAGCTTGCGCTCGATCGCCTCCATGAGCCGCTCCCTCATGTCGGAAAGGGCCGCCGGGTTCTTCTCGGCCATGAAATCGCGCACTTTGGGGTCGGCGACGAAGGCCTGATAGACCGCCTCGAAATGATGGTTGCCGACAGCCCCCGTCGTCGCCGCAAAAGCAAAGAGATAATCGACCGTCGCCGCAATCTCGAAAGCGCCCTTATAGCCGTGGCGCATAACACCCTCGATCCATTTCGGATTGACGACACGCCCGCGCACCACCCGCCCGATCTCCTCTTCAAGCGAACGAATGACCGGCTTTTCCGGCCGCGAATGGTCATTGTGATAGATCGCCGGCCGCACTCCACCGAGCACTTCGGCCGCCGCCGCCATGCCGCCTTCAAACTGGTAATAATCGTCGCTGTCGAGCAGGTCGTGCTCGCGATTGTCCTGGTTCTGCACGACCGCCTGAATGGAACGCAGCCTTTCTTCGAAAACCCCGCGCTCGGCTCGGCCCTCCTCGCCCGCACCATAGGCATAACTGCCCCAGACAAGATAGGCTTCGGCCAAATCGGCCCGCCGCTCCCAGCCCTTCTCGTCGATCAGCGCCTGCAGGCCGGCACCATAGGCACCGGGCTTCGACCCGAAGATGCGATAGCCGGCCCGCTTTGCCGCGGCCTTCTCATCAAGCCCGGCAGCTGTCAGCCGCGCCGCCTCGCCGCGCATGCGCCCGCCAATCGGGTTGTCGGTCGCATCCTCCTCCAGCGCGCCAACGGCGCGAATCGCCTTGTCGAAGAGCGCGATCTGCTCGGGAAAGGCATCGCGGAAAAAGCCGGAAATACGCAGCGTCACATCCACCCGCGGCCGGCGCAGCATGGCCTGCGGAATGATTTCGTAACCGGTGACGCGCCGCGAGGCCATGTCCCAGACAGGCTTGACCCCGATCAGCGCCAAAGCCTGGGCGATATCGTCGCCGCCGGTGCGCATGTTGGACGTGCCCCAGGCCGTCAGCCCGAAGGAGATAGGCCATTCGCCATGATCCTGCACATAGCGGCGGATGAGCAATTCGGCGGATTTCTTGCCGAGTTCGTAGGCTGCCGGGGTCGGCACAGCGCGACTGTCGACGGAATAGAAATTCCGCCCCGTCGGCAACACATCCGGCCGCCCGCGCGTCGGCGCGCCGGACGGGCCGGGCGGCACGAAACGACCGTCGAGGCCGCGCAGCAGACCGGCGATCTCGGCCGGGCCGCAGGCAAGGATCGAGGGTTTGAGGCGGGCTTCGATTTCATCGAGTACGGCTCTGGTTTGGGACCAGAGAGGTGGGCAGGTGATTTCGCCGGAGACGAGCTTGGCGGCGAGTAGTTCGATGCGCTCGACGGTGTCACCGTTTGTACGCCAGGGGGCATCGGCGACATCGACAAGGATCGCTGGACGTGGACCGATCCAGATCGCTGCCATATCGCAGTCCAGAGGATCGAAAGAACGCTGAGGTACGCGACTCCCCTTCTCCCCAGCGGGGAGAAGGTGGCCCGAAGGGTCGGATGAGGGGGCCACACCCTGAACCTCGGCCTCGCCTACGCTCAGCCGCTCGCTCCTGGCGTCGCTCGCCCCCTCATCTGTCCTGACGGACATCTTCTCCCCGCTGGGGAGAAGGAGGAAAGCCAACACATCCCCAGCAATCGCCCGCTGCAGACTCGCATCTCCACCCTCACCCAGCCCGCGCGGCACCCGCGCTAAGGCCACAGTCAGATCCGTCAGCAACCGCCCTTCAGGCGAAACCCCAAACACATGCAGCCCATCACGGATCTGCATTTCCTTGAGGTCACAGAGATAGGCATCGAGCTTCTTCAGCGCCTCGCCTTCGCTCTCGCCCTTCGCAATCCCCGCATCCCGATCCAGCCCGATATCAGCAACGAGATCGAGGATCTGCCGGCTGAGCAGCCGGATACGCCTGGGATCGCCGCCCGACGCCTCGTAATATTCGTCGACCAGCGCCTCCAGATCCTTCAGCGGCCCATAGCTTTCGGCGCGCGTCAGCGGCGGCGTCAGATGGTCGATGATAACAGCGGCCGTGCGGCGCTTGGCCTGCGTGCCTTCACCGGGATCGTTGACGATGAAAGGATAGAGATGCGGCAGCGGCCCGAGGATCGCCTCGGGATAGCAGGTTTCTGACAGCGCCAGCGCCTTGCCCGGCAGCCATTCCAGATTGCCGTGCTTGCCCATATGGATCACGGCCTGCGCCCCGAATTCTTCGCGCAGGAAAGCATAGAAGGCAAGATAGCCGTGCGGCGGCACGAGATCGGGCGAGTGATAACTTTCCTTCGGATCGATGTTGTAGCCGCGCGCCGGCTGGATACCGATCAGCAACTCGCTGAACCGGGCGAAAGGCAGCGCGAAAGCGCCATCGCGCACATAGGGATCAGCCTCCGGCGCACCCCAGCGCGCGTTGACCTCATCCTGAATCTGATTGGGAAGAGATTCCAGGAAATCCTTGTATCGACTCAGGGAAAGCCGCTCACGCACGACCTTGCCGTCGAAGCCGGAATTGGTCGGCCCCAACATCATATGCCGTATCAGCGCATCACCATCGGCAGGAATATCGGCAATGGGATAACCGGCCCTCTCCATCGCCCGCATCACCTCGATGGTGCCGGCCGGCGTATCCAGCCCGACGCCATTGCCGAGCCGTCCGTCGCGGTTCGGATAGTTCGCCATGACGAGCGCAACTCGGCGACTCTCCGCCGGCACCTGCCGCAGCCGCGCCCAGTTGCCGGCAAGCGATGCCACATAGTTCATGCGCCCAGCATCCGGCTCGCTGGAAACGATGTTGGCCTCGACAGCAACGTCATAGCGCGCGGCTGATTTGAAGGAGACGGCGCGCGACAGCACCCTGCCATCCACCTCCGGCAGCGCGACATTCATGCCGAGATCACGCGCCGAGAGCCCCTGCGATGAGGCGGCCCAGGCCTCCCGCGACGAAGCGGAAAAGATCGCTTGCAGCACGATCGCGTCATTGGCCTCCAACACCGTCGGCTGGCGATCGGCGCCGGGTGCGGAGACGGCAAAGCCGGTCGTGTTGATAACGACATCGGGTTTGAGTTCGGCGAAGATGCTTTCGAGGATACCTCTGGAGACGGGATCCTTGAGACTGTAGGCGAAGACTGGCAGCGGGCGCAGGCCTTGCTGCTGGAGTGCTTCGATCAAGGCTTCGACGGGTTTGGTTTCGCCGCTTTGCACGAGAGCGCGGTAGAAGGCGATGGCGACTGTCGGGCGAGCCGTGGGTTTGAATCCCACCTCTTCCGCCGAATGTGTGGCGTTCGCCTCCTCGTCCGAGCGTGTAACACCCCCCTCTGTCCTGCCGGACATCTCCCCCACAAGGGGGGAGATCGGCAAGGAGCGAGACCTTCGCTCTATGTCGGTAGTTTGGGGAGACGCGGGCCGCGATTCAATCTCCCCCCTTGTGGGGGGTCCGAAGGACGGGTCGAGACCCGCGGCTCGACCCCGGTAGTCCGGCAGGACAGAGGGGGGTGCTACGCCCTCAATCGCCGGGGAAGGCACAACAGAAACAAGCCGACGCCACTCCTCAACTCCAACCAGCCCTCGCCCGGGCCACCAGATCCCCGCCTTCATCAACGGCGCAGCCGGCGCCGGCTTCTCCTCCCCCGAGAGCATCGCCGCCGCATAGGCAAGAAAGCCCCGCGCATTGGCATCCCCGCCTTCGATCAGGTATCCCCAGAGCGCATTGAGATCCTCAAGCGCCACATTCGAAAACGGCGTCAGGCCCGCATCCGGCTTGGAATCCCCCGGTAGCACCGCAATCAGCGCCCCGCCCCTCGCCGCCACCGCATGCAGGGCCTCGAGCGCGTAGTGAAAATAGCTCGCCCCGCCGAGCGCCCGCACGATGATCAGCTTCGCATGCCGCGCCGTGCGTTCGACGTAGGTATCGACCGACATCGGATGCTTCAGGCTCATCAAGCTCGCAAGCCTGAGCGTATGCCCGCTCGCCCCGTCGGCATGAGCCGCGGCAATCGCCGCAAGCTCGGTGTCGGCGGCCGAGAGGAACAGGACATCGCCCGGCGACTGGCCGAGGTCGATGGCCTCTTCCCCGTCGCTGATCGTTCCCTGTTGAGCCAGAAGCAGATGCATTCTCTATCCTCAGACGAGCGCTTCGATCGCCTTACGCACCGCGTCCTGATCCATTTCGTGCAGACCGATGACGACAAGGCGCGTGCTACGAGCTTCACCCGGCGCCCAGGCGCGGTCGAAATACTGGTCGATGCGGGCGCCGACGGCCTGCAGCTGCAGGCGCATGGGCTTACCGGAGACGTCGATGAAGCCCTTGAGGCGCAGCACGTCATGCTCGGCGATGATGCCCTTCAGCTTCTCGACGAAACCAGATGTATCGGCGATAGCACCGAGATCGACGACGAAACTGTCGAATTCGTCATGGTCGTGCGGCTCACCGTCCTCATGCTCCAGTTCGTGATGGGACTTGCGGTTGGCGATATCGTCTTCCGTGCCGATACCGAGGCCGAGCAGCACGCTCGCCGGCACCTCACCATTCCTGGCCTCGATCATCACCGGCTTGCGGGCAATCCGCGAGGCGACTTCGCTCTTCACGCGGCCAAGGCCGTCCGCGTCGATCAAATCGGTCTTGTTGAGCACGATCAGATCGGCGCAGGTCAGCTGATCCTCGAACAGCTCCTCGATCGGGCTTTCATGATCGAGCGATTCATCCTCGGCACGACGCGCATCGACGGCATCGTGGTCGTCGGCAAAACGCCCGGCGGCAACGGCAGCACTATCAACCACGGTGATCACGCCATCGACCGTTACTTCGCTGCGAATATCCGGCCAGTTGAAAGCGGCGACCAGCGGCTGCGGCAGCGCAAGACCGGAGGTTTCGATGACGATATGGTCCGGGCGCTGCTCGCGCTCCAGAAGCTTGGTCATGGTCGGAATGAAATCGTCGGCGACCGTGCAGCAGATGCAGCCATTGGTGAGCTCGATAATATCGTCTTCGGTGCAATTCTCAGCGCCGCAGCCCTTCAGCACATCGCCATCAACGCCAAGATCGCCGAACTCGTTGATGATGAGCGCAATCTTCTTGCCGCCGGCATTGGTGAGCAGGTTGCGGATCATCGTCGTCTTGCCCGCGCCGAGAAAGCCGGTGATGACGGTTGCGGGAATTTTCTGCTGCATGGATTTAACCCTTCATTTTCAGCGGCAGGCCTGCCGCGATAAAATAGACTTCGGCGGCATTCGCCGCGATCATCTGGTGCAGCCGGCCGGCATGGTCGCGAAATTCCCGCGCCATGCGATTCTCAGGCACGATGCCGAGGCCGACTTCATTGGAAACGATAACGAGCCGCGCCTTCGCGGCCGGCAGGAAATCGGCAAGGGCTGCAAATTCCGCTGCCATCTCGCGCTCCTCCATCATCAGATTGGTGACCCAGAGCGTCAGACAGTCGATCAGCACGATGCGCCCCTCGCCGTCGATGGCGCCAAGCTTGCCGACCAGATCGAGCGGCTCCTCATGCGTCGTCCAGGATGGACCGCGATCGGCCTTGTGCTGAGCGATGCGCGCCTGCATCTCCTCGTCCCATGCCCGGCCGGTGGCGATGTAGTGGCGCTCGAGGCCGGTCGCGGTGACAAGAGATTCAGCGAACCGGGATTTGCCGGAGCGTACGCCGCCGAGGATGAAGGTGGCGGTCATGTCGAAGCGCTCCTCCGGGAGAGGGCAAGACGTCGCCACATCCCCCTTCTCCCCAGCGGGGAGAAGGTGCCGGCAGGCGGTTGAGGGGGTGAGAGGCGCAGCCGCGAATGCGCGGCGCGCAAGCAGAGCGCAAAATGAGGTAAGTGCCGTGTGGCCCCCTCATCCGACCCTTCGGGCCACCTTCTCCCCGCTGGGGAGAAGGGGAAGTACCATCGCACCACCGGAGGCAGCGCTGAATTCAATCGTTCAGCCAAGACAACCTCCGTGCTGGCAGCGGGTTTCTTACCCAGGGGTGGGCTTTTCGCCCGGCACGGGATGGCAGGTCTCCTGGCTCGCGGGTATCGGCCGCGATCGGGGCGGACCGGAAACCGGTCGCCCCTGATCGTGCCAGCGGATCTGCCTCGCCTTCCCGGCTGCATCGGCGAAGAGGTGGACCATTCGTAGAGATAGAGGCGTCCGACCCCGGTTGATCACCATGCATTTCCAGTGGCTTTTCCGGCATGTCGCCCGTACTGCCCGCCTGCACCATTGCATGCGGACAGAAAAGGGTTGGATGCCGGATGGAAGACCCTGACCGCTCTACAGTCGCGGGGTCGGCTGTGATGAAGGCGCCCGGCTTGGGTCCACCCCGTCACATTCCCTTTTCATCCGGAAGGGCAGAACGCCGATCCGGAACCATCCGTTATGTCAGGATGGTCAGGCGACCATCCCTTATATCGGGGATGGTTAGGCAAGCTCAGGGATGAAGTCAACCAGCCTTCGCCGCCGGGGAATGGCCCGCTGGACGGCACGCGCGCGCCAACACGACTTACTCTACCTAAAATATCGTCATTTATCAGAGACTTACGTCACAAATATTTATCCCGCGCGCCGGTTTTTCGCCGCAATTGCGTCGCATGCGGACTGCACCTTCGCCCTTGACCGGGCCTCTCCCAGCCTAGTTGTCTAGCCATGCTTATGAAATTGGATCGGCGCCGTTTCCGCGCGCTGCGTGTTTTCTTCGATCCGGGACGGCTGCGCGTGCTGACCCGCCGCAGCGAGGTCGGCCTTTCCATGGCGGGCGCCGTCGTCGGCATCGCCTCGGGGCTTGCCGTCACCGGCATGAGTTTCGTCTCAAGCGAATTGCACCAGATGATCTTCGGCATTTCAGACAGCGAAAGGCTGAGCGCGTCAGTGATCGACGACAAGCTGCTGCTGCTCATCGCCCCCGTGATGGACGGCGTCCTGCTCGGGCTTCTGCTCTTCGTGATGGCGAAACGGCGCAAGAAGCCGATGGTCGACCCGATCGAAGCCAATGCGCTGCATGGCGGCCGCCTGTCCCTGACCGACAGCATCATCGTCGCTATGCAGAACCTGATCTCCAACGGCTTCGGCGCCTCCGTCGGCCTGGAAGCTGGCTATACCCAGCTTGCCGCCGGGATCGCCTCTAAATTCGGCCTGAAGCTGCAGCTGCGTCGCTCCGACCTGCGCATCCTCGTCGGCTGCGGGGCTGCGGGCGCCATCGCCGCCGCCTTCAACGCGCCGCTCACGGGCGCCTTCTACGCCTTCGAGCTGATCATCGGGACCTATACGATCGTGTCGCTGACCCCGGTCGTCGTCTCCGCCCTCGTTTCCACGCTCATCGCAAGGCTGCTCGCCGAGGGCGACTTCACCATCGATATCGGCAGCTTCGGCGCGGTCGTGCCGGCGGATTATATACCGGCGCTGCTGCTCGGCGCGGTCTCGGCCGGCGTCGGCATCCTCCTCATGCAGGGCGTCGCCTTCATCGAGGAGCTGGCGCGCAAGAGTTCGATCGCCCCGCCCTTTCGCCCGGCGCTCGGCGGCATCATCGTCGGGCTGCTCGCGATGATCTCGCCGCAGGTGCTCTCGGCCGGCCATGGCGCCCTGCATCTCAATCTGTCGCGAGACGTGGCGATCCCGGTGCTGATCGGCCTCTTCCTGTTGAAATCGCTTGCCTCGGCAATCTCGATCGGCTCCGGCTTCAGGGGCGGCTTGTTCTTCGCCTCGCTGTTCATGGGCGCCCTGCTCGGCAAGCTCTTCGCCTATTGCGGGCCCTATTTCGCCGATGCGACTCTGACGCCTGTCATCTATGCCGTGGTCGGCATGAGCTCGCTTGCCGTCGCCGTCATCGGCGGGCCGCTGACGATGACCTTCCTGGCGCTCGAAATCACCGGCGATTTCCCGATCACCGCGCTCGTGCTCGCTGCCGTCATCACCTCCTCGCTCGTCGTGCGCTCGACCTTCGGCTATTCCTTCGCCACGTGGCGCTTTCACCTGCGCGGCGAAAGCATCCGCAGCGCCCACGATGTCGGCTGGATCCGCAACCTGACGGTGGACAAGCTGATGCGCGCCGACGTGAAAACGGCCAAAGCGGGTATCTCTCTGGAGGAGTTCAAAAAGGCCTTCCCAATCGGCTCGACCCAGCGCGTCATCCTCGTCGAGGAGAGCGACAAATATGCCGGCCTCGTGCTTGTGCCGGAGATCTACGCCAATCCGACCGACGCCCAGGACGAAGGCAAGGTGCTTGCCGATTTCATCCGCTACCGCAACGATTTCCTGCAGCCGCAGATGAACGCCAGGCAGGCGGCGGCGATCTTCGACAAGTCCGAAAGCGAAGCGCTCGCCGTCGTCAACAACCTGATCGAGCGCAAGGTGATCGGCCAGCTCAGCGAAAGCTATACGCTGCGCCGCTACAGCGAAGAACTCGACCGCCGCCGCCGCGAGGTATCAGGCGAGATCTGAACCGCAGCGGCCTCCGGCGGCGTGCCTCTTCTTGGAGAACTTGAACTATTCAGCAGCGTCGGCGAGCCTAAAAACCTCGGCCCTCTTCGAAACGCCGCGCAGCTCGAACGATCCGAGATATTGGCACGGCACCGCACAGGTCGTCGCGAAGCTCTCCGACATCAGAAGCGGCTGTTCGAGCGTGCCGCAAAGCTTTTCAAGCCGCGAGGCCTCGTTGACGGCCCTGCCGATCACCGTGAAATCGAGCCTGCCGCGAGCGCCGACATTCCCATAGAAAACCTCGCCGAGATGCAGGACGACGTCGACGCCGATATTGGGGCCGCCATTGCCCGTCCGCTCGCGATTGAGCTCTTCGGTTGCCTTCAGCAGGTTCTTCGCCGAAGCCAACGCCGCCATGCAGGCCTTTTGCGGGTCGTCCGCGTCGGTCGGAAAGATCGCAAGCACGCTGTCGCCCATGAACTTCAGGATCTCGCCGGAATTTTCCTCGACGTGCCGGTCGATCAGCTCGAAATGTTCGTTCAGAAACTCGACGATCTCGCCGGGCTGATAGACCTCGGTCAGGGCGGTGAAATTTCGGAGATCGGCAAGTAGGATCGCAGCGTTGATGGAACCGCCCGTCCCCCTCTGGGTCTCCCCGGCCAGGATGCGCGCGCTGGTCCTGGCGCCGGTGTAAACAGCAAGGATTTCGGTGGCGGTTTTCGATACCGCCACGCGGTAAGCCGCCAGTCCCAGCGCCGGGACAAGCGCTTTGACGATCGCCAGCTGATCATCGGAAAATCCGCCCGGCGCGTCGCTGGTCAGGGAGAAACCGAGCCCACGCAACGCGAGCTCGTTCGGAAATTCGCAAAGACTGACAAGGTGGTCCGTGCCGCCGGCCAGCGCAAATTCCGCAAGCTGCGGATAGTCTAGCCCCTCACCCTTAGCCAATATCCAGCGCCCTGTTCTCTCGCCGCGGCTCAACAGGTAAAATATCGGTGTTTTCTCGAAGTTGCGCTCTTCCACGCTGCCGTGCGCCGCATTTTCGAGAACGGTCGCACCACCGCGCACGAAATTGGCCGAGATGCCGCGATACATGGGATGAAGGGATGGCATGGTGATGCTGGCCCGCCAGATTGGAATGCCGTCGGCAATCAGCCTGTCGCAGAGGCCGGCGACGAGGTCACCAATATGCTCGCTGGTGAGCCCCTGCTCTATAAGCCACTGAATATGATTGTTAATTTTAGAACCTCCACATGACCGACGCAATTTATGGTCGGAAATCGGGCAAATGGACGGCGATAACCAACCGGGGCATTGCCAAATCAACCAATAGTCGAGTCAGGCAGATGTTTCTAGCCATCGATCATGGCCACGACAACCGCAGCGCAGGCACGACGCCTGCGGCATCTTCTCTCACATCCTGACGGTCATTCCACCGTCGACGGTCAGCACGTGGCCGTTGACAAAAGAGGCGGCGGGGCTTGCGAGAAACAGCGCCGCGCCGGCAATCTCGTCAGGCCGTCCCCAGCGCTGAACCGGAATGCGCTGGCGCACAAAAGGCATCAACTCCTCATTTGCAGCCATCGCCGCGTTCGTCTCGGTGGCGAACCAGCCCGGCGCAATCGCGTTGCTGGTGATGCCATGCGGGCCGAATTCGACCGCCATGCCGCGCATCAGGCCGGTCAGGCCCTGCTTGGCTGCCGGATAGACGCAGTCGCCGGGCATTGCGACATGGCCGCTGATCGAGGTCACCGCGATCAGGCGCCCATGATGGCGCCGTTTCATCAGCACGGCCGCATCCCGCGAAAGCGTCATCGCCGCGGCCAGATCGGTGCGCAGCAGTTCTATGATGGCATCATCGTCGAATTCGGCCAGCGGCCGCCTGTCGCGGACGCCGACATTGTTGATCAGGATATCGAGACGGCCATGGTTCTTGTCGATATCGGCCATCACAGCACGCTGGGCCTCGCGGTCGGCGATGTCGAACGCGGCGGCCCCGGCCGTCCCGCCCGCAGCCCGGATGGTCCTGACCGCGTCGTCCAGTGTCGCCGCCGTGCGTCCGGTAACGACGACATGCGCGCCGGCCTCGGCCAGGGCGCGTGCCATCTCAAAACCCAGACCACGGCCGCCGCCGGTGATGAGCGCCACCTGACCCGCCAGTGAAAATCGATCCAGCACACCCATCGTTTTCATCGCCCTCCGCTAAGTCGGTCGCCGCAATTAATGGACTCAGTCAACTAATTTGGCAAGAGCGGACGGAGACGCGGTCCTGTGGAACGATGGAGGCCCGGCTTGGCTCCCTCTTCTCCCCTCGGGGAGAAGGTGCTCGTAGGGCGGATGAGGGGGCGGCACGGCACACCATTCATTGCCCTTCGCTCGCGCTCAGCGCATTCGCGGCTCTGCCGCTCACCCCTCCATCTGCCTGCCGGCATCTTCTCCCCGCTGGGGAGAAGGGATATGTGGCGGCGCCTTGCCCCTCTCTTGACCGGAGCAAGAAATATCCGACGAAGCTGATGGTGCTCCGTCATCGAGTCAGCCGCAAAGACAGCCCAGAACACACCCAACCTAGCCGATCAGCTCACCAAGCCAGTGCGAATCGAGATATCTCTCCAGATCGCTCGCGATCTCATCGAGCGCCCGGTCGACGCTCTCGCGGTAATTCCTCTGCTCGCCCGATAGGCCGAAGCTTTGAAGCAGCCGGGCGCGATAGGCGTCGCTGCCGAAGAGGCCGTGCAGATAGGTACCCATGATTCGGCCGTCAGCCGACATCGCCCCGTCGGGCGCGCCGTCGATGATTGCCGAAGGCCTGTGGCAATCCGGGCCGCGGGTGATGCCGAGATGGATCTGGTAGCCGGCAAGCGGTACGTCGTATTCGGTCGAGCGGGCTTGGCTGTTGCGCACGGTCTTCTCCGGCGCCATCTCGGTCTCGACGTCGAGAAGCGAAAGCCCCGGCGTCTCAAGCGTCCCGCCCTCGATGCCGAGCGGATCGCGTACTGTTCGACCGAGCATCTGATAGCCGCCGCAGATGCCGATGACCCGGCCGCCCCGCCCGATATGTGCCTGGAGATCCCGGTCCCAGCCTTGGGCCCTGAAGTCGGCGAGATCCGATATCGTCGATTTCGAGCCGGGAAGGACGACGAGGCCCGCGTCAGCGGGCAATCGTTCGCCTGATCGCACGAAGACCAGTTCGACATCCGGCTCGGCCCTCAGCGGATCAAGATCGTCGAAATTGGCGATGCGCGCCAGCACCGGCACGGCGACCTTCAGCGCGCCGGCCCCGCCCTTCGCCAGCCGTTCGAGCACCACCGAATCTTCCGCCGGCAGGCGCGCAGCCGCGGATAGCCACGGCACGACGCCGAAACACGGCCAGCCGGTGAAGCCTTCGATGGCGCGGATGCCATCGTCAAACAGCGAGACGTCGCCGCGGAATTTGTTGATGAGATAGCCCGAAATCATCGCCCGGTCGCCCTCGTCGAGGATCGCATGCGTGCCGACGAGCGAAGCGATGACGCCGCCTCGGTCGATATCGCCGACCAGCACGACGGGCACACCGGCCCGCGTCGCAAAGCCCATATTGGCGATATCGCCAGATCTCAGATTGATCTCGGCCGGCGATCCCGCGCCCTCGACGATAACGAGATCGGCGCCCGTGGCCACGTTTTCGAAGCTCTCGAGCACCGCGCCAAGCAGTTGCGGCTTCAGCCGCTGATAGTCCCGCCCCTTCGCCTGGCCGAATACCCTGCCCTGCACGACGATCTGGCTGCCGTTTTCCGATTGCGGCTTCAACAGCACCGGGTTCATGTGCACCGAGGACGGCGCGCGGGCGGCCAGCGACTGTAGCCATTGCGCCCGGCCGATCTCGCCGCCGTCATCGGCGACCGCCGCATTGTTCGACATGTTCTGCGGCTTGAACGGACGAACGATGAGCCCGCGATTGGCCGCCAGCCGGCAGAGGCCGGCGACCAGCACCGTCTTGCCGACATCCGAGCCGGTTCCCTGCAGCATGATCGCTCTTGCCATTGGCAGCCCGTATCCGTCCTTCGTTCAGGCGAGGCCTACAATGGGCTGTGATCCCGGGTCAAGGCTTGCCTCAGCCCCCGGCTGAAAACGCGAAAACCGCGCATGGCCATGGCTCTGCGCGGTTTGCCGAAAACTCAGGCGTCTTCACCCTCTACACGGCGAAGCTCGCTTTCTCCGGTACGCACTACCTGAACCAGAGAAGCAACGGTCGTTCCCGCTGCGACCCCACTGATAACGGCACATTCTTACCGGAGAGTTATTGAAGCCTTACGCAAATATTAATTTTGACTTTTTTTGCCGTTCCCGGCAAATTTTCTGCCGAAGGCCCGCTGTCGATCGCGAGGAACGTGCATTCTCACCCGCCGCCGCATTGGCCGACGTGGCGTCATAAATTATTCGAATTCAATAATTTAGATACTAAACCGTGAGCAGAAGACAGTTGATTTCTGCAAACGAACGCGTAGGCTCCTGAGAAAATGCGCCATGCTTGAACATGGCTTGTGACGGACTGCCGGCACCGCAGGGAATAACGGATTTCAAGACCCGGCTGCACGTCCGATCCAAGAAGAAAAATTCGGGGAATGACGATGAAGACGATTCTGATTTCGGCCGTCTTTGCCGCGGCTTTTTTGACTGTCGCCGCGCCGGCCGAAGCCGCCGACTGCGGCGAGGTTTCGATCGCCGAGATGAAATGGGCCTCGGCCGGCATTGCGGCGAACTTCGACAAGATCATCCTGGAAAAGGGCTATGGCTGCTCCGTCACCATCGTCGATGGCGACACGCTTCCGACCTTTGCCTCGATGAACGAGAAAGGCATCCCCGACATCGCCTCGGAATACTGGATCAATTCCGTCAGGGCCCTGCTCGATCAGGCCGTCAAAACCGGCCGGCTGGAAGAGGGCGCCGAGATCCTGGCCGATGGTGCCATCGAGGGCTGGTGGATCCCGAAATTCATCGCCGACGCCAATCCCGACATTCGCTCCGTCGAGGATGCGCTGAGACATCCAGAGCTCTTCCCCGCCGAAGACGACCCGTCGAAGGGCGCCGTCTACAATTGCCCACCCGACTGGAGCTGCCGGATTTCCACCGCCAACCTGTTCAACGCGCTCGGGGGCGAAAGAAACGGCTTCGAACTGGTCGACACCGGCAGCGCGAAAGGGCTCGACGCGTCGATCGCCCGCGCCTTCGACAACAAGGTCGGCTGGCTCGGCTATTACTGGGCGCCGACCGCCATCCTCGGCAAATACGACATGACCCGGCTGAGCTTCGGCGTTAGCCACGACAAGGCCGAATGGGATCGCTGCACCGCGGTTGTCGGCTGCATCAGGCCGGCCGTCAACTCCTACCCGGTCTCGCGCGCCTTCACGCTGATGACAAGGTCTTTCGCCAGCCGCGCCGGCCCCGTCACCGCCTATCTCAGGACCCGCAAATGGGACAACGAGACCATCAACCAGGTGCTCGCCTGGCAGGACGAAAACCGCGAAAGCAATGCGGATGCCGCGGTCTATTTCCTGCGCAACTATGAGAGCCTGTGGACGAAATGGGTGCCGGCCGATGTAGCCGAGAAGGTGAAGGCGAGCTTATAACGAGAGGACACGATCAACGACCGGACGATTCGAGATGACTGGCAATACTCCCTTTCCCGACCGCGACACCGTCGCGGAAAAGCTTGCCGCGCTGTCCGACGCCGACAAATCGTTTCTGACGCTGCTCATGGAGAACGCCGCCCAGGACGACAATCTGCTCGACGGCCTGCGCCGCCATCTCGACCTTGCTGCGGAATCGCGTTTCCTGAACTCGCTGAAACTTGAAAATCTCGGACTGTGGCTCGGGACCGAGGCGCCGGACCGGCTGCAGATCCGGCTGATGGAAACCGCCCGCTCCGGCCAGCATCCCGCATACCAAGCCTTCCGGACCGGCCTCAGCCGATCCGGCGGCCTCGAAAGGGCATATCCCCCGGTCGTCCGCTAGGACGATCCGGCCCGGCCACTCGTTAGAGTGGTCCGGCCCCAGCCAAGAATGATCCGGCAACGATCCAGCGCGGTCCCGCCGAACCTGCCACCGGATCACTTCCTAGCAGCGTGGCCCACCGAGCGGCCGGCATCCTGGGTAGCGTTGACGGCGTTCGCCGTATCCTTTCCCACGCCGCGGATCGTGAAGGCTGCGGCAATTTTGGCCGTTGTCGTCATTTCGAATATCCTTGTTTGAAATCAACCCCGAACGGCAGTTCATGCCGTCCGCGTCCATAACGCGCAAGGGAATAAAAGGTTCACGCCTGAAAGGTGTCCTCAGGCGGCGACAGCCTTCGCTCTCTCGGCAAAGGCGCCACGAATGCTGTCGGCCACCGTCTCGATCGGCCCCGACATCTGCGAGGCGGTCAAAAGGCGGATATCGAAGGCGCCGAGCTCCGGCAGCCCTTCCTGCGGGCCGAGGATCGCCATGTCCTCGTTGACATAGGAGAGCGGCAGCGGCGCGATGGCAAGATCGGAGAGCACGGCGGCGCGCTGCGCCATCGTGTGGCCGCTGAGATAGGCGACGCGATAAGGCCGCTTGTTGCGTTCGAGTTGGGAGAGCGCCTCCTGGCGCCAGATGCAGCCATCCTCCCAGATCGAGATCGGCAAGGGGTCGCGGCGATGCGCCGAACCGCACTTAGCACCGGCCCAGACCAGCCGCTCGCGGAACACCACCTCGCCGCCCGTCGGGAACGGCCGCGTCGCACAGTTGATCAGAGCCAGGTCGAGCCGCTGCTCCTCCATGCGCTTCTTCAGCCCCATGCTCATGTCGATCGTCACATCGACCATGATGCCGGGATAGCTCTCGGCAAAACTCTTCAGGATCCTCGGCAGCAGCCGCTCGCCGATATCCTCCGGCGCGCCGAGCCGGACGACACCGGTCAGCTCAGGCATGATGAAGCGCGACACCGCCTCGTTGGACAGCGCCAGAATGTTGCGGGCATAGGAGAGCAGCATCTCGCCATGGCGCGTCAGCGTCACGGAGCGGGCATCACGCAAAAACAGCGTCGCGCCGAGTTGCTCCTCGAGCTTCTTGATTTGCATGGAAACCGCCGACGGCGTGCGGAAGACCGCTTCGGCGGCGGTGGAAAAATTGCCTGTCTCGGCGATGGCGACGAAGGTGCGCAGCACATCGTTGTCAAGCAAAGGAATGGGACGGCGAAATGGTAAGCTCATCGTCGCATCTTTCAATTTTTCTGATTTATAACCGCATATCATTTTGTTTGATTGAATGTCAATCGGCCGCCATATTTTCAGTGTCGGACGCTGAAGCAGCAAAGGAGGCCAGACATGTTACAAGCAAACATCTGGAATATCATACAAGCACTTTCCGCATTCAAGTCACGCCGGCGCAGATATGCCAATTACGAAGAAGCTCTGCGCCAGATAAAGCGCTTTCCGCCGCATCTGTTGGCCGATGTCAGCGCGGCATAGCGTTGATGTCCAGAGGCTCTGGCTCTCAGGCGAAAGATCGTCGGCCGCGCATGGGCGCGGCAGATTGGAAATACCTTCATCGACGCGAGAATACTTCTCCTCTCACATCCCGCCCAGCAGCTTGAACGCGATGATCCACATGGTGAAGGCCACCAGCGTCTCCAGCATGCGCCAGGACGAAGGCCTCGAGAAGATCGGCCGCAGCCGCGTTGCGCCATACCCAAGGGCAAAGAAGAACAGGAAGGATCCGGTCATTGCCCCTGCCGCAAAGGAGGCCTGCTGTCCGGGATAGCGCGTCGAAATCGTGCCGAGCAATACGACCGTATCGAGATAGACATGCGGATTGAGCCAGGTGAGCGCGAGGCACGTCGCAAGCGTCTGCCGAAAGCTCGTCGTCTTGGCTTCCGAAGCCGCCAGGGTGGCGGACGACCGCAAGGCGGAATAGAGGCTCTTGGCTCCGTACCAGGCCAGAAACGCCGCTCCTCCATAACGCATAACAGGATCGAGCCAGGGCAGCAGCCTGGCGATCTGCTGGAGGCTGGTCACGCCGAGCAGGATCAGTGCGGCATCGGAGAGCGCACAGGCCAGGCAGACCATGAAGACGTGCTCGTTGCGCAGGCCTTGGCGAAGGATGAAAGCATTCTGCGCGCCGATCGCGACAATCAGGCTGAGGCCCATCATCAGGCCCGTGACATAGATCGAAAAACTCATCTCTTCGGCAAACGCTCCTCAATTCCCTGAGAGGTGCGGTATCGCGACGGCATGAATTAGTCTAATTAATCCAGCTTATCTCAATTAAGCGAACCTAATCCATGCTTGATTATTCCGCCCTTCGCGCCGTCGCAGCCATCGTCCAGACGGGCAGCTTCGAAAGAGCCGCGGCTATCCTGGCCGTAACCCCTTCCGCCGTTTCGCAGCGCGTGAAGCAGCTCGAAGAGCGTCTTGGCGTCGTCCTCATCGTCAGAGGCACGCCTTGCACGGCAACGGAAAAGGGAGAATGGCTCTGCCGTCATATGGAGAATGTCGGCATGCTCGAAGCCGAACTCTTCGGGCAGCTGCCGGCCCTCATCGATCCCGACGAGCCGCGCCAGAGGGTGACGCTCCAGATCGCAACCAACGCCGACAGCCTCGGGACATGGTTCGTGGAGGCCATGTCGAATTTCGCCAAGAGCTCCTCCTATCTCCTGAACGTCGCGGTCGACGACCAGGATCATACCGCCGAATGGCTACAGCGCGGGCGGGTGATCGCGGCCGTCACCAGCCTGGAAAAGCCGATCCGGGGATGCCGGCGCTTCGCGCTCGGGGTCCTGCGCTACCACGCCACGGCAGCCCCCGAATTCGTCGCACGCCACTTTCCGCAGGGCGTGACGCCAGAGGCGATCCGCAACGCCCCGGCCTTGACCTTCAATCAGAAGGACAGGCTGCAGAGCGACTGGATACGCAGGACGTTCGGACGCGATCTCGATTATCCCACCCACTGGCTGCCGTCGCCGCAAAGCTTCGTCGAGGCGAGCCTTTCGGGCATGTGCTGGGGAATGAACCCGATCCAACTGACCCGCGAGCATCTCGCATCCGGACGGCTGGTCGAATTGGTGCCCGACACGCCGCTCGACGTGCCCCTCTACTGGCAGATAAACCGCCTCGCCGCCGACCGCCTGGCGGACCTGACGCGCGAAGTCGTCACGGTGGCCAAGCGTCGCCTCTGATGCATCACGCAAAAACGCAGATGACCAGACGGCTTCTACCTCTTTTCGGCAAGCCGTGCCGGCTATTGCGTCCTACGCGATAGCGATGATCTCCAGCTCCTGGCCGCCTGTCTCCACCACGTCGCCGACAGCCTTGCCCATCAGCAATCGCGCCACCGGGGAAACGTAGGAAATCGATCCGGCCTTGGGATCGGCTTCGTCCTCCCCGACGATCCGATAGGTCTGCACGCGGCCGTCGTCGCGGCGGAAGGTCACCGTGTTGCCGAAGGCGACGGCATCGGCCGACGCAGGCTCCGGCATGAGCTGGGCGGTGCGCAGCCTTGCCGCGAAGTAGCGCAGGTCGCGCAAGGGGGTGGCCGTCTGCCGGCGCCGTTCGTTCACGTCTTCGATGATATTCGCTACGTCATAGGCCTCGCGCGCCTCGCGGAACTGCAGCTCCAGGGCCTTCAGCCCTGCCTCCGTGACGAGGTTCGGATGCGGCGAAACCGGCCGGTCGGGCAGCAGGGTTTCCGAAGCGGTTTCGAAACTCTCTTCCTTGGTGAAGGCAACAGCCAATCTTCAACTCCATGTCAGACGCTACACGCTTATTCCAGGCGGGCGATTGCCCAAGTTTGGAATCCTACATACACCGGGTGCGGACGAACCGCCAATCTTGCCACATCGGGAGCAGTTTTGACGGGGGTACGGCCCGCGGCTTCCGGCTCCGGGAACGTCCTCGCCCACATGGCGTTTATATCCTCCAGATGCACCGTAGCGCAGGAGGATGGAATGCCCGGCCAGCAGCGAAAGAGCGGCAGCGCGGTCGGGGGCGAAACATGTCTTCGTTCCTGACGGATGTCATGCCGCTGGAGCCGAGCTGGTGGGCTATCGCCGCGCGGATCGCACTGACCGTCGTCGCCGGCGGCCTGATCGGCCTCGACCGCGAACGCGGCGGCCACTCCGCGGGTTTCAGGACCACCATCCTGGTGGCGCTGGCCGCCTGTCTGGCGATGATCCAGGCAAACCTCCTTCTGTCGGTCTACGGAAAGACGCCCGGCTTCTTCTCGCAGATGGACGTGCTGCGCTTCCCGCTCGGCGTGCTGACCGGCGTCGGCTTCATCGGCGGCGGCGCGATCCTGAGGCGCGGCGACATGATGACAGGCGTCACGACGGCGGCGACCCTGTGGTTCATGACGATCGTCGGCCTCTGCTTCGGCGGCGGACAGATCGTGATCGGGACGGTGGCAACCGTGGTTGCCTTCATCGTCCTGTCGCCGATGAAGCGCCTGGATACATGGCTGCGCTGCGAACGGAAGGCGACGCTCGTCGTCTACGGCTCGCGCTCCGACATTCCCGACCTGTCGAACGTGCTGGCACCTCTTCAATGCAGCGCAGTATTCGTCGCGTGGGGACCGACCGAAGATGACCGCATCGGGGCCACGTACGAATTGCGCTGGCTGGCAAAAGATCCAGACGCATCCGCCCGCGCGATCCTCGCCGCTGTTTCCGAGGCGCAAGAGATCGCCCATTTCGCGATGCATTCAACGACCGGCTGAGCGCGGCGGCGTGATCGCACCCGCACTATTTCGAGACGTGCTCGGGCTTGCCCTTTCTCTTGGTCGATGCGAATTCCTCGAGCTGCTTTTCGCTCATGGATTCGACCATCTGCTTCGAAGCGCCCTTGAGCTCACTCTTGGGCGTCTCGCCGCGCTTGGCCGAGAGCGCAGCTCCTGCGGCCTTCTGCTGAGCTTTGGACTTGGCTGGCATATCGTTTCTCCTTCTGACCGGAACGAGGATGCTTTCACCTCTCCCGCTTCCTGATCACCCTGCCCTGGACACCGTACGGCGAGGCGGCTGCGGCCAACGCCGCAGCCGACCGCTCGTCAGTTGATGGTGGCCCACTGGCTGCGGACATCCCTGGCGTTCTTCGACAGGTGAACGTGAGCGTCGACGTGATCGACCCAGTCGAGCGGGATCAGGTGATGCTTGCCGTCCTCCGAGTCGGTCTTCGTCAGCTGGATGCGGGTGGGTCCGTCGAGATGATCGACCGTCCCGACACGTGCGCCGTCGGCAGCCCGCACTTCCATATGTTCGCGGATCTGATCTGCGGAAATCATGGTTTCCTCCTTTGCGTCACTCGCAGTTACCAAGCCGCAACGATGAGGAGCGAAGTTGGTTCCAAGACGTCTCGTCATGCGTAGCTGGAAGCGGCGACGCCATACCCGCCGTCGAGATTTGCGGCTCATGGCAAGCTCGATGCGGCAGGCTGCCTTCCCCCCCGTTCACGGGAGATGGCGGACAGCAGCGGCCGCGACATAGACGATGCGGGTGGCCGCATGGTTCGCCAACCATTTAAGGTATTGCCATGACTGCAGCGGGCAATAGAAGGAATTTCCCTCAGCAGATTCTGCAACTGAAGGTATTGCCGAGAGAGATATACTACGTAGATTGCCGTTGACGAGGAGGCATCCCCATGTCGACTTTCCGGAATGCAGTTGTTTCTTTGCCAGGCAGAGAGCGCATAGCAAAAACGCCTTTTGGTGCAAAGATCGTGATCGACGCCACGGCCGCCGAGACCGGAGGCGCATTCGGCATGTTGGAAACCTTCACCCCGCCGGGTCAGGGACCGGCCCCACACACTCACACGCGCGAAACCGAAGTCTTTCGCGTAATCCATGGGCTCTATCGTTTTCAATGTGGCGACGAGGAGTTCGATGCGCCGCCAGGAACCGTGGTCGTTTTGCCGCCGCAAGTGCGACACAGCTGGCGAAACATAAGTGACCAATCCGGCCAAATGTTCGGCACGGTTAGCCCAGGGGGATGCGAGCAATTGTTATCGACATTGAAGCTTCTTGTGCCGACACGCCCGAGAAAATTGCAGTGATTGAAGCGCGGCTTGGGATCATCAATGATCTGACGCTGGCTCTTGGTTTGCATAAAGTATGAAGAACCCGACCGCCTCTTTGGCAGTGTTACCGACGGTGAGGAGCAAGCCAACGTCAGTAGTACGGTAGAAGCGGGCGAGCGTGACGCTCGAAGATTTCCGCCGACGCATGAACGCGGATTCTCTCGCCTTAATTTTGCGGAGAGACCTTTCTAAAATCAGACGCTGGCGGAGGATTGATGGTGGAAAATCAATGGCTATCTCGTGCGAAACGTTTGCAGGCTATCGCCTCGACCGGGCTCCACTTTTGCAAGGACGAGTTTGATCGCGAGCGATACCAAGAAGTCGCTGACATCGCGCAAGCCATGCTAGCGGACCTCGCCAATGTGCCGATTATCCGCATCAAAGGCCTCGTATCTGATTTTGCGAAGGGCTACGCAACGCCAAAGGTCGATGTCCGTGGTGCCTTGATCGAAGACGGCAAGATTTTGCTGGTGCAGGAGAAGAGCGATGGACTTTGGACGTTGCCGGGAGGTTTTGCGGATATAGGACGATCAGCCTCTGAAAACGTGATCAAGGAAACTCGCGAAGAAGCGGGTCTGACGGTATCCGCCACCCATCTTTACAGTATCTCCGACACAAGGCAAAGCAACCATACGATCCGGATGCGAGGGACTTTTACAAACTGTTTTTCCTTTGCGAACGCCGAGGTGAGACGGCTCCGCAGGCGGGCCTGGAAACGAGTGAAGTTGGTTTCTTTCCGCCTGATAAGCTCCCGGCCCTGTCGCGCGGACGCGTAGTTGAAAGCGACATCCACGCTGCATTTAACTTCAGCTACGGCCGTCAACAATTCGCTACTTTTGACTAGCGCTTCACGACTGTTCTGCGTCGATCCATAAAGTCGCAAACCTTCGAGATTGCGGCGCGGTATTTTGGATCTAAAATCGCGAATGGTTTTGGTTCTACACTGCAAAGCTGTCACCGGCGGCCGGCCGGCGCATCGCGATCATTCAATCCTATTGATGTTATCCATAAACTCTATTCGTTTGAATGATGAATTCTCTGAGCCCATATTAGGAACATGGACATGGACGAACTGCTTCAACGGCAACCGTGTCCGGACCCAAGAAAGGAACCGGAAAATGACCACGCTCACCTATCGGGGTAGTGGCAAGACCCTTACCTCCAGCGAAAGCCGCTTCGATCTGGCACATTATGCCCGCAAGCTCGTGCTCGCCTGGAACCGCTGGCGGACCGCCCGCGAAATCGAAGCCATGCCCTTCGATATTCGCAAGGACATCGGTTGGCCGAGCACGGACGACACCAAACACCGGACCATGTGATGAATGCGACATTCCTCCCAAGATAGGGCGGCGCCTGCCTCGTGCAACGCCGCCTTTTTCGTCTCCGGAATGTCCAATTCCCCACCGTTTTCGACCATGAATTTCACTCGCCCGTAGACCTGTTCTCCACCCTGCCCCCGGCCTGATGACGGCTTGACCAGTCAAATCGCGGTCAATGTCGCATATTTGCTCTTCCCGGCCGCATTTATCCATGCCAGTGTCGCTTTCAGGACATCCGCGCGACGCATTCCGCGCGACGAATATGTCATCGTTCCTCGAGCATGGATTTCGCTATGAACAGGATGCAGATCAAGAAGCGTTCACTGGTCTTCTTTATGGTACCGCAATTCACCATGCTGCCCTTTTCGGCCGCCGTGGATACCTTGCGCATTGCCAACCGCATGCTCGGCTACCAGGCCTATACTTGGCGGCTCGCCTCCGTCGACGGGGACAAGGTCTATTCTTCCTGCGGCATCGGCATCGAGGCGAATTCCTCGCTCGCCGAGGAGCGCCGCCATCTCGGTGGTGAAAACCGGCCGGGCATGGTGCTCGTCTGTTCCGGCATCGATATCGAAGAGTTCAACAACAAGTCGGTCAATGCCTGGCTGCGCGAATGCTACAATCGCGGCGTCGCCGTCGGCAGCCTCTGTACGGGCGCGCATGTGCTGGCGCAAGCAGGTCTCCTGAACGGCAAGCGCTGCGCCATCCACTGGGAGAACCTGCCGGGCTTTTCTGAAGCCTTTCCGCAGGCCGAGGTCTATGCCGACCTCTACGAGATCGACGGCAATCTCTACACCTGCGCCGGCGGCACCGCTTCGCTCGACATGATGCTGAACCTCATCGGCGAGGATTTCGGCGAAAGCCTCGTCAACCGCATCTGCGAACAGCACCTGACCGATCGCGTGCGCAATCCGCATGATCGCCAGCGCCTGCCGCTGCGCGCCCGCCTTGGCGTGCAGAACGCCAAGGTGCTGTCGATCATCGAGCTGATGGAAGGCAATCTCGCCGAGCCGCTGTCGCTGATCGAAATCGCCGACGGCGCCGGCCTCTCCCGCCGCCAGATCGAGCGGCTGTTCCGACAGGAAATGGGCCGCTCGCCGGCGCGCTACTATCTCGAAATCCGCCTCGACCGCGCCCGCCACCTGCTGGTGCAGTCCTCCATGCCCGTCGTCGAAGTCGCCGTCGCCTGCGGCTTCGTCTCGGCCTCGCACTTCTCCAAGTGTTATCGCGAACTCTACCACCGCTCGCCACAGCAGGAGCGCGCCGAGCGCAAGATGACCATGGCGACCGCAAGGCAGCCGGTTGCGGCTTGAGACCAAAGAAGCAGTCGCCGCCATATGAGCGGCGACGGCGGGCGCGAGAATCAGAACGCTTTTGGAAGTCCCGCTTGTTTCAGCGTCTCGTTGGCGGTGTGTCGCGACTTGACGCCATGATCAACGGTGAAATGGCGATTTGAAATCGGACTGAACCAGATTTCATGATCGCCTTTTCCCGGCCGCACGTACGCGCAGCCGGCTTTCAGTAACAACTCTTTGAGTTCCCTGATATAGCCGCCCATGCGGTCAATAAGTCGGATTAGGGATGCGAACGAGCTGTTCGGCCATGATGTGGATCGGAATTTCCGGCAGGTCTGATGTAAATCCGTTCAATTCCAAAAGATCGGTGATCGCCGCGACGACTTTGGGCTCAAGGGCTTCAAGGGTGTCGGCCTCAACAGCCAAGCCTTCGATATCGTTGCTGCTGGCAACCCAGACAGCGGCCTCTTCATCCCACTCCGCGCGCACAATGATCGATACGTGCTTCATGCGATGAGTTCTCCATAGCGGACATGATGATATCTCATAGTGCACATATATAGCGGGATGGAAGTGATTTTCAGTAGAATGAATTTTTCGGAGACGTTTCGAATTCCGAAGAACCTTTGAGTCAACCCACACGACGCTCTACTGCGCCGCCTCTTCCGTCATCTTGGCGTCGGAATAGACCTGGTTGCGGCCGCGGTGTTTGGCCATGTAGAGGAACTGGTCGGCGGCGTTGAGATAGTTCTCGAAGGTCTCGTAACCGCCGATCTCGGCGATGCCGATCGAGATGGTGACGCCGAGTTCCTCGTCGTCGGCCGTGACCTTCAGCCGCGAAATATCCGAGCGGATCTCGTCGCAGAGCTTGGTGGCGGCAGCCGAATCCATCTGCGGGAAGAGGATGGCGAATTCCTCGCCGCCGAGGCGCGACAGAAGATTGTCGCTGCCGTCGAAGATCGTGAACAGCCTGTTTGCGACAGCCTTCAGCACCTTGTCGCCGATTTCGTGGCCATAGGTGTCGTTCAGCCGCTTGAAATGGTCGATATCGAGAATAGCAACCGAACTCGGCGCTTTCAACCGCAGGCACTCGTTCACCAGCTTCGGGCCGTTGTCGTAGAAATAGCGGCGGTTAAAGAGGCCTGTGAGATAGTCGCAGGCCGCCGCCGCTCTCAGTTGGCGCATCTGCGCCAGCGTCTCGGCATTGTTGGCGATGCGGCACTGCAGCTCCTCGGCGACGAACGGCCGGTAGACGAAATCGCTGGCGCCGGCCTTGAGGAAACTCGCCGAAAGCATGCGGTCGTTGGAGGAGGAAACGCCGATAACGCGCAGCCTGTCCGAACCGAAGCGATGGCGAATGCGCCGCGTCAGCTCGTAGCCGCTCATATCGGGCATATGGTGGTCGGTGACGACGAGTTCTATATCGCTGTAGGCTTCGAGCGCCGCCAGGGCCTCGAGCCCGGAATTCGCCTCGACGACGAGATATTGCTGTGCCTTCAGGAGGTCGACGAGCACCTGGCGGGCCGAAACGACATCGTCGACGACGAGCACCCGCGTCTTGCGGTTGGAGATCGCGCGGCGGACGGTCGCGACCAGATTGTCGAGCGCGAATTCATTGTCCTTCAGCACGTAGTCGATGACATTGCGCTCCATGATCCGGTTGCGCGTATTGAGATCGAATGTCGCGGTGAAGACGATCGCCGGGATATCGTGCTCGATCGTGCAGTCGAGCGCCTCGCCGTAGGGAGAATCCGGCAGGTTGAGATCGACGACGGCCATGGTGTAGCCGTGACCGTCCTCGGCGAGTTCCCGGCGCAGCGCCTTCAGCGAGGAGCAGGGTTTGACGGCAAGACCGAGTTCCGTCTGGAACCGGTGACAGAGCACCGCGGAAAACATGCGGGAATCTTCAACCAGAAGTATCTTGAGCCCGCCGGAGCGCAGCCCGATACCGTCACGCAGAAAATCCGCTTGAAAAGCCACAGCCGCTACTCCCCCATGCGCCCGCAGGGCTCGACTCGGCCCCTTACCCGGCGGGGCGGACGATAGCCGAGAGGCTCACGCGCGTGAAGGGGACAAATGGTGGCGACACTTGTAATTGCAGAAATTCGACGCCAGGCCCCGACCGTCACGTCAGGGCCTTCCTTGATCCGGATACTGGAGCAGCCGTCAGGCAACCGCCCGCTCCTTGCGCATCGATTGGATCTGCAGGAGCGTATCGAGGTTTTGGTTGACGCGGCAGTAGAATTCCTCGTCGATGAAGGGGCGCAGCATGAAGTCATTGCCGCCCGCTTTCAGGAACCGCGCCGAAAGCAGCCGGTTCGAAGAGGAGGAAACGCCGATGATGCGCAACTCATGCGAGCCGATATTGGAGCGGATGCGCCGCGTCAGCTCGAAGCCGTCGATATCGGGCATGTTGTAGTCGGTGATCATCAGGCCGATATCGCGGTTGGCCTTCAGGATCTCCAGCGCCTTGGCGCCGTTCTCGGCGGTGCTGACGCGGAAATTATAGCGCTTCAGCCGGCTCGACAGCAGCGCGCGCGCCGTCGCGCTGTCATCGACGATCAACACGTGGTGGCGATGATTGGTCAGGAAGCGGCAGATCGATTCCGCCAGAAGATCGACGGCGAAGATGTTGTCCTTGAGGATATAGTCGACGATATCCTTGGCCATCAGCTTGTCGCGCATACCTTCATGGAAGGTGCCGGTGAAGACGATTGTCGGGATGGAGAGATCGACCAGATATTCGAGCGCTTCGCCGTTTTCGGCGCCGGGCAGGTTGATGTTCGAAATCGCCAGCGTGATCGGATCGGAAGACTTGTCGTAGGAAAGCTGCAGATCCTCGAAGCTGCGGCAGATTTCGACCTCAATGTCGAACAGCTCCTTGAGGCGTTTGCTGATCATCGAGGTGAATACGTTGGAATCTTCCGCGACAATAATACGCGCGCCGGCAAACATCTCCCCGGAATATTGCATCCCTGAAATACCTAGAAACGCCATAAGCAAACCTTTGATGTAAATCTGTCCCCGGATCAAATCGGTACATCAATTGATTTGAATAATTATTAATCAGCATCTCGGATATGGAAGCGAAGAAGCGGCCCGATGGGCCTGCCTCCGATTTCTTGCAGATATGATTAAGAAATCAGACGCGAAGCGTCGCTTTATAGGTCGTGCCGAAGATCTTGATGTCGAGCGTTGTGCCTTCCCCAGCGTAAACCGGCCACAGCATGGCGAGCGCCTGCGAGCGGTTGATGCGGAAGCCGAAGGCGTCATGCCCGGCCGGCTGGCAGTGCTTACCCGAAGCGATTATAAACGAACCATCGCTCCCGACCAGCCGAGAGGTCCGCCAATGACCCAATCCGATCCGGTGATCGAATGGCTCCTCGATTCCGATCCCGCAATCCGCTGGCAGGTGATGCGCGACCTCCTCGACGCGCCGCAGCCGCAATGGATGGCCGAGCGGGCCAGGGTGGAGACCGAGGGCTGGGGCGCAAGGCTCCTCTCCTTTCAGGACGCGGACGGACAATGGGGGGGCGCCGCCTTTCTGCCTGCCGATTTCGACCCTCGCGAATGGCGCGAACGCGGCCAGCCCTGGACGGCCACGACCTACTCGCTGTCGCAACTCAGGGAATTCGGCCTCGATCCGTCATCGGAACGGGCCAGGCGCACCGTCGCATTGGTCGGCGCCAACGCCCGTTGGGAGGAAGGCGGCCAGCCCTTCTGGCAAGGCGAAGTCGAGGAATGCATCAATGGCCGGACCGTCGCCGACGGCGCCTATTTCGGCATCGACGTCTCGCTCATCGTCGACCGGCTGACAGGCGAACGCCTCGACGACGGCGGCTGGAACTGCGAGCGGATCAACGGCTCCCGCCGCTCCTCCTTCGCCAGCACCATCAACGTGCTGGAAGGGCTGCTGGAGTACGAGAAGTCAACCTGCGGCACGCCTGAATCCCGGGAGGCGCGCAGCACCGGCGAGGAATTCCTGCTGGAGCGCAACCTCTTCCGCCGCCTCGGCACCGGCGAGCCGGCCGACGAACAATTCCTGCGTTTCCTCCACCCGAACCGCTGGCGCTACGACATCCTGCGCGCGCTCGATTATTTCCGCGCGAGCGCTCTCCTGAGCGCCGCCGCTCCCGATCCGCGCCTCGGCGAAGCGATCGGCCACCTCCGCTCCCGGCGCTTGGAAGACGGCACCTGGCCGCTCGACTGGAGCACGGAAGGCCGTGTGTGGTTCGAGATCGATGACGGGCCCGGCGAGCCATCGCGATGGATCACACTCCGGGCGATGCGGGTGCTCAGATGGTGGGACGTCAGGTCAATTTAGCGTCCAGCGGTTGGAATAATTTTTCGCCGAACCATTCGTGCAGCAAGAAGTGTGCATTTTTAGCAAGATTGAAAAATACCTGGATTCGTCCCGAAGCATATCTTGCCGGGAGCTCAAGGATTATTACTTTAGCACGATCGCGCAAAGCATGAACCTGGTGTCAAAATTCTTTGAAGGGGTATTTCATGTCCAGCAAACCGAGCATTGTTTTCGCCCATGGCCTCTGGGCCGATGGCTCCTGCTTCAGCAAGGTCATCAATCTGCTCGTCGCCGATGGCTATGAAGTCATCGCGACGCAGAATCATCTGAACACCGTGGCGGATGACGCTGCCGCGGTGCGCACCTCCTTTAGTCGCGCCAGCGGCCCCATCGTTCTCGTCGGTCACTCCTACGGCGGCACTGTCATTACGACAGCAGGAACCGACGACCGTGTCGCTGCGCTCGTCTACATCTGCGCGCTCGCGCCAGAGGACGGCGACACCACCCAGGCTGATCAGACCAAATTTCCGCAAACCCCGGTATTCGACCATATCGAGGTGGCTGACGGCAGGTTGTTCCTGCGGCCGGCGGGCATTGCGGATTTTGCCGGCGATCTCCCAGAGGCCGAACAGAAACTTGTCTGGGCCACCCAGATGGGACCGCTGGCAGATTTGTTCAGTCAGCCCGTTCCCGGTGCAGCATGGAAATCGAAGCCGACATACTACATTGTTGGGACTCAGGATCGAACCGTTCAACCGGACCTGCAACGCTTCCTCGCAAAGCGCATGGAAGCTGAGGTGACTGAGCTCGCGTCGAGCCATGTGCCCATGCTATCGCAACCTCAACGCGTTTACGAGGTGATCCGGGAGGCCGCCAACGCGGTGCAGCAGGGCGGCAGATAGTCGCCTGCCTTTCCGCCATCGGCTTGGATCATTCTGGTGCGCCGCCGACCCGGCGCGCCAGCCGCTTTCACAAGGCGTGAGGCCCGGCACAGCAGCCACTCTTTGCCGCTGCCGGCCCGCAGCACGCCGCTGTCTTGCTGCTTTCCTCCGCCAGCCAGCGATCGCGCGGCTTGCAGCTTGCCGGCCTCGGCGATAGCTCGACATGCACCGCTCCGGCGCGGAGAACTGGCGCTGCGGCACAATAAAGCTGCATTGGCCGCACCCCGTCGCTGACCTCGAAGGTCAATTTGGCCGAACCGTCGAGCTGCACATGCTCCGTCACCTTGCGGATGATGGAATAAAATTTGCCGGCCGGCATATGCGTGCGGTCGCCGTCCTCGATGTCCCAGAGCTGGATGAAGATCTCCGTCCAGGCCTCGGGATTGGCGCCGCAATCGAGGCCTGAGAACTGGCCCGCCTTGACCTCAGTCACGTGATAGCCGGGTTTCGCCGGCTGACCATCGTAGTGGAAAATCAGCGGAGAATCCTTGGCGCCGGCGAGCGCGCTGAGCAGCAGGCCGAGATCAATGTCGTTCTCTTGAATTTTGCTGTTGTCGATGGCGTTCATATCGGCTAATGCTCGTTTCAATGATTCAAGGATTATTGAAATATGGATCAACGTCAAGCCCTCGTCGCATTCGGCGCTCTCTCGCAAGAGACCCGCCTGCACATCATCCGCATGCTGGTGGTATCAGGCCCCGATGGCATGGCGGCTGGCGCCATCGCGGAAAAAGCGGAGGTCTCGCCGTCCAACGTTTCCTTCCACCTGAAGGAGCTGGAACGCTCCGGCCTGATAGCCCAGCAGCGCGAATCCCGCTCGATCATCTACACCGCCAATTACGAAGCCCTCGGCGGCTTGATCCGCTTCCTGATGGAGGATTGCTGCGGCGGCAACCCTGATATCTGTGCCCCGGCTGCCGCCGTCGCCGCATGCTGTGCACCTGCAACCAAGGAGGAACTGCAATGACCACAGACCGCGTTTACAATGTGCTCTTTCTCTGCACGGGCAATTCCGCCCGCTCGATCCTGGCGGAATCCATCCTGGAGACCGAAGGCAAGGGCCGGTTCAAGGCGTATTCCGCCGGCAGCCAGCCAAAGGGTAAGGTCAATCCCTATGCACTAAAGGAGCTTGCCGCGCAGGGTTATCCGACGACCGGCTTCCGCTCAAAAAGCTGGGACGAGTTCGCCGAGCCTGGCGCACCGGAGATGGACTTTATCTTCACCGTCTGCGACAGCGCCCACGGCGAGGCCTGCCCGGTCTGGATCGGCCATCCGATGACCGCCCATTGGGGCGTCGAGGATCCCGCTGCCGTTGAGGGCAGCGAAGTCGATAAGGGCCGCGCTTTCGCGCAGGCCGCCCGCTTCCTCAAGAACCGGATCAGCGCCTTCCTCAGCCTGCCGGTGTCATCGATCGACAAGCTGGCGCTGGAACAGCACCTCCACCAGATCGGCGCCATGGAAGGCACGACCGCAAGACCGGCGACGGCCGGCTGATGGGTTTCGATTTGAACCAGCAGACCTTGCAAGGGCACGACGACAGCCTTCGCGCCGCGCTCGCAGGCGCCGGCCTTCCGGTCGATGACCTCACAGACGCCGGTCGAAGCTTCTACCGGTTTTCGCGTGGCGGCCAGACAGTCGGCTTCGGCGGGCTGGAACTCTATGACGAGACCGCACTCCTGCGTTCCATTGTCGTACTGTCCGATCAGCGAGGCTTTGGCTTCGGCCATGCGATCACCCTTAGCTTGCTCGATCAGGCCCATAAGAAAGGTGCGGCTGCTGCCTATGTGCTGACTGAAACGGCCGCCCCCTTCTTTCAATCGCTCGGTTTTCTTCCGATCGCCCGCGATGAGGCGCCCGCCGCAATCCTGACGACGCGCCAGGCCGCAAGCCTGTGTCCGGCATCCGCCGCCTTGATGGTCCGGAGCCTGCCGGCATGAGCGCGCCAGTGTTTCCGTTGTCTCGACGACTCACCGCCGAAGCCCTGGGTACGCTGTTGCTGGTGGCGACCGTCGTCGGATCGGGAATCATGGCGGATAACCTGACGAACGATACGGCGCTTGCGCTGCTCGCCAACACGCTGGCAACAGGGGCGGCACTTGTCGTCCTCATCACCGTCCTGGGCCCGATTTCCGGCGCGCATTTCAATCCAGTGGTGTCGCTGGTTTTTGCGCTCCGGCGAGAGCTGCCTGCCTCTTCCGTTCCCGCCTATATCGCCGCGCAGATCGTCGGCGGCATTGCCGGAACGATGCTCGCCCATGCCATGTTCGCCCTTCCCCTGCTGCAGGCCTCGGAAACCGTGCGCACCGGCAGCGCGCAATGGCTCTCCGAAATGACGGCAACCTTCGGCCTCGTCTTCGTCATCTTCGCCGGTGTGCGCTTTCGCGCCGACGCTGTGGCATGGCTGGTCGGCCTATATATCACCGCCGCCTACTGGTTCACCGCTTCCACGTCGTTTGCCAATCCCGCGGTCGCGATCGCCCGGTCGCTGACGCACACATTTTCCGGCATCCGCCCGATCGATCTACCGGGTTTTATCGTTGCCGAAATCCTCGGCGCATTGCTGGCGCTGATGCTCGCGGGATGGCTGCTGATGGAATCCCGCAATCCTGAAACCCTCACCAAGACGGAATCCGCCTCATGACTATCGATGTTACGATCTATCACAACCCGGAATGCGGTACCTCGCGCAACACGCTGGCGATGATCCAGAACGCCGGTATTGAGCCCAACGTCATTGAATATCTGAAAAACCCGCCGTCGCGCGAACAGCTAGTCAAGATGATTGCGGATGCAGGTTTGAGTGTTCGCGAGGCGATCCGCGAAAAGGGCACACCCTATGCGGAGTTCGGCCTCGACAACCCTGATCTTACCGACGAGCAACTGCTCGATGCTATGCTGAAAGATCCGATCCTGATCAATCGCCCCTTCGTCATCACGCAGATCGGCACGCGCCTTGCTCGGCCTTCCGAAGTCGTGCTCGATATCCTGCCGGAAACCCACAAGGGCGCCTTCACCAAGGAAGACGGTGAGAAGGTGCTCGATGCCGAGGGCAAACGCATTGTCTGATCTGCCTGCAGCGTCCCCGATGCATCTGCATCAACCGGATATGGAAGCGCTCAGGCCGACGCTCTCGACCCACAAGCCGCGCATCCTGATCCTTTATGGCTCCCTCAGAGCGGTCTCCTACAGCCGCCTCCTCGCACAGGAGGCCGGACGGCTGCTCGAATATTTCGGCTGCGACGTGCGGATCTTCAATCCGGAAGGCCTGCCGCTGCCCGACGCGGAACCGGCGAGCCACCCGAAGATTCAGGAGCTCCGTGAACTGTCGGCATGGTCGGAAGGCCAGGTGTGGGTCAGCCCTGAACGCCATGGCGCGATGACCGGCATCATGAAGGCGCAGATCGACTGGATTCCTTTGTCAGTCGGCTCAGTGCGGCCGACACAAGGCAAGACGCTGGCGGTTATGCAGGTCTCCGGCGGTTCCCAGTCCTTCAATGCGGTGAGCCAGCTCCGCATCCTTGGCCGCTGGATGCGGATGATCACCATCCCCAATCAGTCCTCGGTCGCCAAAGCTTTCCAGGAATTCGACGCGGACGGCCGTATGAAACCCTCATCCTATTACGACCGTGTCGTCGACGTCTGCGAGGAACTGGTGAAGTTCACGCTGCTGACCCGGGATGCCTCGAACTATCTGACCGACCGCTACAGCGAGCGGAAAGAAGAAGCTGAAAAGGTAGAACAGCGCGTGAGCCTCAGATCCCTATGACCAGCCCCGAACGGCCGCCGGTAGCAGCCATCGTCGCACTCGGCCTCACGCAGATCATCGGTTATGGCAGCCTCTACTACAGCTTCAGTATCCTCGCCCCTGACATGGCGCATGATCTCAGCTGGTCGACGGAATGGATCTTCGGCGCGCTTTCCGTGGCCCTTCTGATCGGCGGGCTGGCCGCACCTGTCATGGGCACATGGATCGATCGCTTCGGCGCAGGCAGGATCATGACATCAGGCTCGGCGATTGCCGCTGCGGCCCTCGTCGCCTGCGCCTTCGCGCCGGGAAAGATCGCTTTCGTCGCGGCATTGATCGGCATCGAGATCGCCTCGAATCTGGTGCAGTATGGCGCCGCCTTCGCCCTGCTCGTGCAGATCAGGCCGCGCGTCGCCCAGCGCAGCATCACCTACCTGACCCTGATCGCCGGCTTTGCCTCAACCATCTTCTGGCCGATCACCACGGCGCTGCACTCGCATCTCTCTTGGCAGAACGTCTATCTGATCTTCGCCGCACTCAATCTCGTGGTCTGCCTTCCCATTCATGCCTGGCTATCCCGTGGCGTCAGCGAAACCAGGAAACGCGGCGCAGACGAAATCGCAAAGCATGTCGAGCCGAGCCTTCATCCGTCGGTACGCCGGCCGGCCTTCGTTCTGATGGTGACGGGCTTTGCTCTGGAAAGTTTTGTGAACTCAGCGCTTCTGGTCCACATGGTGCCTGTGATGTCTGCACTCGGCCTCGGCGCCATGGCCGTGATGGTCGGAACGCTCTTCGGCCCGTCGCAAGTGCTGAGCCGCTTTGTCAATATGGTCTTTGGCGGAGGTTTGTCGCAATTGACGCTGGCGATTATCTGCGCCGTCCTGTTGCCGGCATCCCTCGTCGTCCTCGTCGCCACTGCCCCGCCAGTCCTGGGCGCCCTGCTATTCGCCGTCATCTTCGGTCTCGGTTCGGGCCTCAACAGCATTGTCTACGGAACGCTGCCGCTGGCGCTCTTCGGAAGCGAAGGCTACGGTCGGCGGCAAGGACAAATCATGTCGGTCCGTCTCGTCGTCTCCTCGATGGCGCCGTTCGCGCTCGCCTTCCTGATGCGCAATCTCGGCGTATCATGGTCGCTGTCGATCGCTGCATTGCTCAGCACCGGCGCCGTCGCCGCTTTCTCAGCCATCATGCCAATGACGCGTGCGGTTGGCGGGCCGCGAATGGTTCCCGATCCCGGAGACGCTTAGAGCGCGACAGCCAGTGCTACTTGACGACGGCCGAGCCCTTGATGATGTCGATGGTTTCGCCGCCGTCCAGCCCGATGCGGTCGCCGTCGGGCGTCGTCATGAAGCAGCCGGAGGGGCAGAGGCTTTCCGAAGCGCCGGCATCGACCACGACCTCGACGCGCTGGCCGCTCTCGGTGATGACGAGCACCACGGCGGCCGGGTCGGTGTTGGTGACGGATGCCGCATGGGCCGCCGGCGCGGCAAGCAGCGGGACAAGCAGAACGGCGGCAAATCTTGCCATCATGTGCGGCGGCGCTAACGCGCCCTCCCCTCGAAAGACCGGTGCTGCCCTCGGCAGCGATCCCGATTGTCAGGGATGATGCACATAGACCTGTGAATGATGGCTGAATGACCCGTTCAGCTCTTCAGATTGCCCTCCGCGGTCCGGCTGCGCAGCTGCCGCACCGGCCGCTCGTCCTCCTCCACGGGCGTGTCCTTTGGATTTTCCTGGCTGGGCGCCTTGTCCCTGACCGCATCGGCAAGCACGGGAGGAGCCTCCCGATGGATGGTGAGATCGCTCTGCGGTAGCGGGATCTCGATGCCCTCGGCCTTGAAGCGCCGGAGGATCTCGATCCTCAGATTGTTGCGCACCGTCATGCCGTCGCCCATGTCGGCCAGGAAGAAGCGCAGTTCGAAATCCAGCGAATAGGGACCGAAGCGCAGGAATTCGACATGCGGCTCGGGATTGCGCATGACGAGCGGAATCTTCGCCGTCAGTTCCAGCAGGATATCCATCACCTTCTGCGGATCGGCATCGTAGCTGACGGAAACCGGGATTTCCGAGCGGCCGATCCTGTTGCGGTGCGTCCAGTTGCCGACGAGGCCGTTGATCAGCTCCGAATTCGGCACGATGATCGACTGCTTGCGGAAGGTCTCGATCTCGGTGGCACGCACCGAAATGCGCTTGACGATGCCTTCCGCCGTACCTGAGACGACATGGTCGCCGACCTTGAACGGCCGCTCGACGAGCAGGATCAGGCCGGAGACGAAGTTGGAGACGATGTTCTGCAGGCCGAAACCGATACCGACCGAAAGGGCCGAGGCGACAAGCGCGAAGCTCGACAGATCGATGCCGGCCGCCGAAACGCCGATGATCGCGGCAATGCCGACGCCGAGATAGCCGATACCCGTCTTGACCGAATTGCGCACGCCGAGATCGACATGGCTTCGCGCCATCACATTGCCGTCGAGCCAGCGCTGCAGCCAGCGCGTCAAGAGGTAGACGCCGGCAAAGAGCAGGATGCCGGTGCAGATGCCGAGCAGCGAGATGCTGATGCCGCCGAGCCTGACCTCCGTGAACAGCCGGTAGGCGATGAGCTGCAGGTCCTGCACATGGAAGCCCCAGAGCAGCAGGATCAGCGGGATGCCGACGAGCAGCGCCACGGCATAGATGGCAAGGCCGACGAGCAGGCCCGCCTGGTCGATCGCCACCGGCCCGAGATTGAAGCGGCGCGTCAGGAAGCGTGCGAAGAAGGTGTCGCCGAACATCTCCTGCCGCGATATCGCCTTGCCGGAGAGCAGGCCGACATACATGGTGGCGACAACAGCGCCGGTGATAATGAGCTGCGTGGCGACGAAGCGGGCAAGCCCGACATAACCTGTCAGCGCCGAGACGATCAGGCCGGCGCCCACGACGCGCAGGATGATCGCCATGCCGCGCGGCCAATGCCGGCCCGGGGCGTCGGGATCACCGTTCCTTGCCAGCATCGGTTTGCCGAAGGAGGCCACGATCAGGATCATCCCGATGATCAGCGCCGCGATCAGGCTTCTGACCACGGTCAGCACCAGCGGCGAGCCCATCGCCTCGCCGATCGTGCCGAAGAGATAATCGAGCGCGTTGACCACGGCCATCGCCAGCAGGCAATAGCCGATCGATCGCGCACCAAGATTGGAAAGCCGAACGAGGCGCCAGTGCGGTTCGTTGGGCGCGAAGATGGCGTTGACGAAGCGGCCGACGAAATAGACGAGCCCGATCGCTGCGAACAAGGCGCCGATGATGGGCGCGATGTCGGGCCGCAGAACGTTGAAACTGTTGAGGAAGAAGAACGACGTGACGAGCAGGACCGATAGAGCCAGCGTGCGGATCAGCGTCGACCAGAAGGCGATCGATAGCCGGCCGATATAGGATGGGTTTTCGATCGCCTCGTCCCGCAGCAGATAAGAGCCGAACAGCCGGTAGCTGCCGGACACCAGGATGAGCGCCGAAGCAAGCGACAGGAAGATCGCGGCAAAGAGCGGGAACCGCTTGAACTTCCAGACGAAAGAGGTCCAGCTCGACAAGGCCTGCGAGAATTCGCTGACCTCGTGCACGAAGGCCCCCACTGCATCGTCAAGTACCGAGACGGAGATCTCGGTGCGCTTGAACAGCGTGTCGGCAAAAAGCTGCCGCCGCATCTCGATGATTTCGTTGAGGAGCTTCGTCACCGCGATCGACAGGTTTTCGGCGTCGCCGGTCACCGCGTTGATCTGCGCACGCTCGGCGGCAAGCGCGTTGCGCTCGTCCGTGACGATCTGCGCCTCGGCCGGCTGCCCCTCCTTGGGCGGATCGCCGATTTCGGCAAGCCTGTTCTTGATCTGGTCGAAACGCGGCCTGAGATTGACCGATATGGTGATGACGGCGCGGCTGAGCTCATCAGCCTTGGTCGCAAGCCCGACTAGCGCATCGTCATTGTCGGCATTGCCCTTGACGCTGTCCTGAAGTGAGGCAAGCTGGGCCTTCGCCTTGTCGATCTCCTTCGCGGCCTGGTCGAAGGGTGTTTCGGCAAGCGGCGCCGGCGCTGCCGCCTGCGGCTGCTGTTCCTGCGCTAGGGCATTCTCGAAATGCGCGCCGGCGAGCGCCAGCGTCACGAGAAGAATGGTGCGAAGCAGGATGGACCTCAGTCGCAAAAGAGCCTCCGGAAAGGTTGTCGTCGGATTAGAATGCCTGCTTTTCATAGCAAAGAAAGGCGACACAAAGGCGGAAACTCTCTAAAGCGCGTCGCATCGTACTTGTTCCACGTCTCTCAAAACCACAGCACGCTTCGATCGACATGCATGGGAGCACTCAGAAACCGGCGCCGGGCCTGGAAAGATAGTCGCGCTCCGCCGCCGTCGACTCCCGCCCGAGCATGGCGTTGCGGTGCGGAAAGCGGCCGTAGGCGGCGATCACCTCCCGGTGGCGGATCGCATAGTCGAGATATTCCTCGTCGCCGAGCGGGGTGAACAATGCCACCGAACGATCCTGCTCATCGAGGTTTTCGGCGTGTTCAAACGGCAGGTAGAAGAAGGTGCGGCAGGCGGGCTCGACCGCCCGGTCGGCGCCCGCTGCAAGCGCAAGCTTGGCTTCCCGAAGCGCCAGCCCGTCGGTCGCAACCGCAAGCGGCGTGCCGCGATAGATATTGCGGGGAAACTGGTCGAGCACGATGACGGCCGCCAGCCGGCACACCGGATCGGCCCGCCATTCGTCGCCGACACCCGCGGCAAGCGCCAGATGCGTATCCCGAAAGGTGCTGCGGATCTCGACGTCAAGCTCCGGCGGCGGGCGAAACCACAGCTCCCTGCCGCATCGGACAAACCAGAAATCATAGACTTCACGAGGCGCACGGATCGTCGTCATGTTTCCCTTCCCTAGCGTGAGATTGAATGATGTTATGTCGGTAAGCTATTGTAGGAAAAAGATAACACCGTGGTTGCAGCCCCCTCATCCGCCTGCCGGCACCTTCTCCCCGCTGGGGCGAAGGGGGAAAGAGGCGCCGCCGCGAATCCCTTCTACCCAGCGGGGAGAAGGTGGCGGCAGCCGGATGAGGGGGCCGCTCGGCACACCCTTCATCACTTCCCCGTTCACACCTGTCTACTTCCCCTCCTGCAACGAAAACACCAGCGTCGCCCTCGTCCCGTCATGCCCTGGATCATAAGCGAAATCCGATTTCAAACTCGCAGCCATCGCCGTCAGGATGCGTGTGCCGAGGCCGGTTCCCCAGGCGGGGCTCGACGGCTCGAATCCGGCGCCGTCATCCTCGACGATGAGGCGCAGCGCCTCGTCCGCCTGATCGACGGTGACGCGGATCTCGCCCGACACGCCATCAGGATAGGCATATTTGAAAGCGTTGGTGACGAGTTCGCTGACGATCAGGCCGAGCGTGATCACCTTGTCGGTCGCCAGCTTGACCGGCTGGGCGGCAAGCACGATGCGGTGCGGCCGGTTGTCGTCGCGCATCGAGGCTTCGAGTTCGGTGAGCAGGCTGTCCAGATATTCGTCGACCTGTACCGAGCCGACCTGCCGGTTGGTGTAGAGCCGGCGGTGCACGCTGGCGATGGCGTTGATGCGCATCTGCGTTTCGTGCAGCGCGTCGATCGCCACCTGGTCCTTGGTCATCGAGGACTGCATGCGGATCAGCGCGCCGACGAGGCCGAGGCTGTTGGCGATGCGGTGGTTGACTTCGGCAAGCAGCATTTCGGCGAGGTCGCGCTGCTGGCGGATCACCTCCTGCGCCTGCGCCGTCTCGCGGCGGAAGCGGGCCCGCTCCAGCGCCTGTTCAAGGGCAGCGGCGAGCAGGTCGAAATAGTCGGCCGAGATCCCCTTGAGCATATAATCGTCGGCGCCCGCCTTCAGCGCCGCGACCGCGATGCCGGTATCGTCCGAACCGGTGGCGTAGATGACAGGCGGATGGTCCGGCATATCGGTGATGCAGGGCAGGATGTCGAGGCCGGTCTCGCCGGTCAGGAGATGATCGAGCACGACGGCGTCGATGCCGCCCTCGCCGAGCCGCGCAAGGCCGGCGGCGCCGCTCTGCGCCCACTCGACCGAAAAGCCGCGCCGGCCGAGGTTCTTCTGCATCAGCAGGGCCAGTTCCTCGTCGTCGTCGATATAGAGGATGTGGATCGGGCCGTCCGCATCGACGTTAGAATTGCTCATTCCGTCTCCCGGCGTTCTCACAAGCGTCCGAGTCGGCCGCATGGCAATGTGGTATTGCATTGGCCGCTTGAGGTAAACCGCGCTTCTTGCTCACCCTCACCGCCGCTGCCCGATGGGTTCGGCGGGCGATGCTAATTCCGGCGGAATTTCCCGCGGCCGGAAACTTCGGCGCCCGCCTCCGCCGGCAATTGCAGGAAGCGCAGCGACGAGGCGACGCCGATTGCGCCGACCACGACGAAGGCCCAGCGGAAATCGGCAAGAACGGGATTGTCGGCGCCCCTGAGGGCCGAGGAAATATTGAGCACGGCCGCCGCCACGGCGACGCCGAGCAGCATCGACACCTGCTGCAGCATGCTCGACAGCGTCGAGGCCGAGCTTCGCTGCGCCGGGCCGATATCGGCAAAGGAGAGCGTATTCAGCGCCGTGAACTCCATCGACCGCGACAGGCCGGCGACAAACAGCAGCGCATGGATGAAAAATTGCGGCGTGTCAGGCGAAAGGAACCCGCAGGCGACGATCGAAAACGCGGCGATCAATCCGTTCAGCACCAGCACCGTGCGGAAGCCGAAAAAACGCAGGAGCGGCGTCGTCACCGTCTTCATGCCGAGATTGCCGAGGAAATAGACCAGCAGATAGGCGCCCGCGGCAATCGAGCTCAGTCCGAAGCCAAGCTGGAACAGGAGGGGCAGCAGGAACGGCGTCGCATTGATCGCCGTCCGGCAGGCCGTGCCCGCCGAGAGCGTCGACATCGAGAAGGTCTGAACGCGGAAGGCGGAGAGATCGAGCAGCGGATTGTCGACGGCAAGGAAGTGCCGCGTCGCCAGGAAGGACAGCACGATCCCCGCCGCCAGCATCGCCATAACAGGCAGAAGCCCGCCCTCCCATTTGACCGAAAGCTCAAGGGCGGCGAGCAGGAAGGTCAGCCCTGCCGCACTCAAAATGAAACCGAGGATATCCAGCCGGCCGGGATCGGACTCGCGCTGCTCGGGCACGAAGCGCAGCACCAGCCCCATGCCGAGAATGCCGATCGGGATGTTGATCAGGAAATTCCAGTGCCAGCTGGCATAGGTGGTGATGAAGCCGCCGAGCACCGGGCCGATCACGGGCGCGGTCAGCGCCGGCCAGGTGATCAGCGCGATCGCCTGGACGAGTTCGGACTTGCGGGCGTTCTTCAACACGATGATGCGCCCGACCGGCGTCATCAGCGCGCTGCCCGCCCCCTGGACGGCGCGCCAGAGCACGAATTCCGCAAGGCTGCCGGAAAATGCACAGAACAGCGAGGCAACCGTGAAGACACCGATCGACGTCAGGAAGACGCGCCGCGCGCCGAACCGGTCGCCGAGCCAGCCCGACAGCGGAATGAAGGCGGCCATCGTCAGCATGTAGACGGTGATGCCGATACTCATAGATACCGGCTGCACGCTGAAGCTTGCCGCCATCTGCGGCAGCGACGTGGCGACGATCGTGCCGTCGAGGATCTGCATGAAGAAGGAAACGGCAACGACCAGCGCCACGATCTTCGCCTGGCGGCCGCCCGCCGCCTCTTGCCCCTGCTCGCTCGTCTCTGCCGTGGTCATCGATCTGCCAATGGAAATTCCGGATGTCGCGACAGGGAAACGGGAAGGAAGGTGATCGGAGGTCTGCCGCGGGAGGCGCGGACAAACCGCGCACTGGCTGAATACGCCCCTTGCATCAGGCCGGAAAGGCTAAATCTCGCACTGCGACGGAATATTCCCGATGCGGCCCGCGCACTTAAGAAAAAGGCCCCACCGAAGCGAGGCCAAGTTTGAACCGCTCCGGGAAAACGGGAGCGGCGTGGAGGTCCATATCTTGCGAGCACCCCCGCAGCGAGGCCAGATTTCGCCGTATCGGTACGCTTGCGAATGAAATTTGCGGATCGGCCGAAAGAACGCTCCTAAAGACAGGTGAAACACCTGTGCACTGCAGCAACGATTGTCCCTTGCAATGTTTACAAAAAAGGATATCACTAAACATATTGCTAAACATGATGAATGAGGAGTTCATGTGAGCATTCTCTGAAATGGGTGAACATGCGACGCCGGCGGGGAGCCGGCATTAGTTCTGGGAGGAACTTATGCAGAAAACATCGAAAGCCCTTTTGGGGCTGGCCGCGGCGTTTGTCATGTCGTCGGCATTGCCCAATCTCGCCAAAGCCGATGAACTGACGCTGTGCTGGGCCGCATGGGACCCCGCCAATGCGCTGGTCGAGCTGTCGAAGGACTTCACCGCCAAGACTGGCACGCAGATGAAGTTCGAATTCGTTCCCTGGACGAGTTATGCCGACCGCTTCCTCAACGAGCTGAATTCCCACGGCAAGCTTTGCGACCTCATCATCGGCGACAGCCAGTGGATCGGCGGCTCTGCCGAGAATGGCCATTACGTCAAGCTCAACGACTTCTTCGACAAGGAAGGCATCAAGATGGATGACTTCGTGCCGGCGACGGTCGTCGGCTACTCGGAATGGCCGAAGAACACGCCGAACTACTGGGCGCTGCCGGCCATGGGCGACGTCGTCGGCTGGACCTACCGCAAGGACTGGTTCGAGAAGCCGGAACTGCAGAAGGAATTCAAGGCGAAATACGGCCACGATCTCGCAGCCCCGAAGACCTATGACGAGCTGAAGCAGATCGCCGAGTTCTTCCAGAAGCGTCAGATCGACGGCAAGACCGTGTATGGCGCCTCGATCTATACTGAGCGCGGCTCCGAAGGCATCACCATGGGCGTGACCAACGTCCTCTACGACTGGGGCTTCCAGTACGAGAACCCGAAGAAGCCTTACGACATGGAAGGCTTCGTCAACTCGGCCGACGCGGTCAAGGGCCTCGAATTCTACAAGTCGCTCTATGATTGCTGCACCCCGCCCGGCAGCTCCAACGTCTACATGGTCGAATCCGCCGACGCCTTCAAATCCGGCCAGGTCGCCATGCAGATGAACTTCGCCTTCACCTGGCCCGGTCTCTACAAGGACGAGAAGGTCGGCGGCGACAGGATCGGCTTCTTCCCCAATCCGGCTGAAAAGGCCCACTTCGCCCAGCTCGGCGGCCAGGGCATCTCGGTGGTCTCCTATTCCGACAAGCGCGATGCCGCCCTGCAATACATCAAATGGTTCGCCCAGCCGGATGTGCAGGCCAAGTGGTGGGAACTCGGCGGTTTCTCCTGCCTGAATTCAGTCGTCAACGCGCCGGATTTCGCCAAGAGCCAGCCCTATGCCCAGGCCTTCCTGGACTCGATGGCGATCGTCAAGGACTTCTGGGCCGAGCCGAGTTATGCTTCGCTGCTGCAGGCCATGCAGAAGCGCGTCCATAACTACGTGGTCGCCGGCAACGGCACCGCCAAGGAAGCGCTCGACGGCCTGGTGAAGGACTGGAGCGACGTCTTCAAGGACGACGGCAAGATCTAGTGCCGGACGACGGGACAGGCGGCATCTCTCTGCGCGCCATCCTCGCCAGGATGGCGGCCCGGATCGGCAAACGAGCCGGGCCGCCGGATCTCTCAAATTCCAAAAGACCGGGTGAAGACTTGACCATTTCCCATTCCTCCATCGTCGAGAAGGCGGCCGACGCGACAGCAAGGGCAACACCGGTCTCGGTTGCCCGGCGCGTCCGCGGCCTCTCCGACAGGGCGATCGCCTGGCTGTTCATTGCGCCAGCCATCACCCTGCTCTTGGCGATCAACATCTTCCCGCTCATCTGGGCAGTCTATCTCTCCTTCACCAATTACCGCGCCAACCGGCCGAATGCGCCGGTCCAGGGCGTCGGCCTTGGAAATTACGAGCGCGTCCTCAACGATCCCGATATCTGGCAGGCGATGCAGACCACCGCGCATTTCGTCTTCTGGACGATCCTGCTGCAGACGGTGATCGGCTTCACGCTCGCCTACCTGATCGACCGCAAGTTTCGCGGCCATGCCTTCTGGACGACGATCATCCTGATCCCGATGATGCTGTCGCCCGCCGTGGTCGGCAATTTCTGGCGCTTTCTCTACGAGCCGCAGATCGGCCTCTTCGCCTATGCCGTGTCGCTGGTCTCTGGCATTCCGACATCGGATATCCAGATGCTCGGCAACGTCTCTCTGGCACCCTGGGCGATCATCATCGTCGATACCTGGATGTGGACGCCCTATGTGATGCTGATCTGCCTCGCCGGCCTACGCTCGATCCCCGATTATATCTACGAGGCGGCCGAGGTCGACCGCGCTTCGCCCTGGCGCCAGTTCTGGTCGATCACGGTGCCGATGGCCCTGCCCTTCATCATGCTCGCCGTGCTCTTCCGCGGCATCGAGAATTTCAAGATGTTCGACATGGTGACGCTGCTCACCGGCGGCGGACCGGGCTCGGTCACCGAAGTCGCCTCGATCACGCTGAAACGCGCCGCCTTCGAAAGCTGGGCGACCGGCCGGGCCTCGGCCTTCGCCATCATCCTCTTTGTCGCGGTGTTCGGCCTCGCCAACATCTACGTCAAGGCATTGAACAAGGTGAAGCAACGATGAGCGCCGCCAACTCAGCCCATTCGGTCGTCGAACCGAGCCTGTCCAGCAAGCGCATCGCCGGCACCATCGTCGTGCTTTACGCGCTGATCACCCTCATCCCGCTCGTCTGGATCTTCCTGACCAGCATCAAGTCGCCGCCGGATTCGATCAGCTATCCCCCCAAGATCGTCTTTACCCCGTCGCTCGAGGGCTATTGCAACCTGTTCACGACGCGCACCCGGCAGACGCCCGATTATATCGCCTCGCTGCCGGCGCCGGCCGGCACCTGCGATGAGGTGACGCGCAAGCGCAACATGGTGATAGCAGGCCCGTCGAATTTCGTGCCGCGCTTCGTCAATTCGCTGGTCATCGCCTTCGGCTCCACCTTCCTCGCGGTCTTCCTCGGCACGCTCGCAGCCTACGGCTTTTCCCGCTTCAAGGTGCCGCTCGCCGACGACCTGCTGTTCTTCATCCTGTCGACGCGCATGATGCCGCCGATCGCCGTCGCCATCCCGATCTACCTGATGTATCGCGAGCTCGGCCTGTCGGACACGGCCTTGGGCATGATCCTGCTCTATACCGCCGTAAACGTCTCGCTCGCCGTCTGGCTGCTCAAGGGCTTCATCGACGAGATCCCGCGCGAATACGAGGAAGCGGCGATGATCGACGGCTATACGAGGCTCCAAGCCTTCCGCAAGGTCGTGCTGCCGCAGGCAACGACCGGCATCGCTGCGACCGCGATCTTCTGCCTGATCTTCGCCTGGAACGAATATGCCTTCGCCGCCCTGCTGACCTCGGGCGAGGCCCAGACCGCGCCGCCCTTCATTCCGACGATCATCGGCGAAGGCGGGCAGGACTGGCCGGCGGTTGCCGCCGGCACCACGATCTTCCTGATCCCGATCCTCGTCTTCACTATTCTCCTGCGCAAACAGCTGCTGCGCGGCATCACTTTCGGAGCCGTCCGCAAATGAGCCATCTGATCGAAACACGCACCCGCACCCCTGCCCGTCCGAAACGGCCCTTCTTCTTGCGGCGTGGCCCGATGGAGGCCATCGCCACCGTGCTGATCGGGCTCGGCTTCCTGATGCTGTTCCAGCCCTTCCTGCTGGTGCTCTACACCTATTCGCTGGTCACCCTGCTTGCAGGCACCGTCATGTTCATCATCGTTTCGAAATTCCCGGAGTGAGCCATGGCCGATATCCGGATTGAAAATCTCCGCAAGGAATTCGGCAGCTTCGTCGCCGTTCAGGATTCGAGCTTCACCGTCCATGACGGCGAGTTCCTGGCGCTGCTCGGTCCATCAGGCTGCGGCAAGACGACGACGCTTCGCATGATCGCCGGCCTCGAACTGCCGTCGAGCGGCAAGATCTATCTCGACGGCGAGGACGTCACCTTCAACCGCGCCAGCGCCCGCGACATCGCCTTCGTCTTCCAGCTCTTCGCGCTCTACCCGCATATGAACGTGCGCAAGAATATCGGCTTCCCCTTGCTGTCGCAGGGCATGCCCAAGGCCGAAATCCGTCAGCGCGTGGAGGAGACCGCCCGGCTGCTGCAGATCGACCATATTCTCAACCGCTCGGTCTCCGGCCTTGCCGGCGGCGACCGGCAGCGTGTGGCGCTCGGCCGCGCCATCGTCCGGCGCCCGAAATGCTTCCTGATGGATGAGCCGCTCGGCACGCTCGACGCCGAGTTCCGCGAAGTCATGGTCCACGAGCTGCGCGAACTGCACAACCGCATCCATGCCACCACCGTCTACGTCACCCATGACCAGCACGAGGCGATGGCGATGGCCGACAAGATCGCCGTCATGAACCATGGCGTCATCGAGCAGTTCGGCACGCCGCAGGAAATCTATGCCAAGCCCGCGACCATGTATGTCGCCGATTTCATCGGCTCGCCGCCGATGAACTTCATGCGCTTCACCTCGGGCCTGAAAAACGGCGACACATCCATCCTGCTCGACGGCGTCGATGTCGCCGTTCCCGAGATCCATCAGGACGTGGCCGAGAGCGAACTGGCGCTCGGCGTGCGGCCCGAGCATATCCGCTTCAGCGACGCATCGCCCCTTCGCGGCGCCGTCTATGGCAGCGAATATCTCGGCACCAACCAGGTCGTCGCCGTGGAAACCCAGGGCGGCCTAATCAAGGCCCGCGTTCCCGCCAATCGCAGCTTCCGGATCGGCGAGACGGTCGGCCTGGAATTCAACCCGGCGAAACTCGCGCTCTTCGACTGCACGTCGGGCCGCGCGGTGCCATCCCAGCTCTATCAGGAGACCCGGCATGGCTAATGTCGTCCTCAGGAACCTCGCCAAGCGCTTCGGCGATACCCAGGCCTTGGCCGATCTCGATCTCTCGATCCGCGACGGCGAATTCGTCGTGCTGCTCGGTCCCACAGGCGCCGGCAAGACCACGACACTGCGGCTGATCGCCGGCTTGGAAAGGCCGGATAGCGGCCGTATCGAGATCGGCGGCCGCAATGTCGCAGCCGAAGCCCCGGCCGAGCGCGACGTCGCCTTCGTCTTCCAGCAATATTCGCTCTATCCGCACATGACGGTTTACGAGAACCTCGCCTTCCCGCTGAAGGCGCCGGTGCGCAAGCTGAGTGCGGAGGAAATCGATCGGCGCGTGCGCGAGGTCGCGCGCATGGTCCGGATCGACCATAAACTCGAGAATCGCTCGACCAGGCTTTCCGGCGGCGAGATGCAGCGTGTCGCGATCGGTCGTGCGCTGGTGCGCCGACCGGCGATCTATCTGATGGACGAGCCGCTCTCCTCGCTCGATGCCAAGCTGCGCGCGGAACTGCGCCTGGAACTGAAGCGCATCCAGAAGGAATTGGGCTCGACACTGCTCTATGTCACCCACGACCAGGTGGAAGCCATGACCATGGCCGACCGCATCGGCATCGTCGCCGAGGGCCGGTTGATGCAGGTGGGAACGCCGCGCGAAATCTACGGCAATCCCGCCAACCTGCATGTCGCCGCCCGCCTCGGCCAGCCGCATATCAACCTTCTGCCGGCGGACCTGCTTCCCGGCGGCCGTCCGCCGACCGGCACGAAAACCGTCGGCGCCCGCACGGAACATCTCGATATCATTGTCGGCAAGGATGCCAATGCGGAGATCGACTGGATCGAGCATCTCGGCGACCAGAACCATCTGCACATCAGGGCTGGCAATCACAAGCTCGTCACACTTGCAGATCCATATCTGGCGATTGCGCCGGGCGACCGGATCAGCCTGACGCTGCGCGATCCGCTTTATTTCGATGCGGCTGGACAGCGCCTGTCCTGACCGGCAAACACACATGACGACGGCATGAAAAACAAACAGACGGGTCTCAATCGATGAAACACTTTTTCAACCGCAGGGAAACCATCGTCACCGAAGCTCTGGACGGTCTGCTTCTGACGAGCAGCAACGGTCGTCTCGCCCGCCTCGATAGCTTTCCCGACATCAAGGTGATCCTGCGCGCGGACTGGGACAAGTCGAAGGTGGCGATCATCTCGGGCGGCGGCGCCGGCCATGAGCCCTCCCACGCCGGCTTCGTCGGTAAGGGCATGCTGACGGCAGCCGTCTCCGGCGAGATCTTCGCCTCGCCGAGCGTCGATGCCGTGCTGACGGCGATCCGCGCCGTTGCGGGCCCGAAGGGCGCCCTGCTGATCGTCAAGAACTATACCGGCGACCGCCTGAATTTCGGTCTCGCCGCCGAAAAGGCGCGCGCCGAAGGCTTCGACGTCGAGATGGTCATCGTCGCCGACGACATTGCCATCCCCGGCATCAACCAGCCGCGCGGCGTCGCCGGCACGCTGTTCGTCCATAAGATCGCTGGATATCACGCCGAAAGAGGCGAGGACCTGAAGACGGTCGCAGCCCATGCCGTGGCAGCCGCCGGCGACATCGTCTCGCTCGGCATGTCTCTCTCCACCTGCAGCGTGCCCGGCCAGGCGCATGAGGACCGTCTCGGCGAGAACGAAGGCGAACTCGGCCTCGGCATCCATGGCGAACCCGGCGTCGAGCGCATCGCACTGCAGCCGGTCGCCGATATCGTCGCCACCATGGTGGCGCGCCTGTCGCCTGCGCTGCGCGAAGGGGCAAGCCACGCCCTCCTCATCAACAATCTCGGCGCCGTGCCGCCGCTCGAAATGACCGTGATTGCCAATGCCGTACTGTCCTCGCCGCTTGGCCGCCGCATCCGGCTGATCATCGGCCCGGCGCCGATGATGACCGCGCTCAATATGAACGGCTTCTCGCTGTCGCTGATCCGGCTAGATGCCGCGCGTGAGACGGCGTTGACGGCGGCGGTCGAGCCGCATGCCTGGATGCCGGCTGTCGAGCGCCACGAGATCCAGATCATCGCTGCACCGAAAACATCAGCCGGCTTGAACGGCGCGGCCGCAGCCGGGGAGAACGCCCGCAACCGTCGCCTGATCACGGCGCTCTGCGAGCATCTGATTTCGCAGGAAAGCGAACTCAACCGGCTGGATGGTCGCGTCGGCGACGGTGATACCGGCTCGACGGTGGCGACGGGCGCCCGCAGCGTGCTTGCCCGCTTGGACACGCTGCCGCTCGACCGGCCGGCGGCAACGCTCGCCGCGCTGGGCGATATTCTCGGCACCAGCATGGGCGGATCGAGCGGCGTGCTGCTGTCGATCTTCTTCACTGCGGCAGCAAAGGCGATGGCCGACAAGGCCGATATATCGGCAGCCCTTCTTGCCGGGCTCGACAGGATGACGTTCTATGGCGGAGCCGCAGTCGGCGACCGGACGATGGTCGATGCGCTCTCGCCTGCCCTGCAGGCACTGGCATCCGGCGACGTCGCCGCAGCCGCAAGGGCAGCCGTAGCGGGGGCGGAGTCGACGAAGACGATAACGAAGGCGAGAGCCGGACGCGCCTCCTATGTCGGCGAAAGGGATCTGGCGGGCGTTGCCGATCCCGGTGCCGTCGCGGTTGCCGGCGCGTTCGACGTGGTGGCAAGCCTCGCCTGACCGGCGTAAAGTTTGAGAGCCGCGCGGGAGACGCGGCGACAGGGAGGATGGCAGTGCAGGCGGAGCCGATGCTGGTGGCAGGATTGATCGAGGTGTGCCGCGCGACGATCGCGGAGAACACCGATCACCTCTGCGCGCTCGATCGCGCCATCGGCGATGGCGATCACGGAACCAATATGCGGCGCGGCTGCGAGGCGGTGAGCGCCGAGGGCGAGAGCCTGTCCAGCCTGCCCTTCCCCGATGCCGTGGAAAAGATCGGTCTGACGCTGGTGATGAATGTCGGCGGTGCCGCCGGCCCGCTCTACGGCACGCTGCTGATGGAGATCGGCCGCGAGCTTCGCAAGAGCGATGAGAAGGCCGATTTCTCGCAGGTGCTGAAACAGGCGATCGACGCGGTGGCAAGACGCGGGCGCGCCCATGCCGGCGACAAGACCCTGCTCGACGTGCTCTATCCCGTCCATGCCGCGCTGGCGAAGCGGTCACCACTCGGCGACATCGCCCGCAAGGCCGAGCGCTCTGCCGACAGGACCGCCGCGATGAAGGCAATGCGCGGGCGTGCCGCCTATCTCGGCGATCGTTCGATTGGCCATGTCGATCCCGGCGCGTCGAGCTGCGCGCTGCTGACCACGGCGATCTGCCGCTATCTCGGGGAGCATCGCCCCCAATGAATGCAAGGACCGACATGACTGCAAAGACCGCAAACGTGGGGATCGTGATCGTCTCTCACTCGCCGCTGGTGGCAAGGGGTATTGCCGACATGGTGCGCCAGATGGTCGGCGACTGCGTGCCGCTCGCCTGGTCGGGCGGCAATGTCCACGGCGAGCTCGGCACCGATGCCGGCGGCATCCTGAGAGCGATCGAAGCCGCCTGGTCCGATGCCGGCGTCGCCGTCTTCGTCGATCTCGGCGGCGCAGAAACCAACAGCGAGATGGCGGTCGAAATGCTGGGACCTCCTCGTTCGGCGCTCGTCTCCATCTGCAACGCGCCTTTGGTCGAAGGCGCCGTCATCGCTGCCGCTGAAGCGTCGGGGGGCGCGTCGCTGGCCAAGGTCGTCGCCACAGCCGAGGAACTATCCCCCTGATGACAACAGGATTGCGGATTGAAAAACAGGAGCCTAGTCCATTGCATGTGAACTGCCAGACGGAGGTGGAAGTCAAGCACGGCGTCGGGCTGCATGCCCGCCCCTCCGTCACCTTCACGCGGCTTGCGAAGTCCTTTCCCTGTTCGATCGAGGTCGCCGTCAACGGCAGCGACGTCTGGCTGAACGGCAAGAGCATCATCAAAATCATGGGCGCGAGAATCCGCAAAGGGTCGATCCTCAGGATCCGCGCCGACGGCATTCTCGCCGAAGAGGCGATCCGCGCGCTGAAGGAACTCATCGAGCGCAACTTCGATGAGGAAAAGAAACATGGCCGAACCGCTTAGGCTGAAAGCAAAGAGCGCATCCCCGGGCATCGCATCCGGCCCGGCCTTTCTCGCGGAGGAGCCGAACGCTTCTTCCGCTGCCGAGCGGCTGGGCGCCGCACGTGCGCCTCAAATCGCCGGCGGATTCGGCGCACTGGAAAAGGCGATCGATATCTCGATCGGCGAACTGGAGCGCCTTGCAGAGGGTGCCGACGCCGAAAGCCGCGATATCATCGATTTCCAGATCGAAGTGTTGCGCGATCCGACGATCGCGGAGGCGACGGGCGCACGCATGCAGGCCGATGAGAACGTGGTCTTCGCCTGGGTCGCCACCCTCGACGCCTATATCGGCGAACTCGAAGCATCCGATGAGGAACAGATGCGGGCGCGCGCCGTCGATATTCTCGACATCAAGAACCGCGTGCTCGGCGCGCTCGCCGGCACCCCGATCGCCGATTTCCCGCCCGGCTCGGTCTTCGTCGGCAAGGACATGGAGCCCAGCCGCTTTCTCGCCCATGACTGGTCCAAGGGCGGGGGCATTGCGTTGTTTGCAGGCAGCACCGCCGGCCACGTCGCCCTGCTCGCCCGGGCGAAATCCGTGCCGATGGTGGTCGGCACAGGCCGCTTTTCCGCCGCAAACGGAGATCCCATCAGCGTGGATGGCGACGCCGGCGCCGTCATCCTGCAGGCGGGCGGCGTGTTGATCCCACCGCCGCCACCTGCTCAAGCGCCTGCCGGCGACACGCAAATCGAAAGCGGTGAGCTACGCACGGCGGATGGCGTGCCGATCCTCACCTCCATCAACATCAACGATCCCGCTGAGATCGATGCCCTCGATCCGGCAACGGCGGGCGTTGGCCTGATGCGCTCGGAGTTTTCAGTCACCTCGATCGCCGATGCCGCCAATGAGGAACGGCAGCTGGCGATCTATCGCCGCGTGCTGGAGCAGGCGGGCGATAAGCCGGTGATCATAAGAATGCTGGATATCGGCGGCGACAAGCCGCTTGCCGGCCTCGAAGACCTGCCGGCTCTCGACTCGGGCCTGCGCGGCATCCGGCTGCTGCTTGCACGGCCGGAAATCGCCCGCGTCCAGGCCCGTGCCCTGCTGCGCGCCGCCGTCTTCGGCAGGCTTTCGGTGATGCTGCCGATGGTGACCTTTCCCGACGAAATCGACAGGATGCGCGAGCTGTTCCGTGAGGAAGCCGAAAGGCTCGGCCGCCGTGCCCTGCCCCACCGGATGCCGCCGATCGGCATGATGGTGGAGGTGCCGGCTGCAGCGCTGATGCTCGACACCTTCGGCTCGGCAGCATTCTTCTCGTTCGGAACCAACGATCTCACACAATATCTCGCCGCATCCACGCGCAACGACATCGATGCCGATCCCGATAAGTCAGCGCCCGCCGTGCTCCGGCTGATTGCCCAGGCAGTGAAGCTTGCCGCCGGCAAGCCCGTCAGCATTTGCGGCGACATGGCCGGCGACCCGCATTATCTGCCGGGCTTGCTTGCCGCCGGCCTCCGGCATTTTTCCGTGGCGCCGGCCCGGCGTCCCGCGATAAGATCGGCAATCATCGGTCTCAATGCCGATGGCACGAAGGCAGCCGGAGAATAGAATGGCGCGCGAAGACACCGAAGACGCCATTATCGCCTACAAGTCCATTCTGGCGCAGATCATCGACAATAGGCCATCGGGCACGCGCCAGCGCCTGGCGACGGCGCTTGGCAAACACCGCAGCTTCGTCACCCAGATCACCAGCCCGACCTATGCGACGCCGCTGCCGGCGCGCCATCTCGCGACGATCGTCCGCGTCTGCCATTTCAGCGCCACTGAGGAGGAACGCTTTCTCGAAGCCTATCAGGCCGCCCATCCTGGCAAGCTGCCGGATCTCGGCCATTCCGAGAAATTGCGGCACCTGTCGCTGATGGTGCCCGACTTCGGCGACGACCGAAAAAACCGCCTGCTCGAAGAGGCGATCTCCGATCTGGTGCAGAAAATCGTCGCGATTTCAGGGGCGAGTGAGCCCTGAGTGGTGAACAGGTTGACGTAACGTAATGCTTGGCCTTGGGAGGGGCTTGATGAAGAAGTTCATGAACACTGCGGAAACCATGGTCGCCGAAAGCGTCGAAGGCTTCGTGCGCGCCCATGAGGCCTTCGTGGTGTTCGGGACCGAACGCAAATGCATTCGCCGCCGCGATCTCACGTCGGGCAAGGTGGCGCTCATCTCAGGCGGCGGCGCCGGCCACGAACCGATGCATATCGGCTTCGTCGGCCAGGGCATGCTGGATGCGGCCTGTGTCGGCCATATCTTCACCTCGCCGACACCGAGCCAGATCATTGCCGCTATCGAAGAGGCCGATACCGGCGCCGGCTGCCTGCTCGTGGTCAAGAATTACGACGGCGACCTGATGAACTTCGAAATGGCGATCGAGATGGCTGGCGATCGCCACAGCCTCGACATGGTCGTCGTCAGCGACGATATCGAGACGTCGAGAACAGGCGAAGGCCGCGGCCGGCGCGGTGTCGCCGGAACGCTGATCGTCGAAAAGATCCTCGGTGCTGCGGCCGAAGGCGGCATGCCGCTTGCCGAATTGAAGCGGCTTGGCGAGGGGTTGAACACACGCATCCGCTCGATGGGTGTGGCGCTGAACGGCGTGACCGTGCCGCAGACTGAGCGCACGACGTTTGCGCTCGGAGCCGATGAAATGGAAATGGGCGTCGGCATCCACGGCGAGCCCGGCCATGCCAGGCAACCCTTCGCCGCCGCCGACGCCATCATCGCCCATCTCTGCGAAACCATCGCCGCTGACATCGCCGTGACGCCGGGCACCCGAGCCCTGCTCTTCGTCAACGGTCTGGGCGGCACGCCACCGGCCGAACTCTATCTCGCCTATGCCGGCGCCCGCCGCTTCATCGAGGAAAGAGGCATCCCGATCGAGCGCTCGCTTGTCGGAACCTACGTCACCTCGCTCGACATGCAGGGATTGTCGGTCACCCTTGCCATGCTGACCGACGAGGAGATCGCCCTCTGGGACGCGCCGGTGGCGACGGCGGCCCTGCGTTGGCCCTAACCGCCATCCAGAAGTATCAGATGTAAAGCGGCGCCATCTTGCGCCAGGCGCCGGCGCGGTGGGCGCGGCCGTCCCAGACATGCAGCTGATGGCGAATGTTCTTTTCGCCCAGCAGCCGGCTGAGATAGCGGTTGTTGTCGAGGAAAGGGTCGGCGTCGCCGATTGTGAGAACGATCTCGATCTCGCGCAGCCTGTCGAGCCGCCAGTCGGAGCCGAGGCCAGGCAGGAAATGCGTCGGCGTGTGGAAATAGACGCTGTCGTCGTAATAGCCGTCGAACAGGTCGCCGAAGGATTCTACCTTCATCGTCAGGTCGTAGCGGCCGGAAAAGGCGACGAGCTTGCGGAAGAGATGCGGATGGCGGAAGACGAGGCTTGCCGCCTGGAAGGCGCCGAGGCTGCAGCCATGCACGATGGTGCAGTCATGCGGGTTCTTCCAAGCCATCAGCGGCAGCACCTCGTTGAGGATATAGTCCTCCAGCGCCGCATGCCGGCGGATGCGCTCGGCAGGATGGTGGTGGAAGCCGTAGAGGCTGTCGGCCGCCAGGCCCTCGATGCAATAGAGCTGGAGATGGCCGGCCTGCAGCTTGTCGGCAAGGCTTCCGACCAGGCCGAGCTGTTCATATTCGAAGAAGCGCCCTTCCCGCGTCGGAAAAACCAGCACCTTGGCGCCGGCATGGCCGAACACCAGCATCTCCATGTCTCGATGCAGCCGCTGACTGTACCAACTGACATATTCGCGGTTCATGGCACCCTGAAGAACTGTCCGATCTTATCGCGGAGCACCGCCTCTTGCTCAGCACTTCCAGGGTAATCGAAATGACCGGCGTCCAGGATGAAGATTTCATTAAATTTCGGTATCGCATTTGCGACAGCGAACTGGCAGGGCGGCGCCACGGAAGGATCGAAAAGCGCCACCGCCGTCAGCATCGGCACCTCGATCCGCTGCGCCGCGGTCGCGGCATCATAGAAGCGCAGCGTCTCCAGCACGTTGCCGTGGTCGGCCTGATATTCCTGCACCGATTGCGCGCTGCCGACGGTCGGAAGCTTCAGCCGCAGCGGCTGATGCCCGAAGCTCGGCAGCGCGAGATGGCCGCGATCGATGCGTGGATCATAGGCGATCGCCATCGCCCCGACCCCGCCCCCGAAACTGATGCCGCTATAGCCGATACGTCCTTCAAGCCAGGGATAGAGCGCCGTCAGGGTCGAGACGGCAAGCCAGATATCCTCGACGCAGCCGCCGATGATGTAGTCCTTCGGCTTGTCGATATCGTGGAGCACATGCCAGGAGGGATTCTGCGAGATCGGCGGATGGGCGCTGAGTGACAGCCCGCGGCAGCAGGGAAAGAGGATCGCCGTTTCCTTGAGCGGCAGATCGAAATCCGGCCGGTCCCGCCCGCCGTAACCATGCCCGACGACGAGGCCGCGCCGCACCTGCCCCTCGCGCGGCAGGATGAGCCAGCCGCCGATCCGGAACTCGCCCGTCGAGAGGTAGACGATATCGAGCACATGCCAGTCGGGATGGCTGATCTCGCTCTGGGAAAGCGCCGGCCGCGGATCGACATCAAGCGCCTTGCGATATCGCGCCTGCCAGAAAACGTCGAAACCATCAGGCTCCTCCGGCGGCTCGACCGCCAGCAAGTCTTCCAGCAGCATGCCGTAGGTTGGATCGAAGGCGAAGGGATGTGTCTTGGGAATGCTCATCCAAGGTTTCTCTCGTGAAAAGGCTGGCGGCGCAAGGCTCAGCCGCGCCGGTCGCGAACTTGCACGAGCCACGGTGCGCTTTGGAGCAGTCCGCGTCCTATCGGCATGCATGTTATGATGACGCCGGGCGACCTCTGGGGACCTTGCCCTGGGCGCCTGCTTCAAAGGAGACAACACCGTGACCAGGATCGTCAAGATGCGCCCGAGCGCAGGCTCGGAAGTCGTCAACCGGGGTCGACGCAGGTTTCTGACCGCCGCTGCGACCGGGATTGCCGCGGCGGGCGCGGCAGGCCTCTTCCCGCCGCGACGAACGGCTGATGCCGCGGACGATGCCGTTCGTCAGTTCCGTGTCGATGTTCCCGAGGAAAATCTCGCCGACCTTCGCCGTCGCATTGCCGCCACGCGCTGGCCCGAGCGCGAGACGGTCGAAGACCAGTCGCAGGGCATACGGCTCGAAAAGATCAAGCCGCTCGTCGATTATTGGGGCACCGGCTACGACTGGCGCAAAGCCGAAGCGCGGTTGAATGCGCTGCCGCAGTTCATGACAGAGATCGATGGCCTCGATATCTACTTCATTCACATCCGCTCGAGGCATCCAAATGCCCTGCCTGTCATCATCACCCATGGCTGGCCGGGATCGGTGTTCGAGAACCTCAAGGCCGTCGGTCCGCTCACGGATCCCACAGCCCATGGCGGACGCGCGGAGGATGCATTTGACATCGTCATTCCGTCGATGCCGGGCTTCGGCTTCTCCGGCAAACCGGCCGGCACCGGCTGGGGACCGGACCGCATCGCCAGCGCCTGGGCAGAGCTGATGAAGCGGCTCGGCTACACCAGCTACGTCGCCCAGGGCGGGGACTGGGGCTCGCCCGTCTCCAGCGCCATGGCGCGGCTCGCGCCTCAAGGCCTGCTCGGCATCCACATCAACCTGCCGGCGGTTGTCCCGCCCGAGATTGCCGCTGTGCTCGCCGTCAACGGGCCGGCGCCGGAAGGGCTCTCGGAGGAGGAACGCGCGACCTTCGATGCCCTCAGCGCTGCCGCCAGGATGGGCAACCGTTCCTATGCCACGATGATGGGCACAAGGCCGCAGACGATCGGCTATGCCATATCGGATTCCCCTGCCGGCCTTGCCGCATGGATGCTCGGCCACCCCGGCTTCACGCAATGGACCTACAACAACACCGATCCCGAAAAATCTCCCGACGAGGTGCTGGACGATATCACGCTCTACTGGCTGACCAACAGCGCCGCCTCCTCGGCGCGGATCTACTGGGAATATGACAGAGGGCGCAGTCCCCTCCTTGCCGCCGGCGAGAAGACGTCGGAGATCGCGCTGCCGGTCGCCATATCAGTCTTTCCCGGCGAGAACTATCAAGCCCCGGAAACATGGGCGCGGCGCGCCTATCGCAATCTCGCCTATTTCCACAAGGTCGATAAAGGTGGCCACTTCGCCGCCTGGGAAGAGCCGGAACTCTTCTCTGCCGAACTCCGGGCCGCCTTCAGACCGCTGCGCCGACCGACGTGACATGAACGATGCAGCACGCTCAGCATTCGCGCATGGATCCCAGGCTCCTGGGGCCCGGGATGACAAAGCAAGGTCGCATGTCATCCCTCTCGTCCTCACCGCTCTTGCTCAATCCGTGTTCTGTCCCCCCGCCTCGAGGATCAACCGGGTGATCTCGTCGGGATGAGAGATCAGCGACAGATGGCTTGATTTCACCTCGATCGTCTTTGCCCCCATGCGTTTCGCCATGAAGCGTTCGAGATCGGGATTGATCGTCCGGTCCTCGGTCGAAACGGCATACCAGCTCGGCTTCGAGCGCCAGGCGGCCTGCGTTGTCTTACCGGTCAGCAGCGCCTTCTGGAACGGCTGCTGCACGGCGTAAAGCACCTTGGCCTTGGCCTCCGGCAGGTCGCCGGCGAAATCGCTGAGGAATGCGGCTTCGCTCAAGCGTCCCTCATCACCGTCGAAGACGATCCCGGCGCTTGCCGGCGGCGTCGGGAAAGACTTGGCGAGCGCGGTATAATCCTCGCCCGCATCCGGCGCCCGGGCCGCGACATAGACGAGCGCCGAAACATTGGGATGCACGCCGGCCTCGGTGACGAGCATTCCGGAAAAGGAATGCCCGACCAGCACGGTCGGGCCGTCCTGACGGTCAAGCACGCGGGTGACGGCAGCAACCGCTTCCGGCAGCGTCGTCAGCGGGTTCTGCACCGCCGTGGCGTTGAGGCCTGCCGCCTGCAGGCGCGCGATCACCTCGGTCCAGCAGGAACCGTCAGCAAACAGCCCATGCGCCAGCACGACATTGCGCGCCTTCACCGGAGCCGATGTCGCGGCCATGCCGCGGCTGGAAAGAAGAGTGGCGGCGGCGCCGGCAACGAGGGCGGCCGAGAAAGCCCGTCTGTTCATCATCATGATCTGGTTTCCTTGTGCGCTGAGACGGTTGAAGGGTCGAAAGCATGGGTCCGAAGCCCGGGCGGGCTCGGTGAAAATCGGTTGATCGATGACATCGTGTCGGGATCGCTCCTCCCGGACGCGAGGCATTGGCCTCTGTCCGTGTTGAGAGCGGTTCCGTGTATTCCAATTCGGCATTTGTTGCGGCTTGCGTATACAGAACGCCGCCGACTGGATATTTATGTATTCCTATTTCAGAAAATGTCAATTATTGAATACGTAACAGCTTCGTGATAGCCATTACGCATACACAGGCTCATATCTCGCGCGGGTTTGCATACGCGACCCGCCCCCCGGTCCGGAACAGTCAGGAGACGACGAAATGGCGAATGTCTTTGAAGGCGAGGATGACGATGATCGCGGCCTCATCTCCGACCGCATCCGCAACGCTCTCACCGATGAGATCGCCGCCGGCACGCTGGCGGCGGGTGCTGCCCTCGACGAACAGCAGCTCGCCGATCGTTTCGGCGCCTCCCGCACCCCGGTCCGGGAAGCGCTGCGCCAACTGGCGGCCGGCGGCCTGGTCGAGCTTCGCGCCCGGCGCGGCGGCATCGTCGCCAGCATGACGCCGGAGCGCATCATGGACATGTTCGAGACGGTGGCCGAGATCGAAGCCGTCTGCGTCAGGCTCGCCACCTACCGCATGACGCCGCTGGAGCGGAGCCGCCTGATCGAGCTGCACGATCTCTCCCGGCCGATCGTCGAGGCGGGCGATTTCGACGCCTATGACAGCTTCAACCGCCAGTTCCACGAAACCATCTACCACGCCACCCATAATGGCTTCCTCGCCGAACAGGCGATCACCATACGCAACCGCCTGAACGCCTTCCGGCGCACGCAGCTGCGCCAGGGCGAACGGCTCAGCCGATCCCGGGACGAACACGATGCCATCATGCAGGCGATCGCCGAAGGCGACGGCGAGATGGCGTCACGCCGCATGCGCGCCCACATGCTGAACGCCGCCACCTCGCTCAGCCGTTTCATCGAGGCCGGCAAGCCGGCGTGAGTTTGTGGCTCCTATGCTCGAGCCCCCGACGCTTTTGGGCGGCTATCGCGGCAGATACCGTCCCGGAAATCGACGCCTGAAGCTTGCGATTTAATCGGATACGATATATATAAGACATCGATATTCAACGAGCTGAAGAGGATGGTCCAATGCCGACGTCTAAAAGTGCAAAAGCACCCGACATGCCTGCGCCCGCCTCCCCCGCGGGCAAGGAGGGCAGGAAGCTTTCGAACTTCCTGTGCTTCGCGGTCTATTCCACCAATCTCGCCTTCGGCCGCGCCTATAAGCCGATCCTGGACGCGCTTGGCCTGACCTATACGCAATATATCGCGCTGGTCGCCCTCTCTGAGGAAGACGACCAGACGGTCAGCATGTTGGGGGAAAAGCTGTTTCTCGAATCCAATACGCTGACGCCGATCCTCAAGAAGCTGGAATCGACAGGCTATCTCACGCGCCATCGCGATCCCGCCGATGAACGGCAGGTCCGCGTGAGCCTGACGCCGGCCGGGCGCAATCTCCTGCTCGACGTTGACCCCGGCGGCACGCTGATTGCCGCCACCGGCCTCGGCGACGATTTCCCCGTCGTCCAGCAGACGGTGACGAGGCTGCGCGACAACCTACTGCGGGCGCAGGCCGAACCGGAGAAATCTTGATCGCCACGCCTGTCACACGTTGGTGACATGCCTGCGGCGGTGCATTTTTCTTCCGCAACGGAGAAGACCACATGCCCGAGATCGCGATGGGCGCCTTGAGCCGCAACGGAACGTTTCTTCTCGCAAGGCGAAGTTCTGAGCGCAGGATTTATCCAGGTCGCTGGAGCCTGCCCGGCGGCCACATCGAGGACGGCGAAGACGCCGAGGCGGCGATGCGCCGGGAATTGATGGAGGAAATAAGCGTCACGCCGGAGCGCTGGCAGCTTGCGCGAAAGTTCGTGTCGCAAGCTCCGCCCGAGGCATCCGCCACCTTTCACGTCTATCACGTCGAGAGCTGGCAGGGCTTCCCCAAGCTTGTCGGCGATGAACATACCGAACTCAGATGGTTCAGCGCCGCCGAGATAGAATGCGAAACCGAGCTGGCGCCGCCCCAGCTCGGTGAAATACTTGCAAGCCTCGCTATACCGGCGGGCGGCAAAGACTGAAAACGCAGCGCGCGGACCGGTCCGGCGCGACGCGCTTCCTGCTTCACTGGCGCAGCGACCGGAACGCCGTCCTCAACTCGGCGGTGAAAGCCGCCGGCTGTTCCCAGGCGGCGAAGTGACCGCCCTTCTCCAGCCTGTTGTAGTGAATGAGCTTCGGATAGGCCTTCTCCGCCCAGCTCTGCGGCGCCTGGTAGATCTCATCGGGAAAAGCACTGACGGCAACCGGGATCTTGATGCCCCGGGGGTCGAAGAATCCGCCGCTCGGATGGTGCGCGTTTTCCCAATAGAGGCGCGCCGAGGAGATTGCCGTGTTCGTCAGCCAGTAGAGCGTGACGTTGTCGAGGATATCGTCCTTCGTCAGCCCCTCGGCCTCTCCGTCGAAAACGCGCGCGATCATCCGGTAGCTGCGGATGTCGTGGTCGAGCATCCAGGCCGCGAGACCAACAGGCGAGTCGACGATCGCGTAGAGCGTCTGCGGCCGATTATTCATCTCGATCGCATAGCCCAGCCCATTCTTATAGAAGTCGTCGAGCTGATCCCAGGCGCGCCTTTCGTCCGGCGACAGGTCGGCTGGCGGCATGCCGCCGGCCGCGAGAGCCTTGGCGATGTCAGCCGGAACCGTGGCCGCCATATTGGTGTGGATGCCGAGCAATCCCGGCGGTTCCTGCACCGCCATCAATTCGGTGACCGCATTGCCCCAGTCGCCGCCCTGCGCCACGAATTTCGTGTAGCCGAGACGTTGCATCAGCGCCGCCCAGGCGTGCGCGATGCGAGGCGGGTTCCAGCTCCCCGACCCCGTCGGCTTCCCGGAAAAGCCGTAACCTGGCAAAGACGGGATCACCACATCAAACGCGTCCTCTTCGCTCCCGCCATGGGCTGTCGGATCGGTGAGCGGTTCGATGATCTTCAGCTGCTCGATGATCGAGCCTGGCCACCCATGCGTGACGATGATCGGCAAGGCATTTTTATGTTTGGAGCGGACGTGAATGAAATGAATGTCAAGCCCGTCGATCTCGGTGATGAACTGCGGGAGCGCATTGAGCCGCGCTTCCATCTTGCGCCAGTCGTAATCCGTCGCCCAATGCTTCGCGAGTTTCTGGATCGTCGCAAGCTGCACCCCCTGCGCATCGCCCGCAACGGTCTCCTTGTCGGGCCAACGGGTGACCGCGACGCGACGGCGGAGGTCGTCGAGCTGATCCTGAGGGAAACTGACGCTGAACGGGCTGATCTCCTCGCCGTTCGCCCGCGCGCCGGGCACGCCGGCAATGAGGCCGACGGCCCCGGCGGCGGCCGTGGCTGCAAGCAGCTCGCGCCGCGTCGGCGATAATGAAAATATGGGGGACATGACGCTCTCCTATCGTTCGATCTGCGTGGATGGGATACGAGGATCGACTGGCCGACCTCGTTTGTAACAGCAGGTCATTCGCGTCTGCCCGGGACTATGCCCCCGGGCAATCCGGGGGTCAATTGACCCGGTCAGGCTATGCCTCTGCTGCCCTGACTGTCCTTTCAGGCCGGCGCGACGACATTGCTGCAAGCGCGCCCTCCTCCATCATCTCGGCCGCTTTCGCGTAGCCGCCGCCCATTCCGTCCAGGAAATGCAGGTGCGAATCCGGCCGGCCTGAAGGCACAAGGCAGGTCATCAGCGCATGCGACTGGCGGTGCAGGCCGAAATCGATCTCGCCACGCGCTCTTGCCGCGACGAGAATGGCTTCGACGCTGTCGATCTCTTCCGGCGTGCAGTCCAGAGTCAGACGCAAACCATCGTCGAACTTGCGGAAATCCGAATGGGAGGCAACCTCCGACCAACCTTCCTCACTGACCTGCTTCGCACTGTCCCTGGGGATAGCATTATTCCGCGAAAGCGGATGTGACCGGCGCGGCGCCGCATCGAAAACCTGAAGCACGCGCCTGGCGAGCGCCGCAAAAACCTTGGGGCTCGTGTGCTCGCGAGGCTCGACCAGCAGCGACAGGATCTCCCCCTGCCGGCTCGGAAACGGCGCCCAGTCGCAGCTCAATCCCGTCAGATCAGGCCTCGTCGCATAGCGGCCCGGCTTGACGAGATAGCGGCCGTTCTTGATCTGCTGTTCCGCCCATTTGAGTCCGCCGCCGGCAAACATCGCATAGGTCGCGTTTTCGGAAGCGGCATAGCGGGCGATCTTCACGTCGCGCCCGCCTGCGCGGATCTCGCGCACGGTGAGCAGGCCGACGCGAAGATCGAGATCAAGATCGCTCCTGGCGAAATCCGCGACCTGCCGCAACGCCGATGTCGCAGCCATCAGGCCGTGCGGTGGCAGGGCGAAGGCCGCTCCGTCTCCGCGAAACACGAAGGGGAAATCGAAGGAGCCCCAGGCATTGCCGAGCGCCGCGATGATCGAGGCGCCGGCATAGTTGACGTCTTCATAGCGCCCTGCCCCGATTGCCGCAGTCGAGCTGACGACATCGGTGATGCCGATCAGCCAATCCTCAGGCAACGGCTCGTAAACATCTGGGTCGAGCAGAAGCGAAAACTCGTCATAGGCCCGGTGCGGCTCTGCGTGGCTATTGGTCATGGCATGTTCTCCGGATCGGCGGCGTTTGCGATGGCTGCTGGTTCAGGAACGGGTCTGCCGGCCGAACGGCAGACCCCCGCTTCGAAGATGACGGCGACGAGGCCGGTCCTTCCACTCAGACAAGCCTGGTTTCGACGTCGATATTGCCGTGCGTGGCCTTGGAATAAGGGCAAATGCCGTGGGCTGCGTGGATCAGTTCCTCGGCGACGTCGCGATCGAGGCCGGCAAGGCTGACATTGAGGTGCGCACGCAGGAAGAAGGAACCGTTGTCGGCATGGAGGGTGATCTCGGCATCGACCTCGGGACCGGCCGGCAGCGTGATCTTGCGCTGGGATGCGGCAAGCTCGATAGCGCCGATATAGCAAGCCGACCAGGCGGCGCCGAACAGGTTTTCAGCCGCCGGATGCGGTTGCGGCAGCTTGATATCGAGCGTGCCGTCGCTGCTGCGGGCATAGCCGTTGTGGCCGCCGGCGATGTGGGTCTTGCCAGTGAAAAGAAGCTTCTCGGTCATGGTCATATTCCTTCGGTTGAATTTAAAGCGTATCCGATGTAATCGGATGCGCTCTAAATATGCCCACCGGAAGCCAATGTCAACACCATTCGATTTAATCGGATACGATTTATTAAATCATGGACCGAGACTGCCTCGGGAAGATGAAGTCTTGTCCCTGCGCGCAGCGCTGGCGAGCCTCCGCTCGCGCAATTCCGGGCGATGGCGTGCTCGATGTCCGCAGGGAAGCGCTGTTCCTGGGCACGAAAATAGCCTGAGCCAGATGCACTGTTTCAAGCGGTCGCCGCTTGCGCAGGACGGGCGGCGCGTGTCCCGAGAAGAACCAGCGGAACCGCAATGACATAGACGACGACGACGGAGAGCCAGATGGCGCCCGGCCATGCCTTCTGGACGGCGAGATAGAATGTCGAAAAGGCCAGCGGGCCGATGATCGAAGCCAGGCTGACTGCCGATGTCAGCACGCCCTGGAGCTGGCCCTGGCGGGCCGGATCGACCTGCCGGCTGGCGAGCGCCTGGAATGCCGGCGTGCCGATGCCGCCGAGCGCGAAGACCGGCATGATCGCGAACACGACCCAGCCCTGGCTGGCAAAGGCCATGGCAAGGAGAGCAAGGCAGGCGCAGGCGATGCCGACGACGACAGCCCCGCGCTCGCCCAGCCGTTTGGCGGCCGGGCCGGGCAGGAGCGCCTGCACGACCGTCTGGCAGACGCCGAAAGCGCCGAGCGAAAGGCCGACCCAGAGGCCGTTCCATCGGAACGTGTCGAAACCCCAAAGAGCCCAGCAGGTGCCGTAGGCTTCGCCTGTGGCGCTCAGGATGAAAAACACGAGGATGACGGGCAGAAGCCCCTTCATCGACAGGACCCAGCCGAGCGGCCGAAGCGGGTTGAGCGCCGCGAGGTCGATCTTTTCGCGTGCCGGCGTGCGAGATTCCGGCAGAACGAAGTAGGCCACCAGCATGTTACAGGCATTCAGCACGGCAGCGGCAATGAAGGGGAGCCGCAGCCACTGATCGCCGAGCAGCCCGCCGAGCACCGGGCCGATGATGAAGCCGATGCCGAACGTCGCGTTGAACAGGCCGAAGCGCCGGGCGCGCGTGTCCTCCGCCGAAATATCGGTGATATAGGCCATGGCCACCGAGACATTGGCGCTGGTGAGACCCGCGATGGCGCGGCCGAGAAGCAGCATCCAAAGCTCTGGCGCAAACGCCATGACGAGATAATTGATCGCAGCACCCGCAAGCGAAATGAGCAGCACAGGACGCCTGCCGAGATTGTCGCTCAAAGCGCCGAGCACCGGTGCGAAGATGAACTGCATCAGCGCGTAGAGCGCCGTCATGATCCCGATATAGGGAGCGATGTTTTCGGCATGGGTCACCTCCTGGAGAAGCCGCGGGAGAATGGGGAAGATGAGCCCTATGCCGGCGGCGTCGAGGCCGATTGCGGTGAAGATGACGATGAGGGGTTTGGACATGAGCACGTCCTCCTGCGCTGCACCCGGCGCGCATGGCGCCATGGTATACTGAGCTTAAATATGTACTTAGTACATAAATACGCCGACACATGCGGAAGTCAATGTTGAATGTGTACTGAGTATAAAATCCCTGCTATCGATGACGGCATGTCAACGCCACCCGACCGGCGAAGCCGCAAGCGCTTCGCCACGCGACGCTCCATTGCCCAGGCCGCCGACCGCCTCTTCCGCGAGCGGGGTTTCGAGCATGTGACGGTCGATGAGATTGCCGCCGCCGCCGATGTCGGGCGGATGACGGTCTTCAATCACTTTCCCCGCAAGGAAGACATGTTCTTCGACCGCGACGAGGAAGGCCGCGAGATCCTGCGCGAGGCATTGCGGCAGCGCGAGCCCGGCGTCTCGCCGATCGAGACCCTGCGCCGGCTTGCTCACCGGCTCATCGCCGAGAGAGCTCCCTTCGCCCAATTTTCTGACGAGAGCCAAGGCTTCGTCGAAACGGTCGAGCGCAGCGACACCCTCAAGGCGCGGGCGAGAGCGATACGAGACGAACTCGCTGACTTGGTAGCGGTGGCGATGGCGGAAGGTGCAGGCCGAGACGCCGGCGATCCCGCCGCCCATCTGGCGGCCGGCCTGCTCATGGCGACGTGGACGGTGGCTTTCATCCAGGCGCACCGGACCTTTCGGCGAAGCCGGGATTCCGAGGAAGCGAAAGCCGCCTTCCTCGCCCTCGTCGACCAGGGCACCATCGGCCTGAAAGCGGCCATGGCGGGCACGCCTTACGCTTAAATAGTGACGGCCTAAGACCGCGGCCGGCCATCGTCGAACAGCGCGGCAAGCCACTGGTAATATCGTGGCTGCTTCTCCCACAATTGGCTGCGCGAATAAGGCGGCCGCTCGATATTGCCGAACAGATAGACGCTCGCCGTCACCGCGAAGAACTCCCGGTCATTGCTCATCATGTAGGAATCATCAGGCCAGAGCCCGCGGCCGCTGCTGAAGAATTGCCTGACGTCCCCATTGCCGAAGCCGCCGGGGAGCATCCGGTCGTTATAAGCATGCAGAAGCTCATGCAGGATGATCGGCTTGTCGCGATCGAGCTCCCCGACGCGCAGGTCGATGCCGGTCTTGCTGCTGTAATGGCCGGGACCGAAGCCTGCGGCGGCGGGGTCGGCCCAGATCGGAATCGTCCGCATGAAGGTAAGGACGTCGGGTTTCAGATGGACACGCTCGACGATGTCGAGCTGCCTTTTGACGGCCGCGACCATCTTTTTATCGGGCTCCGCGCCCCTGGCATTGGTGAGATCGACCTGCCATCCGTGATAGCTGAAAACAAGCGGATCGGCGGCTGCCGCTCCGGCCATTGCGATCGTCATGGCGATGGCGGCGCAAAGCGCCAGAATTGTCGAAATCCTCCGCACCGGCCCCTCCTCGGCGTGTCACGATGCCGACTGTCGCACAGGCGATCGGGAGGCACAATCACGTCACCGCAGCGTCGATGCCGCCGACCTGATCTCGGAAAAAGCCAGGGCGGCGCTTAGACCTTCTCTTTCTTCTTGATCTTTTCCTTCGGCTCCACCGGCGCATCGGGTGTCGGGGCGAGCAGCTTGCGCAGCGATGCGATCTTATCTTTCACCAGCGGCCGAAAACGCGTCGCGCGATAGGGCATGTCGGCAGCGCCATAACCTTCCGGCCCGTCGTCGTTGCCGCGGTGGATTTCCTCGAGCTTCACCCCGATGAAGGTGCCGTCGACATAGTGGGTGTATTCGCCGATCCAGCGGATCGTATAAATCTCGCCCTTGCGGATGAGCTGGTCGATGCTGACATGCTTGAAGGTGTCGTTGATGCAGACGACCTTCTGGCCGACGTGAAATTCATAGCTCATGGATCAAACTCGCAAACGGTCTTCCGCCCTGCCGATCTATAGCGTGCCCGGCCGCGGGGATGAACCCTTTTCTGGCGGCAGGGCCCAATTGCCGCGGTAATGGGCGCGCAGGCTCACAACCTAATCGCAATAGACTTTGCCGCTCTTGCGGGAGCGCAGGTCGAAGTGGAAATGGTTCCAGTGTTCCGGATTGCTGCCCGGGCCGAGCACGGTGTTGAAATAGCGGCAGCTGTCGCTGCGCACCGCCTTCAGGAGCCGGCCTTCGCGGAAGGAGAACAGGCCCTTCTTGCGCACGTCGATCTCGTGGCCGTTCTTCAAGACGAACTTGCCGACGTCGATGGCGTTGCCGCGGGCGTGTTCCGACATCGGATTGTATCTCTGCCGGCTGTTGTTCATGCGCCGGCAGGAATAGCCGCCGAGCGGCTCGATCGTCTTGATGCCGGTCCAGTAGCGGTAGCGGGCCGATGGCGCCAGCTCGTTCTTCACCCATTTGGCGAAGGCAAGCGTCACCTGACAGTTCAGCGTCACCGCGGGGCTGACGCCGATATTGCCGGAAAGCCCTTTGAGCGACACCGGATAGGGCACTTGGCAGGCAGGACCGTTCGAAATCGGCGGCTTCTCGTCGAAGAGCACGCCCATGCGCTTCAGCTCCCGCCGGCAGGCGAGCTCGGAGGTCGGCATGACGCTCGGATCCACCGGTGCAGCGGGCTCGCTCATCATCGGGTTGTTCGGCCGGAGCATCGCGACTTCCTCACCCTCGTCCTCTTCTGGAACGCGGGTGGGCGCCACGACAGGGCTGCCGTCGCTCCAGGCGGGCGCCCGGCTCATCTGCGTCTGCGCTGCCGGCTGCGGCATCGCCCGCGGCGCAAGCCGGCGCGCGCGTTGGTTGAGCTGGGTCGGATTGTCGGTGCCGATGCCGTCGACCACCGGCTCAGTGGCATTGCCCTCGGCGATCTGCTGCTGCTGCTCTTGTGCCAGCCCGACCACCGGCTCGGCCCCGAGCTCGTCATCCATGTTGACGCCGCCGGACGGGATCGCAAGGTTCTTCGTGCCGCCCCAGTTTTCGGTCTGCTGGCCTGCCGCCATCGCCTCGTCGCTATCGATCATCGGCAGTCCCCGCGCCCCCGGCGCGGTGCGCCTTGCCGGCGCCGACAGCGCCGACTGCGTCAACGGCGCAGACGCAGTCTGCGCGGGATGCCCGGTGCCGGCGAGGTTGGGCGTGTCGAGATAATCGACGGAGCCCTGCGAATTGCCGACAGGCACGCTGGAAACGGGATAGGAGGCCTGGCTTTCGGCGGGCGCGAGGCGCTCGGCGCGCGTCATCTGCATCGAAGGCGCCATGCGGGCCGCCCCCCGCGCCGGCGAGATCGAGCTGACCCTGGTTCCGTTGTCGACATTGGCCGGCGGCACCAGCCCATCGCTGATCGAACAGGTCGTCAGCGCCGCCGAGAGCAGCACGGGCAGTAGGGATCGCCGAGGAAAGGAAACAAACGCCATACTCTTATCGCTTCCACAGGCCGGCAGTGCAGTGACCGAAAAAACTCGATCCAATTTTAATTAAAAACGGTGAACGAAAACTTACCCGCACAATCTGAACGCGACGCAGATGAAAAAAGGCCTGGGATGACGCAGCGTAAGGAGGAAGATTTCCCAACAAACTGAAGGCCGCTTGCGCGGCCTCAGACTGCTGACAAACCCGTCGATTTTTTCGGCGGGTTTTGCTTTTTTGGCGATAGGATTCTTTGCCGGTCGTGTTGGCAGAGGGCGAAGAAGGAGGTTTCGGCTTACGCCGTGGCCGGTT
>NZ_RJJT01000001.1 GCF_003938655.1 Rhizobium pisi
ATGGAAAAGCCCGTCCTGCGAACGGAGAAAATTTACCCGGTCGGCAGAATGCCGGTCAAAACACAACCGAACCCAGGGAAAGCCCTGCAGAACAAGCGTTCTGCCCCTTGTGTTCTTTCATTGGAGAACAACATGGCTGACATTCGTACCCTTTCCGCCGAGGAGGCCCGCGCTGCCGTTCCGGCTCTCTCGGACGTGCTGGCCGACTGCGTTGTGGGCGGCGCCTCCGTCGGCTTCATGCAACCCTATGGGCCCGAGGATGCCGAGCCCTATTGGCTAGACGTCGCCGATGCAGTTGCCACGGGCGGCAACCTGCTGCTGGTCGCCGAGCTGGACGGCAGGATCGTCGGTACCGTCCAGGTGGGTGCCGCGCAGATGCCGAACCAGCCGCATCGCGGCGACTTGAAGAAGCTCCTGGTGCATCGTTCCGCTCGCGGGCGTGGCCTCGCCCGGCTGCTGATGGAGGCGGCCGAGCGCGAGGCGGCAAGGCGTGGCAAAACCCTGCTCGTGCTCGACACGGCAACCGGCAGCGATGCCGAGGCGATTTACCCGCGGCTCGGTTGGCAGCGTGTCGGCGTGATCCCGGATTATGCGCTGTGGCCGGAAGGAGGCTTCTGCGATACCACCCTGTTCTACAAGCGGCTCACCTGACTGCGCCACGCGCCGCTTATGACCACCTTGCGAATATTGGAAGCGCACTGGTTAGAGTAGCACCCGCCGTCCATTGCGTCGCGTTCCAGCCGAACTGCCGTGCTGCTTCAATGTTGATCGCCATATCGTCGATAAAGGCGATCTCCTTGGGTGGAACACCCGCACGTTCGGTCGCCAGCCGGAAAAAATCGGGAGAAGGCTTGCTGTGCCCAAGGGCAGCGGAATAGAGGATGTCGTCGAAATGTGCCCCAAGGCCCAGCTGTTCCATCAGGTAGCGCGCCCGCCTGTGCTCCTGGTTGGTCGCCAGGAAGAGAGTGACGCCGCTTTGCCTGAGCACGGCGAGATCTGCGAGGAGATTGCGGTCGAGGCGGGAATCATTTTCGAACCAGTAGTCGATCAGCGTCGTGGCGCTGAGATGGGGCGCGATCTTTTCGAGCACGGTGGCGAGCCTTGGCTCCAGCGCCTCACGGCCGATGATGATGTCACCCCAATGGATCTGGAAGAACGCCTGTTGCAGCAGGTCAGGCCGCAGCCCGAGATCGTGCTCGAGATAGGTGAAGTGGGACAGCCCATCGGCTGGACGACCATGAATGAGCACGCCGTCGACATCGACCATCAGCACTTTCATGCGGAAATTTCCCCCGGTCTCAAGACATCGCGAAGGTGAAGTCATCCTTCTCGGCGATCAAGGGCGCGGTGCCGGCTTTTTTGTCGCGGCCGACGCATGTAAGTCTAGACTTTCAAGCAAGGACGAATCCGAAATGCGCATCATCTATTCCGAAGACCACAAGCTGCGCGATGCCAGGACCGAACTCCATGCCGGTCAGCTGGTGACGCCCTTCGAGGCGCCGTTTCGCGCCGAGTGGATCCTGGCGGCGGTCAAGGAGGCGGGTTTCCACGATGTGGTGGCGCCCGATACCCATGGGCTGGAAACGGCGCGTAAGGTGCATGATCCTGCCTATCTGGATTTCCTCGCCACCGTCTGGGATCGCTGGGTCGCGGCCGGTTTTACGGGCGAGGCGATCGCCAATTCCTTCGCCGTTCGCCGGACGAGCCAGCGCGTGCCCGACAATATCGTCGGCGCGATCGGCCATTATGCCAATGCCGCCGACACCTCGATCACCAAAGGCTCCTACGAGGCAGCGCTTGCCTCGATGCGCTGCGCCATGACAGGCGCCGATTGGCTGAATGCGGGCAACCGTTTCGCTTTCGCGCTCTGCCGCCCACCCGGCCATCACGCCGGCATCGATCTCTTCGGCGGCTATTGCTTCATCAACAATTCGGGCGTTGCGGCGCAGCGTCTGCTCGATCACGGCGCGAAGAAGGTTGCGGTGCTGGATGTCGATTTCCACCATGGTAATGGCACGCAGGACCTCTTCTATCGCAGAGGCGATGTCTTCACCGCTTCGCTGCATGGCGACCCCATGCACGCCTTTCCTTATTTCCTCGGTCATGCCGACGAGGAAGGCGAGGGGGAGGGCACAGGCGCTAACCGCAACTATCCGATGCCGCCCCATACGCCCTGGGAAGTCTGGTCTTCGGCGCTTGCTGATGCGCTCGCCCGCATCAAGGCCTTCGGTGCGGAGGCAATCGTCGTGGCGCTCGGCGTCGATACGTTCGAACGCGACCCGATCTCCTTCTTCCAGCTGAAATCGGAGGATTTCATTCGTATGGGAGAGATGATCTCCGCCGCCGGCCTGCCGGCCCTCGCCTGCATGGAGGGCGGCTACGGCGTGCCGGAAATCGGCCTCAACGTCGCCAACGTACTCGCGGGTCTGGAAGCCTGATCGCTACCTATGACCGACGAAACCGTTCTATCCCTCCCGACATCCCGCATGCTGAGCTGGGCGCGCAACTCCACCATCTATCGCCTGGAGCGAAGGATGATGACGGAAAAGCAGCTCTTTGACGCCATCACCCGCAAGGCGAAGGAGAAGTTCGAAGATATCAGCGCGGCACAGCTCAAGGCCGTTGCCGATTTCGCCGTTAAATTTGCCTATGACAACAAGGTGCTCGACGACAGCGCCTATGCTGAGATCAGCACCCGCTCTGCCGTGCGCGGCGGCAAATCGAAGCGCGCCATCGCCCAGAAGCTTGCGGTGAAAGGCGTCTCCAGCGAAAAGGTAGAGGCTGCACTCGAGCAGGCTGACGATCTCTATGCGGCGGCGATATTCGCCCGCAAGCGCGCCTTTGGTCCCTTCCGCCGGGTCGAGCTTGACGACAAGCGAAAGGTCAAAGAGCTTTCGGCTTTCGCCCGTAACGGCTTCAGCTTCGACATCGGCAGGAAGGTCTTCGACATGAGCGTCGAGGACGCCGAGGAGGTTATCCTTGCCGGCCGTCTTTGATGTTGCATCGCCTCGGCCCAGGAGATCGCCGATCCCTGGCATTCTTCAGCATCAGCGCTCTTGATCCCGGCATGAAAAGTTTGAATTTGGTTCTCCGCCGTCCTCGGCCTAGAACCGCGCCAGGATCGGAGGCCGCATGGACATCAAGAATATAGAGACTGGAACGGATGGCGCAGCCTTGATTGCGCAGCCGGGCGTGTCGTCGTCTTCGGGCGGCTTGGCGGCCGGCGTCGCGATGTGCCTGATGTCGATGTCTTCGATCCAGTTCGGCGCGGCGTTGTCTTCGTCAGCCATCGCGACCTATGGCGTTGCCGGCGCCACCTGGCTGCGCCTCGCTTTCGCGGCGATCATTCTTGCCGTTGTCGTCAGACCTTCCCTACTGCGTTATAGCGGCGCCCAATGGCGGGCGACCTTGCTGCTCGGCACGACGACCGCCGCTATGACGCTGTGTTTCTTCGCGGCGATCCAGCGACTGCCGCTCGGCCTGGCGATCGCCATCGATTTCCTCGGGCCGCTCTCTGTCGCCGTCTTCGGCTACGGCCTGACCTGGCGCCTGCTCTGGCCGCTGATTGCTGCGGCCGGCATTCTCTTCCTCGCCCATGACGGCGAAGGCTGGGTCGGCAATCTCCCCGGCGTCCTGTTCGCCCTCGGCTCGGCTGTGGGATGGGCGGTCTATATCCTGCTGACGAAGAAGGTCGGCGCTGCCTTCAAGGGGCTGGAAGGCCTCTCGATGTCGCTGATCGTTGCCGGTCTCGTCGCAACCCCCTTCGGCCTTGCCGAGACAGGGGGCGCCTTCACGTTGAAAGGACTGGCGGAGGTTCTCGGCCTTGCCATCCTCGTGCCGCTCTTGCCCTATGCGCTGGAGATGGTGGCGCTGCGGCGCATGCCGTCGGCATCCTTCGGCATCCTGATGAGCCTCGAACCGGCGCTCGGCGCGCTCGCCGGCTTTCTGATCCTGGCCCAGCCGATGACCGCGCTGCAGATGCTGGGTACGGCGCTCGTAGTGGCGGCCAGCGCCGGTGCCACCGCCTCGGCGGCAAAGACCTAGAGCACGTCGCGCAAAAGTGTCAGCGGTTTTGCGATAACGACATGCGCAAAAACAAAGATCGGAAGCGCAAAGAGCGAACATGAAAAACCGCGACGCGCCTTAGGATATGGATCAGGCGGGTTTGCGGTTGGGATCGTCGAGCGCCGGATTGTAGAACAGCGAAAGCGTCAGGCTCTTGGCGATCCGCTCTGCCGTCGCCATGAACCAGGCTTTGGCCTCCGGCGATGGGGCGATATCGTCGAGCGTTTCGGCAAACAGCGACAGCCACTTCGGAAAGAGATCAGGCGTCAGGTTCTGAACAGTCGTATGCGCCTGCACCGGCTTGCCGCCATAGGCGCCGCTGCGGAAGGCGACGGCCGACCAGAAGCTCTTCATCTTCTCCATATGCTCCGGCCAGCGACCGTTCAGCCTGGTGTCGAACACGGGGCCGAGATCGGGATGCGCAAGCACGCGCCCATAGAAGGTCTCGACCAGCCTGCCGATAAAGGCCTCGTCGACGCCCATCGCCCGCATCTCGGCCTCTGCCCTTTCGCGGATCGCCGCGACATGGGCAGGGCGGCCCTGAATGTCATTGTCCATCATAAACCCCGGCGCCGCGTGGTGCGGCGCCCTTCATATAGGTGCTTACGGCGGCGAGCCAAAGCTGTCCGTGCGGCTTGCGGCAATCTGTCAGCGGGCGAGCCTCAAGCACTTGACCGTCATCGCCTCGTTCTTTAGGTTTAGAATTATTCTAAATTATGGAGCGGATCATGTTGGCGCGATTTTTCAGATCCCCGAAACGTTCATTTGAGTCGCTGTCCGAGCAGGAGATCCTGGCCCTCGCGATCGCGTCCGAGGAAGACGATGCCCGCATCTATCTCGCCTATGCCGACAGGTTGCGCCGCGAATTTCCGGCCTCGGCCAAGATCTTCGAGGATATGGCCGAGGTCGAGGATACGCACCGCAAGTCATTGATCGAAATCCATCGTCAGCGTTTCGGCGAGCGCATCCCGCTGATCCGGCGCGAGCATGTCGAGGGGTTCTATGAGCGCAAACCTGACTGGTTGAGGGCAAATCTTTCGCTCGATGCGATGCGGCAGGAAACCGAGGCGATGGAGGATCAGGCCTACCGTTTTTACGTCGAAGCGGCAAAGCGAACCTCGGACGCCTCGACGCGCGAGCTTCTCGGCGATCTCGCCCTTGCCGAACAGGGGCATGAGGATATCGCTCGCATGCTGGGCGACAAGCATACGCCCGAGGACGTCAAGCATGCCGAGGACGAGACGGTGCGCCGGCAATTCGTGCTGACCTATGTGCAGCCGGGTCTTGCCGGGCTGATGGACGGCTCCGTTTCGACGCTGGCGCCGATCTTTGCCGCCGCCTTCGCCACGCAGGATACCTGGCAGACCTTCCTCGTCGGCCTTTCGGCCTCCGTCGGCGCCGGCATCTCGATGGGCTTTACCGAGGCCGCCCATGACGACGGCAAGATTTCCGGCCGAGGTTCCCCGGTCAAGCGCGGACTTGCCTGCGGCATCATGACGGCGCTCGGCGGCCTTGGCCACGCGCTGCCCTACCTCATTCCGCAGTTCTGGACTGCGACCATCACCGCCGCCATCATCGTCTTCTTCGAGCTCTGGGCGATCGCCTTCATCCAGAACAAATATATGGAGACGCCATTCCTGCGCGCAGCCTTCCAGGTCGTCGTCGGCGGCGGCCTAGTCCTCGGCGCCGGCATTTTGATCGGGAATGGGTGAGCTGCGGTCGGGCAAAGCCCGAGTAATCGATCCAGTGGATCGATTGCAGCAGCGAACGCCTGAGCCATGCGAAGGGCCGGGATACGGTTCGGCGTCTCGCTCACCAAAACAGAAAAGACCGGCGAATACGCCGGCCTTTCCCGCAGTCCCCCCGTTTTAACTCTTAGCGCAGCGCGCCGACCAGAACGTCGCGGCCGTTCTCGATGGTGACCCAGCGGCCGGCATTGTAGCTCGACTGACGCTTGACGAAGGAATAAGGCGTCGCAAACCACGGCTTCACATCGGAGGCGAGGTTGTCGAGCACGAAATCGCCCTCGGCGGTGCGCAGCGTCAGCACGGCATGGCCTTCGCCGTCAGGTTTGCGCACGACGGTCATCAAGAGGTCGGCTGCCGAAAAGCCGCGCTGGATCAGCATGCGGCGCTTCAGGAGCGCGAAGTCTTCGCAGTCGCCGGCCGTGGTCGGATAGGCCCAGACCTCGTCCTTGCCGTAGATTTCCTTGTCGGTCATCGGCGTGATCGTGCGGTTGACCGTGGCGTTGATCGAACGCACCAGCGACCATTTTGCCGGAGTCATCTCGACCGGGCCGGAGTTGCGGTTCGGGCCGCATTCGCTGCGGTGAATCTGACAGAAATCGTAGTGGCCGATCGGCTGCGAGGTGGCATTGCCTGTTACCATGGAAGCATTTCTGCTTGGGGCCGGTATGGCGGCCGTGGCCATCGCAAAAATGGCCATCATGGCCACAAAGATACCCTTGATCCGCACGCCCGCTCTTCCTCGCATCGCCCCTTATTTATTAACAAAGTGTTAATGGAGAGGGCCGAGAAGAGTCAATCGTTACTTCTTAGGAGGTTCTCCCAACTCGCTGACATGGTTAAAATGCAACGCGGCCGGGGACCTGTTCGGGATGCGCGGCGGGTGCCGTTCAGGTGGGCTTCTCCATATTTGCCGATGAACGGAGGATGCCCCTGACGGCGCTGACGAGGAGCGCGAGATCGCTCGCGCGGGAGAGGCGGTGGTCGCCGTCGCGAATGAGGGTCAGCACCACGTCGTCGGCGGGAAGATGCTCGACGAGTTTCATCGCATGCGCATGCGGCACGTCGGGGTCTTTCATGCCCTGGAGAATATGCACCGGGCAGCCTGTTTCGATAATGCCGTCGAGCACGCGGTTCTGGCGCCCATCCTCGATCAGCGCCCTCGCATAGATGTTCGGCTCGGGGCTATATTGGGAGCGCTCTTCGAAATAGCCGCGTTCGGTAAGCGACTTGCGCTCCTTAGCCGTCAGGTTCGGTTCGATCAGGTCGGAGGTGAAATCGGGCGCCGGCGCGATCAGCACCATCCCCACGAGCTTTGGGCCTTCGAGCTTCGGCTCGCCATGGCGCGCAAGCTCCTGCGCCAGCCTGAGCGCGATCCAGCCGCCCATCGACGAGCCGACGAGAATCACCCGTTCCGGCGCGAGGTGGCCAATGACGGCCAGCGCCTCCTCCAGCCAGCGCGAGATCGTGCCGTCGCGGAAGCTGCCGCCGGAAAGTCCGTGGCCGGAATAGTCAAAGCGGATGCAGGCAAGCCCGAGTTCCGCCGCCAGCCCGTCGAGTTCCAACGCCTTGGTGCCGCTCATGTCGGATCGGTAGCCGGACAGCCAGACGAGCGTCGGAGCCTTGTTGCCGGCTTGCGCCGGGCGGACGAGCATGGCGATCTCACGCGCGGCCTCGCCCTCGCCGACTGTCAGGAACTGCGGCTGGGTATCTGGCATCTGATCGGGCATCGGCGAACCTCCTGTTGTTTTGGCCTATAAAACAGATTCTTGGCAGGCTGACAGCGGGTGATTTTTCCGCTAAAGGATGATATTGACTCCGTTGCAGCAATGACGCGACACGTTTGTGCACCCTGGATATGGGAGCGCGAGGCTGCAACGTTCCGAAACAACGCGAGGAGAATACGACCATTCGCAGACCTTTTAAGACCGATGCGCCCGTGAAGGACGGACCGCGCTCGAACCGTGAAATCCGCATTCCCAAAGTTCAGCTGATCGGGGCGAACGGTGAGAATTTGGGCATCGTGCCTACCGACCAGGCCCTGAGAATGGCGGAAGAAGCCGGCCTCGATCTCGTCGAAATTTCCCCCAATGTCGAACCGCCGGTGTGCAAGATCCTCGATCTGGGCAAGCTGAAATATGCCAACCAGAAGAAGGCTGCCGAAGCGCGCAAGAAGCAGAAGATCGTCGAAGTCAAAGAAATCAAGATGCGTCCGAACATCGACACCCATGATTATGAGGTGAAGATGAAGGCGATGGGTCGCTTCTTCGACGAAGGTGACAAGGTCAAGGTGACGCTGAAGTTCCGCGGTCGTGAAATGGCCCACCAGGAACTCGGCATGAAGCTGCTGCAGCAGGTCAAGGCCGATACGACCGAGGTCGCCAAGGTCGAAGCCGAGCCCAAGCTCGAAGGCCGTCAGATGATGATGGTGCTGGCGCCGAAGTGAGCGCCAGGCACTTTTTCGCCCAAGGCCGTCCGCAAGGGCGGCTTTTGTGCTTTCGGGTCACGTGAAGATTCCTTCTGCGGCCCCGTTGCACTTTCATGACGCTGCGGTTATAAGCGCGCGTCCGAACTGACCGGCAGGGCATGCCGTGGCAGTTTCGAATGCTTGCGGGACGGTTCGTCGCCGATGCCGCAGATCAACAACAAACGCTCCCGCACCTTGTTGCGACGGCCGGAGAACCGGACTTCGCGAGGAGGGCTTTTTGATGAAGCGCGCAGGGAGGACAGAAGGAGTAGCAAAATGCCCAAGATGAAGACGAAGTCCTCTGCCAAGAAGCGGTTCAAGATCACCGCAACAGGCAAGGTCAAGGCTGCCGCTGCCGGCAAGCGCCATGGCATGATCAAGCGTACCAACAAGTTCATTCGCGATGCACGTGGCACCATGGTTCTCGCAGAACCGGATGGCCGCAAGGTTATCAAGAATTACCTGCCGAACGGTCTCTGAGACTCGTCCGCGAACGCTAGATTTAAGGAGATCATGATATGGCACGTGTAAAAAGAGGCGTTACCGCCCATGCCAAGCACAAGAAGGTTCTGAAGGCCGCAAAGGGCTTTTACGGCCGCCGCAAGAACACCATCCGTACCGCCAAGGCCGCTGTCGATCGTTCGAAGCAGTACGCTTACCGCGACCGCAAGGTCAACAAGCGCAATTTCCGTGCGCTCTGGATCCAGCGCATCAACGCTGCTGTCCGCGAATTCGGCCTGACCTACGGCCGCTTCATCGACGGCCTGAACAAGGCCGGCATCGAAGTCGACCGTAAGGTTCTCTCCGACATGGCGATCCACGAGCCGGAAGCATTCGGCGCGCTGGTCGGCGCTGCCAAGAAGGCCCTTGAGTATCTCAAGGAAACCGGCACGGCTAACGAGTTTGAAGGCGCGGTTCGTTAACCAGCGCTTCCCAAGCTTGACGCTTTTTTGAATTTTGGGAAACCCGCGCTGGTTTGGGCTAGCGCGGGTTTTTCTTTCTTTATATTCCTTGCGCCGGTCGGCGCCGCCTGCCTCCCGATCGCCCGCCTGATACTGGACGGAAAGAAGACGATGTCAGATATCGATCAGCTTAAATCCTCTTTGCTTGCCGAAATTGCCGCCGCTGGCGATGAGCCCGCGCTCGAAGCCGTGCGCGTTTCGGCGCTCGGCAAGAAGGGCTCGGTCTCCGAACTCCTGAAGACGCTCGGCGCCATGACGCCGGAGGAGCGCCAGACCCGGGGTGCCGCGATCAACGCCCTGAAGAACGAGGTGACGGACGCCATCACCGAGCGCAAATCAGTGCTGAAGGTGGCGGCGGTCAATGCCCGTCTGAAGGCCGAAACGGTCGATGTCAGCCTGCCGGTGCGCTCCTCGCCCGCCGAGCGCGGCCGCATCCATCCGATCAGCCAGATCGTCGACGAGATCACCGCGATCTTCGCCGACATGGGCTTCTCGATCGCCGAAGGCCCCGATATCGAAACCGACTACTATAATTTCACGGCGCTGAACTTCCCCGAAGGCCACCCGGCTCGCGAGATGCACGACACCTTCTTTTTCAATCCGGATGAGAAGGGCGAGCGCAAGGTGCTGCGCACCCACACCTCGCCGGTGCAGGTGCGAACGATGGAATCGCAGAAGCCGCCGATCCGCATCATCATTCCCGGCAAGACCTACCGCCAGGACAGCGACGCCACGCATTCGCCGATGTTCCATCAGGTCGAAGGCCTGGTCATCGACAAGAAGGCCAATGTCGCCAACATCCGCTGGGTGCTCGAAGAATTCTGCAAGACCTTCTTCGAGGTCGACAGCGTGACGATGCGTTTCCGCCCGTCTTTCTTCCCCTTCACCGAGCCCTCTTTCGAGGTTGATATCCAGTGCGACCGCTCCGGCCCGATCGTTAAGTTCGGCGAAGGCACCGACTGGATGGAGATCCTCGGCTGCGGCATGGTCCATCCGAACGTGCTGCGTTACGGCGGGCTTGATCCGGGCGAATATCAGGGTTTTGCCTGGGGCATGGGCCTCGATCGCATCGCCATGCTGAAATACGGCATGCCCGACCTGCGCGACTTCTTCAACGCCGACGTCCGCTGGATGACGCACTACGGCTTCCGCCCGCTCGACATGCCGACGCTGTTCGGCGGCCTCAGCGCTTGAACGGAGAATTGAAACGATGAAATTCACGCTCTCCTGGCTGAAAGAGCATCTGGAAACGGATGCCACGCTCGATGAAATCTGCACCCGCCTCACCCAGATCGGGCTGGAAGTGGAGGATGTCGATGACAAGGCGGCCTTCAAGCCCTTTGTCATTGCAAGGGTTGTCTCGGCGGAAAAACATCCCCAGGCCGATCGCCTGAAGGTGCTGATGGTCGATACGGGTTCCGGCGCGCCGGTCCAGGTCGTCTGCGGCGCCCCGAATGCGCGCGCCGGCCTCGTCGGCGCCTTTGCCGCGCCCGGAACCTATGTTCCCGGCATCGACGTGACGCTCGCCGTCGGCAATATCCGCGGCGTCGAAAGCCGCGGCATGATGTGCTCCGAAAAGGAGCTTGAGATTTCCGACAACCACGACGGCATCATCGACCTTCCGGACGATGCGCCTATCGGCACCAGCTATGCCAGCTACGTTCATCTCGATGATCCGGTTATCGAGATCAACCTGACGCCGAACCGCCCGGACTGCACGTCGATCCACGGCATCGCCCGCGATCTCGCAGCCTCCGGCCTTGGCACGCTAAAGACGCGCCCCGCGCCGTCCTTCGCCGTCGAAGGCGAAACGCCGGTCAAGCTGACGCTCGATCTCGACGATGCAAAGCTTTGCCCGGGCTTCGGCCTCAGGCTTGTCCGCGGCGTCAAGAACGGCCCGAGCCCGCGCTGGATGCAGCAGCGGCTGCTCGCCATCGGCCTGCGCCCCATCAATGCGCTCGTCGATATCACCAACTACATGACCTTCGATCAGGGCCGGCCGATGCACGTCTTCGACGCCGCCAAGGTCAAGGGCAACCTGACCGTCCGCCGTGCCGCCGAAGGCGAAACCGTGCTGGCGCTCGACCAGCGCGAATACAAGCTCGGCCCGAACAACGTCGTCATCTCCGACGAGGACGGCATCGAGTCGATCGGCGGCATCATGGGCGGCGAACATTCCGGCTGCGATGAGAACACTGTCGACGTGCTGATCGAGTCCGCTCTTTGGGATCCGATGAACATTGCCAAATCAGGCCGCAGCCTCGGCATCATCACCGATGCCCGCTACCGCTTCGAACGCGGCGTTGATCCGGAATATATGGTTCCCGGTCTGGAACGCACGACGGAACTGGTTCTGGAACTCTGCGGCGGCACGGCCGCCAGGGCTGAAGTCGTCGGCTACAAGGGTTACGAGCCGAAGGTCGTCGAGTTTCCGTTTTCCGAGGTCAAGCGCCTGACCGGTCTCGACATTCCCGCCGAAGAGATGAAGCAGATACTGAGCCGGCTAGGCTTCTCCGTCGCTATGGGCGCCGGCGATGTCGGCTCCTGCTCCGTCGCTGTTCCCTCCTGGCGCCCCGATGTCGACGGCAAGGCCGATCTCGTCGAAGAGATCATGCGCATTCATGGCGTTGACAACATCAAGCCGGCGCCGCTCGAAAGCCATGCTGCTGTCAACGGCCGCATCCTGACGACGTTGCAGATCCGTACGCGCGCTGCCAAGCGCGCGCTTGCCTCGCGCGGCATGCTGGAAGCCGTCACCTGGTCCTTCATCCCGGAAGATCAGGCAAAGCTCTTTGGTGGTGGTTCTCCGGCTCTCAAGCTTGCCAACCCGATTGCCGCCGAAATGTCGGATATGCGCCCCTCGCTGCTGCCCGGCCTGCTGACGGCTGCCCAGCGAAACGCCGATAAGGGCTACGGCGACGTGGCAATCTTCGAAGTCTCCGGCACCTACGAAAATGACACGCCGGAAGGCCAGCGGCGCGTCGCTGGCGGCATCCGCCGCGGCACGGCCTCGCTGTCAGGCGCCGGCCGCATGTGGTCGAATACGGCCAAGGGCGGCGGCAAGCCGGTCGACGTCTTCGACGCCAAGGCCGATGCGCTCGCCGTCATCGAAGCTTGCGGCCTGCCGATGGGCAATATCCAGATCGAACAGGGCGGGCCGGAATGGTATCATCCCGGCCGCTCCGGCACGATCAAGATGGGGCCGAAAGTCGTGCTCGGCTATTTCGGCGAATTCCATCCGCTGACGCTGGAAGCGCTCGATGTCTCCGGGGCGCTGTGCGGTTTCGAAGTCTATGTCGACGCCATGCCGGAAGCGAAACGGAAGGCGACGCGCACCAAGCCGGCGCTTGAATTGTCACCTTTCCAAGTGGTCCGCCGCGACTTCGCCTTCGTCGTCGACAGGACGGTGGAATCAGGCGCTATCATCAAGGCTGCGACGGGCGCCGACCGCAAGCTCATCACGGGCGTCAACGTCTTCGACATCTTCGAAGGCGCATCGGTTGGTGAGGGCAAGAAGTCGGTGGCGATCGAGGTTCAGATCCAGCCGGTCGAGCGCACGCTGACGGACGAGGATTTCGAGGCGCTGACCCAGAAGATCGTGGCGAGCGTGACGAAATTCACCGGCGGCGTGCTGAGAAGCTGATCCTTACGGGTCTTGCCAAGCATAAAGGACCGGCCGAGATGGCCGGTCTTTCAACCGGTGTCCGTCTTTCAACGATGGAGATGGTAGAGCTTGCTGACGATCGTCCATCGACCTTCGATCTTCAGCAGCGAGAGATAATCGGTAAAGCGCATTCCGGCGAAATCGTCGGTAACTTTGACGCTGGCCGCATCGCCCTCGACATCGACGCTCTGGATGTCCATGAAGGGCTGCGTGCCGGGCGGCGCGGGCTCCTCAGCCAGGATCGCCGCGATGAATTCGTCCCGCGTCAGCCATTCGATGGCATTCTGGTAATAGCCGATGATCGAGCTTTTGGGGTGAAAGGCCTTTTTCAAGGCTGCCTCGTTGGCGAAGGCCATGCCTTCGACATAGAGATGAACCGTCTGTTCGACTGACTGCCTGTCCGACATGTTTTCATCCCGTTGCTTGGGATGAAGTTAAATAGCTTCGCCGGCCGCGAAGGCAAGCCCGGTCGAGTGCAACCGGCCGGGCTTCCTGTCTCAAAGGTTCGTCATTGCAAGCGAGGCATCCGAATAGCGCTTGCCGGCCACCTGTGTCGCGGGGATCGCCTCGCTAAGCTGCTTGAGTTCCGCAGCACTTAGCGTGATATCGGCGGCAGCGGCGTTCTGTTCGAGGTGGTGAAGCTTGCGCGCGCCGGGGATCGGCACGATGTCGTTCCCCTGGCTTAGCACCCAGGCCAGCGCCAACTGCGCGGCCGTCACGCCTTTCTCGGCTGCAAGCTCTTCGAGCGTCGCGACGAGGGCCGCGTTGGCGTCGAAATTCTCAGCCTGGAACCGCGGCACCTGGCGGCGGAAATCGTCGGCGGCGAGATCCTCCACTTTGCGAATCGCCCCGGTCAGGAAACCGCGGCCGAGCGGGCTGTAGGGGACGAAGCCGATGCCGAGCTCGCGGCAGGTGGCGAGCACCTCCTCTTCCGGGTCGCGCGTCCACAGCGAATATTCGCTCTGAAGGGCTGCGATCGGATGGACCGCATGCGCGCGGCGGATGGTGGCTCTGCCAGCCTCCGAAAGGCCAAGCGCGCGGACTTTCCCTTCCCTGACCAACTCGGCCATGACGCCCACTGTCTCTTCGATCGGCACGTCGGGATCGACCCGATGCTGGTAGAGGAGGTCGATGGTCTCGATGCCGAGGCGCTTCAACGAAGCCTCGGCGACTTCTCGCACATGCGCGGGGCGGCTGTTGACGCCGGCGATGGCGGCCGCACCCTTCTGGCTGGTATCGATCTTGAAGCCGAACTTGGTGGCGATCACCACGCGGTCGCGGAATGGCTTCAGCGCCTTGCCGAGAAGAACTTCGTTGGTGAAGGGACCATAGACTTCGGCAGTGTCGAAGAAAGTGACGCCGAGATCGACGGCGCGATGCAGGGTCTTGATCGATTCCGCTTCGTCGCTGGCGCCATAGGCAAAGCTCATGCCCATGCAGCCAAGGCCGACGGCAGAGACGGTAAGATCGTTTCCGAGTTTTCGGGTTTTCATGTTGCGCTCCTTTGAGCTGATCTGCACCGCGTTGGGATCGTTGCGGTACGGACAGACCATATCGGTCTCCAATAAATCGGAAAATACGTGCAGTTTCTAACAGCCTGTTCTATCATTTCGATCAATGAACAGAACACAGCTCTCCCAACTCGCCGTTCTCGCCGCCGTCTCGGAGCATCGCAGCTTCCGGGCTGCGGCCAGAGAACTCCTCGTCGCGCCATCGGCGGTCAGCCATGCGATCTCGAGCCTGGAGGAAAGCCTGGGCGTCCGGCTCCTGGCGCGCACCACCCGGAGCGTCGCGCCGACGGAGGAGGGCCGCCTGCTTCTCGAAAGGCTCCGCCCGGCGCTCGAGGAGATCGCCGTTGCATTGGAGGCAGTCACCGACGCGCGCGACAAGCCTGCCGGAAACCTGCGCATCACGGCGCCGCGCTTTGCCTCCGATATCCTGCTCGCCACGCGCCTCGGCGATTTTCTCAATCTCTATCCCGATATCACCCTGGAGATCGCCAACGAGGACGGCTTCACCGACATCGTCAAGGAAGGGTTCGACGCCGGCATCCGGCTGGAGGAGAGCCTGGAGGCTGATATGATCGCGGTCAGGATCTCGCCCAACCTGACGACGGTCATCGCCGCGTCGCCGGAATATTTCGAGCGCTATCCGAAGCCGGAGCATCCCCGCGATCTCGTCCGTCATCGCTGCATCAAGCGGCGCTTCACCAACGGCTCGATCTATCGCTGGGAATTCGAAAAGGACGGGCAGGAACTGGTCGTGCCGGTCGACGGGCCGCTGATCGTCAGCGAGGATCGGCTCGCTCTTCTTGCGGCGCTGAACGGCGCAGGCCTTGCCTATCTCTTCAACATGCGGGTGCATTCCGAACTGGCGGCCGGCAGGCTTGTGCGGGTACTGGAGGATTGGTGCGCGCCCTATCCCGGGCCGTATCTTTATTATCCCAGCCGGCGGCAAATGCGGCCGGCGCTGCGCGCCTTCATCGATTTTTTCAGATATGTCGAAAAGGATACGGGCGGGCGGGGCTAGGACAGCCGCCCGTATCCTTCATTCCGTCAGGCAGCTTTCGCCTTCTGGTTTGCCGCCGTGGTGGCAAGCCGGGAGAGGGTCTTGTCGGTCGCCGTTTCCTCCTGCAGCGTCTGGTCAAGCAGGCTGACGACATCCTTGAGGCCGAGCGTCGCGGCCCAGGTCTTCAGTGTGCCGTAGCGGGCAATCTCGTAATGTTCGACGGCCTGGGCAGCCGAGATCAGGCCGGCATCCAGCGCCTGCGTGCCCTTGAATTCATCCATGATTTCCTCGCCCTCGGCGATAATGCCCTGGATCGCCTCGCAGGTCTTGCCCTGGGCGCGTTTGCCGATCTTGTCGAAAACCTGCTGCAGGCGCTCGACCTGGCCTTCGGTCTCCTCGCGATGCTTCTCGAAGCCCGCCTTCAGTTCGGAGGATTGCGCCGCGCGCGCCATCTTCGGCAGGGCGCGCAGAATTTGCCGCTCGGCAAAATAGATGTCCTTCAGCGTGTCGTAGAAGAGATCTTCCAACGTTTTTTCCTTGGCCATTTTCTCGATCCTTGTTTTGGGGGAAACCGCGCGAAGCGGCGACACATTAAGAAGCGAAGACCACGCAAATTGTTCCCGATCGTTTTCGGGTGGACGGGAAATGCGCCGCAGGCGATGATTCTCAGGTCGACAGTGAGGAGAGAAAGCCATGCGGAAGCCGGGTTCGATGAAGGGTCTGGAGGATCTCGGCCGCGTGCGGCTGTCACAGAACTTCTTCCTCCGCGATTTCCTGCATTCCGAAATCGCCGATTTCTACCGCATTCCCAATATCCCCGAGGATCCCGATCTGGCGATCGAGGCGGGCCGCAGGCTCTGCGAGGAATTGTTGGAGCCGCTGGAGGCGACGTTCGGGCGTCTGCATATCCGCTCCGGCTATCGTTCGCCTGAGGTCAACAGGTTCGGCAACGAGAACAATCTGAACTGCTCGACCAATGCCGGCACTGCTGCGCATCACATCTGGGATATGAGGGACTTTTACGGCTGCATGGGCGCTGCGGTCTGTATTGTCGTGCCGTGGCTGGTCGACCGTTACAGCGACGAAAGTGACTGGCAGCGACTCGCCTGGTGGATCCACGACCACCTGCCTTATGCCTCTGTCTGCTTCTTCCCCAAGCTGTGGGCCTTCAATATCCAGTGGCACGAACGGCCGAAACGGGTGATCCAGAGTTATATCAGCCCGCGCGGCATCCTCACCAAGCCGGGCATGGCGAACTGGGAAGGAGACCATTCCGAGTGGTACGAAGGCTTTCCCGCGCTTACAGCGCCGCGCATCTTCTGATTGAAGGAATTATGCCGTGAAGCTGATGCGGTAGCGGATGTGGCCGTCGCTCTCGACATAGCTGTCGTAGAGCGCCCGGGCTGTCGTGTTCTGCTCGCTCGTATGCCAGTAGAGCCGCGACCAGCCCTTCGCCTTGCAAAGCCCAATGAGATCATCCATCAGCGCCCGCCCGACGCCTTTGCCCCGCGCATCGGGATCGACGAACAGGTCTTCGAGATAGCAGTCTCTGCCGCGGATCCATGTGCCCTCATGCGTGAGGTAGAGCGCAAAGCCCATCACCCTGCCATCGACTTCGGCCACTCGCATCGAGATCGCCGAGCCCGGATCGAAGACCCGGCGCCATGTCTGATCGGTGATGTCGGAATCGACCGTGACTTCGTAAAAGGCGAGATAGCCAGCCCAAAGTTCGCGCCAGCGGGTTTCGTCCTCGGGGCGGGCATCACGTATCGTCACGGTCATGGGCATCCCTTCTTCAGGCGCCGGCTTCGTCGAGCAGCGCCATCGCGTCATCGGAAAGCGCAAGTGTCGCCGATTTCACCAGGCTTTCAAGCTGCGAAAGGCTGGTGGCGCTGGCGATCGGCGCCGTCACACCCTTCTTGCGCAGCAGCCAGGCAAGCGAGATTTCCGCGGGCTTTGCGCCGGTCTGGGCTGAAACCTTGTCGAGCGCCGCAAGAATGCGCAGGCCCTTGTCGTCGAGGTATTGCGAGACGCGGCCCTCGCGTGCGCGGCCTTCCGTGTCGGCCTTGTTGCGGTACTTGCCTGTGAGGAAACCGGCTGCGAGACTGAAATAGGTGATGACGCCGATGTCTTCCCTGATGCAGAGCTCGGCAAGCGGTCCCTCGAAGCTCGCGCGTTCGTAAAGATTATATTCCGGCTGCAGCACGTCGTAACGCGGCAGGCCGGCCTTGCCGGCGGCGTCGAAGGAAGCCTGGAGCAGCTTTGCATCATAGTTCGAGCAGCCGATAGCGCGGATCTTGCCCTGCTGCTTCAGCTTGGCATAGGCGCCGAGCGTTTCCTCGTGCGGCGTATCGGCATCCGGCCAGTGCGAGAGATAGAGGTCGATGTAATCCGTCTGCAGCCGTCGCAGCGAATCTTCGACAGCCTTCAGGATATAGGTCTCCTTCAGCGTCTTCCCCTGTCCCATGTCCGAGCCGACCTTGGTGATGATGACGGCCTTGTCGCGGGAAACGTTCGCCTGCTTCAGCCAACGCCCGATGATCTCCTCGGAATCGCCGCCCTTGTTGCCGGGAACCCAGGCGGAATAGACATCGGCTGTGTCGATGGTGTTCAAGCCTGCGTCGAAGAAGGCATCGAGCATGGCGAAAGATGTTTTCTCATCGGCCGTCCAGCCGAAAACATTGCCGCCGAAGACGATCGGCGCGAGTGAAAGACCTGTTTTTCCAAGCCGGCGCATTTCCATGACGCTCTCCAAAATGGTGAAATGATTGAAATTGCGGAAACGGCAGAACGCCGTCTCGGAGCATGATGTTCCGGCGTAACCTAGCGCGATCCCGGCATCAGGGAAACCAAACTTCCGTGATTTCGGGTCGCGCCATTGCGCCGTTGCGGAGGCCTGAATATGGTTCGCCGACATCAGCTTTGGGAGATTGGATCATGTTGCGCTTCGGTATCATTTCAACGGCGAAGATCGGCCGCGACAATGTCGTTCCAGCAATCCAGGATGCGGAGAACTGCGTCGTCACAGCGATTGCGAGCCGCGATCTCGCGCGTGCAAGGGAGATGGCGGACCGCTTCTCGGTGCCGCATGCCTTCGGCTCCTATGAGGAGATGCTGGCCTCCGACACCATCGACGCCGTCTATATCCCCCTGCCGACCTCGCAGCATATCGAATGGTCGATCAATGCAGCCGATGCCGGCAAGCATGTGCTCTGTGAAAAGCCGCTGGCGCTGAAAGCAGCCGATATCGACGACGTGATCGCCGCCCGCGACCGCAACCGGGTCGTGGTCACCGAAGCCTATATGGTCACCTATTCCCCGGTCTGGCAGAAGGTGCGCGCGCTGATCGACGAGGGCGCGATCGGTTCGCTCCGGCATGTGCAGGGCGCCTTTACCTATTTCAACCGCGATCCCGCCAATATGCGCAACGTTCCCGAGCTTGGCGGCGGCGGCCTTCCCGATATCGGCGTCTATCCCGTCATGAGCACTCGCTTTTCCACCGGCAAGGAGCCGCTCTGGGTTCAGGCGATCACCGAGCGCGATCCGGACTTCGGCACGGATGTCTATTCGAGCGTCAAAGCCGACTTCGGCGATTTCGAGCTAAGCTTCTATATCTCGACGCAGATGGCGAACCGCCAGGTCATGGTCTTCCACGGCACCGACGGTTACATCGAGGTCAAGTCGCCGTTCAATGCCAATCGCTGGGGCCCCGAGGAGATTGAGCTCGCCGACCGCAGCCACAATGAATCGCGCATTTTCCGCTTCCAGGACAGCCGCCAGTACCGGCGTGAGGTCGAGGCCTTCGCCCGGGCGGTGAAGAACGGCAAGGAAGAGATCGTCACGCTCGAAAATTCGAAGCTGAACCAGAAGGTGATCGACGCGATCTATCGCGCCAGTGAGAGGGACGGCTGGGAAGCCGTCTAGCGCATAACCCCGAAAATCGGAATCAATTTTAGGAAAGGATTATGCGCCGTTTCAAAGTGCTGGAGCGTCTCATTGGACGCGCGGCGCACTCGTCACTCTGCCCGGAAGACGAAGCGCGAATAGCCGAAGAAGCTGAAGAACATCGAGGCGAGGGTGGCGATCACCATGGCTGCAAGGGGCTGAAGCGCCGGCAGCGACAGCAGAAGGGCGGAATAGAGCCCGTAATTGACGAGTGCCGCCGTCACCCCGACCGAGCCGTAGCGGAAGCCTTCGGCGGCAAGCGAACGGCCGGAGCGATCGAAGGTGAAGCTCCGGTTGAAAGCCCAGGTCGCCGCCATTGCGAAGGCGATCGCGATGAGCCGCGCCAAAAACGGCCCGAGCGGCGTCAGCTCGAGCAGTGCCGACAGGATGCCGGCATCGATGAGGAAGCCGATGCCGCCGGCAATCGCGAAGCGGACGAGCTTCTTCATGCCGCATCCGCCTTGCCGCGGCCGGGACGCGATGCAGGCGAGGCTTCGCCGACCGGCGGCTTGGCCGCGCTTGGCGTCACGAGGCCCATATAGTGGATGCGCAGCTGCTCGGCGCGGGCGCGCGCGACGGAATCCAGGATGACGCCGGCGGTGAACAGCATGAAGGAGATCATCATCAGCGCCATCGACAGTACCCAGGTCGGCATGCGGCTGACGAGGCCCGTCTCGAAGTATTCCGCCAGCACGGGCGCCATGAATCCGAGGCTTGCCAGCATGAAGGCGGCGCTGATCGTGCTGAAGAAGGCAAAAGGCCGCGTTTCCTTCATCAGCATCGCAAACATCCAGAGGATTTTGCCGCCGTCGCGAAAAGTCGAAAGCTTGGAATGCGAGCCGTCCGGCCGGCGGCCGTAATCGAGTTCCAGCTCGCTGACCGGCAGCTTCAGCCGCGAGGCATGAACGGACATTTCTGTTTCGATCTCGAAGCCGCCTGATACCGCCGGGAAGCTCTTGACGAAACGGCGCGAAAAGGCGCGGTAGCCGGAAAAGATGTCGGTGAAATCAGGGCCGAAGATCGTCCGGTAGAGTAGGTTGAAAAGCCGGTTGCCGAGCGCGTGGCCCTGACGGCCGGCATCGGCATGCACACCGCGGCGCGTGCCGACCACCATGTCGGCGCGCTCCGTCAGAAGCGTGCGTACCAGTTCCTCGGCATCGGAAGGCGCATAGGTCCCGTCGCCGTCGGCCATGATGTAGATATCAGCTTCGATGTCGGCAAACATGCGGCGCACGACGTGACCCTTGCCCTGCCGCCGCTCGCGCACGACATGCGCCCCGGCAAGCATCGCCTGCAAGGCGGTCCCGTCGGTGGAATTATTGTCGTAGACGTGGATCGCTGCCTCCGGCAGCGTCGCGCGGAAGCCCCGCACCACGGAGCCGATTGTCGCCGCCTCGTTATAGCAGGGAAGCAGGACGGCTATATCAAGATTGTCGGTACGCGATCGGGCCATGACTTTACTCGTTACACAGAAGCCGTGGCGAGCCTAAACCACTCGGCGTTAATAAGACCCTATGACGCAGGCAAAATCGGCGGCCGCCGCAAGCGGCTTTACACTTTCTTGATCGGCGACGGCTAAGGTTCGGCAATCAAGAAACGGACCGCTAACCACGATGAACGCTGTGCAGCCGATCGCCATTTCATCATCTGCGACCGACGCCCCCCAGGGCGGAATACGCGGCCTGCTCACACGTTTGTGGCCTGTCGTCATCACCTATAGCGTCGTTCTCGCCGCCATTATCATCGTCACGAGGGTCGCCAGCGCCACCGATTACGTCGGGCCCGACAATGATGACGGCATGCGTCTCGTCGAGGTCCGCGATTTTCTCGCCGGGCAGGGGTGGTTCGATCTGATGCAGTACCGTCTCGGCCTAGACGGCGGCACGCTGATGCACTGGTCGCGGCTGATCGACCTGCCGATCGCCTCGCTGATCTGGTTTTTCGGTCTGTTTGCACCCCATGAGACGGCCGAGGCGTTGGCGCTTGCCGTCTGGCCGGTATCGCTCGTCCTGCCCGCCATGCTCGCCATGGCCGTTGCCGGTCGGCGTATCGGCGATATCCCCGGCATGCATATCAGCCTCGTCCTGACCGGGCTTGCGATCTACACCGGAAATCGTTTCGCGCCGGGCGCCATCGATCATCACAACGCGCAACTGGCGCTGGTGGCGACGATGACGGCGATGCTGCTGGATCCCAAGCGCCGCGGCTGGAACTATGCGGTCGCTGGCGTCGCCGCAGCCGTCGCCATCGCGATCGGTGCCGAAACGACACCCTTCGTCGCCGCCGTCTGCCTGACGATCGCCCTGCTTTGGGCGTGGGAGGGCCAGGATTTCGCCGTTGCCGCTCAGTCCTTCGGGCTGGCGCTGGCGGTCGCGATCAGCATTCTCTTCTTCGCAACGGTGCCGCCGCGGCTCTATTCGATGGTCACCTGCGACAACCTCTCGCTCGGTTATTACAGCCTGGCGGCGATCGGCGGCGGGCTTCTCCTGTTTTCAGCGGTTTTTGCGAGCCAGCTCGCCCGCCCCATCCGCTTTGCGGCGCTGGCCGTCGTCGGTGCGGGTGTTCTCGGTTCGGCGGCGGTGATCGCGCCGCAATGCCTGAGCGATCCGCTGGCCAGTCTCGATCCCATGCTGGTCGAACTCTGGCTGAGAAACATTTCCGAAGCCAAGTCGGTTTTCGCCCTGGCGCGCAGCGAACCTTTCGATATCGGCGCCTTCTATGCGGCAGGCCTGTTCGGGATCGCCGTCTGCGTCTTCCGCATCACCCGGCGCGATCGCGTTCAGATCCATCTGATCCTGTTCTTCCTGCTCGCCGTCAGCTGGGCGATCGCACTGGTCCAGGTGCGCGGCGCAACCTTCTCGAACTTGCTTTCCATCCTGCCGCTTGCCCTGTTGATCATCGATATCAGGCGCATCTCCAACAGCGACAGCGAGAATGTTGCCGCTGCCTTCGTCTATGTGGTGACGGTGCTTGCCAGCGTTCCTGCGGCCTGGGCGGTCGGCGGCGGGCTACTCTCGCTGGAGATGGAAAATGACGTGCCGAAAAAGCCGGCGGAGCCGGTAAAGGAGCATTCCTGCGCCTCGAAACAGGCGCTGGCGCCGCTTGACGGGCTTCCTGTCGGTCTCGTCTCGGTACCGTCGGAAATGGGCGTCTCAATTCTCCGCTTCACGCAAAACCGGGTTCTCTCGGCACCCTATCACCGCAATCAGGGCGGCATGCTGACGGAACTGCATATCGGTATGGCTGAGCCGCAGGAGGCGGAGGCTTTTCTGAAGGGGGCGGGTGTCACGACGCTTGCCTTCTGCCCGGATGATCCGCAGACGCGCCAACTCGCCAAGCTGAAGCCTGATGGTCTCTATGCGCAACTCGGCAAGGGGAATATTCCGCCCTATCTGGTGCCGCTTCCGAAAGCGGCGGATGCAGGCGTGCAGTTCTTTCGCTATCGGCCGGCGGCGAATTGACGCCGGCAATTTTCATGACGGGTTCGTTATTGAGAGACGCGTAGTGCGCGAAGACGCGCGCTGGCATAGAGCCCGACGACGAAGAGGATAAGGCCACCATTGTAGCCGAGGATGGCATAAACGAGCGCCAGAAGTGACACCGGTCCGGGCGAGCTTATTGCCGCCAGCGCGAATGTGATTCCGATCAGCGCGGCGATCAACGCGATCGCGGCGGCCGAGCGCGTTTGTCCGGCGCTGATGCCCAATGCTGCTGCCGTAAGAGTAATCATTTCAGCACCCTTCCCGAAGAGAACGAGGGGAAGCATAGGAAGCGCCAGCTAACAAAGATTTACCGGCCATCTTTGCCGAAAAGCCTTTGTATTGCGGTGGTTAGCAATCCCTTTCAGGTAAAACGCACATTCTAACTATCCGTTCCGCAACAAAACGAATTTACTCGATTTTGCTGTTTTTTTCTTTGCTGCAACGAGTGCATGTACAGAATGCCGGGAAACGAGCGCGTCCGACGCAACGACCGCGAACCCCTTTCGCCACCGATCTCAACGGCCGGGAAAACCGATCCCAATGCCCATGCCGACCTTCCCGTTTTCAGCGGATGGACATAGAAAGAAGGGATGAGCAACGTCTTCGACAGCGATTCGCCTACCAACCTTGCCGAATATTCGGTTTCGGAGCTTTCCGGCTCGATCAAGCGCACCGTCGAGACGGCCTTCGACCAGGTTCGCGTGCGCGGGGAAATATCAGGCTATCGCGGGCCGCACTCCTCGGGACATGCCTATTTCTCGCTGAAGGACGATCGCGCCCGCATCGACGCCGTCATCTGGAAAGGCACATTCTCGCGCCTGAAGTTCCGCCCGGAAGAGGGCATGGAAGTCATCGCCACCGGCAAGGTCACCACCTTTCCGGGCTCCTCGAAATATCAGATCGTCATCGAGACGCTGGAGCCGGCCGGCGCCGGCGCGCTGATGGCGCTGATCGAGGAGCGCAAGCGCAAGCTCGGCGCCGAAGGCCTGTTCGATGCCGCTCGCAAGAAACGGCTGCCCTTCATGCCGAGGGTCATCGGGGTCGTTACCTCGCCGACCGGCGCCGTCATCCGCGATATCCTGCATCGCATCTCCGATCGTTTTCCGGTCCATGTCATCGTCTGGCCGGTGAAGGTGCAGGGGGAGGGGTCCGGCGAGGAGGTGGCAAACGCCATCCGTGGCTTCAATGCGCTGGAGCCGGCAGGCGCGATCCCGCGCCCTGATGTGCTGATCGTCGCGCGCGGCGGCGGCAGCCTGGAGGATCTCTGGAGCTTCAACGACGAGGTCGTCGTGCGCGCCGCCGCCGAAAGCCGGATACCGCTGATCTCGGCCGTCGGTCACGAGACGGATTGGACGCTGATCGATTATGCCGCCGATGTCCGCGCCCCGACGCCGACGGGTGCTGCGGAAATGGCGGTGCCGGTCAAGGCCGAGCTCGAAGCGCAGGCGGCCGCTCTTGCCGCACGCCTGCAGGGCTGCATAAACCGCCAGATGGATCAGCGCCGCCAATCGGTGCGCGCGCTGATGCGGGCATTGCCGTCGCTCGACCAGTTGCTGGCGCTGCCCCGCCGCCGCTTCGACGAGGCTGCCGCAGGGCTCGGCCGCGGGCTGGAACTCAACACCATCAACAAGCGTCGCGGCTTCGAGCGTGTCGCCTCGCATCTGCGCCCTGATGTGCTCTCCAACCGCATCACCGAGCGCCGCCAGCTTCTGAGCGAACGCATGGCGCGGGCCGAACGCACCGTCGAGCGCCTGCTCGACCGTTCGAAGTCCCGCATCGACCGCGCCGAGGCAATCCTCGCCTCGCTGCCCGCTCGGCTGAAGACCCAGACCGGCCGCGGCCGCGAGCGGCTCGGCAACCTTTCGCGCCATGCAGATACGGCGATCCGTCATCAGCTGACACGTGCGCGCGCCGAGCTTTCCGCGCAAGATCGTGTGCTGCAGTCGCTGTCTTACAAGAACGTGCTGAAGCGCGGCTACGCTGTCATTCGCGATGAGGATAACAGACCGGTCTCACAAGCTGCGGCACTCTCTGCCGGCATGGGCATTGCCATCGAATTCGCCGATGGTCGCGTCGGCGCCATGACCACGGAAGGCGGCAATCCTCCCGTCGGCGCGAAGAAGCGCGGCGCAAAATCCGCAGAACCGCCGAAGCAGGGAAGCCTGTTCTGACGATGCGGATCCTGCTGTTGCTCGCCCATCCGCTGCCGGAAAGTTTTGCCGCCTCGGTGGCCCGCACCGCCCGCGAAGCATTGGAAGCCTCCGGCCATATCGTCGATCTGCTCGATCTCTACGCCGAGGATTTCGATCCGCGTCTCTCCGAGGCCGAGCGCCGTGGTTATTTCGATGTGCCCTACGACACTTCAGCCGTTGCCGGTATCGCTGATCGGGTGAAAGCGGCCGATGGGCTCGTCCTTGTCTTTCCGCAGTGGTGGTTCAATTTCCCGGCCATCCTGAAAGGGTTCTTTGATCGCATCTTCGCGCCCGGCGTGGCCTTCACCCATGATGCCGCCGGCGGCCGCATCGTGCCTGAGCTCACCAATATCAGACTGCTCTATGCGCTGACGACGACGGGCTCGCCGTGGTGGCTGGTGCATCTCTATATGGGCAATCCCGTCCGTCGCCTGCTGAAGCGCCGCATTGCCAATTTCTGCTCGAAGAAGCTCGTCTTCCGCATGCTGAGCCTGCACGATATGGATCGCGCGACGGAGGTTAAGCGCAAGGCGCATCTGGAACGCGTCCGCAAGGCGCTCATCGCTGTCGTCTGACTATTCGAAATCGGACAGGAATTTCTTGAGCAGCCGGTCGAATTCGGCCTTGTCTTCGGCTGTCAGATTGCGCGTCAGCCGATGCTGGTTGGCGACATGGGCGCCGACCGCTTCTTCCACGGTCGCAAACCCTTTCCCGGTCAGCGCGATCAGCACGCTTCGCCTGTCCTCGGGGTTGAGCATGCGCTCGACGAAACCCGCCTTTTCGAGCTGGTCGATCCGGTTCGTCATCGTGCCGGAACTCACCATGGTCATGTCGAGCAGCTCTCCGGGCGACAGCCGGTACGGCGCTCCGGAGCGGCGAAGCGTCGCCAGCACATCGAAGGCGGAGGAGGAGAGCCCGTGTTTGAGAAGCACTTCGTCCACTTCGCGGCCGATATGCGTCGTCAGCCGCTTCAGCCGGCCGAGGATGCCCATGGGTTCGACATCCAGCTCCGGCCGCTCGCGCCGCCATTGCGCCAGGATCCTGTCGACGTGGTCTTCCTTGGTTTTGTCCATGTCACATCGATATCAGCGGATCTCTTGACGTCAAGATAAAATGCGCTATCGTGGATTTATCTTGAAGTAGAGATTCTTGAGATGAAGAAAAATTTCCGCTACGCCGCCGACGTGTTGATGACAGCGATTGCGCCTGCGATCTGGGGCAGCACCTATTTCGTCACGACGTCCTTCCTGCCACATGGCTATCCGCTGACGGTCGCGATGCTGCGCGCACTACCGGCCGGCCTGCTTCTCTTGCTGATTGTTCGGAAACTGCCGACAGGCGTCTGGTGGGGTCGCGCCTTCATTCTCGGCGCGCTGAACTTCTCGTTTTTCTGGGCGATGCTCTTCGTTTCGGCCTATCGCCTGCCCGGCGGCGTAGCGGCCACGGTCGGCGCCGTGCAGCCGCTGATCGTCATTGCGCTCTCGCGCCTCTTCCTAGGCAAACCGATCCGCTTCCTTGCCGTCATTGCCGGCCTGATCGGCATATCAGGCGTCGGACTGCTGGTGCTGACGCCGAATGCGGCGCTCGATCCCGTCGGCATCGTCGCCGGTCTTGCAGGCGCGGTCTCCATGGCTTTCGGCACGGTGCTGACCCGCCACTGGCAGCCGCCGGTCTCCAGCCTGACCTTTACTTCATGGCAATTGACTGCAGGCGGCGTCCTGCTCGTGCCCGTCGCCCTCTTCCTTGAGCCGGCACTGCCAGTGCCGACGGCGGCCAATATCCTCGGCATCGCCTATCTCGGCCTCGTCGGCGCGGCCTTCACCTATCTGCTCTGGTTCCGCGGCCTGTCACGCATCGAGCCGTCGGCCGCGGCCTCGCTCGGCTTCTTGAGCCCCGCGGTCGCGACCCTGCTCGGTTGGCTGGCGCTCGGCCAGAACCTGACGCCAGCCCAGCTTTCAGGCCTTGCCATGGTGCTGGTCAGCGTCTGGCTCAGCCAGCGCAGCCTGATGGCGAAGGCGGGCGTTGTTACGCCCACTCGCCCTGCCGCATCACCGGAACCCGTGCGCCGTCCGGCTTGATGCCGTCGATATCGACCTTGTCGGAGCCGATCATCCAGTCGATATGGATGAGGCTCGAATTGCCACCCTGCGCCTTGATCTGCTCCTGGCTGAGTTTCGCGCCGTCGAGGAAGCACTTGGAATAGCACTGGCCGAGCGCGATGTGGCACGAGGCGTTTTCGTCGAACAGGGTGTTGTAGAACAGAATGCCGCTGGCCGAGATCGGCGAGGAATGCGGCACGAGCGCCACTTCGCCAAGCCGGCGCGCGCCCTCGTCGGTATCGAGCACCTTGTTCAGCACCTCTTCGCCGCGCGAGGCCTTGGCCTCGACGATGCGGCCGCCCTCGAAGCGCACCCGGATATTGTCGATCAGTGTACCCTGATGCGAAAGCGGCTTGGTGCTCGACACATGACCTTCGACGCGCAGTGCATGCGGCGTGGTGAAGACTTCCTCGGTCGGGATATTCGGATTGCAGGTGATGCCGTTCTTGGCCGCGGAAGCGCCGCCATGCCATTCGTGCCCATCGGCGAGGCCGACCGTCAGGTCCGTGCCCGGTCCCCTAAAATGCAGTGAAGCGAAGCGCTCGCCGTTCAGCCAGGCGGAACGCTTGGCAAGGTTGGCATTGTGTTCGGCCCAGGCGGCGACAGGATCGCTGAGATCGACGCGGGAAGCGGCAAAGATCGCCTTGGCGAGCTTGGCGATCGCAATCGGTTCGGGATCATCGGGGAAGACCACCTTGGCCCAGGAAGGGTTGGGGTAGGAGACGATGTTCCGGTTGATATCGAAATTCGAGATCTTCTCCAGCGCCGGCTTGTAGGCGGTTGAGGTGGCGCGGTTGGCGCGGCCGACCTTGCCGGCATCCTGCTCGGAGAGCAGCATCGGATTGTCGCCGGCGATTGCGAGACGCGCCGCACCATTGTCATAGGCCTTTGCCATGCCCTCGTAGAGCCAGCCGGAGGCGCGGTCGAAGCTCTCGTCGCTGCCATACTGATACCGCGCCAGCGTCGTTTCCTCGTCGGAATAGAAGGCGGTCACCAATCCGGCGCCGGCCTGATAGGCGTGTTTGGTGATGAGGCGCACCAGCGGCAGCGCCACGACAGGTGACGTAATCACCAGGTCCTGACCCTTCTGCAACTGCAGGCCGACCTTGATGGCGACTTCCGCAAGCTTCTCCAGCTTGACGGGATCAACGGTGTTCTGGCTCTGGGGCATGAAAGTCATGGTTCAACCTGCCTTCTGTATTTACGGTGGGAGGCTGGAAGACTTAGACCCGTTTGCGGCGAAAATGAAGGGCGCCGCTTCGGAATTGAAGGCGGCCGGACGCATGTTCCCGGCCGCCTATGCGCACTTCAAGCGGCGGCGGGCAGCCTGAGCAGGATCGAGTTATGCTTCTCGAGGAACTCCGTCAGCCGCTGCGGATAATCTTCGCCGACCGCGTTTCGGACACTCGCGCGCTCGGACAGCGCCTTGCGCCAGCGCTTGACCCGCTCGAGCCCGTCGAAGATTCCGCTGTCGCCGAGCGTGTCGAAGAGATCGAAGTAACGGAAGATCGGCGCGAAGACGGCGTCGACCAGGCTGAAGCTGGCTCCGGCGAAATACGGCCCCTCCGCCAACGCCCCCTCGATCGTCGCGAATTTGGCGGCGAGTGCCTTGCGCTTGGTCTCCAGTTGCGTCGCATCCTGAGCCGTCTCATAGCCCCAGAGGTCGGAAAGCACGGACGACCCGAATTCCATCCAGCCACGGTGGCGGGCTCGCGTCAGCGCGTCGGCGGGATGCAGGGCCGCACCCGCCTGCGTTTCCTCCAGATATTCGCAGATGACGCTGCTTTCGAACAATACGGCCTCGCTTCCGTCTTCCCCTTCGATCCTGAGCAGCGGCACCTTGCCGAGCGGCGATATTTTCAGGAACCAGTCCGGCTTGTTGGCGAGATCGATATTGATGCGCTCGAACGGCACGCCCTTTTCGAGAAGCGCGATAGCGGCGCGCTGCACATAGGGACAGAGATGATGACTGATAAGGGTAAGCCTGCTCATGAAAGTCTCCTGGCGGTTTGCAAAGAATCGGACGGTCAAAATCTATGCAAGTGCATCTAATATCGCTTGCCGCAGAATTCAAGATAGATGTAATTGCATTTATGTCGGAAAATATACCGAAACCGAGCGAAGCCGCCGTCTCAGCCTGGACGCGCATCATGCGCGCCCGCGAACGGCTGCTTGCTGCGATCGAGGCCGACTTCAAGACGGCCGGCATGCCGCCGCTTGCCTGGTACGACGTACTCTGGGAATTGGCGCGCGCGCAATCCGGCAAGCTGCGTCCCTATGAGATCGAGGAGCGGACGTTGCTGGCGCAGTATAATCTGTCCCGCCTGATCGACCGGCTGGCGAAAGAGGGCCTGGTCCGGCGCGAGGTCTTCGCTAGGGATGGCCGCGGGCGCTGGGTGGTGATTACCGATGCCGGCCGAGAGCTTCGTGAGCGCATGTGGGCCGTTTATGCCAGGTCGATCGAAACCAATATCGGCTGCAAGCTCTCCGAAAGCGAGGCGAAGGCGATCGCCGGCCTGCTCGACCGCTTTCTCTAGTTCGAGAGCATGATGTCGCCTGAAAACCGCTTACACTTTTGGGCAACATGCTCTGATCAGGCGATCAGTGACGCGGCGACGGCTTTCAGCGCCTTCAACGCATCCTTGGGATCGAGCCTTACCTGCAGCCCGCGTTGGCCGCCATTGATATAAACGAGCGGTTCAGCAAGGGCGGCCTCCTCGATCGCCGTCGGCACGGTCTTCTTCTGGCCGAACGGGCTGATGCCGCCGACATGATAACCCGTCAGCCGCTCCGCATCGGCAGGCTTCATCATGTTGGCCGACTTGCCGTGAAAGGCGCTCGCAAGCTTCTTCATGCTGACTTCGCGGTCCGACGGCACGACGACGCAGACCGGCTTGCCGTCCACCTCGGCCATCAGCGTCTTCAGCACCCGGTGCGGCGCCTCGCCCAGCGCCTCGGCCGCCTGCAGCCCGACACGCTCGGCGCCGGGGTCGTAATCATAGACATGGACGGTGAAGGCGACGCCTGCTTGGGTAAGAGCCTGTGTCGCGCGCGTGGTCTTGGACATCGCTCAGCGCTCGAACATATCCGCGTAGGCCTCCGGCTTGAAGCCGATCAGCAGCTTGCCCTTTGTTTCCAGCACCGGCCGCTTGATCATCGACGGCTGGTCGATCATCAGTGCGATCGCCTTTTCCCGGGTCAGGTTTTCGCGGTCGGCATCGGGCAGCTTGCGGAAGGTGGTCCCGGCGCGGTTGAGCACGGTGTCGAGACCGGCTTCGTCGATCCAGGCTTCGAGATGGGCACGGTCGATACCCGACGCCTTGTAATCGTGAAACTCATAAGCGACGCCGTGCTCTTCCAGCCACCCGCGGGCCTTCTTCATCGTGTCGCAATTCTTGATGCCATAGATGGTGATGGCCATGCTTGATCGATCTCCCTGTGATGGCAGCGAAATAACATGCACGACGGCCGGCGCAAACGCCGTGCTACTCTTATCCCTCGATCCCTTCGATCCATGCGGGATACTCGGGCGCAAAGCCGGCCTGACTCAATTCTCCAGTGCGCCGGCCCTGCGCGAAGCCTTGCTCGGGCTGCCGCAGGCAATCTTCATCAGGTCACCGCGCCGCCGCACCAGCCGGTCGGACGTCCGGGTCAGGATCAGCCCATCCTGAGGCGCATATAGCTCGATGCTGCCGCCCGGCTGCCCCGGCCGGGTGACGATTGTCGCCAGAAGATCGCCTTCTGCCATCCTCTCGCCGATGTTGCGATGAAAGAGCACGGCCCCGCCTTCAGGTGCGCGGATGATCTCGACATTGTCGAGCGGCACGGCCGGACCGGAGAATACGGCTGCCGTAGCCTTCTCGCTGTTGACGATCCCGCGTGCTGCGAGGAAACGCCAGAGCCCGTCGGCATCCCTTTTCGCCAGTATCGGGTCGACGTCGCGTTTGCCGCGCAGTTCGACGGTGACGGAAAGTTTGCCGGGCAACCGGGACTGGCGCTCGCCGGGAACTTCGTACTTCCATGCAAAGCCCACGGCTTCCTCGAAGGCCGAGCTTTCGCCGTCCGAAAGCAGCACGGCTTCCATCTCGAGTGCGGCGGCGAGATCGGCCGCCTCCGGCCAGAAGGTCTCGTCGATATAGGCATATTGCAGGGATTCGTCATCGCAATGCAGGTCGAGCACGAGATCGGCTCCTAGCGCCATATGCAGCAGCTGCCGCTTCAGTCTGTCAGTAGCCGGATAATCATCGAGATCTTCGGTCAGCGTCGCCCGATCGACAAGGGGGATCAGTGGGAAATCGCGGTTGAAATTGGTGCGTGAGCCCAAGTCGAAACGGCCCTGCAATTCGCCAAAATGCGACTGCGCCGCACCGATCGGATTGGCCTGCGGCACGATGGTGATATCGCCGGCGATCCCGCCTTGGCCTTCCTGCCGCAGCCGCTCGCAAAGGAAATGCAGCAGCACCGTTCCCGGCAGTTCGCCGGCATGCAGTGCCGCCTGAATATAGACCTTCGGCGCCTTCGGATCGCTGCCCTTAAAGCGCAGCACCGGCAGCCGCCACTCCGTTCCCGGCGTATCTCCCGGGATGATGATCTCTGAAACGTCCATTTTGTCTTCGCTCCCCGGCTGCAACCCAGAAAAGGTTTCCAGAGCTTTATGCGGGTAAATCAGCCAAGCGCAAGCCGGGGTAGGCAGGACATCGTTGCCTCAGCCAAGCAACGGCCAGCGATCGATGATGTGATGTCGGTGTTTCCGAGAAGACTGTGGACGAGCAGGAATTCAGATGCCGTCCATGAAACCGGTGTGTCGAGGGTCGCCGTCGGCACGGCCTTGCGGTCGTAGAGCAGTGTCATGTGCGGCTTGAAATCGCCGCTGATATTATGCGGGAATCCGGCATTGTGCATGCTAACGCCGAGTTGGACGCGCAGTCGGGTGAGCGGTTTGCGTCCGCCTTCGCCGCAAAGCACAAGCGCTCGAGCATGCGGGAATCGCATGATCAGATCGAAGCTCATTGCGATCGGGGCACTCTCGACTGCGGCGCCGGCCTGTAGCGCCGCGAAGACCACATTCTCTGGCAGCCTCGGATAGTCGCCGACCCAGATGATTGTCACATGCAAAGTCGTCAGCCGCGGCTCGCCGGAAAGGGAGAAGGCTCGACGATAGTCATGGGCGATCGACGCCGCCTGCTGCTCGATGGCGTCAGGAGGACAGAGGGCAAAGAAAAGCTGGTGTCCATCGCCGTCGCTGTGGCCCGGCCGCCCACGCCGACTGCGGTCATGGTCGAAGTCGAAAGACATCTGGTTCATAGGATCGCAAGGCCGTCATGGCCCGCCTCGTCGTTTCCAAATGCGAGGTAGGATATTCCTGGCGGGGTGGTACATCAAGAACAAAAAGAGAACAATAATTTCCGTCGCACGCAAGAAACGGGTTGAAACAGCAGTCGCTCCATACGATTTTGTCGGTAATCGAAAACGCGGAGGCTGTGTCATGGCTGAGACTATGCACCACTATTTCATCTTCGAAACCGCGAGTGGCTTTTGCGGTATTGCCTGGAGCGACGCCGGCATCACCCGCTTCCAGCTGCCGACGAAAGCCGCGGAAGCGACCGAGCGGCTGCTGCTGCGCCGATTGCCGGGTGCCGAACCCGGAACGCCAACGCCTGACGTGCTCGAGACGGTCGCCGCCGTGAAGCGTTACTTCCAGGGCGAGGAAACGGATTTTTCCGGCGTCGAACTCGATCTTGCCGGCCAGGATACCTTCTTCCGGGAGATTTATGCGGCGGTACGGCGCGTCGGCTGGGGCCGCACGACCACTTACGGCGCGTTGGCGAAGGAGCTCGGCGTCGGGCCGGAAGCCGCCCGCGACGTTGGCCAGGCAATGGCGAAGAACCCGGTCGCTCTGATCATTCCCTGCCACCGGGTGCTCGCCGCCGGCGGCAAGATCGGCGGCTTCTCCGCTCCCGGCGGTTCGTCATCGAAGGCCCGCATGCTGGAGCTCGAAGGCGTCAACCTCGCAGCGCCGCCGCCTGCCCAGCAGTCGCTGGGTTTTTAGGCGGCGGAGGCTTTTTCGCTTTCCGTAATTCCCGGCAAAATCGCTTCGCGCTTTGCCTGGCAAACCCGCTCTACACTTTTGCTGGAATTGCTTTGCCAGTCTCTCAGCCGATCAATGCGGGCTGGCTGTCGGCCGGATGATGATCTCGCTGACATCGACGTCATCGGGCTGGCTGACGGCGTAGAGGATCGAATTGGCGATGGCCTCGGGGCTGATCGTGATCGCCCTGAAAGCCTTCATGGCTTCCCGCGCCGTCGGATCGGTGATGGTGTCGGCCAGTTCCGACGTCGTCGTGCCGGGCGAGATGACGGTGACGCGGATACGATCGGTCTCCTGCCGCAATCCGTCCGAGATCGCCCGCACTGCGAATTTCGTCGCGCAATAGACGGCGGCGGTCGGAGAGACGCTGTGGCCGCCGATCGAAGACAGGTTGATGATCTGCCCCGATCCCTGCGCCTTCATGATCGGAAGCGCCGCCGCGATCCCGTAGAGAACACCCTTGATATTGACGTCGACCATTTGGTCCCACTCGTCGACCTTGAGGGCCTCGAGCGGCGAGAGCGGCATGATGCCGGCATTGTTGACGATCACATCCAGCCGGCCGAATTCGGATCTGGCAAAGCCTGCGAAGGCTTCCACCTGGGAACGGTCGGTGACGTCAAGCCGTCGCAGGCGCACCGTCCCGCCCTTTGCGGCGATGTCGCCGGCGAGTTCCTCTAGGCGCTCGGTACGGCGCGCGCCGATCACGATATGGGCGCCGGCCGCAGCCAGCACCTTGGCCGCAGCCTGTCCGATGCCGCTGCTGGCCCCGGTGATGGCTACGACTTTTCCTTCGATATCAGACATTTCAAGCTCCATTGGCAAGTTAAGCAGTTTCTTGGTGGCGCGTCAGATTGGGAAGTCGGCGCTGAGCGTCGTCTCTGCCCAGGCATCGAAATTTGCGCGCAGCGCATCGAGCCTTTCGCGGGCGATCTTCAGGGCGGGTGCGCCGAGCAGCAGGCGCAGCGGCGGCTCGGTTGCCTCGAATGCGGATATGATCGCAATTGCAGCACGGGCCGGATCTCCCGGCTGGTTGCCGGAGACCAAACGGGTGGCCTGGCGCCGCTTGCCTGACGTTTCGGCATAGTCATCGATGATCGTGTCGGACTCGACCATCGACCGGCCGGCCCAATCCGTGCGGAAGGCGCCGGGTTCGAGGATCGTCACATCGATGCCAAGCGGCCTGACCTCATACGAAAGAGATTCCGACAGGCCTTCGACCGCAAATTTGGTGGCGTGGTAGTAGCCGGTTGCGGCGAAGGCGACGAGCCCGCCAAGCGAGGAGACGTTGAAGATATGCCCTTGCCGGCGTGCGCGCATGCCCGGCAGGACCTGCTTGGTGACATCGATCAATCCGAAGACATTGGTCTCGAACTGGGCGCGTATCTCAGCATCGTCGCCCTCTTCGATCGCCGAGAGGTAGCCGTAGCCGGCATTGTTGACGAGAACATCGATTGCACCGAAATGCGTTTCGGCGTCACGAACCGCACGGGCAACTGAGCGGCTGTCCGTTACATCGAGGGCAAGAGTAAGCGCCCTGTCGCCATGCTCTGCTGTGAGATCTGCCAAGGTCTCGGGTCTGCGCGCCGTCATGGCGGCGCGCCAGCCACGGGCCAGAACGGCTTCGGCTGGTGCCCGGCCGAGGCCGGACGACGCTCCGGTGATGAACCAGATGGGTGTTGTGGAAGACATGATCGTCATCCTTTCCGGCCGGTAAATGCGGCCTTATCCTTGGTGGTATTGCCTTTCAGGCGGCGCCTCACCTGCGGCGAAGCACCATGCCGCCATGATGGAGGGTCTTCTCGTCTACGAAATCGCCATCGGCCGTGAAGCCGGTGTCGTCCCAGTATTCGATATGCCTTCCGGTGACTTCGTAGCGTCCTCGATAGGCACTTTCCCGGTTTCCGCGGGCTTCGTCGTAACGGCCATTCGGCAAAAGTTCGTGGCGGACGCGGCCGTCTTCCGTCACCCACATACCGACATAAGGATGTTGCTGCATTCCACGCTCGCTTGTCTGTTGCTGCTGGGGCTCTCGGTCGTTCACGGCATCGGCGGCTGAGGAACTGGTCGCTGTGCCCGCCAAGGTGGTTGCGGCGAAAAAATGCAGAATAGGACTGTTGGAAATGTTGCGCATCGCTCCTCCTTTCGAAGCCTTGCTTGACCTCGACTGAAAGATAGCCCGCCCATCCCCGGCGATTAAGTTGCCAATCCGAGATGCCTTGGTTAGAAATGCTAACCAATGATCGATGATCTCGAAGGCATTTCAGTCTTTCTTGCGGTGGCGGAAGCGCGCAACTTCCGGCTCGCCGGCGAGCGGCTCGGCGTCACCCGCTCCGCCGTCAGCCAGGCCCTGCAGCGCCTGGAGGATCGGGTCGGCGTCGCCCTGGTCCAGCGCACAACGCGCAGCGTCAGCCTGACCGAAGCCGGCGAAGTCTTCTTCGAGGCGGTTCGGCCATCGGTCCGCCAGGTCAAGGATGCGATGCAGACGGTCAGGGAAATGCAGGCGCGTCCGAGCGGCCTCTTGAGGATCACCGTCTCCTCGATCGCCGAGAGTTTCCTGTCCGGCACCTTGCTGGCCGGCTTCATCGAAGCTTGCCCCGACGTCAAACTCGATATCGTGATTACGGATGAGGAATTCGATATCGTCGAGGCTGGTTTCGATGCTGGTGTCCGGCTCGGCGAGGTGATCGAGCAGGACATGATCGCAATTTCCGTCTCCGAAAAGCAGCGGCAATGCCCGGTCGCATCTCCCGCTTATCTCGAGCGCTGCGGCCATCCCCGCCATCCCCGCGACCTGCAGAACCATGCCTGCATCGGCTGGCGCCCGCGCCCCGATACGGCGCCCTATCGCTGGGAGTTCACCGAAAACCACCGCGACTTCGATGTCGCCGTCGACCCGGCCGTCACGACCAACGATATGGGAATGATGATCCGCTTGGCTTGCGCGGGAGCCGGCATCACCTTCGGCATGGTGGAAACCTTCCAACCCTATTTCGATCGCGGCGAACTCGTGCCGTTGCTCGAAGATTTCTGCCCGCCATTTCCGGGTTTCTACCTCTACTATCCCAGACGGCAAAGGCAGCCGCTGAAGCTGCGCGCGCTGGTCGATTATGTGCGCCGGGCAGGGAGGCGGTAGTCTCATTTGCGCGCGCGGCGCTGTAATCTTGCTTAAAAGCCTATTTCCGGCTATATTACTGGAAATAATCGGAGGTCATTATGGTAAGTTCACAGAAGCGCGCTATCCAAAATTATCGATCTCGCCTTGGCGAGCGTGGCTTGGCGCGCTTCGAAGTGCTCGCCAAGGACACCGATCGCGATCTCATCCGATCGCTCGCCAGACGCCTCTCAGAGGATACACCTGAGGCTTCAGAGCTTCGTGCAGCGGTAAGCAAGTCGATCGGCGGCGACCCGCCGAAGCTTGGAGGGATTCTCGCCGCATTGCGTCGTTCGCCGCTGGTGGACGCCGAACTCGATCTCTCCCGGCCCCGTGAAGAGGGGCGTAAGGTCGACCTGTGACGCGCTTTCTTTTGGACACCAACATCATCAGCAATGTTATCAAACCGCAGCCATCGGAATCGCTTCTGGCATGGATGTCGACACAACGCGACGAGGACTTGTTCATCGCCTCACTGACCGTTGCGGAGATACGTCGCGGAATTTTGGAACAGCCGCGTGGCAAGAAGCGAGACGCGCTCGACAAATGGTTTTCCGGGCGTGACGGGCTCCAGGCGCTGTTTGCGGGCCGCATTCTATCGTTCGACGGCAAGGCAGGCCTGATCTGGGCGCGACTGATGGCGGAAGGGAAGGCGGCCGGCAAGCCGCGCAGCGGACTCGACATGATCATCGCCGCTGTCGCCAGTGCGAACGAATGCGTGGTGGTGACAGATAATGAAAGGGACTTTGCCGGACTTCAGATCGTCAATCCGATCCGCGGAGCGGCTTAGGTGTCGGTAGATCGCGCTGATTGATACGCCCCAGCGTCATCTTTTTCGCTACCCGGTTATAGCTCCGTCGCGCTCATATTGAGCGCGGACGCTTCTTCGCGTCAAACGACATCCGGATCCGGCCTAGGGGCCCGGCAATTCTCGTCTACTCTGCGCTCCTCATTCCCACTCGATCGTACCAGGCGGCTTCGACGTAACGTCGTAGACCACACGGTTGATCCCGCGAACCTCGTTGATGATGCGGGTCGCGGCGCGGCCGAGGAATTCCATGTCGTAGTGGTAGAAGTCCGCCGTCATGCCGTCGACTGAAGTCACGGCGCGCAGTGCGCAGACGAATTCATAGGTGCGTCCGTCGCCCATGACGCCGACGGTCTGGACGGGAAGCAGCACGGCGAAAGCCTGCCAGATGGCGTCGTAGAGGCCGGCCTTGCGGATTTCGTCGAGATAGATCGCATCGGCTTCGCGCAGGATTTCCAGCTTTTCGCGGGTGATGCCGCCGGGGCAGCGGATCGCAAGGCCGGGGCCGGGGAAGGGGTGGCGGCCGATGAAGCTGTCGGGAAGGCCGAGTTCGCGGCCGAGCGCGCGCACCTCGTCCTTGAAGAGCTCGCGCAGCGGTTCGACGAGCTGCATCTTCATGCGTTCCGGCAGGCCGCCGACATTGTGATGCGATTTGATGGTGACGGAAGGGCCGCCGGTGAAGGAGACGCTCTCGATCACGTCGGGATAGAGCGTGCCCTGGCCGAGGAAATCGGCGCCGCCGAGTTTCTTTGCCTCTTCCTCGAAGGTTTCGATGAAGAGACGACCGATGATCTTGCGCTTGGTCTCAGGGTCGCTGACGCCTTCGAGCTCGCCGATGAAGCGGTCGGACGCATCGACATGCAAGAGATGCAGATTGTAGTGCTCGCGGAACATGGCGACGACGCCGGCCGCCTCGTCCTTGCGCATCAGCCCGTGGTCGACGAGGATGCAGGTCAGCTGGTCGCCGACGGCCTCGTGGATCAGCAGCGCCGCGACGGAACTGTCGACGCCGCCCGAAAGTGCGCAGATGACGCGCTTGTCGCCCACCTGCTCGCGGATCTGTTCGACCGCCTTCTGGCGGTAGGCCGACATCGACCAGTCGCCCTTGATGCCGGCGATATTGTGGATGAAGTTGCCGATCAGCTTGGCGCCGTCGGGCGTATGCACGACCTCGGGATGGAACTGCACGCCGTAATATTTGCGCTTCTCGTCGGCGATGAAGGCGAAGGGCGCGTTGGAGGAGGTGGCGATCACCTCGAACCCTTCAGGCAGCGCCGTGACGCGGTCGCCGTGGCTCATCCAGACCTGATGGCGCGAACCGGAGGACCAGAGGCCCTCGAACAGCTGGCAATCCTTGTCCACATCGAGGAAGGCCCGGCCGAATTCGCGGTGATGGCCGCTCTCGACCTTGCCGCCGAGCTGCATGCACATCGTCTGCTGGCCGTAACAGATGCCGAAGACCGGCAGGCCGCTGTCGAAGATGATCTGGGGCGCTCGCGGCGACCCCTCGTCCACCGTGGAAGCCGGGCTGCCGGACAGGATCACGGCCTTCGGCTGCAGGCGCTTGAAGCCTTCTTCGGCCGATTGGAAGGGAACGATCTCGCAATAGACGCCGGCCTCGCGCACGCGCCGTGCGATGAGCTGGGTCACCTGGCTGCCGAAATCGACGATGAGAACGGAGTCGGGATGTGCTGTCTGGGTCATGGCGAGGCTTTAAAGAAAAGCGCTTCGCCTTGCAATCCGGGAAATCGGCGGCATCGGCTTTTTATTGTTCCAATTGTCCCCGCACGTCTGGCAAGATGCGCGGGGCTGTCAGGTTCAGAACCAGAAAACCCCGTCTTCCAGCGCCGTGAACAGACTGTCGACACCGTAGGAGAGCTTGCGGTCGACGATGTGCAGATATTCGGTCCAGCCCGAAATATGCTGCAGCTCGACCACGCCGTCGGAAATGCCGCGCAGCCCGATCAGCGGCAGCTTGTAGCCCTGGCAGGCGCGCAGCACCGCATAGGTCTCCATGTCGACCATATCAGCGTCGATATTGGTGTAGGCGGCGCCGGAGATGACGTTGCCGCCGGTGGAAAGGCTGGCTTCCGGGATGCCGGGAATGCGCAGCGGCAGTTCAAGCGTCGCAGGCAGGTCGAGGAAAGGTGTCAGGCCTTTTTCGAAGCCGAGCGGCGAGGCATCCATGTCGCGATAGGAAACCGAGGTCACTTGATAGATTTCGGTCTGTTCCAGTTTGGCGGAGCCGGCCGAGCCGAGGGAAACGACGAGATCCGGCAGGTCGTCTGCTGCATCGAGCCGCGCCAAGGCCTTGGTCAGAGCGACCGCTGCCTCGACCGGGCCGACGCCCGTCATCAAAGGCTCGATGCGCGAACGCAGGAAGGGCCCGTATTCGGCCTCCGCCGCCATCACGAAAAGGATGGATTTCCCCGCGACCGATTTCAGTTCGAACTTCATCCAGTAATTCCCTCTCTACCACGGATGACCATCATCGTTCCCGTCATGGAGGCGATGAGTTTCGCCGGCCCGTCGCTGATCGCATAGCCTCGCCCGTCGGCGACGATGATGGTGGAGCCGGGTTTGGTGATTTCCCCGCGGAATAGGAAACGATCGCCACGCCCCGGCGACATGAGATTGACCTTGAATTCGATCGTCAGGATCGAGGCTTCGGGGTCGATGACACTGTAGGCTGCAAAACCGCAGGCCGAATCGAGCGCGGCGGAAATGATACCCGCATGCAGGATGCCGTGCTGCTGTGTCAGTTTGACGTCGAAGGGAAGTTCGATCTCGACGACGCCGTGCTCGACGCGCGTCAGTTCCGCGCCGATCGTCTGCATCGCCGCCTGGCGCGCAAAATTGCGGCGGATTCGCGCGCGGAAATCGCCCCTGTCAGTCTCACTCATGGCTGCCCCTCTTGAAGCGGCGAAAGTGGCATGGCGCGCCGGATTCGACAAGCTGGACATTGCCGAAATCGCCTGCGACGATAGTGGAAAGATCGGGCCGTGCTCGGCCGGCCTGTCGCGGTCCGTGCAAAGGTGATTGTGGGCTCGCGCCTTGCGCGTATTCTGCTCAACGGGTCTCGACATGATGGAGCACCAGCGGCATGACGACGATATCGCAATCGGTCCTGGAATATGAGAACTGGCTCGCCGACCAGCTCGGCGATGATCTCGTCAAGGAGGATCTGCGCAAGAAGCACGAGAAGATGCGAAGCGACGATTTCGTCTTCCTGCGCGCCACCTATTGGCGTTGGTCCGAGACCATCCTTGATATCTGCCCGGACCTCAGCGGCGCGCCCGAGGTGCTGGCAATCGGCGATACGCATCTGGAGAATTTCGGCACCTGGCGCGATGTCGAAGGCCGGCTCGTCTGGGGCGCCAATGATTTCGACGATGCGGCGGTGATGCCCTATGCGCTCGATCTCGTTCGCCTGGCGGCAAGCGCCATCCTGGCGCGCGGCGATGATGGTCCCCCGGTCCGAATGATCTGTGAACTGATTCTGGGCGGCTATCGCAGGGGCCTTGAAAATCCGCTCCCCGTCATCCTCGAGCGCGACTACAAGTGGCTGCGCAAGGCGTTGGTCCTGCCGAATCCCGAGCGCCGCGAATTCTGGGAGAAATACGAAACGCTGCCTCCAGGCAAGAAGCCGGCGCCATCAGCCTATATCAAGGCACTGGCCGGCGCATTGCCGCCAGGGTCCGGCTCCTTCGTAGCAAAGCCGCGCACCGCCGGCACAGGCAGCCTCGGCCGGCCGCGTTTCGTCGCCTATGCCGAATGGCAGGGGGGGCCGGTGCTGCGGGAGGCGAAGGCGCTGGTGCCGTCCGCCTGGTCGCTTTGCCACAGGCCGCAGGATGTGGCCATCCATGCGGGCAAAATCGCCGCGGGGCGGGCGCGATCGGCCAATCCCCACTACAGCGTCTCAGGCCGCATCCTCCTTCGCCGGCTCTCTCCGAACAGCCGCAAGATCGAGATCGACAAGCACCCGGAAATCTTGCTTGCGCCGACGATGCTCGAACTGACGGGCTTCGAAATCGCCAATTGCCATTCCGACGATCCGGAGGCGGTTGCGGCTATCCTGGAGGATCTGCGGGTGCGCGGAAGCGAATGGCTGCATGAGTCGGCAAGGGCGGCGGCAGCGAGCATCAGTGCCGAGCAGAAGGCCTATTCACGCGCCGGCTGAGAAATGCGCACGATATGCTGATCCCAGGCGACATCGCTGCGGGTCGACAGAAAATCGCCGTCATAGGAGGAGACGGCAAAGCCGTCTCTTGCCGGCGCGATGCCCGCAGCATCCGGAACTGTTGTCTCGGCCAGCACCTTGCCCGTCCTTGCATCGATGGTCACCGAGGCGCCGCCCTTCGGCGAGGTGACGCCGACGAGGCCATCGCGGCGATTGACGGCGATCGCTCCGACGTAATTGGCAAGTCTGCGCGTCGTCTCCTCCGGCAGGTCGACGAAGGAAAGATCCTCGCCCTTGGCGAAATGCCCAACAAGCGGCGGCAGATCCCTGCGGTGGCCTTCATACTGGCAGGCGAACCAGATGCGGCCGTTCCCGTCGAGATCGACATGTCGGGTGGAGAGTTCCGACCATTCGGCGGGCAGCACATGTTTTTCGATCAGCGCGCCGGTTGCCGCATCGATCAGAACAAGCGACGGCTGCATCGCTCCGAGATTGAGCTTGGTGCGGCCGAAATCCGGATGTGTCTCGATGCCGCCATTGGCGACGATCAGGAGGCGTCCGTCATCGGACACCGTCATATCGTGCGGACCGATGCCGTATGTCTCGAATTCGCCGATGCGCCTGAAGCGGTCGCTGGCGTCGTAGAGACCGATCATGCCGCGATTGCCGTCGAAGTCGTTCTCGCTGGCATACAGGATGCGGCCATCGGGCGAGAAGGCGCCGTGACCGTAGAAATGCCGGTCCTCCCGGGAGCTGATGACGATCGGTTCGCCCTTGTTCCGGGGATCGAAGATCATCGCATAGGTGCCGGGCCTGCGCGCGAAGGCGACCGTCTTGCCGCTGGCGGCGCTGAAAGCCATGCCGTGCGCCCGCGCGGGAAGGGCGACCTGATCGACGATCTCGCCGCGCTCCGTCACGGTCGCGACGGCAAAGGAGCCGTCCGCTGCGCGAATGCCCGAAGCATAGACCGCATCGGCCCGTTCGAGCGCCATCAGCGACTTTGGCGCCAAGGCCGCAAGGAAGCCGAGCCCCGCCGCCTTGACGAAGCTGCGTCGGTCGATCGCGGCACTTTGCATCATTGTTTCAGTCTCCGTCCGAAAAGGAAAAGCCGGCCGAAAGGCCGATGGCTGCGCCATATTCGTCGCTGATCTTGGTGATCAGGTCGCGGCTCTCGGCAAGAAGCGTATCGAGCTTGGCCTTCTCCGCATCGCTGGTTGCGACGTCGATGTCGGGGTTGAGCTTCGGCACGCTGTCGAGCAGCGATTTGAATTCCTCGTCGATCAAGGCGGCGACCGCCTGTTTGTCCGCCGGCAAAAGCTCGGCCATGCCGGCCTTCTGCCAGAGCGTGCGCAGGCCTTCGAGATTGGCGGCCATCGACTTCCAGGTGTTTTTCGAACGCCAGTAGATCGCCATGCGTGGGCGCGGCGGAGTGTCCTTGCCCTTGTAGAACTGTTCCAGCCGCTGGTCGCGGATATTCTCCGTGCCGTGGACGAGAATGCCGAGCAGCGCGGTGACGGCTTCCTTGTTGTCCATGAAATCGTTGCTCTGCGAGCCCGGATGTTTCCAGCTCGCCTGTATGCCGTCGGGCTTTTCCCAGGCGGCGACGACTTCGCCGGCCTCACGCTGGATATTGCCGGCGACGGCCTGGCCGTAAAGGCAGCGGAAGCCGCCCTTCTGCTTGATCAGATCGTCCGAACCATTGCCGTAAAGCACATATTCCAGCGCGGTCAGGCCCTGCAGCGCCACGCTCTTGCCGGCGATCGCATCGACCGTCGCATCCTTGGGATCGGCCTTGGCGATCAGCGCCTGTACCTGCTTGAGGCCAACGCCCTTGCGGTCGGGATAGAACAGGATGTGCTCGAAGAGATTGTCCTGGATGACGGGGCCGGTTTGGACGATCTCGATGATCGACCAGTAGCGGATCGTATCGTCGAAAGCGGATTTCGCCTTGTCGAGCGTCTGTTGTGTGCCGCCGTCACAAAGATCCTTCATCGCCGTCGTCAGCCGGGCGGCCGATTGTTGCATGTTGCGATAGCCGGGACGGATCACCTCGTCGACAGCGCGCTGCATGACGGCGGGAACGGCATCCTCGTTCAGCCCTGCCGGAGGAGCGGCGGTCTGGGCGGTCGCCGACGTGGCGAAGCCGATCAGAGTGAGGCAGAGCAAAGGGTGCCAAAGGCGCATCAAAGTGACTCCAGGAATGTAATCAGGGCCTCCCTGTCCTCTTTGGACAGGGAGGAGAAAGCGTTGCGGGCCTTTTCAGCTTCGCCGCCATGCCAGAGGATCGCTTCGGTGAGATCACGCGCACGGCCGTCATGCAGGAAAAAGCTGTGTCCGCTGACTGTCCGGGTCAGTCCTATACCCCATAGCGGCGGCGTGCGCCATTCACGTCCGCTTGCGAGGCCGACCTGTTGGCCGTCGGCGAGACCGTCGCCCATGTCGTGCAGAAGGAAGTCGGAATAAGGCCAGATCAGCTGGAAGGACTGCGCCTTGTCCGGCGTATCCCGGCGGGTGACGAATTTCGGCACATGGCAGGAAATGCAGCCGGTTTCGTAGAAGATCCGCTTGCCCCGCAGCGTTTCGGGGAAGCTCGCCTTGCGCCGCGCCGGAACGGCGAGATTTTCGGAATAGAAGGTCACGAGGTCAAGGATGGGCCCCGGCGCTTCTTCCACGCCCAGCCGCTTCTGCACGCCGGTCGGCATATCGAGGCATTTTTCTTCCGCCTTGGTGCAGTCGCCCTGCGCATTCGGCTGATCGGGCGTCGAGATGCCGATATCGTTGGCGAAGGCGTCGGCGCTCTGGTCGCGCACCGTGGCGTTCTGCGCCTTCCAGCCGAAGCGCCCGAGCGCGATCTTCCCGCTGCGATGGTCGCGCACGATTGCCGCCTTGCCGGAGATGCCGTCGCCGTCGGCATCGTCGGGATCGGCATGGGCAAGGATATCGGCTTCCGGAATGGCCTCGATCAGCCCAAGACCGATCATGGCGGAGGCAACGCGGGGTGAAATCGTGGTGGCGGGATCGAGCGGACCGTAGGCGGGGTTCTCAACCGTATAGCTCGGCCGGCGCAGCGACACCGTCTCGCCGTCGCCGAGCGTCACCGGTTCCTCGCTGTAGCTGATAGCCATCTTTCCTTCGGCGGCAAGGCCGGGAACGGCGAGGTCCTGCAGCTGGTGTCCGTAGACCGGATCGGGGAAATTGACGACATCCGCCTGTGCTATCGCCTTTTCCTCCTCCGCTGTCTTGGCCGCGCGCGCCAGCCGCAGCAGCATCGAAGTGGCGCTCGGCCCCCCTTCCGGCGGCTTGCCACGGCCGTCATTGACATGACAGCTCATGCAGGAGCGGGCGTTGAAGAGCGGCCCTAGGCCGTCAGAGGCCTGCGTCGAAGACGGAGCGGAAACCCAGAGCTTGCGGAAGAGCGCGTTGCCGAGCCTGAATTGCTGCTCCTCTTCGAAGGGGATATTGGCCGAAATATGCGAAAAGCTGTCCTCGGTGACTGGATTGATCGAGGTCGCCGCACCCGCCTGCATCGCTTCGTATTGTTCAGCTTTGGAAAAATCCGCCGTCGGCCGCGCCACGTCGGCGACGCGTTTGAGATCGGCCTCGGAAAGATCCGCGCGTTTCGTCGGCAGATCGAAACCGGCGGCGATTGCTGCCGAAAAACCGGCAAGCATGGCGCAGAGCGCTGCGCTGGCGATCAATCGGCGAACCGGGGTATGCGACATTTCAGGGGTTCGGGCCGCTCCGGTGGGAGCGGCCCGCCTTTGTGCTTATTTGAAGACGGCGTTAGGATTATCCAAGCTGTCGGAACCTTCAAGCTGAACCGTGCCGAGATCGAGTGCGGCAATAACGCGCTGGATCGATTTCGTCTGGTCGATCAGCCCGTCGATGGCGGCCTGGACGATGGCGTTGCCTTCCTTGTTGCCCTCGGCGATCATCTGGTCGTACTTCTCGACCGTCTCGCCGCGCTTTGCCATGGCATTCATCGCATCGAGCGTCTTGTTGAGCTTGCCTTCCATCTCGGCATCGAGTGCCTTGTCCTTGGCAGCAACAAGATCGTGCAGCGACGGGCCGGCGAGCTTGGTGCCGTCGACGCGGGTATAGTCGCCCGTGTAGGCGGCGGCGATGCCGATCGCGTCGTTGAGATGCGAGTTGTAGGTATTGTCCGAGAAGCAGTCATGCTCTTCTTCCGGATCGTGCAGCAAAAGGCCGAGCTTCATGCGCTCACCAGCAAGCTCGCCGTAGGAGAGCGAACCCATGCCCGTCAGGATCGCGACGAGGCCGGCTTTCGGATCGGCTTCGACGTTCTTTGTCGCAGCGCCGTCCGGCTTCCAGTTGTCGGTCATTTCCTGCAGATCGGAAACGAGCAGGGTGGACGCGGACTTCAGATATTCGGCGCGACGATCGCAATTGCCGTGCGTGCAATTCTTGAGGTCGTAATCGGTTGCCGGGCGGTTGCCTGCGCCAGGCCCCGTGCCGTTCAGATCCTGTCCCCAGAGCAGGAATTCGATGGCGTGGTAGCCTGTCGCGACATTGGCCTCGATGCCGCCAGCTTCGGCAAGCGTGCCGGAGAGGAATTCCGGCGTCAGCTTGGAGGCGTCGACATCCTTGCCGTCGATCTTGATCGTCTTGTTGGCGATGACATTCGCCACATAGAGAGAATTTTCGTCGCTCTCGGTGCCGTAGGAGGAGTCGACGTAGTCGATCAGGCCTTCATCGAGAGGCCATGAATTGATCTTGCCTTCCCAGTCGTCGACGATCGGATTGCCGAAGCGATAGACTTCCGTCTGCTGGTAGGGGACGCGCGCCTTGATCCAGGCGTCCCTGGCGGCTTTCAGCGTCTCATCGGTCGGCGCTTTCAGGAAGGCATCGATGGCGGCGTCGAGCGCCTTGGCCGTCGTCAGCGAGTCCTCGTATTTGGCGTGCGCCACGTCGGCATAGTGTTTCACCACGGCGGCAGCATCGGTCTCGGCATGCGCGGGAAGGGCGAGCAGGGCTGCGGGGGCGATCGCCAGCACGGCCGCGCGGAATGTGTTGAGCTTCATGATCCTCTCCTGTGACGGATTTTCCGTCTAATCGGGCCTCGTCTCTTCGCCCAAAAGCAAACTGGTGTCAAATACTCTAGTTTGGAATAATTTTAAGATCGGACAGGGCATTGCAAACCAGCCTCTTTGAAGGGCATCTGTTTGAAAAGATGGCAGCAAGCGCGCCGCACTTGGCGCTCAGCGTCACCACTGCGCGGCATCACTATCCCGCGTCAGCCCTTGCGCTGCATGCGGCAGAAGAAGAAGCCGTCCGTATCGGTGGAGGCGGGCGTCAGCGTCACCGTCAGGCCGTCGGAAGAATGCGGACGCGGGGCGTCCTTGCCGAACAGGCCATCCCAGGCGGGCAGGGCGTTGACGATCTCGAAGTCGGGATTGTCGGCCGTGAAGCGGCGCACCTGTTCCTCGTTTTCTTGGGGCAGCACCGAACAGGTGACGTAGATCAGCTCGCCGCCTAATTTGACGAAGCCGCTTGCCTGTGCCAGCGCGTCTTGCTGCTGGGCGGTACGCTCGTCGAGATTCTTCGCCGTCAACCGCCATTTCGTATCGGGGCGGCGGCGCCACGTGCCGGTGCCGGTGCAGGGCGCGTCGACCAGTACCTTGTCGCAGCGTCCGGCAAGGCCGGAGAGCCCCTTGGCGTCGTCATGGACCTGGACATTGCGGGTGCCCGCCCGCTTCAGCCGCTCGATGATCGGCGCCAGCCGCTTGCGGTCGGCATCATAGGCGTGAACCTGGCCCTTATTGTGCATGGCCGCCGCCATGGCGAGCGTCTTGCCGCCGCCGCCGGCGCAATAGTCGAGGATCTGTTCGCCATCCCGCGCGAGCACCAGGTCGGCGACGATCTGCGACCCCTCGTCCTGAACCTCGAACCAGCCTTTCTGGAACGAAAGCTCGGCTGTCACGTTGGGGAGACGCGAGGCGCCTTCGCCGGCGGCAATCCGGATGCCGTAGCGGGCGATCTTCGCGGCATGTGCGCCGGCTCTTTCGAGCGCCTTGACGGCCTTGTCGCGGGAGGCCTTCAGGATGTTGGCGCGCAGATCGAGCGTCGGGCGGGCGGCAAGCGCTTGTGCCTCGGCGAGCCACTCGGCACCGAAGGCCTGTTCGAAGGAGGGTTGGACCCATACGGGAATATCGCCGCGGATATGCGGCGGGGCATCGTCGAGCGAGCGGCTTTCGAAGGCCGAGGCGGCATCGGCCGAAAGCGGCGGCGGCGCGAACTTGTCATCCGCCAGTTCGGCGGCAAGGCTCTCGGGTGTGAAACCCCATTGGCGGAACATGACGGCGTGGGCAACGGCGGCAGCACTGTCGTCATCCATCAGCCAGGCATGGGAAAGACGCATGCGCAATGCGTCATAAACGATGTTGCCGATCGCGGCGCGATCGCCGGAGCCGGCAAAGCGATGCGCAAGGCCCCAGTCCTTCAGCGCGTCGGCGACGGGCCGCTTGCGGGCATCGATGTCCGCGAGCACAGAAATCGCCCCTTCGAGGCGGCCGCCCAGACGCATTCACATGTCTCCTGTTGCCATGGCATGTGAACGATCGCGCGATTGGTCGCGGGCGGAGTGTTCACAAGTCTCAACCGCGTGGTAACCGCGATTGACGGCAAGAGCAAGCGCCGTAGAGGCGCGGGCCGGATGTAGGAGGCGCGTGGCCTCAGCTGATGACCTGGTAGCAGACCTTCGCCGTGCCGGAGCTTACCATGCCGATATTCTGCGCGGCGGCACGCGACAGATCGAGCACGCGGCCGCGGATGAACGGACCGCGATCGTTGATGCGAACGACGACGGTGCGGCCATTGTGGCTGTTGGTGACCTTCACCTTGGTGCCGAATGCGAGCGAACGATGTGCGGCAGTCAAGACGGCAGGGTTCATACGTTCCCCGGAAGCAGTTTTGGAGCGAAGTGCGTACCATGAAGCACCGCCACAGCCATTTGCAGCAAAACCTTCCGCCGGAAGCAAGGAAGAACAGGCTGCAATAGTTGCGGCAGCGATAATAGAACGGCTTATTTTCTTCAAAACGGAGTGTCCCTCAACTATTGAACTCACGCCCTTGCAGGCGGCGGGGCTTAAATCCGTCGAAAAATGGCAAAAAAGTGCCACGGTCGATCACGGAATGTTACATTATGTAATACTCGTGATATCGTTGATTAAATATAGGAAATCGGCGCCGATGGCAGGACGTGGAAAAAACGTAATAGAATCAGCTAAAATTCGAATGAATTTTCCGAACGAATGGTAAACATCTCGGGCGTCACAAATATCACGAAATTTTTTTGCGGAACTTGCCATATTTGCTGCCACATTTCAGCAAATTCAGAGGCCGTTAACTATATTCGAGGCGAAAATCGCTCGCATAAGCCGGAAAAGTAGGAATTTCCTACTCTTTTATGTGGGGGTCGATGGCTTCTCGCCTTCAGCCGCGCCAGCGTTCGTCCCGCCACAATTGGGCAAGCGACATCAGATAGTCAGGGAAGGAGAATTTGAAGCCGGCGGCTTTGAGTTTCGCATTCGAAACCCGCTTGTTCTCGCCGTAGAAGGAGCGCGCCATCGGTGTCAGCTCGGCAGTTTCGAAGGCCTGTTCCAGCGGCGGCTCGACGTCCATCAGGCGCGCCGCCTCCACGATCACATCCTGCGGCGGGCCGGGTCGGTCGTCGGTGACATTATAGATGCCGCCAAGGCGATGCTCCGACAGGAAGCGTGTCGCCGCGCCGATATCCTCGACGCGGATGCGGTTGAACACCTGGTCCTTCTTGATCAGGCGACGTGCCGTGCCCTTTTCCAGATTGCAGAAGGCATTGCGCCCAGGCCCGTAAATGCCGGAAAGGCGGAGTACCGCGGCCGGCACGCCGCGCTTTTCTCCCATTGCCAGCCAGCCGTCCTCGGCCTCGAGCCGTTCCTTCGACCGTCCGGAAACGGGCACGCAGGGCGTTTCCTCAGTGACCCATGTGCCCTTATGGTCGCCGTAGACGCCGACGGTCGAGAGGTAACCGATCCATTCGAGCCTGGGCAGCAGGGCTGCGCCGTCTTCGCCGAGCAACCGCAGCAGCGGGTCGGCCTTTCCCGGTGCGATCGATTGCACGAGATGGGTGACGTCAGCCAAAGCCTCGCGCAACCTGTTTTCCAAGGTCTCGCCGTCGAAAAGGAATGCCTCGATGCCGTCACGGCTCAGCGTTTCCATCTTCTCTGCCGAGCGCGTCGTGCCGGAAACGCGCACGCCGTCGTCGGTGAAGGCCTTTGCGATCGCCGTTCCGGAAAAACCGCAGCCAAAGATCATCACATGCATCAGCCCACTCCCGCCAGCCGCCATTCGTTCAACACGCCGTCATCGCGCTCATCGGCCCTTTGTGCGGCAAAGGCCACGAATTCGCCAGCCTCCATCAGCCGCGAAAGCGCCCACACCGCCATGCCGCGCACCACGGGCGAGGGGTCGGCGGCGAGCAGCCGACATTGCGCGATCAATTCCGGCATGCCGGAATTGCCGGCGGCGATCAGCAAATTGCGGATAAAACGGTCGCGGCCGATCCGCTTGACCGGCGAGCCGCTGAAAAAGGCGCGGAAGGCGGCATCGTCAAGTGTCAGCAGAAAGGCGATCGACGGTTCCTTCAGGTCTTCCCGCGCCTTCAGCTTCATCTCCGAGGCGGAGCTTGCGAACTTGTTCCAGGGGCAGACGGCAAGACAGTCGTCGCAGCCATAGATGCGATTGCCGATCAACGGCCGCAGGTCGGGATCGATCGGCCCTTTGTGCTCGATGGTGAGATAGGAGATGCAGCGTCGCGCATCGATCTGATAGGGCGCGGGGAAGGCGGCCGTCGGGCAAATGTCGAGGCAGGCGCGGCAGGAGCCGCAATGATCCGTCTCCGGCGCGTCGACGGCAAGATCGGCCGTGGTGAACATGCTCCCGAGAAACAGCCACGAGCCGTGCAGGCGGCTGACGAGATTGGTGTGTTTTCCCTGCCAGCCGAGGCCGGCTGCCACGGCCAGAGGCTTTTCCATGACGGGTGCAGTATCGACGAAGACTTTCACGTCGGCGCTCGCGCGCGCCGCAAAGCGTGTGGCGATCTCCTTCAGCCGGCCTTTGATGACGTCATGATAGTCGCGGTTGCGGGCATAGACCGAGATCGCGGCTTTGTCGGGCTTGTCGAGAATGCCGCGCGGATCTTCCTCCGGGGCGTAATTGAGGCCGAAGACGACGACGGATTTCACGTCGCTCCAGAGCGTGCGAGGATCTCCGCGCCTGTCGCGCGTCTCCGCCATCCACTCCATCGTCCCGTGGCGGCCGGCATCGATAAACTCGCCGAGCCGTTGCCCTGCCTCAGGGATCGCATCGGCGCGCGTAATGCGGCAGAGATCGAAGCCGTGAGCGGCGGATTCTGCCTTTACGAAGGCGGACAAATTGTCGCGGCGCTTGCTCTCTTTGTCATTCGGTTCGGGCATGAAGAGCCCTCGTCAGAAATCCAGATCGGCGTAATGGGAAACCGGCGTCAGGCCGCGCACGCGCTCGGTCAGCATCGGCCGGAAGGAGGGGCGCGATTTCAGCCGCTGGTACCAGTCCTTGACGACAGGCGCATCCGCCCATTCGATCTCCCCGAGGTAATCGAGGATCGAGATCGAGGCGGCGGCGGCAAGGTCGGCATAGCTCATCCGCTCGCCTGCCAGCCACTGCCGTGAGCCGGCAAGCCAGGTGAGGTAGCGCATATGCTGGCGGATATTCGCGCGGGCCGTGCGCAAAATCTTCGAATCCGGTGCTCCACCGCCCTGATCGGCAGTCATCTGCAACTTATAGACACGCTCGCGGGCAAGCGGCTTCGTCACGTCGTTTTCCATCTTCTGCATGAACCATTCGGTCAACCGGCGGATTTCCGCCCGCTGGAAAGGGTCCTCTGCAAGCAGCCGCCGGTCGCGCTTCAGGACGCCATGCGTCTCGTCCAGATATTCGGAAATGACGCTCGCGCCGCAGAGCGCGCGCATGCTGTCGTCGACATAGACCGGCAACGTGCCGGCGGGATTGAGCGCCAGGAAATCCCGGCGTTTCTCCCATGTCTGCTCTTCGATCATGTCCGCGTGGTAGCCGTATTCCGCCAGGATCAGCCGGACGAAGCGAGATGCGGATGACATGGGATGATGATAAAGGGTGGGCATCGATACTCGGGCTTTGTGATTGCTGTTACAGGACTGTGTGGCAGCTCAGTTATAGCGCCCTAGTCATGACTCATTGGTTGAAGCTATAGGAGCTTGGCCGGGCCAACACAAGCGAATCGGGTCTCACACCATCTGACAGGGACGAAACACGCTTCTTGCGCACGAGGATAAACGCAGCGCCTGATCGGCTCAAGCGCTGTTCAAATCCGACCGACTTTTAAACCGGAGACAATTTATGGACTATATAAATGCTGCAATCCTCGGTGTCGTCGAGGGGATTACCGAGTTTCTGCCGATCTCGAGCACCGGCCACCTTATCATTGTCGAGCAATGGCTCGGACACCGGTCGGACATGTTCAACATCGTCATTCAGGCCGGCGCCATCCTTGCCGTCACCATCATTTACTGGCGTCGCCTGCTGGATCTGGTGCTTGGCTGGCGCGAGCCTCAGAATCGAGATTATGCCGCCAAGCTGATCGTCGCATTTCTTATCACCGCAATTCTGGGTCTTATCGTCAAGAAGCTCGGCTTCGAACTTCCGGAGACCGCGACGCCGATCGCCTGGGCGCTCATCATCGGCGGTATCTGGATGATCTTCGCCGAATGGGCTGCCGCCCGCAGGCCGCCGCATAAGGAGATCACCTGGCTCGTCGCCATCCTGGTCGGCATCGCCCAGATCGTCGCCGGCATCTTCCCGGGAACCTCGCGGTCCGGCGCCACGATTTTCGTTGCCATGTTGGCGGGCACCGGCAACCGCGCAGCGGCGACCGAATTCGCCTTTCTCGTCGGGATACCGACCATGTATGCCGCAAGCGGCTATGAATTGCTGAAGACCTTCAAGGACGGCGGAGCGGCAGGCGAAGACTGGACCGCGCTCGGTATCGCCTTCGTCGTTTCCACCGTGGTCGCTTTCATTGCGGTCAAATGGCTGCTCGCCTACATCAGAAGCAACCGGTTCACCCTGTTTGCCATTTACCGCATCATTCTCGGTGTCCTGCTGCTCGGTATGGCCGCAACCGGCTTGATCGCCTGAGACATCCCCGCCACATTGCATTCGCGCAACTCCCGGCGCGAATGCAATTGTCCGGCCGGACGCCGCGCACAGACACGCGATGAGCGGCAAGCCGATTTTCAGATAGGCATATTTGAGAAAATACGCATCGCCGTTTTTCAAGCAGGCTGAGCGTTGATGAAGCACCTTGTTTCAGGTGTTTCTAACGACTGTTCGTCTCAGGCAAAACGCCGGCGCAGACGGCCGGCCTTTTTTCAGTGGCTGATCGAAGCCGTCGAGCAAGGATCGACGCCGTAGGCCGGCGAGCAATCGCCCTTCACCGCCGCGACCGAGCCGGGCGCAACGAAGGAGCCTGCAAGGATAACCAGCGCCGCACACGCAAATAAAAGCGCGATTGACTTGCCCATCGAGAAATGCCTTTCACAGTGATTGCCGCACGCTATCGCAGGCGTTGAGTCCAGCCGAAGACGCGCGGGTTTGGTAGTCAGTGGAATGGCAAATAGCAATAAACGTTCCTGCTAAATTTGGCGTTAATTCCACAAAATTTCCGATGCGTCTTTTATGCAACGCCGCCTCAAGGTGGGGGCAGAAAATCATGCCGAACTTGCGCCGGCGTTGCGTGATGCCACACGAAAAAAAACGCCGCCCGCGTTTCCGCGAGCGGCGTGTTTCGTTGTCTGAAATTTGGTCACGCAGCCTTTCCGGTACCGGTATACTGGCCGTGCGGGCGATAATGCACGAGGTAGGAGCCGAGCACCGATGCCGGCATTGTGGGCGTGATGCCGAGGCCCTGCAGCGTGCGGCCTTCCGCCTCGGCTTCCCTGGAAACGATATTGTCGTGCTTGAGCAGGCGCACCTGGTCCGGCGTGATCGGGGGCGTGATGAAGGGGATCATCGAGGCGATGCTGCCGATCAGCGAAGCGATGCCGAAGGGCAGGGACACCAGCGGGTTCTTGCGGCTCGTCACCTTCAGCATCGTCTCGAGACATTCGCGGAAGCTCAGCACTTCAGGCCCGCCAAGCTCGTAGACCTTGCCGACGGCGACTTTGCCATCGACGGCACGGCCGACGGCCTCGGCAATATCCTCGACATAGACAGGCTGGAATTTCGTCTTGCCGCCGCCGACCAGGGGCAGGACCGGCGACATGCGCGCCATGTCGGCGAACTTGTTGAAGAAGCTGTCTTCCGGTCCGAAGACGATCGATGGGCGGAAGATCACCGCATCGGGCTTGATGGAGAAGATGGCGGTTTCGGCGCGGCCCTTGGTGCGACCATAGTCCGAAGCGGATTTGGGGTCGGCGCCGATCGCCGAAATATGGACGAGCCCTGCGCCGGCGTTGCGTGCCGCCTCGGCGACCGCGCGGCCGCCAAATTCCTGCACGGCGTCGAAGGTGTTGCGGCCGGTTTCGTGCAAAATACCGACGCAGTTGACGACGTAGCTTGCACCCTCGACGGCGCGGTCGATCGAATTGCGGTAGCGCAGGTTCGCCTGCACGAAGGAGATCTGGCCGACATTGCCGAGCGGCTGCAGGAAGCCTGCGAGATCGGGACGGCGCACGGCGACGCGGATGCTATAGCCGCGCTTGGCAAGGGCGCGAACCACGTGCCTGCCCACGAAGCCCGACCCTCCGAACACGGTGACGAGCGGCGGCAGGTTGGCAAGGGTCATGGCAGGCTCCTCGAAAGGCTTTGGGGGATGCTGTATCGGCACTCGTCTTAGCCCAATCACGGCGCGACGGGAAGGCCCATCGCGCCGTCAGTTTTGTCGGACGTGAGACCGTTCAGGCGCCTTCGACGACGACCATTTCCGCATCCGCCACTTCCTGACGGATTTTGGCGGCGATCTGGTATTCCGGCGAATTGTAGCAGTCGACGGCGTGCTGCATCGAAGGAAATTCGATCACGACGTTGCGGGCGCGCGCCTTGCCCTCGAGCTGGGTGAAGGCGCCGCCGCGAGCCAGGAAATTAGCGCCGTATTTTTCGAAGGCCGGCTTGGCCGCCGCCACGTAATCCTTGTAGCGTTCGGCATCGCGAACGTCGACGCGGGCGATCCAGTATCCCTTGGCCATGCTCTTCTCCCTGTTGAATTCTTGTCAGCGGTTTGCCGGCCAGAGCGCCGTCACCATCTCGTTGAGGACCGCGCGGGCGGCATCCCGCGGCTCGGGCGCCTTGACGATCGGCCGGGCAACGACGAGATGCGTTGCTCCCGCCTTCAGCGCGTCGAAAGGGGTCATCACCCGCTTCTGGTCGCCCTTGTCACTGCCGGCCGGACGAATGCCGGGCGTGACGATCGCCATGTCGGGTCCGATGATGTCGCGCACCTCGGCCGCTTCGGCCGCCGAGCAGACGATGCCGCCCATGCCGGCAGCGCGCGCCTGTTCGGCGCGGCGCAGCACCAGGCTGTGCGGATCTTGGCTATAGCCGGCGTCGATGAGGTCGTCGGCATCCATCGAGGTGAGCACGGTGACGCCGAGCAGGCAGAGACCGGAGCCGGCCGCCGCCGCGACCGCCGCCTTCATCGCCTTCGGATAGGCATGCAGCGTCAGCATCGACATGCCCATCTTGGCGATGTTCTCGACACCCGATGCAACGGTATTGTCGATGTCGAGCAGCTTCATGTCGAGAAAGATTTTCTTGCCGCTTGCGGCAAGATCGCGGGCGAATTCCAGCCCGCCAGCAAAGACCAGCTGATAGCCGATTTTATAGAAGAGAATGTCGTCGCCGAGCGTGGAAACCAGTCTTTCCGCTTCGCCGATCGTTGGAACATCCAGGCCGACGATCAACCGCTCGCGTGCGTCCATCTCAAGTCACCCCTGCCAGTCTTCGATGGGTGTCCAGTCGCACGATAGACGGCGATCCGCAAGGCCGAAAGCATAAAGATTGCCGCCGCCGCCAGGCTGGTCGCGGTCGCGGGTGATCGGCCCGCTCGCCAGATGGCATTTGAGCAGCGTACCGACGCCGCCATGGCCGACGAAAGCGATCGGCGCTGCCGGATCATGCGTGGCAAGAACTGTGTTGACGGCCTCGACGATACGGCGTTGCGCGTCGATGGCGCGCTCCCAGCCCCTGAAGCTTTCCTCCGGATGGGCAAAGAACCAGTTGGCGGCCTCCTTGAACTGCGGCGGCGGCAGGAAGCCGGTGGCCGAGCGGTCGTTTTCATGCATGCCGTGCACGATCTCGATCGCCACGCCGGAAGCGTCCGCCAGGATTTCGGCCGTTTCGATCGCTTTCGTCTCGTCGCTGGAGACGATACGCCGCAACTGCCTGGCCCAGCCGCTCTCGGCCGCCTTGCGGGCGCGTACCGCGCCGATATCGGAAAGCCCCCATTTCGGCACGGGCACGTTGGCGTCGATCTTGACCTGCGGATGGGTGATATAGAGCCCGAACATCTCAACCGCGCCTGTAGATCCAGAGCTGCGCCGGCGGAATGTTGCGCATGACGAAGTCGTAGTGCTGAATATGGTAGCGATCGGGATTGGCGGCGATCGGTGAGATCGCGCCATAGGAGATCTGCATCACCGGCCGGCCGGCCGGCAGACGATCGAGCAGGCTTTCGAGCAGCGAGACGCGCTTCGCCATCGGGAAATTCAAAAGCGGAATGCCCGAGACGACAGAATCGAACATGAGATCGCTGAAGCTGCCAAGAGTAGTCTGAAGATCGAAGGCATCGCCGTTGATGAAATGGACGCCGGGATAGGTCCGCTTGAGATGTTCGTGGAAATCCGTCGAATATTCGATCGCGACGAGATTTTCCGGCCGAACACCGCGGCCGAGGATCGCCTTGGTGATGGCGCCCGTACCCGGTCCGAGTTCGAGCACCGGCAGCCCGGAATGGAGGTCGATGACGCTTGCCATGCGCTTGGCGGTGATCGAGGAGGTCGGTACGATGGAGCCCACCGTCTTCGGCCCCTGCATCATACCCCTGAAGAAGCGGATCTCGTCGTCGAACCTCTTGCCCAGACGTTCCTTTACCTTGACACGTAAGCTCATTCTCCACCCATCCGCATATTGACCGAATGTCTTAATATGCGCGTTGTCGCTCCCGGGACAAGGTTTTTCGCAATAAGAACATCGACATCAACAGCTCATGCAGCCGCGGGCGGAACGCGGCCTGAGATCGCGGTCGATGGGCGTGTGCGGTTTTTTCGCTGAAAAATGGAAAGCAGGAGCATTCGCTCCCGCTAGACTCGCATCGGCATCAGTACGTAGAGCGCATCGTCGCCGGCGGTGTCGCGGATCAGTGTGGGCGAACCGGCATCGGCAAGCAGGAAGATCGCTTCTTCGCCGGAAAGCTGCGCCGTGATGTCGAGCAGGTATTTGGCGTTGAAGCCGATTTCCATTGAATCAGTGTCGTAGCCGACGGCGACTTCTTCCGTCGCGCTGCCGGAATCGGGATTGTTGACGGTCAGCATCAACTGGCCCTCGGAAAGCGCCAGCTTCACGGCGCGGCCGCGCTCGGAGGAGATTGTAGAGACGCGGTCGACGGCCTGGGCGAAAGTCGTGCAGTCGACGCGCATTTCCTTGTCGTTGCCTGTGGGGATGACGCGCTGGTAATCGGGGAAAGTGCCGTCGATCAGCTTGGAAGTCAGGACGATCGAGCCGATCGTCATGCGGATCTTGGCGTCGGAAACCTCGAGGGTGACAGTCGCTTCCGGATTGTCGACCAGCTTCTGCAACTCCCCGACCGTCTTGCGCGGAATGATGATGCCGGGCATGCCTTCGGAGCCGGAGGGCGCATCGACATCGGCGCGCGCCAGACGGTGGCCGTCGGTGGCGACCGCTCTGAGTTTCAGGTCGCCCTTGCTCTCGATCGTATGGAAGAAGATGCCGTTCAGATAATAACGCGTCTCTTCGGTCGAGATCGCAAACTGCGTTCGGTCGATCAGCATCTTCAGATCGGTCGCCTTCAGCTTGAAGGAATGCGTGAAGGTGCCGGCGGTCAGATCAGGGAAGTCCGATTCCGGCAGGCACTGCAGCGAGAATTTCGAGCGGCCGGACTGCACGGTCATCGAGCCGCCGTCGGTGCTGGTGGCAAGCAGCACTTCCGAACCGTCGGGCAGCTTGCGCACGATATCGTAGAGAAGATGGGCAGGAACAGTGGTGGCGCCGGCCTGCTCGACGCTGGCAGGCGTCGCCTCGGTGATTTCGAGGTCGAGGTCGGTGGCCTTCATGTCGAGGTTCTGGCCGTCGGCCTTGAGCAGTACGTTGGACAGGATCGGGATCGTGTTACGACGTTCGACCACGCGGTGGACGTGGTTCAGCGATTTCAACAGGTTTGACCGCTCAATAGTAATACGCATGGGATGCTACCGCTTTCGACCGTGACTATCCGGGCGCATCGAGCACCCGAAGAATGCGTTCCCGACCCTGAGATCGGAGGAGTGGACGGGCAAAATGGCAGACTTCAGCATTGGATTGCAAGAGGCATGGATGGCCGAGTGTCCGCATTTGCGGTTTTCCGGAGCAATCCTCACAGAAATCCGAACCCTTGCCGAAGCAGCATCGCTCGCCCATAAAGGCCGATGAACCGGCGAGGCGCCGGCGGGACGAAAGCAAATGGCATGAATGAGGAAACGACAGCGGAAACCGCCGGCCGGCGAAGCTTTCGCCTGCACAATGCAACGATACCGGCACGGCCGCTCGAGCCGGCGCTCTATCTTGTCGCAACCCCCATCGGCAATCTCGGCGACATCACGCTGCGGGCGCTCGAAACGCTCGCCGGCGCCGACGTGCTCGCCTGCGAGGATACGCGCGTCACCCGTGTCCTGCTCGATCGCTACGGCATCCAGAATCGCCCGTTTTCCTATCACGAATACAATGCCGACGAAGCCGGTCCGCGGCTGATACAGGCGCTGGAGGCAGGCCGGTCGGTGGCGCTGGTTTCCGATGCCGGTACGCCGCTTGTCTCCGATCCGGGCTATCGTCTGGCGCAGCAGGCGATCGTGGCGGGTTATCGCGTCGTTCCCATTCCCGGCGCCTCGGCGCCGCTCGCAGCCCTGGTCGGATCCGGCCTGCCGAATGATGCCTTTCTTTTCGCCGGCTTCCTGCCGGTCAAGGACAAGGCCCGCCGCGACCGTCTCGGTGAAATGGCCGCCGCGCCCGCGACGCTGATCTTCTTTGAATCGCCGCATCGCATCGGCGCAACACTTCTCGCCGCGGCCGATGTGCTCGGGGCCACGCGCCAGGCTTCCGTCTGCCGTGAGCTGACCAAGACCTATGAGGAATTCCGCCGCGGCACACTGGCGGAGCTTGCCGCGCATTATCAGCAAGTGGAAAACGTCAAGGGCGAGATCGTCCTCGTCGTCGGTCCGCCGGAGCCGGTGGAGACTGATGAGGCCGATGTCGAAGCCGTGCTGGCCGATCTGTCGAAATCAATGCCGACGGCCAAGGCAGCAACGGAGGCAGCCCGCCTTACAGGCCTGCCACGCAAAGTGCTCTATCAGCGTCTGCTGGAGATGAAGGGCGCCGATGGGCGATAGCGATCTTACAGCCGTCAGGAGAAAGGCGCAGCGCCGGGGTCGCATATCGGAATATGTCGCGGCCGTCTTCCTGATGCTGAAGGGCTATCGCATCCTGGCGCTGCGTCACCGCACCCGGCTCGGCGAGATCGATATCGTTGCCCGCAAAGGCGATCTTGCTGTCTTCGTCGAGGTCAAGGCCCGCCATGGCGAGGCTGCGGCCGTTGATGCCGTGTCCGCCATGGCACAGAAGCGGATACGGGCGGCAGCGATCTGTGGCTCGCCCGCCAGGCGGATCGGGCACGCCTTTCCCAGCGCTACGATATCGTGGCGATCATGCCCGGCCGTTTGCCGCGGCATTTTCCGGATGCCTTCTGATATATTTGCGATCTGGCCCGTTTCGGATCGTTAAGATTTTAGTTCCGGCTTGAACGAGCTCCTTACGACTCTCTGTTATCCACCGGCTTGGTAGGGATAGAAATTGGGGGTTGTTTCATGGCCTGGAAGCTGATGCTTGCAAGCGCGGTCGCCATGGCTGCGCGCTCTGTGCCTTATGTCGCGCTGAAGCCGGCCGGAAAATCCTTCGTCGCGCATGCAAGCGACCGCCTACCGCTCAAATCCACGCCCATCAATCCGGATTGGATCATCAGCGGCAATCCGCAGGCGCGCACTGCCGAACATTCGCGCGGTCATGACGAGGCATCGCTGACGGCGATCTGGGATTGCACGGCTGGCGAATTTCGCTGGTACTTCGGCTGGGACGAGACGGTGATGATCCTCGAAGGCGAGGTGCATATTACCGCCGAGGACGGCACGAAACGAACCCTCGGCGTCGGTGACGTCGCCTTTTTCGCCGGCGGAACCTGGGCGAGCTGGCGGGTCGACAACTACGTCCGCAAGGTTGCTTTCCTGCGCAAGCCTTTCCCCAAGCCCTTGGCGATCGCCTATCGTCTCCGAAACATGCTGCGCAACGGCGGCAACCAGGGCATCGCCGCCTGAAAATTGCCGCCGATATCGATCGTCATCTGCTAATCGGGCTGGGGCGGAGCGGTTGTTTCCCCCGTTAAAAACTCGCAGGCGAACAGGATTGGCTTGTCGAGTTCGGGCGCAGTCTGCTTGTTCAACAGGATCGCCACTGCAGCCGCGGCCATCTCCTCAATCGGCTGCTTTACCGTCGCCAGGCGTGGCGTTGTCATGCTTGCAAGCGGGATACCATCGAAGCCGACGATGGAAAGGGCCGCGGGGATGGGGATTCCCAGATCATGCGCCGCCCGCATGCAGCCGATCGCCTGCTGGTCCGAACTTGCAAATATCGCCGTCGGCCGCTCGCTGCGCGCCCGCGCCAGAAGATAATTTCCCGCGGAGCGGCCGCTCTCGTAATCGAAAGCCGCCTCGGCAATCAGCGGCGCTTCCGCCGCTCGGGTGCCGCCGTCCGTCTGCTCCATGGCGTCGAGGTAGCCCCTCAGGCGATCATTGGCGGGGACGGAGTGTTTGGGCCCCGAAATGAAGCCGATGCGGCGATGGCCGAGCTTCAGAAGATGCTCGACGCCAAGACGAACGCCGCGGCGGTGATCGGCGGCAATGCCGGAATATCCCGGCATAAGGCGGTCGACGACGACGATCGGCAATCCTTTCGGCAGCTTCAGCGTATGGAAATCGTTGCTGGGAACGAGAATGATGCCGTCCACCTTCCGGCTTGTCAGCTGTCTGATTCGGTCAGCCTCCTTGGCCGCATGATCGAAGGAAGTCATGACGATGATGTTGCAGCCGTGATTTGCCGCCGCCTGTTCCGCGGATTGGACCAGTTCCGCAAAGAACGGATTGGTCAGATCGGGAATGACAATGCCTATGAGGCGGCTGACTTTGCTGCGCATGCTTCTCGCGGAGGGATCCGGCATATAGCCGAGTTCCGTGATGATCCCGCCGACGCGCGCCCTCAATTCCTTCGTCACGGAGGGATGATCGTTCAGAACCCTTGAAACGGTTCCTGTGGAAACTCCCGCAAGCTTGGCAACGTCTCTAATTCCGACCTTCGACATAACAGAAACATATGCCCTTCATTTTTGCCTTCGGAAGACACCCTAGGGGGGTGCCTTGTCCAAGCTCCAGCTAACGGCCTCCGCAGCCCTAGTCAAAGGGTCGCATTCAATTTGGCCGCCGGTCTTTCATAGCATGAGCACGGCAGGAGGCTCAATGGAAACGGTTCATCGAGCATCTTTTCCGTACATGCCGGATATGGCGATTTCGGCGGCGGTTTGGCGCTTCATCGCCAGCTTGACAATTTTTGAAGGCGTGCTACCCAGATGGTGTTGGAAACGGTTCATTGCCGAGGGCAACTCAGATGAAACTGAGCCCAGAGCCGTTCGGGAGGAAAAAATGTCCAATTCTATGAAGCATGAATCCGTCTTGATCAGCGCGCCGCGTCGCGCGGCACTGAAGCTCGGGCTTGCCGGCACTTTGGTGCTTGCGCTCTCCTGCGGCGTGTCGCCCGCCTTTGCAGCCAGCAAGCCGAAGGTCGGCCTTATCATGAAGTCTCTGTCCAATGAGTTCTTCAAGCAGATGAAGGCGGGTGCCGACAAATATGCGGCCGAAAACAAGGACAAGTTCGACTTCAAGGCCGTCGGCATGAAGGATGAACGTGACTTCGCTTCGCAGGTCGATGCTGTCGAAAACTTCGTGACGCAGAAATACGATATCATCGTCGTAGCACCCGCCGATTCCAAGGCGATGGCAACGCCTCTGGCAAAGGCTGTGAAGGCCGGCGTCAAGGTCATCAATATCGACGTGCCGCTCGATGCCGATGCGAAGAAGAAGGCCGGGATCGATCTCGCTTTCTTCGGTCCTGATAATAAGGAAGGTGCGAAGCTTGCGGGCGATGCGCTGGCCAAGGATCTCGGACCTGGCGCCAAGGTCGTCATCCTCGAGGGCAACCCCGAGGCTGACAACGCCAAGGAGCGCAAGGAAGGCTTCGTGGATTCCGTAAAGGCAGGCAAGCTTGAGCTTCTCGACAGCAAGACCGCCCATTGGGAGACGGAAGAAGCCAATACCGTCATGACGAACTTCCTGACGAAGTATAAGGATATTCAGGGCGTCATGGCCGCCAACGACTCCATGGCCCTCGGCGTCGTCAAGGCTCTCGATGCGGCCGGCCAGGCCGGCAAGATCAAGGTTGTCGGCTTCGACAACATCCCGCCGGTGCAGCCGCTGATCAAGGACGGCAAGATGCTGGCGACGGTCGAGCAGTATGGCGCGCAGATGGCGGTCATGGGCATCGACTATGGCATGCGCGAACTAGCCGGCGAAAAATTCACCGGCTGGGTCAAGACCGACGTCAAGCTCGTCACGAAAGCCGACCTCAAGTAGTCGATATTGCCGACAGCAAGGCAAAGGAGGCGCCGGCCATGGGCCGGCGCCAACCGCTGCAACCGATTTAGGCGTTGATCGCTCCAGATGAGGCTCGTTCTCGCGGCTCCGGGATGCGCGCTTTAAGGCGCGCAAAGAACGCTGCAATATTTCGAATTGAATAGATCATGCATGAGGCCAACGTGTCAGACGCACCAGATGACGATATCCTGAGACTGGAAGGGATCGGCAAGCGCTTCCCTGGCGTCGTGGCGCTCAAGGATGTTTCGATACGGATCGGCCGCGGCAAGGGGCACGTCCTTCTTGGCGAAAACGGTGCCGGAAAGTCGACCCTGATCAATCTGCTCGGCGGCGTCTTCAGGCCGGATGATGGTCACATCCTGTTTGATGGCCAGCCTTACCATCCGGGCTCGCCGTTGGAGGCCTTCAAGGCCGGCATCCGCGTCATTCACCAGGAGCTGCATCCGCTTTCCAATCTGACGGTTGCCGAAAACCTGCTCTTCGAGCATCTGCCCCGCCGATATGGCCTGGTGAACTACAAGGAAATGAACAGCAGGGCGGCCGAACTCCTGGAAGAGGTCGGCCTTGACGTGCCTCCGACAATGCTGGCGAGCCGCCTCAGCGTCGCGCAGCTTCAGTTGGTCGAGATCGCCAAGGCGCTCTGCTACGAAAGCAAACTTCTCGTTCTCGACGAACCGACAGCCACCCTGACCTCCAAGGAGGTCGATCGCCTCTTCGAAATTCTGAAGCGCCTGAAGCAGCGTGGCGTGACCACGCTCTATATCTCTCACAGGCTGGAGGAGATCTTCGAAGTCGGTGACGATGTGACGGTGCTGCGCGACGGCCAGCATGTGATAACGCGGCCGCTATCCGGACTTGGTATTCCTGATATCGTCGAACTCATGGTCGGGCGCAAACTTTCGGATCATGGCCTATTCCGCGGCGACAGCGCGGTGTCGGGAGAGGCGCTCGGTGTTTCCGGCTTGAAGGTGACACGCAATAGCGCGGAACTGTCATTTTCCGTTGCAAAGGGCGAAATTGTCGGCATTGCCGGCCTTGTGGGCAGCGGCCGAACGGAGGCGGTGCGCGCCATATTCGGCGCCGATGCCAAGGCTGCTGGCGAAATCCGCCTGAATGGCGAGCCGGTCGAGATCAATTCGCCCAAAGATGCCGTTGCCGCCGGTCTGTGCCTGGCAACCGAAGACCGCAAGATGCAGGGCTTGATGCTCGACATGAGCTGCGCTGAAAACACCACCATAACCGATCTCGCCAAGATTTCCCGCAACGGTCTGATCATGGGGAAGGCGGAGGATGATCACGCTCAGCGCCTCGTGCGTGAGCTGCGGATCAAGACCCCCTCCATCCGTCAGGCGGTCAGGACTTTTTCCGGCGGCAACCAGCAGAAGGTCGTCATTGCAAAATGGCTGTTCCGCGGTCCAAAGGTCTTGATTTTCGACGAGCCGACCCGCGGGATCGACGTGGGCGCGAAGGCCGAGATTTACGAGCTGCTGTGGAAATTCGCGGCCGAGGGAAAAGGCGTTCTGGTCGTCTCTTCGGATCTGCCGGAGCTCATCGGCATTTGCCATCGCATCATCGTTTTTTCCGACGGCAAGATAGCCGGCGAAATAACTCGGGAACAATTTGACGAGAGCAGGATCCTTTCGCTCGCCTACAAGGAGTACAGCCGTGTCCGCCAACATTGAAAAACAGACCGAGGCGAAAGCGTTGAGCTTCTGGGACAAGCTGATCCGGATCTCGATGAAGGAAGCGGGCGTCGCCATTGCCCTTGTTCTGATCCTGGCGTTTTTCTCGGCGACGGCGCCGTATTTCGCGACACCGGAGAACTTCCTGAAGATCTTCGTGCAGATTGCCATCAACACCGTGCTTGCTGCGGGCATGACCTTCGTCATCCTCATTGGTGGCATTGATCTTTCTGTCGGGTCTCTGCTTGCCCTTTGCACTGTCATTGGTGCGACGATCATGATTGATCCGCAGTTTTCTCCGTGGCAGGCGATTGTTCTGGCATGTCTGGCGTCGATGGGCACGGGCGCCGCCCTCGGCGCCATCAACGGCTGGATTTGCGAGAAGTGGAAGCTTCCGTCCTTTATCGTCACCCTCGGCATGCTGAACGTTGCAAGCGGCCTGGCGCGCGTGGTGAGCGACAATTCCACGATAACAGGCCTGCCTCAGCCTTTCGTCGATTTCGGCAACCTGATCTTCTGGGGCATCTTCCCCTCGATCTTCATGATTGCGATCGTCGTCGTCCTCATCGGCTGGTTCGTGTTGCGCTACACTGTCTTCGGGCGCTTCGTCTTCGCGATCGGCACCAATGAAGAGGCTGTCCGCCTGTCGGGTCATCAGCCGAAAAGATACAAGATCGCGGTCTTCACGATCTCAGGGCTGACCGCCGGCATTGCCGCCATGGTCTATCTGCTCCGCCTCAATGTCGGCAGCCCGGTCGCCGGCATCGGCTATGAGCTGAACGCCATCGCCGCCGTCATTATCGGCGGGACCAGCCTCTCGGGCGGCAAGGGCTCGATCATCGGCACGCTGGTCGGCGCTTGCATTCTGCAGGTTCTGTCGACGGGATTGCAGCTTCTGGGCGCCGACGACAATATCAAGCCGATCGTTATCGGCGCTGTCATCGTGCTCGCCGTCATTCTCGACAGCTATCGTGGCCGGTTGATGCGGATCCTCGAAACACGCTGATCGGCGAATGCATGTTCGGAGGCGCCGACATGCATGAAAACAAAGAGCTAAAGCGCGTCGCACGAGCCAATTTCGATGCGATGCGGCCCTTGATTGGCCGTTGCGTTTGACGCCTGCCCGACCTACATCTGTCCGGCACTCAGCGAGGGACGGAAATGGCCAAGATCACCAATGTAGCGGTCCAGATGGACCATGTCGCAGGCATCACTATCGCAGGCGATTCCACCTTCGCCATGAGCCTGGAAGCCCAGGCGCGCGGCTACAGGCTTTTCCATTACACACCCGATCGCCTGAGCTTTCGTGACGGCAAGCTCTTTGCCAGCGTCGAGCCGATGGTGCTGCGCGACGTCAAGGGCGATCACTACGAACTCGGGGCGCCCGAGCGTGTTGATCTCTCGACCATGGATGTCGTGCTGCTGCGCCAGGACCCGCCCTTCGACATGGCTTACATCACCTCGACGCATCTGCTCGAGCGTATCCACCCGAAGACGCTCGTCGTCAACGATCCGGCCTGGGTGCGCAATTCGCCGGAGAAGATCTTCGTCACCGAATTTGCCGATCTGATGCCGAAGACGCTGATCACCAAGGATGCCGCCGAGATTCGCCGCTTCCGCGACGAGATGGGCGATATCATCCTGAAGCCGCTCTACGGCAATGGCGGCGCCGGCGTCTTCCATTCGACCCGCGACGACCGCAACCTCTCTTCGCTGCTGGAGATGTTCGGCCAGCTCTTCCGCGAGCCCTTCATCGCCCAGCAATATCTGCCTGACGTGCGCAAGGGCGACAAGCGCATCATCCTGGTCGACGGCGAATTCGCTGGCGCCATCAACCGCGTGCCGGCCGAGCACGACAGCCGCTCCAACATGCATGTCGGCGGCCGCGCCGAGGCGACCGAGCTGACGGCGCGCGAACAGGAAATCTGCAACCGCATCGGCCCGGCACTGAGGGAGCGCGGCTTCCTGCTCGTCGGCATCGATGTGATCGGCGACTACATGACCGAGATCAACGTCACCTCTCCCACGGGTCTCCGTGAGGTCAGGAAGTTCGGCGGCGCGGACATCGCGAGCCTGCTTTGGGATGCGATCGAGCGCAAGCGCGGCTGAGCCTGCCGCCTTGCGTCGCGTCGCCTGCGACCGGGTACAACCTGGTCGCGGTGAGTATCCGAATACGTTCCTTTATCGTTCTTGTTTTATTCTTATTTCCATGCCAGATTGCAACCGCTGGCCCGAGGGCCGGGGGCGGTATAAGAGTTTGCGGGACAGGGGGCGATATGGTCGCGGGTGTCGGTACGGTGGCATTCCAGGGCATCGAAGGCGTGCCGGTCGAGGTCCAGGTCATGGTCGCTCCCGGCAAGGTCGGAATGCAGATCGTCGGTCTGCCCGACAAGGCGGTTGCCGAAAGCCGTGAGCGCGTGCAGGCGGCCCTCCACGCCTCCGGCCTGGCGCTGCCGGCCAAGCGCGTGACCGTCAATCTGGCGCCTGCCGACCTGCCGAAAGAGGGCTCGCATTTCGATCTCGCGATCGCGCTAGCTTTGATGGCGGCTCTCGGCGCAATTCCCGCCGATGCGCTGACGGATTATGTCGTCGTCGGCGAGCTCAATCTCGATGGAACGATCGCCGCCATATCAGGCGCGCTGCCGGCCGCAATCGGCGCCAATGCGCTCGGCAAGGGGCTGATCTGCCCGGCCGAGAGCGGCGCCGAAGCGGCCTGGGCAGGCTCGGGCGTCGATATCCTCGCCCCCGCAGCCTGATGGCCCTCGCCAATCATTTCCGCGGTACGCAGGTCCTATCCAGGCCGGAGCCGTCGATCCGCGCCAATGCCGCAATCCTGCCGGATCTTGCCGAGATCAAGGGCCAGGAAAGCGCCAAGCGCGCGCTCGAAGTTGCCGCCGCCGGCGGCCATAATCTTCTGATGGTCGGGCCTCCCGGTTCCGGCAAGTCGATGCTGGCGGCAAGACTGCCGTCCATCCTGCTGCCACTTTCGGCGGCCGAGCTGCTGGAGGTCTCGATGGTTCATTCCATCGCCGGCCAGCTCACGGGCGGCAAGCTTTCCGATCGCCGGCCCTTCCGCACCCCGCATCATTCCGCCACCATGGCCGCCCTCGTCGGCGGCGGCCTGCGCGCCCGTCCGGGCGAAGCCTCGCTTGCTCATCACGGCGTACTCTTTCTCGACGAGTTTCCCGAGTTCACGCCGCAGGCGCTGGACGCGCTGCGCCAGCCGCTCGAAGACGGCGAATGTGTCATTGCGCGCGCCAATCACCGCGTCTCCTATCCGGCGAAATTCCAGCTGATCGCGGCGATGAACCCTGCCGCTGCGGCATGGCGGGCGAGCCGGGCCACACCTGCGCCCGCGGCCCGCGCTGCATGAGCGATTACCAGGCCCGCATCTCCGGCCCGCTGATGGACCGCATCGATATCCGCATCGACGTGCCGGCCGTCTCTGCCGCCGATCTCATCCGGCCGATGGCCACCGAGGCCAGCGCCGACGTCGCTCGCCGCGTCGCCCGCGCCCGCGAGATCCAGCAGGGACGCTTCGAGAGCACAGGCGCAAAAGGCATCGGCACCAATGCCCGTTGCTCCACCGCGATGATCGAGAAAATGGCCGAGCCCGACGCCAGCGGCCTGCAGCTGCTGCGCGACGCCGCCGAAAAGATGAAATTCTCCGCCCGCGGTTACCACCGCGTCCTCAAGGTCGCCCGAACCCTGGCCGATCTCGATGGCAAGCCGACGGTCGGCCGAATGCATCTCGCTGAAGCGATTTCCTATCGCATTGCCGGTGAAGGGCTGACGGCGGCGTAAGAGATGGGGGCGTCCAAGCGCCTCCTCTATCGTCATGCTCGGGCTTGTCCCGAGTATCTGCATCAGGTGCAGCAGATCTTCGGCACAAGGCCGAGGATGACGCCGAATGAGGAGCGAGGTTCGTCAACAAACTGGGGCGCCGAAGCGCCCCGATACCCTACGAAGATGAGCGACCGGGAGACACTCGGCCAAACCCTGCCTCAGCTCCCCAGCCCCTCGAACAGCGCCGTCGAAAGATAGCGCTCGGCGAAGGACGGAATGATGATGACGATATTCTTGCCGGCATTTTCGGGGCGGCTGCCGACCTTGATCGCGGCGGTCAGCGCCGCACCCGAGGAGATGCCGACCGGCACGCCTTCGAGCCGGGCGACGAGGCGCGCCTGTTCGAAGGCCTCGTCGTTGGTCACGGTGACGACTTCGTCATAGATGCCGGTGTCGAGGATCTTCGGTGCGAAGCCGGCGCCGATGCCCTGGATCTTGTGCGGGCCGGGATTGCCGCCGGACAGGATCGGCGAGTCGGCGGGTTCGACGGCGATGATCTTGATCTCGGGCTTGCGGCTCTTCAGCACCTGGCCGACGCCGGTGATCGTGCCGCCGGTGCCGATGCCGGAGACGACGATGTCGACCGTGCCGTCGGTGTCGTTCCAGATTTCCTCGGCCGTCGTCTTGCGGTGGATTTCGGGATTGGCCGGGTTTTCGAACTGCTGCGGAATGACGGCATCGGGAAGGGAGGATGCCAGTTCCTCGGCCTTGGCGATGGCGCCCTTCATGCCCTTTGGTCCCTCGGTCAGCACCAGCTCGGCGCCGAGCAGCGCCAGCATCTTGCGGCGTTCGACCGACATGGTTTCCGGCATGGTGAGGATCAGCCGATAACCCTTGGCGGCAGCCGCAAAGGCGAGCGCGATGCCGGTATTGCCGGAGGTCGGCTCGATCAGCACCGTCTTGCCGGGCGTGATCTTGCCCTGCGCTTCAAGGCTTTCGATCATCGCGACACCGATGCGGTCCTTGACGGAGGCGATCGGGTTGAAGAATTCGAGCTTGCCGATCAGGTTCGCCACCACGCCCTTTTCCCGCGCCAGCTTGTCGAAGCGTACGAGCGGCGTGTCGCCGATGGTCTCGGTGATCGAGGAATAGATGCGGCCGCGGCCGGGCTTGTGCGACATGGGTGTTCTCCCTTTGAAATCCTGACCCTGAATCGGGGAGGAGAATAGGGTCAAAGGTTGAAGGAGACCAGTCCGCGTTCATCCCGGCAAAGCGGTTCGGGGAGAAAATAAGCTTTGAAAACCGGTTCTTGCCGAATGTTTATTTCAGGCCGCCCGCGTGGCGATGAAGGCCGCCGTGCCAGCGAGGATGCCGGCCGCAACCCGGTTCAGCGCCTGTAGGGCGCGCGGCTGCTTCAGCATCGTGCGAGCCCGAGAGGCAAGCAGCATGTAAGGCACCAGCACGACGATCAGCACCACGAAGGTCACGGCGAGCAGGAGCGCATAGTCTCGCAGGCCGATATTGCCGATATCGATCAGTGTCGGCGCCAGGGCGACATAGAAGAGCATCGTCTTCGGATTGCCGAGCGTCACCAGCAGGCCGGAGAGGAAGGACATGCCGATATTGGTGGATTTGCGCGCCGCGATATCCTGCGGCAGCAGCCCCGCTGTCCAGAGTTTCCAGGCGATGTAGGCGAGATACAGAGCGCCGGCGATCTTGATGACGATGAAGACCTCGGTGAAGGTCTGCGCCACGAAGGCAAGGCCGAGAATGACCGCTGTGAGATAGGTCATGTCGCCGAGCACCAGGCCGAGGCCCATGAAGAAGGTCTCGCGGAAATTTGAGCCGAGCGCGCGTGCGACGATCGCGGTGATCCCGGGGCCTGGAATGGCCGCGGCGATGAATAGCGCTCCGGCATAGGTGATCAGGGCGGTGAGGCTCATCTTCATATCCATAAGGTCTGCACGACCTTTCTATAGGCGCGAGCCGCGGCCTCATCAATGCGCCGGCGCTGATCGGTCCATAACCATAAAGAATAGGTCCGCTGAACCATGATCCAGTTGGAAAGCGAGCCGGCCCCACTATCTCTCTTACGCGTGCCATCAGTGCGGCGCGTCGCGGCTTCCCGGCCGGCGGCATTAAAGATTTTTCATCGCCAAGGAGCAAATGAATGTCCCATACCCCAGCCGAAACCCGCAGGCTTTCGCCGCTCAAGACGCCTTCCAGCCTGTCGACCAACGCCGTCACCGATATTTCGGCGGCGCTGACCGCGCTGCTCGCCGATGTCTTCGCGCTTTATATAAAAACCAAGAATTTCCACTGGCACATGTCCGGCCCGCATTTCCGCGATTATCATCTGCTGCTCGACGAACAGGCTGAGCAGATCTTCGCTATGACCGACGACATTGCCGAGCGTGCCCGCAAGATCGGCGGCACGACGCTGCGCTCCATCGGCCATATCGCCCGCCAGCAGCGCATTCTGGACAATGACGCGGACTTCGTCACACCGGAGGACATGTTGTCCGAACTGCGCGAGGACAATGTTCAGCTCGTTTCGCTGCTCCGCGAAGTGCACGGTCTCTGCGACGAGCACAACGATGTCGCGACCGCCAGCCTGATCGAGAACTGGATCGACGAAGGCGAGCGCCGCACCTGGTTCCTGTTCGAAATGACGCGCCCGCAGAGGTAGTGTCGGCAACCGGGCGCTTCAGAACGCCCGGTTCTCAGCTCTCCAGCGCCCGCGGACGCAGCCAGCGCGGTGTCCAGCCGAGATTCATGCCGGCTGCGGCAAACAGGATGATAACAGCACCTGCGATCTGCATCGGCTGCAGCGCGTGGCCGAAGGCCAGCCGGTCGACGAGGAATGCGGCGATCGGATAGATGAAGGACAGGGCGCCGGTCAGATGTGTCGGCAGCCTCTGGATCGCGCCGTAGAGCAGCACATACATCAGCCCGGTATGGACGACGCCGACGGTCACGAGGATCGCCCAGCCCCCGATATCACCGGGCGGGTGGGAAAAGTCTGTTATCGGCGCCAGCATCAGCATGCCGGTCGCGACCTGGATGAGCGCGATCAGATGCGGCGGCGTGACTTTCAGCCATTTCGTGGCAAGGGCTGCGAGCGCGTAGAAGAAGGCCGCACCCAGCGCCATCAGGATGCCGAAGCCGTAGTCACCCGATACGCCGCCCGTCTGGGGTTTCGCCTGAACGATCGCCATCATCCCGGCGAAGGCGAGTGTCAGCCAGAACAGCTTGGCGGCGGTGATCTTCTCGCCGAGAAACAGCGCGCCGAGCGCGAGCAGCATGAAAGGCTGCGTGTTATAGACTGTTGTGGCGATCGAGATCGTCGCATGCGAGTAGGAGGCAAAGAGCAGCAGCCAGTTCAAGACGATGGCGATGCCCCCGAAGATGGCAATGCCGAAGGCGCGCAGCGTGATGATGCCGGGCCGCAGCAGCCCGAGAGCGCCGCAGATGACAAGCAGGGTCAGCGCGCCGAACAGGCAGCGCCAGAAGACCACGCCGCTGACGGGCTGTCCCGACATGACGACGAACCAGCCGATCGTCCCCGAGATCAGCATCGCTGCCGTCATTTCCGCCGTGCCTTGTCTGATGTCACTGTTCATGATTACCTCCGCCTTTGATGGCATAAGAATATTGCGGAGCGAGGCGGTTTTATATAGGTATAAGAAGGAGCATGATCGATATTGCCTAATCATAAGAGGAAAATAGATCACCGTGGCTAATGATGTGCTGTCGCTCGACGAAATCGATCAGGCCATTCTGGAGGCGCTGGCCGGCAATGCGCGGATATCGCTGAAGGAGCTGGCACAGCAGGTGGGCCTGTCCTCGCCGAGCGCCGCCGAGCGCTTGCGCCGGCTGGAAGAGCGCCGCGTCATCAAGGCCTTCACGATCGATCTTGATCCAGCTGCCGTCGGCTATCCCCTGCAGGCGATCGTGCGCGTCCGTCCGCTGCCGGGACAGCTGCACATTGTCGAGCGCATCATCCAGGAAATTCCCGAAATCGTCGAATGCGACAAGGTGACGGGTGAGGATTGCTTCATTGCCCGCCTGGTCATCCGCTCGATGGCGGAACTAGACGGCCTCCTCGACCGGGTTGCCGAAAGGGCGGAGACCAACACCTCGATGATCAAGGCCTCGCCCGTCAAGCGTCGCCTGCCGCCGCTTTCACGGAAAACGTAAATCTTGGCTGAGCGAACTGCTGGTGAAGCCACCATCGGCGGCGGCATCGCGGGGAAATTGATCGAAGCCTCGCTCAAGCGCGAGGCGCTGTGCCATCAGACGCCGGTGGAGCCGAAGCCGCCTGCGCCGCGCACTGTTTCGCTGGCCTCGGCAATCTCCGCCACCCGAGCCTGGGTCACGGGCGCGATCACCATCTGGGCGATGCGCATGCCGCGCTCGATGACGAAGGGTTCCTCGCCGAGATTGACGAGCAGTACCTTCACCTCGCCGCGATAGTCGCTGTCGACGGTGCCCGGTGAATTCAGGCAGGTGATGCCGTTCTTGAAGGCAAGGCCGGAGCGCGGCCGCACCTGTCCTTCGAAACCCTCCGGGATCTCGAAGATGAAGCCGGTCGGCACCAAGGCCCGTTTGCCGGGCAGAAGCGTCAGCGGGGCCGCGTCGTCAACGGCGGCGCGCAGGTCCATGCCCGCCGCTCCCTTGCTTTCATAGCCAGGCAGGTCGAGGCCTTCGCCGTTCGGCAGGCGGATGAGGTTCAGCGTCGGGCGCGTGTCGTGATGAATGGTCATCGCCCATTACTTTGCGCCCGAATGCCCGAGGTCAATTGCAAAGCCGGCCTTTAGTCGCTAGTTAAGCGGCAATTCCACAGGATTCACACTATGGCCGAAAGTCTCGCCGAGGCGGTCTCCCGCCGCCGCACATTCGCTATTATCGCCCACCCGGACGCGGGTAAGACGACGCTCACCGAAAAGCTGTTGCTGTTCGGCGGCGCCATTCAGCTGGCCGGCGAAGTCAAGGCGAAAAAGGATCGCATGCAGACGCGCTCCGACTGGATGAAGATCGAGCGCGAACGCGGCATCTCCGTCGTCACCTCGGTGATGACCTTCGAATATAACGACAATGTCTTCAACATCCTCGACACACCTGGCCACGAGGATTTCGCCGACGACACCTATCGCACGCTGACGGCAGTCGACGCCGCCGTCATGGTCATCGACGCCGCCAAGGGTATCGAGCCGCGCACGCTGAAGCTCTTCGAAGTCTGCCGCATGCGCGATATCCCGATCATCACCTTCATCAACAAGATGGACCGTGAAAGCCGCGATCCCTTCGAGATCCTCGACGAGGTGGAAGAGAAGCTGGCGCTGGATACGGCGCCGATTACCTGGCCGATCGGCCGCTCGAAGACCTTTTGCGGTTCCTACAATATTGCCGCCAACACGGTGCGCGGGTCGGATACAGAGGTCGAGGGAACGCCGGTCAACGGTCCGCAAAGCGTTGCCGGCAGGCTGCCGGAAAACGAGCGCCAGGCTTTCGTCGACGAGACCGAGCTGGCGATCGAGGCCTGCCGCCCGTTCGACCGCCAAGCCTTCCTGGAAGGCCATATGACGCCTGTCTTCTTCGGTTCGGCGCTGCGCAATTACGGCGTTCGCGACCTCATCAACGCGCTCGGCGAGTTCGCGCCGCCGCCGCGTGACCAGGTAGCCGATACCAGGACCGTGCACGCCACAGACGACAAGATGACGGCCTTCGTCTTCAAGATCCAGGCCAATATGGACCCCAACCACCGCGACCGCATCGCCTTTGCCCGCATCTGCTCCGGCAAGCTCGAGCGCGGCATGAAGGCAAGGCTTGCCCGCACCGGCAAGCAGCTCGGCCTGACGGCGCCGCAATTCTTCTTCGCCTCGCAGCGCCAGCTCGCCGATACCGCCTATGCCGGCGATGTCGTCGGCATTCCCAACCACGGCACGCTGAGGATCGGCGATACGCTGACCGAGGGTGAATCGCTGGTCTTCCAGGGTGTGCCGAATTTCTCGCCGGAAATTCTGCGCCGCGTGCGGCTGGAAGATGCGATGAAGGCGAAGAAGCTCAAGGAAGCCCTGCAGCAGATGGCCGAAGAAGGCGTGGTCCAGCTGTTCTCGCCGGAAGACGGCTCGCCGGCGATCGTCGGCGTCGTCGGCGCCCTGCAGCTCGACGTCTTGAAGGAGCGGCTGATGGCCGAATACGGCCTGCCTGTCTCTTTCGAAATGTCGCGTTTCTCCGTCTGCCGCTGGATCTCTGCCGATCAGCCGGCCGATCTCGAGAAATTCCTCACCGTCAAACGCGGCGATATCGCCCGCGATCTCGACGGCGATCCGGTCTTCCTCGCCCAGGATGGTTTCTCGTTGCGCTACGAGGCGGAACGCCATCCGGCAATCAAGATGGTCGCCATCAAGGAATATCACGCCGCCAAGGCGGCGTGATCATCGCTCGGCCAGCTGTTCCGCCAGAAAATCGACGACGGCGCGCACCGCCGGCAACTGGCCGCGCCGGTGCGGCATCAGGATCGTCGTTTCGATCCTACCCGCCGTCCAATCGGGCAGGAGCCTCACCAGCCGCCCGGCTGCCAGCGCCTTCCGGCAGACAGATGTCGGTAGGCAGGTGATGCCGAGTCCGGCAGCGGCCATCTCCATCAGCATATGCGGCTCGTCCGCCGCCATGACGGAATGCAGCGTGATGAGAGCCTCATCGCCGTTGTCGGAGAAGAGCCGCCACTGGTTTTCCGTCAGGCTGGTCATGATCGTCGCATGCTGCGCCAGTTCTTCCGGCCGCTGCGGTTGCCCGTGTGAGCGGATATAATCCGGCGAAGCAAGAACGAAGAACGGGTGATTGGCAAGCCTCCGCTGCACCAGCGCGGAATCCGGCAGCGGCGCCCGATGACTGCGCAGTGCGATGTCGAACCCTTCCTGCACGATATCGACGAAGCGATCGGTCACGTGGATGGAGAGCTTGAGCTTCGGGTATCTCGCCACCAGTGCCGGCAAATGCTCCGTCAGCACGAACTGCGCCGTCGGCACCGAAGCCGTGAGGCGAACGGTACCGGCGGGTTCGGCCAGATGCCGCCGGACGATGCCTTCTGCCATCTCCGCTTCGATGATCGAGGCCTGGGCGTGCTGAAAGAATTCACGGCCGAGTTCCGTCAGCGCAAAGCTTCGCGATGTGCGCTGGATCAGCCGGACGCCGAGCCGTCCCTCCAACTCTGCGACCCGTTTGCTGACCGTCGATTTCGGAATGCCGAGATGTCTCGCCGCGCCCGTGAAGCTGCCGCTGTCGACGGCCTGCACGAAGAGATGGAGGTCATTGAGGTTGAAGAGCGCCATCGTCATCTTCCATATATGTAGACATTGCGGTGCATTTGTAGCGTCTACCGCATGATTGTCTACGTGTGCACATTGATCACGTTCAACAGGGTTCAATTCTGAAAGGAACGATTGATGTCACCCATATTGTTTTACGGCGTGCCGGAGGGCTGCTCCTTCGGCTCCATCGTTGCACTGGAATGGTCCGGCGTGCCCTACCGCCTCTGCCGCGTCGAGATGCCGGAGGCAGTCTCCGGTGCGGACTACGCCAGGATCAATACCGTCGGGGAAACGCCATCTCTGCTGCTCGAAGACGGCAGGACAATCAGCGAAAGCATGGCAATCCTTCACCATATCGGCGCCCGCGCGATCGGAAACGGTCTGGGCTTTGCGCAAGGGTCTGCGGATTTCGATCGTCTGAACCAGATGCTCGCCTTTCTCAACACCTCATTCTTCAAGGCCTTCGGCCCGCTCTGGTATGCGTTCGAGCATCCGCTGGCGCCGGAGGAGAAGCAGGCTCTTATGGCCTATGGCATCGCCGGCGTCGAAAAAGCGCACCATACGCTGGAGCGTCTGCTCGGCGGTCGCGAATGGCTTTTTGGCAAGGGTCCGAGCCTTGCGGACGCCTATTTCGTCGGGATCGCCCGCTGGAACGATTTCCACAAGGTCGTCGATCGCCGGCAGTTCCCTGGCCTCGATCGCCTCTATGAGCGCATGCAGCAGGAGGCGGCCGTCCGTTTCGCCCATGCGATCGAGCATCGGCTCGAGGCAAAAAGCAGCGGCGGTTTCCGCGGTGAAGTCGATCTGGCCGAGGCGCTCGGCTTGTTGAAACAGGCTGCCTGAACATCGTGGCGGCCGCACCCCTGCAGTGCGGCCGCCGGCTTGCCTGTCATCCGGCGGCGATGATTTCGATCTCTACGAGCCAGTCGTCGCGCAGCGTTTCGACGACGATGGCCGTGGTCGGCACGGCGCGGCCGCCGAGCGCTTGGAGCGGGCATTCTGGTTCGCCTCCACAAAGGCGCCGTCGCGCAGATAGCTCGTCAGCCGCACGACATTGTCGACCGTCATCCCGGCGGAGGCGAGGATGGCGCGCAGATTGGACCAGATGAGTTCGAGCTGCCCTTCCAGATCGGGCGCCGCCGTTCCCTGCTCATCGAGACCCATCGTGCCGCTGACGAAGAGCAGGCGGGATGGATGCCGGACCTCCAGCGCATGAATGTAGTCAGGGCTCGCCGGATAGACCCCTGTTGCGGGATCATGCGCGATCATCTCCATGAGATTTCTTCCCTCCGCCGAATTTTCTATGAGATCAGGCCAGTATGGACGATTATTCTTCGGCGGGAAGGGTAGGGGGTCGAATGGGAAAAAATACAGACGATCTTCGGCAGAAGCGTCGGCAGCAGCCGATCATGGATGCTTTCGACCGAAAGATATTAGCCGAACTCGCTGGCGACAGCGGTCAGAGCTATGCCAGGCTGGGCGAAGCGGTCGGGCTCTCGGCGCCGGCCGTGCATGAACGCGTGCGCCGCCTCCGGCAATCGGGCGCCATCAAGGGCGTGCATGCCGCGCTGGATGGATCGGCCCTCGGCAAGCCGCTGCTCGCCTTTGTGCATGTGGAAGCGGCCGGCTGGGGCAAGAGCGAACGGCTGATGCAGGTGCTGCGTTTTCCCGAAGTCGAGGAGATGCATTCGGTCGCCGGCGACGCCAGTGTGCTCTTCAAGGTGCGCACCGCCAGTCCCCAGGCGCTGGAGGCTTTTCTCTCGCAGATCCACGCGGTTCCCGGCGTCACCGGCACCCGCAGCTACATCGCGCTTTCTACCTATCTGGAGCGTCCCGTGCAGGCCGGCGTTACCGAGATCTGGCCGGATATGCCTTTGCCGGAATAGTCGGACTGCGGGGCGTTCGTTACTGCGTTCCAGGCACAGTTGTCTCCTCAGTCCTCGCCATCGAACCGCGGCAGCGGCTCGATAGTCTCCACCCAAGACAAAGCCGATCGGCACCATATCTGTTTCTTCGGCGTCAGTTCCCGCCGTTGGTCGATGCTGCCGACGCGAATGCCGATCGCGCCGCCGTCGCCGTCCGTGCGATAGAGCGGCGATCCGCAATTCGGGCAGAAGAATTGCCGGCTGAGACCGCCGCTGTCGCCATATTTCCCGTAGCCTTTCGGCTCGCCGGCGACGAGGCTGAAACTTTCCTGTCGCGCCGGCGCGGTGACGCGATAGGCAGAGCCCGTCAGCCGTTGGCAATCGGTGCAGTGGCAGATCGAGATTCCCTCCGGATCGATCTCCGCCTGATAGCGGACCGCGCCGCAATGGCATCCTCCCGTGATATGCATCGGCAATTCCTCAATCCGCCGGCTGCGCGGCCGGGCGCGCGGTGTAGAAGGCCTTCGCATCCGCCGTGAAGGCGGCTCGCTGATCGGCTCTCGTATAGAACATATGCCCGCCTCGATAAAGCTTGAGCCCGACGCGGGCGCCGGCGAGCGAAGACGGCAGATGGTCGACCACATAGCGGCTGACGCTGTAGGGCGTCACCAGATCGCTGTAGCCATGCGCGATCAGCAGACGGAAAGCCGAGTTCGAGGCGAGCAGCTGTCGGATGTCATCAGTGGCGCTGGCTTGCAGGCGCGATCCGCCGCCACGCCCGCCGCCCCACTCCCAGCGCCGGCTGATATCGCCGTCGAGCAGCGTATAGGTCATCTCCGTCTTGAAGCCGAGTTCGTTGCGGGCATAGTCGGCAAAGGCGCCGCCATAGGCGCGGGTGAAGCCATCGAGGATGGCGTCGTCTCCGCGGTCGTAATCGGATTCCGGATAGGGATCGGGGGCGGCAAAAGCGGCGTCGTAAGGGCTCGTCACCTCACCCTTGCCGGCGTCCGCATGCTTGACGAAGGAATTGCCGAGGAAGCCGCGGTTGCGGGTGACGATATCCTCAGGAATGCCGGTCAGCCGGGAAATCCTGCCATAGAAGGCGTCGGCAGCGGCGCCGATTGGCGGCGGCCCGGCCAGCGTCGTCAGATAGTCTCCGAGCGCGAAGGTCTCGGCCTCCCTCTGCTTCTGCTCGTCGAAGGCGTTCTCCCGGTCGAGCTGGGCTGCGGCCAGCGACGGTAGCTCCAGCGCGGCGCCGAGCGCGAACTGATCGGCATTGAACATCAGCTGGCCTTCAAGCAGAGGGGAAAGCATCACCGCACCGGCCACAATGATGCCCTGGCTTTCCTGCAGCGTCGAAGCGACTTTGGCGGCGCGGAAGCCGCCATAACTTTCGCCGAGGAGATATTTTGGCGAGCCAGAGCGATTGTTGTGCGCGACATAAAGGGCGATCGCCTTGGCGATGCTCTGGGCGTCGGCGTTGACGCTGTAATAGTTGGAGGCGTCGTCTGTCTTCACCGTCCGGCTCCAGCCGGTGCCGATCGGATCGATCAGCACGAGATCGGTGAAATCGAGCCAGCTTTGCTTATTGTCGATAAGCTCCGCATTGGCTCCGTCGCGTCCATCGGGTCCGAAATCGAGCACCTTCGGGCCGACCAGCCCCAGATGCAAGAAGGCGGAAGCGGCACCCGGCCCGCCGTTGAAGGCAAAAGTCAGCGGCCGGCCCGGCGCGCCATCCCGCGCGACATAGGCGGTGTAGAAGATCGCGCCGGTCTGGGCGCCGTCCTGGCCGAAAAGATCCAGCGTGCCGGCGGTCGCGGTATAGGCGATCTTCCGGTCGTCGATCGTCAGCTCATGATCGGTAACGGAATCGGCCGGCAGCAGCTTGAGCACGCCGTCGCGTGCGCCGTTTTCAACATTCGCGCGGGCGGGCGTGCTTTCTTGCGCATGGGAGAGGGCCGGTGTGAGCGACGCCGCAAGCGCGGCAAGCAGAAACAGGGATCGGAAGCGCAAGATGTCTCCTCCGGCGGTGGGGTATGAGAGGCTGAGATAGCGTAGCATCGGCGGCCGGCGACGGGCATCAAGAGATGGTGATGGGCCAGTGAGTGGGGAAGGGTGCGATCCGCTGAGCGGGTGGCTCAGTCCGCTTACTTGACCGCGCGCACACTCACCTCCAGCGCCCGGCCGGCTTTCCAGCCGTTGATCGCCGCCCCGAGCCCGAGCGCGACGAAGAGAACCGCGCACCAGGAAAAGCTTCCGGTCCAGCCCCTGATAAGGCCAACGATGAGCGGGCCGACGGCGGCGAGGAGATAACCAACGCATTGCGCCATACCGGAAAGATGGGCGGCGACATCGGGATCGCGCGAGCGCAGCACGATCGTCGTCATGGCGGCGGCGATCAGCCCGCCCTGGCCGATGCCCTGCAGCACCGCCCACAGCCAGACCATCGAAAGCGGTGCGAAGAGCAGGCCGAGCAGCGCGGTGACGGCAACGCCGCAGAGGCTTGCATTGATCAGCCGCTGGTCCCGGCCGCGCACGGCGATATGCGGCACGATAAGGCAGGACGCTGCCTGCACCATCACCGACAGCGAAACTATCGCACCGGCGGTGACGCCGTCGATCCCGCGTTCGCGTAAGATCGGAACTAGCCAGCCGAAAACGCAATAGGCAAGCGCGGATTGTAGCCCCATGAAAAGCGTCACCTGCCAGGCGAGCCGGTCCCGCCAGAGGCCTTCGACACGAAAGCCGTTTCGCCTTGTCTGGCTGCCGCTACGAAGAACCTGAGGCAGCCAGATGAGGCCGACGATCAGCGCCGGCAAGGCCCAGGCAGCGAGCGCGCCTTCAAGGGAGCCGCCGAGTGCGTATTCGATCGGCAGCGTCAGCCCGGCCGCACTTGCCGCGCCGGCGCAGAGCGCCATCGTGTAGAAGCCGGTCATCAGCGCGGCACGCGTTGGGAAGTCCCGCTTCACCAGCCCCGGCAGCAGCACGTTGGCGACGGCGATGCAGGCGCCGGCAAGCGCCGTGCCGATGAAGAGCAGCGGCACGGAGGAAAGCCCGCGCAAAGCAGTGCCGAGCGCGAGCAGCAGGAGAACACAAAGCAGCGTGCGTTCCGAACCGATGCGCTGGGCAAGGCGAGGCGCAAGCGGCGAGAAAGCGCCGAGGCAGACGACCGGGAGAGTCGTCAGCAGGCTGGCGCCAAGCGCGCCGAGGCCGAGTTCGGAACGGATTTCCGGCAACAATGCGGAGGCGCTCGAGAAGACCGGGCGCAGATTGAAGGCGATCAGCACGAGGCTCGCGCCGAGCAGGAAACGATCTGCCCCACCCCGCACCGACGTTGCCTGCGGCTGCGGAAGGCTGCCGGCCTCTGCGTCTACAAGCAGTTCGTCGGCCGCCTCAAGCATGCTGGTGGCATGGTTGGAAGGCGTGTTCATGAGAGGAGCATCCGCTCAAGCGCGGCAAGCACCGGCGCCATGAAACGGCGCACCGCCGCATCCGCCTTGTTGGGATCGCCGGTTTCGATCGCATCGACGATATCGGCATGCGCCTGCATGTCAGGTTCGGGAATGTCGTTGCCAAGCGTCGCGGCGATGGTATCGGCGATCGAGGTGGAGAAGAAATCGTAGATCTCGATCATCGCCCGGTTGCCGGAAGCGGCAATAACGGCCTTGTGGAAGGCAAGGTCGCGTTCGATGAAGGCTGCCCGATTGCCGCCATCATAAGTGCCACGTTCCGCAAGCAGCCTGCGAAGCCCGGCAATCATCTCCGGTGTCTTGCGCATCGCCGAGAGCCGGGCGGCCTCGACGTCGAGCGCCAGGCGGGCCTCGAACTGGTCGCGCAGGCTGGCGCGCCGCGCCATCGTCAATGGCCGGCCGGCATCGCGGGTCGAGCGGACATAGGTTCCCGAGCCCTGCCGTGTTTCGAGATAACCCTGAGAGACGAGAACCCGCACCGCCTCGCGCACCGTGCCTCGGCTGATGGAAAGCATGGCCGAAAGCGAGGCTTCGTTCGGCAATTTCTCGCCGACCGCCCAGCGTTTGCCGAGAATGTCGCTGCGGATCGCCTCGATTGCCTCGTCCGCGAGATTGGTCTTGCTGAGCGCTCGCATCCCATTACTCATTAAGTCATCAGATGACTTAATGAGTAATGGGATTACGATCTTCCGTCAACGGCTGAAATCCAGGCAATAAATAAAAAGGGCCGCCTCAGCGACCCTTTCCATGAGTTTGGCCTCGAACTGGCCTGGACTGTCGATGCAGCCCTAGGAAGGCGGGTTTTAGAGCGAGGGCTGCCTCGCCTTCATCACCTCTTCCATGCCCGTTACGAGGTCCGAAATCTCATTAGACATTGGATCACCTTCCTTTCGTTCTGTTGCTGATAGGCCAAAGGTAGGCCGATTCTTCGCAGATGCAAGAAAAAATGCGCTCAATGTGCCGCCTTGATGAAGGTGCCGTTCTGCAACTCATGCATGGCCTTCATGATTTCCTCGCGTGAGTTCATTACAATCGGGCCGTGCCAGGCGACGGGCTCCTCGATCGGCTTGCCTGAGACAAGAAGGAAGCGGATGCCCTGGTCGCCTGCCTGCACCGTCACTTCGTCGCCGCTGTCGAAGACCACGAGCGTGCGGTTGCCGGACATGTCACGGATGTTCAGCTCTTCGCCGTTGACTTCCTTCTCAACGCGCACGCCGAAGGGTTTCGATGCATCGCGAAAGGTGCCGGAGCCGGCGAAGATATAGGCGAAGGCGTTGCGGTAGGTATCAACCGGCAGGCGTTTCTTCTTGCCTGGTGGTACCGAGACGTCGAGATAGATCGGCTCGGCGGCCACACCGTCCACGGGACCGGCCTTGCCCCAGAAATCGCCGCAGATCACTCGCACGGCCGTGCCGTCATCATCGACGACGACAGGAATGTCGGCGGATTTGACGTCCTGATAGCGCGGCGCCGTCATCTTCAGCGAGGAGGGCAGGTTCGCCCAGAGCTGGAAGCCGTGCATGCGGCCGGCGAAATCGCCCTTCGGCATTTCCTGGTGCATGATGCCGCTGCCGGCCGTCATCCACTGGATGTCGCCGGCGCCGAGCAGGCCGCGATTGCCGAGGCTGTCGCCGTGCTCGACGGTGCCGGCGAGCACGTAGGTGATCGTTTCGATGCCGCGATGCGGGTGCCAGGGAAAACCGCGGATATATTCCGCCGGATTGTCGTTGCGGAAATCATCCATCATCAGGAAGGGATCGGTCATCGCGGGATCGCCGAAGCCGAAGACGCGGTGCAGCTTCACACCGGCGCCTTCCATGGTTGGGGTGGCGGTACTCTCATATTTGACGGGGCGGATCGACATGGCGTCCTCTCAAAGGTTCAACTTGGCGTCGAGTATAGCCGTCAGGCCGCCGGGCGCGAAGTCCGCGGCGCGGGCAACGCAGTGTTCACAAAAGAACACAGCGGTTCGCTGAATTTGAAGAGGCCAGGCGTCAAGAAATCGTCATGTTTCACTTGCAAACCGGCCGGGCGTTAAGCTGTTATTAGCGACGACATTCGACAATTCAGTTGCGTTTTCAGCATTTCCCGCCCTGAGGCGGGTTCCGGAGCAAGAAAGCCATGTGTCGCTGGGCAGCCTATCGCGGAGACCCCCTCTATCTCGAAGAGCTGGTATCTTCGCCCGCCCATTCCCTGATCGAGCAGTCCCATTGCGCCACCCGCGCCAAGACCTCGACGAATGGCGACGGCTTCGGCATCGCCTGGTATGGCGACAGGCCCGAGCCCGGCCGCTACCGCGATATCCTGCCGGCTTGGTCGGATTGCAATCTGAAGAGCCTGGCGCGACAGATCCGTTCGCCGCTCTTTCTCGCCCATGTCCGGGCCGCGACCGGCGGCGGTACGCGACGCGACAATTGCCACCCCTTCACCCATGACACCTGGTCCTTCATGCACAATGGCCAGATCTCCGGCTTCGAGCGCCTGCGCCGGCCGATGGAGGCGATGCTCGACGACGAGCTGTTCAATGCCCGCTGCGGCACGACCGATTCCGAGTTGATGTTCCTGCTGGCGCTGCAGTTCGGCCTGCGCGAGGCCCCGATCGCCGCGATGGCTGAGATGATTGGTGTCGTCGAGGATCTGGCCGAAAGCATCATCGGCTCGATCCTGCTGCGCTTCACCGCTGCCTTCTCCGACGGCAAATCGCTTTATGCGGTCCGCTATGCCACCGATCGCAAGGCGCCGACGCTCTATGCCTCGCCTGTCGGCGCTGGCTATTGCCTCGTGTCCGAGCCGTTGAACGACGATGTCGATGCCTGGGCGGAAATTCCGGACGGCAGCGCCGTCACCGTCGGCAAGAACGGCATCGATGTCGCGGACTTCCGACCGGAAAAACGCAGTGCCGCGAAACCGCAGCGCGTGGCTATTCCTGCCTGAGCCGCTCGCGATCGGCTGAGCCGCTCGGGACTAGTCGAGCTGCCTGGCGATCAGCGCCGCGAGCCTTTCGGCAACCTCTTCCTTCGTGAGGTCAGGCCATTGCTCGACGCCGTCGTGGCGAACGAGTTTAACGCTGTTGCGGCTGCCGCCCATGATGCCGGTTGCGGGAGAGACGTCATTGGCGACGATCATGTCGGCGCCCTTCCTCTCGAGTTTCGCCTTCGCATTGCTTTCCACATCCTGCGTCTCGGCGGCAAAGCCGATCACCAGTTTCGGCCGCATCGTATGATGGCCGACGGTCTTCAGGATGTCGGGATTTTCGGTCAGCGCCAACGTCGGAATGGATTCGCCGGGATGCTTCTTCAGCTTCTGGTCGGCTGCCGAAGCGACGCGCCAGTCAGCCACCGCGGCGACCATCACGGCGATGTCGGCCGGCAGTGCCGCAAGCACGGCATCGCGCATTTCTTCCGCCCGCTCGACATGCACAACGCTGACGCCGAAGGGATCGGCGATCGTCACCGGCCCCGATACCAGCGTCACCTCCGCCCCGAGCTTTGCAAGGGCCGCGGCGATAGCATGCCCCTGCCGGCCGGAGGAGCGGTTGGCGATATAGCGCACCGGATCGATCGGCTCGTGCGTCGGTCCCGACGTAACGATCGCCTTTCGTCCCTTGAGCGGCTCTGCTCCGTCGTCGAGCAGTGTTTCGGCGGCCGCCACGATTTCGAGCGGTTCCGCCATGCGGCCGAGCCCGGCTTCGCCGCCTTCCGCCATCTCGCCGGCCATTGGCCCGACGAAACGAATGCCGTCCGCCTTGAGTGTTGCCGCATTGCGCCGGGTCGCCGGATGCGCCCACATGGCCGGATTCATCGCCGGTGCGGCAAGCACCGGCCTGTTGGTCGCCAACAGCACCGTCGAGGCGAGATCGTCGGCAAGCCCGTTCGCCATCTTCGCCATCAGGTCGGCCGTGGCGGGCGCGATGAGCACGAGGTCGCAGTCGCGCGCCAGCCTGATATGGCCGACATCCTGTTCGTCCTGCCGCGAAAACAGATCGAGGAAGACGTGGTCCGCCGCCAGCGCACCGACCGCAAGCGGCGTGACGAATTCCTGAGCGCCCTTGGTCATGACAGGGCGCACGCTCGCGCCGCGCTCGCGCAGCCGGCGGATCAGATCCAGGCTTTTATAGGCGGCGATGCCGCCGGAGATGATGAGGAGGATGCGTTTGCCGCTGAGAGCCATGGCTTTTCTACCCGTCGCCTTATTGACTGGCCCTGACCCTAAGGCTTTGGCGGAGAACATGCAATCGCGGGAACGGCACCCATCGGCCGTAGCCGGCGGGTGCCGCTCCATTCATGTCGCTGTCAGTTTCCTGGGCTCAGAGATTGCTCATCCCGCCGTCGATGATCAGTTCGCTGCCGACGATATAGGCGGCCTCATCGGAGGCGAGAAAGACGATCGTCTTGGCGACTTCGCCGGGGGTTCCGAAGCGGCCGACGGGGATCTGGGCTTGGATCTGCGCGGTCATCGCCTTGGAATCGGCTTCCGATGCGCCGAGCTTGCTGTAGAGCGGCGTGGCGATCGGCCCTGGGCTGACGGCGTTGACGCGGATGCCGCGGCCAATGAGTTCGCCCGACAGCGTCTTGGCAAGTGTCAGCAACGCACCCTTCGTTAGGGAATAGACGCTGGAGTTCGGCATGCCGATATGAGCGTTGATCGAGGTGTTGAGCACGATTGAGGCCTGTTTAGAAAAGATCGGCAGCAGCGACTGGATCAGGAAGAACGGCCCCTTGACGTTGATATCAACCGACTTGTCGAAGGCGGCTTCGCTCCACTGTTCCAGCGGCCCGAATTCGGCGACACCGGCATTGACGAAGAGGATATCGAGCGTGCCGAAAGCTTCTTTCACCGTGTCGGCGACGGCCTTCTGGCCGGCCGCATTGCCGGCATCGGCCTGGATGACGATCGCTTTGTCGCCGAGTTCGCGACGGGCTGCTTCGACGCTTGTGGCACTGCTGCCGGTAACGACGACACGGGCGCCCTCGGCGATGAATTGGCGGGCGGTTTCGATGCCAATGCCGCTGGTGCCGCCGGTGATGAGGGCTGTCTTGTTCTGAAGACGTGACATGATGAAGCTCCTTCGATGGGATAGTGGGCCGCAGCCCCGTTGTTGATCAATGGGAGGAATCGCGCCGGGCCTTTGTCAGGTGCGGGTAATCGAAGCGCCACCGTCGACCAGCGATGCCGTGCCGGTGACGAAGCTCGCATCGTCCGAGGCGAGGTAGAGAACCGAGCGGGCAAGCTCTTCCGGGGTTGCGACGCGTTTCAGCGCATGCAGGTTCGTCACGAAGGCCTGCTTATCAGGCGTATCGTTCATGTCCCGATACATATCGGTATCGACGGCACCCGGCAGGACGGCATTGACGCGCACGCCTTGCTGGCCGAATTCGGCGGCGAGCGCCTGCGTCAGGCCGATCAGGCCGGCTTTGCTGGCGGCATAGGCGGCGACGCCGGGAAAGGCGAAGCTATAGCCCACGAAGGTCGAGGTGAAGATCACCGAGCCGCCGCCATTCTTCACCATTTCACCGATCTGGTGCTTGGCGGCGAGGAAGGAGGCGGTGAGATTGATCGCCAGTGCCTCGCTGAAGCCTGCTTCCGAGACAGCGGTGCTTGGACCGGCTTCGCCAAGCGTGCCGGCATTGTTGAAGGCGATGTCGAGCTTGCCGTAGTTCGTCACGGCGGCGGCGACCAGCGCCTTGTGATAATCTTCCGAGCGCACGTCACCGGCAATGGCGATGGCGTCGCTGCCCTCTGCCTTTATCTCCGCGACGAGGCTCTCGAGTTCGCGCTCGCGGCGGGCGCCGACGACGACCTTGGCGCCTTCGGCGGCGAAGAGCTTTGCCGTGGCGCGGCCAATGCCGGAGCTTGCGCCGGTGACGATCGCGACCTTGTTGTTCAAGCGGTCCATGGTTCCATCTCCTGCGTTTGAGGTGAGGCGGCCCTTGCCGCCCTTTTCGATGAAGGGAAGATGGCATTTTCCATTCGTTCGGATTAGTCTCCTGATCGGGGAACTCGAATTCGGAAAAGCCGAACGATGATCAGGATCGAAGGTATTGCGGCTTTCGTCGCCGTGGTCGAGGCAGGCTCGGTCAGCGAGGCGGCCCGACGGTTGCGGCTGTCCAAATCCGTCGTCAGCGAAAGGCTGGCGGAACTGGAGAAATCGCTCGGCGGCATGCTGCTGCACCGAACGACGCGCAAGCTCACCTTGACGGAGGATGGCACGGTCTTTCTGGAGCGTGCCACGCGCATCGTGCGCGAGATCGAGGAAGCCGCGGCCGACATGGCGGAGCGGCGCGGAACGCTCTCCGGCCCGATCCGCATCGCCGCCCCCGTCACCTTCGGCCGCATGCATCTCGGTCCGGCGCTCTATCCTTTTCTTGCGGAGCATCCCGATATCGAACTGACGCTCGATATCGATGACCGGCGCGTCGACGCATCCTCGGACGGCTACGACGCCGTCATCCGCAATGGCCCGATCGCCGACAGCCGGCTGGTCGCCTGGAAACTCGCGGAGAGCCGCCGTCTTCTCTGCGCTTCGCCGGATTATCTCGCCCGCGAGGGAATTCCCTCGTCGCTGGCCGACCTGAACGGTCATCGCGGTCTCTTCTACACCAATCGCGGCGTTGCCGACTGGCGCTTCCAGACGCCGGAGGGTGCGATCGTCGTTCGCGCGAAACTGGCGCTCGGTATGAACAATGGCGATATGCTCCGCGATGCCGCGATTGCGGGGTTGGGCATCGCGCTGCTGCCGGCCTTCATCGCCGGCCCGGCCATTCGCGAGGGCCGGCTTGCCGAAATCGATGTCGGCCACAGACCGGAGGCCGAGTTCATCTATATGGCCCGTCCCGAGGGCCGAAATCCTTCCGCCAAGCTTCGCGCCATCGCCGATCACCTGAAGAAGAGTTTCGGCGATCCACCCTATTGGGATCCGGCGGGTTAATTCATGAACCGAGCAGGCTCATCAGGTTCTCGGTGACCGGCGAGCGATGCGCCACGGCCCGCAGCTTCTCTCCAGCCTCATGGGTTCGGGGGGCGGCTGGTTCTTCGCGGTTGAAGACTGGGCCGCCGTCGTTATCTTCACGCTTGCCCTGCTGGCGCTGGCCTTTGCCTCCGCATGTTTTGCCCAGCATTTCGCGAGGAGAAAAGCATGATCCGCATCGACCGCCTTGACCATCTGGTGTTGACCGTCGCCGATATCGCGACCACCTGCGATTTTTATGCCAGTGTCCTCGGCATGTCGGTCGAAACCTTTGCGGAAGGCCGCAAGGCGCTAAAATTCGGCACGCAGAAGATCAACCTGCACCGGGCCGGCCACGAATTCGATCCCAAGGCGAAACATCCAATACCGGGTTCCGGCGATCTTTGCTTCATTGCAGTGACGCCGCTAAACGAAATCATCGCTCATCTCAGGGCCTCCGGCATCCCGATAGAAGCCGGACCGGCCGAGCGCACCGGCGCGACAGGGCGCTTGCGCTCCGTCTACATCAGGGACCCCGACGGCAATCTCGTCGAAATCTCCAATCCTATTGTCTGACCGCGTTCGAGAATTTTCAGCATAGCCGCTTGACGGACGATTACGCGTCCATTATTTAACCTATAAGTTAATTAACTTGCCGGTTAATAAAATGCAAGATGATGTACTCAGCCGGACCTTTTCAGCGCTTGCCGATCCGACCCGCCGGGCGATCATGGCGCGTTTGGTTTTGGGCGAAGCCTCGGTCTCGGAACTCGCCGAACCCTTCGATATGTCGCTGGTCGCCGTGTCGAAACATCTGAAGGTGCTTGAGGGAGCCGGCCTGATCTCGAAGGGCAGGGAGGCGCAATGGCGCCGCTGCCGATTGGAGGCAATGCCTCTGAAGGAACTCGACGACTGGCTGGAGACCTACCGGCGCTTCTGGAGCGAAAGCCTCGACAAGCTGGAATCCTATGCAGCAAACCTAAAACAAAGGAGGAATGACAATGAACGTGACGAGTGAAGCAAAAGCTTCCGGCCTGAGCCGCGAGATCCTGCTCGTCAGGGATATCGACGCCCCGCGTGATCTCGTCTTCAGCCTCTGGACGGAGCCGAAGCACCTGCTCCACTGGTGGGGCCCGCATAATTGTTCGGCCCCCTCCGTCTCCGTCGATCTGCGTGAAGGCGGCGCCTGGCGGCACTGCATTCTCGGTGCCGACGGCAAGGAATATTGGAGCCGGGGCACCTATCTCGAGATCAGCCCGCCCGAACGGCTGGTCTTCACCTTCGCCTGGGAAAATGAAGATGGAAAGTCCGGGCACGAGATGCACGTGACCATCGAATTGGCGGAAAGCGGCGAAGGCACGCGCCTCGTCTTCCGCAAGCGCGAACTGCCGAGTGATACTGAATTCAAGCTGCAGTCGGAGGGCTGGGTCGAGGCGCTGGAGAAAGTTGCCGCCTATGCCGAGGCGCAAGCCAAAGGGAGCATGTGATGAAGAAGATCTATCACGGAAGCTGCCACTGCGGCGCCGTCACCTACGAGGCGAGCCTCGATCTCTCGGCAGGTACCTTCCGCTGCAACTGCTCGATCTGCAGAAAGAAACGGAACTGGCTCGCCGTCGCAGCACCCGAGGATTTCCACCTCACCGGCGGCGCCGACAATATCGGCGAATACCAGTTCGCCTCCCGCAAGCTGCATCATCTCTTCTGCAAGACCTGCGGCATCAGTTCCTATGCCTGGGGCGAAAACGAGAAGATCGGCACCTTCTACGCTGTTTCGGTCAATTGCCTGGATGATGCCAGCCCCGACGAATTGATCGAAGCTCCGATCGCCTTCGTCGATGGTCTCCACGACTGCTACGACGCCTCACCAGAGGAGACGCGGCATCTTTGATGCGGGGAGCTATTCTTCCCCGCGTCAGCCAAGCCGGATATAGGGCACGTCCTTCTTCGCGACCTCATCCAGCGCCTCCTCGTAACCGGCATCGGCATACCGCATGACGCCGAGTGCCGTATCGTTGGTCAGCGCATGGTCGAGCCGTTCGTCGGCGTTATCGGTGCCGTCGGCGATGACGGTGACGCCGCAGCTCGTCATGTAGCCGGCATAGCCGCCGCCGCCGGAATGGACGACGACGAGATCGGCCATCGAGGAGCAGAGCATCATCGCATCGATCAGCGGCCAGTCGGCAATCGCGTCGGAGCCGTCCTTCATCCGCTCGGTCATGATGTTGGGATGCGCCATGGCGCCGGCGTCGAGATGATCGCGGGAGAAGGCGACCGGGCCTTTGAGCGTGCCGTCTGCGACCAGCGCGTTGACACGTCGGGCCAGCGCTGTGCGTTCGCCATGGCCGAGCCAGGCGATGCGTGCCGGCAGCCCCTCGAAGGGCACGTGTTCGCGCGCCAGCCGGATCCAGTTGGTGATGATCTTGTTGTCGGGGAACATCTCAAGCAGCAGGTCGTCGATGCGGGCGATATCGCTCTCCTCGCCCGACAGCGCCATCCAGCGGAACGGGCCGATCGCCCGGGCGAACAACGGCCTCAAATAGGCTTCGGTGAAGATCGGGATATCGAAGGCATTGGCGACGCCGCCTTCGCGGGCCTGCGTGCGGATCAGATTGCCGTTGTCGAAGACTTCGGAACCCTTCTTCTGGAATTCCAGCATTGCCGTCACATGTTCGACGATCGAGGCGCGGCTTGCCGCCATCAATTGTCCCTGGCCGTCGTCCCGCAGACCCTTGACCTGGTCGAGGTTCATGCCCTTCGGCACGTAGCCATAGACGAGATCGTGCGCCGAAGTCTGGTCGGTGACGATGTCGGGTACGATCCCGCGTCGCGCAATCTCGGGATAGACCTCCGCCGCATTGCCGACGAGGCCGACGGAAAGCGCCCGCTTTTCCTTCACCGCGGCGCCGATCATTTCAAGCGCGGTGTCGAGATCGGGTGCGATCTCCTGGAGATAGCCGATCTGCTGGCGCTTACGCGCCCGCTCCGGGTCGATGTCGACGCAAAGGATGGCGGCCCCCGCCATGCGGCCGGCGAGCGGCTGCGCTCCGCCCATGCCGCCGAGGCCGGCCGTCAGCACGAACCTGCCGCGGAGGTCGCCGCCGAAGCGACGCTCGGCGATACGCATGAAGATCTCGTAGGTGCCCTGGATGACGCCCTGGCTGCCGATATATTGCCAGGCGCCGGCAGTCAGTCCGCCCCAGCAGATCAGTCCCTTGCGCTGCAACTCGTAGAACACCTCGGCCTTTGCCCATTGCCCGACGATATTGCAGTTTGCCATGATGACGAGCGGCGCCTTGGCATGGGTCCGCACCAGCCCGATCGGCTTGCCGGACTGGATGAGCAGCGTCTGATCTTCTTCCATCTCGGTCAGTGCCTTGACGATGCCCTCATGCGCCGCCCAGTTCCGGGCCGCCTTGCCGAGCGCGGCATAGACCACGAGATTGTCAGGATCTTCACCGACCGACAGCACGTTTTCCAGAAGCCGCAGCAGCGCCTCCTGCCGCCAGCCCTTGGCGCGCAGCTCCGGTCCGCCGGGGATGGGAAATTTCGGATGACGCGGATTGGCCTTCGGCATGGGATATCCTCCTCGATCTCTCGTTATTTTGCCGGCAGGCTTTCCACATGAGCGAGCGCAGCATCAAGCAAGCGCCGTCTCAGGGCGTCGTCGCCGTAAACCTCGGCATTGGCCCGCACCCAGCCATGCATGACACGTTCGCCTGATAGCATCTGGATCACGCCCGGCAGCGCCAGCGCCCAGCCATCATTGCCCTTGCCGAGACGGACCAGCATGCCGTCATTGCGCGCGCCGCAGAGAAGGTTGCCATTCAGCATGAAAGCCCAGCCGCCGAACATGGATTTCTCGGCAAGGCCTGGCCGGTCGCCGAGTTCTTCGCGCAGCAGTTCTTCGAGACCGTGATCGCGCGCCATGGCTCAGGCCTTCGTTGCCAGCGCATAGCGTGCGATCTCGATCCCCATCGCCTTTTCGACGACGGGATAAACGGTCGGATCGAGCACGCTTGCCGAGAGCGGAATAATATCCATCGGCACATGCAGGATGAAGACATACATGCCTTCCCGGAGCTGGCCGACGCTGAGTGGCTCGCCCTCCTGGGAAAGCGTAGTGATCACGGCCGGGAAGGTCGCAAGCCGCCCGCCATCCGCATCGTCCACCGCCATGTATTCGTTCATCACATGCAGCATCACCGATTTTCCGCCCGAGCCGACGGTGATCGTGCCGATGTCGAAGGCTTCCTTGGTGTAGACGACCTCCTTCCGGGTGATGATGCCTTCGGCGAGGATATGTCCGCCCGTCGTCTTGCAGATCGCGTCGATAACGGCAGATCCGCCGCGCTTCTGCGCGGCGATGATCGCCTCGCCGAGCGTAAGCGCCATCGAGATGCCGCCGAGTGCTGCATGGCTGCGGACATAGGAGGCTCGGAGCGGATTGCGGCAGCTGGCGATGAAGCCGCCGGATTGGTCGGCAGCGGCGCGCAGCACCGGCGAGATCTTCGCCGTCGCGCCCTTCACCACCAGTTCGATATAACGGTTCTCCGCCCGATTACCGCCGACAGCCGTCTGGATCATCGGCTCGGGCGAACCGGCCATGCCGATCGATCCCATGTCGCCCGTGGGATGCGCGCGGATATCGCCGACCGCGTCGACCACTTTGGTGCCAAGGATCGCCGATGGCAGCCAGCCGTTCAGCGTCGAGGATTTGCCGTTCTGGCCGATGATCAGTCCGGAGAGTTTCTCGCCCAGCGCATCCTGTAGCAATTGCACGGCCTTCACATAGTCGATGCCCTGCATTTCCCAAGGGGTGGTGGAGGCCGGCGCGCCGATCGCGGCTGCGGTGGCGATCCACTCCTCGTCCCGCAACTCGTCGATCGACACCAATTCGGGCTTGCCGACATTGACGGCCGCAAGCCCAAGCATCCGTCCGTGATCGGCCCAGCCGCCGCCGCCGGCGGCATAGACGGAGCCGCCTTTAACCGCAGCTTCCACGTCTTTTTCAACTAGTATGCGTCCCATTCGGCGTCTCCCGGTTCGAGCTTTTGTCCATCTCGCGCACCGCCTCGAAAAGCACAGCGGCGCCGAGCGCGATATCGTCATTGTCAGCCCATTCATCGGCGGAATGGCTGCGGCCTTCCCGGCAGGGCACGAAGATCATCGCTGCCGGCGCCACCTTGGCGATCCAGGCCGTGTCGTGCCCCGCGCCGGAGGCCATCCGCCGATGTTTTGCGCCGACACGCTCGCAGGCAGCCTCCAGGGTCGAGAGCAGCCCGGCATCGCCAGGCGTCGGCAGATTGTCTGAAACCCGGTTCGGCGGACGGATCGTGACGTCGCAGGCGGTGGCGAGCTTTTCGACATGGCCGTCGAGCCAGCGGCAGAAAGCGTCCATATCGGCGCGGATCTCGGCCCGCCCGTCGATCAGGAGCGCCACCTTCGACGGCACGACATTGGCGGCATTCGGCTCGATCCGGAATTCGCCCACCGTCGCCGCGAAGTGCCCCGGCGTTTTGGCCAGCTCGGCGGCGGCATTGCGGATATCGAGCACCAGCTGCGATGCCGCCACCAGCGCATCCGCCCGCCGGTCCATCGGCGTCGTGCCGGCATGGTCGGCCCGCCCCTCGACAGTGATCTCGATGCGGGTAATGCCTGAGATCGCGGTCACGATGCCGATATCCTCCTTCTCGGCTTCGAGCACCGGCCCCTGCTCGATATGAAGCTCGAGAAAGCCTGCGATATCGGGTCTGTTTTGTTGCATCAGCACATCCGGTCGGCCGCCCACCTGCGCGATGCCCTCGGCCAGGTCGCGCCCGTCGCTGACGCGTGAAAGCCAGGCCTCCGGCAACTGCCCGGTCATGCCGCGGCTGCCGATGCAGGACACACCGAAGATGCTCACCTCCTCGGCAAGGAAGTCGACGATCTCAAGGTCGTGGTCGAGCTCGATGTTCTGATCACCAAGCGCGCGCGCCACTTCCAGCGCCGAAGTCACCCCGGCAATGCCGTCGAAGCGGCCGCCGTCCGGCACCGTGTCGGAATGCGAGCCGAGCATGATCGTGCCGAGCCACGGTTTGCGGCCCGTGCGCCGGCCGATCAGATTGCCGGCCGCATCGATCCGCGTTTCAAGCCCCGCCGCCTTCATCCGCGCTTCGATATAGGCCCGGCCTTTCATAAAAAGCGGCGAGAAGGCCCGCCGCGTCCAGGGATGCCCCGGCTCGGTAATCCCGGCCAGCGCCTCGATATCCCCAGCGATCATGTCAGCATTGACGGGAAGATTGCGGCTCATGCGGTGGCTCCTGCAATGGCCTGCCGCGCCAGCGGCCGCACGAAACGACCGATGCCGGGCTCGGCCAGCACCTTTGCGCCTTGGGCGATCTTTTCGCCGCGCAGATAGGTGGCGGAAACGGTCCAAGGCAGGCGGATGCCGTTATAGGGGCTCCAGCCGACGACGTTGTTGCCACTCGCGGAGGCCTCATAGACGCTCTCGTGCGGCTCCAGCACGGTGATGTCGGCATCCCTACCCGGCGTCAGCGCCCCCTTGATGTGGTCGAGCCGGAAATGCCGCGCCGGATTCTCCGCCATCAGCCTTGCTGCCCAGGTCAGCGGAATGCCGCGTTCGATGGCCCCCTTCACGAAAAGCGGCACCATCACCTCGAGGCCGGGAACACCGGATGCGTTGGCGAGCATATCGGGATTGGTTTTGCGGTTTTCTGACCAGCTGACATGATCGGTCGAGACCAGCCAGACATCGCCCTCGGCCACCTTTCGCCAGAGTCTCTCCACCTCGGCGCGCGGCCGTATGGGCGGATTGATCTTCGCCTTGCCGCCCAGTCGCTTCACGTCGCTTTCCTCGTCGAGCGTCAAATAATGGATGCAGCATTCGACAGTGGCCTCAAAACCGTCGCGGCGATAGGCGCGGGCGATATCGTAGCCGCGCCCGAGCGAGCAGTGCACCACATGCGAGGGGCAGCCGGTATTGGCGCCCGTCTCGAAGATCGTGTGCATGGCCAGGAGTTCGGTAATCGCAGGCCGCGACAGCCCGTGCGCCCGCCAGTCGGTGATGCCGCTCGCCTTCACCTGCTCCATATAGGTGCGCACCGCCTCGTCGTCCTCGTTATGGACGCCTGCTGTCAGCCCCGTCGGGGCGATCGCCGCGAAGCAGGCGTCGAGCAGGGCCGGCGGGATGCGCGGAAAACGCTTGGGATCGGTGCCGAAGGTCGAAAACTTGAAGGCCGCAACGCCCGCTTCCACCATTTCGCGGATCCGCGCCGCGCCTTCCTCCGGATCGACCGTGCCGTAAAGCGCAAAGTCGACGCGCGCCTGTGGGCTCGCATGGTCGATCTTCCGCTTCACCGCCGCTGCCGAGCAGACGAGATTGCCCTCGTCGTAGGGCATGTCGACGATCGTTGTCACGCCGCCGGCCGCCGCCGAGCGCGTCGACCAGATGAAATCCTCCTGGTCCTTCTGGGAGAGCGAATGTACCTGCGCGTCGATCGCCCCGGGCAGGATCAGCGCTTTGCCGAGCAGATGCCGTTCGCGCGCCGCAGGCGGCACGCCGAGGCCAGCTTCGGCGATCCTGCCGTCGCGCACGGCGACATAGCCCTGTTCGAGAATGCGGTCAGGCAGCACCACCGTGCCCTGCAGAACGAGATCGAAGTCCATGCCGCTTCCTCCTGTAGAATCAGATCGCTACCGGCTCGTGGCGGATGAGCCGCTCCTCGATGCGCTCCAGCGAGCCGAGCGCGAAAAAATCGTCGAAGGAGGCGATCGGAACCTGTTCGGTCAGTTTCGAGAGGAAGGCATCCGAACCGAGTTCCTCTTCGATTGCCTCCACCTCCGCCGAAAGCGGCCGGTCGACGGTATAGAAATCCGCATGTTTGCGCACGACCTCATAGAGCATGGCCGCCACGCCTTTGGGCTTGTCGCCCAGAATGTCGATCGCCTGGGCGGAGAGCAGGGCTTCGAGCGCGGCGAGGCGCTTCAATGCCCGCATCTGCCGGTCGAAGCGCTCGATGACGAGCGGCAGGAAGGCCGCCTCGTCCTCCAGCCCGGCCGCCACCACCAGCGACTGGGCGGAAACCGGATTGGACATCGACAACACGCGCGAGAAGATCTCGCCGGCAAGCTTGATGATCGGCCCGAAACCGGTGGCGATCCGTCCCGGCGGCACGAGATTGACCGGCAGGTCGCGCCGCTGGCCGTTACCGAGAATGACGCAGCGGTTGAAGGCGTTGCGCGCCGCATGCGCCATGCAGAGCGCTGCCGATTCGAGCAGGATCGTCACATCTAGTGGAAGAGAGCCGCCCGACGTCATCACCCGGCCTTCGACCACGACTGGATTGTCGTCCGAACGTCCGGTGGCGGCAAGGATCTTGTGGCCTGTTGACAGCAGATTTTCGATCACCGCGCCGAACACCTGGGCGATCATGCGCAGGCTGAGCGGATCCTGCACATGTGTCGCGACCGGCCAATCCCAGTCGTCGGAGGCATTGCAGAGCCACGCGCCGATCAACGCCTCGCGCGCCGTGCCGACATGCCGGACCGCCTTCCAGGGATCGCGCGATGCGCCGAGTGCGCCGGCCGCCATCATGGCCGTCGCGAGCAGAACGCGGATCGAGGCCGCGGCGCTGCGCGTCGTTTCCGCGGCCGCCGCAAAGCTCACCGCGTTGACGCTGAGCGAGGCGAGGCTGTCGCGCGGCGCCATCCGCACCGGTTCCAGCCCAGCCGCCCGGAAGGCCTCGGCCGCCTGCATCCGGTTGCCGCGATAGATCGCTTCGCCGACGCCGGTCAGCACCGCGCCGATCTGACCCATGAGGCCGATATCGGCGCAGCCGATCGAGCCGGTGCGGCGCACGACCGGAATGAGATCGGCTTCGAGCATCCTCATATAGGCGTGGACCAGCTCCGGCGTGCAGCCGACCTGGCCGGTCAGCGCCGTATTGACGCGAATTGCCATGGCGTTGCGCACGACATTGCAGGAGAAGGGCGTGCCTGTGCCGAAATGATGGGCGCGCACGAGGCCGAGATTGAAGGTGTCGAGTTCGTCGGCCGACCATTCCACGTCCTTCATCGCGCCGACGCCGGTGGTCGCGCCGTAGACGGGCATGCCGGAAGCGATCGCATCCTCGACGATCTCGCGGGCGATCGCGATGCGGGCCATGCCGGTCGGCGAAGCTGAAATCGCCGCTTTGCCCGCACCGATCGTCACCATTTCGGCAAAACCGAGCGGTCGTCCGGAAAGTTCGATGCCGGGGCGTTCGTGCTGCATGTGCCTATCTCCTAGAACAGGATGACTTTAGGCCGGGTCGGCGCAAGATCTGAATCCTGTTCTAAATTAAAGAGTCAGAGCGCGATGTCGCCCGAAACCGCTCACGCTTTTTCGGCATCAAGCTCCGAACGCGAGACTAAGCGAGCCCTCCCTCGCATGGGATATCCCAAATGTCGAACACTGCATGCTTTCGGCAAGCCGATCAGCTCAGCATCCAGGCAATATAGAAAAGCGTCAATGCGATGACCCAAAGCGCAATCCTGGCCGAGCGGTTATGTCGCGCTTCGGCCTTGCCGATCGCATCCGCCGTCTGCGTGTCGAAACGCAGCCCGTGTTCGCTCATATGCAGAAGCTGGTGGTGGAATTTTTCGGTCTTCGCCGCGATTTCCGGCACGGCTTCGGCGAGCTTGACCGCCGCCTTCAGCCCGTCCTGGAGATCGGTAACGATCCGCTTCGGCCCGAGATTCGTGCGGATCCAGTCGCCGACGACGGGCTCGGAGGCCTTCCACATGTTGAAACGGGGATTGAGCATGCGCGACACGCCCTCGACGACGACCATGGTCTTCTGCAGCATCACCAGCTCCGGCCGCGTCGCCATGTCGAAGAGTTCGGTCACTTCGAACAGCAGTGTCAGGAGCTTGCCCATCGAGATCGTCTCGGCCGGCTGCCCATGGATTGGCTCGCCGATTGCCCGGATTGCCTGGGCGAAACTGTCGACATTGTGGTGGCCGGGTACGTAACCCGCTTCGAAATGCACCTCGGCGACGCGGATATAGTCGCGGGTGATGAAGCCGTAGAGGATTTCGGCAAGGAACCGCCGCTCCTTCTTGCCCAGCCGTCCGACGATGCCCATGTCGACGGCGACGATCATGCCGTCCGCATCGACGAAGAGGTTGCCCGGATGCATGTCGGCATGGAAGAAGCCGTCCCGCAGCGTATGGCGCAGGAACGACTGGATCAGCGTATCGGCAAGCAGATTGAGGTTGTGACCCGCCGCGCGCAGTCCCTCGACATCGGACATTCTTGTGCCGTCGATCCACTCCATGGTGATGACGTCGCGCCCGGTGCGTTCCCAGTCGACCTTCGGTACGCGAAAGCCCGGATCCTTTTCGGTATTCTCGGCGATCTCCGAAAGCGCTGCCGCTTCGAGGCGAAGATCCATCTCCACCTTCGTCGTCTGCTCCAGCGTCTTCGTCACCTCGACCGGCCGCAGCCGCCGGCTGAACGGCAGGAAACGCTCCTGCATATGGGCAACGAGATACATCGCCTCGATGTCATGGGCAAAACGCTGGCGCACGCCGGGCCGCACGATCTTGACGGCCACCTTGTTGCGGCCCTCTGATGTCTCGACTTCAGCCGGATGCACCTGGGCGATCGAGGCGGCGGCGATCGGATCGCCGAAGCTCGCATAGAGCTCGCCGATCGGGCGGCCAAGCGAGCCTTCGATATTGGCCTTGGCGGCGGCCACGGGAAAGAAGGCCATACGGTCCTGAAGCTGCGACAGGTCGTTGGCGAATTCGACGCCGACGACATCCGGCCGCGTCGCCAGGAACTGCCCGATCTTCACATAGGAGGGGCCGAGCCGCTCGACGGCCTGCGCCAACCGGTCGCTGCGCGCAATTGCCATGGCGCGGCTGCGCGCAAACAGGCCGACGAAGGATTTGGCAAGGCTGATCGAAGGCGGCAGACCCTCGGACGGCAACGCCGAGATCACCCCTTCGCGCACAAGAATCCAGCCGACCCGAACGAGCCTGAAATATGCCCCGAAAGTGCTCATGTCCTGTTTGATTCTCGCGCGACGCTATCCGAAAACCGCTCTACATTTTTCGGCGCCATGCGTCAGAGCTTCCAGCCGGAATGCAGTGCGGCGATGCCGCCTGTATAATTGGTATAGGTGACGCGGGAAAAGCCGGCCTGGCGGATCATCGCCGCGAAATTCTCCTGGTTCGGGAATTTGCGGATCGATTCCACCAGATATTGGTAGGGTTCGGCATCGCCGGTGATCGCCTTGCCGAATTGCGGAATGGCATTGAACGACCAGGCGTCGTAGATCTTGTCGAGAAGCGGCATTTCGACTTCGGAAAATTCCAGCACCAGCAGTCGTCCGCCGCGCTTCAACACGCGATAGGCCTCAGACAGCGCGACATCGATCCTCGGCACGTTGCGAATACCGAAAGCGATCGTATAGGCGTCGAAGCTGCCGGCCTCGAAAGGCAGTTCCTCTGCATTGGCCTCGACGAAGGTAAGATTGCCGGAAAGCTTCTTCTTTTCCGCCCGCTCGGCGCCGACGCCGAGCATCGAACCGTTGATGTCGAGCACGGTCGCATGCGCCTGCCGGCCGGAGGCCTCGACGATGCGGAAAGCGATATCGCCCGTGCCGCCGGCAACGTCGAGCACCTTGTAGCCCGGCTCCCTGCGCGGGTTCAGCGCGGAGATCATCGCATCCTTCCAGGCGCGGTGCATGCCCATCGACATGACGTCGTTCATGATGTCGTAGCGCTTGGCGACCTTATGGAACACCTGATTGACGAGGCCCTGTTTCTCGCCGTCAGCCACCTGGCGGAAGCCGTAGGAGGTCTCCATGCCGCCATCGGCGGAAGTGCGGCTTTCTGACATCAGACTGCTCCGTTCCTAAAGATTCGGGCGCAGCGGCCATAGCGAAAGACCGCGCGCGACGTTATCTATGGGCCGCGTTCTCCGCGGCACACTGGCGCTATAGCGCACATCGTCGTCGGTTGAAACACGTTAGATATAGATGGGTTAAGATGCCGGAATTGCCAGAAGTCGAAACGGTCAAACGCGGCCTGGCGCCGGCAATGGAGGGCGCTCGCGTCGCCAGGCTGGAGCTGCGCCGCAAGGACCTGCGCTTTCCCTTTCCGGATGCTTTGGCGGAAAAAGTTTCCGGCCGCACCATCGTCGGCCTCGGCCGCCGCGCCAAATATCTGCTGGTCGATCTCGACGACGGCAACACGCTGGTTTCCCATCTCGGCATGTCCGGCTCCTTCCGCGTCGAGGAAGGGGCGGCCTCCGGCACGCCGGGGCAATTTCACCATGCCCGTTCGAAGGACGAGAAGCACGATCACGTTGTCTTTCATCTCGAAGGCCCGGGCGGCCCGCGCCGCGTCGTCTATAACGATCCACGCCGATTTGGCTTCATGGACATGGTGAGCCGCGCCGAGCTCGCCGCCCACCCCTTCTTCCGCGATCTCGGCCCGGAGCCGACGGGAAACGAACTTGGCGCCGCCTACCTCGCCGAACGCTTCCGCGACAAGGCGCAGCCGCTGAAGAGCGCGCTTCTCGACCAGAAGAATATTGCCGGCCTCGGCAATATATATGTGTGCGAGGCGCTGTGGCGTTCGCACCTGTCGCCGATCCGCGCCGCCGGTACGCTGGTGACAACGGGCGGCAGGCCAAGGGAACAGCTGAACCTGCTCGTTGCCTCGATCCGCGACGTTATCGCCGATGCGATCGCTGCTGGTGGATCGTCGCTGCGCGACCATATCCAGACAGACGGATCGCTCGGATATTTCCAGCATTCCTTCTCCGTCTATGATCGCGAAGGTCAGGCTTGCGGCACGTCAGGCTGCGGCGGTACGGTTGCCCGCATCGTTCAGGCGGGCCGCTCCACCTTCTATTGCGCCACCTGCCAGAAGTAACAGTGAGAACCGGGAGAACAGCATGGCCTACAAGACCCTGATCGTCGAAACCCGAGGCAATGTCGGCCTCGTCACGCTGAACCGTCCGCAGGCGCTGAACGCACTGAACTCCACCGTGCTGAAGGAATTGAAGGAGGCCTATGCCGCTTTCCACGCCGACGAGGCGATCGGCGCCATCGTGCTCACCGGCTCCGAGCGCGCTTTCGCCGCCGGCGCCGATATCAAGGAGATGCAGTCGCTTCAGTTCGCCGATATCTATAAGAGTGATTTCATCAGTGGTTGGGATGATGTCGCCAAGGTGCGCAAGCCTGTCATCGCCGCCGTCAGCGGTTTTGCGCTCGGCGGCGGCTGCGAGCTCGCCATGATGTGCGATTTCATCATCGCCTCGGAGACGGCGAAATTCGGCCAGCCGGAAATCACCCTCGGCGTCATTCCCGGCATGGGCGGCTCGCAGCGGCTGACGCGTGCCGTCGGCAAGGCGAAGGCGATGGATCTTATCCTGACCGGCCGCATGATGGATGCGGCCGAGGCCGAACGATCGGGACTCGTTTCGCGTGTGGTGCCGCCGGAGCGTCTCATCGACGAGGCGCTGGCGGCTGCCGAAAAGATCGCTTCGCTTTCGCGCCCCTCAGTCATGATGGCCAAGGAGGCGGTCAATCGCGCATTCGAGACGACGCTGGAAGAGGGGCTGCGGTTCGAGCGCCGCCTGTTTCACAGTCTCTTTGCCACCGACGACCAGAAGGAAGGGATGGCTGCCTTCGTCGAGAAGCGCAAACCTGCCTTTACGCATCGTTGAAAGCTTTTAGGCGCTTCCGGCTGGAAAGCTTGAAAATCCGCGTTGACGTGGGCCGGCTTTAGAGTTATATGCCCGCCCACGGTTCGGAAAGCCGGTCTGGTTTTCCGCGATTGCTCCCGCATTGCTGGATTTGGTGGCCGCAGGGCCCGCGGTGATGGCGGAGTTTATTCGAATTCTTGAGAGAGGCATCCATGGCCAATACAACTTCGGCGAAAAAAGCGACCCGCAAGATCGCCCGCCGTACCGACGTCAATAAGGCTCGTCGCTCGCGCGTTCGTACTTTCGTTCGCCAGGTCGAAGAGGCTATCGCATCCGGTGACGCCGCCAAGGCGAAGGCAGCTTTCCTGGCAGCTCAGCCGGAACTTGCTCGCGCCGCGAGCAAGGGTGTACTTCACTCCAACACGGCATCGCGCAAGGTCTCGCGCCTGGCTGCTCGTGTGAAGGCGCTTTCGGTCTCCGCGACCGCGTAATATTTCATTAACGACCGCTTCGTTATGATTAGCCCGGTAATTTTACCGGGCTTTTTCGATTCCGCCGACAGGCCTTGGCATGGTTAATCTCACGACTGTTTCGTGTCAGTGCCATGACAGGAAATATTTTTTAAAAACAATGACTTGCGCAAGGATGCTTTCACGCCGCGCGACTCTGCCCCGAGCTTCCGGGGCCATGGGCGAGTCAAGAAGATTTTTATTTTTTTTCTTTCCATGCGTGTCGAAATAGCCCGAAAGGGGAATCTCCTTGATTCAACAGCGATTCTTTTTTGACGCTGGTGTGACGCCCGAAAAGGGCGGGTGGAGTCAATGCCCGCTTCTTAATTTTGCGTAAAATTCATCGTTGATCTTGCCTTTTGATCCTGCCTAAATGGCTTCCAACAAAGGGCGCGGACATCACCTGCAGAGGCTCGGTCTTAACTGCCACGTCGGCAGGGCGATACGTCTGTAACCTTTGTTACGGAGCCATGCGCTTCCGTTTTTTCAAGCACTTGACGGATTTGGGCCGTAACGTGGCTGTTACGGAACGGGGATGTTTTGTGCCTTCAGCGGCCACACGTTTAAGGCGAGGTCGCCGGAGAGGGATAAGTAATATTGCGTTCGGGCTGGTCGGCCGAAAACGAGGATCGACTGCCAGCCTGGCACGGAAAGCCGATGAAGGTTGCTGCATGAGCGCGGTGCCTGCAACGGAATTCTGCGCCGGTCCCTTTTGGGGACATTGTTTGAGTGAACCGGCAGGTGAGCGGCTCATGAGGATGCCGTCAGCCCGCCAAAGCGGGGAATAGTCGGGCGGCTGTTAGCGGTTGCCGCCCGATGGAATTGAAAGGCGGCATTATGCAGATGAATACGATGACGACGGGCGGGCTCGACAATGGGGATGCGGCACCGCAGGCGTTCGGCTCCATTCGCCTGGAAGCAGGAGAAGCAAAGGCGGAAATGAAGCAAAACGTATTGTTTGAGCGCGTCAGTGCGCGCTTGAAGGCTCAAGTCGGTCCCGACGTCTATGCCAGCTGGTTTGCAAGGCTGAAGCTGCATTCGGTATCGAAGAGCGTGGTTCGCCTTTCGGTTCCCACGACCTTCCTGAAGTCGTGGATCAACAATCGTTATCTCGATCTCATCACCGGCCTGTTCCAGGCCGAAGATCCGGAAATTCTCAAAATCGAAATCCTGGTTCGCACGGCAACGCGCAGCGGCGTGAAGGCACTCGACGAGGTGGCAACGCCCGAGCCCGTCGCTCCCTCGCAGATGCGCCGCCCAGCAACCGCTCAGCCGGCCGGTCAGGCCATTCAGCAGGCGGTGTCGGCCGTAGCCGCGGCAAGGCCCGCAAGCTTCGGTTCACCGCTCTTCGGTTCGCCGCTCGATAGCCGCTTCACCTTCGACACTTTCGTGGAAGGCAGCTCGAACCGCGTCGCCCTTGCGGCTGCAAAGACGATCGCGGAGGCCGGTTCCGGCGCTGTGCGCTTCAATCCGCTCTTCATCCATTCGGCGGTCGGTCTCGGCAAGACCCACCTGCTGCAGGCGATTGCCAATGCCGCGGTGCAGAACCCGCGGGCCCTGCGTGTCGTCTATCTGACGGCCGAATATTTCATGTGGCGTTTCGCCACCGCGATCCGCGACAATGATGCGCTGACGCTGAAGGATTCCCTGCGCAACATCGACCTGCTGATAATCGACGACATGCAGTTCCTGCAGGGCAAGATGATCCAGCATGAATTCTGTCATCTCCTGAACATGCTGCTCGACAGCGCCAAGCAGGTGGTCGTCGCCGCCGACCGCGCGCCCTGGGAACTGGAGTCGCTCGACCCCCGCGTCCGCTCGCGCCTGCAGGGCGGTGTCGCGATCGAATTCGACGCGCCGGATTACGAGATGCGCCTCGAAATCCTCAAGCGCCGCCTTGCCGCGGCCCGGCTCGAAGATCCGTCGCTGGAAATTCCCGCCGAACTGCTGCAGCACGTCGCCCGTAACGTCACGGCCAGCGGCCGCGAACTCGAAGGCGCCTTTAACCAGCTGATCTTCCGCCGCTCCTTCGAGCCGAACCTGTCGATCGAGCGCGTGGACGAGTTGCTCGCCCATCTCGTCGGCTCCGGCGAGCCGCGCCGCGTGCGTATCGAGGATATCCAGCGCATCGTCGCAAGGCACTACAACGTCTCGCGCCAGGAACTGGTCTCGAACCGCCGCACCCGCGTGATCGTCAAGCCGCGCCAGATCGCCATGTATCTGTCGAAGACGCTGACGCCGCGCTCCTTCCCTGAGATCGGCCGCCGTTTCGGCGGGCGCGATCACACCACCGTGCTGCATGCCGTGCGCAAGATCGAGGAGCTGATTGCGGGAGACACCAAGCTTTCGCACGAAGTCGAGCTTCTGAAGCGGCTGATCAACGAATAATCGGCGGACCTGGCAGGAAATTTGACGGCCGGAGCGATTCCGGCCGTTTTCCTTTATAAGCTTTTTATTCTATACCTCCGGCACATCCGAAGCATGCCGCCCGAAAGCGCTCATCGATTTCGGGCCAGATGCGGCGGACAAGGACGAAAGCGCCGAAGAGGGCGCATGGGAGGTAATGAATGAGTTTTGAAAAGATCGCCGTTCTCGGCCTGGGTAAGGTCGGACGGCTGGCGGCAACGCTTTTGCATGAAGGCGGCTTCGAGGTCATCGGCGTCGATGCGCAACTGCCTTTGGGCGAGCTTCCCTTCAAGTGCCGCAGAGCCGATATTTCCGATCATCAGGTGATCGGCGAACTGCTCTCGAATGTCGAGGCAGTGCTGTCCTGCCTGCCCTATCATCTGAACATCGAGTTGGCGCGCGCCGCCCATCTTGCCGGCATTCATTATTTCGACCTGACGGAAGACGTTCCCACCACCAATTTCATCATCGAGCTGTCGAAGACCGCCCGGGGCCTGATGGCGCCGCAATGCGGCCTGGCGCCCGGTTTCGTCGGCATCGTCGGTGCAAGCCTTGCCGACGGCTTCGATCGCTGCCGCTCGATCCGCATGCGCGTCGGCGCTTTGCCGCAGCATCCGACCGGACTTCTCGGCTATGCCTTCAACTGGTCGCCGGAAGGCGTCGTCAACGAATACCTGAACGATTGCGAAGTCATCGAGGGCGGCGTGCGCAAGCTTGTCTCGCCGATGGAATGGCACGAGACCGTCTATGTCGGCGGCGTCAAGCTCGAAGCCTTCACGACGTCGGGCGGCCTTGGCACCATGTGCGACACCATGCTCGGCAAGATCGATAATCTTGACTACAAGACGATGCGCTATCCCGGACATATGGAGTTGATGAATTTCTTCTTCCATGAGCTCTTGATGCGCGACAAGCGCAAGCTCGCCGGCGAGATCCTGACCAATGCCAAGCCGCCGGTCGAAGACGATGTCGTCTATGTCCATGTCGCAGCCGAAGGCACCGAGAATGGCAGCCTGCGCCGCAAGGAGTTCGTGCGCGCCTATTATCCGATCGAGATCGCCGGTGCGCGCCGCACGGCAATTGCTTGGACGACGTCGGCTTCCGTCGTCGCCGTCATCGAGATGGTCCGCGACGGCCTGCTGCCGGCAACCGGCTTCCTGCACCAGGAGCATATTCCGCTCGATATGTTCCTGAAGACGCCGACCGGCAGCCTCTTCAAGGCGGGCGCCACTAGCCACCGCTGAGAAACGATTTCCCGCGCGGCAGTGATGTCGATCACGCCGCGCGGGAATGAACTCATCATATGGATGTCAGCAGGCGAGATCGGCAACGACGGAATCGAGGATCAGCATGCCGGATGGCGTGCAGCGCAGGCGTGAATTGCCGATCCGCTCGATGAACTTGTGTTCGAGCAGGAATTCTTCGCGTTTCGGGTCGAGCTCTCGGCCCGAAAGCTGCTGCCAGCGGGCAAGATCGACGCCTTCCCGGAGCCGCAGCCCCATCAGCAGCAGCTCGTCGGACTGTTCCTCGTAGCCGAGCCGCTCTTCGTCGAGAATGCCGTGGCCGTCGAGCTCGACCATGTCGAGCCAGGCTTCTGGTTTGCGCTCGGTGGCGGTCGCGATCTTCTCGGGGCCGCGTGTCAGCCGGCCGTGCGCGCCCGGGCCGATGCCGGCATAATCACCGTAGCGCCAATAGGTCAGGTTGTGCCGGCTTTCGGCACCCGGCCGGGCGTGGTTGGAGACCTCGTAGGCCGGCATGCCCTCACGCGCCGTAATCTCCTGCGTCGCCTCGTAGAGCAGCGCCGACTGCTCGCCGTCCGGCACCACGAGCTTGCCGGCTTTGTGCAGGCCGTAGAAGGGCGTGCCTTCCTCGATGGTCAACTGATAGAGGGAGAGATGGTCGACTGCATAGGAGATCGCCTCCTTCAGTTCCCTTTCCCAATCCTCGACCGTCTGATTCGGCCGGGCATAGATCAGGTCGAAGGACATGCGCGGGAAGATCTCGCGCGCCAGCCGGATCGCCTTCAACGCATCGGCAACGTCATGCAGTCGGCCGAGGAATTTGAGATCCCGGTCGTTCAGCGCCTGCACGCCGAGCGAGACGCGATTGACGCCGGCTGCCCGATAGCTGCGGAAGCGATCGGCCTCGACGCTCGAAGGGTTGGCCTCCATGGTAATCTCGATGCCGTCGGGCACATGCCAATGCCGCGCAATGCCGTCGAGAACGGCGGAAACCGTTTCCGGCTTCATCAGCGAGGGTGTGCCGCCGCCGAGGAAGATGCTCGTCACCGTCTTCGGTCCGCTCATCGCCCTGATCGCCGCCATTTCTTTCAGGAAGGCAGCCGCGAAGCGCTCCTGGTCCACCGGCTGATGGCGCACATGGCTGTTGAAGTCGCAGTAGGGGCATTTCGCCGCGCAGAAGGGCCAATGCACGTAGACGCCGAAGCCGGGCTCACCGGTATCGGGCAAAAGGGCCGCATCGCGCAAGAGGCTTGGCATCTCGATATCGTCCACGAACCGACCTTACGCTTCCAGGCAGGTTTCGACAAAGAGTTTGAAGGCGCGCGCCCGGTGCGACAGCGCCTGCGGCTCGCCGATTTTCCAGCCGTGTTTTTCCTCGCCGCTCATCTCGCCGAAGGTGATGTCGTAACCCTTGGGCTGGAAGACGGGGTCGTAACCGAAGCCCTGGGTCCCGCGCGGCGGCCAGGCGACGCTGCCTTCCACCTCGCCGCGGAACAGTTCCGTGTGGCCATCAGGCCAGGCGAGGCAGAGCACGCTGACGAAACGCGCCGTGCGCTGTTCCGGCTTCGTCGCACCCGCACCCTGCAGCGCCTTTTCCACCTTTGCCATCGCCATGTCGAAATCGCGCGTGCCGTCTGATGTCTCCGCCCAGTTGGCGGTATAGACACCGGGATCGCCGCCGAGTGCGTCGATCACCAGCCCGGAATCATCCGAAAGCGCCGGCATGCCGGCGGCATTGGCCGAGGCGACCGCCTTGATCGTCGCATTCTCCTCGAAGGTGGTGCCGGTCTCGTCAGGTTCGACGAAATTCAGCTCCGCCGCCGATTTGGCGGTGAAGCCGAGCGGCCCGATCAACTCCTGGATCTCGCGGATCTTGCCGGCATTGTGGCTGGCGACGACGATGGTCTTGGTTTCGAGCTTGCGCATTCAGATATCCTGTTCGATGCCCCAGATTTTAGGCTCCGCGCATTCCAGGCTGTTGCCGGCCGGATCGCGGAAATAGATCGAGCGACCGCCGTTCGGCCAGCGCACTTCGGATTCGATCGCCACACCGGCCGCTGTCAGCCTGGCGGCGATGGCGTCGATATTGCGGCCGGAGACCCGGAAACAGGCATGGCCCTCGCCGGTCATGCCGTGTGGCGGTACCTGCAGCGCGTCCGGCGCCGGCGGCTTTACCGTTTCCTCAGGATTGAAGATCAGCAGAACGCCAGGCCCGCAGAGGAAGAAAACATGCCGGTTGCCGGCGCGCGTGATCTTTTCGAGCCCGAGAACGTTTTCGTAGAACGTCTCGGCCTCATCGAGATTCCGCGCATAGAGCGCCGTTTCCAACATGCCTTCCAGCATGGGCTTCATCCCGTGACGGCCTCTTTCTGCAGGGCGACGAGTTCGCCGATGCCGTTCTTGGCAAGATGCATCAGCGAGGTGAATTCTTCTTCGCTGAATGGCGTGCCTTCCGCCGTACCCTGGATCTCGACGATCCCGCCAGCGCCGGTCATCACGAAGTTCGCATCAGTCTCGGCCGAGGAATCCTCGAGATAGTCGAGATCGATCACCGGCTGGCTGGCGAAGATGCCGCAGGAGATGGCGGCGACATGATCCTTCAGGACCCGGTCGACCTTGATCATATTGCGGCTTTCCATCCATTTCAGGCAGTCGTAAAGCGCGATCCAGCCGCCGGTGATCGAGGCCGTTCGCGTGCCGCCATCGGCCTGGATGACGTCACAATCGAGCGTGATCTGCCGTTCGCCGAGCGCCTGCAGATCGACGACAGCGCGGAGCGACCGGCCGATCAGCCGCTGGATTTCCTGGGTGCGGCCGCCCTGCTTGCCGGCTGCGGCTTCGCGCTTCATCCGCTCGCCGGTCGCCCGCGGCAGCATGCCGTATTCGGCCGTGACCCAGCCCTTGCCGGTATTCCGCAGCCACGGCGGCGTCTTTTCTTCGAGGCTTGCCGTGCAGAGCACATGCGTATCGCCGAATTTCACCAGGCAGGAGCCTTCCGCATGCTTGGAAAAGTTGCGCTCGAACGAGACCTTGCGCATCTGGTCGGTTTTTCTGCCTGAAGGCCGCATTACTATCTCCTGGAGTTGCTGGACCGCTTCTACGATTGGCCGCGCCCATTTGCAAATTCCCTTTTGCCACGGGTGCGAGTTTGACTATATTTTGAAAAGCATCATCAGCGTGGGTTCGGGAAGTTCATGGGCATCAGGTCGACGTCGGTTTCGGATGCCGTTGCTGCGCTGGATGAGCGATCCAGGGAGATTTTTCGCCGCATCGTCGAAGGTTATCTCGAAAGCGGCGAACCGCTCGGCTCGCGCAATCTGTCACGCCTTCTGCCGATGTCGCTCTCGCCAGCCTCCGTGCGCAACGTCATGAGCGATCTCGAAGAGCTCGGCCTGATCTATTCCCCGCATGTCAGCGCCGGCCGGCTGCCGACCCAGATAGGCCTGCGCTTCTTCGTCGATGCCTTCATGCAGATCGGCGATCTCTCGGCCGAGGAGCGTGCCAATATCGATCGCCAGGTGCGGGCCGAAAGCGGCGGCAATCCTGTTGAATCGATGATGAACGAAGCCAGTCGCATGCTGTCGGGCATCTCGCGCGGCGCGGGCCTCGTCATCACCTCGAAAAGCGATCCGGTGCTGAAACATGTCGAGTTCATCCGCCTCGAACCGACCAAGGCGCTGGCCGTGCTCGTCGGCGATCACGATCAGGTGGAAAATCGTATCATCGAGCTGCCGGCGGGCGTCACTTCCTCGCAGCTGGCGGAGGCGGCGAATTTCCTCAATGCCCATATGTCCGGCCAGACCCTGCCGGAGCTGCGCAAGCAATTGAGCCGGCTGAAGGACGACGTCCGCCACGAGCTCGATGCGCTGTCGCGCGATCTCGTCGAACGCGGCATCGCCGTGTGGGCCGGCAGCCCGGACGAGGGCAAGCCCGCTCAACTGATCATCCGCGGCCGCGCCAACCTGCTGGAAGGCCTTGCCGGCGCCGAGGATCTGGACCGGCTGCGCCTGCTGTTCGACGACCTTGAGAAGAAGGACAGTCTGATAGAGATCCTTAACCTGGCTGAGAGCGGTTCGGGCGTGCGCATCTTCATCGGCTCGGAAAACAAGCTCTTCTCGCTTTCCGGCTCATCGCTCATCGTTGCACCCTATCGTGACGAGGACGATCGGATCGTCGGCGCCGTCGGCGTCATCGGCCCGACGCGGCTCAATTATTCCCGCATCGTGCCCATGGTGGATTACACCGCCCAGCTCGTTTCCCGCCTTTCGCGCAATCCGCTGTGACCCCGCCGTTGTTAAAGACGCGGAATTTTCGGTTCTTTGTCACGCAGACTTGATTTTTTTCGGTCAAACCTCGATATCGGGCGCATCTGAAGACACCAACCGGAGACCGTCATGACCGATGAAACGACGAAAAACGGACCTGACGCAACTGCGGCCGACGCCGCAGCCGACGCCGCCGCCAACGTCGAGACTGATACTGCCGAGCGTGGGGAGGCGAGCCAGCCGGATCCGCTCGAGCTTCTGAAAGCCGAGAATTCCGAGCTGCGCGACCGCTATCTTCGCCTGGCCGCCGAGATGGACAATCTGCGCCGCCGGACCGAGCGGGAGGTGAAGGACGCCAAATCCTATTCCGTCGCCGGTTTCGCGCGCGATATGCTCGCCGTGTCGGACAATCTGCGCCGCGCCCTCGATGCCATCCCGCCCGAGGTCAAGGCCGTGGCTGATGCCGGCCTGACCACACTGATCGAGGGCGTCGAGATGACCGAGCGCGCCATGCTCTCGGCCCTTGAGCGCCATGGCGTCCGCAAGCTGGAGCCGGTCGGCCAGAAGTTCGATCCGAACTTCCACCAGGCAATGTTCGAAGTGCCGAACCCCGAGGTGCCGAACAATACGGTCGTCCAGGTCGTGCAGGCAGGCTTCACCATCGGCGAACGCGTGCTGCGTCCTGCCATGGTCGGCGTCGCCAAGGGTGGCCCGAAGCCGGTCGAAGCCGAAGCCAATTCCGTCTTCGACGAGAAGGACGCCTGAGACCGCTTCCTCCCTTGAAGGGGAGGAAGCCGAAAGGTCAGATGCGGGCGAAGCGTTCGATCAGGAGATCGAAGAAGCCGTCCGCATCAACGAAGCGCATGACTTTCGCATTGCGCTTGCGCTCGGTCACATGCCACCAGTCGACGACGGTCATGCCGACGGTAAGCTCGGACCGGATCTCGATTTCGACATTGCAGTCCCGGCCCTTGAAAAGCTCCGGCTTCAGCAGATAGGCGACGACAGTCGGGTCGTGCAGCGGGCCGCCGTCGGAACCGTATTTCTCGATATCGAAGCGCTCGAAGAATTCCAGCATCTCGACCATCGCCTTAGCCGGCGCCGTGCCGATCTCGGCCATGCGCTTCACCCGGTCCTTGCGGGTCAGCAACTGATGCGTCACGTCGAGCGGCATCATCACGATCGGAACGCCCGAGCGGAAGACGATGTCGGCGGCCTCCGGGTCGACATAGATGTTGAATTCGGCTGCCGGCGTGATGTTGCCGCCCTCGAAGAAGCCACCGCCCATCATCACCAGCTCGCGGATGCGAGGGATGATGTCGGGCGCCTTCTGGAAGGCCATGCCGACATTGGTGAGCGGCCCGAGCGTGCAGAGCGTCACCGCGCCTTCCGGTTCGCGCCGCAGTGTTTCGATGATGAAGTCGACGGAATGGCCGGGCTGCAGCGCCATTGTCGGCTCGTCAAGCTCCGGGCCGTCAAGGCCGGTCTTGCCGTGCACATGTTCGGCGGTCACCAGCTTGCGGGCTATCGGCCTGTCGGCGCCGGCGAAAACCTTTGTCTCCGGCCGGCCGCAGAGTTCGCAGATGATGCGCGCATTGCGGCTGGTGAGCGAAAGCGGCACATTGCCGGCAACCGTCGTGATCCCCAACACCTCAAGCTCGTCCGGGCTGCCGAAGGCAAGCATGATGGCGGCCGCGTCGTCCTGGCCGGGATCCGTGTCGATGATGATCTTTCTTGCGCTTGCCATTCCGATCGTTCCATCCTCGTGGGTGCGCACTGTCTCGGCATGCACCATTTTCTTCATCTTCCGTTGCAAATCAGCACATTCCGCGCCGGCACGTTTTGATGCGAGGCAGCAGGCGCTTTGTCAAGCAAGGAGGAGGGCGCCGGGTTACCTTAAATCAAGGAGGCGACGCCAGCCGCTCGCCTGTGCCTTGCAGGGGCGGGGTCCTGTCCCCATATTAGCATCATCCGGATGCTGCCTGTGAGGTCCGGGATGGTCGCTTGCATCAAGGACTTGAAAAGAGATGAGCCGCATTACCCCTTTCGCCAGCCCGCTGCTTCTGGGCTTCGACGCCATGGAAAAGACGCTGGAGCGCATTTCCAAGGCAAGTGATGGATATCCACCCTACAATATCGAACGCATCGCCGCCGATAGCGGCGCGCCGGAGCGCTTGCGCATCACCCTTGCCGTCGCCGGTTTCAGCGAGGAAGAACTCGATGTTTCCATTGAGGAGAACCAGCTTCTGATCCGCGGCCGCCAGGTGGAACAGGGCGAGCGGGACTATCTTTATCGCGGCATTGCCGCCCGCCAATTCCAGCGGACCTTCGTTCTTGCCGATGGCATGCAAGTGCTTGGCGCCGGCCTGAAGAACGGTCTGCTCTCCGTCGATCTAATTCGTCCGGAACCCGCCCGCATGGTCAAGAAAATTAACATTTCGGTCTCACAGTAGCACAACGGTTTGTCGAACCGTTGGTCCCTTCTCCCGGAGGAACAGGAATGTTGATGAAAGAAGCCACGTCTCACTTGACCAAATCCGAGCTTGCCCACATCGGCAACGGCGAGGTCGCCTATATCAGAAAGATGCGGACCGAAGAGGTCGCCAAGTGCTTTCCGGAGGCGCCGGATATCGATCCGAACGTTGATCTCTGGGCACTCTTTGGCGCCGACGGCACGCCGATCCTCTTGACGGACAACCGCTCCAGCACGTTCTTCAAGGCTGCTGAGGACGAATTGAAGACGGTCAGCCTGCACTGACCGTCACATAGCGTCTGCTGCGTTTCGCCGCTCTTCCGGTGCACGGATGCTTTCGATTTTGCTGCGGTCGGGACTAATGTCCCGACATTGCGCGCAGCCTCCCTTTACAGGGCAGCGCGTCTCTCAGCCGGCCGAGGATGTCGTGCCGGCCCACTGCCTCCGGGGCTCAGATCTTCCTGAACGTCAGATATGCCGAAGACCGGCCCTCGCGCCGAGCCTTGGCTTCGTAGCGGGTGCTCGGCCAGCCTTCATAGGGCGTCAGCCAGTCTGCCGCATTTTCGGCGATCCAGTCGAAGCCGCCATGGTCGCGGCACTTGATCAGCGTCCAGTTCACATAGGTGTCGATGTCGGAGGCGAAGCAGAAAAGTCCGCCCGGCTTCAGCACGCGGTGAAAGCGGTCGAGATTGGTTTTCGAGACGAAGCGCCGCTTCCAGTGCCTCCGCTTTGGCCACGGATCTGGATAGAGCAGGTCGATCTGATCGAACGAGGCGTCCGGCAGCCAGTCGAGCAGTTGCGTGGCGTCGTCGTTGTAGACGCGGATATTGTGCGCGCCCGTCTCACGGATGCGCGACAGCAGCTTCTGCATTGAATTGACGAAGGGCTCGACGCCGATGAAGCCGGTCGAAGGCCTTTCCAGGGCGCGGTGGATCAGGTGCTCGCCACCGCCAAAACCGATTTCCAGCCGCAATGTTTCGACGGGAACCGGGAAGAGCGATTTCGGCGGCTCCTGGGGAGCCGCCGAGAGATCGATGAGGAATGCCGGCAGCAGGCTGTTCAGCGTTTCGGCCTGTTGTTCGCGCAGGGCTTTTCCCTTGCGGCGACCGAAGAAAGCTTCGGTCGCCCGGCCCCGGCGTTCCATATCCGTCATGCAGCAGCCTTGGTCTTGACGGCTTCCTTGAGTGCCTTCACGAGGTCCGTGCGCTCCCAGGAGAACGAGCCGTCGCGGCCGGCCTTGCGGCCGAAATGGCCGTAAGCCGAGGTCTTGGCGTAGATCGGCTTGTTGAGGTCGAGGTGGCGGCGGATGCCCGACGGCGACAGATCCATGTTCTGGCGGATCGCAGCTTCGACCTGGTCTTCCGAAACACCCTTGCCGGTGCCGTGCAGGTCGACATAGATCGACAGCGGCTGGGCGACGCCGATAGCGTAGGAGAGCTGGATCGTGCAGCGGTCGGCAAGACCGGCGGCAACGACGTTCTTGGCGAGGTAGCGGGCGGCATAGGCGGCCGAACGGTCGACCTTCGTCGTGTCCTTGCCGGAGAATGCGCCGCCGCCATGCGGAGCCGCGCCGCCGTAGGTGTCGACGATGATCTTGCGGCCGGTGAGGCCTGCATCGCCGTCCGGTCCGCCGATGACGAACTTGCCGGTCGGGTTGATGTACCACTTGCAGTCTTCAGCGATCTTCAGCTCGCCGAGCGCTTCGCGGATATAGGGCTCGACGACGGCGCGGACCTTGTTGGAGTCCCAGCTCTCGTCGAGATGCTGGGTCGAAAGCACGATCGAAGTTGCTTCCGAGGGCTTGCCGTCGACGTAACGCACGGTCACCTGGCTCTTGGCGTCGGGGCCGAGCTTGGCGACTTCGCCGTCACCCTTCTTGCGGGCGACTGCCAGCAGCTGCAGGATCTTGTGAGAATAGTAGATCGGCGCCGGCATCAGGTCGGGCGTTTCGCGGCAGGCGTAACCGAACATGATGCCCTGGTCGCCCGCACCTTCGTCGCCCTGCTGGTCGGCGGCGCTGTCGACGCCCTGCGCGATGTCGGCCGACTGCGAGTGCAGCAGCACGTCAATCTTGGCCTTCTTCCAGTGGAAGCCGTCCTGCTCGTAGCCGATATCCTTGATGGCGCGGCGGGCGGCGGCCTTGAACTTCGACGGGTTGATGACGTCCTTGCCGTCCTTATCCTTCTTCATCAGGCTCGGCGGCAGGCGAACTTCGCCGGCGATGACGACGCGGTTGGTCGTTGCCAGCGTTTCGCAGGCAATGCGCACGCCCCACGGATTGACACCGGTCTTGGCCGCTTCGCGGTAGACCAGATCGACGATCTCGTCGGAGATGCGGTCACACACCTTGTCCGGATGACCTTCGGCAACAGATTCGCTGGTAAAGAGATAATTCGCGCGCATTCCGGGATTCCCCTCAAAGAACAAAAGCTAGCTAGTAGGTACTCAGTTCGCGGCCTGATGACAAGCGCAGAAGGACATAAATATATCTTTATATCTACGGCAAAGTGACAAATTTTGCCCCAAAAACGCAAAAAAGCGGCCTTTCGACCGCTTTTCGAATTCTGCGATGAAGAACGCTTCAGTCGGCGTCGGCTTCGGCGGCCAGCGCTTTCACCAGTTCCACGACCTTGCGGCGAACCTTGGGATCGGAAATCTTGACGAAGGCGCGATTGAGCTGCAGGCCCTCCGAGGAGGAGAGGAAATCGACGACGTAATTCGAGCTGGAGGCTTCGGCCATGCCGCCCATGCTGCCGGAATGTTCGCCGGGCGCATCCTCGAAGAAAAAGGAAACCGGAACATTGAGAATGTTCGAGATGTTCTGCAGACGGCTTGCGCCGACGCGGTTGGTTCCCTTTTCGTATTTCTGGATCTGTTGGAAGGTAATGCCGAGGCTTTCGCCCAGCTTTTCCTGGCTCATGCCCAGCATCGTACGGCGAAGGCGAATACGGCTGCCGACATGGATGTCGATCGGGTTCGGCTTCTTCTTGTTTTCAATCATGGTCGTGCCCTAGCTAAGAATTTCAACTTGTTTCTAACCGGCATGCCCCTGATCCATCCCAAAACGCCACGTTGCAAGGAGTGGGAACCCACTCATTAACATACGTTAAGAACGCCGATTGTCACTACTATGCAATTTTAGGGGTTTTTGGTCAATTCAACCCTAAAATAAAACCTGCGCGAGAAATTAGCGCAATCAAAATCAGCAATGCCTCAGTCAACCAGAAGTATGTTTGATGGGGGTATGTAGTTCCGAACCCATCGCCGATCCTATCGACGGTTGCATCAATGAACCCGGTTTCCCCAAGATCGAGACCCGCGACAATTTCACCATGTGCGTTTACCAGCGCTGAAATGCCGCTATTGGCATCGCGAATCAGCGGCAAGCCGGTCTCGACCGCCCGCACCCGCGCCTGCTGGAAATGCTGATAGGGGCCGGGCGTCGTCCCAAACCAGGCGTCGTTGGTGATATTGAGGATCGCGTTGGCGTCTTTTATGTCGCCGGTCATTTCGCCGGGGAAGATGATCTCGTAACAGATCAGCGGAAAGAGATTGAGCCCGCCGGGCAGCGCCAAGAGGTGCCGGCTTGCGGCGGCGGAAAACCCTCCCGGTATTTCGACGACGTTCTGGATGCCGAATTCGGTGAGCACGTCCTCGAAGGGCAGATATTCGCCGAAGGGCACCAGATGCACCTTGTCGGAGGCGGCGATGATCTGGCCGCGACCGTCGATCACATAGATGGAATTATAATAGCGCACCGGCGTGCCGGGCCCCATCTCCTCGGCCCGCACGGCGCCGGCGATCAGGATCTGGTTGTCGTCGAGCGTATCGGCGATCCGCGTGAGCGCATCCTGATTATCGGTCAGGATGAAGGGGATCGAGGTTTCCGGCCAGACGATGATGTCAGGCTTGCGCCCGCCGTTTTTCGGCGCTTCGGCCGAAAGCTTCAGATGCGTCTCGAAGATTGCGTTGCGGTCGGCGTCGTTGTCCATCTTCGCCGCCTGGTCGATATCAGGCTGCACCAGCCGTACCACCGGCCGCTTGTCCTCAGGCAAGGCCTCAGGCTGCGGCGCGAGATAGAGGGCATAGGCGCCGTAACCGAGATGGGCGGCAAACAGTGCGACCGCGAGCGCGATCCCCGGCCGGGCGCCTTGCCGCGTGCCGGCAAGGGCAGGGGCGGAAAAGACGAAGACGGAGAGGGCCGTCACTCCCATCGCCCCGATCACATGCGCGGATTGCATCATCAGCGGGACTGGCATCATGCCATAGCCGATGGCGTTCCAGGGAAAGCCGGTGAAGATGACGCTGCGAAGCCATTCCAGGAGCCCGAAGCTTGCCGCAAGTGCGGCGATCCGCCCCATGCCATCAGACCAGAAGACGCGGGCAAGCGCGGCCGCCAGGCCATAGAAGATCGCAAGACAGGCCGGCAACCCGAGGATGGCGAGCGGCAGCGCCCAGGCGAATTCCTCCTGATCGACCAGCAGCGCGTGGCCGAGCCACCAGAGACCGGCGACGAAATAGCCGAAGCCGAACAGCCAGCCGACGGTGAATGCCGGCCACAGCCTGCCGACCAGCCCACTCTCAGGCGAAGCCGCCGCCCCGTCGATCAGCCAGACGAGCAGCGTGAAGGAAACGAACATCGCCGCGAAAAGGCCGAAGGGCGGCAGCGCCAGCACGGCGAGCGCTCCGGCAGCGATGGTCAGCAACGACCGTTTGAACCCCCAGACGAGGATAACCCTGTCCGCAAGCCGCTCCATGCGCACTCCCATCAAGCTGCGAATCAACCCGTCCGCAGTCTTTCAAAAAAGCGGCACTTTGTCGTGTCAGTTGGCGGTTGATTCGGCCGGCCGGTCGTCGCCGGCCTCGGAGCCGGGGGTGGCGTCGCCGTCGGCTTTGGCGCGGCGGCGGATGGCGTGGCGCTTGCGGGTGATGCGCAGCCGCTTGATGCGGCGCGGATCGGCGTCGAGAATATGGAATTCAAAGCCGGGCAGCGCCTGGACGACCTCGCCGCGCACCGGGATGCGGCCGAGCGCGGAGAAGATCAGGCCTCCCAGCGTATCGACCTCGTCGACCTGCTCGCTGATGTCGAAATCCGGGCCGATCGCTTCGGCGATCTCTTCCAGTTCGACGCGGGCATCGGCAACGAAAACGTCTTCGGCGACGCGCTTGAACATCACCTCTTCGTCATCATGCTCGTCGTCGATGTCGCCGACCACCATTTCGACGATGTCTTCATGCGAGGCGAGCCCATCGGTGCCGCCATATTCGTCGATGACGAGCGCCATCTGCGTACGGTTCACCTGCATGCGGCGCAACAGGTCGGACGCCAGCATCGACGGCGGCACGAACAGGATCTTGCGGATGATGCCGGCCTCAGCCAGCGTCTTCTGCAGGTCGACGCGGGCGAGATCGAAATTCGGCTTTGCTGAACGCGTGGGCTTCTGGATGTTTTCGGGCGCAACTTCGATCGCCGGCGCGGCAGCGGCCGGCTTCGTCGGTCCGCGGCGCTTGTTGCGCGCCTGCTTGGCGACATAGGAGAGCAGATCGCGGATGTGCACCATGCCGCGCGGATCGTCGAGCGTATCGGCATAGACGGGCATGCGCGAGCGGCCGGATTCCTCAAAGAGGATCATCAGTTCGCCGATGGTGATGTTCTGATCTACCGCCTCGATATCTGCGCGCGGCACCATCACGTCGGCGACGCGCACCTCGCGAAAGCGCAGGATGTTATGCAGCATCGCCCGCTCGTCGGGCGAGAAGGCATCGTCGCCGGCCGCATCGGTCATCAGCGCGTCGGCGAGATCCTCGCGCAGCCGCGAGCCCTGCTGCGGGCGTAGAATGCGCGCGGCGCGCGACCAGAAGGATTGGGATCGGCCGGATGGCCGACTACTACTGCCTACCTCGTCCGAAGAAGAGGATGGCTCGGAGTCCTTGGCGTCTGCCGCCGGCTTCGTCGTAAAGTCGCTCATGGTTCCATTTTAAGGTCTTGACCCTCGTAGGGATCAGATAGGCCGAGCTGCGCCAAAATGCGAGTCTCCAGCCCCTCCATAATTTCGGCTTCGTCACTATTCATATGGTCGTAGCCGAGAAGATGCAAGAAACCATGGACCAGAAGATGCGTCAGGTGGTCGTCGAAGCTCTTTTCGAGCTCGCGGGCTTCCCGCTCCACGGTCTCCTTGGCGATGATGATGTCGCCAAGCATCGGACCGGGCATCTTGCCGGGCTTGACGGGAAAGGCCGGAAAGGAAAGCACGTTGGTCGCCTTATCCTTGCCGCGCCATTCGGCGTTGATGTCCTGGATCGAGGCATCGTCGGTAAAGACCAGCGAAACCTCGGGCGGCATTTTAGGAAAGGGCTGCTTCTCGCTGTCGCTGAGATAGACCGCGGCGGCGCCGAGCACGCGCTCGCAAAACGCCAGCAGCGCCTCCTCGGTGGGCCAGCCGATGTCCTCGATGCTGATCTGGATATCGAGTTCGGCCATCAGTCCTGCCGGCTGACGTCTTCGGAGGCATAAGTGGAATCATAGGCCCTGACGATGCGCCCGACCAGCGGGTGACGGACGACGTCGGTATCCTTGAAGCGCACGATCGAGATGCCCTCGACGCCGTTCAGAAGCTGCAGCGCCTCGACGAGGCCGGATTTGACGCCGCGCGGCAAGTCGATCTGGCTCGGGTCGCCGGTAACGATCATGCGGGCGTTTTCGCCGAGACGGGTCAGGAACATTTTCATCTGCATCGATGTCGTGTTCTGCGCTTCGTCGAGGATGATGGCGGCGTTGGCGAGCGTGCGGCCGCGCATAAAGGCGAGCGGCGCGATTTCGATGACGCCGGCGGTGATCGCCCGATCGACCTTGTCGGCGGGGATCATGTCGTAAAGCGCATCATAGAGCGGGCGAAGATAGGGATCGACCTTTTCCTTCATGTCGCCGGGCAGAAAGCCGAGACGCTCGCCCGCTTCGACGGCGGGACGCGACAGGATGATCTTTTCGACCGCGCCACGCTCCAGCAACTGGGCGGCATGTGCGACGGCGAGATAGGTCTTGCCGGTGCCGGCCGGGCCGACGCCAAAGACAAGTTCGGAGCGCTCCAGCGCCCTGATATAGGCGTCCTGGGTCGGCGTGCGGGCGATGATCGTCTTCTTGCGGGTGGAAACCTGCGCCATGGTCAGCTTGGCCTTGCGCTCCATGGTGGGAAGGCTGAGCTGATCATCGGCGGCGACCGCCATGCGGATTGCGCCCTCGACGTCGGATCGTTCCACGCTGCCACCTTTCTGGAGCTTTTCATAGAGATAGTCGAGTGTGCGCCGCGCCTGGTTTGTGGTCACGACATCGCCCGTGATGACGACGGAATTGCCCCGCGCCCGCGCATCGATACTGAGCCGTTCCTCGAGCAGCTTGAGGTTCTGGTCGAATTGGCCGAAGAGCTCGCTGGCGAACCGGTTGTTCTCGAACGTCAGGACGAAGTGATTGGTATCGCTCGGCGTGCGGGGGTGGCGCGGTGAAGAAGAAACCAATTCTTGTCCGTTCAAGCGGTCGGGCTCCTTAGGTTAAACCGCAGCCTCTGCGCGTTCGGCAAACAGGCTGTTGGTTCCGGTTCCGGTGATTCGCACTTTGATAATGTCACCGATTTGCGATGCTTTTGCATCAACATTCACTGATTGAAGCCAGGGAGATCGTCCGATCAGCTGTCCCGGCATGCGGCCGGGCTTTTCGAGCAACAGATCAATCTCCTTGCCGATGCAGGATTCGGCAAATTCCTGCTGCTGCTTCAGGAGAAGCGCCTGCAGGCGTTCCAGCCGTTCTGCCTTGATTTCTTCCGGCACCTGGTCCTTCAGTTCCGCGCCGGGTGTGCCCGGCCGTGTCGAGTATTTGAACGAGAAGGCCTGCGCGTAACGCACCTCCTCTACAAGTCTCAGTGTATCCTCAAAATCTTCGTCTGTCTCCCCCGGAAAGCCGGTGATGAAATCGCCCGACAGCGCAATGTCAGGACGCACGGCGCGAATGCGCTCGATCAGCGTCAGATATTCGGCGGCCGTGTGGCGCCGGTTCATCGCCTTCAGGATGCGGTCCGAGCCCGATTGCACCGGCAAATGCAGGTAGGGCATCAGCGTCCTGAGGTCGCGATGGGCGTTGATCAGCCGGTCGTCCATGTCGCGCGGATGGCTTGTGGTATAGCGTAGCCGCGCAAGGCCCGGGATCTCGGCAAGACGGTAGAGCAGGTCGCCGAGGCTCCATGCTTCGCCGCCCGGCCCGGCGCCGTGCCAGGCATTGACGTTCTGGCCGAGCAGGGTGATCTCCCGCACCCCGCCTTCGACGAGTTTCTCGGCTTCCTCGACGATCTGGGAAACCGGCCGCGACACTTCCGAGCCGCGCGTATAGGGCACCACGCAGAAGGTGCAGAACTTGTCGCAGCCTTCCTGCACCGTCAGGAAGGCGGTGACGCCACGGGCGCGGATCTTTTGGCTTTCGGCGATCGGCAGATGCTCGAACTTGTCCTCGATCGCATATTCGGTGTCGACCACGCGACGGCCCAGCTTGGCCTGCCGGAGTGCCTCCGGCAGGCGGTGATAGGTCTGCGGGCCGATGACGACGTCGACTGCCGGCGCCCGGCGCAGGATCTCTTCGCCTTCCGCCTGGGCGACGCAGCCGGCCACGCCGATCATCATCTCCCGGCCGTCCGCGGCCCTCTTCTTTTTCATCTCGCGCAGCCGCCCGAGGGCCGAATAAACCTTCTCGGCCGCCTTCTCTCTTATATGGCAGGTGTTGAGAAGGACGAGGTCGGCCTCTTCCATAACTTCCGTCGGCTCGTAACCGTCACGGGCGAGCGCATCGCTCATGCGCGTGGAATCGTAGACGTTCATCTGGCAGCCGTAGGTCTTGATGAAGACCTTGCGGCTGTTGCTGCCGTCGCGGAGGGCCTCGTTGGGGCCTTCGTGGAGGATTGCCTCTGGGGACTGAAGAAGGGCGCTGTCCTGTGTCATGGCGCGCTATTTAGTGGTTTTTGCCGCCCGAGAAAATCGAAATCTTGCTTTAGAAGATTTCCCGCCCGCGCAAGCGGCTGTTCAGGAGGTTGCGGATGCGGAAGGCGATCGTCGCGCTCACCTCCTTGCGATTGGTATCGGCGCGATATTCCACCGCCTCGCCGAAGGAAATCTCGGCGTCGATAGCGCCGCAGCGCATGATATCGATGAGATGCGGCAGGAGTTCGATATCACCCGGCCAGGCGGCGAGCGGCCTGTGATAGCGCCCCATGGCGATGCCGTGCACCTTGGTATAGGCGACGGCCACCGGCTGCACCACGACCGTTCCCGTCGGCGAGGTGGGCACCGCCATTGCGGCGGCGCCGAACAGCGAGGACTTGACCTCCAGCAACCGGTTACCATCAGACGTCGTCCCCTCGGGGAAAAGCACCACGATCTCGCCGTCGGCCATGCGCCCGGCGATCTCGTTTGCCTGATGGCCGGTCTTGCGCCTCTCCTCGCGCACGACAAAGACACTTTTCTGCAGCTTGGCGAGCGTGCCGAAAATCGGCCAGTCCCGCACCTCCATCTTGGCGATGAAGGCGACGTCGGCAACAGCCGACATCACCATGATGTCCATCCAGGACGAATGGTTGGAGCAGAGCATCAGCGGCCGGCGGTCTTCGAGCTTGCCCGTCACCCGGATGCGGATGCCGAGGCAATAGCAGATGATGCGGTGCCAGACACGCGGAAGCCGGCGGCGCAGCCGCCAGTCGAAACGCAGGGCCAGCACCTGCAGCGGTATGAGCACGATGCTGACGGCAAGGATGACGACCGCAGCGGAGGCGATGCGCAGCCAGGCGATCAAAGGCGGGTCTCCCGGGCTGCCATTGCGTCAGAGATCTTCGTTCTTCAGCGGAATGCCGTAGAGCTCCAGGCGGTGATCGACCAGCCGGAAGCCATGCTCGCGAGCGATACGCTCCTGCAGCGCCTCGATCTCCGCCGAACGGAATTCGATGACCGTGCCGGTCTTCAGGTCGATAAGGTGGTCGTGATGCTCTTCCGGCACCGTTTCGTAGCGCGAGCGCCCGTCGCGGAAATCGTGACGGGCGATGATGCCGGCGTCTTCGAATAGCTTCACAGTGCGATAGACCGTCGAGATCGAGATCTTCGCATCGACCTTCACCGAGCGGCGGTAGAGTTCTTCGACGTCGGGGTGGTCCTGCGAGTCTTCCAGGATACGCGCAATCACGCGGCGCTGCTCGGTCATTCGCATGCCGCGTTCGGTGCAAAGCTCCTCAAGGGTCTTGGCTACGTCCGTCATGGCCCGCCTTTAGAAAGATATTCGTATTGCGACAGGGAACTACCGAAGAACGCGCTTCATGACAAGCGCCGTGGAGAGGGCGCCGTTTTCCTGCTTGTAGTAGCCCTGGCGTTCGCCGACCTTTTCGAAGCCGAGCTTGCGGTAAAGGCCAAGCGCTGCCGTATTGCCGTTGTCGACCTCGAGAAACATGCTCTCGCCGCCGCGGGCGCGTGCTTCCCGCATCGCCGCCTGCATCAGCCGCCAGCCGAGCCCGCAGCGCGCGACCTTCGCCTGCACGGCGACAGTCAGGATTTCCGCCTCGCCGGCGACATGGCGAGCCAGGATGAACCCCGGAAGCGGCTTTTTCAGGATGGCGTTGGTCTGGCGTGCGACGAAGCCGAACACGGTCTCCTGCGACAGCAGGCTGTGGAATTCGCCGTCACCCCAGGGACGGGCGAAGCGTTCGCCGTGCAGGACGGCGACATCGCGGCAATCCTCGCGTTCCATGGCGACGATTTCGAATTCGGGCTTCAGCGTCAGATAGGCTTCCAACATCGTCATACTCGTCGCGCAATCGCATACCCGGCCTGCGGTTTGGCATCGGGTCCGCGCAGATAAAGGGGCTTCGGCTTTCCGGCATCGGGGGAGGCGGCAGCACCGAGGCGCGCCACAATGGAGATCGGGAATATGTTGGCATGATCGCCGCCGGCATCGGGCCGGAGAAGCGGCGTTGCGGAGCCCGTGATCTCGCCCTCGAAGTCGGCGGCAAAAGCCTGGGCTTGCGCGACGCTCAACGCCCGCGGCGCATCGAGCGGGGAGCCGTCGGCGGCGAAGGGCTGAAGGTAGATTTCATCCCGCTTGGCGTCCATCGCCGCCAGCACGGCGCGACCAGGCGTCTTCTCGCGCTGGGCAGCGGCCATGACTTCGAGCGTGGTTACGCCGACGGCAGGCACATCGAGGGAGAGCGCAAAACCGCGGGCCGCGGCAACGCCGACGCGGATGCCGGTAAAGGAGCCGGGGCCGATGGTGACGGCAAGGCGGTCGATATGAGAAAGCGTCATTCCCGCCTGATCCAGCGCGCGGTCGACGATACCAATCAAATGTTCAGCATGCCCCTTGCCGATCATGTCCGATGCCTCCCCCAGCATCGTATTCCTGCCGCTGTCATAGACGGCGGCAGCGCAATCCACACCTGCCGTGTCGAGCGCCAGAACGATCATGCCATCAATTTCCGAATAAACTATTGTCGCCTATTCATAAATCCGCCCGGCCGAACCTGAGATGAACGGCCGGTGCGAATTCGAGCTTTTTAAGCGGCAATCACTTCCTGTACTTCCGGAACGAAATGGCGCAGCAGGTTCTGGACGCCGTGCTTCAACGTTGCCGTCGAGGACGGGCAGCCGGAGCAGGAACCCTTCATGTTCAGATAGACCTTGCCGTCCTTGAAACCGCGGAAGGTGATGTCGCCGCCGTCCTGGGCAACGGCCGGGCGCACGCGGGTCTCCAGAAGCTCCTTGATGGTCAGCACGATCGATTCATCGCCTTCGTCGAAGAATTCGTCACCGGCATCAACGTCCTCGGAGAGGATCGAGGCATCGCCCATGACCGGCTTGCCGGACATGAAATGCTCCATGATCGAGCCGAGGATGGCGGGCTTCAGATGCTGCCATTCGGCACTGTCCTTCGAGACAGAAATGAAATCATAGCCGAAATAGACGCCGGTCACGCCAGGGATATCGAACAGGCGGGCGGCAAGCGGTGAGGCCTCGGCCTCTTCGGCGCTGCGAAACTCGGCCGTGCCGGTTTCCATGACCACTTTACCCGGCAGGAACTTCTGCGTGGCGGGGTTCGGCGTGGCTTCGGTCTGAATGAACATCTGGCTCTCCATGCGGCAGGCCCGTGACCTCGGCCGTCTTTAGAATTCTTCAAAAGAAAATAAGCCCAAAGCGGGCGCTATTCAAGAGACTTGTACTCAAGAAATGCTGGAGCAGGATGATTTCCGGCCTGGTCGGCCTAAAATATGAATCCCGTTCTAATTTAAATAGTTAGACCACGATATCGGCTCGAAAGCCGCTCACACTTTTCGGCATCGTACTCTAGCAGAGGGCGTCGATTTCCTCATTCGTCAGCGTATCCGGCAACACGGTGACCGGGATCGGAAACGCCGCCGCGCGACCGGCAACCGACGAGACCAGCGGCCCCGGACCTTCTTTCGCCGAACCCGCGGCAAGAACGAGGATCGCCACATCGCGGTCTTCCTCGATCACGGCGTTGATCTGCTCGGCAGCGCCGCCCTCACGGATGACGATTTCGGGCTCGATGCCGATCGTCTCGCGCACGATCTGCGCGATTTTGGCAACGACAGCTTCGGCTTCCTCGCGCGCCTCGGCCCGCATAATCTCCTCGACGCCGAGCCATTGCTGGAAGTCGCCGTCGGGGATCACGTAGAGGAGCACCAGGCCGCCATTGGAATTCTTCGCGCGCCGGCCGGCATAATGAACGGCGCGCTGGCATTCAGGCGTACCGTCGATCACCGCCATGAACTTGCGGCGATGACCTTCGAGCCGTGAGAGTCGCTTCGATACCATGGCGCGGACTCTGACACCCGAAGCCGAAAAATTGCAAGCTGAGTTTTTGCCCCTCTTCCCCGACGCAGGGAAGAGGGGACATGCCTCAATAAAGGAAGCCGATGACGTCGCGGACCTGCTTCATCGTCACCTCGGCGCGAGCCCTCGCGCGTTCGCCGCCCTTGCGCAAGATCGCGTCGATATGGCTGGTATCGTCCATCAGCCGGCGCATCTCTCCGGTGATCGGCGCAAGCACGTGGATCGCCAGATCGACCAGCGCCGGCTTGAAGACGGAGAACTGTTGGCCACCGAATTCGGCGAGCACCTCGATCTTCGATTTGTCGGCGAGCGCCGCATAGATCGCCACCAGATTGTCGGCTTCCGGCCGGCCCTGCAGCCCGTCGATTTCGCTCGGCAAGCCCTCCGGATCGGTCTTCGCCTTGCGGATCTTCTTCGAAATCGCATCCTCGTCGTCCATCAGATTGATGCGCGAGAGGTCGGAGGGGTCCGATTTCGACATTTTCTTGGTGCCGTCGCGCAACGACATGACGCGCGGCGCCGGCCCGCCGATCAATGGCTCGACCATCGGGAAATAGGCATGCACCGGCTCGTCGCCGACGGTGATGTCGATGCCGTAACCCGACCTGCGGATATGTTCGGCATAATCGAGGTTGAACTTCATCGCGATATCGCGAGTTAGCTCCAGATGCTGCTTCTGGTCCTCGCCAACAGGCACATGGGTGGCGCGATAGGCGAGAATGTCGGCAGCCATCAGGCTCGGATAGGCGTAAAGGCCGAGCGAGGCCTGCTCGCGGTCCTTGCCGGCCTTGTCCTTGAACTGCGTCATGCGGTTCATCCAGCCGATGCGGGCGACGCAATTGAAGATCCAGGCGAGTTCGGCATGCTGCGGCACGGCCGACTGGTTGAAGACGATATGTTTTTCCGGATCGATGCCGGCGGCAATGAAGGCGGCGGCGATCGAGCGCGTCTGGCTCGGCATATCGTCGTGGACGAGCTGGGCGGTGAGCGCATGCATGTCGACGACGCAGTAGATGCAGTCATTGCCTTCCTGCAACGCCACAAACCTGCGGATCGCGCCGAGATAATTGCCGAGATGCAGGTTGCCGGTCGGCTGCACGCCGGAGAATACGAGTTTCTTGAATTCGCTCATGTCGTCCTCAATAGGCTGGTGGAGGGCCTACAGCGCCGCGCGTCTTTTCAGACGCGCAAAGGACGCTGTAACATTCTAAATCGCTGCATAATTCCTTAAGTCGATTCCGACTTAAGGAATTATGCAGTGGGCCAGTTGCCCATGTTGCTAACGCGGCGGCTTATGCACGGGCAGCCGATTGCAATCAAGTGTTTCAAGCTGCTGCATGCTGGATCAGGTCGAAGGTGTTGCCGTAGGGATCCGCAAAGACCGCGACCGTGCCGTAAACCTCATGTCGCGGCTCTTCGAGAAAGCGGACCCCGGCCGCGCGCATTGCGGCGTGATCGCGTGCGAAATCGTCGGTCTTCAGGAAGAAGCCGACGCGACCGCCGGTCTGATTGCCGATTGCCGCCCGCTGCGCCTCGTTCGTCGCCTGGGCCAGCAGAAATGCGGCGCCATCCCCGCCGCCGGGCTTCACGACCACCCAGCGCTTTCCCTCCGGCTGCTGCTCGTCCTGAAGACAATCGAAACCGAGGGCATCGCAATAAAAGGCCTTGGCGCGGTCGTAGTCGTCGATGACGAGGGTGACGAGGAAAAGGGACCGGGTCGTCATGTGATCTCCTGTGTTTTGGATGTTTATTCCATCTTCTGACGAGTAAAGCTCATATTTTAAGCCAAATTGATCAGATGATGTAGTTACAATTGAGTATAAAATTTCACAGAAAAGCTTTTATTGAACTGAGAATCCTCGTTCGCGTTGGCGGCTTGAAGGGTCGCCGTGACAGCCGATCGGAGGGACCATGCAGAACGCCACGTTGCTCGCCATGGCAGGCCTTTTCGCTCTACAATCAGCAACCGGTGCTGCCGGTCAAGACGCCAAAATGCATGCCGTTTATCTTCCCAGACATGAGGCGCGCCTCGCCTACGCGGTCCAGACCGTCAGTGTTCGCGCCGGCTGTTTTCCCCCGCGCCTGCGGGCGATCCTGTCGCATATCGCCGCAAAGACCGGGCGGCGCCCGATCGTAACGTCCGGTCACCGGCCGCACCCTAGCCGTCATGGTTCCCTGCATGGAAAATGCCTGGCGGCCGACATCAGGATGCCGGGCCTTTCCGAACGAGCAATCATTGCCGCCGCAAAAAGCGCCCCCGGCATCGGCGGTATCGGCAGCTATTGCAACGGCATCGTCCATGTCGACGTCGGACCGCAGAGGCGATGGGTCGACTGTTAAAGTTTACACGTCCTTTGCCGAAACCGGCTTGCGGTTCAGATTGCGCCTTATCATGCCGAGATCCGCGCCGCCGATCAGGAAGGCGGCGGCGAAATAGACCAGCATGGAAATCGCAATCAACAGGCCGAGCGTACCGATCTTGGTGAGGAGCGGCGAGCCAGAAGCAAGCCAGGGCGCCCAGTATTGCTTGAGGAAAACGATCGCGGCGCCCATCACGGCCGCGGAGACGATCAAAAGGGCGGCGCGTTTTGCCAGCGCCCATTCCCATCTCAGGTGGCCGCGGCGCAAAAGCGTGGTGAACAGCAGCACGGTGCTGATCCAGCCGGCGGTGGCTTCGGCAACGGCGATACCCGGCGCGCCCATGTAGGGAAAGAGGGTGAGCGCGGTGGCACAGTTGGTGGCTACCGCAATCGCCGAAAAGCGCATCGGCGTCTTGGTGTCTTCGCGGGCATAAAAGCCGGGCTGGAGTGCCTTGATAAGCACGAAGGCCGGCAGGCCAATGCCGTAGATCGCCAGGATCGAGCCGACGACGGCGGTGTTTTCCTGATGGAAGGCGCCGCGCTCGTAGAGCACGCGGATGATTTCGTCAGAAAGAATCCAGAGCGCGAAGGCGGCGGGGATCGTCAGAAACAGCACGAATTCGATCGAGCGGTTCTGCAGATTTCCGGCCTCGCGCAGGTTGCCGCCCTTCAACGCCCGGGCAAGTTCCGGCAACAGCACCACGCCGACGGCCACACCGACGACGCCGAGCGGTAGCTGGTAGATGCGGTCGGCATATTGGAGTGCTGCGATCGCGCCGTCCCGGGAGGAGGCGATCGCCTGGCCGATCAGCTGGTTGATCTGGGTGATGCCGCCCGTCACAGCGGCCGGCACTGCAAGGATCAGCAGCCGTTTGACGTTCGGCGTCATCTTGGGGAAACGCAAGCCGATGCTCATGCCGGCCGCAAGCACGCCGACATAGACGACGGCGAGCTGCAGCACGCCAGCGGCAAGAACGCCCCAGGAAAGATACCAGGCCGTCGCCAGTGGATCGGCGCCGGTATAGAGCGAATAGAACAGCGCCCCGATCATCACTACGTTGAGAAAAACGGGGGCGATGGCGGCGGCGAAGAAATGATGCAGCGAATTCAGCATGCCGCTCATCATCGCCGTCAGCGACATGCACATGAGATAGGGAAACATCACGGCCGCCATGCGGATCGTGATCGAGAACTTGTCGGGATCGTCGGCAAAGCCTGGCGCGATGACGAAGCGCACCAGGAGCGGCATGGCAAGCTCCATCACGATGGTGATGAGAAGCAGCACAGAAAACAAGACGCCGAAGACTTCTTCCGAAAAGCGCTTGGCGCCATCCGTGCCGTTCGCCTCGATCTCCTTGGCAAACAGCGGCACGAAGGCGGCGTTGAAGGCGCCTTCGGCGAATAGCCGGCGGAAGAGGTTCGGAAAGCGGAAGGCGGCGTAGAAGACGTCGGCCATCGGCCCGGTGCCGAGGGCAGCCGCCATCAGCGTTTCGCGGGCGAAGCCGAAGATGCGGCTGCCGAGGGTTGCGCCGCCGACGGTCGCAAATTTCTTGACGAGACTCATGCGTGTAGGCTCATACGGGAGAACCGGCTTTCTTGTCGGTGGAGGTCGAGGTCCGGGCGGTGGCGGCGGGCGCGATGATGCCGGAGGGCATGCGCTCGCGCAGTTCGTCCTCCTCCTCGGCCATGACGGCCTTCAGCCGGGCGGTGATGTTGGCGCGTTTGCTGTCGCCCGATATCTTCTGGCCGACCAGATCGGTGACGTAGAAGGTGTCGATCACCTTCTCGCCGAAGGTGGTGATGCGGGCCGACTGAATGTCGAGCGACAGATCGGAGAGCACGGCGGTGATCTCCGACAGCAGTCCCGGCCGGTCGAGGCATTCGACCTCGATGACCGTGAACTTGTTTGACAGGCTGTTGGTGATGTTGACCGACGGCGGAATGACGAAGGCCTTGCTTTTCTTGCGGTTGCGCGCGCGCGTGGCGATGACCTCGGGCAGCCGCTTGCGGCCGGATAGCACGTCCTCGATCATCCGTCCGATCGTGGCGGCACGGCGCAGCTCGTCGGCATCGTCTGCAAATTCGCGGCTGACATGGATCGTGTCGAGCGCCCGCCCGTCCGACGTCGTGAAGATCTGCGCGTCGACGATGTTGGCGCCGGCCGCCGCACAGGCCCCGGCGATGACGGCGAGCAGTCGCGGATGGTCGGGAGAGAGTACGGTGATCTCGGTGATCGCGTGGAAACTGTCGGTGCGCACCGTCGTGGCGAGCGCCTGGCCGGCCTTGTCGGCCTGACGGATGAAATGGGCGTGGCGGATCTGGTCTTCCAGCGGCACGGAGAGCAGATAGGGCTGGTAGTGCAGCTTGGTATAGGTGTTGCGGTCCTTCTGGCTCCAGTCGGTAAGGGCTGCATGCAGCGCCTCGGCCGCGGCATTGGCCCGCTCCTTGCGGGAGACCTCCGAAAAGCCGCCGGCGAGCAGCAGTTCGGTTTCATAATAGAGCGTGCGCAGGAGCTGGCCCTTCCAGCCGTTCCAGACACCGGGACCGACGGCGCGGATGTCGCAGATCGTCAGGATCAGCAGCATCTTCAGCCGTTCGAGCGACTGAACGCGGTCGGCGAAATCGGTGATCGTCTTGCGGTCGGTGAGGTCGCGGGTCTGCGCCACCATCGACATCGTCAGATGTTCCTCGATCAGCCAGACGACGATCTCCGTCTGCTTCTGTGACAGCCCGAAGCGGGTGCAAAGCTTGCGGGCGACGCGGGCGCCGGCGATCGAGTGATCCTCCTGGCGGCCCTTGGCGATATCGTGGAGGAGAACGGCGACATAAAGCGCCTCGCGATCCTCGATGCCTGAGATCAGCTTGTTGGCGAGCGGATGCAACTCTTCGGCGCGCGACTTGTCGATCTCCGAGAGAACGTCGACGGTACGGATCAGATGTTCGTCGACCGTATAGTGGTGATACATGTTGAACTGCATCATGGCGACGATCTTGCCGAATTCCGGGATGAAGCGGCCGAGCACGCCGGCCTCGTTCATGCGGCGAAGGATCAGCGCCGGATCGCGCTTCGACGTCAGGATCGACATGAAGAGGCGGTTCGCCTCGTCGTTTTCCCTGAGGCTGTTGTCGATCAGCGTAAGCGAACGGGTGACGCGCTTCAGCGCATCGGGATGGAATTCCAGTCCGTTGATGTCGGCGACGTGGAAGAGCCGGATGATGCTGACGGGATCGCGCTTGAAGACCTCGGGGTCGGCGAGCGCGATGCGGCCGCGGTCTTCGACGAATTCGACGCTGCCGGCGATCTTGCGATTGCGATGGGTAAAGCGGCTGATGACGCCGGTGAGGCCGGGGATCGACTTCGCCTGCTGGTCTTCAAGGGCGGCGCAGAGGATGCGGGTGAGATCGCCGACATCCTTGGCGACGAGGAAATAGTGTTTCATGAAGCGCTCGACGGCCGAGAGGCCCGGGCGGGTGTGATAGCCGAAGGCTTCGGCGATCTCGCGCTGGATGTCGAAGGACAGGCGCTCCTCGGCCTTGCCTGTGAGGAAGTGCATATGGCAGCGCACCGCCCAGAGAAAGTCGTCGGCTTTCTCAAGGAGGCGGTATTCGTGCTTCGACAGCACGCCGAGCTTGACCAGTTCCGCCTGGTCGCGCACGTGATAATAATATTTCGAGATCCAGAACAGCGTGTGCAGGTCGCGAAGCCCGCCTTTGCCTTCCTTGACGTTCGGTTCGACGAGGTAACGCGTATCGCCGGCCTTGCGGTGGCGCTCGTCGCGCTCGGCAAGCTTGGCGGCGATGAATTCCGGGCCGGTGCCGGTGACGATTTCCTTGTCGAAGCGGGCCTCGAGTTCGGTTTCCAGCCGCTGCAGGCCGCAGATGTAGCGCATCTCCAGGATGGCGGTGCGGATCGTCATGTCGGATTTGGAAAGCGCGATGCATTCCTCCACCGTGCGGGTGGCGTGACCGACCTTGAAGCCCATGTCCCAGAGCACGTAGAGCATGAATTCGACCGCCTTGTGCGTCTCTTCCGCCGGTCGCGGCAGGAAGAGGAAGAGCAGGTCGATATCCGAGCCGGGCGCCAGCGTGTCACGGCCGTAGCCGCCGACGGCGGTGACTGCGAACTTGTCCTTCTGGTGCGGAAAGATATGGGCGGTGGCGAAATTGTAGAGGACGGTGATGATCTGGTCCTGCAGCCAGGATATCCGATAGGCGCAATTGAGCCCGCCGCCGTCGGCCAACAGTGCGGCGCGAGCCTTCTGCCGGCCTTCCGTGCTTGCTTTTTTCAGCGCCGCCAGGAGATCGGCACGCATGACGTCGGGCCGGTTGCGGTTGGCTTCGGCAATGGCGTCGCATTGCTTGTGCAAGAGCTCGACGTCAAGGATATTGGAGAAATCGAGGTCGCGCATCGCTGTCGCCGGGGCGGCTTCCTGTTCATGCCGGGCTGCCTGATCGAGGCTCGCCTCACGTTTCGTCTGCATGCGCTATAACCTCTTTGCCCGGCGATTGACACGGGCCTTCATACTGCAAGAACCTTTAAATTTGGCGAAATGGTGTTGGTAAGCCACAGAGCGGCTTGGGCAGCGCCGGGCTTCTCCCGAAAAGCTCAGGAGGCGGCTCGCGCATTTAGCAAATGCAACACCTGCCGCGTTTCGCGCATGATCTCCTCAAGCGTCTGCCTGTCGCATTCGCGATAGCCCGCCTTGGCGATCGAAGTTCCGAGTTCGCAGATCATAGCGCAGCATCGGGTAATTTTCAGCATGCCGATCGGCGAGGTCCAGCCGCGCGCATTGCGGTCCTTGTCTGTGCGCCGCATCGTGTCGAGCATGGAGCAGATGAGAGACAGGCGCTCGGTTTCGCGAACCAGCTTTTCCATGAACATGGGTCGCACTCCTATTTCAGCTTCTTCTTGAGGTCGTAAAGCGCATCTAGCGCCTCGCGCGGCGTCATGTCGTCGAGGCTCATCGCCTTCAACGTCTCTTCGACCTTGGACGGGCCACGGGCCGTTTCCTCGCGGCGCACTGCCACCTGGAAAAGCGGCAGGTCATCGATCAGCTGGCTTGCCGGGTTCTTGCGGTCGGCATCTTCGAGGCGCGTCAGCACATCGCGGGCGCGCGCCACGACCGAGACCGGAAGCCCGGCAAGGCGGGCGACCTGGATGCCATAGGAGCGGTCCGCCGCACCCGGTCCGACCTCGTGCAGGAAGATGACGTCGCCGTCCCATTCCTTGACGCGCATCGTGGCGTTCGATAGCCGGCCAAGCTTTTCCGAAAGCACGGTCAGCTCGTGGAAATGCGTGGCGAAGAGGCCGCGGCATCGGTTGGCCTCATGCAGATGCTCGACGGCCGCCCAGGCAATCGAAAGACCGTCGAAGGTGGCGGTGCCGCGGCCGATCTCGTCGAGGATAACGAGGGAGCGGTCGCTTGCCTGGTTGAGGATGGCAGCCGTTTCCACCATCTCGACCATAAAGGTCGAGCGCCCGCGCGCGAGATCGTCGGAGGCGCCGACGCGCGAGAAAAGCCGGTCGACGATGCCGATATGGGCTGATGTTGCGGGCACGAAGGAGCCCATCTGCGCCAGGATTGATATCAGCGCGTTCTGGCGCAGGAAGGTCGACTTACCGCCCATGTTAGGGCCGGTCAGCAGCCAGATCGCGCCGTCGCGATCGCCGGTCGTCGGCGAGAGGTCGCAATTGTTGGCGACGAAGGGGCCACCCGCCTGCCGTCGCAGCGCCTGTTCGACGACGGGATGGCGCCCGCCCTCGATGGCAAACATCTTCGACCCGTCGACCTGCGGCCGGCAATAGGCCTGCTCCTCGGCGAGTAGCGCGAGACCCGCCGCGACGTCGATGACGGCAAGCGCCCTTGCGCCTGATTTGATCGCCTCGGCCTCCGCGACGACGGCAGCCGTCATCCTGTCGAAGGCTTCGAGTTCGATCGAAAGCGCCCGGTCGGCGGCGTTGGCGATACGGCTTTCGAGATCGGCAAGCTCTGTCGTCGTGAAGCGCATGGCGCTAGCCATCGTCTGGCGATGGATGAAGCGCGCCTTGGCCTCCGCCGTATCAGTCATCGGTCCGGCGTTGCCGGCGGTCACCTCGATGAAATAGCCGAGGATATTGTTGTGCTTGATTTTCAGCGACCGGATGCCGGTTTCCTCGGCATATTGCAGCTGCAGGCCGGCAATGACACGGCGCGATTGGTCGCGCAGCGCCCGGACCTCGTCGAGTTCGGCGCTGGCGCCGTCGCGCAGGAAACCGCCGTCGCGTTTCAGGAGCGGCAATTCGTCGGCAAGTGTTTCGGCAAGCAGCTTTTCCAGGCTCGCGGGAAGGGCTTGCAGCCCCGACAGCGCCTGGCCGAGCTCTTCCGGCAGCATGGCCGTGCCAAGCAGGCCGGCAAGCCCGGCGGCTGCCTCGAGGCCCTGGCGGATCGCAGAGAGATCGCGCGGCCCGCCGCGGTCGAGCGCCAGCCGGGACAGTGCCCGCGGCATGTCGGGCACATGTTTCAGCGTGTCGCGCAGATTGCCGCAGAGCAAAGGCTCGTCGATCAGGAAGCCGATCGAATCGAGCCGTGCGTTGATGCGGGCGGGGTCGGTCAGCGGCGACATCAGGCGCTCGGCGAGAAGCCGCGCGCCGCCGCCGGTGACGGTGCGGTCGATCGCTTTCAAGAGCGAGCCATTGCGATCGCCCGAAAGCGTGCGGGCAAGCTCCAGATTGGCGCGGGTGGCGGGATCGATGAAGAGCGTCGAAGCTGCACTCTCTCGTTCCGGCTTTCCGAGCGGCGGACGCTCTGCGATTTGGGTCTTCTCGACATAGGCGACGGCGGCTGCCGCTGCTGCAAGTTCCGCGCGCGAGAACGTGCCGAAGCCGTCGAGCGTCGCGACCGAGAAATAACGCGCAATCCGGCCTTCGGCGCTCGCGCTGTCGAAGAGCACCGCCGGCTGCGGCACGGCGGTGCGGCCGAGCACGTCGAATACGGGCTTGAGTTCGGGATCGTGGAAGATCGTGTCGGGCAGGATGAGTTCGCGCGGATCGATGCGCAGAATGTCGGCAAGCAGCCGCGAGGCTTCGGTTTCAGCGAGCCGGAAGACGCCGGTGGAAATATCGATCCAGGCAAGCGCCAGCGCCGGTTCGGCTCCGCCGCGAATGCGGGTGAGCGCCATCAGGTAGTTGGATTCCGAGGGCGAAAGAAGCTTTTCCTCGGTGATCGTGCCCGGTGTGACCAGGCGAACGACGTCGCGCTTGACGACCGATTTCGCGCCGCGCTTCTTCGCCTCGGCCGGATCCTCGATCTGCTCGCAGACGGCGACGCGAAAGCCGAGCGCAATCAGCTTCTGCAGATAGTCGTCGGCCGCATGGACCGGAACGCCGCACATCGGGATATCCTGGCCCATGTGCTGGCCGCGTTTCGTCAGCGTGATGCCGAGCGCGCGGGCGGCTTCCAGCGCATCCTCGAAGAACAGCTCGTAGAAGTCGCCCATGCGATAGAAGAGAAGCGAATCCGGATTGTTCGCCTTGATCTCGATATATTGCTCCATCATCGGCGTCGCCGAGGCACGGCTTTCCGCCGTGGCGAGCTCGGCAGCCGAAAAGGCTTCATTCCCGGTGTCTATTCGTGCGTTCACGGAGGTGCAGTTTTTCCCAAAAAAACAGGTGCCAACCCTATCCGCGCGCCGCTATAGATGACAACAGCATTTGAGGAAGAGCGAAGCGTCGCCCACAGGACGTTGGAGGATTTATGCCCGATATCGATAAGAAGGACCGGCCAGTGACCTCGGTGACCGACCAGGAGGCGCTCGAATTTCACGCCATGGGCCGGCCCGGCAAGCTGGAGATCAATCCGACCAAGCCGATGGCGACGCAGCGGGACCTGTCGCTTGCCTATTCGCCGGGCGTTGCCGTTCCCGTCAAGGCGATCGCGGCCGATCCGCAGACCGCCTACGACTACACGGCGCGCGGCAACATGGTCGCCGTCATTTCCAACGGCACTGCCATTCTCGGCCTCGGCAATCTCGGCGCGCTGGCCTCCAAGCCCGTGATGGAAGGCAAGGCGGTGCTCTTCAAGCGCTTCGCCGACGTCGATTCCATCGATCTCGAGATCGACACCGAAAATGTCGATGAATTCATCAATTGCGTGCGTTTCCTCGGCCCTTCCTTCGGCGGCATCAATCTCGAGGATATCAAGGCGCCTGATTGCTTCGTGATCGAAAGCCGGCTGCGCGAACTGATGGACATTCCCGTCTTCCACGACGATCAGCATGGCACGGCGATCATCGCTGCCGCCGGCTTGATCAATGCGCTGGAGCTGACCGGCCGCGACCTGAAGACGACGAAGCTCGTCTGCAACGGCGCGGGTGCTGCAGCAATCGCCTGCGTCGAACTCATCAAGGCGATGGGCTTTGCCTCTGAGAACATCATTCTCTGCGATACCAAGGGCGTCATCTACCAAGGCCGCACCGAGGGCATGAACCAGTGGAAATCGGCGCACGCGGCCAAGACCGACACGCGCACGCTGGAAGAGGCGATGAAAGGTGCCGATGTCGTTTTCGGCCTGTCGCAGAAGGGCGCGTTTTCAGCCGAGATGATTCGCTCGATGGCGGATCGGCCGATCATCTTCGCCATGGCCAATCCCGACCCCGAGATCACGCCGGAAGAAGTCGCCCGCATCCGCGACGACGCCATCATGGCGACAGGCCGCTCGGACTATCCGAACCAGGTCAACAACGTCCTCGGCTTTCCCTACATCTTCCGCGGCGCTCTCGATGTCCGTGCTTCCACAATCAACGACGCGATGAAGATCGCCGCCGTCAAGGCGCTGGCAAACCTTGCCCGCGAGGACGTGCCAGACGACGTGGTCGCCGCCTATCAGGGCAACCGGCCGCGTTTCGGCGCGCAATACATCATTCCCGTGCCCTTCGATCCGCGTCTGATCTCGGCGATCCCGGTCGCGGTTGCCGAAGCCGCGATCGAAAGCGGTGTAGCCCGCAAGGTCATCAATGACATGGCGGGTTATGCCCGCGAGCTTTCGGCGCGCCGCGATCCGATCGCCTCGACGCTCGCCAGCCTCTACGAGCGTGTCCGCCGCCGCCCGAAGCGGATCGTCTTTGCCGAAGCCGAGGAAGAGCAGGTCCTGCGCGCAGCACTGTCCTACGCCAACCAGCAGCTCGGCACCGCCGTCCTGCTCGGCCGCGAGGACCTGATCCGGGCAACGGCGGAGCGCGCCGGGATCGATCTCAACCGGCCCGGCCTCGAGATCGTCAACGCCCGCATCTCGACCCGCGTCGAGGCCTATATCGACTATCTCTATGCCAGACTGCAGCGACACGGTTATCTCTACCGCGATGCCCAGCGATTGATCCACAACGACCGTAACCACTTTGCCGCCACCATGGTGGCGCTCGGCGACGCCGACGGCATGGTGACGGGGATCACCCGCAACTATTCCACGGCGCTCGAGGATGTGCGCCGCTGCATCGACGCAAAACCCGGCCATCGCATCATCGGCGTGTCGCTGGCGCTCTGCCGCGGCCGTACGGTCTTCGTTGCCGATACCGCGGTGCACGACATGCCGACCGCCGAGCAGCTTGCCGATATCGCCGAGGAGGCAGCCGGTCTCGCGCGCCGCATGGGCTATCAGCCGCGCGTCGCCATGCTGGCCTACTCCACCTTCGGCCATCCCTCGGGCGAACGCTCGGAGCGGGTGCGCGAGGCGGTGAAGATCCTCGACAAGCGCCGCGTAGATTTCGAATATGACGGCGAAATGGCGGCCGATGTCGCGCTGAACCGCAAGGTGATGGAGCAGTATCCCTTCTGCCGCCTCTCAGGTCCGGCGAATGTGCTCGTCATGCCGGCCTTCCACTCGGCCTCGATCTCCACCAAAATGCTGCAGGAACTCGGCGGCTCCACGGTGATCGGCCCGATCCTGGTCGGTGTCGACAAGGCGGTGCAGATCACCTCGATGGGCGCCAAGGATTCCGACATCGTCAACATGGCGGCGATCGCCGCCTATGGCGCGGGTTCGTAAACTCGCCCAGTTCGATATGACGGCATTCTGTGCCCGGCCGACAGCGCGTCGACCGGGCACAGGTTTGTGGGTTATCTTACCCGGCTTCGCCACTCTTCTGCTGCGCCCTCATCGACAACGATTGTTCCGAATTGCCGATCACCGTCACGCATACATGCTGGCGGTGCTGCGCAGCGCATTGTTCATTCGATAAGTCATACTTTTGATGCAATAACCTTATACGCGCGGCATAAATTTGCCCGCATGGACCTTGAAAAAAGCAATGGGCAATAGACGGTTTTGCTGCTCGATTGTTTTAATATTTCATCAGCCGTTTGGGTTCCCATGCCAGGAAATGCGTCCCTCAATTTCACCCCCCGATTTCAGGGAACGACTTTCGACGATATGGTTGAAGCCCTGACCAAGGGGTTTGGTTTGTTCCACGCATGGCGCAATGGCCGAGAGAAACCACTCGACTGGAAGGTCGGGTTTTGGGGTGACGAAAGGTTGTCGCTGGTCAGCAAACCAGGATTCCGGCAACTGGGGTGCAAGAACGGCACATGGGTCGCAATCTCTGGCAATTGTCGTTCCGCGCACTGGCGCTCTTAATGTAGCGCTTGGTCGGACTGTGGCGGAAGCCACACCTGGGCGGCTGCTATTGATGAACAATATCGAGCCGGACTGGATTTCCGTACAAGCAGCGCCTCACCGGTCAGATACGCTCAATCTGAACTGGACAATCATAGCGCAGGTCGTCGCCTCCGTACTGGAGACGCCCCTGATCGGGACGATGGGCTTGGCACCGATCATTGATTTTTCAACGGCAGCGGGACGGTTATTCGGCAGCCTCGCCCAAACGATCATCATCGGCATGCGCAACAACGGGCCGCTGCTTCAATCGCCAATCGCCATGTTGAACCTGACCCAGGCGCTTGCCGATCTCGTGGTGCGCCTGATTCCGCATCGGCTCTCGCATCTGCTCGACAAGAAAATCCATCTGACCGCACCGCGGTATGTCCGTCGCGCCATTGAATTCATGCACGCAAACATCGCCCAGCCAGGCCGTTTCGCGGCAACCTATCGGGCGGCGTATGGAGAGAACCCGTCGGACACGAGAAGACGATCCGGTGGATGAGGCCACGCCATCGGCCAAGCTGGCATCGGCTTTTCATAGGCAGGCGAAGACGATCGTCGCTCGCGTCGATTAGCTCGCGAAGCGGCCGGCGTCGGCGCCGTAGTAATTCAGGTAGCGGTCCGAAATGCTGGAGATCGGCAGCACGATCAGCACGTCTGTCGTGTTGAAAGCATGATCGACGACGGCGCTGGAGCCGACCATCGCGCCGAGGCGCATATAGCCCTTGATCAGCGGCGGCAGGGACATCAGCGCCCGCTTCGGGTTGACCGCCTCGACCGGCATCAGGTCCATGTTGCGGGCGAGATGCGGCAAGGCGCCGACCGCCCATTCATTCTTCGCGAGCACGGTGTGATAAAGGAAGGACAGCGCCAGCGCATGGCTTTCGAGATAGACGCCGGGGAACGACGCGCAGCCGAACATGGCGCTGACGCCGTGCTTCAGCGCATAGGCCCAGTTGCCCTGCCACAGAAGCTCGACCGTGCGCTTGGTGCGGTACTCCGGCAGGACGCAGGAACGGCCGAGTTCCATGAAACGCTTATCCGGATGTTTGGTGATGAGGCCATCGATCTCGAATTCGGAAGCCGAGTAAAATCCGCCGTTGGCGATGGCGACATCCTGGCGCAACAGCCGATAGGTGCCGACGATCTGGTCTTCGGGATCGCCCTCCAGCGAGCGGTCGAGAACGAGCAGATGATCGCAGAAGGCATCATAGGCATCGACATCACGCTGGCGGCGCATTGCGTCCGGCGGTAGCTGCGCCTTCATCTCGTCGACGAAAACGCGGTAGCGCACGGCCTGGGCGGCATCGATCTCGCGTGCCGTGCGGGCAAGGCGAGTTTCCAGATTGCCGATGCGGCCGAGAATATCGCCGTCCTTCTGCACAGCAGCCGTCGAGGGCCGTGGAGCCTCTGCGGTGGTGTCATGATTCAGGATGTCGATGGAGGACATGGCGATTCTCCCGTTGCCGGCTTATCGACGCCATAAAACACTTCTATACGACAGGAAAGTGACATAATGCATTTCACGACGCAAGAAGCGTGCCGGTTCCCACAACGCCTCATCGGGCCTTTGCCCGGCGGGCCGAAAGTGCGGCCACCGCCTGAACTTCGGTCAGAAGCCGCACCGGGTCCATCGGCTTTATCATGACGCGGTTGGCGCCGTTGAGCAGCACTTGGCGGCGTGAGTCGTCGCTCTTGTCAGCGGTCAATACGATCACCGGCACCGGGGCGAGATCGAGCCGCCTTTCGTGGCCGCGCAGGCGTCCCAGCATGTCGATGCCGTTGCCTCCAGGCATCGAGAGATCGCTGATGATGATGTCGGGCCGGGCATTCGCCTCGCCAAGGGCACAATCGAGCAGCGTCTCGAAATCCTCGACATGGCGCACTTTATGCCCGCCCTTTTCCAGGATGACGCGCACCAGCATGGCATTGATCGGATCGTCCTCACCGAGCAGGATGCTGAGCCCACTCGCCGCAACCATCGTCTCCGCCACCGAAAGGCCGAAGCCGGGCTGGTTGTCGTTCAGCGCGTCGCGTTTCTCCATGCCGCGCATGCGCCCGCGCAGCACGTCGATGAGCGACTGTTCGCGCAGCGGCCGGATAAGCCAGGCATCGAACAGGTCGAGCGGGTGGGCGCTGCGCTCTTCCGGATTGACGAGGAGAACCTTGCGCAGCCCGAGGGCTGCAATTTCGACGCGGTCGGCCAGATGCGTGGAAAACTCCGCCGACATGCGATGGTCGACGATAATATCGGTCGGCCGCCGTCCGCCGCCGGCCATGCCGAGCAGTGTCGTGCGCGCGCTCTCGCCGTCGCCGACGAGATGGCAGAGGCCGCCGAGCGCGGTGATGGTCTCGGCGATCGCGGTGCGCGCGGCCCCTGCCGGCGCCAGCAACACGACGCTGTTGCCGGCAAGCAGCGTGTTTCGCCGGTCAGCCCGCTCGCTGCCGATCTCGACGGGGAAGCGGATGGTGAATTCGCTGCCTTTGCCCTTTTCGCTGGCAACGGTCAGCGCGCCGCCGAATTCGCGCATGATGCGGGCTGAGATGGCAAGGCCGAGCCCGGTGCCGCTGCTCTTGTCGGCAACGGTCCCGCCCTGCTCGAATTCGCCGAAGACCCGCGCCTGCTCCTCCGGTGTCATACCGGGACCGGTATCCGTCACGGTGATCAGCAAGTCGCTGACATCAAGCGCCACGCGGATGAAGACGCCGCCGGCCTGGGTGAATTTTACGGCATTACCGATGACGTTGAAGAGCACCTGGCGCAGTCGCGCCGGGTCGAAGTTCATGTTCTCCGGCAGGTCTGATGACACCGTGGCGCCGATTTCGATGCCCTTTTCATGCGCGCGGTGGGCGAGCATCTCGACGACGCTTTCCAGAAGCTTGCGCAGCGATTCCGAGCGTGGATGCAACTCGAAGCGGCCGACCTCGATGGTGGAGAAATCGAGCAGATCCTCGACGAGCTGCGTCAATGCGTGGCCGGACTGGCGGATGCTGGCGAGATAGTTCTGCTGTTCCTGCGTCAGCCGCGTCTCCGCGATCAGATGCGTCATGCCGAGAATGCCGGAAAGCGGTGTGCGCACCTCATGGCTGACGGTCGCAAGCAGCCTGGATTTTGCGGCGCTGTTATATTCGGCCTTCTGCCGCGCCTCCTCGCGGGCCTGCGCAACGAGCCGCTCCTCGGTCACATCGCGGGCAACGCTCTGCAGCAGCAGGCGTCCATCCGCCGGATCGCGGGTGACGACGTCGCGCCAGAGGAAGATGCGCTGGCCTTCCGGGGTCGAAATCTCGACGTCGTAGCAGTGCGGTACGGGGCCGGGGCGGAACGCAAGCCCGATCTCCTCGCAGGTGCGTCCCTCGGGGCGTGGCCGTCCGGTGAGGCGGCGAAACGTGTCGTTGGCGCTGATGATGCGCCGGTCCATGGTGCGGCTGGCGGTGATGTCGCCGAGGACGTCGTGCACATCGGCAAACAGTTTCGCCCCGTCGTTCCACTCCGGCATCGATTTGCCGGCGGGCTGCCCGGTTCGGCGCCGCCGAACCATGAGGACGGCGTAACTCGCGATGACGGCAAGGCCGAGAACGACGAGGCCGCCCGAAAGGAGCAGCGGATCGCTGGCATGGGCAAGCAGCGTCAGGATCGTTGCGGCAAGAAGGCCGGCTCCGCCAAGCCAATAGACCAGCAGGAGCCTCGTGGCTGCGGCCCCCCTCTTGTCCTCATCGGCTTGCCGACGTGGCGATGCGCCAAGTCGCGAGGGAGAAGCCTCCGTCCGCATCTCAAGCGGCTTGGCGGCGGGTCCCCCGAAGGCGGCGGACAATCTTTCCTGCAACTGTCCCAGGTTGTGCATGGTATCTAGCTAACATGAGGCTCCTTCCGAATGCCTTCAGGAATTCGATAAGATTTTAGCGGCCGGCCTTTTTCGGCAGCAGAAGCTCGTCGAGGATGACGCAGCCGGCCCCGATCGTGATGAAGCTGTCGGCGAGATTGAAGACCGCGAAGGACCAGCTTTCGGTGTGGAACAGGATGTAATCGATCACGTGGCCGTAGGCGAAGCGGTCGACGAGATTGCCGATCGCGCCCGCGATGATCAGCGCATAACCGAGATGGGCGAGCCAGCGGTCCTTCGCCGTGCGGTACCACAGCCAGATGACGAAGGCGACGATGACGAGCCGCATGCCGACGATGAACCAGCCGTCCATGCCAGACAACATGGAAAAGGCGACGCCGAGATTGTAGGTGCGGTAGAGCGCCAGCATCGGAATGACGGGAACGGCTTCCTGCAACGGCAGGTAATGATCGACGGCGATCTTGACGACCTGGTCGATGAGGACGGCGACGACGATGAAGAGGAGGATCGGCGCCGGGCGCGAAAACAGCGCGGGGCGTGCGTGCGTCTGTTCGGTCATTTGCCCTCGGCAAGTGAGAGGAGATGGCGGCGCGCCTCGAAAAGCATGACGGCGGTGGCAACGGCAAGGTTCAGGGAATCGGCGCGGCCCTGCTGCGGAATGCGGGCAAGCGCGTCGGCTTCCTTGGCGAGTTGATCCGGCAGGCCCGATTGTTCGTTGCCCATCAAGAGCACGACCGGCTTTTTCCGGTAGTCGATCGTGCGGTAGTCGACCGCGCCGGCAAGATGCGTCGCGACGACGGACACGCCGGCGGATTTCCGCCAGGCGATGAATTCCTCCGGTGTCGCTCGTGCGACCGGAACGGCGAAGACCGAGCCCATGGTGGCGCGCACGGTTTCGAGCGAGAAGGGATCGGTCGCCTCTCCGACCAGAATGACGCCGGAAGCGCCGGCCGCATCCGCCGTGCGGATGATGGTGCCGAGATTGCCGGGGTCGCGCACGCGGTCGAGCGCCACCCAGGTCTCGCCGTCCCTCGGCCGGATATCCCGCAGCGGCTTCCAGCGCTGCTCGAAGATGCCGACGACCATCTGCGGATTGTCGCGGCGGGTGATCGAGGCAATCACCTTTTCGCTGACTTCGAGCACGAGCCCGCCCGCAGCGACGGTCCTTGCCGCCATCTGCTCGACCAGCGGCTTACCCTTGGCGGCCTTGGCATAGACCAGCGTGCGGATCGTCCAGCCGAGTTCGATCGCGTCGATGACGAGCTTCAGTCCCTCGGCCAGGAAAGTGCCGCTTTCCTCCCGCGACTTCTTGTTCGTCAGCGCCTTGATGTCCTTGATGATGGGATTGGCAAGCGAGGTGACTTCCTTCACCTGCCCGACCCTGCGCGGTCCCTGATCGTGGAAGTCCTTGCTCATTTCGGCACCCAGCGGGAAAAGAGGGAGGTGGAAAGCGCCCGACCCTGCGTCTTGCCGTCGGTGCCTGCCTCGCGGATCACCAGCTCGCCGGATTCGACCACACCGCCGGCGCCGCGCATCGTCTCGCGCATCAGCTCGTGGATCGAATAGAAGCTGGCGCGGATCGAATAGGCCGTCAGCACGAGGCCGGCCGCCTTCGGCGACAGGATCTCGCGGCAGATGTCGAGCATCAATGGCAGATGTTCGAAGAGATGCCAGACTTCGCCATTGGGGCCGCGGCCGAATTTCGGCGGATCGGTGAGGATGATGTCGTACTGGCTGCCGCGGCGTTCCTCGCGCAGGATGAATTTCATCGCATCCTCGCAGATCCACCGGATCGGCAGTTTCTCCATGCGCCCGAGCGCCTGGTTTTCGCGCGCCCAGCCGATCGCCTTCTTCGACGCGTCGACATGGGTGACCTCGGCGCCCGCCGCGGCCGCGACCAGCGAGGCGACACCGGTATAGCCGAAGAGGTTCAGAACCTTCAGCGGCCGGCCCGCCTTTTCGACCTGATCCTTCATCCAGCTCCAGTGTACGATCTGTTCGGGAAAGACGCCGACGTGACGGAAGGAGGTGAAGCGGCCGAGGAAATCGACGCCGAGCAGGTTGAGCGGCCAGGTTTCTCCGAGCGCCTCCTTCGGGAAACGCCAGCGGCCGGTGCCTTCCTCGTCGGTATCGCCGGTGAAGACGGCATCGACCTTTTCCCAGATCTGGGGCGCCAGCGAAGGCTGCCACAGCGCCTGTGCCTCCGGGCGGATGATGCGATAGGGGCCATATTGCTCTAGCTTTTCGCCATTGCCGCTGTCGATCAGGTGGAAATCACCGGCGCCGAGCGATTCGAGAATGACGGGCACGCGCTCGGTCGGACGCTCGCCGCTGCGCGCCATCAGAGGGCGCCCGGCCGCGACCGGGGCCGGGGTCTCGCGCACCGCCTCGCGTGCGACCGCGGGCCGCGCGACCGGCTTCGATGACCGATCCGCGCGATCGTCCCTGCGGTTTTCACCGGAGGGACCTGATGTCTTCTTCTGGCCCGGCCGGCGTTCTCTTTGTTTCAACGTGCTCTTCCGCGTCTCTGTCGGATGTTTTTATGGTTTGCGACCTCTAGCCCAGAAGACCGCGCGGGATCAACTGCGCGCCGAACCTTGCCCCGCAAAAGGACAGGTTCTCCCGGCACGGCGTTTATTTCAAGCCCTCGACGTCTCGCGTGCGAAGCCAACTTTCCGCCGCATAGAGGGCGGCGACATGCATCGACTGCATGATGACGGTGCCTGACTTGATGTCGTCGAGAATAACGGCGAGATCGGTAAACAGCAGCTCGACCTTCTCGCCGGGGTCGAAACACGGCTCACCAGCCCTGCTCAGGCCGAGCGCCAGCCAGCTCGTCACCATATTGCTGTGGCTTGATGCATTCGGATAGGAGGCGAGCAGCTTGACGAAGGTCGAGGCTTCATATCCGGTCTCTTCCCTGAGTTCACGCCGTGCTGCCGCCATCGCCGCGTCGCCGGCCTCGATGTCGCTTGGTTCGACGCCGCCGCCAACGAGACCGAGCACGATCTCGTTGCGGCCGTGCCGGTATTCCCGCGTCAGCAGCACGCGCCCGTCAGGCATCAGCGGGACGACGTTGATCCAATCAGGATAGTCAAGCACGTGGAACGGCGCGACGACAGTGCCGTCGGCGGTGAGGCAATCGTCGCTCCTGAGCCGGATCCAGCGATCCTCATAGGTGATGCGGCTTGCCGTCACGCTCCAGGGCTTCAAGTCGTCGTTCATTGGCCAATTCCTTGCTCCCGATCGAGCCCGGCAGATAACATTCCGCTCCGCCTTGGCAAAGCGCTTTCCCGCTGGGATAAGAGGGGCGAATCGGAGATGGGGCTGTCGAATGGATTTCACCGGCGAAGAACGCATCGCCGCGCCGCGGGACGTCGTCTGGGCGGCGCTCAACGATCCCGAGATCATGCGCGGCTGCATTCCGGGCTGTCAGAGCATCGAGAGACTATCGCCGGGCACGTTCGAGGCGACGATCAAGGTGAAGTTCAGCCTGCTGTCCGCCACCTTCCACGGGCTGCTGACACTCTCCAATGTCCATGCGCCGAACAGCTATACGCTGTCGGCCGAAGGCAAGGGTGGTCTTGCCGGCTTCGCCAGGGGCAGCGCCGATATCGTGCTCGAGGAAAGAGGCGCGGAGACCATCCTGCATTACCGGGCGAAGGCCGAACTTGGCGGCCGGCTCGCTCAGCTCGGCGCCCGCCTGCTCGATTCGACCTCGCAGAAGCTCTCCGAGGGTTTCTTTTCGGATTTCAACGCCGCCGTCGTCGCGAAGATGGAGGCCGGCTGATCTCCTGCCGGTGCCCAGCTTGGGACTTGGCGAGGGCAGGGGCTTGCTTTAAGTCGGCGACATGACATGGATCATCAGGCCGCCGAAGGCGGAAGATCAGGAAGTGCTCGCGGAGATCTATCTTTCCGTGCGCCGGGAAACATTCGTCTGGGTCGATCCCGGCAAATTCCATCGCGAGGATTTCGCCGCCCACACCAATGGCGAGACGATCTTCGTCTGCGCGCATGCGGATGGCGGCGTGGCAGGCTTCCTCTCGCTCTGGCCGGCGGATGATTTCATTCACATGCTGTACATACGCCCGGAATTCCAGGGCCGCGGCGCCGGGACGGCGCTTCTGCGGGCGCTGCCGGAATGGCCGCAACACAGATACCGGCTGAAATGCCTGGTGAAGAACCGGCGAGCAAAGGCCTTCTACCTCTCCCACGGTTTCAACGTCACCGGCAATGGCGCGTCGCCGGAAGGCGATTATGAGGAATTGAGCTTTTTCCCGGCCTGACCGGCTGCCGAAGCCGGTCGCAGAAATATCGAACGAGTTTTATCGCGACGGCAGCTGCCCGGCGATTTCCTCGGCGCGCGTCTTGTGGCGGTCGGCCTCGCTTTGCCAGCGGATGGCCTCCTTGGCCTCGGTGCGGGCACGTTTGCGGTGTTTGCCCTGGCTGAACCAGGTGGCGGCCGAGCCGATCAGCATGCCTGAGATCAGCGCGATGAAGAGGAAGACGAAAAGGGGTGCGGAAACCGCAAGCACCTGATCATCAGGCCGGAACGGGTTGAAGGCGAGCGTGACGCTCTGCCGGTTGGCGACGCAGAAGACGATGAGGATGACGCCGAGCGGCAGCAGAATCAAAAGGTTGATGATCTTCTTGGCCATTTGAGGTCTCCACATGCCGGATTGCGCCGATTTTTGTGAGGGCGCGTTTCATCTTACAGCGCAGCGCATTTTTTCAAATGCGCAATGGACGCTGCAACACTTAAAATCTACGCATCGGCCCGAAAATCGATTCCGATTTTCGGGCCGATGCGCTAGCAGAATAGGAAAACGGCCATCGAGTTCAAGTGCGGTTTCGCCGCAGGCGGCTTATGCCGCTCAATCCTCTTCGTCGGCCTGGCCGGGATTGAGCCGCTCACGCAGTTCCTTGCCTGTTTTGAAGAAGGGAACCCACTTCTCCTCGACGAACACGGTATCGCCCGTCCGCGGGTTGCGGCCGGAGCGGGAAGGGCGGTTCTTGACCGAAAAGGCGCCAAAGCCGCGCAATTCGACTCGGTTACCCGCAGCCAGTGCATCCGTGATCTCGTCGAGAACCGCGTTGACGATATTTTCGACGTCGCGATGATAGAGATGCGGGTTGCGTGCCGCAACTATCTGCACCAATTCAGACTTGATCACAGTCGCCCCCTTAAATTATTGATTTCTTATCAATCGTGGCCAACCTGCCAAACTGAAAGCAGCCCGTCAAGAAGCAACTTTGGGGGCAGGATTCCATTGATATCCTGGCCTTTCATGAGATCATCATAACCGAAGATCGTAATCAACCGCGAAACAGCTCCAGCGAGCAGGAAAGGCGTATTGCTCTTCTTGTCCCAGTCCACCATCGGCAATTCGCTGTCGATGCCGCGCGATTTGAGATAGGCGCGGATTTCCGGTTCGCCGCCGATCGTATCGACGAGTTTTACCTTCAGCGCCTGCCGGCCGGTGTAGATCGTGCCGTCGGCCAGCTTCAGCACGTCCTCGCGCGGCAGCTTGCGCCGGTCGGCGACGAGGTCGACGAACCAGTTGTAGCTGTCGACCACCATGTTGCGGATCATCGCCTTGGCTTCCTCGCTCGCCTCGTGGAAGGGCGAGGGTTCGGCCTTCAGCGGCGAGGATTTGATCTCCTGCAGCGACACGCCGATCTTGTCGAGCAATGGCTGGATTTGCGGATATTGGAAAATGACGCCGATCGAGCCGGTGATCGAGCTGTCGCCGGCGATGATCGTATCGCCGGCGGTGGCAATCATGTAGCCGGCGGAGGCGGCAAGCGTGCGCACGTCGGAGACGACGGGCTTCTTGGCTGATATCGCCCGGATCGCCTTGAAGATCTTTTCCCCGCCATAGGTCGTGCCGCCGGGCGAGGAGATCGAAATCACGACCGCCTTCACCTGTTTGTCGATCTCGATCTTCTTCAACCGCTCCAGAAGCTCGTCGTCGTCGACGATCAGCCCCGATATCGTCACATGGGCGATATGCGGGCGCGCCGTCCCGCCATCGCCGAAGGTGAAGGCGTAGAAGGCGAAACCGAGCGCCACGACGAGCGCCACTGCCACGATGCGCCAGAAGCCGAGCTTGCGGCGCAGCCGCCGGCGATCCGCGATGATCGAACTGTCCATAAAAACCTCCAGCGCTGGCTCCGGTTCCGGCAGGTGGCCGAGGAACCCATGCAAAATTAGGGTGGCAACAGTGCGTACGAATGCCACTTTTTGATGTTTTTCCGTTTTGTTGCTTGTTGCAGAAAAAATTCCATATTGGCAAGCCAATGTAATAATGCGAAACGAACTGTGATTGGCGGCCGGGCTTTGTTATGAAGGCGCGGCGATCACCGCACATGGACGAGGCCTATGCTCGATACCCTGAAGAACAACGGAAATGCCGCTTTTGCGGGGTCCGGCAAGACCCCCTATGGCGATGCGTTGTTCCATTCCGCTCGCGTGCGGCGGCTGAAGATTCTGCTGCCGGCGGCGGCCCTTGTCGTCTCGGCGGTCTTTATCGCCGTGTCGGTGATCCGCACCTATCTGCCGGAAAACATCAAGATCGAAGGCGCCAAGATCGAAAACGGCAAGGTCGTGATGGAAAAGCCGGCGATCTCGGGACGCAATTCCGACGGCATCAACTATTCGATGCTTGCCGAAAGGGCGCTGCAGGATATCCGCAATCCCGATCTCATCACGCTCGAGACCATCAAGGCTGCCGTGCCGATGAATGACGGCCTGATCGCCCGCGTCGTCGCCTCGACCGCCGATTACAACCGCTCCACCGACAACCTGCACATGACGGCCCCCTTCACTCTGGTGCTGAGCAGCGGCCTCAACGCGAATTTCCAGTCCGCCCGGCTCGAGATCAAGGGCGGAAACATGCGGAGCGACGACCCTGTCACCATCACCAAGGACAACGCTTCCATTGTTGCGCGGTCGATGGAGATAACCGATAAGGGGCGCGTGATCACATTCGAGGGGAATGTTCGCATGAATGTCGATCCATCCACCATCCATAAACAGGGCACCTAACCAGCCGGGTCATCCATGACAAAAGATTGTCGCATTTCCACTTGCAAGACTGGCATTGCTTTCATTGCCGGCGCATTTGCCCTTATTTTGACGGCATCGGGCGCGGGCGCGCAGTCGACCACCATGTCGGGCATGAAGCTTTCCAACGACCAGCCGATCCAGATCGAAAGCGACAAGCTGGAAATCCACGATCAGGAACACACGGCCCTTTTCACCGGCAACGTCAAGGTCGTCCAGGGCACGACGACGTTGCAGTCCGGCAAGATGACCGTCTATTACAAAGACAAGGCGGCAAAGGCGGGCTCCGCTACGGCGGCGGCTCAACCTGAGGCAAAGCCGCAACAGTCTGGCTCGCTTGCGTCTGGAAGTGCAGATATCGACAAGATCCTCGTGACGGACAAGGTCTACCTGGTTTCTGGCACGCAGACGGCGACTGCCGATGACGGCAACTTCGACATGGCCTCGCAGACATTCATCCTCACGGCGAATGACGGAAATAAGGTTATTCTGTCGGATGGGCCGAACGTCTTTACTGGCTGCAAACTGACCGTTCACATGCAAACCGGCCAGGCGGAGCTTGAAAGCTGCGGCGGGCGTGTCCAGATTCAGCTCGATCCGAAGTCGCAGCCGTCTACATCGCAGCAGAAGCAGAACTGAGAAGCCGGCCTCCCACGTGAAATTAACATCGCTATCCACCATGTTCGGCAAGCCCGAGCCGCAAGCTGCGGGTGCCGCCGACAAGAGCCGCTATCAGGGAACGCTGATCGCACGTGGTCTGACGAAGACCTATGCGACGCGTCGTGTCGTCAACGGCGTCTCGCTGGTGGTGCGCCGTGGCGAGGCCGTCGGGCTGCTCGGTCCGAACGGCGCCGGCAAGACGACCTGTTTTTACATGATCACCGGCCTTGTGCCGGTGGACGAAGGCACGATCGAGATCGACGGAAACGATGTCACGACCATGCCGATGTATCGCCGCTCACGCCTCGGCGTCGGTTATCTTCCCCAGGAAGCCTCGATCTTTCGCGGGCTGACGGTGGAAGAAAATATTCGCGCCGTCCTCGAAGTGCATGTGAAGGACAAGGCCGAGCGCGAGCAAAAGCTGAACGAGCTCCTCGAGGAATTCCATATCCAGAAGCTGCGCAAGAGCGCTGCCGTCGCCCTTTCCGGTGGTGAGCGTCGCCGCCTCGAAATCGCCCGCGCCCTTGCGACCGACCCGACCTTCATGCTGCTCGATGAGCCCTTTGCGGGCGTCGACCCGATCTCGGTCGCCGACATCCAGAATCTCGTTCACCACCTGACGGCGCGCGGCATCGGCGTTCTCATCACCGACCACAATGTGCGCGAGACGCTGGGCCTCATCGACCGCGCCTACATCATCCACGCCGGCGAGGTGCTGACCCACGGCCGTGCAAACGACATCGTCAACAATCCCGAAGTGCGCCGACTCTATCTCGGCGATAATTTCAGCCTTTGACGCCAGATCTGGATGATTTCAGGCCGCATCGGCCTGAAATCATCCGGATCTCAATCAAGGAATGAGGGCCTGATGTCGTCCGAAAACCGCACACAGTTTTCGGCATGATGCTCCAGTTGGAGAAATTCACCTTGCGGCATAGTTCCACTTGACCAAATCCAATAAAAAAGCAATTTTTGGGCCAAGTTGGAATTCCGTGGCCTGAAGCGTTGATCGGACGCGGTTTCCCAAGGAATCGTGGGGAGTTTTGCGTTCGTCATGGCACTGTCGGCCAACCTTTTCCTGCGCCAGAACCAGTCCCTGGTGATGACTCCGCAACTGATGCAATCCATCCAGTTGCTGCAGATGACGCATTTCGAGCTCACCCAGTTCATCGCCCAAGAAGTGGAGAAGAATCCGCTGCTCGAATTTCCGTCGAATGACGGCGAGGCGGGCAGTGAGCGCGGCGAAGCCGAGGACGGAGAATATAGCCATCAGCCGGAGGACGCCGCTTCGGACGACGGCTACGACAACCGCACCGAGGCGCTTTCCAGCGACTGGTACGATAACGGCGGCAGCGCCAGCACGAGCCGGCTGAGCGACGAACTCGACGCCAATTATACCAATGTTTATCCTGATGACGGTGGGCCGCAGCGCCTCGATGCGCCAGAACTCGTCAGCCAGTGGAAGTCGATGCCGGGCAGCGGCGAGGTCGCCGATTACGATCTTGACGATTTCGTCGCCGGTCAGGTATCGCTGCGCGATCATCTCGCCCAGCAGATTCCGTTCGTGCTACCTGATATGGCCGACCGGCTGATCGCGCAGAACTTCGTCGATCAGCTCGATGATTGCGGTTATCTGCAGACCGATATCGTCGAAACCGGCGAGAGGCTGGGCACGAGTCTTGCGCAGACCGAACGCGTGCTCGCCGCCCTTCAGACGCTTGATCCGCCGGGTGTTTTTGCCCGCAGCCTCGCCGAATGCCTGGCGATCCAGCTCAAGCAGAAGGATCGTTACGACCCCGCCATGCAGGCGCTGGTCGAAAATCTCGAACTCCTGGCACGGCGCGATTTCGCCACGCTGAAGCGGCTCTGCGGCGTCGACGAGGAAGACCTTCTCGACATGCTCGGCGAGATCCGCCAGCTCAATCCGAAGCCCGGCAGCGGTTTCGAGACAGGCGTTTCCGAAGCGATCATGCCTGACGTCGTCGTCAGGCCCTCCTCGGATACCGGTTGGTTGGTCGAGCTCAATCCGGATACGCTGCCGCGCGTGCTTGTTAATCAGTCTTATTTTTCCCGTGTGACCAGGAATGGAGAGGATCATGCTTTTCTCTCCGAGTGTCTGCAGAGCGCCAATTGGCTGACGCGCAGCCTCGATCAGCGGGCAAAGACTATCATGAAGGTGGCGAGCGAGATCGTCCGCCAGCAGGATGCCTTCCTGCTGCACGGCGTCGACCACCTGCGCCCGCTCAATCTGAAGACGGTCGCCGAAGCGATCAAGATGCATGAATCCACCGTCAGCCGCGTCACCTCGAACAAATACATGTTGACCCCGCGCGGTCTCTTCGAGCTCAAATATTTCTTCACCGTTTCGATCAGCGCCGTCGAGGGCGGCGATAGTCATTCGGCCGAGGCCGTGCGTCACAAGATTCGCGCCCTGATCATGCAGGAGAGCCCGGACGCAGTGCTCTCCGACGACGATATCGTCGACATGCTGAAGAAGGGCGGTGTCGATCTCGCTCGCCGCACGGTTGCCAAATACAGGGAGGCGATGAACATCGCTTCCTCCGTCCAGCGCCGCCGCGAGAAGCGGGCGCTTGCCAAGGTCGCCGGCTTCTGACGCGGTAATGCTTCGGCCGTGATCGAAGCATCCTCCCATAAATCCCGCTATCTCTCAGATGTTTTGAGCGAACAGCGAAGTGCAAACCATGACACCGCAAAATCCGAACCTTGCCAGGGAGCTTTCCTTGCTGCTGGCGCTGGCGACCCTCTGGGGTTCCTCCTACACCTTCATCAAGATCGGCGTCGAGACGGTTCCGCCGGTGACCTTGATCGCCGCGCGCACGCTGATTGCCGGCGGCATTCTGCTTGCCGTCCTCCGACATCGGCATGTCCGTCTGCCGCGCGATCGGGAGACATGGCGCCGGTTCTTCCTCCAGGCCTGTCTGAACAGCGTCATTCCCTTCACGCTGATCGCTTGGGCCGAACAGTCCGTCGACGCCGGACTGGCGGCGATCCTCAATTCGGCAACGCCGATCTTCACCTTCCTGCTGACCGTGCTGATAACTCGCCATGAACGGGCGACGGCGCGAAAGCTCTTCGGCGTGATGGCCGGACTTGCCGGCATCTGCCTGATCATCGGCGTCGAGGCGCTGGGTGGTCTCGGCGGAAGCCTGATGGCGCAGCTCGCCATCATCGCGGCGACCGTCTGCTATGCAGGTGCCGCGATTTTCGGCAAGAACTTCAAGGGGCTCGATCCCGCCGTGCCGGCCGCCGGTTCGCTGATCTCAGGCGCCCTCATTCTTCTGCCCGTGAGCCTTGTCGTCGATCGGCCGTGGGAACTCGCCCCGTCGGCGGCATCGATGCTGGCGCTGCTCGCTCTCTCCGCCTTTTCGACGGCCCTTGCCTTTACGATCTATTTCCGTCTCGTCCAGACGCTGGGTTCTGTCGGAACCACCTCGCAAGCCTATCTCAGAGTGCCGATCGGTGTTGCGATTGGCATCGTCTTTCTCGGTGAAAGACTGAGTTCGACGGCCTGGATCGGACTTGTCTGCGTCATTTCAGGCGTCGCCGCCATGACGATACCCCGCAGGGGCGAATACGGCGCGGTGCAAAGCGCCGGACATCGATGAGGGCACGATTCGCGGAGATTCTGTGGCCCTATTGACTTTTCGGTAACCTCTGGCTAGAAGCCCGCCGCAATCGATGCCGCGAACGGCGTCTGGAGTTATCCCCATCATCCCAAGGGCGCCAAGGACCCTCAGGCTTAAGCGATCTTGCTTGAGATTGCGCGAAGTGCTTGGATGAACCTGAGGCTTGGCGTAAACTGATACCCGCAAACGACCATAAGAAGGGAAACTCCATGAGTGTGCGTGTATCCGGGAAACATATGGAAATTGGTGAATCGTTCCGTCAAAAGATCGAGGACCAAATTGGTATGGCCATCACGAAATACTTCGACGGGGGGTATTCCGGCCAGGTCACCGTGGAAAAGGCGAGTTCCCGTTTTTCCGCAGATTGCAAGCTTCATCTCGACAGTGGCGTCGTGTTGCATGCTGCCGGCGAAGCGACTGATCCTCAGCTTGCTTTCGACGCCGCTTCGGAGCGCATCGAAAAGCGTCTGCGCCGCTACAAGCGGAAGCTGAAGGACCATCACGCCGGAAACCATCTGAACGGTTTTGCAGAAGTCTCCTACACGGTCATGGATTCCGTTCCTGATCACGAAGATGAAATTCCCGACGATTTCGCCCCAGCGATCGTCGCTGAAAGCACGAAGCAGCTGAAGACCATGTCGGTCGCCACCGCCGTGATGGCGCTCGACATGACCGACGAGCCGCTTCTCCTGTTCCGCAGCCCCGGCAAGGAACATTTGAACATTGTTTACCGTCGGCACGACGGAAATATTGGCTGGATCGATTCAGCCAATATCAAAGGCTGAGATCAGGACGATGAGCGGCGGTGATTGCCGCCGCTCCTTCATCTGATCCCGGTGACAGAAGGAAAAAGAAATGGCATTGGCAGATTTGCTCCATCAGGATGCGATCATTCCCGCCCTCAGAGTAAATTCCAAGAAACAGTTGCTTCAGGAATTGGCAGCAAGAGCCTCCAGAATCACGGGGCTTTCCGAGCGGGAGATCTTTGACGTCATCCTGCAGCGCGAGCGCCTGGGCTCAACGGGCGTCGGCAACGGCATCGCCATTCCCCACGGTAAGCTGGTGAACATCCATTCGATCGTCGGCATTTTCGCCCGGCTGGATCAGCCGGTCGATTTCGAGGCGCTCGACGACCAGCCGGTCGATCTGGTGTTCCTGCTGCTTGCGCCCGAGGGTGCCGGCGCCGATCATCTCAAGGCCTTGTCGCGTATCGCCCGCGTTCTGCGCGATCATGATCTGGTCGCAAAATTGCGCGCGACCGATTCCGCCTCGGCGATCTACGCTTTCCTCAACGAAGAGCAGACGTCGAACGCCGCCTGATGCGGATCGCGCAAATCTGTGCAGCGGTTTGCGATAAGACCTGCCTCATCACCCCGAATGCGAAAGGCGCCCGATCTCTCAGGCGCCTTTTTTACTGTAAGCGGTTGAGCGCTCAGAACTCTTCCCAGCTGTCCTGCGCCACGGCGGTCGAGCCACGGGATGCGGCAGCCGCGCGACGGGGAGCCGGCGGGGCAGCTCGATACGAAGGCGCTGCGGCAACAGGCGTACGCATCTGCTGCGCGACCGAGGCGAGAGCTGTGGCGTTGCTGGAACCCGAGACCCTGAAGCGGGTGGCGAGTGCCTTCAGTGTCTGCGCCTCGTCGTTGAGGGCCACGCTTGCGGCCGTCGCTTCCTCCACCATCGCCGCGTTCTGCTGCGTCACCTGGTCCATCTGGTTCATGGCCTGGTTGATTTCCTTCAGGCCGACGGCCTGTTCGCTGGCCGATGCGGAAATCTGCCGGATGAGGCCGTTGATGCCCATTACCTGTTCGGCGATCTTGTGCAGAGTGCCGCCGGCGCGCCCGACGAGATCGACGCCTTCCTTGACCTGGACGGCCGAGGTGTTGATCAGCGTCTTGATCTCCTTGGCGGCATTGGCCGAACGCTGCGCGAGTTCCCGCACCTCCTGGGCGACGACCGCAAAGCCCTTGCCGGCTTCGCCTGCGCGGGCGGCCTCGACGCCGGCATTCAGCGCCAGCAGGTTCGTCTGGAAGGCGATCTCGTCGATGACGCCGATGATCCGCGAAACCTCGGTCGAGGACTGTTCGATCCCCTGCATCGAGGCGATCGCCTTCTGCACCACTTCGCCTGATCTCTCGGCATCCTGGCAGGCGAGATTGACGTTGTCGGCGGCCGTGCGGGCATTCTCGGCGCTGGAATCGACCTGCGCGGTGAGCTCGTTGAGTGCAGCCGCCGTCTCTTCCAGGCTTGCCGCCTGCTGTTCAGTGCGCTTGGCGAGGTCGGAAGCGCTGTTGCTGATTTCGCCGGTGCCGGAGCCGATATTGGCGACGCTGAAGGTCATCGTGTTGATGGTCTCTTCGAGGCTGGCAAGGGCGGCGTTGAAATCCTGCTTCAGCTTGCCGTATTCGCCGGGGAAGTCGTCGGCGATGCGGTAACCCAGATTGCCCTGCGACAGCTCAGAAAGCCCGGCGCCGACGATCGAGACGATACGGCGCTGCAGCGATACCGATTCCTGGCGCTCCGATTCCGAACGGCCGCGCTCGGCCTCGGCGGCCTGCCGCTGGTCGGCGGCCTCGCTTTCGAGGCGCCTGGAGTCGGCGAGTTTGAAGCGGAAGCCTTCAAGCGCCTTGGCGACCGAACCGATTTCGTCGGTGCGATCCTGGGCTGCGACCGGTTCGGAATATTCTCCGGCGCTGAGCGCCTTGACGCTGGCGACGAGGCCGCCGAGCGGCCGCTGTACGAACGAACGGACGGCGAAATAGAGCGCGAGCATCACGGCGCCGAGCACGATGAGGCCGTTGACGATCATCATATAGGTCTGGTCTCGCACTGGCGCATTGATCGCCGTATGCGGCACGTCGACGAGCACGACCCAGGTGGCGTTGACGCCCGGAACCGCGAATGGATAGACGACGCGGTCGAAGGGATCGCTGCCGTCATTGGTGAGGTCGCGGATAAGGCCGGGCTGCTTGCCCGACAAAGCCGATTTGACGACGTCAGCGCCCTCGCCGCCATATTCCTTGCTCATAAGGTCGGCGACAGGTGCGACGACCCAGGTGCCGTTCTGCGCCAGCAGCGTCACGCGGCCGGAGCCGAAAGGGTGTAGCGCTTGCAGCTTGTCGGTCAGCGATTTCAGCGAGATGTCCACGCCGCCGACGCCGATCATCTTGCCGCCCGACATGACCGGATAGGCGATCGAGGTCAGCAACGTCGGCACGTCAGTCCCTTGGGCCAGATAAGGCGTCGTGATTGCGCCCTTGCCGCTGTCGGCGGCAAGCTTCCACCATTCGGACGTATAATCGTTGTCGAAGGTCGAATACTGGATGCCGCCATCCTTGGTCTTCGACCAGTAGGGCGTGAAGGCGCCGTTCTTGTTGGTACCTTCGTTATTATTGTTGGCGATCTCCGTGGTCTTGCCGTCGAGCGCGCCGAGCTGTTCGCAGAACCAACTGCCGAAGGCGAAGGCATTCTGTTCGAGGTTGGCCTTCAGCACGTTGATCGTGCCCTTGCGATCGAGCGATTTGCCTTCGTGGCCACGGCCGATGACGCCGGACATAGTGCGTGCGGCGCTGGCGAGTTCGCCGACATTGGCAGCGATTTCATTGGCGATCGATTTTGCCTCGAGATTGGCCTGGTCCATCGTCAGCGTCTGGACGCGATCCCGGGTCTGGCCGATGAGGAAAAAGTTCGAAACGATGAGAACAAGCGCGATGGCGATGCCTGTGATGACGATGAGCTTCGCCGCAAGCGATTTCATACGAAAAATGAACATAGGGTCCTCGGGCAGGGATGCGCCGAATGGGCATTCTCCGGCGCAGGAGCAAAGGCCTCGCTCCGTCATGGAGTAGCCGCGTGGATGGCCGGATCTCAAAAGCAGGAGTAGCCGGCGACCACGGGCAACATCGCCAGAGATCTCTTAAATTTGAATGAAACTTTAGTAGCTTGCCCAGGGAAAATCACAGGAATTCCCTTAAAATTAAGGGCCCCATTTTGCGGCTTCGCAAAAGAGACGGAGCTATATCCTGTCTGCGACGTCCTTGCTCGAGGGGATCGAAGGCTGCGCTCCGGCCTTGAGGCAGGCGAGCGAACCTGCAACGGCCGCGCGGCGCAGCGCCGAGGCGAAATCGAGCCCGTCATCGAGGCTCGCGGCGAAATAGCCGCAGAAGGTGTCTCCCGCGCCGACCGTATCGACAGGTTCGATCACCAAGCCCTGAGCTCTTGAAATCGCCCCGTCGCGAATGGCGATGACCCCGTCGCCGCCAAGCGTCACGATCAGCGTCTGGCCGGTCTCCTGATGCAGGCGGATCAGCGCTACCTCGCGCGCGGCTGCGTCCATACCGTTCTGTCCTGCAAGCCGCTCGAATTCGGTCTCATTGGCAATGACGATATCGGCCAGCCGGCCAAGACGCGGCGCATCGGGGATCAGCGGAGCGAGGTTGAGAATGCTGGTGACCCCTTTGGCGCGGGCGGCCGACAGTGCGCGCTCGACGGCCGTAACGGGCACTTCAAGCTGCAGCATCAGGATATCGCCTCCCTTCATGCCGCCGACCGCCGTTTCGGCATCGGCGGGTGTTACGAGGCCGTTGGCGCCGGGAACGACGGCAATCATGTTTTCCCCGTCGCCGCCGACAAGGATCAGCGCCGTGCCCGTGGGACCATCGACATGGCTGACGAGAGAAAGGTCGGTTCCCGCATCATCGAGCAGGGCAAGGGCATCTGCGGCGAAGGCATCCTTGCCGACGGCGCCGGCCATATGCACAGTGCAGCCGGCGCGGCGCGCCGCCAGCGCCTGGTTGGCGCCCTTACCGCCGGCGGCCGTGGCAAAGCCATTGCCGGCCACGGTTTCGCCGGGCTTCGGCAGGCGCTCGGTCGTGGCGATGAGATCCATGTTGATGGACCCGAAAACTGTAATCATGAGATGCCTCGTCATCTGGAGCTTGCGGGCGACAGCATGCTCCAACTCTTCGATAGAATTGCAGGCGCGACACTGCCCGAAGCGGTCACTCCTCGTCAACCACCCGCAGCTTGAGGAGGCCGGTGCGGCTTTCCATTGATTTGGCTGCAGGCTCGCTGTCGCGGGCCGGCTTGCCATCGCTCGCCTCGAATTCCAGCCCTTCGATCTTGGCACCGCGCTTGGTAAGCTTGTCGGCTGACGTGACCACCATGTCGATATCCTTCTGCGCCATGGCGAAATGGCCCTGCAGCTTGCGCACCCGCTCGTCGAGACGGCCGAGATCATCCATCAGCAGGGCCACCTCACCCTGGATCAGATGTGCCTGCGCCCGCATGCGCTGATCCTTGAGAACGGCCTGGATGACCTGGATCGACAGCATCAGCAGCGACGGCGAGACGATGACGATGCGTGAACGATGCGCCTTCTGCACCACCGGCTCGAAGTTTTCGTGGACCTCGGCGAAGATCGATTCCGACGGCACGAAGAGAAAAGCCGTATCCTGGGTTTCGCCCTGGATCAGATATTTCTCGGAAATATCCCGGATATGGACTTCCATGTCGCGGCGGAACTGCTGGCTTGCGATCTTGCCGGCCTCGGGGCTGCCCGCATCACGAATCGCGTTCCAGGCTTCGAGCGGGAATTTCGCGTCGATCACCAGCGACGGCGCGTCGTTCGGCATGCGGATCGTGCAGTCCGGCCGCGAGCCGTTGGAAAGCGTCGGCTGGAAGGAATAGGCGCCCCTCGGCAGGCCGTCGGCGATGATGGTTTCCATGCGCGACTGGCCGAAGGCGCCGCGCGTTTGCTTGTTGGAGAGAATGGCCTGCAGCCCGACGACATCCTTGGCGAGCGTCTGGATATTGTTCTGCGCGGCATCGATGACCGCCAGCCGCTCCTGCAACCGCTGCAGGTTCTCGTGCGTCGATTTTGTCTGCTCGGTGATCGTCGAACTGACGCGCTGCGTCATGCCGTCGAGGCGTTGGTTGATCGTCTGGTTGAGTTCGCTCTGCCGCGCACCGAAAACCTCGGTCATCGCCGCGATGCGGCCCTGCATTTCCGCCTGGATCTTCAAAAGCTCGGCCATGCGCGCCTCGCTTTCCCCAGCGCGAAAGCTTGCCTCTTCCGCCTGCTCGCGGCGAAGGCTGGCACCGCGCAGGAGAAGGACGATCACCAGCAGGACGAGGGCAGCGAGAACCCCGCCGGCAAGCGCCAGCATGGCCGGGCTGATCGACGCAAGGGAAAGAGTGAGCGAATCGGAATGACTAGTCATTCCAAACCATAACAGAAGAAATGGCGATATCTAGATCAAAACGTGAACAGAATTGGCGCTCCCCAATATCTTCGCAAGCAGCAGTGATTCCTCGTTCATCGGAAGAAATCGCCGCCTAGTTTAACGATTGCTCAACTATATTCGCCAAAACCTGTGGCGCAGAAATTCCCTCCCGCGCGCTTGCGCCAAGTATAGAGATCCCCATGACGTCCCAGCAGACCGACAATGCCCTCAGGCAGCGCCTCGATTTCATCGAACTGGATGAGGCGGCGCGCAAGTCGATGCGGGATCTGCGCCCTGTCATATCGGAGCTGATTGGCGACGCCCTCGACAAATTCTACGCCAAGATCGCCAGGACCTCCGCCGTTGCCGGCTTTTTTGCCGACAAGTCTCATATGGGCCATGCCAAGAAGCGCCAGCAGGATCATTGGGCCAATCTCGCCGGCGGCACCTTCGACGAGAGCTATGTCGCAGGTGTGACCGCCGTCGGCCGCACGCATGCCCGCATCGGGCTGGAGCCGCGCTGGTATATCGGGGGCTACGCCATCGTCATGTCGGAACTCGTCAAAGGCATCATGGAGAAGCAGTGGCCTTCGGTCTTCGCGCGCAAGCAGGGCAAGCTGCTGGCCGAGAAGTTGTCGGCGGTCATCAAGGCCGGCATGCTCGACATGGATTATTCCATCTCGGTCTACCTGGAAACGCTCGAAGCCAAGCGCCGTGCATTGGAGGAGGAGCGCACACAGGCCGAATCCGACCAGGCGATGGCGCTGGAGCAATTGCGCCGTGGTCTGGAAGCGCTCTCGAACGGTGATCTCGAAGCCACGCTGCCGACCGACCTGCCGGGCAATTTCAAGCAGATGGCCGAGGACTATAATCGCGCCGTCAGCGCCCTTCGACAGTCCTTCGCGTCCGTGCGCGAGACCTCGGGCCATATTATGAGCGGCGCCGACGTCATTTCTAACGCGACCAACGATCTGGCGCTGCGCACCGCCCAGCAGGCGGCGGGCGTCGAGGAGAGTTCGGCGGCCCTGCAGCAGCTTTCCGTCAGCGTCGGCCAGACAGCCGCCAATGCCGAGAAGGCTTCGGGCGCCGTGCGCGAGACGCAGCAGAAGGCAAAGAACTCAGGCGAACTCGTCACCAGCGCCGTCTCGGCGATGGCCGGCATCGAAAAATCCTCGACCGAGATCTCCAAGATCATCGGGGTCATCGACGAGATTGCCTTCCAGACCAATCTTCTGGCTCTGAATGCCGGCGTCGAGGCGGCGCGCGCCGGCGATGCCGGCAAGGGTTTTGCGGTCGTCGCCCAAGAAGTCCGCCAACTCGCCCAGCGCACGGCCGACGCCGCCAAGGAGATCAAGAACCTGATCTCGCAGAGCTCAACCCAGGTCAACCAGGGTGTCGGCATCGTCTCCAGCACCGGCGAGGCGCTGAACGACATGATCAGCCGCATCGACATCATCAACCGGTTCGTCGCCGATATTGCCGCCGCCGCCCGCGATCAGGCGACCGGCGTCAACGAGGTCAGCGTGGCGATCCGCAGCATGGGCGAAATCACCCAGCAGAATTCAGGCATGGTCGAGCACACCTCGGCCGAAACCCGCCGTCTCAAGGACGAGGTGGAGAACCTGATCGAGCTTCTGCGGCGCTTCCGCGCCCGGGCGGATGGCCGTTCCGCGGTCGCTGTCCGCCGGGCCGCCTAAGCGAATATGGCGAAATTCCAGGTGGGGATGCAAAAAAGCGCAATCCCCGCCTGCCGGATAATTCCATAGTCGGAAAAGATGGGTTATGGGAACGCCATGACCATCAAGCCACTCATCATTCTTCCCGATCCCGTTCTCCGCCAGCTATCCAAGCCGATCGAGCGGGTGGATGCCGACCTGCAACGCCTTGCCGACGACATGCTGGAAACCATGTACGACGCGCCGGGCATCGGCCTTGCCGCAATCCAGATCGGCGTGCCGCGCCGCATGCTCGTCATCGACGTGTCGCGCGAGGGCGAGGAAAAACAGCCGCAGGTTTTCATCAACCCGGAGATCGTCAAATCCTCCGACGAGCGCTCCGTCTACGAGGAAGGCTGCCTGTCGATTCCGGATTATTATGCCGAGGTCGAGCGCCCGGCAGTCGTCTCGGTCAAATATCTCGACCGGAACGGCAAGGAACAGACGGTAGAGGCTGACGGCCTGCTCGCCACCTGCCTGCAGCACGAGATCGACCACCTGAACGGCGTGCTGTTCATCGATCACATCTCGCGGCTGAAGCGGGAAATGGTGATCAAGAAATTCAGCAAAGCGGCAAAGTCGAAGGCGCTCTGAGTGGTCGTTGAAAAATCACCGGCGAGGCACTATGATATCACCGATATCATGATGGAGGTGCCGAATGGGTGACCTGCTTATTCGAGACGTTCCGGATGCGATGAAGCGGCAGCTTCAGGAAAGCGCACAGCGCAACGGTCGCAGCCTTTCGGAAGAGGCGATCGAAATCATCCGTCAGCAGATTGCGGTGAAGCGCGCAGGCGTTTCCGCCGGACAGCGCCTGCGCTTTCTCATGGGCGAAGAGAGACTGAGCGATGAAGAAGTGGAAGCAATCGCCGCATCTCGCCATGAACTCGACCGCGAACCGCCGCGTTTCGAGACATGATCGTTCTCGATACGAATGTGATTTCCGAATTGCAGGGGAAAACCCACAGCGAGCGGATATTGAACTGGCTGGACGCTTACGACGTTGAGACGCTTTTCCTGACGACGATCGTCGTCGCAGAAATGCGTTACGGTCTTGAACTCCTTGACGATGGCAGGCGAAAGACGGCGTTGATCTCCGACTTCAATCGGATCGAGTCGGAATTTTCAGGCCGTATACTCGGCTTCTCCCTGAGCGCGGCGAACCGCTATGGCCTGGTGGCCGCGGAGCGTAGAAAGGCGGGGCGGCCGATGGAAACGAAGGATGCCATGATTGCCGCCATCTGCCTTGCAAACGGCGCGACGCTCGCCACTCGCAACACCAGAGATTTCGAGGGGCTTGATCTCAAGCTCGTAAACCCGTTTGAAGACGGCTGATCTTCATTTAGTGAGATAGAATGTCTCTTCGCATCATCTTCATGGGAACGCCGGAGTTCTCGGTTCCGACCTTGCGCCTGCTCGTCGACGCCGGGCACAGCATCGTCGCCGTCTATACCCAGCCGCCGCGGCCAGGCGGCCGGCGCGGACTCGATTTGCAGAAATCGCCGGTGCATCAGGCAGCTGAATTGCTTGGTCTTCCAGTCTTCACGCCGGTCAATTTCAAGGACCCCGAGGAGCGCGACAGATTTCGCGCCTTCAATGCCGATGTCGGCGTCGTCGTTGCCTACGGGCTGTTGCTGCCGGAGGCGATTTTGAACGGTACTCGGGATGGCTGCTATAACGGCCATGCCTCGCTGCTGCCGCGCTGGCGGGGTGCTGCTCCCATCCAGCGGGCGATCATGGCGGGTGACACGAAGACCGGCATGATGGTGATGAAAATGGACAAGGGTCTCGATACCGGCGCCGTGGCACTCACCCGCGAAGTCGAGATAGGCCCCAATATGACTGCTGGCGAATTGCACGACCGGCTGATGCTCACCGGCGCCAAGGCGATGGCGGAAGCCATGGTGAAGCTGGAGATGAATGATCTGCCGCTGACGCCGCAGCCGGAAGAGGGCGTGCTTTATGCCGCCAAGATCGACAAGGCCGAGACCCGCATCGATTTTTCCAGGAACGCCAGGGAAGTGCACTATCATATCCGTGGCCTCGCGCCATTTCCCGGTGCCTGGTTCGAGCTTGAGATCGGTGGCAAGCCGGAGCGGGTGAAGGTGCTGGCTTCCGAGCTGGCAGAAGGGCAGGGTGCTGCCGGGCAATTGCTGACGTATGATCTCGTGGTTGCCTGCGGCTCGGGCGCGGTGCGGTTGACCAGGCTGCAGAAGGCGGGCGGCAAGGCGCTGGCTGCGGCCGATTTTCTCAGGGGCACGCCGCTTGCAGCGGGCATGAGGCTTTCCTGATGCCGCGGTTTCGCATGACCGTCGAATATGACGGCGGCCCCTATGTCGGCTGGCAGCGGCAGGAGAACGGTCCCTCGGTACAAGGCGCGATCGAAGCGGCGGTGCTGTCGCTGACCGGCGAGACGGTGTCTGTCCGCGGCGCCGGACGCACCGATTCCGGCGTCCACGCCATAGGACAGGTGATCCATGCCGATCTTTCGAAGGATTGGTCGCCCTACAAGCTGCAGAACGCCTTGAACGCACATCTGAGGCTCGCCGGCGAGCTCGTCTCCATTCTTGACGTCGAGGCGGTTCCCGAATTCTTCGACGCTCGCTTCTCCGCAATGAGACGCCATTACCTCTACCGCATCGTCAGCCGCCGGGCGCCGCTGGCGCTCGAAGCCGGCAAGGCCTGGTGGGTGCCGAAGGCGCTCGACCACGCAGTCATGCATGCCGCCGCGCAGAAACTCGTCGGCAGGCACGACTTCTCCACGTTCCGTTCCGCCCATTGCCAGGCGCACAGCCCCGTGCGTACGCTCGACCGGCTGGATGTGACGCGCAACGGCGAGCTGATCGAGATCCGCGCCACGGCGCAGAGCTTCCTCCACAATCAGATCCGGTCCTTCGCCGGCACGCTGAAACTCGCCGGCGAGGGCAAATGGACGCCGGAGGATGTGCAGGCAGCGCTCGAGGCGCAGAATCGCAAGGCTTGCGGCCCGGTGGCGCCGCCGGAAGGCCTTTACTTCATGCAGGTGGATTATCCCGAGGTGATCACCGACCGCCGCAGACCGGTCAGCGATACCGATGCCGATGAGAATGACGATTTGCCGTAGCTTGATCAGATGGGAAAGATGCCGAGGAAGTGCTGTAGATATTCCGAAAGGATCATCGACGGCACAAGCAGCACCAGCGTCAGAGCGCCGACCATCAGCGCGTGGCCTTGGCAGATCATCCGGAGAATGCGCGCCAGCACGAAAACCCGCGCAAGCATGAAGGCGAGCCCCAGCAGGGAGACAAAGCCGACGGCACCGGGCAGGAAAAACACAAGCGCCAGCAGCAGCCCGTCAATATAGGAGAGCGGCACCCAGAGCCAGTTGACGCTGACGACGACAGGCGCGAAGCGCTCGCCCATGCGGAAGGCAAGCATCAGCAGCCCGGCAAAGACCAGCGGCACGAACCAGTTGGCGACTTCGACGAGGCCGAGCCGGAAGTAGAAAGCGAAGCCGACATCGGCGTTCGGCGGCATCAAGCGCAGGAAGGCCTGGCGCAGCCAGAGCCAGGAAATACCCATCGGCGGCAGGCACCAGGCTATTGCCCAGAACGAGCGGTTGACGCCGCGCTCCGATATGTCGAGGAAGCGGAAGCCGCGGGGGTCCAACCGGATCAGCAGCCAAAGGCCGGCCAGATAGTATTGAACTTCCCTAAGACCCGGCATTGGCGAACCAGCGCGCGATGAAGGTTTCGTAGATCGCCGTCAGCATTTCCAGATCGGACACCGCGACGCGCTCGTCGACCATGTGCATCGTCTGGCCGACGAGACCGAACTCGACCACGGGGCAATAATCCTTGATGAAGCGCGCATCCGACGTGCCGCCGGTGGTGGAAAGCGCCGGCGACCGGCCGGTCACGCTCTCAATGGCTGATGACAGCGAGGCAATCAGGCCGTTGTTGCGCGTGAGGAAGACATGGCTTGGCCGGTCGGCCCAGACGATGTCGTATTTCACTGGCTCCCGGCCCGGCCTGAGCGCGCCGTCCTTGGCGGCAGTATCGAGACGGCGCAGGATCTCCGCCCGCAGCGTCTCCACCGTCCAGCTGTCGTTGAAGCGGATGTTGAAACTTGCTGATGCCTTCGCCGGAATGACGTTCGTCGCGGGATTACCGACATCGATCGTGGTCACCTCGAGGTTCGACGGCTGGAAATCGTTGGTGCCGCCATCGAAGGGTGGATCCATCAGCGCATGCGTCAGCTGCAGCATGCCGCGCACCGGATTGTCGGCAAGGTGCGGATAGGCCGCATGGCCCTGTACGCCATGCACGGTGATTTTGCCGGACATCGAGCCGCGCCGGCCGAGCTTGATCATGTCGCCGAGGTGATCCGGATTGGTCGGCTCGCCGACGAGGCAGGCATCCCAGCGCTCGCCGCGTTCGGCCGCCCATTGCAGGAGCTTGATCGTGCCGTTGATCGCCGGGCCTTCTTCGTCGCCGGTGATCAGGAAGGAAATCGAGCCCTTGGGCGGTCCGTTCTTTTCGATGTGGCGGGCGACGGCGGCGACGAAGCAGGCGATGCCGCCCTTCATGTCGACTGCGCCCCGACCAAAAAGCTCGCCCTTCGAAATCTCGGCGGCAAAGGGCGGATGCGTCCAGGCGGCTTCGTCGCCGACGGGTACGACATCGGTATGGCCGGCAAACATCAGGTGCGGGCCGTCGCCGTCGAGGCGCGCATAGAGGTTCTCGATATCAGGCGTGCCGGCCTCGCTCGCCTTCACCCTGTCGATCTTGAAGCCGAGCGGCGAAAGCATTGCGTCGAGCGCTGAGAGCGCGCCGCCTTCGGCTGGTGTCACGGAGGGGCAGCGAATCAGCGCCTGCAGATTGACGACGGGGTCGGTAGCGGTCATGGCGGTCGAACTATCCGGCGGGAATGGCAAAGACATGGCAAGGCGGGAGCCGCCTCGCCTAAAAGGACGCCGTCTGTTTACCGGATCAACGTCCAGATGTCATCAATCTCTGAGCAGCTCGTTGATGCCGGTTTTGGAGCGGGTCTTTTCATCGACGCGCTTGACGATGACGGCGCAGTAGAGATGCGGCGCCTGCAGGCCATTTGCCATCGTCGCATTGCCAGACGGCATCGAGCCGGCGACGACGACCGAGTAGGGCGGCACTTCGCCGTACATCACCTCGCCGGTGGCGCGATCGACGATCTTGGTCGACTTGCCGATGAAGACGCCCATGCCGAGTACGGAGCCTTCGCGGATGATGCAGCCTTCGACCACCTCGGAACGGGCGCCGATGAAGCAATTGTCCTCGATGATCGTCGGGCCGGCCTGCATCGGTTCCAGCACGCCGCCGATGCCGACGCCGCCGGACAGGTGCACATGCTTGCCGATCTGCGCGCAGGAACCGACCGTTGCCCAGGTGTCGACCATCGTGCCTTCGCCGACATAGGCGCCAAGATTGACGAAGGACGGCATCAGGATCGCGTTGGGCGCGATATAGGCCGAGCGGCGCACGACGCAGTTGGGCACGGCGCGGAAGCCGGCGGCGCGGAAATGATTCTCGCCCCAGCCCTCGAATTTCGAAGGAACCTTGTCCCACCAGGTGGAATTGCCCGAGCCGCCTTTGACCACGTCCATGTCGTTCAGGCGGAAGGAAAGCAGCACGGCCTTCTTCAGCCACTGGTTCACCGTCCAGGCGCCGTCGGCGCCGCGTTCGGCCACGCGGGCCTTGCCGGCGTCGAGCAGATCGAGCGCTGCTTCGACCGCGTCGCGAACCTCGCCCTTTGTCGACGTGTTCACATTATCGCGATTGTCGAAGGCGGCTTCGATGGTCTTTTCGAGGGATGCGAGGTCGGTGGCGCTCATGAGAATTCCTTAAACTTCGATCTTTATCGTGGAGACGGCGGAGTCTCTAGAATTGCGATCGGCGGTGTGTCCTGCTCTACAGCATGCACCCGTAGAACGGAATGATTTTTCGGACAAGATCATATCTGGATTCAAGGCGTTGTAGCGACATATCCGGTTTCACGGCCGGCAATACTGAAAGGCATTTCGATATGGCGAAGGGACGAAACGGCGGTTCGCGGCGCAAGGATGGTGTCTGGGACCCGCTGAAGAGCAGTTCGATCGACCGGCAGCGCGCCGAAGCGGTGCCGAAAACGCCGCAGACGCTGTCGCCCGCGTATCGCCTTGCCTATGTCGACGAGGATTTCCTCTGCCGCGAGGAACTGCGGCCGATCCGGCTGCAGTTGGAATTGATGAAGACGGAAATGATGCTGACCGAACGCGGCATCAAGTCAACCGTCGTCATGTTCGGTGGCGCCCGCATTCCCGCCCCGGGCCAGAGCGCCTGGGCCGCCCGCAACGAAATCCAGCGCGCCAATCTGGAGGCAGCTTCCGTCTATTATGACGAGGCGCGCAAGTTTGCCCGGTTGTGCTCGAAATATTCGGCGACCTTTAACTTCCACGAATATGTCATCGTTACCGGCGGCGGCCCCGGCGTGATGGAGGCGGGCAATCGCGGCGCGGCCGATGAGGGCGCGCCTTCGATCGGCCTCAACATCGTCTTGCCGCATGAGCAGGCGCCGAACGTCTATGTCACGCCGGAGCTCAGCTTCAACTTCCACTATTTCGCTATCCGCAAGATGCATTTCATGGTGCGCGCCAAGGCGATCGCGGTCTTCCCCGGCGGCTTCGGCACGCTCGACGAATTTTTCGAATGCCTGACATTGATCCAGACCGGCCGCATGGAGCGTCTGCCCCTAATCCTCTTCGGGGAGGCATTCTGGAAGAGCATCATCAATTTCGACGCATTGGCCGAATTCGGCACGATCGCGCCTGACGACGTCAAGCTGATCAGCTTCGTCGAGACGGCCGAAGCCGCGTGGAAGATCGTGCAGGATTTCTACGAACGCCGCGAATGACGGTTCGCGTGCAGCATTTCTATTGCAAGAGACATAGGAGATCTCTTTCCCTGCGGCGGCAGGGAAAGAGCGGAGTCAATGGTATGTCCGGCCTTACAGGAACGGCCGGTCCGGCATATCGTCGATCGAGATGACGCCGTCCTTGTTGCGGTCCATCCGCGCAAACAGCTTGTCCATGGCGGCTTCGGCTTCCTGCTTGGAAATCTGGCCGTTCTCGTCGGTGTCGATCCGCTGCATCATGATCGAGGCATGCATCATGTTGCCGCCGTGGTGCATCCAGCGATGCCCGTCACGACCCTCGTGACCGCCGCGCGGCGGCCCTCCCTGGTCGTCATTATCCGGCGTCGCGACTGCGGCGTTTGCATCCTTGTCGTCGCCGGCCTCCTGCTTGCGCTGATCTCTCATCGCCTGCAGTTGCGTTTTCCGGTACTCGCGGATTTCGCCCGGGGTCAGTGAGCCGTCCTTGTTGGTGTCGATCGCGGCGAAAAGCTTGTCGACGCCGGCTGTCGCCTCGTCCTTGGAGACCTTTCCATCCTTGTTGGTGTCGAACTGCTTGAGCATCCAGACATAGGTGATTTCGCGGAAGGCGGCAGGCCCCGCGCCGTGCATGCCGGGGTGCTGACGCGGCCCGTCACCGGGTGCGGCAAAACCTGCCCCGGCGGCTGCGCCGAAGATGAGGGTGGAGGAAAGCGCTGCCAGTATCAGCTTGTTGCGGTACATCGTGTTTGCCTTTCGTAAGGTGTCCCCTCACGAAAGAAGCTATGGCAGCAGGCCCGAAAGACCCAGTTAAACATCGGTAAGCTGAATGAAAACTTCGTAATGCTTCAGCCGGTAATCTTGCCGAGGAAGGCAGCGAGGTCGTCGGTGACGAAATCGATATGATCCTCCTCGCCGCTGGTCTTTTCCCACCATTCGACGACCGTCTCTTCCAGATTCCGCGGCACCAGCAGCACGGTCTGCATGCCGAGCGCCTTCGGCACCGTCAGGTTGCGCGGCAGATCCTCGAACATGGCGGCCTTGCCGGTTTCGACGCGCTTCAGCGCGGTGAATTTGTCGTAGGTCGCCTGCGCGGGTTTCGGCACGTAGTCGGCGGCGACAATGTCGAAGATATCGTCGAAATGCTCGAGAATGCCGAGCGCGCCGGCCGTCATTTCGGCATGTTTGACGCTGCCGTTGGTGAAGATGAACTTACGCCCCGGCAGCGCCTTGATCGCCTCGCCGAGTTCCGGCTGCGGCGTCAGCGCCGAATAGTCGATCGCATGGGCCTTTTCGAGGAAATCGTTCGGGTCGATGCCATGATGGATCATCAAGCCCTGCAGGGTCGTGCCATGGTCGAGATAATATTGCTTCTGCAGCTTGCGCGCCTCTTCCCGCTCCATCTGTAAGAGTGCGGCGACATAGGCGGTCATGTTCTTGTCGATCTGCGCGAAGAGATTGACATGATGCGGATAGAGCGTGTTGTCGAGGTCGAAGACCCAGTCTGTAACGTGCGCGAAATCGGCTTTATCAGGCGTGCGGTCGAACTTTGTCATGGCGGTCTTATGGCACGGCTTCTCCGCCAAGGAAATCGAGAAGAAAAAATAGACGCCCGATTTTCGGCGGACGGCCAGGGCCGAGGATGCTAGAAAGCCGACATGCTTTTCGAACGCCCTGATGACGATACGCTCTATGACGCCCTGATCGCGCGCAGCGCCGATTATGAGGGCCAGGCCTATGTCTGCGTCAAAACGACGGGTATCTTCTGCCGTCTGACCTGCCCGGCGCGCAAGCCGAAGCGGGAAAATACCATCTTCTTCGACACGATCGCCGCCTGCATGCATTCCGGCTTTCGCCCGTGCCAGCGTTGCAGGCCGCTTGAGCAGCCGGGAAGGGAGCCGATCGTCGACGAGCTGCTGGCGCGGCTCGACAGCGAGCCGGAGGTTCGCTGGACCGAGGATGAGCTTGTGCGCAGAGGCCATGATCCATCGACCGTGCGCCGCGCCTTCAAACGGGCGCTCGGCATGACCTTCCATGATCTCGTCCGCTATATCAGGCTGGGCGAGGCAGCTCGGCAGCTCGCCGATGGCGCGCGCGTCATCGATGCGCAGCTTGACGCGGGGTATGAATCCCCGAGTGGCTTCCGGACGGCTTTCCAGCGGCTCGTCGGCAAAGCGCCGGCGCTCTCGCAGAACCGCGAACTGCTCTTTGCCGGCGGGTTCGACACGCCGCTCGGGCCGATGATCGCGGTCGCCGACAAGACGCATTTGCATCTTCTCGAATTTCACGACCGTAAGGCGCTGCCGACCGAGCTCGAGGCTCTGCAGAAACGCGTCCGCTCCTCGGTCGCGATCGGCCGCACGCCGGGGATAGACCAGATCGAGGCGGAAATCCGGGATTATTTCGATGGACGGCTGACAACCTTCAAGACGCCACTGGCGCTTGGAGGCACGCCCTTCGAAAAACATGTCTGGGCAAAGCTTATCGAAATCCCCATCGGCCAGACGCGCGCCTACGGCGATCTTGCCAGGGAGATGGAGCGCCCCGAAGTCGTGCGCGCCGTCGGCCGCGCCAATGGCGCCAACCAGCTTGCCATCATCGTACCCTGTCATCGCATCCTCGGCGCGGACGGATCGCTGACGGGATATGGCGGCGGGCTGTGGCGCAAGCAATGGCTGCTACGGCATGAAGAGAAGATCAGCCTACGGGCAAAGATGGAGGAGACAGTATGAACCAGAACGAAAAGGCTAAGGCATTCGGCGCATTGCACCGGAAGGGCGATCCTGTTGTTCTCTACAATATCTGGGACGCAGGCACGGCGAAGGCCGTCGCCGATGCGGGCGCCAAGGCGCTGGCGACGGGCAGCTGGTCGGTTGCCGCCGCCCACGGCTATCCTGACGGCGAGAAACTGCCGATGTCGGTGCTGGTAGAGACGGCGAGATCCATCACCGCTGTGATCGACCTGCCGCTTTCGGTCGACTTCGAGGGCGCCTATTCGACCGAACCCGCTGGAGCGGCTGCCAACGTCGCCAAGCTGGTTGATGTCGGCGCGATCGGCATCAATTTCGAGGATCGGGTGGTGGAGGGCGATGGGCTCTATCCGGTCGAGAAGCAGACGGCCCGCATCCGCGCCATTCGTGAGATGGCGGAGGGCAAAAATATCCCGTTCTTCATCAATGCCCGCACCGACCTCTTCCTCGCTGAGAGCGATCTTTCGAAACATGCCGGTCTGGTGGACGAGGCGATCGAGCGAGGCAGGGCCTATGCGGCGGCCGGCGGCAGCGGCTTCTTCGTGCCGGGCCTGATCGAGCCTGCCCTGATCGAGAAGATCTGCGCGGCATCGCCGCTGCCGGTCAACATCATGATGAGGACTGGCGCCCCCGATCTGACGGCGCTGGCGAAGCTCGGCGTCGGCCGCATCAGCTATGGTCCGGGACCTTACCGGTCGATGATGGAAAAGCTGAAGCAGGACGCGGCGGCGATCTATAGCCGGCTTTGATGCCGATCCCCGCCTTGCAGGCGGCGAAAAAAGATGCGCCCTTCATATCGGTGAAGGGCGCAGCCTTCGATCAGGGAACGATCAGTGTGCCGATGCCATGCTCGGTGAAGATCTCGAGCAGGACGGAATGGGCGGTCTTGCCGTTCAGGATGACGACGCCCTGCACGCCGGCCTTGATCGCATCGATACAGGTCTCGACCTTCGGGATCATGCCGCCTGATATCGTGCCGTCGGCGATCAGCGCACGCGCTTCGGCAACGGAAAGCTCCTTGATGAGCTGGCCGTTCTTGTCGAGAACGCCGGGCACATCGGTCAGGAAAAGCAGGCGAGTGGCGTTGAGCGCACCGGCAATGGCGCCGGCGAAGGTATCGGCATTGATATTGTAGGTCGCGCCGTCACGACCGGGAGCGACCGGCGCAATGACGGGGATCATCTCGGAGCGGGCGAGCAGATCGAGCAGCGTGCGGTCGACCTCGACCACTTCGCCGACGAAGCCGAGATCGAGCACGCGCTCGATGTTCGAATCCGGATCCTTCACGGTCTTGCGCGCCTTTTCGGCGAAGACCATGTTGCCGTCCTTGCCGCAAAGGCCGATCGCCCACTCGCCGGTCTGGTTGATGAGGGCCACGATCTCCTTGTTGATCGAGCCGGCGAGCACCATCTCGACGATCTCGACCGTCTTCTGGTCGGTGACGCGAAGACCGCCCTCGAATTTCGATTCGATGCCCATCTTGTTCAGCATGGCGCCGATCTGCGGACCGCCGCCGTGAACGACGATCGGGTTGACACCCGATTGCTTCAGGAGCGCGATGTCGCTGGCAAAGGCCTTGCCGAGCTCGGGATTGCCCATGGCGTGGCCGCCATATTTCACGACAATCGTCTTGTTCTCGTAGCGTTGCATGAAAGGCAGCGCCTTGGCCAGAAGCCGTGCCTGCATTTCGCTTTCGGACTCGTTCATGGGGACCCCGCAGAATTGATCGCGGCCTTTTATCCCAAGTTTCTGACAGAGGGAATAATCCAGCAGGTAATAGTTTTTCGTATGTGACGCGGAGCCGGCGGATTTCTCTGTCCGGCGCAAACGCAGGCACAATATGAGGAACGGCATGCAAGGCGATGGGATCGCAGACCTGATCGGCCGCGTCGCGCTCGGCGACCGCAGGGCGTTCGTTGCCCTTTACAACCAGACAGGACCGAAACTTTTGTCGATCTGCCTGCGTATCTTGAAGGATCGCGCGGAAGCCGAGGAAGCCCTGCAGGAGGTCTATATCAGCATCTGGCAGCGCGCCGGGAGCTTCTCTGTAGCATCGGGTGCGCCGTCGGTCTGGCTCGCGGCGATCGCACGCAACCGTGCGATCGATATGCTGCGGGCGCGCAAGCCCATCGCCGACGAACTGGACAGTGCCTATGATCTTGCCGATTCCGCACCCGACCCGGAAAAGCAGACGGTCACAAAGGATGAAGGAAGGCGGATTGACACCTGCATGGAAGAGTTGGAAGCTGATCGTGCGGTCGCGGTGAAACGGGCTTATGTCGAAGGGCTGAGCTATCAGGAACTGGCCGATCAGTTTGGTGTCCCGCTGAACACGATGCGGACCTGGCTCAGGCGCAGCCTCTTGAAACTGAGAGAGTGCATGGAACGATGACATCGCCCGACAAAAGCAAGGGAAACCGCTCCCGCGACGAGGTTCTCGCCGGCGAATACGTGCTTGGGGTTCTGTCGCAGCAGGATCGCCGGGTGGTGGAAGAGCGCATGCGCCACGATCGGACATTCGCTGCGATCGTCAGCCGCTGGGAAGCCAACCTTTCCTCCTTCAACGACGAGTATGAAGGCGTCGCGCCGAATCGGGAAACCTTCAAGCAGATCGAGGCGCGGCTTTTCGGCGATGGCGAAAGGAGCCCGTCCTTTTCGCAAGGGCTCTGGAATTCCGCCGTCTTCTGGCGCTCGCTGGCCTTTGCCTGCATCGTCGTCGCCGTCAGCGCCGTCATCTTCGCCTCCGGCATGGTGCCGCAGCCGCATGGACCGACACCGTTGGTGGCCGAGCTTTCGGGCGAAAACAACGTCATCAATCTGCGCGCCTCATACGAGGTGCAGAGCGGCCGGTTGAAGATCGTGCCGGTTGCCGCCGGCAAGCCGGAGGAGAAGTCGCTGGAGCTCTGGCTAGTGCCTGGCAGCGGCGTGCCGAAATCGCTCGGCATCTTCAAGCCGGGCGAAGACGGTGAACTTCTCATTCCCGCCGATTTGCGCAGTCATGTCGGCGACGGCGCCACGCTTGCCGTCAGCCTCGAACCTTTCGGCGGCTCGCCGACCGGGCAGGCGACAGGCCCTATCATCGCAAGCGGCCCCCTGCGCCGGCCATAAATCGGCACCGGCCATAAATCGTTTTCTCCTTCCTGAAACTCTTCGGCACGGCCCTCCGTAGTTCGAAATGTCCGGACGACGCTTGAGGCATAAAGCCGGCGGTCGATACCCGGCCAGAGGAGAAAATCATGATCAAGTCTGCACTGCGCGTTGCCGCGCTCGCCACCGCCATGTCAGTCGTCGCCTTCGTCGCTCACGCGAAGAACCCCACGGTCGGTGGCGCAGCGATGTTCGAAAAGAAGAACATCGTCGAAAACGCCATGAATTCCAAGGATCACACGACGCTGGTCGCAGCCGTCAAGGCCGCCGGCCTCGTCGGCACGCTCGAGGGCAAAGGCCCCTTCACCGTCTTCGCGCCGACCAACGAAGCCTTTGCCGCTCTGCCGGAAGGCACCGTCGAAGCGCTGCTGAAGCCCGAAAACAAGGCAAAGCTGACCAAGGTCCTGACCTGCCACGTCGTTGCGGCCGACGCGATGGCCAAGACCGTTGCCAAGATGATCAAGGATGACGGCGGTGAACACGACATCAAGACTGTCGGCGGCTGCGTGCTGAAAGCCAGGGAAAGCATGGGCAAGATCACGCTGACCGATGAAAACGGCGATGTCGCCCATGTGACGATCGCCGACGTCAAGCAATCCAACGGCGTCATCCACGTCGTCGACACGGTGCTGCTGCCGAAGATGTAAGCCGGCGTGCGATCACATGGGGCGCTCTTCGGGGCGCCCCCTAATGCGAGCGAGAATGATGTGTGCTGTCGTGCAATCTAAAGCTTCCAGAAGAGGGCGCGATAACCGCCGCTGAGGCTATTGGGCCGCTTCGGCTCTCGGGAAGACGAGTGAGACACTCATGCCGGTATCCGGCGACGAGGTCACTTCCACTTCGGCGCGGGCGTTTTGTTTCAGGGACTGTACGATCATCGCGCTCAGCTTTCCCGGGTGCGGCCAATTCACATCTTGGGGAAGACCGATCCCGTTATCGGCGACGGTGATCCTGCACCCGGTATCGCTGACGACACAGCGGAGCGTGACCTCCCCGCCATCACGCCCGACGAAGGCGTGTTTGAGCGTATTGGTGAGGAGTTCGTTGATGACAAGGCCGGCCGGCATGGCCACGTTGACCGAGACTGGCCAGGTATCGACCTTCATGTCCAGCCGGATACCTTCCACTGCGTGGGCCGCCATCACCGAGGCGGCGATCTGGCTTACATAGGTGCCAAGATCGATTGTCCCGCCCTTTTCTTCGTCTGATAGCGAGCGATAGAGGAGAGCCAAGGCTTCAATCCGCCCAGCAAGGCGGGCAAATCTTTCGCTTTCCTCACTCTGTTGAGCATTGCGCGCCTCCATCCGGATGAGCGCCGTGATCATCTGAAGATTGTTCTTCACGCGGTGCTGAAGTTCGCGCAGAAGGACATCTTTCTCCGTCAGCAACTCGTTGAAGCGCTGATCAGCTGCCGCCTCATTGCGAGCCGCAAAGGCCACCAATCGGAAAAGCGGAGTGTCGTCGTCGTCGATGATGGTATTCGACCAGACATCGATAATCGCCGTGCTCTCAGCTTCGGCTGCCAGCGAGAAGGCACCAACATACTCCTCCGCAGAGGTCACAGCGGCGGTGAGTGTCGCTTCTCCTGAGACTGCGGTTGAATTTAATTCGATTTCCGACCAGCGTTTTCCCTGGACCTGCGTTGCCGCCAGCGCCGTCAGCCGCTCGAATTCGAGGTTGACGTAAATCAGTGCCTCGTTGCCGCCGAGTTCGGAGACAGCCACCGCGAATGGAACATGATCGAGAAAATGTCGAAACCGGTCGTCATCGAGGGCTTCGGCAAGATGAGGCATATTGCCGACGCCTTCGGGCGAAAGGGGCTGGTCCTTGCTGTCGGTCATCAAATATTACTCGCGGGCGCGGCTGCTCTTGCGCAGCATGAGAGTGAAGGGTTGCTTTAAAAGCTGCGGGGAGGCAAGCGCAATCAACGCCGGTCATTCATGCAGACAGTTCTGTTGTGCGACGATTATTCCGGGCCGTGATCTAGGCTCGGTCATATGTAAAGGACGTTAGCAGCATGGTGACGAAATTACTGGCTTTTTCTTTGACCAGGACTTCAGTCCATTCATCTGTCCCGCGCAGCCGCAAATCCGTGTAAATGCTGTCCACGGCCGCCTCTTCGATACGCTTGATATGCGTCTTGAACGATTCCTCGCCGCCGCCGTGATACATGTCCCGGATAACCATGCGTAAGATCTCCTGAATAGCGATCTGCCAAGCCGTGTTGATCGCCTGAAGTTCCTTCGTATCCTTTGTCATCGATGCTTCCTTGGGTGCAATTGAACCGTGACATCACCTGATTTCGCGATGTTCCGGAGATGGCGATGCGGTGAAGTCCATGTGCCGGACGCGATCTCCCGGCGACGGCGAATCAACCACGCTGGCTTGCCTTGTGGTTGGAAAACAAAAAGGCCAGGCAAATCGCCTGGCCTTGAATTGATAACGTGCTTCCGGCAGTGCCAGTACATCCGTGGTCAAAGGAAAGCAGATATCGATTTAAGCGTTCTGGAGATTGCAAGCGGACATCTTGCCCGACTTGCTGTCACGCTCGAGTTCGAAGCCGATCTTCTGGCCTTCGACGAGATCGCGCATTCCGGCGCGCTCGACGGCGGAGATGTGAACGAAGGCGTCAGCGTCGCCATTGTCAGGTTGAATGAAGCCGAAGCCTTTGGTGGAGTTGAACCATTTAACTGTGCCAGTGGTCATGATGAACCCTTTCATAGCAATATTGAAGAACCGCAGCGCCACGGCGATGCGGATGGTGATAGCGATTTTTGAAAGGAAGTTCGTTCAGGGCGCGGTGCTAATCGCGCGATAACCAAGCCAGCAAGCAAAATTCGATGGCCGCTATGTAGCTCAGCAAATGTGCGTCGTCAACCAATAGTTTTCTGGTGGCGCACTATTCAACCTCTAGGTGCTACGGCAATCTTTGCACTAAAGAGGAGGCCGCTTCCGGAAAAACCATCGAGCCGTGACATGCGGAAGCGAGCTTAGGAAACGAGCGAGGCATTAGGAGGCCTCTATTTCCAGTTGGCGATGCCGACGGTTTCGGCGATCGCCTGGCGCAGGTCGTCCAGCCCGTCGCCCTTTTCGGACGAGGTGGACAGCACGGCGGGATAGGCGGCCGGGCGCTTGCGGATCCTTTCTGCCGTTTCGGAAAGCAGCTTCGGCACAGCGGGTGCCTTGATCTTGTCGGTCTTGGTCAGGACCAGCTGATAGGAGACGGCGGCCTTGTCGAGCAGCGTCAGCACGTCCTCGTCGTTCTTCTTGATGCCGTGACGGCTGTCTATCAGAACATAGACGCGCTTGAGCGTCGCACGGCCGCGCAGATAATCGAAGACGAGTTTGGTCCATTTGTCGACCTGCTCCTTCGGCGCCTGCGCATAGCCATAGCCCGGCATGTCGACGATCGCCATCGGCGGCAGGTCATTGCCTTCGCCGGAATAACCGTCCGGGACGAAATAGTTGAGTTCCTGTGTGCGCCCCGGCGTGTTCGACGTGCGCGCCAGACCCTTCTGGCCGACCAGCGCGTTGATCAGCGACGACTTGCCGACATTCGAGCGCCCGGCAAAGGCGATTTCCAGCGGCCCTTCCGGTGGCAGGAAGTTGAGCGACGGTACGCCGCGGATGAAGATCCAGGGGTGGCCGAAGAGCGGCTTTTCGGTTTCGGGCATGCGGCCTCGGTAATCTCCGGGTTTGGTCTTCTATCGGGCTTCGTGGTTTTGCAAGGAGATGTCAAGCTTGCAGGCGACCCTAAGGCGATGTCTTCTTTCCCTCACCCGCCAGTTGGAAACGAAAAACCCCGCCGAAGCGGGGCTTGACGACTGCGCCGTCATTTCGATGGCGCCGTTTTTCGTCGGAACAGGCCCTTCAGATTGTTGAAGAGCTCGATCTTGACGCCGTGGCGCTTCATGATCACCGACTGCTGCAGCACCGAGAGCGTGTTGTTCCAGGCCCAGTAGATGACCAGACCGGCCGGGAAGCTTGCCAGCATGAACATGAATACGAGCGGCATCCAGTTGAAGATCATCGCCTGCGTCGGATCGGGCGGTGTCGGGTTCATGCGCATCTGCACGAACATGGTGACGCCCATGATCAGCGGCCAGACGCCGAGATGCAGCATTGTCGGCGCCTCGAAGGGCAAAAGGCCGAACAGATTGACGATCGATGTCGGGTCGGGCGCCGAAAGGTCCTTGATCCAGCCGAAGAAGGGCGCGTGCCGCATCTCGATGGTGATGTAGATCACTTTGTAGAGCGAGAAGAAGATCGGGATCTGCAGCGCTACCGGCCAGCAGCCGGCGATCGGATTGATCTTTTCCTCCTTGTAGAGCTGCATCGTCGCCTGTTGCAATCCCATCCGGTCGTCGCCGAATTTCGCCTTCAGCTCTTCCATCTTGGGCTGCATGCGCTTCATGTTCGCCATCGAAGCGTACTGCTTGCTGGCAAGCGGGAAGAACAATGCCTTGACGACGATGGTGGTGCACAGGATCGCCACGCCGAAATTGCCGAAGAAGCGGAAGAAGAAGTCCATCAGCTTGAACATCGGCTTGGTGATGAAATAGAACCAGCCCCAGTCGATCAGGCGGTCGAACTTCGGGATCGAGTAGGATGTCTCGTAGCCGTCGATGACGGGCACTTCCTTGGCGCCGGCGAAGACGAGGTTCTTGAGCTCGATCGATTGGCCCGGCGCAACCGTGAAGGCATCGTCCTTATAGTCGGCCTGATAGCGGGGCTGGCCGTCGCTGAAATGCGAGAAGCGGGCCTCATAGGCGGCGCTCTGCGGCGGAACGATCGTCGCAGCCCAGTATTTGTCGGTGATGCCGAGCCAGCCGCCGGTGGATTTCGCCGGCGTTACGGGCTCCTTCTCGGCGGCGGTATATTTGGTTTCGACGAGGCCATCGTCGCCGATGACGCCGATGAAGCCCTCATGCAGGACGTAGGCAGACGGCGTCGTCGGCTTGTTGTAACGCGTCACGCGGCCGTAGGAGGAGAGCGAGGCGGGAGCCTGGCCGGTATTTTCGATCTTGTCGACGACGGTGAACATATAGCGTTCGTCGACGGAGATGGTGCGGGTAAACGTCAGGCCCTTGTCGTTGGTGTAGGAGAGCGTCACCGGCGTCTTTTCGGTGAGCTTGGCGCCTTCGGGCGCGGTCCAGAGCGTCGAGGGACCGGGAACGGCGCCCGTCGTGTCGCCGCCGATATAGCCGAGTTCGGTGAAATAGCCGTCCTTGGTTTCGGCCGGGCTGAACAGCGTGATGATCGGGCTCGAGTCGTCGACGGTCTCGTGATAGCCCTTGAGCTTCAGGTCGTCGAGGCGGGCGCCGGCGAGATTGATCGAGCCGGAAAGCGCGGAAGTGTCGATGACAACGCGCGGGCTCTTCTCAAGCGCCTGCTCGCGCGTCGCCGTCGCTTCTGCCTGACCGGAAGGTGCCGCGCCGCTCGTCTGGGCCGGTGCCTGGCCGCCTGCGGCGGGCTGCTGAACCTGTTCGGTCTGCTGCTGCGCCTTCTGGGCTTCCTGAGCCTTGCGCTGAGCCTCGATGCGCGGATTCATATAGAGAAACTGCCAGCCGAGGACGATCAGCACCGAGAGAGCGATCGCAATGAAATAATTGCGGTTGTTTTCCATCATACGTTCCTGGGGCGCCCGTCTCCGGAGCGCCGGTGTTTCGGCTTGGTTTCCACGCGAAATTTCAGTTCCGCAGCCAATTCTTTGAAGGACGCCTCAAGCACGTCCCTGCGCGCGACAACCACATAGTCGTGTCCGGGCTGCATTGCAAACCCCGCATGAAGCCGCACCGCCTCTTTCAGGCGGCGGCGCATGCGGTTCCGTTCGACCGCGTTGCCATGTTTTTTTGTGACTGTAAAACCGACACGGGCTTGGCTGTCGGGTTCCTTCCGGTCGAGGACTTCGAGAAGGAAGAGGCCGCCCCGGCGTTTTTCGCCTTCGCGAACCGCAAGAAACTGCGGGCGGCTTTTCAGCCGCCCGACAGCGTGTTTTTCTTTTGTGGTCGTCAATTCGCCCGCCATCTCTTATCGGGCAACCCGGCCTTAGGCCGAGAGACGCTTGCGACCCTGCGCGCGGCGGGCAGCGATGACCTTGCGGCCACCCTTCGTAGACATGCGCGCACGGAAGCCGTGGCGACGCTTGCGAACAAGCTTGGATGGTTGGTAGGTACGCTTCATTTATTTAAACACCGCGGAGTGCGGCCCTTCTTGAATTTGCATAGTGCAAGGAGCGTTGTTTTTCGAACGGGCGAGGCCATAAAAGGCTTGAGTGACCGGACGTGCGGCGGCTTATACGGATGAAGCCTGTAAAAGTCAATTATACCGGAGAATTTCAAGAAGGTGTCGCATCAGTGTAATTTATCGCACTTTGGTGTTAAGAATTTCGATGCACTCCGAGAGGTTGCAAGCCACCGTCACGGCCGGTGATTTTTCGGCGGCCGGCCTGCTTTTTCAAGGAGCTGGAGGCCGCCGAGCGGGACCGGCATGGCTAATTTTCGGTAGCGATAATCGTAAACATTAGAAATGTAACTTTAAGAAATTTAGCCGATATCTAACTTCATCGGCTGGGAATTTGCTTTCCAGGCACGGGTGCAGCTAGGAGGCATTGCATTGAAGATCCGCGGCAAAATTAATCTGCTGGTTTGCGTCATGGGGGCGGTGGCGCTTTTGATCGGCGCAACGGCATTGTCTGCCATGCACGAATACAGTCGCAACCTGACGGCTTATGAGGAGGCCGCCGAACGCGCCTATGCGGGCGAGCGCCTCAATCGTTTCGTCACGGCCGTGGTCATGGAATCGCGCGGCATTTATGCCGCCAAGACGATCAAGGATACGCCGAACTTCGCCAAGGGCCTGTTGGCCGGCCTCGACGAGATCGACAAGGTCATCTCGGGCTGGGCGCCGCTTGTTCCCGATAGCGAGAAGGACGATTTTGCCAAGCTTGTTGCTCGCGCCGCGGAATTCCGCACCTTCCGCGCGGAAACGGCCCGCCTCGGCACGGAAGTCGGCCCCGAGGCCGCCAGCCAGCAGGGCAACAATGAGGCCAACCGCGCCAACCGCAAGGCGTTCCAGGCGGAAATCGACGCGGTCGTCGCCACCGACAAGGCTGCACTTGAGACGGTCAATGCCGAGATCGAGAGTTTCCGCACATGGGTGCTGATGCTCGTCCTCAGCATCACCGGCATCGGCATCTCAGCCGGCATCGGCATGGGCTTCTATATCGGCACCAGCCATCTGAGCCGCCCGATCAAGCGCGTCACCCAGGCGATCAAGCAGGTCGCGGACGGCAATTTCGAAGCCGAGGTTCCCTTTGCCGGCCGTCAGGACGAAATCGGCGAAATGGCCGCGGCGGTTGCGGTCTTCAAGGCGAACGGCCTTGCCGTCAAGCGCCTGAACGCCCAAGAAACGGCGATGCGCGCCAAGAGCGACGACCTGCAGTCGAGCATGTCGGTCGTCGTGGCCGCGGCTGCGGCGGGTGATTTCAGCCATCGCATCAACAAGGATTACCAGGACGAAAGCCTCAACCAGTTCGCCGGCAACATCAACACGCTGCTGTCGAGCGTCGACGCTGGCATCGGCGAGACCCGCCGCGTCGTCGCAAGCCTTGCCGAGGGCGATCTCACCCAGACGATGAACGGCAACTTCCAGGGCGCCTTCGCCGAACTGCAGCAGAACGTCAACAATACTTTCGCAACGCTGCAGGCGACGATGCGCGAGGTGCGCGAGACGACGGAAGCGATGAACGGCAACACGGCCGAGCTGCGCAATGCGAGCGACGACCTTTCGAAGCGCACCGAGCAGCAGGCGGCCGCCCTTGAGCAGACTTCGGCGGCGCTCGACGAGATCACCGCCGTTGTCCAGAATTCCACAGAGCGGGCGCATGAGGCAACCATCATGGTGTCCGAAGCCAAGGAGAATGCCGGCCGCTCCGGCGTTGTCGTGGGCAATGCCGTCGAGGCCATGGGCCGCATCGAGCAGGCCTCGCGCGAAATCAGCCAGATCATCAACGTCATCGACGAGATCGCCTTCCAGACCAACCTCCTGGCGCTGAATGCAGGCGTCGAGGCCGCACGCGCCGGCGAAGCCGGCAAGGGCTTCGCGGTAGTGGCGCAGGAAGTGCGCGAACTGGCGCAGCGTTCGGCGACGGCCGCCAAGGACATCAAGGCGCTGATCACCAAATCCGGTGACGAGGTGCAGGTCGGCGTCAAGCTCGTTCAGGCGACCGGCGAGGCTCTGTCTGAAATCGGCACCCGCGTCATCGCCATCAACGACCATATCCATTCGATTGCGACGGCAGCCCGCGAACAGGCGACTGGCCTCAAGGAGGTCAATACCGCCGTCAACCAGATGGACCAGGTGACGCAGCAGAACGCTGCCATGGTGGAGGAAACCTCTGCCGCCACGCACAAGCTGTCTGCCGAAGCCGACGGTCTGGTGCACCTCATCGCCCGCTTCAAGCTGTCGAATGCGCCGGCACCCGTGGCGCTTGTTCGAAACGAGGCGCACAGGCCCGTCACTTCGCCCGCCCGCCGGGCGATGGGCAAGGTCGCCCGCGCCTTCGGCGGCAATGCGGCTGCAGCCGAACAGAGCTGGGAAGAGTTCTGATCTTTCGCCCACCACACACCTTCGAACGCCGCCTCCGGGCGGCGTTTTCTTTGTGACGACGTGACGTTGATCGCAAAGATTTGAAAGCGGAGCGTATTGGTCTAATATAGAGCTCTAATGGTGAGGGCGGCCGCGCGTCGCCGATCGGGCGAGAGCAGAATGCCGGTGCGAGACCAGGGCGACAATCCTTCGGCGGAAATCCCGGCGGCCGGCGAGGCCGCAAGGGGAGGGTGCCCGTCCGCCGGATTGTTCGGCGGACTATCCGGCAAGCTGCTCTGGCTCACCGTCTTCTTTATCATGCTCGCCGAAATCCTGATCTTCTTCCCTTCGGTCGCCAGCATGCGCCTGCGCTGGCTGCAGGAGAGGCTGAACACGGCCGCCGCCGCCGCCATCGTCATCGACGGGCTGCAGCCGATCGAGCTGCCGCGCGCCCTGCAGAAGGAAACGCTGGAAGCGACGGGCACCAAGGCGATCGTGCTGCGCAAAGAGGGCACCTCGCGGCTGCTTGCGACGACTGACATGCCGACCTCGGTCGACGAATCCTACGACCTGACCGACGTGCCGCCGCTGACGGCGATCGAAGATGCGCTCGACACCCTGGTCTTCGGCGGCAACAGGATGATCCGCGTCTATGGGCCTGTCGGCGACACGAACACCGGCGTCGAGGTGGTGATGAAGGACAGGCCGCTGCGCACGGCGATGTTCTTCTATTCCCGCAACGTCCTCCTCCTGTCGGTGCTGATCTCGCTGTTCACGGCGACGCTGATCTTTTTCGCGATCAACCGCATCCTTATCGGCCCGATCCGCCGGCTGACCGGCAGCATGCAGCAATTTTCCTCCGACCCGGAGAACCCGGCTCATATCTATATCGGAGACGGCGGCCGCGATGAGCTGGCGGTCGCCGGGCGCAACCTCACCTCGATGCAGATGGAGCTGCAGAAGACGCTGAAGCAGCAGAAGAACCTTGCGGCACTCGGGCTTGCCGTCTCCAAGATCAATCACGACATGCGCAATATTCTCGCTTCCGCGCAGCTGATGTCGGACCGGCTGGTCGATGTCGACGATCCCATGGTCAAGAGTTTCGCCCCGAAGCTCCTGCGCACCATCGATCGCGCCGTCGGCTACACCACCGAGGTGCTGTCCTACGGCAAGGCGAGCGAATCGGCGCCGCGCCGCCGCCGCATCCCCCTGTTGGAACTGACCCAGGAGGTCAAAGATATTCTGGCGATCGAGCCGCAGAGCGGTATCGAATTCGTCGAGCAGATCGGCGCCGATCTCGAAGTCGATGCCGATAGCGAGCAGCTTTTCCGCGTCATCCACAATCTCTGCCGCAATGCGCTGCAGGCGCTGATGTCGCCGGGCGAGGGCGGCCCGGGTTCTGTCAGGCGCATCACCGTGTCGGCCCAGCGCGTCGGCAGCGTCGTCAGCATCACCGTGGATGACACCGGCCCCGGCATGCCGCTCAAGGCGCGCCAGAACCTCTTTGCCGCTTTCCGCGGTTCCGCCCGCTCCGGCGGGACCGGCCTCGGCCTGACGATCGCCCGCGAGCTGGTGCTCGCGCATAGCGGCACGATTGCGCTGGTGGAAAAACCGACGGTCGGCACGCAGTTTCGCATCGAGATCCCCGATCGCCCGGTTTCGCTGGAGGATTACCGCAGCCGCACGCACTTGGAAAAGTGACATGATTTCCAACTGTGCGGCTACTCGCAGACAAACACGCGATTTTTTCAGAAATGCTCTTGCATTGTCCGAAAGGACCCTTTAGAGAACCGCCCACGCAAGCGGCACGGCCGCTTCTGCAAGCGCACCCGTAGCTCAGCTGGATAGAGCACCAGACTACGAATCTGGGGGTCAGGAGTTCGAATCTCTTCGGGTGCGCCATTTCCTTCAATTACTTGATCTGATTGCTCGGCTATCCACGGAAGCCCAGCGCCGTTGGATATTGCGCGCGTCTGCCTGTATGGTCCGCGTCTGCCTGTATGGTCCGCGTCTGCCTGTATGGTCACGGCGATGCCGCTATCGACATTGCAATAGGTGCAGGATGCCTCCTGCAGATCATGCCTTCCCGAACAATGACATTATCCGGCCGTAGGCGAGCAGCGCGGCTTTTCCTAACGCGCGCGAAGCAGCGCCTGAAAATCGCTTTGCGTTTCGCCATAGGTCTCGTTGTAGGTAGCGACCACGGACGCCTTCAGATGTTCGAGATCGACTTCGGCGGCGCTGCGCGGCGACGCGGTCTGGTATTCGTAGGTACCGACGACGGTGTCTATCGGGACAGGTCGGACGAGGCGCTTGCCGTCCACCAGCTTCAAGAGCGCGTCACCGATGAACGGGTAGGGACTATACTCGTTGTTCAGCCAGTCCGCCTGAATAGCGCCGCGGCCGATCCCCGCCGCTTCCAGCGCCTGTAGCTTGCTGCTGGGATCCCCCGATGGCTGCGTTTCGCCGGGGGCGTTGTTCGACGATTGCTGCGCGTATTCCTCGGAACAGGAAAGCACGGCGCAGACGGCGTCGCGGCCCGTCTTGGTGAGATTTGGAATTTGGGTGAGCAATGCGGTCACGGCAATCAGCAGCGCCGTGATCTGGGCGGTCGTCCCCGTCATGCGCTCCAGAAACGATTTCTTCGGTGCCTGGCCTTCGTCCTTGCTCATCACAATATCCTTGATGATGAAGCTCTGCTCCTGTTCGATCAGGATCAGTGGTGGAAACTTTAGACGCTTCCTGCCGCCATGCAACCCATTGTTGTTTCGAAAGGCATGCCGTTCAGAAATCGCTTGGCGGCAATATGGCTTCGCCGCCAGCCTAGCTTCGCGCAACCTTCCTGATGTATTGCGGGTCCGATGATCTCAGAGGCGTGTCGGCCGGAGGAATGTGGTGGTGGGAATTTTTCGGGCTTTGGGTGTCGCGGCCATAGTGGCGGCTCTCGCCGGCTGCATCGACCATGCGAACGAGCCCGTGCTCCTGGCGATCGGCGTTCCGGTCAATCCGCCTGAGGTTGCGAACAGCCTTTGCGTGACCGACGGCAACGCCATGTATGACGAGGCGAGGAAGCAGTATCAGCTGCGCGCGCAACTGACGGGATATGCACAGGCCGACGCGCTGGACGCGGAAACGACCGCGCGTGCGGCCGCCCACAGGCAATATGTGGCCTGCATCTCCGGCCAGGGTTACCGGCCATTATACGCGAATTGAGAACAGAGAATTCACGTTTCGCCACAGCGCTGCCTGAGCTCCCTTCGGCCACGTCTCAAAATCGCGACTGTTCACGTTTTTAGGCGATTCAGTCACGCCGGATCGCCTGCAATCACGAGTTTTAGAAGTTGCGTCGCGAGACGGAACTCCGCATGCGGAGAAGGCATTTTCCCGAGATAAATCCAGTAAGGAGGGTTTATCATGAAAATGCCACGTCTTGCCTCTTCCACCGTTGCGCTCGGCGCTCTCCTCCCTCTCACGGCGATGGTTCCCGCGCGAGCCGCGCCCGTTCAATCGATTCACGTACCCGCCGTTTCGAACGTGAAAATGGTGCAGAATGAAGCACATGCCGGCACCTGGCATGGGTACCAGGGCTTCCGCACTGAGCGCCCCGGTACCCGCCGCCATTCCGATGGCTACTGGTATCCGCTTGCCGCGTTCGGCGTCGAGGCCGGCACCACAGGCTCCATCGTCCGTCAGCCGGTGAACAGGCCGGCGCCGGCGACAATGTGCAACCCTACGTTTTCAGGATCGATCGGCTCCGGAAGTATGCCGTGTGATAACGGCTATTGAGCCGGCAAATGAAAAAGGCGGCCACCAGCCGCCTTTTTCATGGTCGGGGCGCCGCTCACATATCTGTGACCTCCCTTGTGGCGCCGTAGAATGTGACAGATCCGCTTCCTAGCTCCTTGGCGTAACTTCCCTGAATCCTCCCAAGGAGACGACAATGACCACCACCTTCAAGAACGGCCTCGTGGCCGCTGCCTTCGGCGCGATCCTCGGCCTCTCGGCTTTCTCGGCCGGGGCGGCTCCCCTTCAGTCAAGCGCTGTCGAACAGCCCGCAGCCGAGCGCCCGATCGCTCAGGACGGAGCCAAGCTGCAGCACGACAGACGCACGACCGGTTCGATCGGCCAGCGCAGCGCGGACACCACGGGTTCGACCATGCCTTATATGATGAGGCCGACGAAGCCGCTGAATATGGATTGCAAGCTCCGCTTCAATCCGACGAGCAGCTCCAGCTGCAACTACTGAGGACGCCGCGGCGTTTCGCGAAAGGCGGCCTTCGGGTCGCCTTTTTCGTTCCGCTTCTGCCGAAAGTTCGGCGGCCAGGCGCGGCTGTTTCGAACATCCCACAACTGGCACCAGGCCGGCTCGTCCAGCCGGGCGGGAACGATCCTCGCGAGTTTCGGCGAGCCTTTGCCTCTATGGAAATCCGCCGGTTCACGGTCAGCTCGAACGAACAATTGCACGCGATGCAAAAATACAATAGATATAAAAATGCACTGAATGCTGATGAGGGGCGATCACAGGAAGCAAATATAAAGAGCGATTGACGCTTCCGCCTTGGAATTGCCATGCTCGCCGCGATGGTCGCATTCATAATCAATCGAATTTCAAACAGGTGGGACAATCATGATCGCAAAGACTGCACGCTCCGATTTCCTGCATTTTTTCCGCTCCTGGATCAGCAATCCCCTTCGGGTCGCCGCCATCGCGCCGTCGGGTGATTCGCTTGCCAGGATCATGACGAGTGAAATTGCAGCGTTGGACGGGCCGATCATCGAACTCGGCCCGGGAACGGGCGTCTTCACCCGTGCCCTGCTAGCGCGCGGGGTCAGTGAGGCCGATCTGACGCTGATCGAATACGGCCCGGAATTCATCGGCGCGCTGCAGGCACGCTTTCCGGACGCGCGCGTCCTGCAGATGGATGCGGCTCATCTCGCCGAGGCCGGTATTTTCGAGGGCGAACCGGTGGGCGCTGTCGTTAGCGGCCTGCCGCTGCTGTCCATGTCGCCAGACAAGATCGCCTCGATCATTGCCGGCGCCTTTGCCTATATGCGGCCGGGCGGGGCCGTCTATCAGTTTACCTACGGCCCGCGTTGCCCGGTGCCTCGGCCGATCCTCGATCGTCTCGGCCTGACGGCGGTGCGCATCGGCGGCACGGTACGCAACCTGCCGCCGGCCTCCGTTTACAGGATTTCACGCAGCGAGCCGCTGGAACTTTCGCGCGACCGCGTCAGATATCGCGAGAACGAAGCCGAGGCCGATGATATCACCGCCTTCTCCAACGAAACGGGCGGCTGACTAATATTGCCGGGCAGGAATGGCTGAGAATAAGCGGACGAAGACGACGGAAGGCCGGCGGGAACGCAAGCGCCGCCAGACGCGTGAGCGCATCGAGCAGGCCGCCATGGCTCTCTTCCTCGAGCATGGCTTTGACGCCACGACGATTGAGGACATCACCGAGGCGGCCGATGTCTCCAAGCGCAGTTTCTTCGATTATTTCCCGTCCAAGGAAGAGGTCGTTTTCGCCTGGCAGGATTCTTTTGCCGATCGCCTGATGGCGGCAGTCGCAGCGAGGCCCGCCGAAGAATCCTCCGTCACGGCGGTGGAGGCGGCGATCACGGCAGCGGTAATCGATTCGATAGATGAAAGCGGCTTGGCGCTGCATGAGCTCATTCATCGCACCCCGGCGCTCAAGGCCCGCGATCAGCTGAAATATGCCAAGCTCGAGCAGAAACTCACCGAGGCGCTGCTTCTGCGCAAGGGGAACGATCCGGAAGAGCAGTCCCGCATGCGCATGCTCGCCGCGATCATCATCGGCGCGACGCGGGTCGGCGGAGAACTCTGGCAGCAACGCCCGCCAGGCGCTTCGCTGCAGGATTTCGCTCGCGAGACTTTCGCCGAGCTCTGGAAGATGCTGGCGGAATTCGGCGACGAGGCGAAGAGCCGGTCCTGACGCATATCAGCTGGGTATTGACATGATCCTATGCAACGCCGCCGGCTGAAGGCGTAGGCGCTATCCGGCTCTCCCGTAAACGGTGGCGTCAGGCCGACGGCAATTTTCAGTGCCGTCACTGTTATCCGGTCGACGCCTTCCTATATTCCAAGCGTCATAGCCACATTTCTCGATATCAACTCGATGGGCGGGGCATCACCAGCCGGGCGCCGCCGCCGGTCAGGGCGGAAAGTTCGCGCGCGGAGGCATGTCCCGCTTCCGGCAGTTTCGCCGATTTTGAACGATTTCATTGACCGAGAGAGGAAAAGACCATGTCCAGTTACAACGCAGCCAAGTCAGGCACCTTCAAGATCGGCGGCGATCTCGAGATCAACCGTCTCGGTTTCGGCGCCATGCGCGTCACCGGTAAGGGCATCTGGGGCGAGCCTGCCGATCACGACGAATCCATCCGCACGCTGAAGCGCCTGCCGGAACTCGGCGTCAACTTCATCGATACGGCCGATTCTTACGGTCCCGATGTCTCCGAATGGCTAATTAGGGTAGCGCTGCATCCCTATGGCGGCAAGTCCGTCATCGCCACGAAGGGCGGCCTGACCCGTCACGGTCCTGATATCTGGCTGCCGGTCGGCCGGCCCGAATATCTGATACAGCAGGCGCATAAGAGCCTGCGCAATCTCGGCGTCGAGCAGATCGATCTCTGGCAGCTTCACCGCATCGATCCGAAGGTACCGGCCAAGGAGCAATTCGACGCGATCAAATCGCTGCTCGATGCCGGCCTCATCCGCCATGCGGGCCTGAGCGAAGTGTCCGTTGCCGACATCGAGACCGCCTCGAAGCATTTTAAGGTCGCGACCGTCCAGAACCGCTACAACCTCGTCGATCGCACCAGCGAGGACGTGCTCGATTATTGCGCCAAGCACAATATCGGCTTCATCCCGTGGTATCCGCTCGCCGCCGGCGATCTCGCCAAGCCGGGCTCGTTGCTCGATACGATCGCCAGGAAGCATGGTGCCGCGCCGAGCCAGATCGCGCTTGCCTGGGTGCTGAAGCGTAGCCCGGTGATGCTGCCGATCCCCGGCACCTCAAAGGTCAAGCATCTCGAGGAAAATGTTGCGGCGGTTGATATCACGCTGTCAGACGGAGAATTCTCGGCTCTCGATGCCGAGGGCCGGAAGCTCTTCAAGGCTGCTTGATGGAAGCCCGAACGCAGTTCGGTTTGCGCTAGTGGCCGCCCCTGACCTACCGGGGTCGAGACCAGTGGCTTGACCCCGGCAAGGGTGGCGGCAGCCTGATGAGGGGCGGGCGCAGACATTCCCGCGGCTACATTTTTCCGCACAATTTTGACCATCCGGTCAAACATGCTGCAAAATGAGGCGTCGATCTGTTATTTTTGCGGCAAGCCTTGCGCTCAGCGCATTGCTGCATTGCGGTATTTTCTCTGTTCTCCATCGAATGAATTGGGTATTACTATCTTCGTAAGCAGCGCACTCCTCCTCCCAGCGCTCTTACATCGGACTGACAACACTCCTCCTCCCAGTTGTCAGTCAGGATCAAGAGCCCGGCGCACCTCCTCCCGCGTCGGGCTTTTTTCCTTTTTGCTCAGGCTTTTCCACAGCATCGTTTGACTCGGCAAGCGCCATCGGACAATTTGCGCGCGTGCCGTCTGTCTGGCGCGTGAACCGGTTGGAGTTTGGTCATGATCGGCAAATGGCGCGCCTCGCGTTCAGCTTTGGCAGCTCTTCTGGTTGCGGCCTTTGCGCTCGCTGGTTGCGGCGGCAGGCCCATCGGTGTGATGCAGGCGGCCGGCAGCGTGCCCCCGGGCACGTCGAAGGTCGATCTTCTCGTGGCGACGACGCGTGCTGCCGACGACAATCCTGCCGTGCTTTTCTCCGGCGAACGCGGCACGGGGCTGACCGTCAATGCCGTCGATGTCTCCATTCCGCCGGAAGCCAACCGCAAGGTCGGCCAGGTACAGTGGCCAAAACGTCTGCCGGCCGATCCGCTGCGCGATTTCGTCACCGTTTCCGTCGATCCGCTGGAAGGCGAGCGGGCGGGCGAGACTTGGCTGAAGAGCCATATGCCGAAAAGCCGCCGCGTGCTGGTTTTCGTGCACGGCTTCAACAATCGCTACGAGGATGCCGTCTACCGCTTCGCGCAGATCGTCCACGATTCTCATGCCGACGTTGCCCCCGTCGTCTTCACATGGCCTTCGCGTGCCAGCATCTTCGATTATAATTACGACAAGGAAAGCACCAACTATTCCCGCGACGCGCTGGAGGAATTGCTCACCCGCACCGCCGCCAATCCTGCCGTCAGCGACGTCACCGTCATGGCGCATTCGATGGGCACCTGGCTGACCGTCGAAGCGCTCAGGCAGATGGCAATCCGCAACGGGCAAGTCGCCTCGAAGATCAACAACGTCATCCTTGCCTCGCCGGATCTCGACGTCGATGTCTTCGGCCGGCAGTTCATGAGCCTCGGGAAGGAAAAGCCGCATTTCACCATCTTCGTCTCCAGGGATGACCGGGCCTTGGCCCTGTCGCGACGTATCTCGGGCAATGTCGACCGGCTCGGTCAGATCGATCCTTCGGTCGAACCCTACCGCAGCAAGCTCGAGGCGGCGGGCATCACCGTGCTCGATCTCACCAAGCTCAAGGGCGGCGACCGGTTGAACCACGGCAAGTTCGCCGAAAGCCCCGAGGTGGTGAAGCTGATCGGCGACCGGCTGATTGCAGGCCAGACGATCACCGATTCTGAGGTCGGTCTCGGCGAGGCGGTCGGCGCCGTGGCGATGGGGGCTGCCCAGACTGCCGGAAGTGCGGTCAGCGTCGCCGTCAGCACGCCGATCGCAATCTTCGATCCGCGCACCCGGCGTAACTACGATGCCCAACTGAAGCGTCTCGGCCAGTCGATGGACAATACCGTCGGTTCGGTTGGCGATAGCGTCGGCGCGGGCCTTCCCGAAAGCCAGTAAAAATTCCATATGCATCGTCACCGATCTGATATATCAGAGTCGCAACGGCAATCCTGTCTGCCGTGCGATGGGTTGATTCATGGCGGATGAGACGAAGAAGAGCGTGGTTGTCGTCGGCGCAGGCGTGATCGGCGCCTCGATCGCCCTCGAGCTGCAGCGGCGTGGCCTCGCGGTGACGCTGATCGACAAGGGCGAGCCGGGACGCGGCACCTCTTTCGGCAACATGGCGAGCATCGCGCTCGATTTTGCCGCCGGTTCCGGCCCTTCGACCTGGAAGAAGATCCCCGGCTGGCTGCTCGATCCGGAAGGCCCGGTCTGGCTGCGGCCGTCCTATGCCGCCAGGATGCTGCCCTGGTTCCTGCGCTTCCTCGCCGCCGGCCGACCCTCCCGCCTGAGAGAAATCGAAGATGCCGGCATGAGCCTGTCGCATCGGGCGCTCGGCGATTTCAGGGAAATGCTGCAGGCGATCGGCGCGCCCGAGTTGATGACGGAGGAGGGCTGTCTCGCGATCTACGAGACGGAGGCGGAATTTGCCGCCGATCGTGCCCATCTCGCCATGATGCAGCGCTACGGTCTCGAGTTCGAGGTGTTAAGCAACGGCGCCATCCAGTATTACGAGCCAGCGCTGTCGCCGGCGATTGCCCGCGCTGTGCTGCTGGCCGACAACAAGTCGATCCGCGATCCCTACAAGCTGGTGGTGAAGCTGGCCGACGCCGCCATGGCCGCGGGGGCAGCCTTCGTCTCCGGCACCGTCCGGAATATCGAGCGCAAGGGCGATGGCACCGCCGTCGTTCTTCTCGAGGATGGCAGACGCATCGAGGCCGGTTCGGTGGTGCTGGCCGCCGGCGTCCACACCCGGTTCCTTGCAGAAAAGCTCGGCGAACCGATCCCGCTTGAAACCGAGCGCGGCTATCACACTCAGATCATGAGGCCCGGCATCTCCATGCGCTATTCGGTGATCTGGCCGCATCGCGCCTTCATGGTGACGCCGACGGCGGGCGGCATCCGCGTCGGCGGCAATGTCGAGCTCGCTGGTCTCGACGCCGCTCCCGATTTCCGCCGCCCCAGGGTGCTGGTGCGCCATGCCCAGCGTGCGCTGCCGGGGCTGAAGGTCGAGGAGGCGACGGAATGGATGGGGCATCGCCCGGCGTTGCCCGATACGATCCCGATCATTTCGCCTTCGGCGAAGATGCCCGGCGTTTTCTACGCGACCGGCCACGGCCACCTGGGGCTGACCTTTTCGGCGACGACAGCGCTCGTGATCGCCGATATGGTGACCGGGGTGAAACCATCAGTCGATATCACCCCGTTCCGCATCGACCGGTATTAACTTGGAACGATCCGCGTCGATGGCGGCGTTACCCGCCACGGCTGATCTGGAGTTTTCGATATGAGATGGAAGCGCACGATCCAGCTTCTCGATGTCCACGCCGAAGGCGAAATCGGCCGCGTCGCAATCGGCGGCGTCCCGAAAATCCCCGGCGATACCATCGCCGCCCAGCTGCATTGGCTGAACACCGATCCGAAGGGCGATGAGCTCCGCCGCTTCCTCTGCCTGGAGCCGCGCGGCGCTCCGATCGGCTCCGTCAACCTGCTGCTGCCGGCGCGCCACCCGGAAGCGGATGCCGCCTTCATCATCCTGCAGCCTGACCAGGCGCATGCGAGCTCCGGCTCGAACTCGATCTGCGTCACGACGGCACTGCTCGAATCCGGCATCGTCGAGATGAAGGAGCCGGAGACGGTTGTTACCCTCGAAACCGCGGCCGGCCTCGTCAAGGCGACGGCAACCTGCCGCGACGGTCGCTGCGAGAAGGTCAGGCTCACCATGGTGCCTTCCTTCGTCCATGAGCTCGACGTCGAGATCGACACGCCGCATTGGGGAAAGATCAGGGCCGACATCTGCTACGGCGGCATCTTTTACGCGCTGGTCGATGTCGGCCAGATCAATCTTACGATCGAGAAGGCCAACGCTGCCGGCCTCGTGCAGGCCGGCATGATCCTCAAGGAGCTGATCAACCGCGACATCAAGGTCGTCCATCCCGAGATCCCGGCAATCTCAGGCATCGCCTATGTCATGTTCCGCGACACCGAGGCGGACGGCACGGTGCGCACCTGCACCACCATGTGGCCGGGCCGGGCTGACCGCTCGCCCTGCGGCACCGGCAATTCCGCCAATCTCGCCACGCTTTATGCCCGCGGCAAGGCCAAGGTCGGCGAAACCTTCACCTCGAAATCGATCATCGGCTCGGAATTCGAGGTCGGCCTCCAGGCGGTGACCGAAGTCGCCGGCCGCCCTGCGGTTATCCCCACCATCACCGGCCGCGGCTTCACCTTCGGCCTGACCCAAGTGGCCCTCGACCCCTTCGATCCGCATCCAGGCGGCTTCGCGCTGACGGATGTCTGGGGACCCTCGGCCGGCGAGATTTGACCGCTCAGGCGTGATCCCGCGGGGCGGCCTGGGCATCGGCATTAGCCAGACGGGGTCACGGCCGGGATCGTGTAGGAGAGTCTGTGGCGGGCCGCGGGGTCGCGTGCAATGCTCGCTCCGAGTATGCGTGCAGCAACGCGGGATCGTCGACCACATGCGCAGGGACTGCGTAGTAGCGGCGAACCGTCACCTCCCGGCCGGCAGCACGGTAGCTGAACGGCTCGGAACCATCTGCCTCGAACTCCGCGCGCATCGCATCGTCGACGCGGAGATACAACGTGCCTTTCATGACGAATCCGAATTGTGCGCCGTTTCGGACCAGGGCGGATCCGCAGAAGAAGCGTCGGACATCGACGGAGCCGGCCGGGGCGAGCTGGCTCGCAAAGTCGAGCGCCAGTCTGCGTGTCGTCTCGCTACTCATGCGACTGCTCCGCCAGGGGATCGAAGAAGCCGGTGATCGCGCCGAGCCGGCCATCGGAAATCACCCCGAAGCTCGTGCCCGTTTGCAAGACCCTCTCGTCTTCCCGGCGCAGCGCCCAGCGCGCCAGCGACCGTTCATTATGATGGAGAACGCTCAGTATCTTGAACCGGCCTCCCGGTACACTCTCCTGAAATCCGGCCATGTAGGCCGAGAGACCGGCTCGTCCCGCGATCGCTCCATGAGGATCGCAATAGGTCACATCGTCAGCGAGGCAAGCCAACATTTCCGGCTCGCGAGCGTCGGCATCCAGCGACCAGATGGCCGCATATCGATTCCATAAGGCCTCAGGTGTCATAGTAGAGTCTCCAGTTGATTGAATTCGTCTTGTATCGCCTGCCGCAGGCCGGTCTTGTCTTCGCCGCCGCGAATGAGCACGAGGAGGCCCTGATAGAGGGCAAGAAGACGGATGGCTGTCCACGTCGCCTTGGCTCCATCGGCGTCCCGAGCAAAGGCCGACGCCTCGGTGAGCCTCGAGCGGAATGTGGTGCGAAGGAGGCTGAGCGCTGCCTCGACACGGGGATGTGGTTCGACATCACCTCCGAATTCCACCGCCGTGTTGGTGATCAGACAGCCGAGCGAGCCATTATCGGGCTCGTGCAGGAGTGAGAGGAAGAGTTCGCGCAAGCCTTGAAGCCCGCTCCCTGGCGGCGCATACCGCTTGATCCGCCCTTCCAGGACGATCCGGTGGTAATGTCCGAACGCTGCGTCGAAGAGGCCGGCCTTGTCGCCGAAGGAGTGATAGATGCTTCCGCCTTTGAGGCCCGTCGCCTCCTCGAGATCTCGGATGGACGCACCTTGATAGCCCTGCTTGCGAAAGATGTGCATCGCCCCCGTCAGCACCGCCTCCTCGTCGAATTCCCGCGTCCGGCCCATAGTCGCTCCGATTCTTTATCAATTGTTCTAGAATGAATGATAAAGAATAAAGATGCAATCGCCTCCCATGACTTTTCGGAAATTCTCGCCTGGTCGACCTCGGTCGTGCCAGGCGATAGCGCGGGACTGGAATGTGGCCAGGAGCGGCTCAGGACTTCGTACGAAGTTTCAACTGAGAAGAGATACCTCGACGCTCGAGGTGACGAAGACCTTCCCGTAACTGATTTCGCCGGCTTCGCCCTGACGGATGTCTGAGGCCGTCGGCCGGCGAGGTCTGAGCGTCAATAGACGAAGGGATCAACCTCGGTGTGGGCGTTCTCCTTCGGATAGATCACGCCCTTGCGCAGGATGATATTGGCGTAGAGTCGGGGCTCGCTGGTCTGGATCAGTGCGTGGGCGGCCTTGACCCGGCCGTAGAAATCCTGGCCGACGAGCGGCACCACCTGCCGGTGCGGTTCGTGCTTCGCGCAGCAGGCGATCATCTCCTCGTGCACGGGGTCGAGCCTGTCGCGCTCTGCCTTGACGGTCGAGCGGAAGATTGCCTCGGGGACGAAATCGTCGATCGGCAGCACGCTGAGGACGGCGTTCAGAACCGGGATGAGGTGGTGGCCGTCGAGCCGGATCAGGCGGCGTGCATGTTCGACACCTGGATAATTGCCGTCGACGATGGCGATCTCGTCGCCGTGACCCATGGCGCGAAGCGTAAAAAGCAGCTCCGGGCTTAAGAGCGGATCAAGTTCCTTCAGCATGGTCAATCTCCTTGAAGAGTACGTTTTGGTCGGTGAGATAGCGCGCGAAAATCGGCAGGCTGGCGCCGCCGATGGCGCGCGCTTGGGCGCCGACCGCGCCCTCGATGATATCAGGCATGACGACGCCCTGCAGGTCGAGCTTGGCGGCTTCATTGATCGTCGCCTGCACGATGCGGCTGCGCACCCAGTTGGGAAAGCCGCCGTCGATCACCGCTGCGCTGAAATCGACGATCGAGGCGGCTGCCACGATCGCCTGCGCCAGCGCCTTGGCGGTATCCTGGATCCACGTTTCCATGGGCTCGCCGAAATCCACCCAGTCGTCGGCCGAATACCAGAGCGGCTCCGGATCGATGCCGCGCTCGCGCAGCATGTTTTCAAGCACGAAGATCGAGGCGATTTCGAGCAACTGCTTCGTTTCGCCGTTCTTGCCGCGCACGGGCAGCGGTCCGATCGCGCCCGCCGTGCCGGTGCGGCCGGAAAAGATTGCTGAATTCAGCACGATGCCGCCGCCGATGAAGGAGCCGATGAAGAAATAGACGAAGTCCGGGTAGGACGGCCCGACGCCGAAGACGAGTTCGGCGCCGCAGGCGCTGGTCGCATCGTTCTGCAGGAAGACCGGATGGGAGACGCGCGTGGCGACATCCGCCTGCAGATCGACGTCCCGCCAGACCTCCATGGCGCCGGGCGGCGCGCCCACCTCGTCTGCCCAGTTCCAGAGTTCGAAAGGTGCGGCGATACCGAGGCCGGCGATGCGGCCTCGCTGCTTTTCATCGAGCCGGTCCTCGATCTCCCGGATGCCCGAGGTGACGAAGGCCAGGATTTCGTTCGGCAGCGGATAGGCATAGGTCCGATGCAGCTGCATGCGGATGCGGCCGACGAAATCCATCAGCACCAGATCGGCGCTGCGCCGGCCCATCTTTAGGCCGAAGGAATAGACGGCGTCGGGATTGAGATGCATCGGGATCGACGGCTGGCCGACCCGGCCGCGCACCGGCGCGCCCCGAGAAAGCAGCCCTTCCTTTTCCAGGACCCGCATGATGACGGAGACGGTCTGCGCCGAAAGCCCGCTGCGGCGTGCGATATCGGCCTTCGACAGCGCGCCGTAAAGGCGCACCAGCGACAGCACGAGCCGTTCGTTATAGGCCCGCACCCTGACCTGGTTCGCACCTCCGGCCGGATTTAGAATTGGCGGCGGGCCCGGTGTGTTCTCCGGTCCATCCAAGGACGACATGGCCGCTCCTCCCGATCGTTGGCCTATGCCTGATTTTCGCCGAGCATGCCATATGGAATTAATAATTCAATCGGATTTATTTATTGACAAGCCGATTTCTTTTCGCTCTTAATTGCCATCGTCAAGGGCACGGGACGGCTTGTGGGGGCCTTGGGCACTCCACAGCGAAGTGTCATTTTAGCAGTTCCGGACCGCAGGGGCGGTGCCGGCAAACTCTGGGAGGAGTCCATGAAGAAATCAGTTCTCGCTTTCGGCGCGCTCGCGCTCGGTGTCGCTTTTTCCGCTCCGGCGATGGCGGCTGACGTTTCCGCCTGCCTCATCACCAAGACCGACACCAACCCTTTCTTCGTCAAGATGAAGGAAGGTGCGACGGCCAAGGCCAAGGAACTCGGCGTTTCGCTGAAGTCCTATGCTGGCAAGGTCGATGGTGACAGCGAAAGCCAGGTTGCGGCGATCGAAAGCTGCATTGCCGACGGCGCAAAGGGCATCCTGCTCACAGCTTCCGACACCAAGGGCATCGTCTCTTCGGTCAAGAAGGCACGTGATGCCGGTGTGCTGGTCATCGCTCTCGACACGCCGCTCGAGCCGGCAGATGCCGCCGACGCCACCTTCGCCACCGACAACCTGCTCGCCGGCAAGCTGATCGGCCAGTGGGCCAAGGAAACGCTCGGCGACAAGGCCAAGGACGCCAAGGTCGGCTTCCTCGACCTGACGCCGTCGCAGCCGACGGTCGACGTTCTGCGCGACCAGGGCTTCATGATCGGCTTCGGCATCGACCCGAAGAACCCGAACAAGATCGGCGACGAAGACGACAAGCGCATCGTCGGCCATGACGTGACCAACGGCAACGAGGAAGGGGGCCGCAAGGCCATGGAAAACCTTCTGCAGAAGGATCCGAGCATCAACGTCATCCACACGATCAACGAGCCGGCCGCCGTCGGCGCCTATCAGGCGCTGAAGGCCGTCGGCATGGAAAAGAACGTGCTGATCGTCTCGGTCGACGGCGGTTGCCCGGGCGTCAAGTCGGTCAAGGAAGGCGTCATCGGCGCCACCTCGCAGCAGTATCCGCTGCTGATGGCGTCGCTCGGTATCGAGGCGATCAAGAAGTTCGCCGATAGCGGCGAAAAGCCGAAGCCGACTGAAGGCAAGTCCTTCTTCGACACCGGTGTCTCGCTCGTCACCGACAAGCCGGTCTCCGGCCTCAAGTCGATCGATACCAAGGAAGGCACTGCCAAGTGCTGGGGCTGAGCCCAATCTTTTGAAAGAGAGAACGGCCGGGGCTTGATCCCCGGCCGTTTTGGACGGACGATGTGTCGTCGCCCCACCGGCTAAGCAACGAACGGATCAACAAGGGTGACGGCCTCCGCGCGAGTTCGGCGCGCGGATGCGGAGGAGGAACAATGACCGGAGCACAGGAATTCGAACGCGTCCTCGACGGCAGCGACAAGAATGTCGCGTCCTTCGAGCACCAGAAAGTCTCGCTGATAAAGCGGATTCAGCATTTTCTGCACTCGACGCCGGCCGCCGTGCCGCTGATCGTGCTGCTGCTGGCGATCATCATCTTCGGGATCGCGCTTCCCGGGCGCTTCTTCTCTTCATACACGCTGACGCTGATCCTGCAGCAGATCGCTGTCGTCGGTATTCTAGGCGCTGCCCAGACACTGGTCATCCTGACCGCCGGCATCGATCTTTCGATCGGCGTCATCATGGTGATCTCGGCCGTCATCATGGGCAATGTCGCCATCACCTACGGCATACCGACGCCGATCGCAGTGGTCGCCGGGCTTGTCGTCGGTGGCCTTTGCGGATTGCTGAACGGCGCCCTCGTCGCCTTCATGAAGCTGCCGCCCTTCATCGTCACGCTCGGCACCTGGAATATCGTCATGGCGACGAATTTCATTTATTCCGCCAACGAGACGATCCGCGACACCGACGTCGACGAACAGGCGCCGCTGCTGCATCTTTTCGCCGCGAACTTCAAGCTCGGCAGCGCCGTTCTGACGCTCGGCGTGGTTGCCATGGTGTTGCTCGTCCTCTTGCTCTGGTACGTCCTCAATCACACGGCCTGGGGTCGGCATGTCTATGCGGTCGGCGACGATCCGGAGGCGGCCAAGCTCTCCGGTATTCAGACCAAGAAGGTGCTGCTGACCGTCTACACCATATCGGGAGTGATCGCTGCCTTCGCCGCCTGGGTCTCCATCGGCCGCAACGGCTCGATCTCGCCGTCCTCTGCGGTCACCGATTATAACCTCCAGGCGATCACTGCGACCGTGATCGGCGGCATCTCGCTCTTCGGCGGCCGCGGCTCGATTCTCGGCACCCTCTTCGGCGCGATGATCGTCGGCGTTGTGTCGATGGGCCTCAACATGCTTGGCGCCGACCCGCAATGGAAAGTCCTTTTGACGGGCGTGCTGATCATCGCCGCCGTCGGCATCGACCAGTGGATCAGAAAGGTTTCGGTGTAACCATGGCTCGCGAACCCCTTCTCACCGCCCGCGGTCTCGTTAAGCGGTATGGCCGCGTGACCGCGCTCGATAATGCCGATTTCGACCTCTATCCGGGTGAAATCCTCGCCGTCATCGGCGATAACGGCGCCGGCAAGTCCTCGCTCATCAAGGCGATCTCCGGCGCTGTCACTCCTGATGAAGGGGTGATCACGCTGGAGGGCCGGCAGGTACAGTTCAGGTCGCCGATGGAGGCCCGCGAGGCCGGCATCGAAACGGTTTACCAGAACCTCGCCCTTTCGCCGGCGCTGTCGATTGCCGACAACATGTTCCTCGGCCGCGAGATCCGCAAACCCGGTCCCTTGGGTTCGTTGTTCCGCATGCTCGATCGGCCGGCTATGGAAAAGCTGGCGCGCGACAAGCTTTCCGAACTCGGCCTGATGACCATCCAGAACATCAACCAGGCCGTGGAGACGCTCTCCGGCGGTCAGCGCCAGGGTGTTGCGGTGGCTCGCGCCGCCGCCTTCGGGTCGAAGGTCATCATCATGGACGAACCGACGGCGGCGCTCGGCGTCAAGGAAAGCCGCCGCGTGCTGGAACTGATCCTCGACGTGCGCGCCCGCGGCCTGCCGATCGTGCTGATCTCCCACAACATGCCGCATGTCTTCGAGGTGGCCGACCGGATCCATATTCACCGTCTCGGCCGGCGGCTGACGGTGATCGATCCGAAGGAATACACCATGTCCGACGCGGTCGCCTTCATGACCGGCGCCAAGGCGGTGCCGACGGAGCCCGTCGCTGCATGAGCGCACGCATCGACGAAATCGCCGGCGAGGTGCTTGACCGCGCCGGCGGTGCCAGGCGTTTCCTGATTGCCATCGCCGGGCCGCCGGGTTCCGGCAAATCGACCATGGCCGATAATCTGGCAACGGCGCTGAAGGCGAAGGGCGAGACTGCCGCCGTGCTGCCTATGGACGGCTTCCACATGGACAACGCCATCCTGATCGAACGCGGTCTGCTTGCCCGCAAGGGTATTCCCGAGACCTTCGACGTCCGCGGCTTCCTCGATATCGTCCGCGCCGTCCGTCCCGCCGACCAGGAAGTCCTCGTTCCGGTCTTCGACCGGTCGCGCGAACTCGCGATCGCCTCGGCCCGGCCGATCGATCCCAGGGATCGTTTCATCATCATCGAGGGTAACTATCTGCTCTTCACCCAGGGCAAATGGGCGGAACTCGACGGCATTTTCGATTACACGATCATGCTTGCCCCGCCGTTGGAGGTGCTGGAAGAGCGTCTCTGGGATCGCTGGCGCGGCTATAAGCTCAGCGAGGAAGAGGCGAGCGCCAAGGTCTACGGCAACGATCTGCCGAATGGCCGTTTGATCCTCGAAAATCGCCGCCCGGCCGATATGACGCTGGAGATCGCGCTGGCGTGATGCCGCGGCGATAGTTTTCACACACAGAGATAATGAATGTCGCCCAAAAGTGTGCAGCGGTTTTGGGATGACGACATGCGTCAAACAAAGACCTAAAGCGCGTCGCATGAATCAATTTCAATGCGGTGCGCTTTAGTGCTATCGAGGCCGCAGACGCATCGCTTCGGAGGCCTGCCATGCAATCGATCACCATCCGCCGTCCCGACGACTGGCACCTGCATCTGCGCGACGGCGCCATGCTGGAAGGCGTGATCGCCGATACGAGCCGCACCTTCGCCCGCGCCATCATCATGCCCAATCTCGTGCCGCCCGTCGTCACGTCAGCCGACGCGACGGCCTATCGCGACCGCATCCTAAAGGCTTTGCCGAACGGTCATCGCTTCCAGCCGCTGATGACGCTTTATCTCACCGAGCATACGAGCCCCGACGATGTGGAGGAGGGCGCAAGGAGCGGCCTCATCACCGCCGTCAAGCTTTATCCCGCCGGCGCCACGACCAATTCGCATGGCGGAGTGCGCGACATGGAAAAGGCGATGCCGGTGCTGGAGCGCATGGCTGAGATCGGCCTGCCGCTCTGCGTCCACGGCGAGGTGACGACGCCTGAAGTCGATATCTTCGACCGCGAGGCCGTCTTCATCGAGACCGTGCTCGATCCGCTGCGGCAGCGCCTGCCCGAGCTGAAGGTGACGATGGAGCATGTGACGACATCGGATGGTATCGATTACATCAAGGCTGCCAAGGGCAATCTCGCCGGCTCCATCACCACCCATCATCTGATCATCAACCGCAACGCCATTCTCGTCGGCGGCATACGCCCGCATTATTACTGCCTGCCGGTCGCCAAGCGTGAGAGCCACCGGCTGGCCTTGCGCGCAGCCGCGACCAGCGGCGACGCTCGTTTCTTCCTCGGCACCGATTCCGCTCCGCACGTCGATCCGCTGAAGGAATGCGCCTGCGGCTGCGCCGGCATTTACACGTCGATCAATACGATGAGCTGCCTTGCTCATGTGTTTGAGCAAGAGGGTGCACTGGACAGGCTCGAAGCCTTCGCCTCGCTGAATGGACCGGCCTGGTATGGCCTGCCGCCGAACGAGGAACGCATCACGCTGACAAGGCAGGCCGAGCTGGTCGTCTTTCCCGCCAAGATAGAAACCGGGGCCGGGCCGGTGACGGTCTTCGATCCGATGTTTCCCTTGCATTGGCGGGTGGTGGGATAGGTATCACTTCAGCGTTTTCAATTTTAAATAGAATATTCATCTTAAGTCCCGGCGCGACGTTAAACGCGTAACATTTGCGTTGTGCGGTGCATCATTTTTTAACGGATGCATAAGACATTCCTTGTGCGGGCCCCATAAGCTGCCAGCATCCCGCGCGTCTTTTCAGACACGCACAGGACGCTGCAGCACTTTGAATTGCTGCGGAGACTGAAAAGCATGATGCTTGACTATAACTCCCTCTTATTGGCGCTCGGCGTTTCGGCGGCATGCCTCGCCGTGACGTTGATGGGCAGTTGGCTGGTCCGCCGCGATGAAACGGTGCTGCTGACCGCCACCATCGGCCTTGTCCTCGTCGTCAGCGGCATTTTCGTCTATAGCGCCTACGTGAATAGCCCGGAGACATGGCTGGGTGTGGCCAATTTCGTGCTATTTCATGCCGGTTTCGCCACCATCTGGGGCGCCGGCAAACAGTTCCTCGCCGGCCGCCTGTCGGTGCCGGCCATTGCGATCCGCGCGCTTGCAGCGATGGTCTTCTCCATCGTGCCGATGCTGTCAGGTTATGACGGTCTGGCGTTCATCGCCGACAATCTGGCCATCGCTCTTCTGCTCTTTGCCACCGCCCGGCAATATTGGCTCGCCCGTGCCGAGGCGCCGGCGCCGCTGCTTGGCATCACCGCGCTTTATACGCTGACCGCGATCTCCTTTGTCCTGTGCGCCGCCGTATTGATATCAGACGGAAAGCTGGTGCTGGGAAAGGCACCGAGCAACTGGGCGGAGGATCTGAGCCTTGCCGTCTGCATCGCCGGGATGACCGGGATCGGCGCGCTGTCGCTGGCGCTGCATCAGTGGCGGCTCGCCGCCCGCCATCGCCTCGAGGCGATCACGGATTCGCTGACCGGCCTGCTCAACCGCCGGGCGCTCTTCGACGAATACGGCACACGCCCGATGGGGACAACGACCGCCGTTATTGTCTTCGATATCGATCATTTCAAATCCGTCAATGACCGCTTTGGCCATGCTGCCGGTGACGGCGTGCTCAAGGTCTTCGCCGGCGAGCTTGCCACCCATTGCCGCACTGGCGATACCGCCGCCCGGCTCGGCGGCGAGGAATTCGCTCTGGTGCTAAAGGAGATCATGCCCGGCCGTGCCGAACTTGCGGCCGAGCGCATCCGCAGGGCGTTCGAATCCCGCGAGATCCATATCGACGACGAGGTGCTGACATGCACGGTCAGCGTCGGCGTGGCGCCCGGCCGCTCGAAGCCCCTGGATTTCGAGGCAATGCTGAGTGCCGCCGACAAGGCGCTCTACGCCGCCAAGCGCGCCGGCCGTAATCGCGTCGAGCTTGCCGGCCACCTGCAGGCGATCCCAGCCGCGGCATCGCGCACGGCATCTTGATTCCCGGCGGATCCTCTCTTAACGTCACCATCGGCCGGATGCAGCCAGCCGCCCCGCGACGCCCAGGCGTTATGGTGAATGCATCCAGGAATATCCTTCACATCCCTTGCCGTTTGGCGATTGATGGCGAACGGGTCAGCAGACGCGGGCACTGATCGTCCTGTTTGCCGCCAACGGAAGGATGACATCATGCGCGATTTTCGCGACGCCAAGCTTATGGCAAAAACCCTGCGTCAGGCGCTTGCTGACCGCGATATTTCCCTCACCCACAGCGAAACCCTGGAGATTGTCGCCAGACAATTCGGCTTCGATCAGTGGAATATTCTCTCCGCAAAACTGAATGATGCCGAAGGCGTAAAATCGGCTATAGGCATCGACCCACCCGTGCCGATCTTCCGCATCTTCTCGGTCGAAAAAGCCATGGAATTTTATTGCGGCTTCCTGGGCTTCACGCTCGATTGGGAGCACCGTTTCGGCGAGAACTCCCCGCTTTATTGTCAGGTCTCGCGTGAAAGCATGCAATTACATCTGAGCGAGCATTCCGGCGATGCCAGCCCCGGCGCCGGCATTTTCGTGCGGGTGAAGGATGTGCGCGCCTACCAGGCCGAACTCGCCGCCAAGAACTACCGCTATATGAACCCGGGTATCGAGGAAGCGCCCTGGGGCTTCGAAATGGGCGTCATTGACCCCTTCAACAACCGCATTACTTTCTGCGAGCAGGACTAAAGCAATTCCAGCAAAACTGTGCAGCGGTTCTGCGTCCGAAATTGCATGAAAACAAAGGAAGGGCGGAGGGCATTCCCTCCGCCCTTTTCAGATCAGCATCAGCGCACGAACGAAGGCGACCGAGGAGAGCAGCGAGGCGATGGTCCTCACATGGTTCCACCAAGTCCAGTCCCTGAGATAGGTGGTCCAGAGTGCCACCGTTTCCGGCGCGTTGCCGCTCACCTTCGCGAGCGCATCGTTCATCGGCACGTTGAAGACGATGGTCGAGAGGAACGAGGCGACGACATAGAGTGCCGCGCCTCCCAACATCAGCGAAGATGCCCCGCCGCGCCAGTTGATGGTCGACAGCACGGCGATGACGATGCAGAGGATCGCCGTCGGCACGAAGAGCACCATGAAGGGCGAGCGGACGATCGTCACATTGATCGAGTTCATCGCGGCAATACCCTGTTCCGCCGGAATCCTCGAAAAGGCGGTCATGACGAAGGTCGAGAAGGCGAAGAAAATGCCGGCCACGAGGCCGCTGCCGACAGCGGCAGCGGCGAGGCATATGACGAGAAGGATCTGCATGGTCAGGCGCTCCATATTCCGGTTGCCGCGGTGCGGCGGGCATAGTGGCTGAAATCGGTGGCGGGACGGCCGAGAATATCGGTGATGCCGCTCATGGTGCCGGAATTTCGCCCGTCGAGCACTTGGCCGAAAAGCTCCTCCAGAAGGTCGATCAGTCCGCGGGGTAAGCCCGCGGCGGCGAGCCCCGCGGTGAATTCAGCCATTGAGACCTGCTCGTATTCGATCGGTCGTCCCGATGCCGCGGCGATTTCGGCGACCGCTTCGCGGAATGTCAGTGCCCGGGGGCCGGTCAGTTCATACGTCCTGTTGCGATGGCTGGGATCGGTCAAGGCCGCGACGGCGGCATCGGCAATGTCCTCGGCATCGATGAAGGGTTCCTTGATCTCGCCTGCCGGCAATTGCAGCCGGCCGGCAAGGATCTCTTCCAGAAACGCGCCCTCGCTGAAGTTCTGGCAGAACCAGGAGGCGCGCAGGATGGTGTGGCCGATGCCGGACGCTTTCAGGGCCGCCTCGCTCCGCTGAGCGCCCTCTTCGCCGCGTCCGGAGAGCAGGACGATGTGGTCAAGGTGGCATTCCATTGCGACCCTGGCGACTGCTCCAATCGCCTCCGCAGCCCATGCGACGGAGAGATCCGGCTGGAAGGCGACATACGCGCTCGATGCGCCCTCGAGCGCGCCGCGCCAGGTCGATCTCTCCTCCCAGTCGAAGGGACGTGCGCTGGAGCGCGATGCGGCGCGAACGGCGAGGCCACGCTCCTCCAGGCGTTTCATGATGCGGCCGCCGGTCTTTCCCGATCCACCGACGAGGACGATTTCGGAATTCTGCATGTCGAAGCTCCTTCCTTGGGTTCAAAACAAGAGAAAGTCTCTTATTTGCAAAATGCGATAATCTCTCTTATTTTGTTTGTCAACCGCCAAAGGAGCAGACAGTGTCGGAACAGCCGGTCGCAACGCGCAGGCGCAATCAGGAGAATATCGGCCAGCCGCGCCGCATTCCCAGCCAGAAACGTGGCCGTGAGCGTTTCGAAAAAATCCTCGCCGTCGCCGCCGAGCTGATAGAAAGCAATGGCAGTGACGGCTTGAAAATGAGCGAGATCGTCGAAAAGGCCGGCCTCTCCTTCGGTGCGCTCTACCAATATTTTCCCGACAAGACCTCGATCATCCGGACATTGGCCGACCGCTTCAACGAGCAGGGCAGGCAATGCGTGGAGGCGGAATTGGAGAAGGTGAGGGACACTGAAAATCTGCGCACCGCACTCTGCGTCATCGCCGATGAATATTATGCCTTCTTTCGCCGCGAACCCGTCATGCGTGATATTTGGCATGCGACCCATACGGACAAGCTTCTTCAGGAGGTAGATGCCGAGGACATGGAATTCCACGCACAGGCACTGCTTTCGGTGTTACAACGGTTGTGGCCGGCCCGGGCCGAGGCCGAGCTTCTGGCCATCGCCCGGCTGACGATGCAGCTGCTTGCGGCCGCCGTCCGCTATGCGGTTTCGCTTGACGAGGAAGAAGGCGCGCGGGCAATCGCGCTCTTCAAGAAGATGCAGGTTGCCGATATCGATCGGCTGCTGGGCTGACATCCGTCTTCCGTCTGGAAACCGGGCGCTCTTGCTGCTATTGCCGCTTTAACGTCAGCCGAAGGAGAGCCGCATGATCCAGACCACGTTTCCCGACCGCGCCGTCATGGCAGAGCTGCTGGCAAGGATGCTTTGGGAGATCAAGGCGGTGCACTTCAACGCCGAGACGCCCTACAAATATGCCTCAGGCATCATCAGCCCGGTTTATATCGACTGCCGCAAGCTTCTGTCCTTCCCGCGGATCCGCTCGACCGTGATGGATTTTGCCGCCAGCACCCTCTTGCGCGACGCTGGCTTCGAACAGTTCGATTGTATCGCCGGCGGCGAAACCGCGGGCATTCCCTTCGCGGCACTGCTTGCCGATCGCCTCGGCCTGCCGATGATCTATGTCCGCAAGCAGCCGAAAGGCCATGGCCGCAACGCGCAGATCGAGGGCGAGATGAAGGAAGGCTCGCGCGTGCTGGTCATCGAGGATTTGACGACGGCCGGCGGCAGCATGTTCAAGTTCATCGATGCCGTCCGCGCCGCCGGCGGCATCGTCGACCACGGCATCGCGCTTTTCTTCTACGGTATTTTCGCGGAAGCCCAACAGCGCTTCGCCAACGGCAAGGTCCAGTTCCATCATATCGCCACCTGGCGCGAAGTTCTTGCGATCGCCAAGGAGCGGAAGCTCTTCGACGACAAGACGCTGTCTGAAGTCGAAGCCTTCCTCGATGCTCCTCTTGCCTGGTCGGGAAGGAATGGGGGCGTAAGTGAGCTTTCGCTCTAGCCTTTTGACAAAAGCTCGCTTAATCGATTGAAGAACATGTCAGTGCTGTTGGGAGGAATTCGATGATTTTGTGCTGCGGCGAAGCGTTGATCGACATGCTGCCGAGGGAAACGACGTCAGGCGAAAAGGGCTTTGCGCCCTATGCCGGCGGCGCGATCTTCAACACGGCCATCGCGCTCGGCCGTCTCGGCATTCCCACGGCTTTCTTCACCGGCATTGCCGATGACATGATGGGCGAAATCCTGCTCGAGACGCTGAAGGCAAGCAATGTCAATTACAGCTATTGCGCCATCACGCAGCGTCCCTCGACCATCGCCTTCGTCAAGCTGGTGAACGGCCAGGCGACCTATGCCTTTTACGATGAGGGTACGGCCGGCCGCATGATCACCGAGGCCGACCTGCCTGATCTCGGTGACGATTGCGAGGCGCTGCATTTCGGGGCGATCAGCCTGATCCCGAGCCCCTGCGGCGAAACTTACGAAGCGCTTCTCGACCGCGAAGCCGCAAGCCGCGTCATCTCGCTTGATCCGAACATCCGCCCCGGCTTCATCAAGGACAAGCCGGCGCACATGGCCCGCATCAAGCGCATGGCCGCCAAGTCCGACATCGTGAAATTCTCCGACGAGGACCTCGAATGGTTCGGCCTGGAAGGCGACCATGATGCGCTGGCCGCCCACTGGCTGGCCCACGGCGCCAAGCTCGTCGTCATCACCAAGGGTGCCGAAGGCGCCTCCGGCTACACGAAAGACCGTAAGGTGACGGTACCGAGCCAGCGCGTCGTGGTCGTCGATACGGTCGGCGCCGGCGATACCTTCGATGCCGGCGTGCTGGCCTCGCTGAAGATCGATGGTCTGCTGACCAAGGCTCAGGTCGCCTCGCTCGACGAGAAGGCATTGCGCAATGCTTTGGCACTTGGGGCGAAGGCTGCGGCCGTCACCGTGTCGCGTGCTGGCGCCAACCCGCCTTGGGCAAAAGAGATTGGGCTTTAAGACTTAAGTCAGCTCCTGCCCCTCATCCGGCTGCCGCCACCGACCGAGGTGGAGCCACGTGTCTCGACCCGTCCTTCGGACCCCCGCTTGCGGGGAGAAGGGACATGCCGCGCCCTTTCCGTCCCCAGCCTGCGTCTCGTGTGGCAAGTCCCCTCGCCCCGTTTACGGGGAGAGGGTTAGGGTGAGGGGCAAGCGAGCCAATTCCTCAACGCCTATTTCGCAAGCTTCGCCAGCGCAGCTACCAGGCCCTGCGTCGAAGAGTCATGCGAAGCCGCACTCTGCTTGCCTTCGACAACGGGCAGCAGGCCCGTCGCCAGTTCCTTGCCGAGTTCGACGCCCCACTGGTCGAAGGAGTTGATGCGGAAGAGCACGCCTTCGACGAAGACTCGGTGCTCATAAAGCGCGATCAGGCGGCCGAGAGCATAGGGCGTCAGCTTGTCGTAGACGAAGGTGATCGACGGGCGGTTGCCGGTAAAGACGCGATGCGGCGCGATGAAATCGGCCTTCTTGTCGTCCATGCCCTTGTCGGTCAGCTGCTTCTTGGCTTCCGCGAAGGTGCGGCCCTTCATCAGCGCTTCCGACTGGGCGAGAACGTTGGAGATCAAAAGCTGGTGCTGGTGGCGAAGCTCCGGCTCGAAGGCGTTGGCAGCGATCATGAATTCGGCCGGGATGATGCTCGTGCCCTGATGAATCAGCTGGTAGAAGGCATGCTGGCCATTGGTGCCGGGTTCGCCCCAGACGACGGGGCCGGAATTGCCTTCGACCGGCGTGCCGTCGATGGTGACACCCTTGCCGTTCGATTCCATGTCGAGCTGCTGCAGATAGGCCGGGAAGCGCGACAGGCGCTGGTCATAGGGCAGGATGGCGCGGGTGGGATAACCCAGCACATTGCGATGGTAGAAGCCAATCAGGCCGAGCAGCATCGGCAGGTTTTCGGTAATCGGCGCCTTACGGAAATGATTGTCGACGGCATGTGCGCCATCGAGGAACTTGCCGAAATTCTCCGGGCCGACCGCGATCATCAGCGGCAGGCCGATCGCCGACCAGATCGAGTAGCGGCCGCCGACCCAGTCCCAGAAGCCGAAGACGCGGGCGCTGTCGATGCCGAAGGTGGCAACCTTGTCGAGCGCCGTCGAGACGGCGGCAAAATGGTGCTGCACGGCCGCTTCGCCGAGCGCCTTGGCGATGAAATTGCGCGCCGTCTGCGCATTGGTCATCGTCTCAACGGTCGTGAAGGTCTTCGAGGCGACGATGAAGAGTGTCGTCTCGGGCTGAACGAGTTTCAGAATATCGGCGATATGGGCGCCGTCGATATTGGAGACGAAATGCGCGCGCGGTCCGTCATGGAAGGGAGCAAGCGCCAGCGTCGCCATGACAGGGCCGAGATCCGAGCCGCCGATGCCGATGTTGATGACATCAGTAATCGCCTTGCCGGTGGCGCCCTTCAGCGAGCCGGAGCGGATGTCGTCGGCGAACTTGCCCATAGCGGCAAGCACCGCATTGACGTCGGGCATGACATCCTTGCCGTCGACCAGAACCGGCGTGTTGGACCGGTTGCGCAGCGCGGTGTGCAAAACGGCGCGATCCTCGGTGAAATTGATCGCCTTGCCGGAGAACATCTCCTCGCGCTTCTTCTCGACACCGCCGTCTTCGGCGAGTTTCACCAGGAGCTTGAGGATGTCGTCATTCACGGCCGTCTTGGAAAAATCCATCAACAGGTCGTCAAGCGAGACCGAGAAACGCGAGAAGCGCTGCGGATCGGCCGCGAATGCGGCGCGGATATCGGTCGCCTTGGTGGCATCAGCGGTGCTTTTCAGCTGTTCGACGATGGCGTTCATGGGAGGCTCCTCTGGAGGCGGAAAGGGTTGCGGAAACTATTCGCTTTATCGGGGGCAAATCAAGTTCAGCTGCCAATCGAAATATGAAAAAAGCCACCCGCGGCAAGCGGATGGCTGTCAATTTCATGAGACCGTCAAATTCAGCCGCGCAGGTCCTTGCGCAGGATCTTACCAACAGGCGACTTCGGCAGTTCGGTGCGAAACTCGATGAAGCGCGGGCGCTTGTAATTGGTGAGGTTGGCGATGCAATGGGCTTTCACCTCCGCTTCCGTCAGGTTCGGATCCTTCCTGACGACGAAGAGCTTCACAGCCTCGCCGGAATGCCCATCCGGCACGCCGATCGCGGCGGCTTCGAGGATGCCGGCATGCATTGCGGCGACTTCCTCGATTTCGTTCGGATAGACGTTGAAGCCCGAGACGAGGATCATGTCCTTCTTACGGTCGACGATCTTGGTATAGCCGCGTTCGTCCATGAAGCCCATGTCGCCCGAGCGGAAATAGCCGTCGGCCGTCATCACGCACGCGGTTTCCTCCGGCTTCTGCCAATAGCCGGCCATCACCTGCGGCCCGCGGATGCAGATCTCGCCAACCTCGCCTGATGGCAGCGAATTGCCATTCTCGTCGCGGATATCGAGTTCGGTGGAGGGTATTGGCAAGCCGATCGTGCCGGTGAACTCGGGTGAATCGAAGCGGTTGGCGGTGGCGACAGGCGATGTCTCGGACAGGCCGTAGCCCTCCGTTATCGCCGTGCCTGTTATCTTTAGCCAACGGTCGGCGACCGGGCGCTGCACAGCCATGCCGCCGCCGAGCGACATGATGAGCGGGGAGAAGTCGAGCTTGGCGAAATCGGCATTGTTCATCAGCGCATTGAACAGCGTGTTGAGGCCGGGGAAGATATGCACATCGGACTTTCCGAACTCCTTGACGAGGCCGGGAATGTCGCGCGGATTGGCGATCAGGATGTTATGCGCCCCGAGCGACATGCCCATCAGCGAATTCACCGTCAGCGCGAAGATGTGGTAGAGCGGCAGGGCGCAGAGGAAATTCAGTACCTCCGGCTCTTTCTTGCGCCCGAAAGCCGATCGGAGCCAGAGCGACAGCTGCATCTTGTTGGCGAGCAGGTTGCGATGCGTCAGCACCGCGCCCTTGGCAACGCCTGTCGTGCCGCCGGTATATTGCAGGAACGCGATGTCGCCGCCTGCAAGCGCGACCGGCTGGAGCTTCTTTGCAGCACCTTCGCGCAGCACCCGGCCGAAGCTCTTATGCTGAGGGATCGACCAGGAGGGAACGAGTTTTTTCACCTTACGCACGGCGAAATTGACGATCAGCCCTTTTGGTCCCAGCATTTCACCGAGCGAGGTGACGACCACATGACGCAGGTCCGTCTTGTTGAGGACCTGCTCCACCGTGCGGGCGAAATTCTCCAGCACGAAGATCGCCTTGGCGCCGGAATCCCGCAACTGGTGTTCGAGCTCGCGCCGCGTATAGAGCGGGTTGACGTTGACGACGACAAGGCCTGCGCGCAGGATGGCATAGGTCGCAACCGGGTTCTGCAGCACATTCGGCATCATCACCGCGACACGGTCGCCCTTCTCAAGGCCGATGCTTTGCAGCCAGGCGGCGATCTTGCGCGTCTGGCACTCCAGTTCGCGGTAGCTCATCGCCTTGCCCATGCTGGAAAAGGCGGTGCGGTCGGCGTAACGGGCGCAGGATTTTTCGAGGAGTTCGGCAAGCGAGGCATGTTCCAGCGGCGGGAGCTCGGCCGGAATGATGTCGGGATAGCTGGCAAGCCAAGGTTTGCCCGGCTTGTCTCCGTGCGGATGGACGGAAATGCTGTTCATCGTGTCCTCTCTCCCTTGAGGCCGCCGCACCGGCGCGTTGCCGGGAATCGACTGAAGGATCCTCCATCTTTCAGTCCGGCAGCTTATGCCTTTGCCTGAACGGTTCAAGCCGAGATTGAAGCTATACTAACCTTGACGTAAACGTCAACATTCGCCGCCGCACGATAGTGGCGAGGGCAGGGAACTTTGAGTCTGCCATGGAGTTGATCATCCATACCAGCTATGAGGAACACCAAAAAGGAGGTGCACAATGTTGAACGAGGATACCGACGCCACCCGCCGCGACGAGGATGTCAAGGGCAAGCATTCGCTGATCGCCAGCGACCGCGTCGAGGGCACCCGCGTTTATGGGTCCGATGGCAGGCATATCGGCTCGATCGAACGCCTGATCATTGGCAAACGCGACGGCCGCGTAGCCTATGCCGTGCTGAGCTTCGGCGGCTTCCTCGGCATCGGGCACGATCACTATCCGCTGCCTTGGGAAAAGCTAAATTACGACACCAAGCTGGACGGCTATCGCATCGACCTTACCAAGGAGCAGATCGAAGGCGCCCCGAGCTATTCGGACGATGATGACACCTGGTACAACGATAATGGCCGCCGGGTCTATGATTACTACGGCGTGCCGCCCTACTGGATGTAACCATCGTCCGATGGACCGAGCTGGAAGGGCCCCGCTGGATGCGGGGCCTTTTTAGTGTTTGGCGACGAGATCGTTGGCCGATCGCAGCACGGTGCCGATGGTAATGTCTTGTACGACGATCGCCTTTGTCGTCTTGATCTCGAAGACATGGCTATCTCCCGGCAACAGCGTCACCAGCATTGAATCGACGACGGCATCCGGGTCGAGTCGATCCGCCATCAGGCAAAGCTCCTTGAGGAAATTCTGGGCCGTCACCTCGACCGCATACCCGCCATCGATCTCCGTGACATCGATCATCAGCCGCGGCGCCGGCAGATTGAGTTCGATATCCTCGACGAAATAATGGAAGGCGCGCCTGTCCAGCATCTGGACGACGATCACCTCATCCCTTGGTAAGTCAGGGTTTACGATATCCTCGGGCAGCGGAAATTCCTTTGCCTCGAAACGGTCGCAGAGCAGTCTCCAGAATTCGAACTCCGCAAGCATGGTGCCATCAAGCTTCATGCGCCTGCCGCTGATCTTCGCCCGCCAGAACAGCGTCCTCTCGTTGACCGCCACCGCCGCAAGCCCGCCGTTGCGCGGCTGGATCGTCAGCAGGCGCGGATCATAGGCTGCCTTCAGCGCATACCAGAGCGGCTTGCGGCGCCCGGCCGAATCGAGGGCGGCCCATGAGGTCACCGGCCAGCAATCGTTGAACTGCCAGACCACCGCCCCTTTGCAGATATCCCGATGCGAGCGCATGTGCTCGACGCCGAAGCGGATGGCGCGGGCCTGATTGAGCTGGGTGGCGAAGTGCCAGTCGTCCATCGTTTGCGGCTCCGGCAGATGCCCGGACAGGCCGCGGATCAGCTTGTCATTGCCCTGCGTTGCCTTCTGATGGTGGAAGACGCCGTTCGATTGCGGCGTCAGCGGCGCATCATGCACGCTTTCAGTGATCGTCGCCCAGGCGGCCGGCGCCTGCCAGCCGAATTCGGAGCAGAAGCGTGGAATATAATTGCGGTAGACTTCGTAGCCGACATCGTTCCACACGTCCCAGATATGTTTGCAGCCATGCGCGTCGGCATTCGGTTCGATCTCCATCGAGCCGGAATAGGGACTGCCGGGATAATAGGGCCGGTCGGGGTCGAGCTCAGCGCAGAGCTGGGGCAGCAGGTCGAGATAGTAGCCGAGCCCCCAGCTTTCGCCCGCCTTGATGATCGGCCGCCAACCCCATTCGTCGAAGCCCCAGATGTTTTCGTTGTTGCCGTTCCAGAGGACCAGCGAGGCGTGCGGCATCAGCCGCACGACATTGTCGCGCACTTCCGCCTCGACCTCGCTTCTGAGCGGCTCCTCCTCTGGGTAGGCGGCGCAGGCAAAGAGGAAATCCTGCCAGACCAGCATGCCGGCCCGGTCGCAGGCCTCGTAGAATTCGTCGCGCTCGAAGATACCGCCGCCCCAGACGCGCAGCATGTGGATATTGGCGTTCTTCGCCTCCTCGATCCGCGCGGCATAGCGCTCGGCCGTCACGCGCGAGGGGAAGCAATCGTCGGGGATCCAGTTCGCTCCGCAGATGAAGAGCGGCACGTCGTTGATGATGAAGGTGAAGGCGGAGCCATGCGCGTCGGGCGAGGTATCGAGCCGCAACGAGCGGAAACCGAGTTCGCGCTTGAAGCTGTCGAGCAGATCTCCGCTGGCCTCGTCGATCAGCCTCAGCGTCATCGGATAGAGCGGCTGTGCACCGAGATGGTGCGGCCACCAGAGCTGCGGCGAGGGGAGGGCAAGCTCGAAGGCGACCTCGTCCTCGTCACCGCCAATCGCCACCGTCGTCGTCACGCCGCCGATCTCGGCGACCAGCCGGCACGGCGTCCTGTCGCCATGCCGCGCCAACCGGGCATGCACCGTCACCAACCCGTCGCCGCCGGCAAGCGTTGCCGATACCCGTGTTTCCGCAAGCCGCGCCCGATCCCAGCTTTCCAGCCGCACGGGCTTCCAGAGGCCTGCCGTCACCAGCGTCGGGCCCCAGTCCCAGCCGAAATTGCAGGCCATCTTGCGCATCAGATTGCCTGGTCCCGGATAGTTGTTGGGACGGTAGCCGTAATATTTCTCCATCTCGGCGCCATAGGCGTAGGCCGAGTGGAAGATCACCGCGAGTTCGTTTGCCCCGGCCCTCAGCAGTCCCGACACGTCGAAGCGGTAGGTGCGATGCATGTTGAAGGTGCGGCCGATCTCTTCGCCGTTGAGGGTAATGATCGCGATCGTATCGAGCCCGTCGAAGACGAATTCCTGCACCCTGCCATCGTCAGGCACCGCCTCGAAGCTGCAGCGATAGGTCCAGTCCGTCCTGCCGATCCAGTCATTGGTGATCTCGTTAACGTCGATGTAGGGATCGGGGATCTGCCGGTTGGCGAGAAGGTCGAGATGCACGCAACCTGGCACCGTCGCGGGAATGGCGGAGGGCAGGCTGGGCCTTGCTGTATCGTTGCAGGAAAGCATCCAGCCGGAATTGAGCGCGGTCTTCTCGATCATGCCGGGTGCCTCAGAGAAACCGGCCGTGGCGCTGCAGCACCTCGATCTTGTACCCGTCGGGATCGCTGACGAAGAAGAACAGGCCGAAGAGCTTGCCGTCTCGGTTGAGTTCGACCAGCTCGCCCGGCTTGAGCCCAAGTTTCGACAGCCGCTCGCGTTCGACCGCCACCTCTTCGACGGAGAGCGCGAGATGGCCATAGGCATTGCCGAGGCCATAAGGCTCGGTCCGGCCCTTGTTGACGGTCAGTTCCAGCTCAAAGCCAGTCTCGGCATTGCTCAAATAGATCAGCGTAAAGGTATCGAAATCGACGCGGTCGGCGACCGAAAGGCCGAATGCCTTGCTGTAGAATTCGACGGAACGCGCCTCGTCGAGAACGCGGATCATGGAGTGGATCATCTTCGCCAAGGCGGCCTCCCATTGCATCGATCACCGCAATCTTGGTAGCGGTCCTCTTACGCAGTGCGCAAGCCGATTCTTCGCGTGATCGCTCCTTCGATGAGGCCCATGGCGTCATAGATCAGCACCGCCATCAGGCCGACGATCAGCCCTCCCTGCAGGATGAAGGCGGTGTTGTCGGAAATCAGCCCGGCGATGATCACCTCGCCAAGGCCCTTTGCCGCAACCGTCGAGCCGATCGTCGCCGTGCCGATATTGATGACGGTCGCGACCTTCAATCCTTCGAGGATCAGCGGCAGGGCAAGTGGCAACTCGACGCGAAACAGCCGCTGCGTGCCGTTCATGCCCATGCCATCGGCGGCGTCGAGCACCTGCGGCGAAACCTGCTTCAATCCAGCGACGGTGTTTTCGAAGATCGGCAACAGGCCGTAGAGAAAGAGCGCAATCAGCGTCGGCATGGCGCCGAACCCGGTGGCGGGAACGGCGAGCGCCAGCACTGCGACCGGCGGAAAGGTCTGCCCCGCATTGGCGATCGCGCGCGATAGCGGCAGGAAGTCAGCCCCGCTCTCCCGCGTCACGAAGATGCCGCCGAGAACGGCAAGCACGGCGCTGCAGACGATCGATCCCACAACCAGCTGCAGATGCCCGGCGGCAAGGGAGGCAAGGCTGTTCTGGGTGTAGACCGCAGGCGCATTGTTGTTCGTCAGCGGCACCAGCATGAAGGACAGCCACTCCGTCCTGAACAGCAGGATCAGCAGCAGGGCGAGCGCCGCCATACGGAAGAGATTGGCGACGAGGAGTTTCATGCCTTGCGGCCCAGCTCGAGAAGCCGGCTCATCGAGATCGATCCCACGGGCGCCTTCTCTCCGTCCTGCACCGCCGCCTCGTCGACCCCCTGCCAGATCATTTCGGCGAGTGCATCGCGCAGGCTGAGGGACTGCGGCAGGGCATAGGCGAGGCCGCTCTTTGCAGGCTCCATGCTTTCCTTCAGCGGCAGCAGCGACATCAGCTTCAGCGCCCGGTCGGAGGTGCCGGTCAATTGCTGCACGAAGGGATCAGCTGGCTCGGTCAGGATCTTCTCCGGCGTCGAGCATTGCAACAATTTGCCCTGGCTCATCACGGCAATGTGGTTGCCGAGATGGAAAGCCTCGTCCATGTCGTGGGTGACGAGAATGACAGTCGTGCCGAACTGTTTCTGGATCGCCAGAAGGTCGTCGTGCGCCTTGCCGCGGATGACCGGATCGAGTGCGCCGAACGGCTCGTCCATCAAAAGCAGTTCCGGTTCGGCCGCAAGCGCCCGGGCCACGCCGACACGCTGCTGTTGGCCGCCGGAGAGCTGATGCGGATATTTGTCGGCGAAGGTCGCCGGGTCGAGATTGAAGAGCCCGAGCAGTTCCTCGACCCGTTTGGCGATGCGCACGGAATCCCAGTCGAGAAGCTGGGGAACGGTCGCGATATTCTGCGCCACCGTCCGGTGTGGAAAGAGACCGTGGCCCTGGATCGCATAGCCGATCTTGCGGCGAAGCTCGGTCACCGGGACATCGATCACATTCTGGCCGCCGACGAAGATCTCGCCTTCGGTGATCGGCACCAACCGATTGATCATCCGCATCAGCGTCGACTTGCCAGAGCCCGACGTGCCGACGATGACGGTGATCGAACCCTTCTCGACACACATCGAGACTTTGTCGACGACGGTGGCCGCGCCATAGCGCTTGGTGACGTTCCTGATCTCGATCATGGTCATGCAGCGGATCCCCGAATGCTGTCGATGACCGCATCGAGGATGACGGCCGATGAGAAGGCGAAGAAGACGGTCGGCACGGCGCCGAGCAGGACGAGGTCCATGGCTGTCTGGCCGAGCCCCTGGAAGATGAAGATGCCAAAGCCGCCGCCGCCGATGAGCGCCGCGATCGTCACCATGCCGATCGCCTGCACCAGCACGATACGAATGCCGGTGAGGATGACGGGAAAGGCAAGCGGCATGTCGATGCCGGTCAGGATCTGCCGGCGCGTCAGCCCCATGCCGGCGGCGGCATCACGCACCGAGGGATCGACGCCCTGAAGGCCGACGACGGTGTTGGCGACGATCGGCAGCAGCGAATAGAGCACGAGCGCGATCAGCGAAGGTGCCGTGCCGATACCGCGGACGCCGATATCGGCCGCCAGCGGCACATGGGTGGCGAGATAGCCGAGCGGCAGCATCAATAGGCCGAAGAGGGCGAGGCTCGGGATCGTCTGGATGAGGCTCAAGCCCTGCAGCACGACGGCGCGCAGCTTTGGCACCCAGAAGCAGAGGATGCCGAGTGGCAGGCCGAGAACGATGGCGATGGCAAGGGAGCCGAGCGCCAGCAGCAGATGCGAGATTGCCTCCGTCCGGAACTGTGGCGCCCGCGTGGAAAATTCCTTCATGATCGAGAGGCTGTCGAGCAGGCCTGACGAGAGCGAAAGGAAGAGCAGCGCCGTATAGGCCGCAAGGACTGCAACCCGCATCCAGGGCGCCAGCCTGATTTTGACGAGTGCATCGGATATGATGAGACCGATCACGGCGAACAGGACCCAGAAGCCGCCGCCGGGCGTCATGCGCGCCACCGTGCTGCCCGGCGGCGTCGCCGCCGTCGAAACGAGGCCGATCGCAGCAATCAGAGCCGCAAGGCAGAGTGTGGCGATCGCAAGCCGGGCCAGCGCATTGCGGAGAAACAGCGTGGCGAAGGCGGTGTGAAGCAGAAGGGCGGTCAGGATGATGACGGAGGGCTGGGGAAAGAGCTGCGTGAGCAGCATCGGCTTGCCGGCGGCGATGCGGTTCGCCTTCACATAGATGAAGGGCATCAATGCCGTGGCCGCAATGCCGCCGGCCACCAGAACCACTCCGAGCCGGTCCAGCCTGCGGACCGCTGAGGTTTCTTCCATCAATTCAATCCCGTCTGGCCCTGTCAGCAAAGGGAGGCTCCGCCCGCAGCCGGGCGGAGCAGGGGGCGACTACTTCAGAAAGCCTTTTTCCTTGAGATAGGCCTCGGCGACGGATTTCGCCGGCTCGCCATCGACCTGGATCTTGGCGTTGAGCTTGCGCAGTTCGTCGGCGGTCAGGCCCTTGAAGATCGGCGAGAGAACTTCCTCGATCTTCGGGTTGGCCTTCAGCACCTCTTCGCGGATGATCGGCGTCGGCGCATAGACCTGCTGCACGCCCTTGTCGTCTTCGAGAACGGTAAGTTCGGCCGCCTCGATCGCGCCGTCCGTGCCGTAGACCATGGCGGTGTTGACGCCGTTCGTCTGGTCGGCGGCCGCCTTGATTGTCGCCGCCGTGTCGCCGCCGGAGAGAACGACCATCTGGTCGGGCTTCAGCTGGAAGCCGTAGGTCGTCTGGAAGGCAGGAAGCGCGCCGGCCGAATTGACGAATTCGGCCGAAGCCGCAAGCTTGGCGGCACCGCCGCCGGCAACCCATTTGCCGAAGTCCGTAAGGCTCTTCAGCTTGTTCGGGCCGGCGACGTCGTTGCGCACGGCGAGCGCCCAGGTGTTGTTCGCCGGCGAGGGCGTCAGCCAGACGATCTTGTTGGCGTCGTAGTCGAGCTTCTTCGCCAGTTCATAGCCCTGGTCGATATTCTTCCAGGCAGCATCGTCGGCCTTGTTGAAGAAGAAGCCGGCATTGCCGGTATATTCCGGATAGATGTCGATTTCGCCTGCGGTGATCGCCTTGCGCACGACAGGCGTGGCGCCGAGCGCGATGCGGTCCTGCGTCTTGATGCCGTTCGCTTCGAGAGCGAGCGCGATGACGTTGCCGAGCAACGTGCCTTCGGTGTCGATCTTCGACGACACGACGACGTCGGCGGCCTGGGCCGCACCCACCGCAAAGGCGGAGAGCGAAACGGCAAGTGCGAGTTTCTTCAGCATGGAATATCCCCTTGTTTAAACACCGTTGACCCTGCAGCGGCGCACGTCTTTCAGACGTGCAAAGGACGCTGCAGCACTTTGAATAGCCGCATAATTTATCCTGAAGTCGGCTCCGATTTCAGGAATCATGCAGTGCCCAAGCCCTTGGTAGGACTTGCGCTCAGGAAATCCGCCGGCGAGGGCGACGAGGCCGCCATCATGCCGGAATTGCGTGCGTCATGGAAATAGCGTGCATGCCCGAAAAATCGATGCAAGCCCCTCCAGTATTTGCGGTCGCGCCGAGATTATGGCGGGGAATGCGCCTCCGCGCGCGGAAACACATTCCCATTTCCAGGGCCGGCGTGATTTGTTTTTGTCCCCTTGCGTGTTTCCACGGTGTTCCGGTGCTCTCTCGTGGGTTTCCACCGCCCGGATTTTTATGCAGCAAACGATAGACTGCCGATCCCGAGGCAGGGATATCTTTTTTCATGAACACATCATATCGTCCGGTTTTTCCAGCGCTTTCCGGAGGTAGCCGTTTGCATCTCGGTGCCCTGTTCATTGCAAGCCATGTCCTGACAACAGGGTCCGTCCGCGAGACAGCGCGGCGCTTCCAGCTGTCGCCTTCCACCGTCTCGACCGCAATCCATAATCTCGAGATCGAACTGGCGATCAAGCTGACGGAACGCACCTCCGGCGAGCTGGTGATGCTGCTCGCAAGCGGCCGGGTGCTGGAAGGCCTGGAGCCGATCACGGCCGCGATCGGTGAGGTCGGCCAAGTGAGCGGTCACGACAGCGTGGCCGCCGCAGAGGTCTACGAGGCCTGGGCATCCCGCATTCCCATCAAGATCGTTACGATGGAGCGCTTTCTCGAAGTCGCCGACCAAGGCAGCATCAACCGCGCCGCCCGCCGCCTTCGACTCGGTCAGCCGCAGCTTTCGCTTCAGCTTGCCAATCTCGAGAAATTTTTCGGCCACCGCCTATTCGAGCGGCAGGCGCAGGGGTCGGTGCTGACGGAGGAGGGCAGGCGCGCCTACCAGATCTTCATGGGGATCAGCCAGGCGTGGAACGATCTGAAATCTTCGGCTGACGAGCGCTATCGGCGCACCGCCCGTTCGCTGCGCATCGGCTCGATCATTCCGACTGGATCGGAAAGCTGGGTGGCGCGCTGCCTGGGTGTGCTGGTTTCGGAATGGAATGCGCGCCGCAACAACAATGCGATCTCGCTGGTCTCGATGACCGCCGACGATCTGCGCGAGGCGCTGAAGAACGGCCGTATCGATGTCGCCATCCTGGATTCGGTCTTCGGCCTCGAAAACTTCCGGCATCGTGAACTGCTGCAGACCGATATGGTGGTGATCGCGCCGCCGAATAGCATCGAAACCAGCGTCGCCGATCTCGTCGCCGGCCATGCGATCTGCATGCCGAGCCCGCGAACGGGCCTCGGCCACGCGGCTATGGCCTTCAGCGATGCGCGCACGCCCAACCGGCGTTTGCGCAGTCAGGACATCACCGCGGCGGATTCGCTCCCCGTGATTGTCGACCTCGTCGCCAATCACGGCTACGTCTCTTTCCTCGGCCGCGTCAGTGCCATGCCGATTGCCAACAAGGTGCGCATCGTCGATCTCGACGTGCGTGTGCCGATGTCCTATCACGTCGCCTTCAACCATCGTAAAGCAGCCGCCGATGCCTGCGCTGTCATCATCGACGCGGCGGCGAGGATTACATCGCAACCCGTCGCCTAATCAGGCGCCCTGGTTTAAGGAATGCACAGGCGGAACGAGGGAGATTGCACGTGACCATTCTGCTGGAAGTATGCGTGGACAGCGCCGAAGGCCTTGCCGCCGCGATCGAGGGCGGCGCCGGCCGCATTGAGCTCTGCTCAGCCCTCGAGCTCGGCGGCCTGACACCGCTGCCGAGCCTGATGAGGATCGCCGCCAGGGCGCCCATCCCGGTCTACGCAATGATCCGCCCCCATGCCGGTCCCTTCATCTTCGACGGGACGGACGAGGAAGCGATGATGATCGATATCGATGCCGTGCGCACAGAAGGCCTTGCCGGCGTCGTCATCGGCGCCAACCGGCGGGATGGTACGCTCGACATGCCGCTGATCCACCGCTTGAAGGCGCATGCGGCCGGCCTCGGCTCGACGCTGCATCGCGCTTTCGATCTGGTGCCGGATGCCGATCAGGCGCTGGAGCAGGCGGTCGAACTCGGCTGCGAACGCATTCTCACCTCCGGCTGCGCGTTAAAGGCGGCCGATGGTCTGGAAACGCTGAAGCGCATGTCTGCAAAGGCCGCCGGCCGCATCGCGATCATGCCGGGCAGCGGCATTCGCCCGGCAAATGTCGGCGAAATATTGCGGGCGACCGGCGCCCGCGAGGTCCACGGCTCCTGCAGTTCGCCTGTCGAAAGTGCAGACCCGCGAGCGGTCGCGTTTGGCTTCGAGGCGAAAAGCACAAATAAGACGGATGTCACGGTGGTCAGGGAGATGCGCCGCGCGATCGCGGCGACCCTTTAGGTAACACTAATCACCGCCTTGATCAGTCCATTCTTCTCATGCGCCCAGCGCGCGAGATCGCGCGGCGCGTCGGCAAGCGTTGTGCGGTGGGTAATGAGCTTCTCCACCGGCACCAGGCCTTTGGCGATCGAATCTGCGACATGTTCGAAATCGGCTCGGGTAGCGTTTCGGCTGCCGATCAGCATCATTTCGCGCTTGTGGAATTCGGGATCGGAGAAGCGGATATCGTCCTTGACGACGCTGACCAGCACCAGCGCGCCGCCATGGGCAACGAAGGAGAAGGCCTTCTCCATCGACGGGCCGTAACCCGTCGCGTCGAAGACCACGTCGAAACCGTCGCCATTGGTCTTTTCCCGCACGGCATCAGCCGTTTGTTCGTTGGCAACGATGCCGGAGGTGAAGCCGAAACGCTCCGATGCCATCTGCAATCGTTCGGCGCTGGTATCGAGCAGCGTCACCTCATGACCTGCGATGCGCGAGAAGAGCGCTGCCCCAAGCCCAATCGGTCCGGCTCCGATGACAAGCGCCCGTGCGCCAGCAGCCGCCATCGATCGGCGCACCGCATGAGCGCCAATCGCCAGGAACTCGACGGTTGCCGCGGCCTCGAGGCTTAAGCCCTTGGCGGGATAGAGGTTCTCGGCCGGAACCGAGATTTCCTCGCAGAAAGCGCCGTCCGTATGGACGCCGAGCACCTTGATGTTTGTGCAGCAGTTCGGCTTGCCCTGACGGCAGGCGACGCATTGCCCGCAAGAGAGATAGGGGTTGACGATGACCGGCGTGCCGACCGCGAGGGCCACACCGTCGCCCGCTTCCAGCACCGTCGCCGAGACCTCATGGCCCATCACCCGGGGATATTCGAGGAAGGGATGTTTGCCCTCGAAAATATGATAGTCCGTGCCGCAAATGCCGACATGGCTGACGGCAAGGCGCACCCAGCCCGCTGCCGGTTCCGCAGGCGAAGGACGCTCGACGATATCGAGCACGCCGGGCTCCCGGCAAAGAACTGCTTTCATGACGGGTCTCGCATTGCTGGAATTGAGGATGCCGGCCTGACAGGCAGGCCGGCTGTCCCTTTGTCGCTCAATTGCTCCGGCGGCGGCGCAGCTGATCGAAGAACACGATCACGATGATCAGCAGACCGGTGATGATGCGCTGCCAGAAGGAGTTGACGTTCAGAAGGTTCGCGCCGTTGTTGATGGTGGCGAGAATGAAGGCGCCAATCAGCGGTCCATGCACGGAACCCACCGCGCCGAACAGGCTGGTGCCGCCGATGACGGAGGAGGCGATCGCCTGCAGTTCCCAGCCGTCGGCCTGTGTCGCGTTACCGATTGCGATACGCGAGGCGAGCAGCACGCCGACAAAAGCCGCGAACGATGCCGAAAGAATATAGGCGAGGTAGATCATCCACTTGACGTTGACGCCGGAAAGGCGCGCTGCCTCGGCATTCGAACCGACGGCGAAGAGATAGCGGCCCCAACGGCTCAGATGCAGGAAGACGAAGGAGGGGATCGCCACCAGGATGACCATCCAGAACAGGCTTGGAACGCCAAGGAAATCGGCGCGGGCGAAGTTGCTGAAGCTCTCGTCGGTGATGCTGATCGTCGAACCGTTGGTGATCAAGAGGCCAATGCCGCGCAGCGATGTCAGCGTCGCCAGCGTGATGATGAATGGCGGCAGGCCCATATGCACGATGCCGAAGCCATGGAAGGCGCCGATCGCAACACCGATTGCCAGCGTCAGTATGATCGCCGCCCAGAGCGGGATGCCCGCCTGTAGCAGCCAGGCGATGATGACGGTGCAGAAGCCGACGATGGCGCCGACGGAAAGGTCGATACCAGCCGTGATGATGACGAAGGTCTGGCCGAGCGCCAGGATCGCCGTCATCGCGCCTTGGCGCAGCAGGTTGGAGATGTTGAGCGGCGTCCAAAAGCTGTCTGTCGAGAAGCCGAGCACGACCCAGAGGAAGATCAGCAACCCGATCAGGGTCAGGCCGAACAGGATGTTCATCTTCCGGCGCGGCGGCGGCGCGACGATTTCGGTGGGGGTGGCAGTCATAGGTTTTCTCCCTCTTATTCTTCTAGCTCAGACGCCGATCGCTTCGCTGAGCACTTCTTCATGCGTCGCCGTATGGAAATCATGGCTCGCGACGAGCTTGCCGCTGCGGAAGACATGCAGCCGGTCGGCCAGTTCGTAGACCTCAGGCAGGTACGAGGAGATCAGGATAATGCCTGCCCCCTCCTTCAGAAGCTTGGCGAAGAGCCGGTAGATTTCTGCCTTGGTGCCGACGTCGACGCCAACGGTCGGCTCGTCGAAAATGAAAAGCCGAGCGCCGTGGCTCAGCCACTTGCCGATGACGATCTTCTGCTGGTTGCCGCCCGACATGCTGGAGGCCGGAACGCGCCGGCTCGGCGTCTTGATGCTGAGATCGCGGATCTGCTTGTCGGCATTCGCCGATTCGCGCGCGTGATTGATGACCGCGCCGTGGCTGAGGCGTCCGAACACCGGCAGGTTGATGTTGAGACCGATCGGCAGGTTGAGGCAGAGCCCCTGGTCGCGCCGGCTTTCGGGCGCGAGCGCAATGCCGAGCTCCATCGCGGTGCGTTCGTTCTTGATGTCGACGCGCTTGCCCATCCAGTGGATTTCGCCCGCAGTTGTCGGCTGGCGCCCGTAGAGCCCGAGAGCAAATTCGCTGCGCCCGGCGCCGATCAGGCCATAGAGCCCGACGATCTGTCCTGCCTTGACGCTCAGCGACACATCTTCGAAGCCCGGACCGGTAAGCCCCCTGACGTCGAGGATCGTCTCGCCGATCGGAATGTCTTCCTTGTGGTAGATCTGCTCGATCGAGCGATTGATCATCAGCGCGATCAGTTCGGCGTCATTGGTTTCGCCGATGAGGCGCGTGCCGACATGCGTGCCGTCGCGCAGCACCGAGACACGGTCGGCAAGCTCGAAAACTTCCTCCATGCGGTGGCTGATATAGACGATGGTGACGCCTTCGCCCTGCAGACGGCGGATCAGCTTGAAGAGCTGCGCGGACTCCTGGCGGGTGAGATAGGCCGTGGGTTCGTCGAAGATCAGGAACTGCGTGCCGCGCATGGCTGCGCGCGCGGTGGCGACGAGCTGCTGCTGACCGATCGTCAGCGAGCTCAGAAGCGCACCGGCCGGCAGGCCGAAGCCAAGATCGTCGAGAACGGCCTGCGCCATCTTCTCCATCTGCTTCTTGCGCATCAGCCCGAAACGGTTGACCTCGTCGCCGAGGAAGAGATTGGCGGCAACAGTCAGATGCCGGCAGAGCACGACCTCCTGGTGGACGGCGTTGATGCCGCGGGCGATTGCCTCGTTCGGCGTCGACAGCCCCACCGGATGGCCGCACCACAGGACCTCACCGGCCGTGCGGGGGATGACGCCGGTGAGCAATTTGATGAGGGTGGATTTGCCGGCGCCGTTTTCGCCGACGATGGCGTGGATTTCGCCGGCAAGGAAGGTCAGCGTCGCAGGCTTCAGCGCCTGTACGTGACCGTAATTCTTCTGCAGGCCTTTCAGTTCGAGGATGGGCGATCCGGCGGCAATTCGATTGGCTTCTTTCAGCGTCGCGCTGTCATCGTGGCGATGACTGATCTCTTCGAGTCCGATCATGGACCTCTCCTCCTCTTCTCACGTCTGCTCCATCCCTGGTGAACCATACCATGGATGAGAAAGGCCGCGCCGGTTTTTGAAACCGGCGCGGCCTGCCTGCCGTTTTACTTGATCTTCGGGTTCAGCAGAGCGTCGATCTTCGGCTCGGCCATGTTCGCCTTGGTGACGAGGTTTGCGCCGGTGTCGACGTTCTTCTCGACCTTTTCGCCCTTGGAGACGGCAAGAGCGGTCTTGATGCCGTCATAGCCCATGCGATAGGGGTCCTGAACGACGAGGCCGGCGATCGCACCATCCTTGAGGAAGCCGACCGTTTTGTCGTCGCTGTCGAAGCCGATGACCTTGATCTTGTCGCCGAGCTTGTTTTCGGCGATCGCCTGGCCGACGCCCTGCGCCATGATGAGGTTCGAGGCGAAGACGCCGACGAGCTTCGGGTTTGCCGTGATCAGGTCGGTCATCATGTTGAGGCCGGTCGTTGCCTGACCATCGCCGTACTTGTCGGCAATCACCTTCAGGCCGGGATGCTTGGTCTTCACCTGATCCAGGAAGCCTTCGCGGCGCTGTTCCAGCGAGCCGACGCCGGGAAGGTTGGTCAGGATGACGACTTCGCCCTCTTCCTTGCCAGTGGCGCCCTTGATGGCGGCGGCAAGACCGTCAGCAGCGATACGGCCGCCCTGGACGTTGTCGGTCGTCAGGAACGACTTGAACGCCTTGGAGTCGGCGCCGGAGTCGATGCCGATGATCGGAACCGACTTGGCGGCTTCATCGATCGGCTTGCCGAGCGCCTTGAACTCGGTCGGCGAGATGACGACGGCGGCCGGCTTGCCGGCAACGGCGTTCTCAAGAATGCTGATCTGACCGTTGATGTCGGATTCGGCCTGAGCGCCGAGTTCCGGCACCTTGACGCCGAGATCCTTGCCGGCCTTGCGCGCGCCGGCCAGAACGATCTGCCAGTAGAAGGACGTCGTGTCCTTGACGATGATCGGGATCGTCACCTCGGCAGCAAAGGACGTTGCCGGCACTGCCGTGGCGATGACGGCAACGCCTGCAAGCGCTGCAAAGGCGCGGCGCGACAGAAGGGATTTTACGATGTTCATAAGGGTTCTCCTCTCAAAATGCGTTCTCCTCCAATTAAACCGGACCGCTGAACGCTGGCGGAGGGTTTTTATCGATAAAAAACATTTGCCGGGAGAAGCTAGCCGAGGCGCATTCAAATTGCAAGTACGCCAATCTCGCTTTTTTTCTCTGGAAAAATTCCCCCAAGCAACTGATTTTATTTCAATACCACGATAGCCTAAAATACGGTGTCAAGCCATGTCGACTTCGTGTGGATGCACCACACCCTTTTTTAGAATCAGGTTGCCGTACAGCCGGAATTCGGTCGTCGCGACGATATAGGCAGCCTTGCGGGCCATCGCATAGAAGGCGAAGCGCTCCACCGGCACGATACGGAAATCGCCGGCGCGGCTGGTGACGATCTCCTGGAACTCGGCGCAGACTTCCGGCACCGCGTGGGGATCGCCGACCACCTCCATCCGCCATGCCGTTTCCGGCACGAAGGTGTCGAGCGGCATATGGGTCAGGATCGCTTCGGCCATATCAGTGGCGCTGACGCCATCGGCACGAATGACAGGCGGGCCCATCGAGCCCGAGGGAAAGTTGGCGTCCGCGATGACGATGTCGTCGCCGTGTCCCATGGTCTTCAGAGCATGGAGCAGGTCGGGGCCGAGCAACGGATGGATACCCTTGAGCATGTTGTCTCCTTAGACTCGGACTGCTTCGGCGCCGAGCGGCGGCGCGACCAGCGTATAGGGTTCGAATTCGGCATAGATGCCGTCGTCAAGCTGCGGCTCGACGATCTCCATATTGCGCGTCAGGCTTGAAGGCTTCGCCGTGCCGATCAGCACGGATGCGACGATCGCCTCCCGCAACGGAAACTGCATGGCGGCAGCCGCGAGCGGCACCCCGTGCCGTTTGGCGATCGCCTCCATCGCACCGACCTTGGCGAGCACGTCGTCATCTGCCGGAAGATAGTCGAAATGGGAACCCGGCACAGGGCCGGTGGCGAGTATGCCGGAGTTGAAGACACCACCGACGACGAGTGACGTGCCCTTCTGCCGGCAGAGCGGCAGGAGTTCGTCGACGGCCGAACGGTCGAGCAGCGTATAGCGGCCGGCGAGCAGGATGCAGTCGAGATCGGTATGGCGCATGACATCGAGGCAGACCGGCACTTCGTTGACGCCGAGACCGAAAGCGGAGATTGCTCCCGAGGAGCGCAGCTCTTCCAATGCCTTTACGCCGGAATCGAGGAACTGTTTCAGGTGGACCGCGTTTTTCGCCGCGCCATGCGTATAACCGCCGATATCGTGCACGTAGAGAATGTCGATGCTGTTGAGGCCGAGGCGGGCATAGCTGAACTCGACCGAGCGCATGATGCCGTCATAAGAATAGTCGTAATCGGCATCGAAGGAGAGCGGATTGACATAGCCGTAATTGGGCACGGTTCCGGTCGGCACCGGCCGCATCAGCCGGCCCACCTTGGTCGACAGCACGTAATCGCCTTCGGGCTTGTCGCGCAGGAAGTCGCCGACGCGCCGTTCTGCAAGGCCGAGCCCGTACCAGGGCGCGACGTCGAAATAGCGGATGCCGCTATCCCAAGCCGCCTGCAGCGTGTCCATCGCCTGCTCGCGCGGGCATTCCCGGTAGAGGCCGCCAAGAGCCGCCGCGCCGAAACTGATTTCGGTCACCTCAAGCTTGGTCTTGCCGATCCGTCTCGTCTTCATCATTCCTCCTCGCGAAGAAGCTGAAACTGTTTATTTGGAGCAATCCCGGGAAAAGTGCGAAGCGGGTTTCCCGGGAATTGCATAAAACAAAGATTAGAGCGTTGCGCCCAGATGCCAGGGCACGAATTCGTTATCGCCATAGCCGAAGATCTCGCTCTTCGTCTTCTTGCCAGACGCGGTATCGACGATGAGATCGAAGATCTCGCGGCCCTTGCCGCTGATCGTCGCATCGCCGGTGGCAATCGTGCCGCAATCGATGTCCATGTCTTCCTCCATCGAGGCATAGAGTGCCGAATTGCTGGAAAGCTTCAGCGACGGCGCCGGCCGGCAGCCGAAGCAGCTGCCGCGGCCTGTGGTGAACGCGATCATGTTCGCCCCGCCGGCCACCTGGCCGGTCGCCGAGACCGGATCGTAGCCGGGCGTGTCCATGAAGACGAGGCCGGGCGCCGTAACCCGCTCGGCATAACCATAGACCGCCGTCAGCGGTGAGCGGCCGCCCTTGGCGACTGCGCCGAGCGACTTTTCCAGAATGGTGGTGAGCCCGCCGCGCTTGTTGCCGGGCGAGGGGTTGTTGTCGAGCGAAGCGCCGTGAAGGGCGACGTATTGCTCCCACCAGGCGATCTTCTCGTCGAGTTTCTTTGCCACCTCGTCGCTGACGGCGCGGCTGCGCAGCAGGTGTTCGGCACCGTAGATTTCCGAGGTTTCCGAAAGGATCGCCGTGCCGCCGGCTGAAGCCAGCAGATCGGCCGCCACCCCGAGCGCCGGATTGGCGGTGATGCCGGAAAAGCCGTCCGAGCCGCCGCATTGCAGGCCGATGATGATCTCGCCGATCGAGATCGGCACGCGCCGCTCCTTGCCGACATCGGCGGCGATTTCGCGCAGCACGCCCATGGCGCGCTCGACCGCGCGGCGTGAACCGCCTGCGTCCTGGATGTTGAAGTGCCGCTTGGAGGCGCCCGCACCGCTCTGGCCGTACAGCGTCAGCTGGTTGACCTCGCAGCCGAGGCCGATCATCAGCACGCCGCCGAAATTCACATGCCGGGTGTAACCGGCAAGCGTCCGGTGCAGCACGTTCATGCCGTCGCCGGTCGAGCTCATGCCGCAGCCCTGGTCGTGCACGATCGGCACGAAGCCATCGATGCCTTCGTAATGCGGCAGGATCGTCCGGTTCGCCTCGTCGGCGATGGCCCGGCAGACCGTGGTGGAACAGTTCACGCTGGCGATGATGCCGATATAATTGCGTGTCGCCGCCCGCCCGTCGGCGCGGCGATATCCCATGAAGGTCCGCGCCTTATCGTCCGCCATCGCCGTTTCCGGCGCCGAATTGGCGGTCGCGGCGAGCCGGTCGTTTTCGAAATGCAGGTTATGGCTGTGCACATGGTCGCCGGCCTTGACCTCTTCAGTGGTGCGGCCGATTGCCTGTCCGTATTTCACCACCGCCGCGCCGAGCGGAATATCCGCGATCGCGACCTTATGGCCGGGGTCGATCTTCTGGCGAGCCTGAATGCCGGCAACCGTCGAACCCGGCGCGATAACCGCCGTTGCGACCGCGACATTGTCTCCGGCCGAGAGGATGATCCAAGGCTGTTTGTCCAATCTTTTCTCCCTGAGGAAACGCCCGCTGCATCGGCGAATGCGCATTGATTTTGTTTTTTATCTACAATAAACATTTTCAAGTCAACGGGAATATTGATCCTGTGGACGAGGGAGGCAATGAGCCGCAGGCGGCCAGAAATGAGCTAAGGGTCATTTGGACAGGCCCTTGGTCCGGCGCCTTCCTGCTTTTGAGCGGGAACGGCGGTCGCGGCACGCGGGCGGAAAAGCGGGGGTCTGATGGCAAGGCAGAACACGGTCTTCAAGGAGGCATATAATCGCTATGCCGTCGCGCTGCGCACCGATACGGCGCTGCCCTCGGAGCCGGAGATCGCCGCCCAGCTCGGCGTTAGCCGCAGCACGGCGCGCGCCATCCTCACCAGGCTGAGCGAAGAAGGCATCATCCGCTGGAACAAGCGCCAGAAGATCGTGCTGCGCCAGCCGACGGACCGCGACCTCTTCCCTTCCGAAGAGACGGATTCGCTGCATGACATCATCGAGCGCAGCTTCATGCAGCGCATCCTTGCCGATGATGCAGCGCCCGGCATGCAGATCAACGAACTGGAGCTTGCCCGCGAAATCGGCACCGGCACGACGAGCGTACGCGAATTCCTGATCCGCTTCTCCCGCTTCGGCCTTATCGAAAAACGTCCGAACAGCCACTGGACGCTGAAGGGCTTCACGCGCGAATTCGCCCTTGAGCTTGCCGATGTGCGCGAGATGTTCGAGCTGCATTCCGCCGCCGAATTCGGCCGGCTTCCCCGCGACAACCAGGCCTGGATCGATCTTGCCGCCATGCGCGAGGAACATCTCGCCATGCTTGCCGACATCAACCAGCGTTTCAAGGATTTCTCCGTCCTCGACGAGCGCTTCCACCTGTTGATCCACCGCGCCTCGAAGAACCGCTTCATCGCCGATTTCTACGATGCGATCGCCATCATCTTCCACTATCACTACCAGTGGAACAAGACCGCCGCGCGCGAGCGCAACGAGCGAGCGATCTACGAACATCTGGATTATATCGCAGCACTCGATTCCGGCGACCAGGCGGCAATCGAAAAGGCCTGCCGTGCACATCTGCGCTCCGCGCGCCAGACCCTGCTGCAGTCTCTGCCGCCGACCGCCGAGAGCGCTTGAGCCTTCAGGTCAATCCGCTTTCGGCTGGCCGGGACGCTGTCTGTAAGCAGTCAGAATGGCCTCGATCAGGCCCGGGAAGCGCTCATCCAGCTCTGCGCAGCGGCTCTGGTTGCGCATCTCCACACCCTGGCGCTCGCTCCGGATCAGCCCGGATTCGCGCAACACCTTGAAATGGTTCGATAGCGAGGACTTCGGAATGGTGCGCTCACCCAGATCGGCAAGCGCAGAACACGTCACTCCACAGCCGGCGGCAAGCTGCGTAAATATGGCCACGCGTTCCGGGTCGGAGAGCGCGTACAGGATCGCCTCAGGCCGGATGTCCTCTATTGCTGGGTGAAAGAGCGGTCTCATGAATTTCATATAGCGCCCCTTGACATCAGGATCAATAGTTCCGAATTTCCGAACTAAGGAACAAAGCCGCCAATCTCGACGGCAGTCCGGATCAGAAGGAATGGAAGATGGCTAAGCTGACAGGAAAGGTCGCAATCGTAACGGGGGCCTCCAAAGGGATCGGTGCTGCGATTGCCAAGGCACTTGCGGCGGAGGGCGCGAAGGTGGTGGTGAATTACGCGTCGAGCAAGGCGGGAGCGGATGCCGTGGTTGAGGCGATCAGCGCGGCCGGCGGCAAAGCCATTGCGGTCCAGGGCGATGTTTCCAAGGCGGCACAGGCACAGGGCTTGGTTGATGCCGCGGTCAAGGAGTTCGGCAAGCTCGACGTGCTGGTCAACAACTCAGGCGTCTATGAATTCGCGCCGATCGAGCAGGTGACCGAGGAACAGTATCGTCGCATCTTCGACGTGAATGTTCTGGGCGTTCTGCTGACCACCCAGGCAGCGGTCAAGCATCTTGGCGAGGGCAGCAGCGTCATCAACATTTCGTCTGTTGTCACCAGCCTGGCTCCGCCTGACTCTTCCGTCTATACGGGCACGAAGGGTGCTGTGGAGGGCATCAACAGCGTACTTGCCAAGGAGCTGGGGCCGCGCAAGATCCGGGTCAACGCCATTCTCCCGGGTATCGTCGAGACCGAAGGCACGCACACCGCCGGCGTCATCGGCTCGGATTTCGAGCAGGTTTTGGTGGCCCAGACGCCGCTCGGCCGCACCGGCCAGCCGGACGATATCGCCGGTGTCGCGGTCTTCCTCGCTTCCGACGATGCCCGCTGGCTGACCGGCGAGCGCTTGGCCGCCAGCGGCGGTTTCCGCTGACAGTTGTGGTGGCGTATGTGCCCCTTGACGGGAGACGTACGCCACCGCAGTCCGGAGATGCCCGAAGCTGTTCCGCTAGAGCAATTCCAGCAAAAGTGCGTAGCGGTTTTGCGTCCGGAATTGCGTGAGAACAAAGAGATAGAGAATTTCCGTGATTCGGAGAAAAACGGAAATTCTCTAGGGATCGCTATTGCGAGGCCGCCTCGCTTGCCGTTCCTGCGGCCGGCTCTTCACGCCTGTTATGGCCGACCGGGATCAGCCAGGTGGTGAAGAAGGTCAGCACCGCAACGACGACCACGCCCCAGAAGCTCCAGTGCAGCGCCGCATTGAAGACCGAGCGGATCGCCGGATCGGCGGCGAGCGCCGAAAGCCCGGTCGGCTGGTTCAGCGCCTCGTGCAGGCCGGCCGCCGCCTCGCCGCTCGCATAGTGGTTGATGCCGGCATTGAGGATCGCGCCGAGCACGGTGGCGCCGAGCGTGTTGCCGAGGCTGCGGGCAAAAATGATCGAGGCTGTGGCGCTGCCACGCATCGACCATTCGACGCTGTCCTGCACCAGCACGATGCTGGTGAGGCTGATGAGACCCATGCCGAAGCCCATGAAAAAGGAGCCGGCGCCGGCAAGCGCCGGCGAGCTTTCTGGGGTGAGGAACAAAAGGAAACAGGCGCCGAACGGAAACAGCAGACTGCCGACGCGCAAGGTCCGACGGATGCCGAAGGCCTTGTAGAAGCGGCTGGAGAGCATCACCGCCATCGGCCAGCCGACGACAAGCATGGTGAGCGTGAATCCGGCAACGATCGGCGAACGGCCGAGCACGCCCTGCACATAGATCGGCAGGATTGTCGAAAGCCCGATCAGCGCCATGCCGGCAAGCAGCGTCGCCGCATTGCTGGTTGCGATCAGCCTGCGGCTCCAGAGCGCGATCGAGATGATCGGCTCCGGCGCCCGCTTCTCCTGTGCGAGGAAGAGTAGGCCCGCGACCACGAAGACGGCGAAGAGCGACAGCAGAATCCAGACGCTCGCGTCCGTTTCCGTCAGCATGATCAGCAGTGCGACAATCGAGATCGAAAACAGCACCGCGCCGAGATAATCGATCTTTGCCTGCTTATGCGCCACATCCTCCTTCAGGAAGGCCATGAAGGCGACGATCGAGACGATGCCGATCGGCAGGTTGATCCAGAAGATCCAGGCCCAGGAGATGTTATCGACGATGATGCCGCCGGCCAGCGGCCCGACGACGGCCGATGTCGCCCAGACGGTTGCCATGAAGCCCTGCACGCGGCCGCGCTCTTCGAGCGTGAAGAGATCGCCGATAATGGTCATCGTCACCGGCTGGATCGCGCCGGCGCCAAGCCCCTGCAGCAGCCGGAAGAGCACCAGCGACATCATCGACCACGCGAATCCGCAGAGCAACGAGCCGGCGAGGAAGATGACGATGCCACCGATCAGCACCGGCTTGCGCCCGAAGATGTCGGAAAGCTTGCCGTAGATGACAGTCGTCGTCGACTGCGCCAGCAGGAAAGCCGAAAACACCCAGCTATAATAGGAAAAGCCGCCGAGCTGCCCGACGATGCGCGGCATCGCAGTCGCCACGATCGTCGCCTCGATCGCCACCATGAAGGTTGCGAGCATGATGGTGGCGACGACAAGCACGCGGTTTGAGCGATGCGCTGCATTCGACATGACGATCCTCTTCGGGAGCTCCGCATGGCCGGGAATGTCGGCAGACTGGCTGGAAGGGCGATGATGCGCCGCTTGCGGAGGAATGCTGTTCTTTTACGACCTAGACGACGGCCGGTAAAGCAATTCTGACGGCAGCCATCGTTTTTGGGCCGGTTCAGGATAGTGACAGCCGAAATGAAGGCGCAGCGCCGTTCCCCCCGGGCCTTCATATGGTCGGAAGGGAAGGGCGCCACCCTATTGCGGGCATGCCTCGCCAAGCGAGCCGGTATCCGCGCTTGCCCCGGTGCAACCGGGCGTCGGCTGTAGGTTCGGATTGACCCCACCGGGATTGATCGTGCTGCGTCCGCTATTGAGATCGACCCCGTCATTGCCGGTGGTGCTGCCTGTGGTCCCGGGATCAGTGCCGACAGAACCCGTGCCCGCCGACCCTGTGCCGGCAGAGCCTGTTCCAGCCGAACCTGCGCCCGAACTGCCCGACCCGCCGATAACAGGCGCCACCGAAAGCCGCCCGCTGGAATTCGCTCCACCCGCCGTTTGCGCCACGGCCGAGCCGGCAAGGCCGATCAAAAGAGGCGATATCGCGATGAATTTGCAGGACATGATTTTCTCCATGTTGTTGGTTCGAGGAGGAAAACCTGCCCGACCGGGGCATTGTTCCTGCCGTGGTTGCGATCTCACAGCCGGGGCCCGCCGTCGTTGGGCGTCGATGATGAAGATTTCATGCTGCCGGTGACGATTGCACCTGACCGCCTCTGAAAGCAAAGCGAGAAAAATTCCATCACCTGATGATAATGATGGGTGGTAGGGATCACCGATCCGATCTAAAGACCCGATTATCACTCGTGTATTTTCTAAGTGTTATGGAGCAACAGCTGTGACCCCCGAAGAGAAAAGGATCTTAGGAGCCCTTGCGTGCATGTGTGAAGAATACCTGAGCCGAGGTAATGGATGGCTGGATCACAAGGCTATATATGCCGGGGAAATCGCGGTCGAGGTCCTCGCCTCATACGGTCTGGTTAAGCCGGAATTCAAGGTGGCTCCTGGACTGCGGAGGGGTTGCTTCTTCTAGATGAAGCGTAACGCAGTATCGAGCGCCGGGTAGGTTTCAGATTGTTGAGATTGCTTCTTCTACGATGGGAGTTCCCATTGTTTCCAGCGCTCTTCGCGCTGGCGTGCCATTTCGTCGTTGTTTTCCAAGAGTTCTATAAACCTGGCCCAAAAAGCTGGGAGACTTCACTGCTTTGCGTCCCTATTTTTGCTTATATTTGGGCGAACATCTTCTCGGTCCTGGTAGATCAGACGCCCGTTTCGATGCTGTCGGCCTCACTGGCGACGGCTCTTCCGTGCGCCTGTTTAGCAATCTATTTCTTTTACTCACGCCAGATTAAACGCAAACCTGACCCGCAGATTTCAACCGCCAAGGCGTTAGGCGTTGCCCTTTCAGGGCTAGCTCTAGTTGCGCTAGCTGCCTATGGCATGGCCCAAATCACCGCATGCACCAACGCGAAGTGCCGAGGCGGGACCGAGCTATTTGGTCATTTCCGGTTTGCCGCGTTTTATCTAATCAGCCTTTGGGGTGGGTGGATCATCATGTGCTCCATCCCGACTCTCCATGAAGTTTTGAGGCGGTTTTTCAAGCGAGTTATCAAATGATGACGGGGTTATGCCTGCGCCGCCGGACGGGCCATACCCTCCTCGGTCATTTGCACTTGCGCAAGAGCTTTACCGGAAGTCTTGCTGAAGTTTTTCGCGGAAACGACAGACGACTGGATATGAGAAAAAGGCCGGCAAGCCGATGCCGTCGAAACCGCGGGCGCCAGGGAAAAAGATGACGGACGAGGAGTTCAGCAGTCGATCGCCAGCGCAATCGCGGATGGGCTCGATATTCGGCCAAGCAACGACCAGTTATGGGGCATCTGGTCGCGATCTATTGTGAAAATTGGGCGGGTACCTTTCGCTCGCTCATCTTACGCTCGGCATCCCGGACAAGCTCCAAAATCCCCGCCGCAATGGTGACCTGAGCCTCGTCATCGCCTCTACCCTCGATGTTACGCTGAAGCTCCGCCAACAGCCGCTTCTCAAGCTCGTCCAGAACCTGAGCGAAACCAAAAGCGCCCACTTTGTTGATTCCGACCAGTCAGGCAAAGCTGCCGAAAGAACCTTGTAAACCGCATCAGGTGACGAAAGGGCATTCTTTCCGAGACCGGTTTGCAGAACTACTAGCTGAGCCTGGGTGAAAGTGATCACCGTAGCATATGCGCTGAACAGCGCTGCAGCTATTGGCGAAACGTACGGCATTGCGGCATGAGCATTGTGATTGAAAAGCTCAGTTATTTTGGCGCTGTCCAGCATAGTCTTGAACATCTCTCGGGCGTTGCCGTCTTTTTCGGTCAAGTCGGCAACCGCATCCCACTTGATGACTGCGAGAAGGGCGGTTGTGGACTTGCCCTGCCGCATGACCTTTAATGCCGCCCAAATCTGGTCAATCGCCTCAAGCTTTCGCTTATCGACTAATGCTTGCCGCGCTGATCGTGCAGAAAACGGCACTGTCCTGAGCGTATCGATCTCTCTTGCCTTGACCGCGAGATCGGCCTTCAACTCCTCTTAACTTCGCGTCGAAGGAATGCTTCGTTCGCGCATTGACCCAGGAAGCTAGAGCGTCCTTGAAGAAGTAGGCGACCGCAAGGACCGCAGCCAAAGGGATTTGCGCGACAAGCCATATAGCCCAATCATACATTCCGAACCTGCCTTTCCGGTGACCGCGACAGGAGACAACAGAATTTGAGACGAATTCAATGCCGGCGCACGCCTCTCGCTTATTGATCCACCCCTTGACCACAGGTTTCAACGCGGGACGAACCGCAACCGATCGATCAAGAACGGAAGAGAAATAGTGTCCTGCAATCTCGTCGGCCTGTGAGGATAATGTTCCTGCATTGCGCTATAACGGGTCTTCCTTTCAACAGAGGGAAGACGCCGTGATCCATCAGCGTGAGCCGGGTGTTTGGACGCCTCAAATCGTTGCCCATCGAGCTTGTCGCCGCAATCAAGTGGGCCAACTGGGTAACGGCGCGGATCAGCCCTGCCGGCTTCCGGTCGCCGTTTGCTTCGATAGTCTTGGCCGGCGACGAGTGGCAAGACTGGCCACCCCGGACGACCGATGACGCGCCGGTCAATCGCATCCGGAACATACCCGCGCAACGCCTCGCTTCGGCTTCGATCAGGCATGCAAGACGCGCGGGTGGTCCGGGGGCAACCGCGTATCGCTGCCGAGATTGGGCTCTTTCCATCATTGCACAGTGCCTCACGGCGGACGCATTCCGCACGGCGCTCATTGATCCCCGTGATTATTCGGTGATTACACAGACCGAAAATAGAAGGCATAAAGGCGCCCGATATGGACGTCCCGGGGCCTAGCTTGCTGAATTTCATGAGAAAAATGGTGCCGCTTGCAGGACTCGAACCTGCGACCCCATCATTACGAATGATGTGCTCTACCACCTGAGCTAAAGCGGCGTTTCACGGCCGAAACATGCGGCCCGCGATTTGCATGGCGCTGATACAGGCATTGTTTGAAGATTTCAAGCACCCTGTCATGCCTTTGGCAAAAAAGAGGGGCGCGGCAAGGCAACGCCTCAGAGCGCCAGCCGGGCACGCGCCGCCTTGTATTCGGCCTCCAGCCGGTCGACGAGGTTTGCCACAGGCTCGACCGCCTTGATGGCGCTGATGCCCTGGCCGCTGCCCCAGATATCCTTCCAGGCCTTGGCGCCGCCGGTCGCCTGCTCGAAATCCATCTTGGAAGGGTCGGCGATCGGCAGGTTGTCGGGGTCCATGCCTGCGGCGACGATCGAGGGCTTGAGGTAGTTGCCGTGCACGCCGGTGAAATAGTTGGAATAGACGATATCGGCGGCCGCGCCCGCGACGATCGCCTGCTTGTAGGCGTCCGCGGCGCGCGCTTCTTGCGTCGCGATGAAGGGCGAGCCGATATAGGCCATGTCGGCGCCCATCGCCTGGGCGGCCAAGATTGCGCCGCCGGTGGAAATCGCGCCGGCCAGCAGCAGCGGCCCGTCGAACCATTCGCGGACTTCTTGGGTCAGCGCGAAGGGCGAAAGCGTGCCGGCATGGCCGCCGGCGCCGGCCGCCACTGCGATCAGCCCGTCGGCCCCCTTGCGGATCGCCGAATGGGCGTGGCGGTTGTTGATAATGTCGTGCAGCACAATGCCGCCATAGGAATGCACAGCCGCATTGACCTCGGGCACGGCGCCGAGCGAGGAGATGACGATCGGCACCTTATATTTGACGCAGAGCGAGAGGTCGTGCTCCAGCCGCTTGTTCGACATGTGCACGATCTGGTTGACGGCAAAGGGCGCTGCCGGCCGCTCGGGATGGGCGGCATCGTGGCGGGCGAGTTCCTCGGTGATCTCGGCCAGCCATTCGTCGAGCTGGCTTTCCGGCCGGGCGTTCAGGGCCGGAAAGGCGCCGACGACGCCCGCCTTGCATTGCGCCAGCGTCAGCGCAGGATGCGAGATGATGAAGAGCGGCGAGCCGATGACCGGCAGTCTGAGTTTGTCCGTAAGGATCGGGGGCAGGGCCATGCTTCACCGCTTCGATTGACGTTTACGAAAACGTCAATCTCATAACAGAGATGAAAAGGTGATTAAAGAGCGGCCGCCACGCCTTCGACGATTTCACGACGAATATATAGTCCGAAGAGAGTCATAAAATGAGATCCGCAAGCCGTGAAAGCCACTCATTATCCCCCGCCGATCAATTGCGGCCAAGCCCGCGAGGCTTGCGGTTTGCCGCGCTTGCCGCTACCGAATTTTGATGGAGAACGGCGGGGATTGCAGTCGGATGCCGGATTCACAGTGAAGGACTTGACGTGAGCGGATTAGAAACGGCCATCAGAACAGCGCTCGAGAATTCCGAACGCGACAATCCGGAGGTTCGAGCGAGGATCTATCAGTCCGCCCGCCAGGCGCTGGAAGCCGGCCTGCGCAAGCAGGATATCACCGATGCCGAGGTCGTCGCCCATCACCGCCATCGCCTGGAAAGCACCATTCACGCCATCGAAGGCGAGGAGCGGGATCGCCTCCACCCCCGCCAGAGGCCGCCGGAAGTGCCTGTGCCGCCGGTCGTCGAAATGCCGCCGGCTCCGGTTCACCGGCCTGACGTGGACGATATCGACAGCCCCATGATCTCCGGCGAGACACGCGCCCCCGACGTGATCATGCGTCGCGGCGACGATTCGAGCCTCGATGACGTGCATGCGAGCAATACCGATCATCTGGCCGCCGCCCCAGTCGGCGAGGAGCGGCTGCAACGCGGCCAACGCGCCAAAGACATGGATTTCCGCCCGGAGCGGGCTGCCGGCCGGCGCAAGCCGCGCAAGTTCTTTTCAAGGCTTCTCGTCTGGTGCGTGCTGCTTGCCTTCATCGGCATCGGCGCCTGGTGGGCGCATACGTCGGGGCTGCTCCTGACGGCGGCCGAGCGCGACACCAGCGTCGCCAATCCGCCGGCAAGCACGCAGCCCGAGGATTTCACCGGCAATGACGATAGCGCCAAGAACGATGGCGCCGCAAACACCGGCTCCCACACCGACGAACCCGTGACCATCGACCCGCAGAACAGTTTTTCGGCGGACTGGATCCCCGTGTTCAAGCCTGATGAGGCCGACAAAATCCAGAACGGTCGGCGGGCGCGCACCGAAAAAATCACCGAGAATGACGGCCCCGCCGTCCGCCTGATTTCCGAGAGCGGTGCGGCCGACGGCAATATCTCGATCAACGTGCCGGCGTCGGTGCTGCAGCAGCTCGCCGGCAAATCCTCGACGATCGCGCTGACCCTGCAGTCGACCAGCGACGAGCCGACGCAAGTCACCGTCGAATGCAATTTTCAATCGCTCGGAAATTGCGCCCGCCATCGCTTCAGCGTCACCCGCGAAAAGTCGGATGCGCTGCTGCAGGTGAAGTTCGACCGGTCGTTGGCGCCGAATTCGCCGGGCACGCTGACGATCAACAGTGATCTCGACGGCAAGGCGCGTGGCATCAACCTCTTCGCGGTCCGCATCCTGCCGGGGCAGTGATGCGGCTTTCCGCCAAGCACCCGGTCTATTTCGGAAGGCGTTATTTCAGAAAGCCAGGCCCGGAGCCGATGATCTCCTCGTCGACTGTGCCGAGCGCCTTTTTGTCCTTGCCGTCATAATCCATCCTGTTCAGCATGTGGCGGATCAGTTCCAGGCGCGCTCGCCGCTTGTCGTTGGCGCGGATGACAGTCCAGGGCGCGAAATCCGCGTGGGTTTCCTTCAGCATCCGGTCGCGCTTGGCGCTGTAGTCGCCCCATTTCGTCAGCGCCGCGATATCCATCGAGGACAGCTTCCAGACTTTCAGCGGATCGTGTCTGCGGTCGTGGAAGCGCTTGAGCTGCATCTCGCGGCCGATATCGAGATAAAATTTGAAGAAGAAGATGCCTTCAAGGGCGATGATCTTTTCGAGCTGCGGCGCCTGTTTGAGGAAGTCTTCATATTGCTGCGGCGTGCAGAAGCCCATGACCGGCTCGACGCCGGCGCGGTTGTACCAGGAGCGGTCGAAGAGCACGAACTCGCCTGATGTCGGAAACTGCGCGATATAGCGCTGGAAATACCATTGTCCCTGCTCGCGTTCGGTGGGCTTGGTCAGTGCCACGACACGCGCAAGGCGTGGGTTCATATGCGCCGAGGAAGCTGAGATCGCGCCGCCCTTGCCGGCCGCGTCGCGTCCCTCGAACAGCGCCATCACCCGCTTGCCGGTCGCCTGCAGCCAGAACTGCACCTTGACGAGTTCCACCTGCAGCTTTTCCAGCTGCTCCAGATAGTCCTCTTCCGCAAGCTTCTTTTTGTAGGGAAAATCGCCGGATGCCAGCGCTTTTTCCTCCACCCAGTCCGGCAGGATGGGATCGTCGACATCGAAGACGCGTTTCTTGTCCCGGATATCCAGCTCCACGGCTCTGTTTTCGACGTCCTCGTCCATATGGTCCTCCTGCGCCTGCTTGTTTCTCCTGCCGCAGGCGAACATATTTACCGTTGAAAATCAAATCTTTCGCTTTTGGCCTGGAGTTTTTTGCGGATTTTTGCTGCGGCCTTTCGCATCGGAGACACTGTCCGAAAACTTCTGTCATGAATTGCCGCTATCAGGCAGAGTTCAATATGACGATAAACGAATCGACGCCGCGAGGGCACTAGCAAGACGAAACATCGTGGACAAAGAGCCTGTTGGCGCGCATCCGGCGCGAACGGCCGGTGCTGCTCGCGGCGATCCTGAGCGCCCTCGTGGCTCTCGCCGCCGGCATGAACAAATGGGCCGTGCTCATCCTGCTCCTCGCCATGATCCTGACCGCGCTTTTCAACGAGGCGCCGGTGATCAAGGCCGAAGCCGTCGAACCGGTGGAGATCGAGCCGGAGGCGCCGCCGAGCCGCCTGGCCGAGGTGTCGGCCACGCTCGCTGGCCTCGATATCCCCGTCATGGTGCTGTCCGACGATGCCTCGGTGCTCTTCCAGAACCGCGCCGCCGAAAAAGCCTTCGGCGAGGTGACGCTCGGCGCCCACATTTCCGCCCGCCTGCGCTCGCCCGGCGTTCTCGACATGGTTCGTGAAACCATCGCCACCAATGCGCCGAACCAGATCGAGCATTCCGAGCGGTTGCCCTCCGAGCGGGTCTATATCGTGCGCAGCGCCCCCGTCGAATTCGAGGCCGAGGAGGGGTTGCGCGAGCGTTATTTCATCCTCTCCTTCCGCGATATTTCAGAGGTCCGCCGCATCGACCGCATGCGGTCCGATTTCGTCGCCAATGCCAGCCATGAGCTGCGCACGCCGCTCGCATCGCTGCGCGGTTTCATCGAGACCATCCAGGGGCCGGCCAAGAACGATCCGAAGGCGCAGGCGCAATTTCTCAACATCATGCTCGATCAGACGACGCGCATGAGCAGGCTGGTCGACGACCTTTTGTCGCTCTCCCGCCTGGAGCTGAAATCGCATATCGCGCCTGACGAGAAGATCGATCTGGTGCCGCTGCTCGGCCATGTCAGGGACTCGCTGGTGCCGCTCGCCAGGGACGTCGGCGTCGACATCAACCTGCATTTGCCCGACGGCAAGGTGGAGGTGCTTGGAGACCGCGACGAGCTTGTCCAGGTCTTCGAGAACCTGATGGAAAATGCCTGCAAATACGGCCAGGAGGGCGAAATCGTCGATGTCTGGCTGAAGAACGGCGCGGGCAACCCGGTGGAGGTCAGCATCGTCGACAAAGGCCCCGGCATACCGGCCGAGCACGTGCCGCGCCTGACCGAGCGTTTCTATCGCGTCAGTATCGAGGATAGCCGGTCCAAGAAAGGCACCGGCCTCGGCCTTGCGATCGTCAAGCATATCCTCACACGCCACCGGGCGCGGCTGATCGTAAAATCGGAAGTCGGCAAGGGCACGGATTTTACAGTTCGCTTCTGACAATGTGTTGGCAGTCGTCCTCCTCTCGTCGCCAATATGCAGCCGGTTTATACAACGCGAGGTAGATTGACCGCCGAACTTTTCTGCTCGCTGACACGATTAATCGGCCGAGTTATAATTTTCAATTATAAATCAATAGCTTAAACTGTCACAAATGTTTCATCAGTTTGACATAAAAGGACGAGGCTTAAAGCGCTAAGAGAGTCCCGCCGATGAAAAAAGGCACTGCGAGGGCCTCTCATAGGCCGCACTCACACAAGCCCAAATGCCGGGAGATTTACATGAACACCTTCAAGCTCACCGTTGCCGCGCTCGCTGCAACTGCTGCTTTCGCTGGCGCTGCCGTCGCCCGCGACCAGATTCAGGTTGCTGGTTCGTCCACCGTCCTGCCTTACGCAAAGATCGTCGCCGAGTCCTTCGGCGAAACCTTCACCAACTTCAAAACGCCGGTCGTTGAATCCGGCGGCACGGGCGCTGGTCTGAAGGAATTCTGCAAGGGCGTTGGCGAAGACACCATCGACGTTGCGAACGCTTCGCGTCCGATCAACAAGAATGAAGCCGAAGCCTGCAAGGCTGCCGGCGTAACCGACATCCAGGAAGTCAAGATCGGTTATGACGGCATCGTCTTCGCAACCGACTCGTCCAACCCCGACGTTGCTTACGTTCCGGCCGACATCTACAAGGCCCTCGCAGCCCAGGTCGTCGTTGACGGCAAGCTCGTCGCCAACCCCTACAAGAAGTGGTCGGAAGTCAACCCGAAGCTCCCGGCTGTTGATATCGCTGCCTACATCCCGGGCGAAAAGCACGGCACGCGCGAAGTCTTCGAACAGAACGTTCTCGCCGCCGGCTGCAAGGCTTCGGGCGCTCTTGACGTCATCGCCAAGGAAATCTCCGACAAGGCCGCCCAGGGCAAGGCATGCGTTGCAGTCCGCAAGGACGGCGCTGCAGTCGACATCGACGGCGACTATCCGGAAACCCTCGCACGCATCGCCGCCAACAAGACCGGCGTCGGCGTATTCGGCCTTTCCTTCTATGAAAACAACGCCGACAAGCTCAAGGTTGCGAGCATGAGCGGCATCGTTCCGTCGACCGAAACGATCGCCAACGGCACCTATCCGGTTTCCCGCCCGCTGTTCTTCTATGTCAAGAAGGCACATCTCGGCGCCGTTCCGGGCCTGAAGGAATACGTCAACTTCTTCGTATCCGACAAGATGATCGGCCCCGACGGCCCGCTCGCTGAATACGGCCTCGTTGCCGCTCCGGATGCTGAGCGCGAAGCGATCCGCAAGGACGTCGAAGCCGGCAAGTCCATGTAATGACAATGCCGGCGCGGCGCCTTCAGGCCCGCGCCGGCATTGCTTTATCTCCCTGCCGCCGGCATGTCCGTCGCAGGATTGAATTCATTCCGCATGATTGTAAGCCGAAGGCAGGCTGATGAAGCTGCCGGGCTTGGGGCTGTGAGCCTGGGGACGTAACGAATGAGCACATCCATCCTACTTTTGTGCCTTGTGGTGATCGGCGCCGCCGCCTATCTGGTCGCGCGCAGCCGTGCCACGGCGCTTGCCGGAGGCAGATCCTCTGCATTGCATTCACGGCCGGCCTATTACGGCGCCTATGCGGCGATCTGGGCGCTTCTTCCTGCCCTCCTCGTCCTCTGCGTCTGGCTTTCCGTCAGCCCCGGCATCATCCAGTCCTCCGTTCGTGGCGCTTTCCCTGACGACGTCAAGGCCCAAGCCGCCGTCGAGCTGGATCTGAGCTATTCGATGGTGGCGACGGTCGCACGAGGCCTGACGATGCTGACCGCCGACGAAGCGGCGGCAGTGGCGACCGATCCGGCCGCCCTGCAGGCCAAGCTCAGCGAAAAGGGTGTGCCGCTCGCCGGTCAGCCGCAGCCTTACATGGTTGATGCCGCCAAGAAGCTCAACGCCATGAGCATGACGAGCCGTCTCGCTATGACGGTGATCGTCCTCGCTCTCGCCATTGCCGGCGCCTTCTATGCGCTGCGCGTCATTGCTCCGCGTTTCCGTGCCCGCAACCGTGTCGAGCGCGTCATGCTCTGGGGCCTGCTGCTCGCCTCGTCGATCGCCATCCTGACGACGATAGGCATCGTGCTTTCGATGCTGTCGGAAGCCGCGCGTTTCTTTGCGGTCGTTCCGGCCGTCGATTTCTTCTTCGGCACCGTCTGGGATCCGCGCTTCGCCGGCGCCGGCGGCTCGTCCTTCGGCCAGTTCGGCCTCATCCCGCTGCTGCTCGGCACGCTCTATATCGGTCTGGTCGCCATGCTGGTTGCCGTGCCGGTCGGTCTCTTCGCCGCCATCTACATGGCCGAATACGCCTCGCCGAAAGTGCGCGCGATTTCAAAGCCGTTGCTCGAAGTGCTCGCCGGCATTCCGACGATCGTCTACGGCTTCTTTGCGCTCGTTACCGTAGGCCCGTTCCTGCGCGATTTCTCCGCCCAGATCAGCGGCCTGCTCTCCGGCAGCTACACCAACTTCATTCAGGCGCAGAGCGTTCTGACGGCCGGCATCGTCATGGGCATCATGCTGATCCCTTACGTGTCTTCGCTGTCGGACGATATCATCACCGCCGTGCCGCGGGCGCTGCGTGACGGTTCGCTCGGTCTCGGTGCCACGCGCTCGGAAACCATCAAGAAAGTGGTTCTGCCCGCAGCCCTTCCAGGCATCGTCGGCGCATTGCTGATGACCGCCTCGCGCGCCATCGGTGAAACCATGATCGTCGTGCTGGCCGCCGGTGTGGCCGCCCGCATCCAGATCAATCCCTTCGAGCCGATGACGACGGTGACCGTCAAGATCGTCAACCAGCTGACCGGCGACCTTGAGTTCACCTCGCCGCAGACGCTGGTTGCCTTCGCCCTTGGCATCACGCTGTTCTGCATCACGCTTTGCCTCAACATCTATGCGCTCTACATCGTGCGAAAATACCGGGAGCAGTACGAATGACGGATATTGTTTCTCCCGCCGGCGTCACCGTTTCCAAAGCGCCTGCGCGCCGCGATATCGGCATCAAGCGCCGTTACGCCGCCGAACGCCGGTTCCAGGCCTATGGCATCGCCGCCATCACCTTCGGTCTGGTCTTCCTCTTCATCCTGCTGTGGACGGTGATCGGCAAAGGCTACACCGCCTTCCAGCAGACCGCGATCACTCTGCCGATCGAGTTTGTTGAGAAGACGATCGACCCGGACAACAAGCGCGCCACCGACCCTTCGGTTCTGGTCGCCGCCAACTATCCGGTTCTCCTGCGTGACTCGATCGTCAAGCAGCTGAACATCAATGCTTCGAGCCGTCCCGATGTGCGCGATGCGACCGCCATGCTCTCCAAGGGTGCGCCGATCCAGCTGCGCGACATGGTCGTTGCCGATCCTTCGATCATCGGCAAGACGGTCAACGTCACGGTGCTCGCCGACGCCAATGTCGACAGTGCCAACAAGGGCCAGATCGACCTTTCGGTCGATGAGAAGAACCGCAAGGTCAACGACAAGCAGGTTGCCTGGATGAACGAGCTGAAGGCGAGCGGCGCTCTCCACAAGCAGTTCAACACCGGCCTCTTCGTCAACGGCAATTCCAGCCGTCCGGAGGCCGCGGGCCTCGGCGTCGCCCTGATCGGCTCGCTCTACCTGATGCTGATCGTGCTCGTGCTTGCCCTGCCGATCGGCGTCGCCGCCTCGATCTATCTCGAGGAGTTCGCGCCGAAGAACAAGCTGACGGACCTGATCGAGGTCAACATCAACAACCTCGCCGCTGTTCCCTCTATCGTTTACGGTCTGCTCGGTCTTTCCGTCTTCATCAACTTCGTCGGCCTGCCGCGCTCGGCTTCGCTGGTCGGCGGTCTGGTGCTGACGCTGATGACCCTGCCGACGATCATCATCGCGACACGCGCCGCCCTCCGCGCTGTGCCGCCGTCGATCCGCGCTGCAGCGCTCGGCCTCGGCGCCTCGAAGATGCAGATGGTGTTCCACCATGTTCTGCCGCTCGCCATGCCCGGTATCCTCACCGGCACGATCATCGGCCTGGCGCACGCGCTCGGCGAGACCGCGCCGCTGCTCCTCATCGGTATGGTCGCCTTCGTCGCCAATGCACCCGCGACGCCGCTCGAACCCTCGACGGCCCTGCCCGTGCAGGTCTATATGTGGGCAAACGAGGCCGAACGTGCCTTCGTGGAGCGTACTTCGGGTGCCATCATCGTCCTGCTCCTGTTCCTGATCGTCATGAACATGGGCGCCATCCTCTTGCGTCGTCGCTTCGAGCGCCGCTGGTAAACGGAGTTAAACATCATGAACATGTTGACGGAAGCAGCAGTTGAAAAGGCGCTGGATCAGAAGATGAGCAACGTCCCGTATAAGATGATCGGACAGGATGTCTCGGTTTACTACGGCGAGAAGCGCGCGCTTTTCGATGTGAACCTGAACATCCGCGAAAACACCGTAACCGCGCTGATCGGCCCCTCGGGCTGTGGCAAGTCGACCTTCCTGCGGAGCCTCAACCGCATGAACGATACGATCGACGGCTGCCGCGTCACCGGCAAGATCACGCTCGACACCGACGATATCTATGATCCCGATATCGACGTCGTCGAACTTCGCGCCCGCGTCGGCATGGTCTTCCAGAAGCCGAACCCGTTCCCGAAGACGATCTATGAAAACGTCTCCTACGGCCCGCGCATCCACGGCCTTGCCAAGTCGAAGGCCGATCTCGACCAGATCGTCGAGACCAGCCTGCAGCGTGCCGGCCTCTGGAACGAAGTCAAGGACCGCGTGCACGAATCCGGCACCGGCCTCTTCGGCGGTCAGCAGCAGGGCCTCTGCATTGCCCGCGCCGTCGCTGTCAGCCCCGAAGTCATCCTGATGGACGAGCCCTGCTCGGCGCTCGACCCGATCGCCACCGCCAAGGTTGAGGAACTGATCCACGAACTGCGCGAGAACTACACGATCGTCATCGTCACCCACTCCATGCAGCAGGCCGCGCGTGTCTCGCAGCGCACCGCCATGTTCCACCTCGGCAACCTCGTCGAGGAGAACGACACCGACAAGATGTTCACCAATCCCGACGATCCGCGCACCCAGGACTACATCATGGGTCGCTTCGGCTGATTTTGGCGACAGCAAGCCTTCCCGTTATTCGAGGATAAAGCCCCATGGCATCGACACATATTTTTTCTGCCTATGATGATGATCTGAAGTTCCTGTCCAGGCGGATTTCCGAGATGGGCGGCCTGGCCGAGCAGATGGTCAGCGAATCCGTCCGGGCGCTGGTCAACGGCGATACCGCGCTGGCGCAGAAGGTCATCTCCGACGATGTGATCCTCGATCACGCCGAACGCGAAATCGGCGACAAGGCGATCGTCACGATCGCCCGCCGTCAGCCGATGGCCTCGGACCTGCGTGAAATCATGGGTTCGATCCGGATCGCCGCCGATCTCGAACGTGTCGGCGATCTCGGCAAGAACACCGCCAAGCGCGTCATCGCCGTGCAGAGCACCGGCGTTCCCCGCAAGCTCGCCCGCGGTCTCGAGCATCTCTCCGAACTGGCGCTCGTCCAGCTCAAGGAAGTGCTCGATGTCTACACCAATCGCTCCGCCGACAAGGCGAACGCGATCCGCGAACGCGACAACGAGATCGACGCGATGTACACCTCGCTGTTCCGCGAACTCCTGACCTACATGATGGAAGATCCGCGCAACATTACGAGCTGCACGCATCTCCTCTTCTGTGCCAAGAACATCGAGCGCATTGGCGACCACGCCACCAACATCGCCGAGACGATCTTCTACATGGCGACAGGTGCGCAGCCGGAAGGCGATCGTCCAAAGGACGACAGCGCCAACACCGTTGGCGCTGTGACGGAATAACGGTTCCGGACCTGCCGATTGCGTGCGCGCCCATCCGGGCGCGCAAAGAGGTCGCAGCCACTTTCTGATTTTGCGCAAGATCCCGTGCTTAAATCACCCCCGGTTTAAGGATCGTGCGCGAGGAGACCAACACGCATGATCCCGAGAGTTGCAGTTGTTGAAGACGAGGAAGCCCTCAGCGTGCTTCTTCGCTACAATCTCGAAGCAGAAGGCTTCGAGGTCGATACCATCCTTCGTGGCGACGAGGCCGAAATCAGGCTTCAGGAGCGCACGCCCGATCTTCTCATCCTCGATTGGATGCTGCCCGGCGTCTCCGGCATCGAGCTCTGCCGGCGCCTGCGCATGCGGCCGGAAACCGAGCGCCTGCCGATCATCATGCTGACGGCGCGCGGCGAAGAGAGCGAGCGCGTGCGCGGGCTTTCGACGGGTGCCGACGATTACGTCGTCAAGCCCTTCTCGACGCCCGAGCTCGTCGCCCGCGTCAAGGCGATGCTGCGCCGCGCCCGTCCGGAAGTTCTGTCCACGGTGCTGAAATGCGGCGATATCGAACTCGACCGCGAAACCCATCGCGTCCATCGCAAGAGCCGCGAAGTCCGCCTCGGCCCCACGGAATTCCGCCTGCTGGAATTCCTGATGTCGTCGCCGGGCCGGGTTTTCTCCCGCTCGCAGCTTCTGGACGGCGTCTGGGGTCACGATATCTACGTCGACGAGCGCACCGTCGATGTCCATGTCGGCCGCTTGCGCAAGGCGCTGAACTTTTCCAACATGCAGGACGTCATCCGCACCGTCCGCGGCGCCGGTTATTCGATGGAAGCTTGACGGCTTCCATTCCAATCGCATAAAAAAACGGGCCGCTTGGCCCGTTTCTCATGTGACAATGTTCGCTCGCTTAGCTGATGCGCGCGGCCGCCCTGCGGCGCTCATTGACCGGCTGGTAGGCCAGCTTCTGGTGATAGCCGCAATAGGGCGAATTGTCCGGGGATTCGCAGCCGCAGAAGTGGAAGTCGTCCTTCAGCGGATCGCCGACCGGCCACTTGCAGGTGCGTTCGGTGAGTTCCGTCAGGCCGAGGCGGCGGGAAATCGGCACGACCACGTTGCCGGCCGGCACGTATTCCATTTCCTCGATCGTTTCGATCTCGATCTCTTCCTTCAGCATCGTTGCGCCCTGCTGGCGGGTAACGGTGCGGGTAGCGATGCGCGAGGCATAGTTCGGTGCGCGCGGCGCCGATGTCGCGCGCTTGGGCGTTCGCGCCGTGGTGGCCGTGCCGCCGGCCTTGGCGCGGCCGGGAAGGCTGAGCCTGTGCACCTTGCCGATGACCGCGTTTCTGCTGACCCCGCCGAGCTGCGCAGCGATCTGGCTGGCGCTCAGTCCTTCGGCCCAAAGCTTCTTGAGTTTCTCGACCCGCTCGTCTGTCCAGTTCATGCCCTGTCTCCACCTTTTGCGTTGGTGATGGCAGAATCCCTCACCGTTGTCCCGGAAGTCTCCGAAACAAGAAACGCCTGATCAATTTTGGTGACTAGTTCCGCCGCATGCAGTCTAGTAATTGAACTTTAACCTAGTGTGAGGCTGACTCCGTGACAAGAGTCGCATGAATCCGGATGAATCGAATTCGGAGTTTTCCCCAACTTGCTGCCCCTGCGTGTCATTTCTGCAATAATGCCTGTTGAAGGTCGAAAATGCCGCTGTACAAGCTTGCTGCATACGCTAAGGGCGCAGTTTTGTTGACATTGCAGCGCGAAAAGGAAATAGTGCCACTCGCCGCCGCAAGGCGGCATTTTTGATTTTTCGGACCTGGTTTCCTTAGCCGGAGTCCAGCGCCTTGATAACATTGACGGGAGATCGCGCTATGGCTGAAGCCGCGCCGCTTTATGACACCTATTCTCGTGCCCCGCTGCGGTTCGAGCGAGGCGAGGGCGTGTGGCTGGTCACCGAAAGCGGCGAGCGATATCTCGATTTCGGCGCCGGCGTTGCCGTCACCTCAGTCGGCCATAGCAACCCGCATGTGGTCAATGCGCTGAAGGAGCAGGCCGACAAGGTCTGGCACCTCTCGAACATTTATGAAATTCCCGGCCAGGAGCGCCTGGCAAAGCGCCTGACGGATGCTACCTTCGCAGACAAGGTGTTCTTTACCAACTCGGGCGCGGAAGCGCTGGAATGCGCGATCAAGACGGCGCGTCGCTACCAGTATTCCAAGGGCCATCCCGAGCGTTTCCATATCATCACCTTTGAAGGCGCCTTCCACGGGCGGACGCTGGCGACGATCGCTGCCGGCGGCCAGGAAAAATATCTCGAAGGCTTCGGCCCCAAGGCGCCGGGCTTCGACCAGGTGCCGTTCGGCGACATCGAAGCTGTCCGCGCCGCGGTCACCGATGCCACGGCCGCAATTCTCATCGAGCCGGTGCAGGGCGAGGGCGGCGTCCGTCCCGCCACCACCGAATTCATGAAGGCGCTTCGCCAGATCTGTGACGAGAAGGGCCTGCTGCTGATCCTCGACGAGGTTCAGACCGGCGTTGGCCGTACCGGCAAGCTCTTCGCCCATGAATGGTCGGGTATCACCCCCGATATCATGGCTGTCGCCAAGGGCATCGGCGGCGGTTTCCCGCTCGGCGCCTGCCTTGCCACCGCCGAGGCCGCCTCCGGCATGAAGGCCGGCACGCATGGTTCGACCTATGGCGGCAATCCGCTCGCCATGGCCGTCGGCAGTGCCGTGCTCGACATCATCCTCGCCGAAGGCTTCCTCCAGCAGGTGTGTGACGTCGCGCTGGTCTTCCGCCAGGGTCTCGCCTCGTTGAAGGATCGTTATCCCGACGTGATCGAGGATATCAGAGGCGAGGGGCTTCTGCTCGGCATCAAGGCTGCTATTCCTTCCGCCGAACTGCTGCAGGCGATCCGCGCCGCCCATCTGCTCGGCGTGCCCGCCGGGGATAACGTCATCCGCCTTCTCCCCCCGCTCGTCGTCACCGCCGAGGAGGCCCGCGAGGGCCTCGTCCGCATCGAGCGCGCCGCCGAGAGCATTCGCGCCTCCAAGGTCAAGAAGACGGCTTGAACGGATTGCCGCCTACGGGCGCACGACAGGTAAGAACACGATATGGCTCCTAAACATTTCCTCGACCTTTCGGCGGTCACATCAGCCGATCTCAGAACCATCATGAACGATGCGCTCGCCCGCAAGCAGGCCTTCAAGGCCGGCACAGGCGACAAGCCGCTCGCCGGCAAGATGCTGGCGATGATCTTCGAGAAGCCGTCGACGCGCACCCGCGTTTCCTTCGATGTCGGCATGCGCCAGCTCGGCGGCGAAACGCTGTTCCTCTCCGGCACCGAGATGCAGCTCGGCCGCGCCGAGACGATCGGCGACACCGCCAAGGTGCTCTCGCGCTATGTCGATGCGATCATGATCCGCACGACCGAGCATTCGCGGCTGCTGGAGCTTGCCGAGCATGCGACCGTACCTGTGATCAATGCGCTGACGGATGACACCCATCCCTGCCAGATCATGGCCGATATCATGACCTTCGAGGAGCATCGCGGCCCGATCAAGGGCAAGACCATCGCCTGGACCGGCGACGGCAACAACGTGCTGCATTCGCTGGTCGAGGGCGCTGCCCGCTTCGGCTATCGCATGAACATGGCGGTGCCTCTTGGTTCCGAGCCCAAGGATCACTATCTGAACTGGGCCCGCAATGAGGGCGCCGAAATCATGCTCTGCCATGATGCCGACCGTGCGGTCGCCGGCGTCGATTGCGTGGTGACCGATACCTGGGTCTCCATGAATCAGGAACATCGGGCCCGGGGTCACAATGTCTTCCAGCCTTATCAGGTCAATGCGGCCTTGATGGCGAAGGCCGGCAATGATGCATTGTTCATGCATTGCCTGCCCGCTCATCGCGGTGAGGAAGTGACGGATGAAGTGATCGACGGCCCGCAATCCGTGGTCTTCGATGAAGCGGAAAACCGTCTTCATGCGCAGAAGTCGATTCTTGCTTGGTGCCTGGGCGCGATCTGAACCATAATCTGGTGTCGCCGAGTCAAAAACTCGCGACCGCGCGAGCGGCGGGCACGCTGGCCCATCGCTCTGAAAACTAGGAGTGAAAGCCATGGCAGAAGCTGCAGCCGCCCTCGGCCAGTTCGATTTCGCCGGCGATGATCATGTCGTCCCCTTTCAGGTGGAGGGTCTGGATGTGCGCGGCCGCGCCGTCCAACTCGGCCCGATGCTCGATGCGATCCTCGAGCGCCATCATTATCCCGCGCCCGTTGCCCGGCTGCTTGCCGAAGTCGTCGTGCTGACGGTGCTGCTTGGCACCTCGTTGAAGTTCGACGGCAAGTTTACGGTGCAGACAAAGGGCGATGGTCCGGTCGATCTTCTCGTTGCCGATTTCTCGACGCCGGAAAACGTCCGCGCCTATGCGCGTTTCGATCAGGCGCTGCTCGCCAAGGCGGTTGCAGCAGGCGAGACCGAGCCGGAGCAATTGCTCGGCAAGGGCGTGCTCGCCTTCACCATCGATCAGGGCAAGTTCAGCCAGCCCTATCAGGGCATCGTCGCGCTCGACGGCACCTCGCTCGAGGACATCGCCGGCGTCTATTTCCGCCAGTCGGAGCAGATCCCGACGCGTGTGCGTCTTGCAGCCGCCGAACTCTTCGATCGCGACGATGCCGGCAAGCCCCGCCATCGCTGGCGGGCAGGCGGCCTTGTCGCTCAGTTCCTGCCGGAGGCGCCGGAGCGCATGCGCCAGCCGGATCTCCACGGCGGCGACGGCGACACCGGCAACCGCCCGCATGGCGAGGACGATGCCTGGGTCGAAGCCCGTTCGCTGGTCGAAACCATCGACGCCGATGAACTCACCGATCCGCTTGTTGGCACGGAGCGGCTGCTGTTCCGTCTGTTCCATGAGCGCGGTGTCCGCGTCTACGAACCGCGCGCGGTCTTCGACCGCTGCAGCTGCTCGCGTGAAAAGATCGGCAACGTGCTGAAGGGTTTCAGCGCCGAGGAAATCGAAGCCAGCCAGGAAAATGGCGAGATCGCTGTTACCTGCGAATTCTGCTCGACCACCTATCGCTTCGATCCGGCCGAGCTTCAGCCGGTCGAGCAAAAAGCCTAGAGCATGTCGCGCAAAAGTGTGCGGCGGTTTTGCGATAACGACATGCGTAAAAACAAAGACCTAAAGCGCGAGGAGCGAATCTGAAAGATCGCGACGCGCTTTAGTTGAGGACGCGCAGCAGCCCCGGTGAATCCAGCGAGAAGGCGGGTATGTCGACATCGAACAGCTCGCCTTCGTCCGTTTCCATCTGGTAATGGCCGAACATCAGCCCGGAGGGCGTATCGAGCGGGCACCCGGAGGAATATTCGTAGGTGTCGCCCGGGCTAAGCCGTGGCTGTTCGCCGACGACACCGGGACCGGTCACCTCGTCCACCTGTCCGTTCTGGTCGGTGATATTCCAGTAGCGGTTGACCAGGCGAACGGCTATGCCGGAATTGTTGCTGATGACAATCCGGTAACCCCAGACATAGCGGTCGTCTTCCGGATCGGATTGCTCCTCCAGATAGAACGGTTCGACTACAACTTCGATATCTCTTGTGAGGGCGCGATACATGCCTTGCACCTTAGTCAAGATATGTTACCCGTATCTTATAAGAGGCCCTGTCCGTCAAGGAACGGAACGTTGATCATTGATGAAACAGTCATGATCGAAGGGTTTTCGATCGTTAAGCCTAATTGTCAGTGTTAATTCTGCTTCGGAACGCCGGCACGGGTAAACTTGTTCCGCCGCCGGTCCGGCCGAACCCGGGTGAGGTTCGGCCGTCCTTGTCTTAGATATAGAGCATGATGTCGTCCGAAAACCGCTCACGCTTTTCGGCATCATGCTCCGGATCAGGCCGAGACCTTGGAGAGCGCCTTCGCGAAATCCTCGATCAGGTCGTCCGTATCCTCGATGCCGGCCGAAAAGCGCACCGTGCCGGGCGAGATGCCGAGTTCGGCACGCGCCTCTTCCGTCAGGTTCTTGTGCGTCGTCGTTGCCGGATGCGTGATCAGGCTCTTGCTGTCGCCGAGATTGTTGGAGATCTTGACGACATCGAGCGCGTTCTGCAGCGCGAAGGCAGCCTCTTTGCCGCCTTTCAGCTCGAAGCAGACCAGCGTCGAGCCGCCCGTCATCTGCTTGGCGATGATATCGGCCTGCGGATGGTCCTTGCGGCCGGGATAGATCACTTTGGCGACCTTGCCCTGCTCGGCCAGGAAATCAGCGATCTTCGCCGCATTCTGCGTCTGCTGCTTGACGCGCAGCGGCAGCGTCTCGATGCCCTTCAGAAGCGTCCAGGCATTGAACGGCGACATGGCCGGGCCGGTATGGCGGAAATAGTCGTGCAGGTTCTCGTCGATCCATTCCTTGTCGGAAAGCACCACGCCGCCAAGGCACCGGCCTTGGCCGTCAATATGCTTGGTCGCGGAATAGACGACGATATGGGCGCCGAGTTCCAAGGGTTTCTGGAAGAGCGGCGTTGCAAAGACGTTGTCAACGACGACCTTGGCGCCGACCTGGTTGGCGAGCTTAGCGACGCCGGCGATGTCGATCACCTCGAGTGTCGGGTTGGTCGGGCTTTCCAGGAAGAACACCTTGGTCTTCGGCGTGATCGCCTTTTCCCAGTTCTCGAGGTAACGACCGTCGACCAGCGTGAAGTCGATGCCGTATTTCGGCGCCAACGTTTCCACAACCCAGCGGCAGGAGCCGAACAGAGCGCGCGCAGCGACGATATGATCGCCGGCCTTCAGCTGGCAGAGGATGGCGGCGGTGACGGCGGCCATGCCGGAGGCCGTGGCGCGGGCGTCTTCGGCGCCTTCCAGCATGCACATGCGCTTTTCGAACATGTCGTTGGTCGGGCTGCCGTAGCGGGCATAGATAAAGCCGTCCGTCTCGCCCTTGAAACGGGCTTCGGCCGCCTCCGACGTATCGTAGACGAAACCCTGCGTGAGATAGATTGCCTCGGACGTTTCGCCATATTGCGAACGCAGCGTGCCGCCATGGACGAGTTGGGTTGCCGGGCGCCAGGTCTTGCTCATGCCATCACCTTCACATAACAAAAAAAACCGGTCGCAACAGCAGACCGGTTTCAACCCGGTCTTTTTAGCCACTTGTTTAACGTGGCTGCAAGCCGACCGGCCAAATCACCACGGGATAATTCTGCAATACTGCTGTTAGCTGCTTGCGTCAATTCCCCGAGTTTGGTTTTGTCGGCGGCAAATGATGGATGAGGCATGATGGCTCGTGAAACGGGAATTCTGGCGGATCGCGCGATATCAGCGCTGTTCGAAACGGAGCGTCTGATCTCCGAACGGGAGCTGGACCGCGACCAGATCCAGCCGGCAAGCCTCGACCTGCGCCTTGGCGCCAAGGCTTTTCGCGTGCGTGCCAGCTTCATGCCCGGCCCCTCGCATCTGGTGTCCGACAAGCTCGACCGGCTGAGCCTGCATGTGATCGACCTGTCGGAAGGCGCGGTGCTCGAAACCGGCTGCGTCTACATCGTGCCGCTGATGGAGAGCCTTGCTCTTCCCGCCGACATGTCGGCCTCGGCCAACCCGAAGAGCTCGACCGGCAGGCTGGATATCTTCACCCGCGTCATCACCGATTACGCCCAGGAGTTCGACAAGATCCCGGCCGGTTATTCCGGCCCGCTCTATCTCGAGATCAGCCCGCGCACCTTCCCGATCGTCGTGCGCCGCGGCTCGCGCCTATCGCAGATCCGCTTCCGCGTCGGCCAGGCCCTGCTCGGCGAGCCGGAACTCCTGAAGCTGCATGAAAGCGAGACGCTGGTCGCCAGCAAGCTGCCAAACGTGTCCGGCGGGGGCATCGCACTGTCGATCGACCTCGCCGGAGACAAGGACGGCCTGATCGGCTATCGCGGCAAGCACCACACCGCTGTCGTCGACGTCGACAAGAAGGCCCAACACGATATCTTCGATTTCTGGGAGCCGCTCTACAGCCGCGGCCGCAACGAACTGATCCTCGATCCCGACGAGTTCTATATCCTCGTCTCGCGCGAGGCGGTGCACGTGCCGCCGGATTATGCGGCCGAGATGACCCCCTTCGACCCGCTGGTCGGCGAATTCCGCGTCCATTATGCGGGCTTTTTCGATCCGGGCTTCGGCCATGCGCCGGCCGGCGGGCGCGGCAGCCGCGCCGTGCTCGAAGTGCGCAGCCACGAAGTGCCGTTCATCCTCGAAGACGGCCAGATCGTCGGCCGCCTCGTCTACGAACACATGCAGGAAAAGCCCGCCAGCCTCTACGGCTCCGGCCTCGGCTCCAACTACCAAGCCCAGGGCCTTAAACTCTCGAAGCACTTCCGCATCTGAACCTTCCCGGCGGGCGCGACTTGACAGCCGCCCCCATCTGTTGGAAATCTCGCTTCGTCGCGGGTGTAGCTCAATGGTAGAGCAGCAGCTTCCCAAGCTGAATACGAGGGTTCGATTCCCTTCACCCGCTCCAATTCCCACGATGACTGATGCGCCTAATCCCCGAAGAACCGGATCGGCTTGTATTGGCGATGTGCGATGATCAGGCTTCGGTCCGGCTGGATGATGTAGGTTTCCTCCACCTGCCGGCCGTATTGGTCGATGAAATTATGCGGAAAGGCAGAGCCAACAGGTGATTTGGTGAGCTTGGTGCGCGGCTGGCCGTTATAGGTGATGCTTCCGGGGATGGGTTCGAGGCCCGGTCCGCCGTAGCTGACGGTGTCGCATCCCGAAAGAGCGAGAGTGCCGACGAGGCAGATGATTGCAGCTTTCATATCCATCCCTCCCAATACCGTGAACGCCATCACTTTACGCCTTGCCGGAGAGAGTTCACGACACAAATGCCCATGCCGCTCTTCAATCCTTCGGGAAGCGTCGCCGGGAGCGCCGTGATCGCTCTGCCGGACGGCCGGACATCCACCTATTGATGCTAGGGTGAAAATCACGTTCCACCAGTCGTGTGGCAAACCCATCCATTGTCGAAGCCGGCGCCGTCTGCTAGATCGGCATCGTCGAAAAAGGCAGGATCGGTTGAGGTAAGCCCGATCCCTTCCGTTGGAGCGTTAACAGCGCTCTCAAGAAGCTCTGCTCCGTGCCATGGCACGAGAACCCGCGACGTGATCCGCATGAAGATGCGGGATCCCGGCGGCGTGCGGAGACGGCAAAAGGCAGTCCCGGGATTTTTTCGAACGGAGACTGTTATGCGCCTGAACCATCTCGATTTCCATGTGCCCGATATCGCTGCCACGGCGGATTTCTTCATCCGCCATTTCGGGCTGCGGCTCAAGGACATGCGCGGCCTGAACGGCCTCGCCATCCTGGAGGATGACGCCGGGCTCGAAATCGTCCTTAGCCACGCGATTGCGAAGTTCGGCACTGCCGATCAGGTCGAACTGCAGCGCCAGACCTATCATGTCGGCTTCATCCTGCCCGAAAGGGCGGATGTCGATGCGGTCCATGCCGGGCTCGTTGCAGCCGGTGCTGATCTGTCCGGCCCACCGGCCGCGATGCGTGGCGGCTGGCTGTTTTATTGCACGGCGCCCGGAAAGATCCTCGTCGAGATCGGCTGGCGGCCGGGGGAGATCGCCAAATAGAAAGGGCGGCCGCAGCCGCCCTTGCCAATAGCTGTTTCGATCGCCTCAGAACTCGGTCCAATCAGCATCCTTGCTGGACGGTGTGCTGCCGCCTGCGCCGAAGGCGTTGGCGAGCTTTTGGCCGAGGGCACGGGCCGGCGAAGCCTTCGGGCGTGCCGTGCTTTCGGCAACACGCACTGGTGCCTTGGCAGCCGGGCGCGCGGTGGCGCGCGGCGCTGCGGCCGGTGGCCGGGCCGACGTGATCGGTGCGGCGGCGGCGAAGCCGCCGGTGCCCGTCAGCCTGAACTGGCCGAGCAGATTGTTGAGCGCTGCTGCCTCAGTGGCGAGGTTGTGGCTGGCGGCCGTCGATTCCTCGACCATTGCCGCATTCTGCTGCGTACCCTGGTCCATGGTGTTGACGGCGGTGTTGATCTCCTGCAGCCCGATCGACTGTTCGCGGGAGGCTTCGGCGATTGCGTGAACGTGCTGGTTGATTTCCTGCACCTCATGGACGATCGCGTCGAGCGCCTTGCCGGTCTCGCCGACCAGCGAAACGCCGGTCTGCACATGCGTGCCGGAGGTACTGATCAGCGCCTTGATCTCCTTGGCGGCCTTGGCCGAGCGCTGGGCGAGTTCGCGCACTTCCTGGGCGACGACCGCAAAACCCTTGCCGGCATCGCCGGCGCGGGCAGCTTCCACGCCCGCGTTGAGAGCAAGCAGGTTGGTCTGGAAGGCGATGTCGTCGATGACTCCGATGATGTTGGAGATTTCGCCCGAGGACTTCTCGATCTGCTGCATGGCGGAGACGGCCTTGCGGACGACATCGCCTGATTTTTCAGCGCCGAGGCGGGTATGGGCGACGAGCTGGCTCGCTTCCTCCGCACGCTTGGCGGCGTCGCGCACTGTCGTGGTGATCTCCTCCAGCGCCGCCGCCGTCTCTTCGACGGAGGCCGATTGTTGTTCGGTCCGCTTGGAAAGCTCGTCAGCAGAAGAGCGGATCTCGTTGGCGCCGGCACTGATCGCCCGGGCGTTGGCGCCGACCGTATGCATGGTCTCGTTGAGTTTCTCGACCGAATTGTTGAAATCCTCACGCAGCGCATCGAGATGCGCGACGAAGGGCTCATTGATATGCGAGGCGAGATCGCCAGCGGCAAGGCGGCGCAGGCCGTCGCCGAGTGCCGCGACGGCGCGTTCGAGTTCGGATGCCTCGCGTGCCTTCTGCGCCTCGCTTTCACGGCGCTCGCTGTCGCTGACGTTGCGGTCGGCTTCGGCACGCGCCTCGATCTGGACGCGCTCGATCGCGTTGTCGCGGAAGGTCGAAACGGCCTTTGCCATCTGGCCGACTTCGTCACGGCGGTCGAGGCCGCCGACATCGCTTGTGGTATCGCCCTCGGCAAGCCGGGTCATGCGCTGGCGCAGTTGCGTCATGGGACCGGCGATGCCGATCTGGGCCACAACAACGCTGAAGCCGACCGCGGCGAGCACGGCGACGCCGATCAGCACAAAACAGAAGACGATCCGCCCGTTGATCGAGGCCGAGAGCGCGTCGCCACCATCGGTGAGCATCGCCATCATCGCATCATTGTTGGCGATCATTTTCGGCGTCAGCGCATTGAGCTTGGCATTGATCAGGGCAACATTCGAAAGCGCGCCGGCGCTGTCCTTAGCCTTGCTCTGCTCGATGATCTTGTTCGCCAGGGTCTCGATTTCATCGATGCCGGCCTGGATCTCATCGATCGCCGGCTTGCGGCTGGGCACCAGTGCCAGCGCCTGCTTCATGCGATCTCGGGCCTGCGGCAGCTTGCTCGGTGTGGCGAGTGCCGTCTGGAATTCCGGCGTATCGGGTTTCATGTCGGCAAGCAGCGTTACCTGCAGCACCGAGGCAACCGCCGATGCGCTGGCGCGCGCGCTCAGCATCGAGGCCTGCGCCTCATGATCGATGAAGGCGCTGTAGGCGGCGTCCGCGCGATGGAACTCGGAGATGACATAGGTCAGCCCGGCCATCGTGATCAGCCCGAGCAGCGCTACGACCGAAATGATTTTCGTGCGGATTTTCAGATGCTTCAACATGGAAATGTCACCCGATTGACGGGCACGTCGCGCGCCCGGTGCTTTTGAAATCAATTGCTGCAGAAAAAACGCTGCTTCAATATCGCGGTTCAAGGATACGTTTGGACTGACGCGTGCATCATGCGATCGGCTGGCGGGGTCCGATGTCGTCGCCACAAATAAAAGGCGATATTCTTTAATTCTGCGCTAACAGCGGACGGCGGATGCCCGCAATTTTTAGGGGCTGAATTGTTATCCTCGGACGGCGTCTCAAGTCTCTTCTCTCCTCGGGCGAAGAGGGAATCGAGGCATTGCGGCATATCCCTTGAGGTCTGAAACCGAAGCCATCCGCACTCCCCGCATATTCCCCGCCGCGGATGACTCTGATACATCTCGCCGCCGCGGCAACGCTTCCCGATTAACCCGAGTCTCGATCACGATGATGCAATCCAAGCTGGCATCCATGGCCCTGAAGGGTGTTCTCGCGTGCGGGCTGTTTCTCGGTGCGCTCCTTTTGAGTTTTGCCGCATCCGCCCAGCAGGCGGCACCCTCGCTGCCGCTGCTCTTCGATGCACGCGAGCGCCTGGCCAAACCGGACCTTTCCTCGCTGGTTCGCCTGCGCTTCCTGACGTCGGTCGATTTTCCGCCCTTCAACTTCACCGATCAGAACGGCAAGCTTTCCGGTTTCGACGTCGACCTTGCCCGCGAAATCTGCGGCGAACTTGAGATATCGGACAAGTGCGAGATCCAGGCGATCCCCTTTGCCGATCTCAAGGATGCGCTCGCTGCCTCGCAGGGCGATGCCGTCATTGCCGGGCTTGCCGTGACGCCGGAGCTGCGCCGGCAATTCGTCTTTTCCAGGCCCTATCTGATGCTGCCGGCGCGCTTCGTGCGCAATCTGGCGGCGCCGATCGATGGAAAGACGGCTGCCGCGCTTTCGGGCCGGCCGGTCGGCGTCGTCAGGGGCACGGTGCACGAAACGATGCTGGCCGCTTTCTTCCCGGCCCTCAAGGCCGAGCCGTTCGATACGAAGGAAGCCCTGCTTGCCGCGCTCAAGGAGCGCAAAGTCGATGCCGCCTTTGCCGATGCGCTGCAGCTTTCCTTCTGGGTCTCTTCGCCGGCCTCGGCCAAATGCTGTGCGCTCTTCGACGGCCCTTATCTCTCCGAACATTTCCTCGGCGAGGGCATGACGATCATGCTGCGGCAGAAGGATAGCGTCCTGACATCGGCCATCGATCACGCGCTCGCCGCGCTATCGCGCAACGGCCGTCTTCAGGAAATCTATCTGCGCTATTTTCCCTACGGGCTCTATTGACGCCGCAACCGGACTTTAGCCCTTGCGGAAACGGGCAATCGCGCTGCGCTCGATGGCAGCGCAGGTGAGCTTGTCGAGGCCGAGCCGATCGCGCAGCAGGCTGAGCAGCCGGAGTTCCTCCGCCTTGACCGAGAGATCGGCGGAGGCGACCTCGACGGCGAGTGCATAGGCCGTGTCGTAGAGCTTTGCAGGCAGGGTGTCGCGCACGGTTTCCAGAACGACGTCGAGGCCTTCCGGCCCCGCAAGCAGCGAGGCGCAGTCGCGCGCCACGGAAATCAGGTTGTCGTCATCGAAATCCCTGAAAACAGGCAGGAATCCGATCAACTGTCCGATCCTTTCCAGCTCCCTGTCGTTCATCGTGCTGTCGACGGCGGATGCCATCACCATCACGTAGATCAGAGCATCATGGGCGGAAAGCGGCTTGTTCATTTCTGATTCCTTTTTCGATCGGTCCAGATTAGGAACTGGCGGCTGCCTTTACAAGGGATCGGCAGCATTCCGCGGCTGCCGGGCCGCTGGCTGTTTGCGGCGTGGATCGTCGCCGTAAAGTCCCTTTCCCGCCTGCTTGGCCTTCTCGGCGGCGGCTGCAAGCGGCGAACCCGGTGCTGCTTCCGCCCAGCCGTTTTCGGCGAGCCATGAGCCGAGATCCTCTGTGCCGAGGCGGCAGGTAGCGATCGCCGTTCCCTGCCATTCCGCCGTCTCGAGATCGCAAGTGACGCTGCGATTGCGCAATAGCAGGCGCAACGCCGTTTTCGCCATCATGCCGCAGGGCCATTGCCGGCTTGCCGGTCCGCATATCTTGTCGACCGGTGTCGAGACGATGCCGGCAAGCAGAAGCCTGCGTTCGCCGAAGGAAAGAATGCCTGCATTTTCAACCACCGGCCGCAACAACTCCATCGCCTTCTTCGTGCCGGGACCGGCCGTGTCGTGCTGCATCGTCTGCGCTTGTTGTTTGACACCGGCGGCTTTGGGCGCAGCGCCGCCAGATGCGGCCGGGGAGGGCGGAACCGCCGGTTCGGCCGAGCGGGCGATCATTTCGGCGTGTTCATCCGATATTGCCGCCGGCCGTCCGGCGGTCTCAGGAGCAGCATCCGCCGTTGCGGTCGTCATCTCTTCTGCAGGCGCGATCTCTTCTTGGCCCACGCCGCCGAGCTTTGCTTGGCCCGCCATCAGCAGGCCGGCCACCACCGCAATCCCTGTGATACCTGTGAACAAGGCTGCAGGGGGCATGGAATATCTTCCTATTGGCTGGCCCAGATGATGCGAGCGATCCAGTCGACGTCGGAAAGATCGAGGGTGCGGTTGGGATGTTCGGGATTGAGCGACATGAGCTCGATCGACCGCGGGCTCTGACGCAGCAGCACCTTGGCCATCACTTCGCCCTCGCGTGTCCGCACGACCACGCGGTCGTTGCGGCGCACCTGCGCCCCCGGCTCGACGATCAGCACATCGCCGTCGCGGTAGAGCGGCATCATGCTCTCGCCCTGCACCTCCAGCGCATAGACGCCGGCCTTCTGTGATGGCGCTGCTGGAAATTCCACCACGTCCCAGCCCTGGCCGGCCGGAAAACCGCCATCGTCGAAAAAGCCGCCAGCGCCCGCCTGCGCAAAGCCGAGCAGGGGGATCGAGCTGCCGGGAGGCGCAAACGTCGCGTCCGGTAGCCCGGAAGGGTTGCCGCCCGGTCGCATGAAGGCGAGAAACTGCTCCATGCTCGCCCCCGTCGCATCGAGCACCTTGGAGATCGATTCCGTCGAGGGCCAGCGCAGCCGCCCGTCTGCGGAAAGCCGTTTCGATTTATTGAAGGATGTCGGGTCGAGCCCTGCGCGCCGCGCAAGACCAGACGGCGTCAGGTCGTGCCGTTCGGCAAGCCTGTCGATCGCTCCCCAGATCTGCTCGTGTGACAGCATGATGCGCCCGATCCCGTGCGGCTCATCCAATGCCGCGCTTCAACCGAGCGGAATATTAACCGACCGTTCCGCCCGAGTAAAGACAGGAAAGGAATAAAATCCTGTTTCGGACGGTTTGCTTCAGGCCACCATCGCCATATTGATCTTGCCGAGCTGGATGACCGCCTGTGTCCGGCTGTCGACATCGAGTTTCAGCAGGATCGCCGAGACATGCGCCTTAATCGTCGCCTCGGAGACGCCGAGTTCGTAAGCGATCTGCTTGTTCAGCAGCCCTTCGGCAAGCATGGTCAGCACCCGGCTCTGCTGCGGCGTCAGCGTATGGAGACGGTGGATCAGGTCGGCGACGTCGGGATCCTGTTCCTGTCCATCGCGGTAGCTCTCCGGCGTGGCGATATCGCCGGCAAGCACCGTCTGTATGCTGCGGCGAATGTCCTCGATGCCGGAGGATTTGGAGATGAAGCCGGAAGCGCCGAGTTCCAGCGCCCGACGGATCGTCGTTGCATCGTCTGTTGCCGAGACGATGATGATCGGCAGGCTAGCGAACTCGGAGCGCAATGCCATCAGGCCGGAAAAGCCGCTGACACCAGGCATCGCGAGGTCGAGAAGCATCAGGTCGGCGTCCGCATGGGCGCCTGCCGCCTTGCGCGCGGCGGCGAAATCACCGGCTTCGACGATCGACTGCCGGCCTTCCATGCCGATCACCGCCTGGCGCAGCGCATCCCGGAAAAGCGGATGATCGTCCGCAATGATGATGGTCTGTTCGTGCATCGAAAACTCCCTCCCAAGAGTCCGATCATGCCGCATGCGCCGCCATCCCCTCAGCGGTGCATGCATGCTCGCTGACGTGACTATATCAGATCACGTCTTCTGCGGAAGGGGATTGGCGTTTTCCTCGGCCTGGAACTCCTTCACCATCCCCATGAAACTCTTCATCATCCGCTCCATGATGCTGATCGAGCGGTCGACCTCTGCATCGCTCGGCAGTGCGCGCTGGGCGGTGTTTTGCTCCAGCGCCGTCACCCGTTTTGAAAGCCGGTCGAGCTCGTCTTCATAGGCCGCCCTCTCGTCGGCCGCCATGCGGCAGACGAGAGCGCCGTCCTTGTCCTGGCAGATCGACATCGCGCCGGTCTGCCGGTCGAGCCGGACGAAATGATCGCCGCTCCTTTCCAGCTGGAAGCGGCTGGCATCGGGTTCGGCCGCCATGGCCGCAAATGGCAGGAGACTAACGCCAAGCGTGAGAACCAATATTTTCATCGTCTCATCCTCCGGATTTTGCTTGTGGCGGCCCCGTTTTAAGCGCCGGGGCGTGGACATCGCCGCCTCTTTCCGGCAAAGCGCTCATGACTGAGGACCAGCGTATCGTGAGGCCATGATGACCGTGACACCGACCCTTTACAAGATCGTGACGGAAGCGCTCTGGCAGGAAGCCAGACAAACCGGCATTTTTCATGGCGCCGGCATCGATCTCAAGGATGGCTTCATCCATTTCTCGACGGCAGGCCAAGTGAAGCAGACCGCGGCCCTGCATTTTGCCGGCCAGTCCGGCCTGCTGCTCATTGCGGTCAATGGCGAGGGTTTCGGCGATAAGCTCATTTTCGAGCCCTCGCGCGGTGGCGATCTCTTCCCGCATCTTTACGCCGATCTGCCGCTTGCGGCCGTGCTCTGGGAGGCGCCGCTGCCGCTCGATGAAGCAGGAGCCCACATCTTTCCGGAGCTGCAGCCATGATCGATCATTTCAAGCGTTTCGCCCGCAAGGGTCTTTTCCTGTTCGATCCGGAAACGGCGCACGGCATGTCGATCGCCGCGCTGAAATCCGGTCTCGTGCCGGCCTGCCACATCGCTCCCGATCCACGCCTGCGCCAGACCGTCGCCGGGCTTGTCTTCGAAAACCCGATCGGTATGGCTGCAGGCTACGACAAGAATGCCGAAGTGCCGGAAGCGCTGCTGAAACTCGGTTTCGGTTTTACCGAGATCGGTACGGTGACGCCGAAACCGCAATCCGGCAATCCGCGTCCGCGCATCTTCCGCCTGGTGGAGGATGAAGGCGTCATCAATCGCCTCGGCTTCAACAATGAAGGCCATGATGCCGCATTCGGGCGCCTCGCCGCGCTGAAGGGCAATGGCATCATCGGCGTCAATATCGGCGCCAACAAGGACAGCGAGGATCGCATCGCCGATTACGTCGCCGGCATCCGCCGCTTCCATTCCGTCGCGCGCTATTTCACCGCCAACATCTCCTCGCCGAACACGCCTGGCCTGCGCGATCTGCAGGCGCGCGAAAGCCTTGCGGCGCTGCTGTCAGCCGTGCTGGCAGCCCGCGACGAGATGGCGGAGAAATCCGGCCGGAAGATCCCGGTCTTTCTGAAGATCGCCCCTGATTTGACTGAGGAAGGCATGGACGATATCGCCGCCGAAGCGCTGTCGCATGCGCTGGATGGCCTGATCGTCTCCAACACCACGCTGTCGCGCGACGGTCTCAAGGATGAGCGCCAGGCGAAGGAAGCGGGCGGCCTCTCCGGCGTGCCGCTTTTCGAAAGGTCGACTTCCGTGCTCGCCAGGATGCGCAAGCGCGTCGGCCCTGGTCTGCCGATCATCGGCGTCGGCGGCGTCTCCTCGGCCGAGACCGCGCTGGAAAAGATCAGGGCGGGCGCCGATCTCGTCCAGCTCTATTCCTGCATGGTCTATGAGGGCCCGGGCCTGCCCGGCGATATTGTCCGCGCCCTCTCCGCGCTCCTGGACCGTGAAAAGGCCGGCTCGATCCGCGAACTGCGCGACACCAGGCTGGATTACTGGGCGGCGCGGAAGGTCTGATCGGCTCGCGGCTGCACCAGCATGGCCAAGAAAAAGCCGCGGAAGAGCAGGAAGGCGTTCATCGCCAGCCAAAGGCCGTGATTGCCGAAGAGCGGCACGAAAACGGCGAGCATCAGGAGATAGCCGGCAAAGGACATGAGCATGCGGTTGCGCATATCGACCGACCATGTCGCGCCGATGAAAACTCCGTCCATCAAAAAGGCAAGCGCGCCCGTCAACCCCGTCACCGCTGCCCAGGGCAGATAGGTTTCGGCCGCATGCTGCACCTCGGGCGATGTCGTCAGCACTGAGATCAGCCAGGGTCCGGCGAAAAAGAAGAAGGCGGAAGCAAGCGCCGCCAGTCCGAAGGACCAAAAGATCGTAAGCTTCAGCCCTCGGTCGAAGGCCGGCCGGTATCGTGCGCCGACCGCCCGGCCGGTGATCTGCTCGGCGGCGTTGGCAAGCCCGTCGAGATAATAACCTGACAGCAGGAAGAAATTCATCAGCACGGCATTGGCGGCAAGCGTCACCGCACCGAAGCTGGTGCCGATCCGCGTCATGATCGTGAAGGCGCCGATCAGCACGAAAGTGCGGATAAGGATGTCGCGGTTGAGGGCAAAAAGCTCGGCAGCCGATGCCTGGAAAAGATCTCCGCCCGTGCCGGCCGCTCTGCCTTGCCGAAGCCGCGCAGCACGATGAAGAGTCCGGCCAGTGCGCCGGCCGTTTCGCCGGCCATCGTTCCCCAGGCAACCCCTGCGACACCCCAGCCGAGCGACAGGCCGAGATAGATGGAAAGCAGGATGTTGATGCCGTTGATGATCGCCTGCAGCAGGAGGCCCACATTGCCCTGTCCGCGCCCGAGCACGAAGCCTAGGATGGCATAGTTCGCCAGCGCCGCCGGTGCGGCGAGAATGCGGATGGAGAAATAGGTGCTGGTCGCCTCGGCGATTGATCCTTCCGCGCCCATCAGCCTCAACCCCGCTGCAATCAGCAGCGGTGAGAGAAAGAGTAGCGCCAGCCCGCAGCCGAGCGCTGATATGAGCGCCCGCCAGAAGACCGCCTGCTGTTCGTGCTGGTCCCGCCGGCCATAGGCCTGCGCCGTCAATCCTGTCGTCGAGGCGCGCAGGAAGTTGAAGCTCCCCATGATGAGATCGAAGAGCATCGCGCCGATCGCAAGCCCTGCGAGTGCGTCGGGATCGCCCATATGGCCGACGACGGCGGTGTTCGTCAGCCCAAGCAACGGCGTCGTCATGAAGCCGAGCGTCATCGGAATGGCGATTGAGAGCACCAGCCGGTGCGTTACGTCGAATGCCAGCGTGTGGTTATTGCTGCGCGTGTCCATGCCTGCCTCATATCGAGGCGGAATCGCCTCGGCTGGAAAGCACCATGGCCCAATAGGGCAGGTTCCTGGAAGATGTATTATGAGCGACGGCGACGCCGAGGCCGTCATAACGTCCGAGCATATTCTCCAGGTGATGGGGCGAGTTGATCCAGGCCGTCACCACCGCATCGACGCTCTGCTGGCCGGAGGCGATATTCTCTGCCGCCGGCAGCCGGACACCACTTGCTTTCACACGTGCGCCAAAACTGTCGGTCATGCCCATCAGATGCGCCATCTTGCCGGCGCTCGCCATGCGTTTCGCCTGGAAGAGGGCGGCGGTCTGCGCCGCCGGATCGGCGGCAAGCGGCGGCAGGCCGTTCTTCGCCCTCAACTGGTTGACGAGCGGCAATACGCTCGACGTTTCGTCCTCGCCGTCAGACGGCGTGCCGGCGATCCGCGGGGTTGTCGTGCAGCCGGCAATGCCGGCGGCGAACGCGAGTCCGGAAAGACGCAACAGGCTGCGCCTGGAAAAAGCGATGGATGTCATATTACCTGTGATAGCTGAAAAGGCGAAGGATGACGAAGAGCGGGATGACGATCGTTGCGCCGAGGATGAGATAGTCGCCGACGCGTCCGAGTGCGGAGAAGCCCCGATGCCAGATCTCCAGGATGAAGTCGCGGACCCCATCGATGATGCTCCACGGCGTCAGGCCGAAAACGGTCATGACGAAACCGACGATCAGCGACACCACGATAAGTTTTACCAATGTGCGGCCGAGTGAATCGCCGAGGAACTTGTTCACCTGATCGGACATGCGCCATCTCCTGTTTGCCCTTGGAATAAGGTTGCGGCGCGCCGCCCGCAAGCCCTTTCCGGAATTGGCTGCTTCGCCTCTGAAATAGGACTTGAGTTTTTTTGTGGCCGCCCCCAAATGCGGGCGAACCAAGGTCAACTTATGCAGCCCCACCAGCTTTCCTCAGGCGACGTTATCGCCGACCGCCGCGCCGATTATGCCAGGATGCTCGAAGAGGGCGGCGAGCCGGAAGCGGCTGCCGAGCTGCTGGAGCAGGCGCTTGAGCTCGTGCCCGCCTGGGCCGCGGGCTGGTATCGCCTGGCCACCTATCGCGAAAAGGCGGGCGGGGGTGAGGCAGCAATTGAGGCCTATCGCAGGACGCTTGCGCTCGATCCCGACGATATTTTCGGCGCCGCCCTCAAGCTCGCGCTTCTCGGCGATGGTGCGATACCCGACCGGCCGCCGAGCCGCTATGTCGAGCGCCTTTTCGACGACTATGCCGACCGTTTCGAATCAGCCCTTGTCGAAAAACTCGACTACAGCGTCCCGCAGAAGCTTGCAGCGCTCGTGGCCTCCACCGGCAGGCGTTATGAATGCGTCGTCGATCTCGGCTGCGGCACCGGTCTGCTCGGCCCGGAAATCCGCGCCGGCGTCGGCCGCCTAGTGGGTTTCGACCTCTCGCAGAACATGCTGGCGAAGGCCGCCGAGAAACATGTCTATGACAGTCTCGCCCAGGCCGATCTTTCGCTCGCGCCCGATCTCTCCGGCGTCTTTGTCGATGCGGCGCGTCATCGCGCCGATCTGGTGACGGCGGCTGACGTGCTGATGTATCTCGGCAATCTCGAGAGCGTCTTTGCCATCATCGGAGAACTGGCCGCCTCAGGCGCCGACATCGCCTTCTCAGTCGAGGATGCAGGCGAAGGCGAAGGCTTCCATCTGGCCCCTTCGCTGCGTTATGCCCATTCGGAGGCCTATGTGAGGATGCTGCTCGCCCGGCACGGCCTGGAAGTCCTCAAAATCGTCAAGACGATCATTCGCAAAGATGGCGGAAAACCGGTTTCCGGTATTCTGTTCCTTGCGCGCAAGCCGGCATGAGCGAATATTTCTTGCGTTTTTTGAATAGGTCAACATTGCTTACCTATTCCGCTTGATCGAAATACGAAAAGACTGATATTGCACAGATATCTGCAGCGAGCGCGGCGATAAACGCCGGTGCTCCGACTCATTTCATGATGAAAATTTCCATCGCGCCGGACCTTCGCCGGACGCTCCCGAATTCGTCTGCCGTTGGAGACTGGCGACATGACACAGCTCATCAATGCCCTTGGCGTCTGGAACACAAGCGCGACGCGCCACTCCACCGTTGAGGATGTGCAGGGGATATTTTCCGGCAGCCTCGTCGCAGCCCTCGGCCTCTACGTGCTTGCCAGCGCCGGTCTGCTGACCGGCAGCACGGCCGGTGTGGCCTTCCTCCTGCATTATGCCTTCGGCGTCAATTTCGGCCTCGCTTTCTTCCTGCTCAACCTGCCGTTCTTCTATCTCTCGTGGAAGCGTCTCGGCATGGCCTTCACGGTCAAGACCTTCATTGCGATCGGCCTGACGTCGGTGATTGCCGATGTGCAGTCACGCTTCTTTTCCATTTCGAGCATCCATCCGGCCTGGGCGGCCCTTCTTGGCGGCTTGCTGCTCGGCTTCGGCCTGCTGGCGCTCTATCGCCACCGCGCGAGCCTCGGCGGCGTCGGCATTCTCGGCATCTACCTGCAGGATCGTTTCGGCATCCGCGCCGGCCTCGTCCAGCTCATCATCGATTTATGCGTGCTTGCCGTGGCCGTCTTTGTCGCCACGCCGCCTGTCGTCTTCTATTCGGTGCTCGGCGCCGTCGTTCTCAACCTCTTCGTCGCCATCAACCATCGCGCCGACCGCTACATCGCGCTTTAGCCCTAACCTTACAGAACGGTAAGCCATTCTAAACAAAACGTAACTTGCCTGTGACGCTTCTCGGCGCGACACTTCCTCTCGCGCCGGATTTGATGAGGTGAGTTATGTCAGATTTGGAAAAGCTTGTGAGACGCCGCATGCAGGAAGAATACGCCAAAGGCGCTTCCGCGGAGGAAGTCGCGAAAGTCGTCCGCGACCTATTCAACAGCATCGACCTCTCAAGCAATAGGTTTGACGCCGTCGCCGTGCGAGCCACGACCGATCGCGAATGACCAAATATCAACCGACCCGAGATTTTTCGGGTCGGTCTTCGGGATGAATTCTCTGCAAGCAGATATCTATCACGCAGCCTTCGTGACCTTGTCGATGGGATGCTGCGAGCGGAAGCCGACCGCGAGCCGGTTCCAGACATTGATCGCACCGATTGCCACCGTGATCTTGGTCATCTCCTCCTCGGAGAAATGCGCCTTCAACTCCTCGTAGTCGGCATCCGGCGCGCCTGTCTTGGCGATGTTCGTGACAGCGTCGACCCAGGCGAACAGCGCGCGTTCGCGGGCATCATAGATCGGCGATTCCCGCCAGACGCACATCAGGTTGATCCATTGCTCGCTGAGCCCATCATGGCGGGCTTCCTTCACATGCATATCGACGCAATAGGCGCAGCCGTTGATCTGCGAGGCGCGCAGCTTGATCAGGTGGATGAAGCGGCGCTCCAGTCCGGAAGACTGGACATATTGCTCGAGCGCGGCAACGGCCTTGTAGGCGTCGGGAGCGGCTTTTGCGAAGTTGAAACGCGGTTGCATGGTCTTTCTCCTTGGTTAGGGCTCAGCGAGCCGTCTTGCGTTCGTGGATTTCAAGGAAGGCGCAGCCTCGGGCTGCGATCGATCCGTCGTCGAGAGCATTCAATTCGATGCCAAGATCGGCAATGCTCGTCTTGGCAAGTTCCGCCCGGTAGACCCGTTCGGCTCGCAGCATCGCCGCACTGATGTTGCAGGGCTTGGCGAAGAAGCGATCGGAGACCGGGTGCGGTCCACGCTGGCGGATTTCGGCGCAGCGGAAGGCCGGTGCCGGCCCTTCGACTGCGAGCAGGATGTCGAGCAGCGAAATCTCCTCCGGCGCCTTGCCCAGCCGATATCCGCCCTTTGGCCCCGGCACGGTATCGAGGATGCCGGCGCCCGACAGCGCCTGCAGATGCTTCAAGAGATAACTTGTCGAAACGCCGTGGAATTCTGCCAGCGCAGCCGCCGAAAGCACCCCGCCTTCGGAAAGGCCGGAAAGCATTGCAACGCTGTGAATGGCTTGCTCGACGCCATCGCTCATCTTCATGAAAGCGGCTCCTCAGTTCGTGGATAAAAAATATCCACGATTATCCCGGATGTCAAGAGGGGCATCCTCCATGCTTACCGCTTGCCTTTATTCCCGCGCGGGATAGAAGGCGGAAAAGCCGACAGGGGAACATCATGGCATCCACCATCTTCGCAGATCTTCTGAATTCCAGCGCCGATCGTCACTCGCCCTTGGACGACGCCCAGGGCATTGTCGCCGGAAGCATGCTCGCCGTGCTCGGCGTATCGCTTCTCTCCGGCGCCGGGCTGCTAGCCGGCGGCACGGCGGGCCTTGCCTTCCTCGCCCATTATGCCACGGGCTTCAGCTTCGGCCTCTGCTTCTTCGCCGTGAACCTGCCCTTCTATTATTTTGCTTTCCGCCGTTTAGGCCTTGCCTTCACCATCAAGACCTTTGCGGCAATCGCGCTTACGTCGGCCCTGTCCGAATTTGTCTCCGGCTTCATCACCATTGCGCATGTCGATCCGGTCGCCGGTGCGCTGTTCGGTGGCCTCGTTATCGCCGCCGGCATGTTGGCGCTCTTCCGTCACCGCGCCAGCCTCGGCGGTATCGGCATCCTTGCCCTCTATCTGCAGGATCGCTTCGGCTGGCGCGCCGGCCTCGTCCAGCTCGGCTTCGACGGCATCGTCCTGGCGCTCTCCTTTTTCGTCGCCAGCCCTTTCATCATTGCCTGCTCTGTGCTCGGCGCGCTGGTTCTCAACCTCACGCTCGCGATCAACCACCGCAAGGACCGCTATATCGCTATGTGAACGGCAGGACGCTCTTCTTTTTCCCCGGCTTTTCACTACCTTCAGGGCGTGGACCAGATCGATTCCGAAGCCCGCGCCTCACTTCCTGCCGCCTTTACCCGCTGGTTTGCGGAAAAGGGCTGGCGTCCGCGCACCCATCAGCTGGAACTGCTTGCCCGCGCCGAGGCCGGCGAAAGCACCTTGCTGATTGCCCCGACCGGTGCCGGCAAGACGCTCGCCGGTTTTCTGCCCTCGCTCACCGATCTCACCCGCCGCGGCAGGATCCCGCCCGGCTCCGCCTTTACCGGCATCCATACGCTTTATGTCTCGCCGCTGAAGGCGCTTGCCATCGATATCGAGCGCAACCTGATGAAGCCGGTCGAGGAGATGGGTCTGCCCGTCACCGTCGAAAACCGCACCGGCGACACACCGAATGCCAAGCGCCAGCGCCAGAAGCTCAACCCTCCTGATATTCTGCTGACGACGCCGGAACAGGTCGCCCTGCTTCTGGCGAACAGGGAGGCCGAACGCTTCTTCAAGGACCTGAAATATGTCGTCCTCGACGAGCTGCATTCGCTAGTCACCTCCAAGCGCGGCCACATGCTTTCGCTCGGCCTCGCCCGCCTGCGCCGCCTTGCTCCCGGCCTGAAGACCATCGGCCTGTCAGCAACCGTCGCCGAACCGATGGACCTGCAGAAATGGCTGGTCGGACAGGAGGAGGGGAGCGAGCATCACGCTGGCCTCGTCGTCGTCGAAGGGGGCGCCAAGCCCGATATCTCGATCCTTTCGACCGAGGAGCATATCCCCTGGTCCGGCCATTCCGCCCGATACGCCATTCCCGATGTCTACAAGCAGCTTGTCGAACACCAAACGACGCTGCTCTTCGTCAATACCCGCAGCCAGGCTGAAATGCTCTTCCAGGCGCTCTGGACGATCAATGACGACAACCTGCCGATCGCGCTTCACCACGGCTCGCTCGATGTCGCTCAGCGCCGCAAGGTCGAGGCGGCCATGGCGGAAAACCGACTGCGCGCCGTTGTCGCCACCTCCACCCTCGATCTCGGCATCGACTGGGGCGATGTCGATCTCGTCATTCATGTCGGCGCCCCGAAAGGCGCCTCGCGTCTCGCCCAGCGCATCGGCCGCGCCAATCACCGCATGGACGAGCCCTCGAAGGCGATCCTCGTGCCTGCCAACCGTTTCGAGGTCATGGAGTGTCAGGCCGCACTCGACGCCAATTATATCGGCGCACAGGATACCCCGCCCGTCGGCCGCGGCGCGCTCGACGTGCTCGCCCAGCACGTGCTCGGTATGGCCTGCGCCGAGCCCTTCGACATGCTGGAACTCTATGATGAGGTCACCAGTGCCTCGCCCTATGCCCATCTGACGTGGGAAACCTTCGAGCGCATCGTCGATTTCGTCGCGACCGGCGGCTACGCGCTCAGAACCTACGAGCGATACGCCCGCATCCGCAAGACCAAGGAGGGGCGCTGGCGCGTCTCCAATCCTGCCGTCGCCCAGCAATATCGCCTCAACCTCGGCACCATCGTCGAAAGCCCGATGCTGAACATCCGCATGGTCAAGCGCGGGGAGGGCGGCAGGATCGGCCGCGGCGGAGCTACCCTCGGCAAGGTCGAGGAATATTTCCTCGAGCAGATGTCGCAGGGCGATACCTTCATCTTCTCAGGCAAGGTGCTGCGCTTCGAGGGGATTCGCGAAAACGAATGCCTGGCGTCGCAGGCCTTCTCGCTCGATCCGAAGATCCCGTCCTACAATGGCGGCAAGTTTCCGCTGTCGACCTATCTCGCCGAGCAGGTCCGGGCGATGATCGCCGATCCCGACCGCTGGAGGCGCCTGCCGGATCAGGTGCGCGACTGGCTGTCGCTGCAAAAGGACAAGTCGATGCTGCCGAAGCGCGACGAGTTCCTGATCGAGACGTTCCCGCGCGGCAGCCGCGGCTATATGGTCGCCTATCCCTTCGAAGGCCGTCTCGCCCACCAGACGCTCGGCATGCTGCTGACCCGCCGGCTGGAGCGGGCCGGCGCCAAGCCGCTCGGCTTCGTCGCCACCGATTATTCCCTTGCGATCTGGGGTCTCGAGGATATGGGGCTGATGATCCGCAATGGCCGGCTCAGCCTCTCCGACCTCTTCGACGAGGATATGCTCGGCGATGATCTGGAGGCCTGGCTCGACGAATCCTTCCTACTGAAGCGCACCTTCCGCAATTGCGCCGTGATTGCAGGCTTGATCGAGCGCCGTCATCCGGGCAAGGAAAAGAGCGGCCGCCAGATCACCGTCTCCGCCGATCTGATCTACGATGTGCTGCGCAGCCACGAGCCGGATCATATCCTGCTGCAGGCAACGCGCCAGGATGCGGCGACGGGACTTTTGGATATTGGCCGTCTTGGCGATATGCTGAGACGAATCAGGGGCCACATCACCCACCGCGCCCTCGACCATATTTCCCCGCTCGCCGTGCCGGTGATGCTGGAGATCGGACGAGAAGCGGTGCCGGGCGAGGCCCACGACGCGCTGCTGGCCGAAGCGGCGGACGATCTGATCGCCGAAGCTCTGGCCTGACGATGATTTGGAAACGACGAGAGTGATGAACCGCCTGGCGCTGGCGCGCGATATATCGGGACTGGCCGCGATACCGGGCGTCGAGACATCGGTGAACGGCACCGCCGCGGTCTGCGATCCACTCGGCGCCCTCTATCTGCCGGATGCCGGCCTGCTCGTCGTCTCCGACCTGCATCTCGAAAAAGGGGCGGCCTTCGCGCGCCGCGGCATGATGCTGCCGCCTTACGATACGCTGGCGACGCTGACCGTGCTTGCCGCCGTTATCTCGCGTTATGATCCGAAGCTCGTGGTCTCGCTCGGCGACAATTTCCACGACCGCATCGGCTCAAGGCATCTGCCCGAAAATTTCCGCGCGTTGATCGTCGAGATGGCGCGCGGTCGTGAATGGATCTGGATCAATGGCAATCATGATCCTGACGGCATCGTCGATCTGCCGGGCGTTTCCTCCGACGAGATCCATTATGCCGGCCTGACTTTCCGGCATGAGCCGAAGAACGGCCTGCAAAAGGGCGAAATATCAGGACACCTGCACCCGTCGGCGACCGTGCGCCGGCGCGAAAGATCCATCCGTCGCCCCTGCTTTGCCACCGACGGCGCCCGCCTCCTCATGCCGGCCTTCGGTGTCATGAGCGGCGGTCTCGACCTTCGCCACAAGGCGATGCACGGCCTGTTCGACAAAGGCGCGCTGATAGCCCATCTGCTCGGCAGGGACCGGATCTACTCGGTGAGATTCTCAAGCCTGCTCGGCTGATCGCACCGCCTTGCCCTTCAAGGCCTTTCGGGCACGTTAGGAAGCGTCAATTGCACCCTTGCAACTGCTGCTGATAGGTCCCGGCCATCCGCGCGAACCGTTGCGCCGTCTGCTGCAATTGCCCGTTCGAGCGCCAGTCGCCGCGCTTGTAGCCTGTCGGTCCGGAATAATAGGCGAGATAGAGATTATAGGCATCGTTCAGCGGAATGCCGGTATCGACGCTGTTCTGGTAGTGATACCAGCCGATGAAATCGATCGCGTCGGAAAAGTTCGTTCGCCGCGCCGCCCAGTTCCCCGTTTGTGACTGATAATGATCCCATGTCCCGTCAAGCGCTTGTGAATAGCCGTAGGCGGTCGATGGCCGGGTCCAGGGAATGAAGCCGAACAGTCTGGTGCGCGGCGGCCGCGCATAGGGCTGGAAGCCGGATTCGGTGTACATCGTCGCCATCAGGATCGGCACGGGTACGCCATATTTCTTCTCCGTCCGCTCGGCCGCACTCTGCCAGCTGGAAAAGAGCCCCTCACGCTGGTCGAAGACCGCACAGATGTTTCTCGTCTGCTTCGGCGCCGTCGCGCAGCCGGCAAGGAGCGCAAGGCACACGGCCGTCAGAACGATACGAGTACGCATGACAAAACCTCTCGTTTCCGAGAGATTACTAACTCGTAAATGTTAAAAACCGGTTTTTAGTCGAATTCGAACTTCTCAGGATGTTTCTTGGCCGGATCCGAGGCGAAGATGCGGGGGCGGCCGTGGACGCGACCGCCGATCATCCCATGATCTCAGACGTTATGTCCCGCTCGGGACTGTTGTCGGAAAGAAAATCCGCCCAGGCCGCCCTTGCGGGCGGATCAGTCCTTGCGGAAAATCAGGCTGGCGCCCCAGCCGGTGATGACGGCGAGAGCCACGGCGGCGCAGCCGTAAAGGATCGGCTGCCCGTGAGCCGCATCGGTGATCGTCTGTTCGATGCCGGTTTTGATAACGCGTAGCGGCAGCGATTTTTCGGTGACGAAATTGCCGCTTTTGAAGAGATAGGCGCGCACCGTGTGTACGCCGTTCGGAATGTTCGCCGGCAGGCGCAGGCTCGCCTTGAAGAGGTTGGAGGAAACGAACCGCACTCCGCTCGTGTTGCGGTCGTAAAGCGCGCCTGCCTGCTGCAGCCGCAGGAAAGCCTGGCGGAATTCGCTGAGATTGCTGCCGTCGCCGACGAAGCCGACAGGCGTCAGCGGAATGTGATCAATGCCGATCCCCCGATCGGTCAGGTCAAGCGGGGTCGTCAGGTCTTCGATCCCGCGCGAACTCGACATCGAATAGGAATGCGGCACCGCTTCGAAGGTCATCGAGCGCCTGTTCACCCAGATGCCGAAGACGCGTTCCTTCTTGCGCACCGTCGCATCCTCGCGCGGCCCTTCCAGCACCACGACTACATCATATTGGCCGATGGCGAGCAGCAGCTGGTCGGTATTCGACAAGGCCCCGAAGATCGTCAGGTCCGCGCCGCGGAAATCGGATGTAATGGCGATTTCGCTGGTCGACGTGCCGATCTCCAATCCTTCGCGCACCGTTTCCGTCGCCTGTCCGGGCAGCCACTGCGCTCCGGCAGCGACCGGCAGCAGGCAAAGGAATGCAATGACGGCGGCGAGCAGGCGCATCAGTTGCCCGCTCCCATCACCACCGAATAGACGTCGGCCGGCGTCACCACCAGCGCGATGGCAAGGCGCAGGCCGACGGCAAGCACCAGCAGCCCGAGCAGCGCGCGCAGCTGTTCGCCGCGCAGCTTCTGCCCGACGCGCACGCCGTATTGTGCCCCGATCACGCCCGCCACCATCAGGATGAAGGCGAGCACGATATCGACGGAAAAATTCGTCGCCGCCTGCACGATCGTCGTATAGGCGGTCACGAAGATGATCTGGAACAGCGAGGTGCCGACGACGACATTGGTCGGTATGCGCAGGAGGTAGATCATCGCCGGCACCATGATGAAGCCGCCGCCCACGCCCATGATCGAGGTGAGGATGCCGATTGCAAAGCCCAGCGCGACGATCGGGATGACGCTGAGATAGATCTTCGATTTCTTGAAGCGCACCTTGAGCGGCAGCTTGTGCACCCAGTGCTGGTGGCCCGGCTTGCGCGGCGCCGGCGGTTCGTTGCGCGCCGCCCGCCGCATGGCGTTGATGCTTTCGAGCAGCATCAGCCCGCCGACGGTGCCGAGGAAAATGACATACATCAGCGAGATGATGAGATCGAGCTGACCGACCCGGCGCAAAAGCGAGAAGATCCAGATACCGACCGTGGCGCCGGAGAGACCGCCGACGAGCAGCACGGTCCCGAGCTTGACGTCGAGCGTGCCGCGCCGGAAATGGGTGATCGCGCCCGATATCGACGACGCCACAACCTGGTTGGCGCCGGTCGCGACCGCGACGACGGGCGGGATGTTGTAGAAGATCAGCAGGGGGGTGATGAGAAAGCCGCCGCCAACGCCGAACATTCCAGACAGGAATCCGACGGCCGCTCCCATGCCGAGAATGATGAAGATGTTCACCGACAATTCTGCGATGGGCAGATAGATTGTCACAACCGACCCCGAATGATGACCGCGCCTGTCGGCCGGTTTCCGTCACGTCCCCGTTCGAATGCGCACCATACCGTGAAATCGTTGCCAGAGGCTTTCGATCGGCCCCTGATGAGCGATGGAGATTCCGGCAGAGGATTCGCCGGATGCGCGGATCGATATGTCCCGCATAATCCGGCTTTTTTCAGGTATTGTGACAGGCGGCGGCAAAATTGAAAAAAGGCCGCAGCATAGCCGCTGCGGTGCTTCCTAGATTGCCTTGGTGCCCTGTTTATTGCGTTCGAGCAATGCCTTCACGGTCGCGTCGGTCACCTTGCCGTCCGGATCCTGGCCGACCGATTTCTGGAAGCTCTTGATCGCGGCAACGGTCTTCGCGCCCATCTCGCCGTCCGGCACTCCGGCGTCGAAGCCGTTGTTGTTGAGGATCGCCTGGATGTTGCGGATCGCCTTCTTCATGTCGACGGTCGCCGTCTTTGCGCCCGTGCCCGCCCATTCGTCGGGAATGTCGATACCGTTCGTGCGGTTGTCGAGCGGTTCCGGCTTCCAGAGATCGGCCTTGGCGCGCGCCCGTTCGAGCTGGTCGGGTTTCATGGCGTTGGCCACTTCGTCGCGCTTCTGCGCTGCGTCCTTGTCGCCGGCCTTGGCGGCGATCGCGAACCACTTGTAGGATTCTTCGAGATCTGCCGGAACCCCGTTGCCGCGCGCGCAGAGGATCGCCAGGTTGAACTGGCTGTCGGTGATGCCGAGGTTCGCGGCTTTTGTGAACCACGAGGCAGCGGTTGCATAATCCTGCTGACCGAGGGCACCGGAGGCGTAGAGAACGGCGAGATTGTGCATCGCGCTGGCATTGCCCTGGTTCGCCGCCTGTTCGTAGAAGCCCTTCGCCTTGTTGATGTCGCGTTCGACGCCGTTGCCCTTCTCGTACATGCTGCCGAGCCGGTATTGGGCCGGTGCAAAGCCCTTGTCAGCCGAAAGCTGATACCAGCTTGCCGCCTGCTTCTGGTCGACCGCCACGCCGTTTCGGCCGTCCGAATAGCGCGCACCGATCTCGAACAGCGCCAGCGCATCGCCGCTGCGCGCAGCATCGGCGAGCGATTTCGGCTGCACAGCATCGGGAATGGTGATTGCGGCCTGGGGCTGAGGTGCGTCCGTGGCCGGGGCGTTCGGAACGAAGCCCGATGTCTCCTGCGTTGCGCCAGCCGAACCGGACGGGGCAAATGTCGCGGCACCCTCACCGTCGAGCGGCATCGCATCGGTCAGGTGATCGCCGGCGACCGGCGAGGCTGCGCCCGGCTGCCCCTGCTCGGCGGCGGGAGGTGTTGCCTCTGCTGCGGGCGCAGTCGTCTTCGCAGCGCCAGCGTCCGGCTGCGCGGGCGCTGCTTCAGGCCCGGCCGGTGCAGGGTTTTCCGTCGCTCCCGTCAGCGCCGAGATTTCCGCCGGCGGTTGCGGCGCGCGCTCGCCCCTCGTCAGCGTGCGGGCGAGCGGAAAGGCCATGATGGCGAGCAGCACGGCGCCGACCGCCAGAAGGATGGGCCGGCGGTAGCGCGAAAAGGCGCTGGTCTTGCCCGTCTTGTCAGAAGCCCTGCCAGCCTTGTCGATGTTGACGTTCTTCTTCTCAGGCTTGACAGTCGCCTGCTTCGGATTGGCGTCCACCTCCATGGCGGCCGCCTGTGCCGCGCGGCGGGCGGCGGCGATGTAGTCGGCGCGATCGGTTTCACCGGCAGGTTTGCCCCGCGCCGCGCTCTGACTTGCGCGTACCCGCTCGAGGATCTTCTTCACGTCAGGCGTGCCGGAACCCGGCTCGAGCAGTTCGTTTGCTGCATCCGTCGGCACCACGTCTGTGGGATCGATCGACGGCGCCGGGTCGATGACCGCGCGTTCGGTCGCCTTGGCTTCTGCTTTCTTGCCGGGCAGCAGCCGTTTGCCGAGGCTGACGAGCAGACCGGCCTTTGCCGGCGCCTGCACTGCGGCCTCCGGTGACCGGGTTGCGGCTTCGATGGCGATCGCGCTCGCTCCGCTCATGGCCGTGGCCTGCGTCGGGACGGCGGGGTCCGCAGCGACCTCAGCCGTGCGAATGACGGGAGAGGCCTTTGCGGCTGGGGCAGCGGCGGGTGCCCGGCCCGCTTCGGCTTCGGTCACCATCAGCGCGTAGGGATCGACATCGAAATCGACGTCGGCCACCGGCATCTGGGTGATCGGCCGCCCGCGCTCTTCCATGCCGTCGAGGCGGTCGGCAATATGCACCAGCGTCTCGTGCAGCGCCTTGAAGGTCTTGTGCGTGCGCTCCTCGCTGTCGCGGCTGATATCCTCGAGATGGCGCAGATCTTCGGCCAGTGCCGTCAGCGCCGACATGTCGGCGGCGGGCACGGCGCCCTGCAGGCTGCCATGGCGCGAATAGGCTTCGACGACGGCTTCCGCCGCCTGGCGAGCCGCCTCGATGATATATTCGTCGCTCGTCGCCATGTAATCTTCGATCGCGCCCATGCGACGGTCGAATTCGGAGGGTATCGCGGCGCTTTCGCGCGGCTCGTTCATCAGCGCCGAAAGATTGGCGATCTGGTCTTCGAGGTTCTTCAGGGCGCGGGGATCGGTCGGCGGCGCCGATGTGCTCTCTTCCAGCCGGGCGGCGATGTCGCTCAGCCGTCCTTCGAGACGCCGGAAGGCGCCGTCGTCGACCACGGCGGCGGGCGCCGGCACTTGCTGCTGATGCGCCATCTCATCGATGCGCCGGGCGAGATAGTCGAGCCGCTGTGCCAGCACGTCGTTGACGGCGCCATTCTCAAGCGCGTCGATCTTGCGGGAAATGTCGGAAAGCGCGCCGGTGAGGTCGGGCTGGGGTGCTGCCTTCTGCGTGCGCTCCAACAGGAAGGAAAGATGCTCCAGCCGTTCGTCGAGCCGCGACGTCGCTTCCGCCTTGGTCAGTTCCTCGACGCGTCCCGTCAGCGCCTCCAGGCGTATCGCCAGCTCGTCGGCTGGGTTCACGCGGTTCGCCGCGTCATGGCTCATCAGGTCGATCTGGTCGGCAAGCGCCGAAAGCCGGTTTTCCAGCCGCTGCATCAGCGCCGGATCACTGGTGGCAGCGGCGCGTCCACTGGCCGCGATCGCCCGGCTGATCTCGTCGAGCCGCATGTCCATGGCGGCGAACTGTTCGGACATGACGCGGTCGTGCGGCTGGATCATGTTGCCGAAATGCTCCATCGCCGTGGCAATGGAGATGAGCTTGTCTTCCAGCGCCCGAACGGCCGGGCTTTCGCCCATGCCGCCGATATGGCGCTTGATGTCGTCGAGCCGGTAGGCGAGCGAAACGAGCTCTTCCTGCAGCCCCTCGGTATCGAGCGCCGCAAGCCGGTTCTCGAATCCGTCCCAGCGGTTTTCCATATGGCGCAGCGAATCCTCGCGCGCCAGTCCATCCATCAGCGAGCGCAGTTCCTCGAAGTCCTCGCGCAGGCCTGCGGCCTCCGGCGCGGCGGAGCGGCCGGTCAGCTGTGTGATGCTCTGGGCAAGGCGGCCCATGTCGGCGCGCATGTCGTCGGCGAAACGGCCGTCTCCGGCATTGGCCTTGATCTCGCGCAGTTCGGCGCGCAGTGCGTTCATCTCGCGGGTGACGCCCTCGGAAATGTCGCGCTTCAGGTCCTGGCGCAGGTTGACCAGCGCCTGGGCAATTTCCGTCATCGTGTCGTCGCCTGCCCGGAAGGCGGGTGTTGTGGGCGGCACGACGGCGCGGGGCGCAGGCTCGCGCAAATGTGGGGCCTGCTCGCGCGCATAGGGACGCTCGCGGCCGGCTTCGAGCGTGCGTTGGCGCTGGCGGATTTCAGCGAGCGGATCCGGCCGCGGCTCGAGCGGTGCTCTTGCGGGACGGGAAGCATTGGAGGCCGCGTAGGGGTCGTGCTCGGGCGTTGCCGTGCGGGGCCGCTGTTCGCGCCCGCCGCCCATCAGCCCTTCGATACGCGCCTCCAGCCCTTCGATCGTGCGGTTCAGCGCATCGAGCGAGGTCCTGTCGGACTGTCGGGAAGGATTTGATCGCGATCCGTTCATCTTCTTGCTCGCTTCGACTGCTCGATCTCTCGCCAGAGCTCGATTCTTGGCTTTTCCGTCTGCTGCCGCGCCTTCGCGCGGACCGGAGCGCACCATTCGTAAGAAGATAGTCAATTAGACTTTCCTCAAGCTGGAACGGTGTAGCGGCATCCTTGGGAAACGCGAGACTGGGAAAAGGAATGCGGATCACTACTGCTCAATCCGCACCTTTCACGAAACGTGGTAAACAAGCCGTTAATGTTGATGAGAATTTTTTAACGTTTGTGTTCCAAAAGCCGTTTTTGACAGTAATTGCCGTTGAATTCGTCACTCAGGCCGGCCGCGGATATTGCAGCTCGATCTTCACGCCCTCCGGGCCGTAGACAAAAATCTGGCCGAGATCCGTGTCGGGAATATCGTAATATTCGTAGCGATAGCCGCTCGCCTTGATACGCTCCAACGCCGGCTCGAATTCGTAGAGGCTGAAGGCGAAATGATTGACGATGCCGGGCGGAAAATCGGTGCTGCGCGACGTCAGGCTGAGATGGATGACCGGCCGCTCGTCGAGATAGAGCCAGTGGCCGCGCGAGGCGAAGGGCGGCCGATAGCCTTCCTTGACGCCGAGAAGGGCTTCCAGGAAGCGGATCATGCCAGGGGCATCGCGTGTTTCGATGGTGACGTGGTCCAGTCGCGGCATCGGTTTCCTCCCAGCCAGTTTGGGCGAAGAAACATAGTCCGTTTGACGCGGCTGCGAAAGTTGCCGCCCCGCTGAGGCTCAAAAACTCTCGGTCCATGGCCGGACCTCGACCTCCAGCGACCATGCGCTGCGGTGCTGGCGAAGCACGTCGATATAGGTCTGGGCGATCGCATCCGGTGAGAGCGTGCCGTCAGGCTTCTCCGCCTGATCTGGTCGGGTCTGCGAACGCACAGCGCCGTCGATGACAAAATGCGCGACATGGATGCCCATCGGCCCGAGCTCGCGGGCAGCACTCTGGGCAAGGCCACGCAGTGCGAACTTGCCCATCGCGAACGGCGCCGATTGCGCAAAGCCTTTCACGCTTGCCGAGGCGCCGGTGATGAGGATGGCGCCGTGGCCGCGCGGGATCATCCGCCGCGCCGCCTGCTGCACCACCAGGAAGCCGCCGAAAGCGGTGGTCGCGATCGCCTTCTCCACTTCGGCCGGATTGAGTTCGGTGAGCGGTCCTCGCAAGCGGGCGCTGGCATTGAAGATGACCACATCAGGTCCGCCGATCACGGCGGCAGCCTCTTCGAACAGCGCGGCAACGCTCGCAGGCTGCGAGACGTCAGTCGTAAAGGCACTGGCGCCTGTTTCTTCGACCAGCGTCTGCAGCTTTTCGATATTACGGGCGGCGAGCCCGACCCTGACGCCCTGCGCCGACAATTGCCGAGCGAGCGATGCGCTGATGCCGGAGCCTGCGCCGACGATGAGGGCACTCTCATAGGGAAAATCGCTCATGATATCGTCCTCGATGGGTTGTCCTGATGACGTAGGAAGCGGCAACGGCTTGCGCCACTGCCCGGCCGAATTTCAGTGCGCCGCATCGATCGAATAGGCGCTGATGCGCGAGAGATGGATGAACGAGAGGCCTGTCTCTTCGGCCCATTCATTGAAGGCCTGCTGGATCATCTGCTGGTCCTTCTTCGTCGTGCCGGAGGAGGAGAGCGGCACGCCGGCCGATCTGAGGCAGGCGAGGACATCAATCGTTCCGACGAAGCTGTCGCGGCCGATGCCCCTCAGGAAATACTGGCCGGTCCTGCCGCCGAGCCGGCTGCCGCGTTTGCTCAACATGTCGAGAAGGCCGATCTGGTCATCCCGCGGCCAGTCGGCGAAGAAGGCGCCCGCGCTGCCATGTTCCTTCGCCAGCTCCCTGACGAAGGCGGCATTGGTCCGAACCGACATGATCTTTGCGCCGTTCCGGATGATCCGCTCATCCGACGTCAGTTCATGCCAATAGTCGTCCGGCGCAATGTTCAGCGTTGCCGTATCGAAACCGGAAAACGCCGCCTCGAAACCCGGCCATTTGTTGTCGATCACTTTCTGGACGAAACCGCTGTAGAAGACGCGGCGGGTCTTATCGGCCAGGACGCGGTCGTCGGGCATGGCGCGCAGCCGGTCGTGATCCGGCCGGTATTTCTCCAGCAATGCCTGCAGTGCGGCCGGCCCGCCTTTTCGTTCCTCCGCACGCTGCCTTATCACTGCGAAACTGATCATGCCGGAGGCCCTCTTGAATTGCCCAATTGCGGCTTGGAAGACGCTTCCGTTTATACGCTCTTCCAAGATGGACAAGGAAGATGAGATGGCGTCTCCTCTCGGCGTTTTCCGGCCCGGGATTCGGGCTTTCGAAATTTTTCACGAAACCGACCGCAAGCGCAGAATTTGACGTTTACGCAAACGTCAATATTTTGTAAGACAGTGCGCGAGGCCGGCGCGATCCGGTCAGCCGAATGGGAGGAATTCGAGAGATGCCAGTCTACAAGGCCCCGGTGAACGATACGCTCTTCGTCCTGAACGACGTGCTGGGCCTCGAACGCTACAACAATCTGCCGGGTTTTGTCGATGCGACGCCCGACATGATCGAAGCGATCCTCGGCGAGGCGGCCAAGGTCGCCGAAGAAGTGCTCTTTCCGGTGAACTATTCCGGCGATCAGGAAGGCTGCGCTCGCCACGACGATGCTAGCGTCTCAACGCCGAAGGGCTTCAAGGAAGCTTATAAAGCCTATCGCGAAGGTGGCTGGATCGGTCTTGCGGTGCCGGAGGAATTCGGCGGGCAGGGGCTTCCCTATACGTTGCATACCGCCGTCGGCGAATATACCTCCGCCGCCAACATGTCGCTGATGATGTATCCCGGCCTGACGCAGGGCGCGATCGCCGCGATCCTCGTCCACGGCACACAGGAGCAGAAGGACACTTATCTCCCGAAGATGGTGGACGGCAGCTGGTCCGGCACCATGAACCTCACCGAGCCGCATTGCGGCACCGATCTCGGCATGCTGCGCACCAAGGCGGTGCCGCAGGCTGACGGCAGCTACAAAATCTCGGGTCAAAAGATCTTTATCTCTGCCGGCGAACACGACCTGACCGACAATATCGTCCATCTGGTGCTGGCCCGCATCGAAGGCGCTCCGGAGGGCACCAAGGGCATCTCGCTCTTCATCGTCCCAAAATTCCTGGTCGGCCAGGACGGCACGCTCGGCGCCCGCAACGCTGTCTCCTGCGGTGCGATCGAGCACAAGATGGGCATTCACGGCAACGCCACCTGCGTGATGAATTACGACGAGGCGACCGGCTTCCTGATCGGCGCCGAAAACCGTGGCCTCAACGCCATGTTCGTGATGATGAACGAGGCCCGCCTGATGGTCGGCCTGCAGGGCATCGCCATTTCCGAGATCGCCTATCAGAATGCCGCGAGCTACGCCCGCGACCGCATCCAGGGCCGCTCGCTCTCCGGCCCCAAGGCGCCTGACAAGAAGGCCGATCCGATCATCGTCCATCCCGATATCCGCCGCTCGCTGATGACCATCCGCGCCTTCAACGAGGCCGGCCGTGCCTTCCTGCTGTGGACCGCGCTCAAGTCTGATATCGCTCACCGCTCCACCGACGAGAAGGAGCGCCAGACGGCCGACGATATTCTCGGCCTCGTCACCCCGATCCTCAAGGGCGTGATGACCGACAAGGGCTTCGATCACACCGTCATGGCCCAGCAGGTCTTCGGCGGCCACGGCTATATCGAAGAGCACGGCATGAGCCAGTATGTGCGCGATGCCCGCATCGCCATGATCTATGAAGGCGCCAACGGCATTCAGGCGCTCGATCTCGTCGGCCGCAAGCTCGCTTTGAACGGCGGCCGCGCCGCCATGGCTCTCTTCAAGGAGATCGGCGATTTCTGCGAGGAGAACCGCAACAACGAAAAACTCTCCTTCTTCACCAAGCATCTGAAGAAGGGCTTGAACGACGTCCAGGGTGCGACCATGTGGTTCATGCAGAATGCCATGGCCAAGCCCGACAATGCCGGCGCCGGCTCGACTGATTATATGCATCTCTTCGGCCTCGTCGTTCTTGGTTACATGTGGGCGAAGATGGCGAAAGCCGCCGAGGATGGCCTTGCTTCGGGCGATGCGGCCCGCCAGGATTACCTGAAGAACAAGCTGATCACGGCGAAATTCTTCATGGAGCGGATCATGCCCGAAACCGCGCTTCGCAAGGCCCGCATCGAAACCGGCGCCGACACGATGATGGAGCTGGCTGCGGAAGCGTTTTGAGACGAATTCCCTCTTCTCCCCAGCGGGGAGAAGATGCCCGTTAGGGCAGATGAGGGGGTGAGCGACAAAGGAGCGAACGACCGCGCGCAAGCAAGGTCGAGTTTGCCGCAAGCGCCCCCTCATCCGACCTTCGGCCGCCTTCTCCCCGCTGGGGAGAAGGGGAGTTGAAATTCACCGGCCTCAGCGCCGCCAGGGAGATGAAACAATGACCGAGGTTTTCATTTACGATCACGTCCGCACGCCACGCGGCCGCGGCAAGAAGGACGGGGCCCTGCATGAGGTGCCCTCCGTCCGTCTAGCGGCAAAGACGCTGGAAGCGATCCGTGACCGCAACGGGCTCGATACGGAAACGGTCGACGACATCATTATGGGCTGCGTCGATCCCGTCATGGATGCCGGCGCGGTCATTCCGAAGGCGGCAGCCTTCGAAGCTGGCTATTCCACCCGCGCGCCGGGCATGCAGATCTCCCGTTTCTGTGCTTCCGGCCTCGATGCCGTCAATTTCGCCGCCGGCAAGATCGCGCAAGGGGCCGACGACATCGTCATCGCAGGCGGTGTGGAAAGCATGTCCCGCGTCGGCCTCGGCATGTCGGGCGGCGCCTGGTTCATGGACCCTTCGGTGAACTTCCCGGCCTATTTCATGCCGCAGGGCGTCTCGGCCGATCTCATCGCCACTAAATACGGCTTCAGCAGAACCGATGTCGACGCTTACGCGGTCGAGAGTCAGAAGCGTGCCGCCTATGCCTGGGAGCAGGGCTGGTTCGACAAGTCGGTCATTCCGGTCAAGGACCAGAACGGCCTGACGATCCTTGATAAGGACGAGCACATGCGCCCCGGCACGGATATGCAGGCGCTTGCCTCTCTCAATCCTTCCTTCCAGATGCCCGGCGAGATGGGCGGCTTCGAGGCGGTCGGCATCCAGGCCCATCCTGAGATCGAGCGCATCAACTATGTCCATCATGCCGGCAACTCCTCCGGCATCGTCGATGGCGCCGGTGCCGTCCTGCTCGGCTCCAAGGCCGGAGGTCAGAGCATGGGGCTGAAGCCGCGCGCCCGCATAAAAGCCTTCGCCAATATCGGCTCCGATCCGGCCCTGATGCTGACCGGCCCCGTCGATGTCACTGAGAAGCTGTTGAAGCGCACGGGGATGAGCCTTTCCGATATCGACCTCTTCGAGCTCAATGAAGCCTTCGCCGCCGTGGTGTTGCGCTACATGCAGGCCTTCGACATCGACCACGCCAGAATCAACGTCAATGGCGGGGCCATCGCCATGGGCCATCCGCTCGGCGCCACCGGCGCGATGATCCTCGGCACCGTGCTGGACGAGTTGGAGCGCCGCGACCTCAACACCGCGCTGGTGACGCTCTGCATCGGCGCCGGCATGGGCACGGCAACGGTTATCGAAAGGGTCTGACAATGGGCTTCAACACCGGCACCATCGAAACCGAGTATGCCGAAGTGACCGAGCACTGGTCGCCCCGCGTCATCGCCGATCTCAACGGCCAGAGCGTCAAGCTCGCCAAGGTCCAGGGGCAGCTCGCCTGGCATTCTCACCGAGACGAGGACGAGCTTTTTCTGATCTGGAAGGGAGCGCTTACCATCGAATATCGCGACCGTCCGCATGTGCATCTGAAGGCCGGTGATTTTCATGTCGTGCCGAGGGGTGTCGAGCATAACCCGGTGGCGGCGGAGGAATGCTGGATCGTGCTTTTCGAGCCGTCGCAGACCAAGCATACCGGCGATGTCCTCACCGAAAAGACGAAGACCGTAGACGCGCAACGCAGCCATTTGCCGGCTTGATCGGGGAGGAAACCTAATGACCTACACCAATTTCACGCTCGAAACCGACGCCGACGGTATCGCTCTCGTCACCTGGGACATGCCCGGCAAATCGATGAACGTTTTCACCGCCGAGGTTATGGCCGAACTCGACTCCATCATCGATGTCACGACCGCTGACGCTGCTGTGAAGGGTGTCGTCTTTACCTCCGGCAAATCCTCCTTCTCCGGCGGCGCCGATCTGTCGATGATCAAATCGATGTTCAGTTCCTATCAGGAGGGGAAGACAAAGAGCCCGGAGACGGCCGTGCAGACCCTCTTCGGCCTGGTCGGGCGCATGAGCGGCCTGTTCCGTAAGCTCGAAACATCGGGCAAGCCCTGGGTGTCCGCCATCAACGGCACCTGCATGGGCGGCGCCTTCGAACTGTCGCTCGCCTGCCACGGCCGCGTTGCCTCCAATGCCAAGAGCGTGAAGATCGCGCTGCCCGAGGTGAAGGTCGGTATCTTCCCCGGCGCCGGCGGCACGCAGCGTGTGCCGCGGTTGGCGAACGCCCAGGATGCGCTGCAGATGATGACGACGGGCCAGTCGTTAACCGGTTCTCGCGCCAAGGCGATGAACCTCGTGCATCAGGTGGTCGAGCCGGATCAGCTCATTCCCGCCGCCAAGCAGATGATCAAGGATGGCCTGAAGCCGGTCGCCCCCTGGGACGAGAAGGGCTTCAAGGCGCCCGGCGGCGGCATCTGGACGCCGGCTTCGGCCCAACTCTGGCCGGCAGCGCCTGCAATCCTGCGCAGGGAAACATCGGGCAATTATCCGGCAGCGCTTGCCATCCTGAAATGCGTCTACGAAGGCTTGCAGGTGCCGTTCGACACGGGCCTGAAGATCGAGCAGCGTTATTTCACCGAGGTGCTGCAGACCCGTGAAGCCTTCTCGATGATCCGCTCGCTGTTCATCTCCATGCAGGAACTCGGCAAGGGCGCCCGCCGCCCGGCCGGCATCCCCAAGACCGAGCTGAAACATGTCGGCGTCGTCGGTGCCGGTTTCATGGGCGCCTCGATCGCCTATGTCACGGCTGCCGCCGGCATCCCGGTTACGCTGATCGATCGCGATATCGAAGCGGCGACCAAGGGCAAGACCGTCTCGGAAGGGCTCGTCAAGGATTCTATCGGTAAGGGACGTCTTACGCAGGATGACGGAGCCGCGCTGCTCTCCCGCATCGCGCCCTCGGCCGACTATGCCGATCTCGCCAATGCCGACCTCGTCATCGAGGCGGTATTCGAGGATCGCGAGGTGAAGAAAGCGGTCATCGAGGCCGTCGAAGCCGTGCTGCCGGAAGGCGCGATCTTCGCCTCCAATACCTCGACCCTGCCGATCTCGGGACTCGCGAAGAATTCGAAGCGGCCTACCGATTTCATCGGCATCCACTTCTTCTCGCCCGTCGAAAAGATGATGCTGACCGAGGTTATCCTCGGAGTCGAAACCGGCGACAAGGCGTTGGCCGTTGCTTTGGATTATGTCGCCGCCATCAAGAAGACGCCGATCGTCGTCAACGACACCCGTGGCTTCTTCGTCAATCGCTGCGTGCTGCGCTACATGTCGGAAAGCTATGACATGCTGATCGAAGGCGTGCCGCCCGCCATGATCGAGAATGCCGCCAAGATGGCCGGCATGCCGGTCGGCCCCTTGGCGCTCAACGACGAGGTCGCCATCGACCTCTCGCTGAAGATCCTCAAGGCCACCGTCGCTGATCTCGGTGAGAAGGCCATCGATCCCAGGCACATGGAGCTCATCTCGCGCATGGTCGAAAAGGAGGGCCGCTTCGGCCGCAAGAATTCCAAGGGTTTTTACGATTACCCGCCGAAACCGGCCAAGAAGTCGCTCTGGCCTGACCTCAAGACCCTCTACCCGCAGAAGCCGGCGGATGAGGTCGACGTCAACGTCCTGAAGCAACGCTTCCTCGTCACCGTCGCGCTGGAGGCCGCCCGCACCGTGGAAGAAGGCATCGTCACCGATCCACGTGAGGCGGATGTCGGCTCGATTCTCGGCTTCGGCTTCGCGCCTTATACCGGCGGGGCACTGAGTTATATTGACGGTATGGGCGCGAAGGCTTTCGTGGAACTGGCTGAGAAGTTAGCTACCGCTTACGGGGATCATTTCAAACCGACGCCACTTTTGAAGGACATGGCCGCCAAGGGCGAGACCTTCTACGGGCGGTTTGATCCCTATGCGCGGGCGAAGGCGGCGTAGGTCGTCTCTGCCGTACCGCAGCGCCCCTTGGCCGGCAGGCCAGAGGGCGCTGCGGCAGGACGTATAGAACACCCAGCCAAGTTGAATTCGACTTTTCCTTGCGGACGCCTTGCCACGGACACAATTTCCGCTTACATATCTGCGCATCGATCTTGCTAGATGAACTTTGAAACGGCGCTCGCGTCGTTCCTGGCGAACTTCCTCCAAAATCGGTTTTCATCGCCGCTCGGGCCTCTGCCCGCGCTGCAATCTTCTATGAGCGATTCGAAAAGGATATCGTCATGAGCACAGGTACCGTAAAGTGGTTCAACGCAACCAAGGGCTTCGGCTTCATTCAGCCGGATGACGGCGCAGCCGACGTTTTCGTCCACATCTCCGCCGTCGAACGCGCTGGCATGCGCGATCTCAAGGATGGCCAGAAGCTGTCCTACGAACTCGTGCGCGACAACAAGTCGGGCAAGATGTCGGCAGACCGCCTCCAGGCGGCCTGAGCCTTTAAGGCTTGAAAATCATCTCCCGATCGTGACCACGGATGTACTGGCACGGTCCGTCGAGATGGCAGGGAAGGTCGGGTTAGCCCCGGCCTTTTTCGTTTCTGGCCGGCTGATGCCGTGCCCTTTCCATTTGTTCCCCAAGCACTGCGAATTGCTTAGTCGACCGGCACCTCGTCGGCCTCCAGCATTTCCATGACCCGCGCCATCACAACGCGTGCCGCGTCAAGCTCGGCTGACGTGAACGCGGCGCCCAATTCGTTCGCCCACCCCGCCTGGGCGATCTCGATCGCCCCGAGCCGTGCCGCCCCTTCCGCCGTCAGTCGCACCAACTTGGCGCGCTGGTGCTGTGGGTTGTCGGCATAGGCGATCAGCCCTTCGCGCTCCAGCACGTCGGCAAGCCGCTGCACGCCTTGGCGGGCGAGGCCGAGCGCGCGGGCGATCTGTGCCACAGACATGTCGCTGCGTCGCGCGGCGGCCAGCACCTGCCAGCGCGCGCTCGTTTGCCCTTCGGGCTTCGCCAGCCGGTCTCCGGCCGCCGTCAGATGGCCGGCGAGGCGTAGCGCCGTAATCGCGAAACTGGAAAAGACATCACCCTCCATTGTCCGTTCCGGCCGATTTAGTTTGACAACATGTTGTCGATTGTGTATCTCATCCATCGTGACAACATATTGTCATATTCAAACACCTGATGCAACGCCGAAGGAGGAGAGCACCATGAAAAAGACCTACAGGGGAAGCTGCCATTGCGGCAATGTTCGTTACGAGGTTGATGTGGACCTCGAAGAAGGTACCGGTCGCTGCAATTGTTCGATCTGCTCCAAGCGACGCTATTGGGGCGCCAACGTCAAGCCGGCCGATTTCCGGCTGATGTGCGATGAGGCGGAAACGACCGACTACCAGTTCAACACGATGAGCGGCCATCCCCGCTTTTGCCGCACCTGTGGCGTGGCCGCTTACGGCAATGGTTATGTCGAAGCGATCGGCGGCGCCTATGTTTCGATCAATATCGCCTGCCTCGACGATATCACCCCTGAGGAACTGGCGGCCTTGCCTGTCCGTTATTACGACGGGAGGCACGATGCCTGGTGGAACGAGCCTGAAGTGACGAGTTATCTCTGAAGCAATTCCAGCAAGAGTCCGCAGCAGTTTTGCCTCCGGAATTGCGCAAACGGAAATGCATCATTGTCGGATCGTCCTCCTTCCGTTCGTCCTCAGTCTGTAACAGCAAAGGAGAACGGCCGTGAATAACGAAGCGAATGCCAAGCTCGAGGAAGAGGCGATCATCGCCATGCTGATGATGCGGGCCAGGGCGCTGGGGGAAAAGAACGCCGAGGACGCGCTTTCCTACGAGGCCGAGGATTCGGTCGAGTTTTCACTGGCGCCGCCGCTCGTCAGCAACGGCAAGGACGGGGCGAGCCTTCAGGCCTGGTTCGACACTTGGGAAGGTCCCATCGGCGGCGAAGTGCGCGATGCCAAACTGACAGTTGGCGAGGACGTCGCCTTCTGGAGCGGCCTCACGCGCATGACGGGAACCAAGACCGATGGCGCCGAGGTCGATCTCTGGTTCCGCCAGACCCTCGGTCTCGTAAAGCGAGGCGGTCGATGGCTGGTGGCCCATCAGCATGCCTCCGTACCCTTTTCCATGGATGGCAGCACCCGCGCGCTGGTCGATCTCCAGCCATGAACTCCCTCGGATGTCAGGCCGCATTCTCCGCCGTCTTCCCCCTGCCGTCGCGAACAGCCATGATCCCGACGCCCATCAAAAGCAGGATCGACGTTGCGAAAATATCCGTCGTCAGCGCATAGCCGGCCGATTTTGCCAGGAATCCCGCAAGGATCGCCGGCAGGCTGAAGGCGAGGTAGCTCTGGATGTAGAAGGCGGACAGCAGCCCGGCGCGCTCGTCTGGCTTGGCGAGTGGCATGATCGTGCCGATCGAACCGAGGAAATTGGTGCCGAAGCCGGCGCCGGTGAAGACGGTGCCGATGAGAAGCAACGGCACATTGGCGAGATGAACGCCGGCAACGACCGTCAGAATGCCGAGCGTCTTGGCCGATACGCCAAAGCCGAGATTGGCCGTTACCGTCTTGTTGCGCCTGAGGTAGACGGCGATCGCTCCGCTCGCGGTCAGCGCCGCCACGACGGCTCCGCCCGTCATCGGGGCTCCGCTACCCGTCGTGCTGGCGACCAATGAAGGCACCAGCGAAAGATAAAAACCGCCGAGCGTCCAGTTGGCGATATTGATCGGTGTTACCAGCGCGAGCGGTCGCTTTGCCTGCGGCGGAATAGCGACCCGCGGCACCAGCGAGCCCAGCGCTCCGTGCCGCCTGCTGCCGGTCTCGCGCGTCAGCCAGATGGCGGCTGCCAGCAGCGAGAAGGCGACGAGTAGCAGCGCGTAGACCAGATGCATCGGGAAGGGGGCGTATTGAATCAGTGCACTGGTGCCGACCGCGCCCACCGCCATGCCGGTAAGCGGTGCGATCGAATTGACGATCTGCCCCTTCGCCCGGTCGATATCGACGAGAGCCGCTCCGAGTGAGGCGCCGGCGATCCCGGTGGCAAGACCCTGCACAATCCGCGCCGCGATCAGCCAGCCGGGACCGCTTGCGACGACGAAGAGGCCCATGGCGACGATTTCGACGATGAGAGCGAAAAAGATCACCGGCTTGCGGCCGAGATGATCGGAGATCGAACCGGCGGTCAGCAGGGCCGCCAGCAGTGCGAAGGCATAGACTGCAAAGATGACGGTGATCAGCACCGGCGAGATGGAAAAATTCTCCTGATAGATCCGGTAGAGCGGCGTTGGTACCGAGGAGGCTCCAAAAAAGGTGGCGAGCGTCAGCGCATGGAAGCCGGTCGAGGGGCGCGGCGAATTCGCTGTGGATTTGGCTGCGGCAAACATGTATAAGCCCTCTTAAAGCTAAGTCGTTGCGTTAGCTGTATGTAGAGCGGGCATTCTATAAAAGCAAATTATTTGCATTAATAGGTCTGTCAAAGATTTTGAACCATTGGAGCAATTCCAGCAAAAGTGTGTAACGGTTTTGCCAGGCAAAGCGTGAAACGCTTTTGCCGAGAATTGCGTGAAAGCAAAGAGATAGAGCATTTCCGCGATTCGGAGAAAAGCGGAAATGCTCTAGGGCGAAGGTTGGGTCGCATGGCAGTAAAAGAGAATCTCCGTCCGGGCGGCAGAAGCGCCCGGGTTCAGGCATCGGTTCATAAGGCGGTTCGCGAGCTACTGGCCGCGATGAACCGGGCCGAGGTCACCATCCCGATGATCGCCGGCAAGGCGGGGGTGACGCCATCGACGATTTATCGCCGCTGGGGCGACCTGCAGGAGCTTCTCGCCGATGTCGCCGTCGAGCGGTTGCGGCCGGATATGCAGCCTGTCGATACAGGCAACGGCCAGGCCGATCTTCAAGCCTGGGCCGAGCAATATGCCGAGGAAATGTCTTCCGGCCCCGGCCGCGAGATGATCCGCGACGTGCTGGCGGCACAGGCGGGCGTGAATGCCTGCAAATGCGCCGAATATACGCGCCAGCAGATCGACGTCATTGCCGGGAGGGCAAAGGCGCGCGGTGCAGCCTTTCCTGATGTCGATCTCGTCATGGACCAGGTCGTGGCACCGATCATGTACCGCATCCTGTTCGGCGATGTGCCCGACACCACACGTGTACGCGACCTTGTTACGCGCGTCATGAGCACGACCGACTGAGCTTGCTTCCTACTCTGCGGCAGCTCGCTTGAGGCCGGAAATCTGGGTGATATAGGCACGCAGCGCCGCCGGCCGCACCGGCTTGTGCTGGACGGCGATGCCGTGCCGCTCGGCCTCGCTGCGCACCTCCGGCGTGCGGTCGGCCGTGACCAGCAAAGCCGGGATATCGGCGCCGATCTGCCGGCGCAGATGCAGGATCGCGGCAATGCCGGTGCCGTCGCCGAGATGATAATCGGCGATGATGAGATCCGGCAGCCCGCCGTGCCCGTCGATAGCCATGACGTCGGCGAGGCGATCCAGCGCCTCCACCTCGCAGCCCCAGCCGCTGATCAGAAGCCGCATGCCTTCGAGGATATTCGGCTCGTTGTCGATGCAGAGGATCTTCAGCCCTTTCAGCGGTTGTCCCGGCCGGTCGGCGGGCGCGATCGCCGCTGCTGTCCCGGCGGGGCGGGAAACTTCGAGGGGCATGGTGATGCGGAACTCCGTGCCCCTGCCATGCGTCGAGTGCAGTTCGACCGGATGGTTCAGCACGCGGGCGATGCGATCGACGATCGACAGGCCAAGCCCGAGGCCGGAAGCAGTTTTCGCCCCTTCGTCCAGCCGCGCGAATTCCTTGAACACGGTGCGGAATTTCGATGGCGGAATGCCGATGCCCGAATCCATCACCTGGATGATCACCTGATTACCGCGTCGCCGCGCGCCAACCAGCACCTTGCCGGTGATCGTGTATTTGATGGCGTTGGAAACGAGGTTCTGCACTAGTCGTCGCAGAAGGTTGGGATCGGAGCGCACGCGCAGCGACGTCGGCATGACCACCAGCTTCAGCTGCTTTTCGCGGGCGATCGGCGCGAAATCGGTCTCGATGCGCTCCAACAGGTCGGAGAGCGCGACGGCGGCAAGCCGCGGCCGCATGGCGCCGGTATCGAGGCGGGAAATATCGAGCACCGCCCCGAGAATAGTCTCGACCGATTCCAGTGCGGAATCGATGTTGCGCACGATCGGGCTGTTGTCGGATTGCGCCATGCGCTCGACCAATGCGGAGGAATAGAGCCTGGCGGCGTTGAGCGGCTGCAGAATATCGTGGCCGGCGGCGGCGAAAAAGCGCGTCTTGCCGATGTTCGCCTCGTCGGCGGCAGCGCGCGCTTCGGCAAGCTCATGGTTGACGCGGGTCAGTTCGGCCGTCCGTTCGGCCACACGCTGCTCCAGCGTCTCATTTGCCTGTTTCAGCGCCTGGTCGGCGCTCACGCGCTGCGTAATGTCGGTGAAAGTCGCGACGATGCCCTTGTCCGGCATGGCGTTGGAGCGCACCTCGATGATCCGCTCTCCGCCGCCGAGCACCAGCGCGAAGGGTTTGTCGAGCGTCAGGAAATGCCGCACCGTCTGATTGAGGTCGCCGGGCGCAATGTCGCCGCGCCGGCTGAGGATGGTGACGATGTCGGACAAGGGAAAACCGACCTGGCCGGCATTTTCCGGCAGGTCCAGCAATTGCCGGAAGCGCCGGTTCCAGATCGTCAGCCGGTTGGAACTGTCGAAGACCGCAATGCCCTGGTCCATCTGCGAAAGGGCGGTCTGCAGCATGTCCTGGTTATATTGCAGCGCTTCGCTCGCCTGGTCGAGCAGCCAGGCGGTATCGGAAGAGGCATCCTCGATCTTCTGCAGGATCAAGGAGAGCACGAGCCTGGCCGAGGAGGAGCCGATGGCACTGCCGAGCAACTGCTCGCTGAAATGGATGAGCGCCATGTCGGCCGGCTGCTCGTCCTCCAGCTTGCGGCCGGAGCTTTGCTCGTAGGTCGTCAGCGAGCGTTGCATGCGCTCTTCCCCGAGATAGCGCGAGATCGCCGCCTTGAGATCGCCGACGCTGATGCGGGTCTTCCAGCCGCGCGTAGCGAATTGCGAGCGCGAATGCCGCTTGACGAAGATGCCGGCCTGGATGCGTTCCAGCGGTCTGGCATTGCGGGTGAGCGAGCCGACGACGAAGAAGGCTGTGTTGACGAGCAGGCTCATGACCGTCGCATTGACCAGCGGATCGGCGTCGGGCGCAGTGAACATTGTCGAGCCGGGAAAGATGAAACCGAGCACAGCACTTGCCACATGCGAATAATCGGGGCCGCCGAGCGAGGGCAGGAACAGCAGATAGATCCAGGTGACGAAGCCGGTGGTCAGCCCGAGGATCGCGCCGCGCGCATTCGCGCGCCGCCAAATCAGCCCGCCGATCAGGGCAGGGGCGATCTGCGCGATCGCGGCGAAGGAAAGAAGGCCGATCGAGGCAAGGCCGGCGGTGCTGTCCGTCGAGCGATAATAAGCATAGCCGAAAAGCAGCACGGCGAAGATGGCGCTGCGGCGGATGTTGAGCAGGGTCTTGGCGAAATCGTCGCGCTGGCTGGCGCGGCCGGCGAGTTTGCGCCTGAGGAAGATCGGCATGATGATGTCGTTCGACACCATGATCGACAGCGCCACGGAATCGACGATGACCATCGCCGTTGCAGCGGAGAAGCCACCGATGAAGGTGATCAGGGAAACCACGGGCATCTGGCGGGCAAGTGGCAGCGACAGCATATAGAAATCGGCATTGCCGGTGCCGCCGAAGGTCAGGAGGCCGCCGATCGCCACCGGCAGCACGAAGAGATTGATTGATATGAGGTAGGTGGGAAAGAGAAAACCCGCGAGCTTCAGCTGTTTCGGCGTCCGGTTTTCGACGACCGTGACGTGGAATTGCCGTGGCAGCATGATGATTGCGAAGGCCGACAGGACGATCAGGGTGATCCAGCGGCTGATCGGCGTGTGGTAGTTCAGAGCTGACATGACCAGCTCGTTGTCGACGGTCTTCTGCCAGAGATCGGTCGGGCCGTCGAAGAGAAACCAGATGACGCAGATGCCGGCCGTCAGGAAGGCGACGAGCTTGACCACAGATTCCATCGAGACGGCGAGGATGAGGCCGTCCTGATGCTCCGTTGCATCCGTATGCCGCGTGCCGAACATGATGGCGAAGCAGGCGAGCACCAGCGTCGCGACGAGCGGCAGGTCGAGAAAATAGAGATTGCCGCTGCCGATGCCGTAATCGGAGGGGTTGACCATGGCGCTGACGGTGCTCGAGATCGCCTTGAGCTGCAGCGCGATATAAGGAATGGTGCCGATCAGCGAAATCAGCGCCACGATCGTCGCGACCGTCGGGTTCTTGCCGTAGCGCGCGGCGACGAAATCGGCGACCGAGGTGAGTTTTTCGGCCTTGGCGAGCTCGATGATGCGGCGAAGCAGCGGCATGCCGAGCGTAAAGACAAGGATGGGACCGATATAGATGCCGGCAAATTCCAGGCCGCGCTGCGCGGCAAGCCCGACGCTGCCGAAATAGGTCCAGGAGGTGCAGTAGATCGCAAGGCTCAGCGCATAGACCACCGGCCATCCGCCTTCCAGCCTGCCCGGGCCGAGAGTGCCCCGCCTGCGGTTCTTGCGGTCGCCATAGCTTGCCACGGCGAAAAGCAGGAGCAGATAGCCGAAGGCAGACGCGAATATAACCCAGCCTGGAAGCATTGACCCTCCGCCGGCGGAAACTCGCCGGGATCTCCCGCAAGTGGATCAGCTTAAGTTATTTCAGGCGCTTTGAAAATTCCTGGCCGTCTAGGCCTTAAGTCAAAGACCGCGGGGGTATCGTCGATTAATTGCGATTGCCGATTGATTAATTGCAATGAAGATGTAGCTAATAAAATCAGTTGCATAACTTTGAAGTGCATCGAAGGGAGACGGATCCGATGCTCAACGAGTTCAAGGCCTTTATCGCCCGCGGCAATGTCATGGATCTTGCAGTCGGCGTCATCATCGGCGGCGCCTTTGGCGGCATCGTCAAATCGCTGGTCGACGACATCATTATGCCGATCGTCGGCGCCGTCTTCGGCGGCTTCGATTTCTCGAATTATTTCATTCCGCTGTCGTCGAAGGTCACCGAGACGTCGCTCGCCGCCGCCCGTGCGCAGGGAGCGGTGTTTGCCTATGGCAGCTTCCTCACCGTTCTGATCAACTTCCTCATTCTCGCCTGGATCATCTTCCTGATGGTCAAGGGTGTGAATACGCTGCGCGAGCAGGTCGAGCGCAAGGAAAAGGCCGCACCGGAAGAGCTGCCTCCGCCGCCGGCAGACGTTCAGCTGCTGACCGAGATCCGCGATCTTCTCGCCAAGCGCCCGACGGCTTGAGCCGGGCTCATTCATCACGAAAATCGATATGCCATCACTGGATATCATGGGATTTGCCGGCGCAAATCCTCTATGAAGGCGGAAACCGGAGATATGCATGTCGATCGTCACCAGCCTTAGCCCGCGCGCCTTGGCGGCGCCCGAAAGCGGGATTGTCGAAGTCGTAAATTATGCTCGTGGCCGTGACGGCCTATTACCGCTCTGGGTGGGGGAAGGCGATCTGCCGACGCCCGATTTCATCAGCAGGGCGGCGATGGACGCGCTTGCGGCCGGCGAGACCTTCTACACCTGGCAGCGTGGCATTCCCGAGCTTCGCCGGGCGCTTTCGGATTATTACGCCAGGCATTTCGCCGTCCGGCTGCCGGTCGAGCATTTCTATGTCGCCGGCTCCGGCATGCAGGCGATCCAGATCGCAGTACAGGCGCTGACCTCGCCGGGCGACGAATTCGTCTACCTCACGCCCGCCTGGCCGAATATCGCCGCGGCCCTCGAAATAGCGGGCGCGCGCTCCGTCGGCGTCGAGCTGCAGTTCGAAGGCGGTCGATGGACGGTCGATCTCGACCGCATCGAAGCCGCGATCACGCAAAAGACCAGGGGCATCTTCATCAATACGCCGTCGAACCCGACGGGTTGGACGGCGACGAAGAAGGATCTCGCCGACATCCTGGTGCTCGCCCGCAAGTACGACCTCTGGATCATGGCGGATGAAATCTACGCCCTCTATTATTTTGCCGGCGGCCGCGCGCCCTCCTTCCTCAACGTAATGGAACCGGATGACAAGATCATCTTCGTCAATTCCTTCTCGAAGAACTGGTCGATGACCGGCTGGCGCGTCGGCTGGATCGTAGCACCCCCCGAAATGGGGCAGGTGCTCGAAAACCTCATTCAGTATTCGACGTCGGGCGTGGCGCAGTTCATGCAGAAGGGCGCCGTCGCGGCCCTCGATGACGGCGATGATTTTGTGCGCGCCAATATCGCCAAGGCCGCCCGCTCGCGCGATATTCTCTGCGATGCGCTGATCGCCACCAATCGTGTCGAGACGCTGAAGCCGGACGGCGCGCTCTATGCTTTCCTGAAGATCGACGGCGTCACCGATAGCCGTAGCGCTGCCATCGATATCGTCGACAAGACAGGTGTCGGACTTGCTCCCGGAACCGCCTTCGGCGCCGGCGGCGAACTCTTCCTGCGCGCCTGTTTCCTGCGCGACCCGGCCCAGGTGGCAATCGCCGCTGAACGTCTCTGCGATTATATCCTCAAGCTCTGAGAACCTCGGCGGCAAGACGCGTGGCGGCTCCCAGCCCGGCCGATTTTGTGCGAAATCGCAAGATCGATAAAACTCTAGCAAAGCCCGAAATCGGCCTCTAACCACGACTCCAAACATACCCGTTCAAAGGCTGCCAAACGGCCATCCGATAAGAACATTGGAAAGAAAAACCGGCGCCTGATGCCTCTGCCTATAAAAACGAAAGCAGGGATGCGTGACATGGCGGTTTTGGTGACGGGCGGGGCCGGATATATCGGCAGTCACATGGTTTGGTTGTTGCTCGATTCAGGCGAGGATGTGGTCGTGCTCGACCGCCTCTCCACGGGTTTTCGATGGGCCGTGGCGCCGGCGGCGCGTTTCTATCTCGGCGACATTGCCGACCCCGATATATTGAAGAAGATCTTCATCGAGAACGACATCGAGACGATCATCCATTTCGCCGGGTCCGCCGTCGTCCCGGTCTCGGTCGCTGATCCGCTTTCCTATTACGACAACAATTCCGGTAAGACCCGCGCGCTTCTGAGCGCTTCGATCAAGGCTGGCATCCGCAATTTCGTCTTCTCCTCGACGGCAGCCGTCTACGGTCAGCAGAAGACGGACCTGCCCGTGAAGGAGACAGCTTCCCTCAACCCGGAAAATCCTTACGGCCAATCCAAGCTGATGACCGAATTCATGCTGCGCGATGCCGCAGCCGCCTATGACTTCAACTATGTCGCGCTTCGCTATTTCAACGTCGCCGGCGCCGACCCGCACCACCGCACCGGCCAGTCGACTTCAGGCGCCACGCATCTCATCAAGGTTGCCTGCGAGGCCGCACTCGGCACGCGCGACGGCGTGCATGTCTATGGCATCGACTATCCCACGCATGACGGCACCGGCGTGCGGGACTACATCCACGTCACGGATCTTGTCGATGCACACCTGAAAGCGCTGCAGCACCTGCGCAAGGACAAGGGCTCGCTCGTTGCCAATTGCGGCTATGGCAGCGGCTATTCCGTGCTCGACGTGCTGAACATGGTGACCCGCCTCCACGGACATTCATTCAAGATCCACATGGCGCCGCGCCGCGCCGGGGATTCGGCAAGCGTCGTCGCAGACGCTTCGCTCGCCCGGCAGGTGCTCGACTGGAAACCTCGCTACGATTCGCTGGAAACCATCGTCCAGAGCTCGCTCGATTGGGAACTCTTCCTGTCGAACAAGAACGTCGACGATCTGCACAGCATCCATCGGGCGCTCGCCGCCGCTTCTTTCTGAACGGCGTTTCGACGCAACGGCCTTTTTACCATCCCCGTCCCGGCGGGGTCCGCATGACATGACTGGAATAAGGAAACATCAAGCTTTCTCTGGTGGCTCGGGGCCGACGGAAAAGAGACATGAAGAACTTTCTGGCCGCGCTGCGGCTGCAAAAAGACAACCCGACGTTTCTGGTGGCGCAGTTCCAGGCCCTGTCGTCCCAGATCCCTATTCTTTATGTCCTCCTGATCATCAACGCCCTTGCGGTGGCGGTTACGCACGTTAAATCCGCTCCTCTCTGGCTCGCGCTCTATATCCCTGTCGGTCTCAGCATCGTCTGCGTGTTCCGCCTCTGCTGGTGGGCGACCAGGGGCAAGGAAAACGTCACCGCCGAGCGGGCTTACCGGCTGATGAAGGTCACCATATCAGGCGCCTGCATCCTGGCCGCCGCCTTCGGCGGCTGGGCGATCGCGCTTTATCAGTACGGCGATGCCTCCCAGCAGGGCCAGATCGCCTATTTCCTCGTCGTGACGGGCATTTCCTGCATCTTCTGCCTGATGCATCTGCCGATGGCGGCGGCGATCACCACTGTCATCACCTTCTCGGCCATGATCGCGACCTTCATGTTCTCGGGCAATCCCGTTTTCGTGGCGACCGCCGTCAGCGGCCTTTTCCTGATTCTGCCCTTTTTGAGGGTAATCAACAGCTATTTCCAGAATTTCGTCGGCCTTGTGCAATTGACCGAGGAATTGAAGCAGAAGCAGGCGGAGGCTGAGGAGCTCAATCTCGTCAACAGCCGCAACGCCCTGCAGGACCAATTGACCAGCCTTGCCAACCGCCGCAGCTTCTTTCTCTCGCTGGAAAAACGGCTGCGGGAGAAACCATCCTCGCCGCCCGTCCTCGGCATTATCGATCTCGACGGGTTCAAGCCCGTCAACGACGTCTTCGGCCATGCCGCGGGCGATCTCGTGCTCAAGGAGACGGCCCGCCGCTTCACCGCGCTGGTCGGCAACGAGGGCATCGTCTCCCGCCTCGGCGGCGATGAATTCGGCATCATCTTCCCCTGTTCGATGACGCGCAACGCGATCGCCGATCTCGGCCAGGCGCTCTGCGCGGCCGTCCGCGAGCCCTATGAAATCCCCGACGGCTCGGTTCGTGTTTTCGGTTCCTGCGGCATCGTCTATCCCGATATCGGCCAATACACGGCCGAGGATCTCTACGAGAAGGCGGATTTCGCCCTCTACCAGGTCAAGAGCAAGCGCAGCAGCGGCGTCGAATTCTTCTCAGCCGACCACGAAAAAATCCTGACGCAGCGCCACCTGATCGAACTCGAACTGCAGGCGAACGACTTCGCCCAGGAATTGAAGCTCGATTATCAGCCGATCGTCGAATTGAAGAGCGGCCGCGTCGTCGGTTACGAGGCGCTCGCCCGCTGGGACAGCGCCCGCTTCGGCCGCATCAGCCCTGAGGCCTTCATCCCCGCCGCCGAACGCACGGCCGTCATCGGCCGAATGACGCGCATCCTCTTTGCCCAGGCGCTCGAAGCGCTGGCGATCATGCCGAAACATCTCAGGCTATCCTTCAACCTCTCGGCCCGCGATATTTGCGATCACGAGACCTCGATGGCCCTGCTCGCCATGATCACCCGCTCCGGCGTCGATCCGAAGCGCATCGAATTCGAGATTACCGAAACGGCGCTGCTTTCCGATTTCGACGCTGCCGACCGGGTGATATCAATGCTGCGCGCCGCCGGCATATCAATCGCGCTCGACGATTTCGGCACCGGCTTTTCGAGCCTCAGCCATATCCATCGTCTCGCCTTCGACAAGCTGAAGATCGACAAGGGTTTCGTGATGAATTTCGATCGCGACGCCCGCTGCATGAACATCACCCGCTCGGTCGCCAATCTCTGCCAGAATCTCGGCATCGCCTCCGTTGCCGAAGGCGTCGAAAGCGAGCAGATCGCCGAGGGATTGAAAGCAATGGGCGTCCGTCTGGCCCAAGGCTATTATTTCTCGCGGCCGCTGCCGCTGGAACTTGCCATCGAATATGCGGCCAGATGCGACGGCGCCGTTTCCGCCCGCAATTCACTCTCTGCCTGACAATCGATCGCGGCCGGCCGCAAATCGACTGGAGCGACGCCGCCTCGTCGTCTATTCATGGTCGCAACAGTGGAGGTGAAGCATGCAGGACGGCGAACGGCCAAGCGAAGTCATCATCGAGCGGCGAGGCACTGCCGGCATTATCCGGCTCAACCGGCCGCGGGCGCTGAACAGCCTGACGCTGCCGATGATCCGCGCGATCACCGAGGCCCTCGACGCTTTCGCCGGTGATGCCGCGGTGGCGAGCGTCGTGGTGACGGGGGAGGGTGAGCGCGGCTTCTGCGCCGGAGGCGATATCCGCGCCTTGCATGAGAGCGCCCGCGCCGGCGACGGCCTTGCGGGCGCCTTCTGGCGCGAGGAATTCCGCCTCAACCATATGATCGCCTTCTATCCCAAACCCTATGTCGCGCTCATGGATGGCATCACCATGGGCGGCGGCGTCGGCCTGTCGTCGCACGGTCGCCATCGCATCGTCACCGAGCGCACGCGCCTTGCCATGCCCGAAACCGGCATCGGCTATGTCCCGGATATCGGCGCCACCTGGCTGTTGCCACACGCCCCCGGCGAGGCGGGAACATGGCTCGGCCTAACAGGGCTCGATATTGGTGCCGCCGACGCGATCCACGCCCGCCTTGCCGATCTTCAAATCGCTTCGTCGCGGCTTGGAGAGGTGATCGAGGTTTTGTCGATCTTGCCGCTCGGCAGCGCGCCAAGCGATGTCGATGCCGTGTTGCAGGCGCTTTCCGAGCCTCCGGCAGAAGGCCAGCTGCAGCGGAACGCGGCAACGATTGATCGCGCATTTCGGTTTGACAGCGTCGAGGCGATCCTGGCCGCTCTCGCAGTGGAGGAGGGCGACTTCCCCGCCGAGACGCGCCGGGTATTGCTGACGCGTTCGCCAACCAGTCTGAAGCTCGCCTTGCGGCTGCTCAGGGACGGCCGCCGCAGCATCTCGCTCGCCGAATGCCTTCGCCGCGAACTCGGCGCCTGCCTGCAGATGTTGCACAATCCCGATTTTTTCGAGGGCATCCGCGCCGCCGTCATCGACAAGGACCGCAATCCGAAATGGTCGCCCTCATCAGTCGAAGCCGTGGAGGCGGCATCGGTCGAACATTTCCTGAAACCGGCCGAACCGCCGCTTTTGCTCTAAACCGTCCCGGCCTATCGCCACATGCCGCGCATGCGGGCGCCGACATCGATGCGCACCTGCCGGGCCTGCGCTTGGGCGGCGGCGTCCGATTTCACCTGCGGCCAGCTGCACGCCTCGAAGAACTGCAGCAGCGTCGCAGGGATGAAACGGCTGCGCGAGGCATAGACGTGGCGGTCGCCCTGCGAATTCTGCCCATAAGTAAAGAAGCGTTGCGGCACGACGAGGTCGAGACCGTCTCTTGCGCGCGTCATCGCCACGTAGAGCAGGCGACGTTCCTCTTCGATTTCGGCCGTGGTGCCGACGGCGAGATCGTTCGGAATGCAGCCGTCGACGACATTCAGTATGAAAACCCTCGTCCACTCCTGGCCCTTTGCGGAATGGATGGTCGACAGGATGAGATAGTCGTCGTCGAGAAGCGGCACGCCCGCCTGGTCGCTGGTCGCATCCGGCGGATCGAGGGTAAGCTCGGTGAGGAAGCGCTCGCGTGAGGCATAACCGCTGGCGATCTGTTCGAGCTGCAGCAGGTCGGCCTGCCGGGTCGCGGCGTCCTCATGCAGCCGTTCCAGATGCGGCGCATACCATTCTCGCACCAGCCCGATTTCCGCCGGCCAGCCGGCCTTCCCGGACTTCATCTCCTGCAGCATCGAAACGAAGGATGTCCAGTCTTCGCCCGAGCGCGGCGGCGCCGGCATGGCGGCAAGGGCAGACAGCGGGCTCACATCCTCCGCCATCAGGTCGAGCGCCTTCTGCGCTGTCGAGGGGCCGACACCCGGCAGGATCTGCATCAGCCGGAACCCCGCCACGCGGTCGCGCGGGTTCTGCGCGAAGCGAAGGGTGGCCAGCATGTCCTTCACATGCGCGCTGTCGAGAAACTTCAGCCCGCCGAACTTGACGAAGGGAATGTTGCGCCGGGTCAATTCGACCTCCAGCGGCCCGCTGTGATGCGAGGCGCGGAAGAGCACGGCCTGCTGCTTGAGCTTGAGGCCTTCCTCGCGATTGTCGAGCACCTTGTCGGCGATGTAGCGCGCCTGTTCGGCCTCATCTCGAACCGTGACGAGACGCGGCCGCTCAGACGATTGCCGCTCGGTCCAGAGGTTCTTGGTGAAGCGCTCCGAGGCGAGATCGATGACGGCGTTGGCCGCTGCCAGGATCGGCTGCGTCGAGCGGTAATTGCGGTCGAGTGTCACGATGTTGGCCGCCGGGCTGAAGGCGGCGGGAAAGTCGAGGATATTGCGCACCGTCGCGGCGCGGAAGGAATAGATCGACTGCGCATCGTCGCCGACGACGGTCAGCCCCCGGCCTTCGGGTTTTAGTGCGAGCAGGATCGAAGCCTGCAGCCGGTTGGTGTCCTGATATTCGTCGACGAGCACATGGTCGAAGCGGCTGCCGATGTCCTCGGCAATGACAGCCTCGCCGACCATCTGCGCCCAATAGAGCAGCAGATCGTCATAATCGAGCACATTCTGGGTCTGCTTCGCCTCCACATAGCAGGCGAAAAGTTCGCGCAGCTGTTTCTCCCATGTCGCGCACCAGGGAAAGGCGTCGCGCAGCACGAGGTCGAGCGCGGTTTCCGAATTCACCGCTCGGGAATAGATGGCAAGGCAGGTGCCCTTTGTGGGGAAGCGGCTTTCCGTCTTTGAGAAGCCTAGGTCATGCCGGATCAGGTTCATCAGATCGGCGCTGTCTTCGCGGTCGTGGATGGTGAAGTCAGGATCGAGACCGATCTGCTGGGCGTAATCTCGCAGTAGCCGCGCGCCGATGCCGTGGAAGGTGCCGGACCAGGAAAGCGCGTCCGCCATGACGCCGGCATTGGCGCCAAGCACATCGCGGCAGATGCGCTCGACGCGCCGCGCCATCTCGGCCGCCGCCCGGCGCGAGAAGGTCATCAGCAGTATGCGGCGGGGGTCGGCGCCCTTGACGATGAGATGGGCGACCCGATGCGCCAAGGTATTCGTCTTGCCGGAGCCGGCGCCGGCAATGACCAGCAGCGGCCCGGCAATATGATTGCCGTCGGTGAGCGTGCCGTGCTCGACGGCCATGCGCTGCTGTGGATTGAGCTTTTCGAGGTACATCCAGCCGTCCGGTCGGGCTCCCGCAGAATCACCGCGGAGAGATTAGATGTTCCTTGAATGTTCGCGATTGCCGCCTCTGTCAAGCGGCGCGAGAACCTCAGTCGGGGAAATCCGGGCCGACCACACGCCGTACCAGTTTCAGGCTGCGGTCCGGCTGAAGAATATAGGTCTCCTCCACCCGTTGGCCCGTCTGATTGTAGAACTGGTTGTAAACAGCGCTGCCGACCGGCGACTTGGTGAGCTTCGTTCGCGGCTGGCCGCCATAGGTGATGCTGCCCGGAATGGGTTCCAGCGCCGGCCCATCGGCTGAGGAGCAGCCGGCCAGCAATGCCCCGGCAAACAATGCGGGCAGAAACGCTTTCATCGTCGTCATCCTTCTTCCGTTGCCGGCAGATATGGAAATCGCCGCGTCTTTCGCCAAGGGCTGGCCGCCTGCAGCAACGAAACGCCTCGCTCCGGCGTTTATCAAGATCAGTCAACATCAAGGGACGGTCACGATGCCCGGCTTTCTGACATTCACGGGCCATGAGGAAATCGGCCGACAGGGACACCGCGATGCGGCGACGCGCGCTTCGGTGGAGAGCGCCATTCATGCTGCCGATAATATCGAAGCCGGGGAGGTCATCGTCAGCATGCTGGGCTCATACGTGATCCTGGAAGGTTTCGTGCGCCGGCGGGGTGACGTCGAGCGAGCGGTCGAGATCGCCGAGAGCATTGTCGGTCGAGGCTACGTGCGCAGCCGGATGCTGCACCGCTGAGGTGCGGCGAATGGGGCGCCGCGTCGGCCACGCGCTCCTATCCCGGTGTTGAGCAGCGGAACCAAAGGCCATCCCGGGTGTTGAAATGCCGGATCTAAAAGCTGGAGACCATCATGCAGTTGCTTTCTCGCCTCTGGGCAGCGACCCTGATTTCGGGTTGGGGCGTCTTTGCCGGCTCCGCCCATGCCTCGCTCGAAACCGGCACGAACTATTCCGCTCTGCCGAAGGACCAGATCGCCCTCAACGAATATACGGGAACTGCCGCTTGCACGCTGGCGGAACCCCGGTATCTCCCCTCTTTCATCCGCACGGCGGACGGCACGATCATCGGCGTCGGTTATGTCGAGGTGGAGAGTGAAGGGGGCGCAGCCTGCTGAAAACATCCGGGCTTGCTCGGACGAGGCTCGCCTGCGTTCCCGCAGAGGTGACGAGCCTCTGACCATCATCATGATGGCTGAGCATCTTCTATTGATGCACCTGTCCTGGGCGCAACGCCTCTTGCGTCAAAACCCGGCACAAGCTCGATGCAGGGTTAAGTGAAAATCAAGCATTGTACCGTTCCGACACGCTTCCTTCGGCAAAAAGCCGGCAAACGGCCCAAAAACCTTACCGAACTGCTAATGCAGCTTCAGCTTTGCCTCTTCGGCCGCTGCCAGGAACTCGGCTCTTGCTTCTTCCACGCTCTTGCGCCCGTCGAGCGCTGCCCGGCAGGTGCTGCGAGCCTTGATGTAATGAAGCCCGCGCGAACTCGGCCACAGATCCGCCAGGCATTTCAGCGCATCGAACGGACCATTGACCGTTCGCGCGTCGGCGCCTTCGAAACCGACCGTGACCGGGCTGTTCCATCGTTCAGTTGCCATCGATGCTCCTCCAGGGTTTTCGATTGACCAGATGTAACATCTCCCAATTCCTCCGGGAGACTCCGCGATAGTTAATATTCTAGCGCGATTTTCGCGGGCAGCAATGGTGGATGGATTCCGGCTGGTGAGGCGGAATGAGCTCAGGCGTTCGCTCTGCCTAAAGGTCCTTCAACCGGGAACGAGGGCAAGTTCGACGATGAATGCCATGGCGACGGTTCCGCCACAGCTAAACTGGCAGGGATTTCATTCAGCTGCTTGGGGCCGTGTCGCGAGATTTCGACCCAGCCGCTGAAATGGAACTTCGATGAAATTATAGGAGGCTATCGATATGGCGAGCGTGCCAGCCAATGTCATGATCAGCAACAGGGCGGCATGAAGATAGGGCGATGTGATCCCGGCTTTTTCAAGAGCCAGCATCCCCAAGACGAGCACAGCCATGTGCGAGAGATAAACGGAATAGGACATCTGCCCCAGCGCCTGGATGGGCTTCCATCTGAGGAGTCCGCCAACTGCTGAAAGACCAAATTGGCTTGGGGCCAGAACAGCAGCGGTGGCGACAATCCAGATCGAGACGGGCAGCACTGACGGCAATTCAAACAATATCAATGCCGTAACTATGAGCAGCGCAATTGGCGCTATGGCAATCCTGCGGTGAGCCAAGAGAGGGATGCCAACATTTAGCAGGAAGTATGTCGCAATGCCGATCGCAAAGAACGCGGAATATCGGCCGATGAAGCTATAGGGGAACCGAGGGCTGACATACGAAAGCACAAACAGCCCGATAACGAGGATTAGGCAAGCTTTGAAATTGCCTGCGGCGCGCACGCCCAAGGCGATCACCAATGGTGCAATCAGATAAAACTGCCATTCGAGCGAAATGCTCCATGCCTGCCCGAGAAAAGCATACTCTCCATTCGGGACCATGTTTCTTGGGACGACACCATGCAAGGCGACGATGTGGCTGACGACGTTCGGCCAAAAATTATCGAGCGCGGCAAGTGAGATCTGCAGTCGATTGGGCGTTGCCTCGCCGCCTGCTGCATTGGTCCATACGTCGACGCTAACCCACGCCAAGGCAATGGAGATCGCGAGATAGAACCAGTACACAGGAAATATCCGCAATACTCGACGAATGATGTAAATGCCGTAAGTCTCTCGCTTCCGCTCGACGAGCGTTGCAATAGCAAATCCGCTCAAGATTACAAAAACATCGACGGCGTAGGCATTTCCCAAGTTCGCGGGCCACGGAAACTGCATATAGATTGTCGCGGCCCAATGTCCGATAAGCACCCAGAGGGCCATCAGTCCTCGCAAGCCGTCATATTCTTTGATGTGGCGCAAGATCTATTCCCTGGCTGGAGTTTGGCCCAAATATCACTACCGGTCGTGGGTTGTAAGTTAGGGTGCAGCTCAGGTCAACTTCAGCGATAGGGAAACCTACGGCCAATAGCCGCCTGGGGCGGCGTTTGATATTTAGCAATCGGGAAAGATGATGAGCCTCACCCGGGGCGGTTTCGCGTGTGATCCTGCGCGCTGCCTGATTTTCAATAGTAGTTTTTTGAGAGAAAACTGGTGCTGCCGAGTGGGATTGAACCACCGACCTCACCCTTACCAAGGGTGTGCTCTACCACTGAGCTACGGCAGCAGGACCAGTACCCGTGCGAGCCGGGGGCTCAATTGCGGGAACGGGGCGGCTATTGCCACAGCTTGGCGACAAGCGCAAGCAGCAAATTCCAACTTCGCGTGGATTGGGATGCAAGGGACTTTTGGATCGGCGCAAATTCGGCTAATCCTGTTCACATGAACGACAAGACCGAAACCGGCCAAAAGAGCCGCAAAGAGGCGATCGAGGCCCAGGCGAAACTGCGCCGCGAGCGCGCCGCCGAAAAGCTCAGGGAAAATCTAGGGCGACGCAAACAGCAGGTGCGCGCCCGCCGTTCGGGCCAGGCCGACGAGACAGATGGACTGCCCGCCGCAAAAATGGACGAATCGTAATGTTCCGTCCGTGACGAATTGAAGCGTCCCGAGAAATCCCCTAAACACTCCACTCCTTATTCCAAGGCAGAACTTTCAGGAAAGGCGGGCGCGGCCCGTAAGCGCACATGGATCGTATCAGAATCGTCGGCGGTAATGAGCTGAATGGCATCATTCCGATTTCCGGCGCCAAGAATGCCGCACTGCCGCTGATGATCGCCTCGCTTCTGACCAGCGATACGCTGACGCTCGAAAACGTGCCGCATCTGGCCGACGTCGAGCTGCTGATGCGCATCCTCGGCAATCACGGCGTCGACGTCGCCGTCAACGGCCGCCGCGAGCGCCAGGAAGATTCCTATGCGCGCACGATCCATTTCACCTGCCGCACCATCGTCGACACCACTGCATCTTACGAACTGGTCTCCAAGATGCGCGCCTCCTTCTGGGTTATCGGACCGCTTTTGGCACGCGAAGGCCATTGCAGGGTTTCGCTGCCGGGAGGCTGCGCCATCGGCACGCGCCCTGTCGATCTCTTCATCGAGGGCCTGACGGCGCTCGGCGCGACCATGGAGATCGATGCCGGATACATCAACGCCAAGGCGCCTGCCGGCGGCCTGATCGGAGCACGCTACACCTTCCCGAAGGTCTCCGTCGGCGCCACCCATGTGATGATGATGGCGGCAACGCTTGCCCGCGGCACGACTGTCATCGGCAATGCCGCCCGCGAGCCTGAGGTCGTCGACCTCGCCAACTGCCTGAACGCCATGGGCGCCAAGATCACTGGCGCCGGCACGGCAACGATCACCATCGAAGGCGTTACCTCGCTCTCCGGCGCCCGCCACCGCGTCCTGCCGGATCGCATCGAGACCGGCACCTACGCCATGGCCGTCGCCATGGCCGGCGGCGACGTCGTGCTCGAGAATACCGATACGTCGCTGCTCGAAACCGCGCTGGAAACGCTGCGTCGGGCCGGCGCGGAAATCTCGTCGACCAACAACGGCATGCGCATCAGGCGCAACGGCGCCGGCATCAAGCCGGTCGATATCGTCACCGATCCTTTCCCGGGCTTCCCCACGGACCTGCAGGCGCAGTTCATGGCGCTGATGACCCGCTCTTCGGGCATTTCGCATGTCACCGAGACCATCTTCGAAAACCGTTTCATGCATGTGCAGGAGCTTGCCCGCCTCGGCGCTAGGATCTCGCTCTCCGGCCAGACGGCGAAGATCGAGGGTGTCGAGCGCCTGCGCGGCGCCCCCGTCATGGCGACCGATCTGCGCGCCTCCGTTTCGCTCGTCATCGCCGGCCTCGCCGCCGAGGGCGAAACCACGGTGTCCCGCGTCTATCACCTCGACCGCGGTTTCGAGCGGCTTGAGGAGAAGCTGACCCGCTGCGGCGCAGTGGTCGAGCGCATCAGCGAGTAAAGCGACCTTCACCCCGGTTGCGTAATTGGCCGCAGCATCTTATTTCCCTTGTCTGACGCATCGCCATTCCGGCGGTGCCCGGCACCTGAAGTAATGGGATTGAGGCTGAATGACCGACCTGAAGCTTGTTGCGCTCGATGACGAGGATCTTGCGATCATTTCCGCGCATATGCAGGACAGCGTCTTCAAGGTCGGCGATATCGACTGGTCGCCGCGCGACGCGCAGTTCGCCCTTGCCGTCAATCGTTTCGTCTGGGAAAGTGCCGCGCGCAAGCGTAGGGGTTTTGAGCGCCGCCGTGCGGCGCTGGTCTTCAAGCGTGTGCTTGCCGTCCGTTCGCTCGGCATCGACCGTGGGAAGCGCGACGAGGTGCTGTCGCTGCTTGCACTGCGCTTCGAGAAGAAGGGCGAGGGGCCGGACGGTACGATCGAACTGTCGCTGTCAGGCACAGCCTCGATCGCGCTCGATGTTGAATGCATCGAGATCCAGCTGGCCGATATCGGCGGTGCCTGGGAGGCGGCTTCAAAGCCTCGCCATCCCTGAAACGCCTGTCGCGTGAACGTTTGAACATCGCGGTTTCGAGTTGAGAAGGAATATCGGTCTTGGCAATCTGGCTGGATCAGGCATCGGAAGGTTTCGAGCAGCATTTTGCCGCCTTTCTGACGACGAAGCGTGAAGTCTCCGAAGATGTGAACGTCGTGGTTCGCGCCATCATTGATGACGTGCGCGCCCGCGGCGACGCAGCGCTGGCCGAATATTCGCTGAAGTTCGACGGCATCGATTTCGCCACCGTCCCGATGCGCGTCACATCAGAGGAGATCGACGCCGCCGTCGAGGCGGTGCCATCGGAAGTGCTGGGCGCGCTGAAGCTTGCGACACTGCGCATCGAATCCCACCATCGCCGGCAACTGCCGAAGGACGATATCTACGAGGACGACATGGGCGTCGGTCTCGGCTCGCGCTGGACAGCGATCGAGGCGGTCGGGCTCTATGTTCCGGGTGGCACGGCCAGCTATCCGAGTTCGGTGCTGATGAATGCCGTGCCGGCCAAGGTCGCCGGCGTTGATCGCATCGCCATCGCCGTTCCCGCCACAGGCGGCGCTGTCAATCCGGCGGTGCTTGCCGCCGCCAAGCTTGTGGGCGTCACGGAGATTTATCGTCTCGGCGGCGCCCAGGCGATCGCGGCACTCGCCTACGGCACTGAGACGATCGCCCCGGTTGCCAAGATCACTGGCCCCGGCAATGCCTATGTCGCTGCCGCCAAACGCCATGTCTTCGGCACCGTCGGCATCGACATGATCGCCGGCCCCTCCGAAGTGCTCGTCATCGCAGACAAGGACAACAATCCCGATTGGATCGCTGCCGACCTGCTGGCACAGGCCGAGCACGATGTCAGCGCCCAGGCGATCCTGATCACCGACGATGCCGAATTCGGCAAGGCGGTGGAGCAGGCGGTCGAACGCCAGCTGAAGACGCTGAACCGCGCCGAGACGGCTGCGGCCAGCTGGCGCGATTTCGGCGCAATCATCCTGGTTGCCGATCTGAAACAGGCCATTCCCCTGGCAAACCGTATCGCCGCCGAGCATCTGGAACTTGCGGTCGTCAATCCGGACCGGCTGCTCGACGGCATCCGCAATGCTGGAGCGATTTTCATCGGCTCCCACACACCCGAGGTGATCGGCGATTATGTCGGCGGTTCGAACCATGTGCTGCCGACGGCGCGTTCGGCGCGCTTCTCATCGGGTCTTTCAGTCCTCGATTTCGTCAAGCGCACCTCGATCCTGCGCCTCGGTCCGCAGCAGCTGCGTACCCTCGGCCCGGCGGCGATCGCGCTTGCCGTTTCCGAGGGCCTCGATGCCCATGCGCGATCGGTCGCGATCCGCCTCAACCTCGAAAGGTGAGGGCATGGCGAAGGGCGATTTTCGGCTTTGCGACGTCGTCCTTGACGATACGATCGGCCGTTCGACGCCCGATGTCGAGCACGAACGCGCCGTCGCCATCTTCGATCTCATCGAGGAGAACAGCTTCGAGCCGCTCGGCCATGCCGGCGGGCCTTACCGGCTGAACATCTCCCTGGTCGATTCGAAGCTGGTCTTCGCCATCACCACGGAAGAAGGCCGCGACGTCGCCACCCATATCCTGTCGCTGACGCCCTTTCGACGGATCGTGAAGGATTACTTCATGATCTGCGAGAGCTATTACGAAGCGATCCGGTCGGCGACGCCGAGCCGCATCGAGGCGATAGACATGGGGCGGCGCGGTATTCACAATGAAGGTTCGCAGACGCTGAAAGACAGGCTGGCCGGCAAGATCGAGGTCGATTTCGACACCGCCCGGCGCCTTTTCACGCTGGTCTGCGTGCTCTACTGGCGTGGGTGACGGCCATGGAGCTCGCCGCCGATGCCGAGGAAGGAAAGAGGCCGGGCGCCATTCTCTTCATGTGCGGGCTGAATGCCATCCGCTCGCCGATGGCGGAAATGATTGCCCGTAGCATTCTGCCGTCCAATACTTATATACGCTCCGCCGGGGTTCGCGCCGGCGAGCGCGATCCCTTCGTAGATGTCGTGCTCGAAGAGATCGGGCTTTCACTCGGGCGCCGCCAGCCGCAGACGCTGGAGGAGCTGGAGGATGATTATTTCGATCTGATCATCACCCTTTCGCCGCAGGCTCACCACGCGGCGCTTGAGCTCACCCGGTCAAGTGCGGTCGATGTCGTCTATTGGCCGACGATGGATCCGACGGTCGTCAGCGGAACGCGCGAGCAGATTCTGGAGAGCTACCGCGAGGTCCGCAATCACCTGATCAGTCTCATCGAAAGCCGGCTACTCAAAAGGAAAGGCGTTGCCGCGCAATCGGCATGAAAACAAATAAAAGAAAGCCCGATCAACAAGGTTCACAAACCTGCGTTGATTGTGTAGTTTCCGCCCAAATTTTTAAAGGCGCGCGCTGCGCTGCCTATTCAACCCACAGGAAGAAAACCACTATATGCCGAAAGAAGAAGTCCTCGAATTCCCCGGAATCGTCACCGAACTTCTGCCGAATGCGACGTTCCGCGTGAAGCTCGAAAACGAACACGAGATCATTGCCCACACCGCCGGCCGCATGCGCAAGAATCGCATCCGCGTTCTCGCAGGCGACAAGGTGCTTGTGGAAATGACGCCCTACGATCTGACCAAGGGCCGCATCACCTACCGTTTCAAGTAAGCCTGCCCAAGGTCCTGCAAGGGTTTTTCTCCTGCCTGCCGATGCTCGAGGTTCCATGGCGCTGAAATACAAGCTCATTCTGGCCTCGGGCTCGCCCCGCCGCGTCGACCTGCTCAACCAGGCCGGCATCGAGCCCTCGCGCCTGATGCCGATGGATATCGACGAGGCGCCGAAGAAGTCGGAGCATCCGCGTTCGCTCGCCCGGAGGCTTTCGGCGGAAAAGGCGGAAGCTGCCCTTGCCGCCATCAAGAGCGATATCACCTGGAAGGGCAGCTATATCCTCTCTGCCGATACGGTGGTCGCTGTCGGCCGGCGCATTCTCGGCAAGGCTGAGTTCGCCGACGAGGCGTTGAGCTCGCTGCATCTCCTGTCGGGGCGCAACCATATGGTCTACACCGGCGTTTGCCTGGTGACGCCGGATCGCAAGATCCGTCAGAAGATCGTCGAAACCAAGGTGCGCTTCAAGCGTCTTTCAGGCTTCGAGATCGAGAACTATCTGGCCTCCGGCCAGTGGCGCGGCAAGGCGGGTGCCTACGGCATCCAGGGCCTTGCCGGCACTTTCGTGCAGAAAATGGTGGGCTCCTACACGAATGTAGTCGGCCTGCCGCTTTATGAAACCGTTCTGCTTTTGACCGGCGAAGGCTTCGACGTGCATAGCCGGTGGCCCGAGGGCTGAGCCCGACGGCCGATCGATAGGACGAACCGATATGCCTGAAGAAAAGAAAGCAGCCGCCAAGGTCGAGCCGCTGCGCAAGACGCGCCCTTGCCCCGAATGCGGCAAACCTTCCCACCGCGAACATTACCCCTTCTGCTCCAACCGCTGCCGCGAGGTCGATCTCTCCCGCTGGCTGACCGGCGCCTACGCCATTCCCGTTGCCGACGACGAGACCAAGGCCGAATATCCGGATGACGAAAACTAATGCCTGTCGCCCAAAAGTGTGCAGCGGTTTTGGGATGACGACATGCATGGAAATCAAGACCTGAAGCACGAGCAGCAATCTGAAGGATTGTGACGCGCTTCAGAGAGTTCCACCCGCGAAGCTCTTATTTTTCCTCATGAATCCGGAAAACTGGTAAGACCGTCAAAAAAGAGTCATTTGACGCTTGCCATGGGCGAACAAGATGCTATAACCCCGCTCGCTTCCGGGGCGAACCAAGGCCCCGAGGTGCTTTCTTCGAAAGCGCCAGTGGAAGCAGGTTAGCCCAGGTAGCTCAGTTGGTAGAGCAGCGGATTGAAAATCCGCGTGTCACTGGTTCGATTCCGGTCCTGGGCACCATTCAGTTTACCCAAATTAATCTCATATGTGTGTTGTTGGAATTGCTGCGTAAATTCATAGGCTTACCGGATGCCTGTGCCCCGCTCGACTCTATTTTTTTAGGTCTTTGCACCCCTTTCGTATGCATTACAGCTGCCCGTCTCAGAAGCCTTTTCCCGGCAGCCAATAGATTTTGAGTATTGGCCGACGTTTTCCCGAGGCCGGTTCGCAGCCTCGTCGAGTGCACGGCGCATGCATTCATTCGCCGGAGTAAGCTACAGGCCCGCTTCGATCCGCGGGCTGTTGTGCTTGGCTGATGATCTGTGACGGCTGTCAGTGATGAGGGCGCATCAGAAGGTCATGTTGCTCTATCCACAGCGCGGGAAGATCGACAACCCGCTTGAGCTTCGCGATGGCGAAATCGGTGGCTGCTGCCCTGTGAGGATCGCTTCGGTGATTCTCGGCGATAGAAACGCCATAGGCAAGATGCGGTTGATGTCAGCAAGCGTCGGATGGTTCACAAACAACCACCGCTTTGTCCGCAAATGGCGCAAAGCCAGAGACGCGCATCAAACCACTTGTCTCAAACATCCTGAGCCGGACACATCATAGCCAGCGACGACATAACTGTGATGGCATTGTATGAGGTGCGTCGCCGTTGTACCATGTAGCCTGACGGTTGCGCAAAGTGCCAGGTCTATAGCCGGAGCCAAAGTCCGGTCGCACGTCTCAACCCGATGAATAAGTGACCGTGGATCATGGAACTTGTCGTCGCCCTTGGCCTGATTGTCTTAAAGGTCGCGTTTCTGATCGCGATCCTGCTGCTGCTGCCGTTGCCGCTGACCTGGCTGGAACGCAAGATCGCCGGGCACATCCAGCAGCGGATGGGGCCGATGCGTGTCGGGTGGCACGGGCTGCTGCAGCCGGTGGCGGACGGAATAAAGCTCTTAACCAAAGAGGACCACATCCCGGCCGAGGCCGATCGTTTCCTGTTCAAACTGGCGCCAATCCTGGCGCTCACCCCGCCCTTTGTGGTGTTCGTCGCGATCCCCTTCGGCGAAAGCATCTCGGTCCTCGGCGCCGATATCACGCTCCACGTCTCCAACACGAATGTGGCGTTACTCTTCGTCTTTGCGGTGATCGGGATCGAGGTCTATGGCGTCATCTTCGGTGGCTGGGCCGCCAACAGCAAATACGCGGTCCTCGGCAGCCTCAGGACCTGTGCGCAGATGATCAGCTACGAGATTCCGATGGGGTTCGCGGTGATCGGGGTGGTCATGTTGGCGCAATCCATGAGCCTGCTCGACATCGTGCGGGCCCAAACCGACGTCTGGAACATCGTCTACCAACCGGTCGGCTTCTTCGTGTTCTTCGTCGCTGGATTGGCCGAAGCGCAGCGTATTCCCTTCGATCTTTCGGAAGCGGAAGGCGATCTGGGTGCCGGCTTCCATACCGAATACAGCGGTATCCGCTTTGCGTTTTTCATGGTCAGCGAATATGCCATCGTGTTGCTGGTGTCGGTCCTGGTGGTGATCCTGTTTTTCGGCGGCTGGAACGGTGTACTAATCCCCTTGCCACCACTCCTCTGGTTTGTGCTCAAGGTCGCATTCTTCGTCTATGTGTTTATCTGGTTCCGCTTCACTTTCCCCCGCTACCGCTACGACCAACTGATGGCGATCGGATGGAAAGTCTTGCTTCCTCTGTCGATGGCGAACATAATTATAACCGGTGTACTTTTAGGGGCCGTGGCGGCTCCGTAGCGAGGCGGCGATGTCGCGCGCGCAGGACAGAGTTGGAACATGGATTGGCTGGGCGTTCTTCGCCGACCTGGCGAGTGCGTTGGCTCTGACCTTCGGTTACTTGTTCTCCAGAACCGTGACCATGCAGTATCCGGACAAGGAAAAATGGCTACCCTACTCACGCTATCGCGGGCATCACTTCCTGACGCGTGATGAAGAGGGCGAGATCAAGTGCGTGGCCTGCGAACTCTGCGCGCGGATCTGCCCCTGCGACTGCATCGAAGTCGTCCCCTACGAGGACGAGAAGGGCAACCGGCACCCGGCCAAATTCGAGATCGACACGGCTCGCTGCCTGTTCTGCGGGCTGTGCGAGGACGCCTGCCCAGCGGATGCAATCGCGCTCGGCCAGCAGTACGAATTTTCGAGTTTTTCCTCGCGTGACCTGGTGATCGGGCGCGACGACCTGCTCGCCAAGCCGGGCAAGGCGGCAACCGGCGGCGGCGTGGTCGCCGCGCGCCTGAATACGCAAAAGGACGTGCTCGTCGAGACGAAAGAGATGCAGGGCTACAACTGGTGGCGGAATATCCGGCGAACGTGAACGCGCGCCATCCGTCAAGCCGGAGCGCGCAGACAGGAGGCTCAGATGCTTGTCGGCGAAATCATGAAGAACAAGGGTGTCGGTGTCATCGCGGTCACTCCCGATCAGACGATGGTGGAAGTCTTGAGGCTGTTTCGCGACAACAATATCGGCTTCGTCGTCGTCGGCCAATCGAACGACGAATACCTGGGTTCGCTATCGGAGCGGGATTGCTGCAATGCGGTGGCGGAATACGGGGCCGAGGCGGCGATGATGCGGGTCGCGGATATCATGAACCGCAATGTGGCGACCTGTTCGACACGGGACTTGCTACCCGTAGCGATGGGGATCATGACCCAGCGGCGTACGCGTCATGTGCTGGTCATGGATGGAGGCGACGTTGTCGGCGTGGTCAGTATCGGCGACGTGGTTAAACACAGGCTCGACGAAGCGCAGCGCACAGAGCAGGATCTGCAGGATTACATCTGCGGGACCAGGTATCACTGAAGTCGCCAGCTTGATGTGAAGACGCTGGGGCAGGGCAGCTTGCCCGGCCCGCGGCGCCCTGATCCCAAATCTTCAGACCCCACGCCAGATCCGGCCCGTCCGGTCGACCTCAAGAATGGCATGCACCTTGTGGACCTCCACCGGGCATGGGTATTCGCCCCGTCGCATCAAGCCGTTGAGACGCAAGGCTCTATAGTTTTCCGGGACGAAGACGAGGCCCTTGGGAAACCGCCTGTCGACCTTGAGTTGCGCCATCAGTTCGCCCTGGGCGGAACGCACAATGACCTGATCGCCATCCGACAGGCCAAGCTGTGCGGTATCGTGCGCGCTCATCGCGACATAGGGATCATTGGCGACCGTGTTCAGGACGTCCGACCGTTCGGAAAGATATCCGTTGTGGAACAGGCAGTCGCCGGTGATCAGCATGAGCCGGTCGGCTGCTGCCGGGACGGGCGGTGGCGCAAAGAACCTGGCCACAGGTGGCGTCGGCACCGCCTTGGTAAATGCGCCGTCGGCGCCAAGTCCGCCCAGCGTCAACCCCTGATAGGCTGGAACCAGCCGCGCAATCTCGTCGAAAATTTCACCTTGCGTCGACGGCCGCAGTGCCTGGTTGCGGAGCGCCGCGACGAAGTCGAAGATCGCCAGATTGCTCCGCGCCTCGAAGGCGGGTTCGCGGAATTTGCGGACCGTCTGGGTTCGGCCCTCGTTGTTGGTGAACGTGCCGGTTTCCTCGCCGTAACCTGCCGCGGGCAGAACGACCTCGGCAAGGCCTGCCGTATCCGTGAGGAAGGCGTCCTGCACGATCAGGAGATCGGCGGCGCCAAGCGCCCGCGTCACGAAATCCCTGTCGGGATAGGCGATCAGGGGGTCGGTTCCGACGATGTAGAGAGCGCCCATCCGCCCGCCGACGCAGAGCTCCAGAATGGCGTCGAGACTCGCGCCGGGTTCAGACGGAATTTCGGCGCCCCAGTCCCGCGCAAGACTCGTGCGCGCCACATCGTCGGCGACCGCCCGCAGTCCCGGCAGAGCGGCCGGCAGAACTCCCATGTCCCAGGCGCCCATCTGGTTGGCACGGTCGAAGAGGAACTGCATCGCCGGGCCCTTGCCGAGCAGGCGCAGAACTTGCAGCAGGTTATTGATCTGCTGCAGCGTCGCGCGCGCTTCGAGTGATCTCAGGAGGTCGACGCTGACAAGCACGGTGACTCTGCGGCCCTCCTTGAGTGCCGCGGCCAGACGATCCGGCCCGTCAGTGCCGGTTTCCGCCGCCGGCTTGCCGATTGTCGCGGCGATGCCTGCAAGAACGTCGTCCGGCAAGGCCTGACCAGCTGCCGATACGAGACCGGCCACCACGGCCGCAAGGCTCGCCGCTTCTCCGCCCGGCAGCACGCGAACCACCACCCTGGCATCGGCATCCAGACGGGATGGCCGCGCCGAGAGCATGAGCAATCCGGTCTGCCGCCGCCGCACGCCATCCCGCAGCAGGTATTCGGTGACCGGGTTCTCCTCGGTGACGTTGCCGCCGACGACGAGCACGCAGTCGTTGCCGATCACGTCGTCCAGCGGTGCGCGGCTGTTGAAGGCTGCCAGTAGCGGGCCGAGCGTGTCGAAGGGCGTGCACCAGCGTGACGAGCAATCAATGTTGTTGGTCCGGAAAGCCGTCCGCATCAGCTTCTGAAACTGATAGAGCGTCTCGTTGGGGAGGCGAGGCGAGGCCAGTCCGCCGGCAGCCTTGCCCTCGACGGCCGATAGCCGCCGGCGCAGATAGTCCCCAGCCTCATCCCAGGAAACCGGAACCAGGGCGCCATCACGACGGATCATCGGTCGCTTGATCCGGTCCCGGCTCGCGACGAAATCGAGACCGAAGCGTCCCCGAACGCAGAGCGTTTCGCGGTTGACCCCCTCGTCCCACTTCGAGCGCACCCGCATGAACTCGCCCTTACGTGTGCCCACGGTCAGCTGGCAACCGGTGCCACAATGCGGGCAGACCGTGTCAGTCTCGGTGAGATCCCAGGGCCGCGCCTTGTAGCGATAGGGGAAACTCATCAGCGCGCCGACCGGGCAGACCTCGACGCAATTGCCGCACTGGTCACAAGCCGCGAGACTGCCCTCGAAGCCGGTGACGGCGGTATCCATGCCTTTTTCGATGGTGCCGAGGGCGACCGCGCCGACGACCTCCTCACACATCCGGACACAGCGCTGGCACTGGATGCAGCGGTTGACGTTCATGATGATGACCGGGCTCAGACGAATGTCCTCGGAGTGGAACACACGCTTGTCATCGCGGAATCTGCTCTCGCGGGGCCCGTAGGCCATCACCATGTTCTGAAGCTCGCATTCGCCGCCCTTGTCGCAGATCGGACAATCGAGGGGGTGGTTGGCGAGCAGCATATCGAGCATGGAAGAGCGCGTTTCCTCGATCAGAGCTGTGTTCGCCCGCACCACCATACCCTCGGTGACAGCAGTGGCGCAGGACGGCTGCAGCCGCCGCTGCCCCTCGATCTCCACCAGGCACATGCGGCAGGAGGCCAGCGGCGGCAGACGCTTCAGATAGCAGAAGGTCGGGATCTCGATACCCAAACGCTGGGCGGCCTGCAGCACTGTCGAGCCAGCCTCAACTTCCAGCGTTTGTCCATCGATCGTAATGCTAACCATACTTCCTCGCAGTCCTGTCGCAGCGCACGCCTTCAGTGAAAGGGACACCCGCGGTCCTCGATATGGGCAACGAACTCATTGCGAAAATGGCCGAGTGCCGCCCGCAACCCCATCGCCGCCCCGTCACCCAAGGCACAAAACGTATTGCCGAAAATGCCTTTGCAGAGCATCTCCAGCTGCTCCAGATCGCCGGCAGCACCTTCGCCGGCCTCGATCCGGCGCAGGACCTTCACGACCCAGTTCAGTCCCTCCCGGCATGGCGTGCACTTGCCGCAGGACTCATGATGGAAGAACTCGATAATCCGGGTGGCGACCTTGACCATACAGGTCGAGTCGTCGATCACGATAACGCCAGCCGAACCGAGCATCGAGCCGGCGGCAGCCAGCGAGTCGAAATCCATCCTCACCTCCAGCCCGTGCTCCGGTATGACCGGCGCTGAGACCCCGCCGGGGATCACCGCCTTGATTCTGCGTCCCGGCAGCGCGCCGCCGGCGTGGTTCTCGACCAGTTCGCGCAGCGGTATGCCCATCGGCAACTCATAGAGACCGGGTTTGCGCACCTGCCCACTGAGGCAGTAGAGCTTCGGACCGGGGCTCTTGTCCGGGCCGATGCCCCGAAACCAGTCCGCCCCCCGCACGACGATATGCGGCACGCAAGCGAGCGTCTCGACATTGTTGATCACTGTCGGGCTGGCGTAGAGCCCGGCCACGGCCGGAAATGGTGGCTTCAATCGCGGCTGCGCCCGCTTGCCCTCGAGCGACTCGAGCATCGCAGTCTCCTCGCCGCAGATATAGGCGCCGGCGCCGCAGTGGATGTGTACGGCGAAATTGAAATCCGAGCCCAGAATGCGCTTTCCGAGATAGCCCTTTGCGTGGGCCTCGGCGATCGCCTGCTCCAGACGACGGATCGCCGTCACATATTCTCCGCGAATGTAGACATAGGCGGTTTCGGCCCCGATCGCGTATGCACTGACCGCCAGCCCCTCGATCAGTTGATGCGGGTGGCGCTCCATGATGATCCGGTCCTTGAACGTGCCCGGTTCGCCCTCATCGGCGTTGCAGCACAGATATGTCGGCTTGCCAGTGCGCTTCGGCACGAAACCCCATTTCATGCCCGTCGGGAATCCGGCACCGCCGCGACCGCGCAGGTTGGATCGTTTGACGAGGTCGATAACCTCGTCGGGCGTGTACTCGCGCAGCGCCTTCGCCAGCGCCTGGTAGCCGCCGCCAGCCTCGTAAGTTGACACCAAGTGACCGTCCGCCACATCGACATTTTTGAGAAGAACCGGCTCGAACATGGCGCTACTCCCCCGGCAGCCGCCCAGAGGCGTGCTCGAAGCTCGCGGCTCCCACTGTCGCCCGCAGTCTGTCCAGCAGTGCGTTTATCCGCGCCACATCAAGGTCGCCGTGGTAATCGTCGCCGACCTGCATCACCGGAGCCATCTCGCAGGCGCCGAGGCATTCGACGGTCGAAAGCGTGAACAGCCCGTCCGGGGTGGTGTCGCCTTTCCCGATCCCCAGCGCCGTTTCCAGATGGTTTAGCAGGTCCTCTGATCCGCACAGCATGCAGGAAACATTGTCACAGAGTTGCAGGTGGAACATCCCCACCGGCTCGGTGTGGAAGAGGGTGTAGAAAGTCGCCAACTCGTAGACCCGGATCCGCTCGACTCCGAGAATGTCGGCGACCTCTTCCAACACCGGCCCGGGCAGATGGCCATGTTCTTTCTGCGCAATGAGGAGCGCAGGCATGATCGCAGAGCGCTGGTCGGGATACCGCGCCGCCGCCTCTTCGATCTTTTCGCGCATGGTCATCGCATTCAAATCCTTGCTACTTGTCCACCTCCGCCATCACAGGGTCGAGGCTGCCGAGCACGGCGATCATGTCCGCCAGATAGCGGGCGTTCGTGACCCCGAAGAGGGCCTGAAGATTGACGAACGAGGGTGCCCGCACCTTCATTCGGAACGGTTTTGGCGACCCGTCGCTGATGATGTAGAAGCCAAGCTCGCCCTTTGGCGCCTCGATCGCCGAATAGACCTCGCCCTTCGGCACCTTGAAGCCGTAGGCCGACAGGTCGAAATGCTGGATCAGCGTCTCCATCGAGCAGTGCACCCGATCCTTGTTGAGCGGGAAGGCGATTGTCGGATTGTCGATCTGGAACGGGCCCTCTGGTATCTGGTCGATGCATTGTTCGATGATCCTCATGCTTTCGCGCATCTCGTCGACGCGGCATCGCCAGCGTGCATAGCAATCGCCCTCATTACGGGTGATGACGTTGAAATCGAGCCGGTCGTAGATCTCGTAGGGCTCATCGCGCCGGATGTCCCAGTCGACACCGGAAGCACGCAGGTTCGGGCCGCTGAGGCCGAGATCGACGGCATCCTCGGCGGAGATCACGCCGATCCCCTTCGTGCGATTGAGAAACACCCGGTTATCTTCGAGCAGTCGCTCATAGTCTCGGATCCGGTTCGGGAAGATGTCGCAAAACTCCCTGATCTTGGGGAAGAACCCGTCAGGCAGGTCCTCGCGCACCCCGCCGACCCTGCAGAAGGATGTGTGCATGCGCGCACCGGTGATCATTTCCAGGAGGTCCATGATCATTTCGCGCTCGCGCATGACGTAAAGCAGCGCGGTCATGGCGCCGAGATCCATCGGCAGCGCGCCGGTGATCAGGAGGTGACCGGAGATCCGTGCCAGCTCGGCCATCATCACGCGGATATATTGCGCCCGGATCGGTGCTTCTATGCCGAGGAGTTTCTCCACCGCCAGCGCGAAGGCGAGGTTGTTCGAGGGCGGACAGAGATAGTCGAGCCGGTCCGTCAGCGGGAAAATCTGCGTATAGGTGAAACTCTCCGCCAGTTTTTCGGTGCCGCGATGGAGGTAGCCAATATGCGGATCGATGCGCTCGACGAACTCGCCGTCCAGTTCGAGGACGAGCCGAAGAACCCCATGCGTGCTGGGGTGCTGCGGACCGAGGTTGAGAAGCACTTCCCTGGTATTGAGCGCTTCACCCTCAGGCCTGCTGAGCTCGGTGACTTCGGTCATCTCAACGTTCCGGCGTAGAACGGCCTCCCTTACGGAATGTCCCTGGTGGCAAGGTCGGGCTGCGTTGGCGGCGGACCTTCGGCACCGAAGGGATTCAACTTGTCCTTATAGCCCTTGAGAGGGAAATCCTTGCGCTGGGGAAAGCCCTCGAAGCCTTCCCACATGTAGATCCGGCGCAGATCGGGATGCCCCTCGAACCGGATGCCATACATGTCCCAGGCCTCACGCTCATGCCAATTGGCGGTGCGCCAGACTCCCGTGACCGAAGCCACTTCAGGAGGATCACCAAGCCGGCATTTGATGCGGACCCGCCATCTGTTGGGCAGTGAATAAAGATGGTAGACCGCCTCGAACCGAGGCATTTCGGGATAGTGATCAACCCCGCAAATGTCCGAGAGGAAGTTGAATTGCAGCGCCGGATGCTCTTTCAGGAACCGGCAGAACTCGACGATCCTCTCAGGCGGAACGGCAAAGGCGTCGATACCGTGCGCGATGCCGAGGTCCTCGATTGTTTCTCCGAAGCGCTCCATGATCGGAGCGCGATTGAGGGAGGGCTGCGTACTCATGACGCTATAACCCTTTCCAGGGGGGTGCCGGCGAGCGCCCGCGACCTCTTGATCTTTTCTTGAAGTAGGAGGAAGCCGTGCATCAGCGCCTCGGGCCGGGGCGGACAGCCGGGCACATGCACATCGACGGGCACGAAGGTTTCCGATCCCTGCACCACGGCATAGGTGTTGTAGACCCCGCCCGAAATAGCACAGGTGCCCATGGCGATCACCCAGCGCGGTTCCGGCATCTGGTCATAGAGCCGCCGCACGACGGGCGCGAATTTCCGGGTCACGGTGCCGGCGATGATCATGACGTCGGATTGTCTCGGCGAAGGGCGGAACACCACACCGAACCGGTCGAGATCGTAGCGGGCGCAACCGGCCGAGATCATCTCGATGGCGCAGCAGGCAATGCCGAAGGTCTCCGGCCACAGCGCCGACCTCCGGCTCCAACTGATGATGCTGTCGGCCGTGGTGAACAGCACGCTGTCGCGGATCGCGTTGTTTACGTCTCCCATTCCAGCGCTCCTTTCAGCCAGGCGTAGGCGAAGCCCACGAGAAGCAGCACCATGAAGATGAACATCTCGATATAGCCGACCAGCCCGATCTCTTTCAGGACGACGGCCCAGGGAAAGAGGAACATCGCTTCGACATCGAAAACGACCAGCAGGATCGCGAGGATAAAGAACGGCACTCTGAAGCGGCCCGCCGCCGCTTCGCCCGCTGCATCCATGCCGCATTCATAGGGCATGTTCTTGGCGGGATAGGGATTGGATGGGCGCAGCAGCGAGGAAACGAACAACGTCACCCCCACCACCAGAACGACTCCGGCGATCATGAAAAGAACGGGCAAGAATTCCATTGCAGTCATATCACTGCACCGGTTGCCCACCGACCTCGTCGCGAACCGATAAATCGGTCCGCCGCGGCGCGACTTGGGCAATCCTTTCTCCGGTTTCAAGTCTATTCCGTCGGTGTGATCATTGCAAATCCAATCGCTCACCCGCCAAAGACCGAATCCTGGGCAAGCTTAAGAAACCACGACGGAAATAGGCCGATGCCGATGGTGCCGGCGGCGGTGACGACCAGCGTGGCGCGCACCAGGGGCGTCAGCGCCGGGGCGAACGCCCTCTTCGGCTCGCGCATGTACATCACCATGACGATGCGGATGTAGAAATAGGCGGCGACTGCGCTGAGCAGCACTGCAATTACCGCCAGCATGACGAAACCACGCTCGACGAGAGCGACCAGCACGTAAAACTTGGCGAAGAACCCGGCCGTCGGCGGAATGCCGGCCAGCGAGAAGAGAAAGAGCAGCATCAGAAGCGCCAGCCCCGGATGTGACTTGGCGAAACCCGCATAGTCTTCGATAACCTCGCCTGAGAAATCGCCGTTCCGCATCATGATGACGGCGGCGAAAATGCCGAGATTCGTGAAAGCGTAGATCAGTAGGTAAAGCATCACGCTGGCGATCCCATCAGCACCGCCAGCGGCCACGCCGAAAATGGCGAAGCCGGCGTGGGCGATGCTGGAATAGGCCAGGAGACGCTTGAAATTATCCTGGACCAGCGCCACGAAACTGCCGAGTGCCATCGTCACCACCGCAATGACGGCGAGGATGATCCAGACGTCCGAGGCTGCAACCAGAGGGTTGAGGAACACCCGCAGGATCACCGCGAACCCCGCCGCCTTGGGGCCAACCGACATGAAGGCGGTGATCGTCGTCGGCGCGCCTTCATAGACGTCCGGCAGCCACATATGGAAGGGAACCGCGCCGACCTTGAAGACCAGCCCCGCGACGATAAAGACCACCGCCAGCAACAATCCGGAATCGAGCGGATCGCCGGTCAGCGCCGCAGCCATCCCGTCCAGTTGCGTCGTGCCGGCAAGCCCGTAGATCAACGACACGCCGTAAAGGAAAATTCCGGTCGAGACCGCGCCAAGGATCACGTATTTCAGTGCTGCTTCGTTCGACCGTCGCTCACGCCGCAGGAAGCCGGTCAGCACATAGGTGCAAATCACCATCAGTTCGAGGCCCACATAGATCGACAGGAGATCGGTCGCCGAGGCCATGATCATCATGCCCAAAAGCGCGAAGAGCAGCAGGACATAGTATTCGCTGCTCCCGATCCCTTCGATATCGGCATATTTTCGCGATAGGAGGAATGTCAGAACGGTGGCCAAGTAGAAAATGAACTTGAAGAAGACCGCGAAGCGGTCGGCGATGAACATGCCCGTGTAGACCGGCCGGACCTCGCTCGCCAGCATGAGTGTCGCCAAGGCGGCAATCAACACGACCGCCACCGACGCCCAGACAAGGAAATGTTCCTGTCCCTTTCGCACAAACTGTCCCAGGATCAGCAGAATGCAGGCGCCTGTGATCACCACGATCTCGGGCAGGCTCGCTAGGGCCGACTGGAAAAGCGTGGCGGCGGTCATGGGCCGCTCTCCTTACTTTGCACCTGCGTCAGCAGATGCTTCACCGAGGCATCGATGATGTTGAGAAAGGGTTTTGGATAGAACCCAACCCAGAGCACGAAGACGGCCAGCGGCAGGATCGCAGCCATCTCGCGGGCGTTCAGATCGCGTATCTTCAACTGGACGCCGACGTTGGCCGGGCCGAGCGCGACTTTCCCATACATGCCAAGCAGATAGGCAGCCCCCAGCAATGCGCCCAAAACGGCGGCCGAGCCGGCGACCAGATTGGCCGCAAACCCGCCTGACAGCACCAGCAACTCGCCGACGAACGAATTCGTTCCCGGCAGCGCCATCGACGACAGGGTAAACAGTGCCAGAAACGTGGTGTAGACCGGCGCCACCTTCATCAACCCGCCATAGTCGGCGATGCTGCGGGTATGGGTCCGCTCGTAAATCAGCCCGACGAACAGGAACAGGGCGCCTGTCGTCACGCCATGATTGAACATCTGCAGGATACCGCCCTCGAGCCCGCGGAGGTTCAGCGCAAAAATCCCCAGCGTCACGAAGCCCATGTGGCTGATGCTGGAATAGGCCACCAGCTTCTTCAGATCGTCCTGCGCCAGCGCGAGTAACCCGCCATAGACGATCGCAAGCACCGAAAGCGCCAGCATCAGCGTCGAATAGTGCATCGATGCCTCCGGCAGCATCGGCAGCGAGAACCGTAGGAATCCGTAGGCGCCCATCTTCAGGAGCACGCCGGCGAGGATAATGCTGCCCGCCGTCGGCGCCTGCACATGGGCGTCCGGCAGCCAGGTATGAACCGGCACCATCGGCACCTTGACCGCAAAAGCGATCAGGAAGGCGAAGAACAGCCAAGACTGGATCCGGAACGGCAAGTCCTGCTCTGTCAAAGCGAGGATATCGAAGCTCCTGCCACCGTAGAAATAGAGCACGATGACACCGATCAGGAACAGGAGGCTGCCAGCAAGCGTGTAGAGGAAAAACTTGATCGCCGCATAGACCCGACCCTCGCCGCCCCAGACGCCGATGATGAGGTACATCGGGATCAGCATCGCCTCCCAAAAGACGTAGAAGAGGAACAGATCGAGCGCGCAGAAGACCCCGAGCATCAGCGCCTGCATCGAGAGCAGGCAGATCATGAATTCCTTCACCTTGCGGTCGATCGCAACCCAAGAGGCGAGCACACAGATCGACCCCAACAATGCGGTCAGGAACACGAAGAGCGCGCTGATTCCGTCGATGCCGAGCGCATAATTGATCCCGAGCGCGGGCACCCACGAGCGCATCTCGGTGAACTGCATGGCATGGGTCGTGGTGTCGAAGCCGACCAGCATGGCGATGCAGAGAGCAAGGTCGAGGACGGTGAAAGAGAGCGCAGTCCACCGCGCCGCATCGTCACCGCGCAGGAGCATCAGAACCGCGGCACCGGCGACGGGTGTGAATATGATGAAGCTGAGCAGCGGGATGCCCATGGCGCGCCTCTACCGCCACGCCACGACGAAGACGACGGTGGCTGCGATCAGACCGACGACCATCGCCAACACGTAATGGGTCACAACACCCGTCTGGAGCCGCCTGAGCCGCCCGCCGCTGTGCAGGATCGAGTGGGCAATGCCATTCACGACGGCATCCACGCCGGCAAGATCGAGCCGGAGTCCTGCCCGCGCCGCGCCGTGCAGCAAGGGCAGCGCCGCGGTCTCGGAGACGTTGCTCACCGCCTGCTCATAGCGCGCCAGCGGCCTTTCGGCGAGCCACATGAAGGCCCGCGCACCCTTGCGATAAAACCAGTCGGTGTCGAGGCTGATCGTCTGCTCGGGATCGAGCGCCCAGAGGAACAGCACGAACCCCAAGGCGGTGAACATCAGCAGCCCGAGGCTCTCCATGACATGCAGGCCCGTATAGGGTTCGAAATCCACCGGATAGGGCAGAAGCGCATAAAGCGGCTGGGGGAACACCCCGATCGCAATGCAGAGCACCGCCGCCATGCCCATGGCAATCAGCATGTTGCGCGGCGGCTCCCGCGCCTCCAGTTTCCGGTCCGTCCCGAAGAACATGTAATAGGGAAGCTTGAGGCCAGTGTGCAGGAACGTCCCGGACGATGCCATCGTCAGCGCCAGCACCACCAGCGCGCGGTGATCCGCTCCTGCGGCCGCTATCACCATCGATTTGGTAACGAAACCCGAGAAGAACGGGAACGCCGAGATCGCCAAGGCGCCAACCATGTAAAGCGCCACGGTCAGTGGCATGGTCTTGTAAAGCCCACCGAGCTCGGTGAGTTTGCGTCGGCCGGTGACGTAGATGACCGCCCCGGCACCCATGAACAGCAGCGCCTTGTAGAGGATATGCGCGAAGGCGTGGCTGGCGGCTCCGTTCACCGCCATCTCGGTCCCGATGCCGATACCCGCGATCATATAACCCACCTGGCTGACGATGTGATAGGCGAGAAGCCGTCGGCAATCGTTCTCCAGCACCGCGTAGATGACGCCGTAGAGCGCCATGATAGTGCCGAGCCAGACCAGGAGTTCGGTCCCCGGAAACGCTCGCGCCAGCACATAGACGGCAGTTTTGGTGGTAAACGCGCTCATGAACACCGCCCCGGTGACGGTCGCCTCCGGATAGGCATCGGTCAGCCAGGCATTGAGCGGCGGCACGGCCGCGTTGAGGATGAAGCCGGCGAGGATCAGGTAGTCGCCGACCCCCATTCCCCCGTTAGTGAGCCCCCCCGCGATCGGGCCGAAAAGCAGTGAACCGGTGGCGAGCCCGTGGGAAATGATGCCGCCGAGCAGGACCACGCCGCCGGTGATATGGACCATGAGATAGCGGAAGCCGGCCCGGATCGCCGGCCCGCCACGCTGCGCGAAGACCAGATAGGCGGAAGCGAATGCCATGCCCTCCCAGAACAGGAAGAGGGTCAGGTAGTCACCGGCAAACACCACGCCAAGCGCGCTGCCGACATAGACGAATGCCGCCATGTGCTGGCCGGCATCCGTCAGATGCAGCGCGTAGACCATGCCGATCAGCGCCATGATGGTGAAAACGGTGGCGAAGACGATGCTGAGCTTGTCCACCTTCGCTATCAGGATCTCCTGCCCGATGAACCGCGCTTCGCCATAGCTGCCCGGCTCCATCGCAAGCACGGCAAGGATCGCCAGCGCAGGGATCAGAAGCAGATAGGCCTTGCGGACCGACCCGCTGAGGAACGGGATCGGTAGGGCGCCAAGAATAAAGAGCAGAGCCGGATGGATGAAGTCAGTCATAATAGTCCTCGCGCCGCATCAGCCTGACCCGATGGCCGAGAAACTTGGAAACGAAGATAAGCAGGACGCAGGAGACGAAGCCGTAGACGGCGGACCAGCCCGGCAGGCTGTCCCACAGATATTCGGCGTGTTCGCGAGAAACCAGAAAGTCGGCGACGACGATCAGGACGAGCACAAGGTAGAATAGTCGGCGGCGCGGTCTCGCATATTGCTCGTCACCAAAGAAGTGGACGATAGGCTTGATCATCGGATCACTCCGTCTGCCAGGGTGAGAAAATAGCCCGGGAAAATGCCCATCAGCACCGACAGGATCGCCGTCGCGACCAGCGGAATCGTGACCAACGGAATTTCACGGACCGTCGTCCGGCTCTCCTGCCTCTCAGCCTGGAAGAAGGCGGCATAGCTGATCGGCAGGAAATAGGCGGCGTTCAGGATCGAGCTCACCAGGAGCACGACCAGGAACACGGTCTCTCTCGCCGCCACGGCGCCCTCCGCCAGATACCACTTGCTGACGAAGCCTGCGGTTGGCGGTATCCCGATCATACTGAGCGAGGCGACGAAGAATGCCCCCATCGTCCAGGGCAGCCTGCGGCCGATACCGGCCATGTCGCTGATGTTACGCTTGCCGGACGCGCAATAGATCGACCCGGCACAGAAAAAGAGCGTGATCTTGGAGAATGCGTGCGCTGCGATGTGGATGATCCCGCCGACCATAGCGACCGGCGACAACAGAGCCGCGCCCAGCACGATGTAGGAGAGCTGGCTGACCGTCGAATAGGCGAGCCTGGCCTTCAGGTCGTCCCGCGTCAGGGCGTAAACCGACGCCATCAGGATCGTGAACGAAGCCAGATAGGCCGTGGCGATGCCGAGGCCCAGCCCGCCCACTAGCCCCGTGCCGAAGACTTGGAACACCACCCGCAGGACGCAGAACACGCCCATCTTGACCACTGCCACTGCATGCAAAAGCGCGCTGACCGGTGTCGGCGCGACCATCGCGGCGGGCAGCCAGGCGTGCATCGGCATCACAGCGGCCTTGGCGAAGCCGAAAAGATAGCAGAAATAGACGACCGTCAGCAGCGCCGCCGAGGCGTCGCTCCCGGCCAGCAGTCCTCCCGTGACAAAGTCGAGCGACCCCGCAATATGGTAGGTCAGCGCCAGTGCGGCGAGCAGCGCGCTTTTCGACGCGCCCATCAGATAGACGAGGTACTTGTGGCTGCCCCTCCATCCCGCTTCGTCTTCGTGGTGGTAGACGAGCGGATAGGTAACGAGGCTGAGCACTTCGTAGAAGATCACCAGCGTAAATAGATTGGCGGCGAAGGCGCCCCCGGCTGCCGCCGCAAGACTGCTGGCGAAGCAGGCGAAGAACCGGGTCTGCGCATGCTCGTTCAAATGCCGCATGTAGCCGATGGAATAGATAGCCGCCACGATCCACAGCAGCGACGAAACGGTGGCAAACACCATGCCGAGCGCATCGACCCGGAAAGCAAAGTCAATCCCCGGCAGAATCTCGAACAGACGCAATTCGACCGTCCCGCCCGCCAGCACCGTGGGCGCCATCGACACGACAATCGCGAACATGGCGATCGCGGCCAACGGCGAGACCAAATCGCGAAGTCTCTCGCGGTTGTGCAAAAGGAGAACTGCAAGGGCCGCCAGACCGGCGACGGTGATGGCAAGCAACGGCCGGATCGATACAACCGGGTCCAAAGCCGCTATCCTTTCATCACCGTCACGTCGTCGACCTTGAGGGTGGATTTGTTCCTCACGAGGGCGACCAGGATACCGAGGGCGACGGCAACCTCTGCCGCGGTGATTGCGATGACGAAGATCGCGAAGATCTGCCCGCGGAAATCGGCGTGGTAACGCCCGAAAGCGATAAAATTGATGTTGACCGAGTTGAGCAGCAGCTCCAGCGACATCAGGACGACGAGAATATTGCGCCTGAGCAGCACGCCCGCCGCTCCGATCACGAAGAGGACCACGCCGAGCACAATATACCACCAGAGCGGAACCATCACCCCTGCTCCTTCCGCGCCAGCATGATGGCACCGACCAAGGCCGCCAGCAGGATTACGGAGGCGGTTTCAAACGGCAGGAGATAGTCGGCAAAAAGTGCTGTGCCAAGCTGCCTGACGTCATCGCCGCCGCCCATGGCGACGGGCTCCATGACCGAAAAACGGTCGCTCCAGAGCACCAGCACGAGCATCTCGACCCCGAGCAGGACGAGCAGTACCAGTGCCGGGAGGTTTCCGCCCGGCAAGAACCGCTGCAACACCGCTTCGCGCACATCGATCATCATGATCACGAACAGGAACAGGACCATGATCGCGCCGACATAAACGAAGATCTGGATGACCGCGAGCAACGGTGCCTCGAGCAAGACGAAGATTGCCGAGACCTGCAGGAAACACGCCATCAGCGCCAATGCGCTGTGAACCGGATTGCGCACCAGGACCATCGTCAGGGCCGTGATCACGGATACCGTAGCGAACAGAAGAAAGAACCCCTGATCCATCGACGCCGACCCTCCGGCGCGAACTGTCACTCGGCGCGAGATGGCCGGATTTGAGATTGCGCCGCAACTTCAGATGCCTTCGCAAATTGTGCCCTAGTATCGGATTTTACACAAGATTATTGTCATCGGCGGAGCAAAATCAGGCCAGTCCGGATGTGGCGAAGGCCGCTGGAAGGGATAGGCAAGAGCTTGCGGTTGTTGACGATGATCAAGAGATCGAAATCGGAGCGATATCCCTTCATCGTGAAGGGTTCATCGACCCACCCACCCTTGGCGTAGGAGCCGAACAGGATGATCTTCAAGATCCTGCCGCGCTTCTTGAATTCTGCCGTACCATCCTTCAACGCGTCCTCGAATTCCTCGTGGAGAATTTCCAGAACGCGGCCAATCTCGCTGCTTGCGAAGTGGCATATGGTTGAGGGATGATTTCATACCGTCAACGGCGAGGTGCTTGGCTTTGCGGAAAACGCTAAGGTCGCACGTGAGCGGATGCCGGCGGCTGTGAACCGGCAGATCGGGATGATGTTTCAGCAGTTCAATCTCTGGTCACATATGACGGCGCTGGGCAATGTCAGCGAAGCGCTGAAGACGGTTCTCACAAGATGAACCGTAGGGATGCAGAGGAGCGGTCAATGGCCCGGCTCGCCAAGGTCGGTCTCGAGGGCAGGGCCCTATCCCTCGCAGCTTTCGGGAGGGCAGCAGCAGCGCGTTGCCATCGTCCGCGCCCTTGCCCTCAACTCGAAGATCATGCTCTTTGACGAATTGACTTAGTCACTGATCCCGAGTTGACCGGCGAGGTGCTGAACGTCATGCGATGGTCGACGCCTCCGACGAGATCGGATTTGCCGCGACAGTCGGCCAGCAGATCATCTTTCTCGATCACGGCAAGGTGCTGTTCACCGGCCCACCGCAGGATGTCTTCAAGCGGCCGAGAAACCTCCGGCTCGAACAATTCCTGGACACCTATATCGATCGCGGCGCCTCGATGCTGCTCCGACGCTCATGTCCTTCCGGATCATCGGGCAGACCTCGGGAGATATCGGGTTCAGGCAATTTCGCCTTCGAGTATTTTCACGGGCCGGTCCCACTGGATGAGCACGACACAGCCGGTATCGCTCCAGACCGAGTGTTCGCTGCCCGGCGCATTGACGATATAACTGCCGCTGCTGTAATCGCCCGTCTCGTCGGATTGAACGCCATCGAGCACCAGAATGGTCTCGAGTCCTTCGTGGCGATGGCGGGGAACGGAGGCGCCGGGCTCATATTTCAACAGCGCCACACCCGGCTGATCGCCCTCGAATGGGCGGATCCAGTGAATGGTGACAGCGTCGCGAAAAGGGCCGAATTCCAGCGCCTTCCAGCCGCCTGGGCTCAGCAGTTCGCGGGTCGTTTCAGGCATGGGCGATGCTTTCCAGAATGTCGTCGACATGGGCGGTCCAGCCGACGATCGCGCCCTGAGCGCGGATCATGGCGATGGCTGCGGCTTTGAATTCCGGGAAATAGCTTTCCGTCGCCTCCTCGGCAAGCAGGCACTCATAGCCGCGGTCGTTTGCTTCGCGCATCGTCGTCTGCACACAGACTTCGGTGGTGACGCCGGCAAAGACGAGCTGACTGATACCCTTCTCCTGCAACACCGTGCCGAGGTCTGTGGCGTAGAAGGCACCCTTGCCGGGTTTTTCGATGACGACTTCGCCCTTCACAGGAGCGAGTTCCGGCAGGATTGCCGTGCCGGGTTCGCCGGAGATCAGAATGCGGCCCATCGGGCCTTCGTCGCCGATCCTGAGCGAAGGATTGCCGCGGTCGCGTTTTGCCGGTGGCAGGTCAGAAAGGTCCGGCCGATGGCACTCCATCGTATGGATCACAGGCAGACCGGCATTGCGGAAGCCTTGGATGAGGCGTTTGACATCAGGCACGATCCTGGTGATGCGGCTGACATCATTGCCGAGGCTTGCACCGAAGCCGCCGGGCTCGGCGAAATCGCGCTGCATGTCGATGACGATGAGGGCAAGTTCATCATGCTTCACCGGAAAGGCGAAAGGTTCGGCTTTGATCTTCGCCATCAATGATGTCCCGCCATGTGGGCGCCGATCACGCCGATATCGGCCGAGCGTGCCGGTGTCTCGTAAACTAGCTTGCCTTCCGAAATGACCATGATGCGGTCGGACATCTCGAGCAGTTCGTCGAGGTCTTCCGACAGCAGCAACACGGCGGCACCCAAATTGCGCGCCTTCATGATACGGGCACGGATTTCGGCAACGGCCGAGAAATCGAGACCGAAACAGGGGTTCGATACGATCAGCAGATCGACATCGCCGGTCAGTTCGCGGGCGAGCACCGCCCGCTGCACGTTGCCGCCCGAAAGCGCTGCGATCGGCGAGGAGGAAGAGGCGGTCTTGACCTTGAAGTCGGAGATCAGCGCCGAGGCACGCTTCTTCATACTGCCCTTGTTCAGCCAGATCGCGTCCTTGCCGTCCGACTTCAAGTCGAAGGTGCGGAACGCAAGGTTCTCGCTCACGGTCATCTTGGGCGCGCAGGCATTCTGCAACGGTTCTTCGGGAATGAAACGCACCTTGTTCTTGCGCGTCTCATCGCGGGTGGCGCCGTAAGCCTCGCCATTGACCATGACCTTACCGGCATCGGTCGGGCGCTGGCCGGCGAGAATCTCCGTCAGCTCCTTCTGGCCGTTGCCCGATATGCCGGCGATGCCGACGATCTCGCCGGAGCGGACTGTCAGCGCGTCGATCTCGATCGTCTTCAGGCCGGAGCGATCGGGGGCCTTTACTTGGCTTACGGTCAACACCGGTCTTGCCGCTTCGGCCACCGGCAGACGGCTGTCGAGCTCGGCGAGCTTGACGTCGCCGATCATCATCGCCGCCATCTCGACAGTGGAGAGTTCGCCAACCTTGCCGGTACCGACCAGCTTGCCGCGCCGCAGGATCGAGACGGCATCGGCGAACTTCGTCACCTCATGGAACTTGTGGGAAATCATCAGCACGGTGAGTTCGCCGCGCTCGGTCATTCCGCGCACGATGCCGAGCATCTCGTCGGCTTCGGCCGGCGTCAGCACCGAGGTCGGCTCGTCGAGCACGAGGAAGGAGCGGCCGAGATAGAGCTGCTTGACGATTTCGAGCTTCTGCTTTTCGCCGGCGGCAAGCTCGCTTACCGGCCTGTCGAGCGGGATCTTGAACGGCATGCGCTCCATGAAATCCGCTAGATCCTTGCGTTCCCTGGCCCAGTTGATCACCGCGGGGACCTCGGTGCGGCTGATGACCAGGTTTTCCGCACCGGTTAGAGAGGGAACCAGGGTGAAATGCTGGTAGACCATGCCGAGCCCATAGGTGGCGGCGTCCTTGGGGGAGGCGACCGACACCTCGCGGCCGTCGACCGACAGCGAGCCTGACGTGGCGTGATAGAAGCCCATGATGCATTTGACGAGCGTCGACTTGCCGGCGCCGTTTTCGCCGAGAAGCGCGTGAAAGGAGCCGGCCGGAACGGCAAGCGAGACGTTGTCGAGCGCAGTGAACGAGCCGAAGCGCATGGTCATCCCGAGCGTATCGATGCCGACCGCCTTGCCGGTCTTGGGGAGGGGCGTGTCGCGAACGGTACTCATGGCAACTGGCTCACAAAGGTTTCGGAATTGGAGACGGAACCGAATACGCCACCCTGCATCTTCACCATCTTGATGGCGGCGAGGTGGTTTCCGTAGTCGGTCGCACCGCAGCAGTCCTCCAGAAGCAGGCATTCGTAGCCGCGGTCGTTTGCCTCGCGCATCGTCGTCGAAACGCAGACATCGGTGGTGATCCCGGTGAGGATGATGTTCTCGATGCGCTTCTGGTTGAGGATGAGTTCGAAGTCGGTGGCACAGAACGAACCCTTGCCGGGCTTGTCGATGATCGTCTCGCCTTCGATCGGGTAGAGTTCGGGGATGATGTCCCAGCCAGGTTCGCCCCGCGTCAGGATGCGACCGCAGGGGCCGGGATCGCCGATGCCGGCGCCGATCCGCTGCGAGCGCCAGCGTTTGTTGGCCGGCAGATCGGCAAGATCGGGGCGATGGCCCTCGCGGGTGTGGATGATGTGGTAGCCCTTGGCCCGCATGGCGGCAAGCACACGTTTGATGGGTTCGATCGGCGCCTGCACCAGCGACAGGTCGTAGCCCATATGGTCGACATAACCGCCCTTGCCGCAGAAATCGGTCTGCATGTCGATGATGATGAGGGCGGTATTGTCCGGTCTCAGAGCGCCGTTATAGGGCCACGGATAGGGATCGGCGTCGATAAAATGCCCTTCGCTTTCGACCATCGCGTCCATCATTCTCTCTCCTATTCCGCGGCAGGTTTGAGGGGTTCGCCGTAACGGCGCATTGGCTTGTCAAATCCGCAGGACGTGCCGTCCTTGACCTTTATCTCGTCTTCCCAAGGTAGGCGGTATTTGCCGGCGACGAGGTCGTGCATGTAGGTGTAGGGCGCATCCTGCGCGCCGCCGGCGACGGCGACATAGCCGCGATGGCCGAACTGATAGATATTGTTCTCCACGCCCCAGCCGAGCCGGGCCTCGCGCACTAAGTCGGGACGCACCTCGGCGTTGATGATCTCGTTGACGCGGCCGGAGGTGCCGTGGGCGATGATCGTGCCGTCGAAATTGCAGATCATGCCTTCACCCATGGAATCGAACGTTCCGTCCGAGCCGCACATGCAAACGTTGGCCGTGACCATCAGATTACAGAAGGCATTGGCCTGGTTGGTAAAACGCCAGGCATCGCGGATCGGCGCCGTGTAGCCGGCTGTACGAATCATGATTTCGGCGCCCTTATAGGCGCATTCGCGCGCCATCTCCGGGAACATGCCGTCATGGCAGATGATCAGTGCGAGCTTGGCGCCTCGCGGGCCTTCGATGACAGGGATGCCAAGATCGCCGGGCTCCCAGGGCTCGACGGGGATCCAGGGATGCATCTTGCGATAATAGAGCTTCAACTCGCCTTGGTCGTCGATGACGATGCCGGAATTGTAGGGCATGCCGCCAGGGTTCAGCTCCATGATCGAGAAGCAGCCCCAGATCGCGTTGTCCCTGCAGGCCCTCCTGAAGGCCGCGACCTCCGGCCCGTCGAGCTTGCACATGATCTCCGGATTGATGTCCATGGAGAGGCCGTGCAGCGCATACTCGGGAAAGACGACCAGGTCCATGCCCGGCTGGTTGCGCCGTGCTTTGGCCACCAGATCGACGATCACATGCGTCTGTTTTGCCAGATCCGCTTTGGTGAGGGTCACCGGCAGTTGGAGCTGTACCAGGCCGATGCCGACGCCATGTTCGGATTTGTTGAGACCGCCAAGTCCATTCATCGGCAAGCTCCGTTACTTCGTGAGCGACAGGGCACCCGGCGCACCGGCGAGCGAGCGGGTGGGCGAGGACGTGGCGATCAGGATGACGAGGGTGAGGACGTAAGGAGCGGCGTAGAAGAGGTAGTAGCCTTGCGTGACGCCGACCGACTGCAGCGCCGGGCCGAGCGCGCCGGCACCGCCGAAAAGCAGGGCAGCGAGAAAGCAGCCGATCGGGTTCCAGCGAGCGAAGATCACGAGAGCCACGGCCATCAGGCCCTGGCCCGACGAGATGCCTTCGTTCCACGAGCCCGGATAGTAGAGCGAGAGGTAAGCGCCGCCGATCGCCGCCAGCGAGCCGCCGGCGGCCGTCGCCAGCAGGCGAACCCGGTCCGGGTGGACGCCCATGGCCCGGGCCGCGTCGGTACTGTCGCCGACAACGCGCAGGATCAGGCCGATGCGGGTGTTCTTGAAGGCCCAGAACAGGAAGAGGGCAAGGGCTGCGCCGATGAAGAACAGCACGTTGATATTCAGCGCCGCCTGGATCTGCGGAGTGCTCGACCAGCCACCGAGCGGGATCGAGGGCAGTTTCGGCGCCACCGGCTGGATGAAGGATTTGCCGAGGAAAAACGCCATGCCGAGACCGAACTGCATCATGGCGATGCCGATGGCGATGTCGTTGACCTTGGGGAATTTGCAGATCCAGCCGTGGATGAGGCCGAAGACTGCGCCGGCCATCATGGCAGCCAGCACGCCGAGGGTCGGCGAGCCGGTCATGACGGCCACCGCATAGGCCGTCATGGCGCCGAAGACCAGCGTGCCTTCCAGGCCGAGATTGATTCGACCGGAGCGTTCGGTGATCGTCTCGCCGAGGCTGACGAAGATGAATGGGGTGGAAACGCGGATGGCGCCCGCGAAGATCGCCAGCGGCACGCCCCAGATGCCGATGCCTGTCTCTTCCATCAGAGGCTCCTTTTCCAGAGGTCGGGATTGAAGATCTTGAAGCGGCCGTAGAAGGTCTCGCAGAACAGAATGACGATGAAAAGAGTCCCCTGCAGCACCAGAACGGTCGCATCCGGCAGGCCCATGCGCCGCTGGATGAGGCCGCCCGAGGCGTCGATGCCACCGAGCAGGATCGCGACCGGAATGATCGCCAGCGGATTGTGCCTGGCGAGGAAGGCGACGAGGATGCCGGTATAACCGTAGCCGGCGGCAAGCGAGGCATTTGCGCTTCCCTGCACCGCCGCCACTTCAATCATGCCCGCCAGACCGGCAAAGCTGCCGGCGAGTGCCGTAAATCCCGCGATCAGTTTTCCCACAGGCAGTCCCTGGATCTGGGCGGCGCGCACGTTGCCGCCGGCAATGCGGGCGGCAAAACCGTAGCTCGTCGCCTCCATCAAGATCCAGGACACAATGCAGGCGAGGATGCCGATGACGAGACCCCAATGCACGTCCATGCCGGGAATCTTGCCAAGCATATATTCCGCCGGCAGCGGCCTGGTCGACGGCTTGTTGAGGCTTGCAGGATCGCGGAGCATCCCTTCGACGAACTGGTTCATCAGGGCAATGGCGATATAGGAGAGCAGCAGCGATGATATGGTTTCGTTGACGCCGCGATAGTGGCGCAGGAAGCCGGCAAGGCCGATCCAGATGCCGCCGACCGCCATGGCAGCGATCGCCATCAGAATGAGGGTGAGGAAAACGGGCGCAGTGCCGGCGAGCGGCAGAGCCATGGCTGCGGCAGCAACGCCGCCCAGCACGACCGCTCCTTCCCCGCCGATGATGACGAGGCCGAGACGGGCGGGCAGGGCGACGCAGAGCGCCGTCAGGAGAAGGGGTGCGGCGCGGCTTAAGCTGTTCTGCACCGAAAACCAGCTGCCGAAGCCGCCGGTATACATCAGTTGGAAGAGGGTGACCGGCGACTTACCGACCGCCAGGATGAAGAGGGAGAAGAGCGCAAGACCGATCAGGATGGCCGCAAGGGCGATGACAACAGGTTCGGCGCGCCGCGCGATCCATTCGAGGATGGGGCGTAGCGAAGTAGGCTTTTCCGAAGCGATCGATAGTGCGGGATCATTGGCCTCGATGGTCATGGCGCTTCTCCCTTCGCGGTTTACGCCGTGGACCCGACGACGCCCTCAACCAGATAATTCATGCTTTCGAGCTCGATCGCGTCTTCGGCGTAGCTCTTGTCGGCGGCAACGACAGTGTCGCCCTTATTGTCCTTCAACGGTCCCTTGAAGACCGAGAAGCCGCCCTTCATCATCTCCGCCTGCGTGACTTCGAAAGCCTTGCGGCCCTCGGCGGACACGGCGGGGCCAAGCGTGCTCATCTTGACGAAGCCGTCCTTCAGGCCGCCGCGCACGAAGTTGCCGAGCTTTTCGCCGGCCTGCGCCTTCTTGACGAAGCCGCTGTAGACGTTGCCCCAGGCCCATTCGGCGCCGGTGAGGTACTTTTCGGGAGCAAGCGGGCTCTGGTTGGCGTGATAACCGCAGACGAAGGCGCCGCGGCCGGCCGCCGTCTCGACGACCACTTTGGGACTATCGACGTGGCAGGTGATGACGTCGGCGCCCTGGTCGACCAGCGCATTGGTGGCTTCGGCCTCCTTGACGGCGAGCGACCATTCACCGGTGAAGATCACCTGGCAGGTGATACCAGGATCCACTGTGCGCGCGCCAAGCAGGAAGGCGTTGATGTTCTGCAGAACTTGCGGGATCGGCTTGGCGGCGACGAAGCCGATCTTCTTGCTCTTCGTCGCATGACCAGCGGCGATGCCGTTCAGATACTGGCCCTGGAAGATATAGCCGAAATAGGACCCAGTATTGGCGGGATTCTTGCCTTCCTGCCAGAGGCCGCCGCAATGGCGGAACTGGATATCGGGATATTTGGCGGCCATGGCCAGCATGTGGGGATCGAAATAGCCGAAGGAGGTCGGAAACAGCAGGGTCGCGCCATCGAGATTGATCATCGACTCCATCGTCTTCTGGACATCGACGGTTTCAGGAACATTCTCTTCTTCGACCAGGGTCACGCCCGGCAGCGCCTTGACCACGGCGGCACCTTCCGCATGCGCTTGGTTGTAGCCGTAGTCGTCCTTGGGGCCGACATAGATGAAGCCGACGGTCAGCGCGGTCTGGGCTGCAGCGGGAGAGCCGATAAGGCCCGGCATGGCGCCGGCGAGCGCACCGGCAGCGGAAGCCTGGAGGAAATTGCGGCGGTTCATGGAAAGGAGTTTGGTCATCGGAATGCTCCTTGCGGCGTTGGGCCGGTTGTGAACGAGTACAGAAAAGTGCATGCAATGAGCGTGCCATAAACCAATCTATTGTTTTTTATTATTTATTTTATTTGCAAAACTCGCGCACTGCAAAAGTGCATGCAGATTGTCTGATCAGTTGAGTAAAAAGTAAGCAACAGGTATTTTTTGCTCATATTGTCCGCGTAATTGCTGCTACACTGTGCTACTAAAGCTCCCTTATTCATCAGAAAGCGGAAATTTAACAACAGCTTCACTCCTTATTTGACTTATCGGACCTCGAGCTGCATCTGTATGCAGAGTGTTGATGTGAGCAGATTCGTATTGTGAAGCAGACCAGACGCAGAGAAGTGATCCGCACCGGAACCACCGTCGAACAGATGGTGCGGGCGATTTCCGACATGATCGTCACAGGCGAGATCCTGCCGGGCGCGAAGCTGGACGAGGTATCGCTTGCGGTTCGTTTCGACGTTTCGCGCACGCCGGTACGCGAGGCCTTGCGTGAGCTGGGCGCCATGGGATTGGTCGTGCGTGAGCCAAACCGCAGTGCCCTCGTTACCAATGTCACCGAGTCCTACCTGCATTCGATGTTTGAGGCGATGGCGGAGCTTGAAGCAATCTGCGCCAGGCTCTCGGCCGAGCGCATGACGGTCGACGAGCGGCGCGCGCTGGAGTTGGAGCATCGGGCATCGATGAGGCTGGTGCATGCCGGGGCCGAAGAGGAATACTCTGCTCACAATACCGAATTCCACACCCGGCTTTATCGCGGCGCGCATAATGATCATGTATTCGAGATGGTGATGCAGACGCGGGCGCGACTGGCACCTTTTCGGCGGGCACAATTCCGTTTGCCCGGGCGTCTGGCAAAATCCTATGAGGAGCACGGCCGGATCGTGACTGCGATCATGCGCGCGGACGCCGCGGCCGCGGGGCAGGCGGCATATTCTCATGTGGAAATTGTCAGCGATGCCAGCGCGGTATTTGCAACGGCCGGAGAGTAGAGGGATGCGAGACGCCTAAAATCAGGCCCCACTAACCCTCTTACGAAGAACGCCCCGTCGTTTCGCGTCGGAACTGCTCACCTCGACGGCGCCCTCCGTGGTGGTGACGGTCACCTTGGGATGCAAATAGGAGAAGCGCGCTACGCCTCATCGAGGTAGGGCCGGAAGATCAGCGCGATATCCAGGTTCACGTGTGTCATTATAGTGGCCTTCCTTTTCTTCCGGAGAAAATCAAAGAAAAGCAGCGTTTAGCCGGATCCAAGCTGGAGACAAACCGGGCCGGCCAGTTGATGGCGGCCGCACCCCACATTGAAAATTCGAAGACGGATAGCTGCGAGAATTCGTCGTGTTGGCGGCCTTTCCCTTAGTCCCCCGACGCTCTGAAGGGAGAGGAATAGGGTCGCGGAGGAATTCTCGGTCTTGTCACGCCTGTTGGCAACGTCGGTCACGCCAACGGAATTCCAGCCATACCAAAATGGAGGATCCGGTGCCCCGTCGCCTCGGATAGGTTCTGGGCTTCGAGTCGGGAAACCGATAGGGTCCAATGATCAGGACAGATGCTTCAAACTCGTTTGGAAAAGCAAAAATGGTTTGACCGATCCGTGCGATCATCATTGCAGTGCTCCTGTTGCTTGTCGCCTTTGCATTGGCCTGGTCGTCGCTCGCGCTTTGGTACCGCTTGCCGTTGCCCGAGATCGGCAGGCACGCCAGCGCCATCTTGTTCGGGCTTTTTGGCGCCTGGGTCATCGTGGCCCTCTTTGGCAGAAGGCGCTTTCGTGCAGTCCTCGCGTTTGCGGCCGCGTTCGTCCTTGTCCTCGTCTGGTGGAGCACGATCGAACCGCCGGCAAATGGCGCGTGGGCTCCGGACGTCGCTCGTCAGCGGCCACGCCCGTCTTCTACAATTCGCTGACGACCAACTCCACGATGACCATCGTCAAGATGATGCGCGTCGCAGGCGACGCCGTGCCGACAGACTGGCGCCTCGTCGTCAACGGATACCTGCCGGAATACGCCTATGACCCGGGGCGCGCTGGACATCTCGGTTCCCCTGTCGCAACTGCGCTCAGCCGCACACATCGCTGCAAGGGCGCACGACGACGGTCTTTCGCCGAATTTCTCGCGGGCCATTCGCGTCGATGTCCCGTCACCGCAGGACGCGTTGTGAATCTTCGCCGAAGCGTTTGAGCAAGTAAACGGCTAGGCAGGCAACACAATGCCTCCGGCTTGTCGCCGAGGACATGCCGTTGCTCATTCAGTTGGCTTGTCTGCTTTGCCGCCCAGGAGATGGATGAGTTCCATGGGGAACGGGAATATGATCGTCGAACTGTTTTCCCCGGCAATAACGTTCAGCGTGCTCAGGTAGCGCAGTTGCATTGACAACGGTTGTCTGGCCAGCATTTCAGCCGCTTCCACCAGCTTTGCCGCAGCCTGCTGCTCGCCCTCGGCGTTTATGATTTTTGCACGCCGCTCGCGTTCTGCCTCAGCTTGCCTTGCAATCGCACGGATCATCGACTCGTTGATGTCAACATGCTTGATCTCAACATTGGCCACCTTGATGCCCCACGCATCCGTTTGGGCGTCGAGCATTCTCTGGATATCTTCGTTGAGCCTGTCGCGTTCCGCGAGCATCTCGTCGAGATCGTGCTTGCCGAGCACCGAGCGCAGCGTCGTTTGGGCAAGCTGGCTCGTGGCTGCCATGAAATCCTCGACCTGAATCACTGACTTCTCCGGATCGATGACCCTGAAGTAAATCACCGCGCTGACTCGAACCGAAACGTTGTCATGGGAGATGACGTCCTGGCTGGGTACGTCGAGCACGCGCGTGCGCAGGTCGACCCGCACCATTTGTTGTACGTAGGGAACAAGCAGGATCAATCCGGGGCCTTTCACGCCGGTAAATCGGCCAAGTGTAAAGACGACGGCCCGCTGATACTCGCGCAAGATCTTGATCGCGCTCGCCAGGGTGATCAGCAACAGGACGACTGCGACGATATAGAAGATGAAACCTCCAATCATGGTCATCTGCGCTTCTCCTTGCTTTCTTGAGGTCCCCTATTCTTGTGGGGATCACGGGTGACCTCGAGGGTTAACCCATCTCTCGCAATGACCGTCACGTCGTCTCCGTCCGTGAGCGGTTCGGCGGAGGCGGCGCTCCAGCGCTCTCCATGCGTGACAATGTAGCCGGTCGTGCCCGTCCAACTGGAGACTTTCCCCGAAATGCCGATCATCTGCTCCGCACCGGTCGCCACGGCACGCCGGCGCGCGCCGAATGCAAGGCGAACGACAATGAGGCTGAAGGCGAGGGCCGAAACACCGATACCAACCAGGACCTGCCGGCTCACTTCCAGATCGGGCACATCCGTATCGAAGAGAATGGTTGCGCCCAGGACGAGGGCGACCGCACCGCTAAGGCCGAGGATGCCGAATGTCGGTGCATGCGCCTCCACGACAAAGAGAGCAACCGCAAGCACGATAAGGCCGACGCCGGCATAGCTGACCGGTAGCAGTGCCAGGGCGTAGAGACCGAGCAGCAGGCATATGCCGCCGACTGTTCCCGGGATAACCGCTCCGGGCGTGAGAAACTCGAATATCAGGCCGTAAATGCCGATGACCATCAGCATGAGAGCGACATTCGGGTCGGCGATGACCGAAAGCAGGCGTGTTCTCCAGTCAGGCTCGATGCTCTGGACAGCGAGGCCCGTCGTATCAAGCCGGATGTCCACTCCTCCTGCCCGTACCGTGCGACCATTGGCTTTCGCCATCAGCTCGTCGACGGAGAGCGCGACGAAATCGATGACCTTTTCGCGTTCGGCCGCAGTCGATGAGAGGCTGGCTGCGTCCCGTACCGCCTTTTCCGCCCAGTCGGCGTTGCGATTGCGTAACTCGGCCAGCCCCCGAAGATAGGCAGCCGCGTCGTTCACTGCCTTTGCCTCTGCAGCGTTGGGCGACTGTCGCTCCTTGCTGTCGCCGTTCTGGCCGTTGTCTTGTCCGCTCCCACCGAGAGCAATGGGCGTTGCGGCGCCCAGATTAGTCCCCGGCGCCATGGCGGCGATATGACTGGCATAGAGGATGTATGTGCCGGCGCTGGCCGCACGGGCGCCGCTTGGAGCCACGTAGCTCGCGACCGGCACAGACGAGGCAAGGATTGCGCGAACGATGTCCCGCATCGACGTATCGAGACCGCCGGGCGTATCCATTTGCAGGACGACCAACGCCACTTTACGTTCGTTGGCAAGCTGGATGCCGCGTATCAGATAGTCGGCGGACGCCGGGCTGACGGCGCCATTCAATCGCAGCAGTAAAGCGACGCGTTCCGAGCCCGCTGTCGGGGCGACGGAAAACAGGAATGCTGAACCCCAGACCAATGCCAAAGCGAAAATACGGATTGCCTCTCGGCAATACCTCCGGGGCCGCACGGTCACCCGATCTATATTCATACACTCAAATATACGCCAGATTTGCCAAAAGATAAGGCAGAAGTTTCTGGCGCTTCGTTTCCATGGGGTTGGCAGGACCCGCGTTGCCCGCGTATCTTGGATCGCGTAGCTCGCCTGTTCATACGAACCGGTCTGCTTCAGAATGTGGGTGGCAAGGACATTGCGGACATCATGCGGCCCGTGGGGCAATAGCCCCTTAATGGGTTCAGTCGAAGAAGCCCGCATCCTCTTCCCTGAGATATCGCCTGGCCGCTGCGGTGTCGATATCGAGGCCGAGCCCCGGCGCTTCCAGCAGGTCCACCATACTGTCCTTCACGATCTGCGGCGGCAAGCCGACTACCAGATCCTCCCACCAGGGGTCGGAGGCGCTCGGATATTCGAACGCGATGTAATTTGCAGGCAAGGTGGCGCAGACATTGATCAACGCGCCGAGGCCTAGCAGGCCGTTGGCGGTCCCGTGCGGCGCCATCAGGATCGAGTGCATGTAGGCGTGCTCGGAGACCCATTTGAGTTCGGCAATACCGCCAATATCGGCCGGATCGGGGCCGATGACGCGCACCGCCTGCGTCTCGATCAGTTCCTTGAAATTGTGCCGCAGGTAGATCTGCTCGCCAGTGTGGATTGGCGTGGACGTGGAGATGGTCAGTTCCCGATAGGCCTGCGGATTGACCCACGGCACGTAGTCGCCAGTCAGCATGTCCTCGAGCCACATCAAATTGTACTTCTCGACCGCGCGAGCGAACTTGATCGCATCGGGCAGCATCCAGCCCGGGCCGCAGTCGAGCGCCAGGCTGACTTTGTCGCCCAGCACTTCCTTCATCGCGATCACGCAGTCGAGCATGTGATTGAAACCGCGCTCGCTGATCACGCCCTGATCCATGGCGCCGTGATAGCCGGCCTTCTTCTGCGTCACGCCGTAGTGGAAGTCCTCGATGGTGTCCTTCATGTTGGAGTGGAACGAGATTCCTTGCTTGACCATGAAGAAGTTCTGCGGCTGCTCCATCATCCATTTGGCGTCAGCCGCGTAATCTTCCGGCCGGTCGCCCGTGCGTTTCCGGCGGATCGAGCCGTTGTAGACCCGCACCTTGTCCCGCACCTTCCCGCCGAGCAGCTTATAGACGGGCACGCCCGCGGCCTTGCCGGCAATATCCCACAGCGCATGCTCAATAGCGCTCACTGCCGCGCCGTACGGCTTGAAAGAGCCGCGTTGGCGGATCTTCAGCATGACTCTCTCGACGTCGGTCGGGTCTTCGCCGATCAGCGCCTCGCGGAAATGCAGCACAAAGGGCTTGAGGTAGGACTTGGTGAACTCGACTTCGCCCAAGCCATAGAGGCCCTCGTCCGTGACGATGCGCACGATCGGGTGTTTGCCGATAACGGCGCAGCGCAGATCGGTGATCTTCATCTTTGTTCCTTTTCGCCTCAGCTCCAGGTGCGATCCCAGGAATATTCATCGTCCCAGTGATCCGTGGGGCGCCAGATGCCGGTGACACCCGGCTGCAGATGTTGCGCGATCACCTCGTCGACGACGTCGTCAATCCCCAGGCCAGGCTTGTCCGGAACAGTGATGAAGCCGTCCTTCACCAGCGGCTTGGGAAGGCCGGTGACGATATCGTCCCACCAGTCGACATCGGCGGAATGGTATTCGAGCGCCATGAAATTTTCGGTCGCGGTCGCCACGTGTGCGGCGGCCATTGCGGCGATTGGACTTTCTGCCATGTGGATGGCCATGGCGACACCATGGTCCTGCGCCATATCGCCGATCTTCTTGGTCTCGAGGATGCCCCCGCTGGTAAGCAGGTCCGGATGGATAACCGAGACGCCGCCACTCTTCAGCAGAGGCTCGAAGCCCTCCTTGAGGTATATGTCCTCGCCAGTGCAGATCGGCACCGTGGTGGCGTCCTGCAGTTGTCGGTACTGCTCGGTATACTGCCAGGGGATCACATCCTCGAGCCAGGCCGGGACGTATTTTTCAATTCGCCTGGCAAGGCGAATGCCGTTCTGCATGGAGATATGGCCGATATGGTCGATCGCCAGCGGCACATCCATGCCGATGACCTCACGAACCTCGGCGATGTATTGCTCAAGCAGGTCGAGGCCCTTGTCGGAAAAGTGCAGGCCGGTAAACGGGTGCGGGACATTATGCAAATCGTAGGCAGCGTTGCGGACGCGCCGCTCTTCAAGGGTCTTCAGCGGTCCGCGGCCCGGACTGTCCCGGTACCCTTCCAGTGAGCCGGCAGGAAACACGACCGCGCCGGGCACATCCGCGATCTGCATCAATCCCAGATCCATCTTGAGGAAGGTGAATCCTAGCTCCATGCGCTGCTTGAGGCGCTTGCCGGTCTCGGTACCGCTCGGCACGGTGGCGTCGGTATCACAGTAGACGCGCACTTTCTCCCGAAACCGGCCGCCGAGCATCTGGTAGATAGGGACACCATAGGCCTTGCCGGCAAGATCCCACAACGCGATTTCGACCGCCGATACGCCGCCGCCTTGCCGGCCGTGCCCGCCGAACTGCTTGATCCGGCGAAACAGGCGGTCGATGTTGCAAGGATTCTCGCCGAGCAACCGACTTTTCAGCATTAGCGCGTAGGTGGCGCTGGCGCCGTCGCGCACCTCGCCAAGTCCGACGATGCCCTGGTTCGTGTAAATCTTGAGCAGCACCGAGGTGAACGGCGCGCCGACAATTTCGGCGACCCGCATGTCGGTAATGCGAAGGTCGGACGGCTTGGAATGCGTGTTCACCCGATTGAGCGCCTCGTCGGCTTCCTCTGCTTCTGGCATGATTTATCCTCGTTCTGTCGGCGGGGTTCGTCGCCGCGCACGGCTGCGGCGGCATGGAGCGTTGCTAGTCCAACTCTATCTCGTGGCTTTGAAGGTAGTCGCGGTTCATTTCGACGCCCAGACCAGGCTTGGGCGTAAGCTTGAGGCTGCCGTTCGAAACATCGAGCGGCCTGTCGATGAGGTGATCGTATTTGCCCAGGTTCCACTCTGACGTTTCGAGTTTGTAGAAGTTAGGAACGGTCATCATCACCTGCGCTCCCGCAACCACGTTGATCGGTCCTGCGGCGTCGTGCGGCGAGACCGGGATGTAGTAGGCTTCGCATAAGGCGGAAATCTTCTTGAGTTCGGTAATGCCGCCGGTCCAGGTGACATCAGGCATGATGTAGTCGGCGAGCCTGTTTTCGAGCACCGGCACGAAATCCCACTTCGTGTGGCCACGCTCGCCCCATGAGATCGCGGCGCTGACCTTCTCACGGACCTGTCTGAGAGCGCTGAGGCTCTCCGGTGGACAGGGCTCCTCGAACCAGTCGATCTGACCAGCCTCCTCGAGGCTTCGACAAAGGCGAATGGCAGTGGGAACGTCAAACCGGCCATGCGCATCGATGAGGATGTCGACATCAGGGCCTGCCGTTTCGCGGATCAGAGCCGTCAGTTCGGCAGCTTCGCGCTCATCCTTGCGGCTCATGCTGCCATCGAGGTAACCGTCCCGCTGTTCGCGAGGTTGACCATCCGCGGTGTGGCCTTGGTAGGGGAAAGGATCGAACTTGAGCGCAGTGTGGCCTGACTCGACGATGTCTCGAATTTCCCGGACCACAGCCTCCTTGCTGGTAAACTTGGCCTGGTTGGGGTGGGTGTAGAGCGCAATTTCATCGCGTACCGGTCCACCCAACAGCTCGTAAATTGGCTTGCCAAGGACTTTGCCTCGGATGTCCCAAAGGGCTATGTCGATGGCGCTCACGCATTCGACTGCGGCGCCGCGACTGCCCATGTAGGTGAAGCTGCGGAATATCTTGTGCCACAGATACTCGATACGCGCCGGGTCCTCGCCTGTCACAGCGGCACCGATCTGCCGCAGGATCGTGCAGAGCGCGCGATTGGCGAGCCTTGTCGTGGTGGTGATCTCTCCCCAGCCGCTCAGCCCCTCGTCGGTTGTCACCTCAACGAACAGATACTCTCCCCAATAAGAAGCATCGGATTTGATGAGCCACGGCCGAACGCTGGTGATTTTCATCTCAACTGCCTTATCTGAAGTGGTCGGGATAACGGTATTCCAGGTCCTGTATTCTATCCTGCCCGAGCGGCGTTACGCGCACGCATGTGTTCGAGGATGTGCCGGCCGGAGCCTTCGACATGGCGTGCAATGAGTTCGGCAGCCTCGTTCGCATTTCCAGCTTTTACATGCGCGATGAGCTCGCGATGCTCGCTCAGGATCGCGGCACGCCGGGCGAGCGTGAAGTTGAAGCGCCGGCTCACGGCTCGAAGCACTTCGCGATGCTTCCACCAAAGCTCGGCGGCATGGCGGTTGTAGTGCTTTTGATACATGACGGTGTGAAAGGCGGTGTCCAGCTCGCTGTGCCTCAACGTGTCGACGAAGTCGTTCTCTTCAATCAGGCCTTGGATGCGTTCGAGTTCAGCAATGTCCTCGACGGTGGCCATATTCACGAACCATCGGGTCAGTGCCGGCTCGATCAAGACTCCGATCTCGTAGATGTCCCGAACGAAATCCTGATCGATGGGCCGGACGCGCGCTCCGCGGTTGGGAACGAGGGTGACAAAGCCCTCCCCGCGCAACAGTTGCAGAGCCTCGCGCACGGGGTTGGTCGAAGTGCCATGGCGCCGGGCGAGATCGGTGACCACAAGCCGTTCGTTGGCAGCGAGCCGCCCTTCAATGATGTCTTCCCTGATCAGTTGATAAAGCGAGGCACCCTCGCTGGAGGCCCCGATAGCGTCGATCCCTTCGGGTGGCTGTGCTTTAAAATCGCTTGTTTCGGCCAAGGCTGTCCCCATGAATACACATATTGCTCGGATATCACGCGATGTTGCTACAAACAATGTACGATTTTGCTAGTTGACAGGCAATCTCTGATCTGAAAACGTATGATGAGCTCGAAAAAATACATTTGGCCGGAAACGTCCCGCGGCCACGAGCAAAGACCGCTCGCCTCGACGCAGAGCGGCATGGGAGAGAACCTGGAGGATACCTATGACGAGGATTTCACTCGGTGGTGCCGTCCTGCGCGGCACTGTCTCCACTGTTTTGATGGTATCGTTGATGTCCGCGTCTGCGCTGGGTGCGCCGGTCGACTTGAGCAAGTGGTCGCCGCAATATGTGCGCTCCATTGCCGGCACACAGGATTTTGACACCGCGGCCGATTGCGCCAAGGTCACGCCGCTCGACTACAAGGGGCGACTGACTTTCTGGTATCAGGGCGTGTTCGAGGGCGACCCCGACCTCCTGCGCCAATATTACAAGGAGTTCTTCGAGACCTTCCGCAAAACCTATCCAAACATCCAGCTTGAGGAACAAGCCCTCACCTATAACGACCTGCTGGATAAGTTCCGGACCGCACTCCTTGGCAATGCAGCGCCCATGGCGGTCCGCCTGCAGATCCTGGGCGGCACCGAGTTCGCCTCAAAGGGCTATTTGCAGCCGCTCAAACCCGAGGATGTAGGGTATTCGACCGAGGATTTCTGGCCCGGCGCAATGAAGGCTGTAACCTGGGAGGGGGTGACCTACGGCATTCCCACCAACAATGAGACGATGGCGTTTATCTGGAACGCCGACATCTTTAAGCGTGCAGGCCTCGATCCGGAAAAGGCTCCGGCAACCTGGGACGACGTCGTCAAGTATTCCAAGCAGATCCACGACAAACTCGGCATTGCCGGTTACGGCCTCGTGGCTCGCAAGAATGCCGGCAATACGCCGTACCGCTTCATGCCGCAGCTGTGGGCCTATGGCGGCGGCGTCTTCGATGAAGCCACCGCCAACCCGACCTATAAGAAGGTCGAGCTCAATAGCCCGCAGAGCAAGGCGGCATTGCAAGCCTCCTACGATATGTATGTTCGCGACAAGTCGGTTCCCGTTTCGGCGCTCACCAACCAGCAGGCCGACAACCAGCCCCTCTTCCTCGCTGGCCAGCTCGGCATGATGATCTCGCACCCGTCCGACTACAACGTCATGCTCGACCTCCAGAAGAAGACGACGGGCAGCGACAAGGACAAGGCGCAGACCGTCATCGACAACATGCGCTACGGTCTGATTCCGACCGGCCCCGACGGCAAACGTGCCGTCGTGTTTGGCGGCTCCAACATTCACATCCTGAAGCCCGAATATGTGGAGGGCGGCAAGGTAGACGAGCCGGCTGCAAAGGCTATCATCTGCATGTGGACGAGCCCCGAATGGTCGCTGAAGATGGCCTATGCCGGCTCGAACCCGGGAAACCTTAACGGCTTCAAGACCAAATGGATGAAGGAACGTCTTGATAACATCAAGTTCCTTGATGTCACGACCTCGATGCTGCCGTACGGCATCCCGTTCCCGGCGCTGCCACAGGCGCCCGAGATCATGAACATCATCGTCCCCGACATGCTGCAGAATGCCCTGACTGGAGCCATGACCGTCGACCAAGCAGCGGACGACGCAGCCAAGAAGGTAAAAGACCTGACGGACGGCGGACTCTAGTCCAAGCCTGCCGATCTGACCGGCTGCGCCTCGATTGCAGCCGGTTTCTCCCGAAGAATAAGGGCAGGGCACAGTGACAATCTTGAGTGGCAAGGCCGAGGCACGCCGAAGACTGCAACCCGATAGGTCCGGCGTGCTGCGAAGGATTTGGGAGCATCGCGCTGACTACGCATACGTGCTTCCTGCGATCGCCGTGATGCTCATCGTCATTGCCTATCCGATCTACTACACGATCGAGCTGTCGTTCTTTAATACACCGCCTGGCCTACAACTCCGGGACAAGATTTTCGTCGGCCTCGACAACTACATCGCCATCCTCACAAGTCCGGTGTTCTGGAGGGTCACCTCGAATACTCTTATCTGGACACTGGCATCCACTTTTGTCTCATTTGTCCTGGGATTTGCCTGCGCCTTGGCGCTCCATCGAGACTTTATCGGCCGCGGCATCCTGCGGGCCATCCTTATCATTCCCTGGGTCATCAGCGCGGTCGCCGCGTCTTATATCTGGAAGTGGATCTACCATTCGGACTTTGGGATCATCGGCGCGGTGTTGGTCGGCCTCGGATTGGCCGACCGGCCGCCGAATTTCATCGACAGCGTCAGCACGGTGCTGCCCTCGCTGATCGTCGTCAATATTTGGCGAGAGTTTCCGTTTGCCATGATCATGATGATGGCTGGGCTGCAAACGGTTCCCGATCAGTTGCTGCGCGCCGCAAAGGTCGACGGAGCCAATGCATGGCAGCGGTTCTGGCACGTCACCTTTCCGCACTTGAGAAACGTCTCGACGGTGACGATCCTTCTGCTGGCAGTGGCAAACTTCAATTCTTTCATCATCCCCTGGATCATGACCGGCGGCGGGCCGTCGAACGCATCGCATATCTGGATCACCCACATTTATGAACTCGCCTTCGGCCGCCAGCGCTGGGGCGTGGCATCAGCCTATTCGGTGCTGCTGTTCCTGATCCTGATGTCGCTCGGCTATTTCTACGTCCGTGCGTTGAGCGGCAATGAACGGAAGGATGGAAACGAATGAGCGCGATTGCCGAGACTGCTCGTCGAAGCCAAGCGCGTCGCCGTACCCGCATCGATGGATGGCGGTGGGGTGGACGCATCTTCCTTGTGTTCATGCTGCTTTACACCGCATTACCGATGATCTGGATGCTGATCACCTCGATCAAGTCCGGCTTCGCGGCCATGCAATTCCCACCGCAATGGTGGCCGGACCAACCCACCCTCGCCAGTTACCAGAAGCTGCTCGATCCGCAAAACAGCGTCGGTCAGGACTTCCTGCGCTTCTTCTGGAACAGCCTTTTCGTCTCCACTGCCACCACCATCCTTTCGGTGATCGTGGCAGTTCCTGCGGCCTACGCGTTTTCGCGCTTCACCTTCCCGGGCCGTAACTTTCTGTTCTTTGCCGTCCTGCTTCGCAACATGTTCCCGGCGGTGATCTTTCTCGTGCCGCTCTTCATCCTGATGCGCGCGATCGGGCTGGTGAACACGCATGGGTCGCTCGTCCTCACCTACCTCACATTCGGCCTGCCGCTGGCAATCTGGCTGCTCAAGGGCTTCTACGACAACATCCCGGTGCAACTCGAGCAGGCCGCACGCATCGACGGAGCAACACGGTTCCAGGCCTTTATCCTGATCGTAATGCCGCTCTCGGCGCCGGGGATCATCGCCACGGCGATCTATTCCTTCATCGGCGCGTGGAACGAGTACATCTATGCCTACACCTTCCTCTCCAAGAACGAGCAGTTGACGCTGCCGGTCGGCATCCAGCGCTTCTTCTCGGAAAACACGACGGACTTTCCAGGGCTGATGGCGGCGAGCTTCATGATGAGTGTGCCCGTCGTGGTCCTGTTCCTCGTCCTGCAACGATACTTCGTACGCGCCCTTACGGAAGGCGCAGTCAAGCACTAGGGAGCTGCCGGTGGCCCACGTGGTCCTCAAAGATCTGGTCAAGACCTATGGCAGCTTCAAAGCTGTCAACAATGTTTCGCTGACGGTCAACGACGGCGAATTCGTTGCACTCGTCGGCCCTTCAGGCTGCGGCAAGACAACCACGCTCAATCTAGTGGCGGGGCTCATCCCCATCACATCTGGCGACATCGTCATCGGCGACAGGGTGGTCAACGACCTCGACCCCAAGGACCGGGACATCGCAATGGTGTTCCAGAACTACGCGCTCTATCCGCAGAAATCGGTCTACAAAAATCTGGCGTTCCCGCTGCAGATGCGCAAACTGCCAAGGGACGAGATCGACAGGAAGGTCAAGGAAGCAGCGCGCGTGCTCGACATGACGCAGCTGCTCGAGCGCAAGCCGCGTGAACTTTCGGGCGGGCAACAGCAGCGCGTGGCGCTGGGCCGTGCCCTCGTTCGAGATCCGGCGGTCTTCCTGATGGATGAACCACTCTCCAACCTCGACGCAAAGCTGCGCGTGCAGATGCGGTCGGAGATCAAGCGTTTCCACCAGGACCTCAACGCGACGATCATCTACGTGACGCACGACCAGCTCGAAGCGGTAACCATGGCCGACAGGATGGCGGTGATGAACGGCGGCTACCTGCAGCAATACGATACGCCGGCGCAGGTCTTTGCCCATCCTGTGAACATGTTCGTCGCCAGCTTCGTCGGCAGCCCGGCGATGAGCCTTGTTCCGCTGGAGGCATCAACGGCAAACGGCAGCACTGTGTTGACGAGCGCGGAGGGCTGGCGCCTCGAACTCTCGCCAGAAAACGCTCAGAAGGTCTCGAGGGCAACAACCAGGAAAGTCGTGCTCGGCGCACGACACTCGACGATCAGGCTGCATAAGAGTGCGATACCTGGAAGCGTCCCTGCCAAGGCCTACACGGTGGAGCCGACCGGAGACGTCACTTTCGTGCAGGCGTTCCTGTCAGGCGCCATCGTCAATGTCAGCGTGCCGCCGACCATTGCCGTGGCGCCCGACGAACAAATTTGGCTCGAGTTCGATCAGGAGCGGATGCATCTGTTCGACGGCGAAACAGAAATGGCACTCAAGGCCAACTAAGACCAGGCGGATGCGTGTGAAACGAGGGCGTGGATGACTGCAAAGCTTAAGATCACGGCGATCAAGCCCTATCCAGTATGGGTAGGAACCCGCAACCAGATGCTGGTCAAGGTCGAGACCGACGATGGCATCTTCGGCTGGGGTGAGAGCGGCTTGAGCGGGCGCGAGAAGGCCGTGGCGGGCGCGATCGAGCACTATCGCGAATTTCTCATCGGCCGCGACCCGATGCAGATTGGTCGGATCTGGCAAGAAGTTTATCGCAGCCAATACTTCGAAGGCGGGCGCGTTCTGCAGGCGGCGATTTCCGCGATCGACATTGCCCTTCACGACATCAAGGGCAAGGCGCTGGGGGTGCCGGCCTACGATCTGTTGGGCGGCAAGCAGCGCGACCGCATTCCGACCTTCGCCTCGACCGGTGACGAGGCCGAGGGCGATGTTGCCATCGAACGGGCCCGCGAACTACGCGCACAAGGGTGGCAGGCGATCCGCTTCTTCCCCATCGGGCAAAACAGCAGGGATATCTTTGAGCCGCGGGAATCGATCGGGCCGACCGCACGAATGCTGAACAAGGCGCGTGAAGCGCTGGACGACGACGTCGTCCTCGGCATCGACTATCATCATCGGCTGTCGGTGGCAGAGGCGGCGAGCTTCTGCAACAAGCTCGGCCGTGGCGTGCTTGATTTCCTCGAGGAGCCGATACGAGACGAGACACCCGAGGCCTACGAATCCCTGCGAACGATGACCGACATCCCGTTCGCGATCGGCGAGGAATTTGCCAGCAAATGGCAGTTCCTGCCCTACATCGAGCGCGGCATCCATCAGTTCAACCGGCTCGATGTTTGCAATGTTGGCGGGCTCACTGAAGCGATGAAGGTGGCTGGCTGGAGCGAGGCGCATTATGTGGACCTGATGCCGCACAATCCCCTCGGCCCAGTCTGCACGGCCGCGACCATCCATCTCGCCGCGGCGGCGCCGAATTTCGCTTGGCTCGAGACAAGGGCGCCCGAAGCAAAGCTGGGCTTCGATAATTCCGACTTCTTCCCCGTACAACCACGGCTCGACGGTCCCGACTATCCGGTCAGCGATCTGCCGGGGCTCGGCGTCGAGGTCAACGAAGAGGCGGTTAAGGCGGAGAGCTTTCGTTTCTGGGAAGCGCCTCACCTGAAGCGCCGCGACGGTTCTGTCACAAACTGGTAGTTTCATTCACCGGAGCCTAAAATGACGCACACGCCCGACATTACGCGACCGCCCAAAGAGCTGATCGACGCACTGAAGGAAATCGGCGCCGCTACGGTTTCCGGCACACTTGGCCACATGGGCTTCCGCAATCCGCACATGGTCGGTCCCGTGGCGCAGAATCGTGGGAAATCGATCGTCGGGCCGGCGCTGACGCTTCAATTCCTGCCGCAGCGGCCGGATCTCTTCACCGAGGGAGAATATGCTGATCCGGAGACGCAGTTGCACCGGCACGTGCTCTATCACGCGCAGGAGGGCGATGTGGTCGTGGTCGACGCGCGCGGCGACATGAGCTCGGGCGTCTTCGGCGATATGATGTCGACCTATTTCAAAGGCAGAGGCGGCGCTGGCATCGTAGTCGACGGGTGCATGCGCGATCGGCCCAATGTCGAGAAGCTAGATCTCCCCTTATGGCTGCGTGGCTGGACGCCCAACTACCATGTGCAGACCAGCATCTATCCCAATGCCGTCAACGTTCCGATTGCCTGCGGCGGTGTCACGGTAATCCCCGGCGACATCATCGTCGCCGACGACGACGGGGTGGTGGTGCTTCCAGTCGCAATGGCCTCAAAGGTAATCGAAGAGTCGCAAAAGCATCACGATTGGGAGGAGTTCTCGCGAGCGAAGCTTATGGAGGGCGGGTCGTTGCAGCGCTACTATCCGCTGCATGACGATGCCCGCGGAGAGTACGAAGAGTGGCGCAAAACAAACCGCTTGGGGAACCGAAGTTAGCCTATGGGTTACCCGAGGCTACAACGTGCGTGTCCGCCCGAACGACCGCAGAAGAAGATTAAGAGAGACCGCGACTTTATCGATGTCGCGAATGTCCTGCGAATATTGACCTGTGTAGAGTTTCACAATCATGCTGTCGCGAGCGGAGCCACTGAGTTCGAAATACAGATGCAGGTAGTAAGATTGCTTGTCACCGACGCGACTTATGCTCCTGCGTCGTTGGGTGACCTGTCTTAGCTCTGATTTGAACGGAGCAAAGCCGGGCAGTTTAAGCACGACGGATTTGGATTGAAATCGGGCCATGGTGGGGACTGCAACGACCGCCTTGTCCAGTGCCAAACTTACGATTTGGCCAGGGACATCGTCTACGATTGCGGGTTCATCGAGCTTGAACGCATGAAACAGGCGCCGGGGTTTCTCAAAGCAGATGAGTGACGCGATGAGCAAGACGACGATATTGATACCTGACCACCAGGCCGCGACCGGTGAAAACTGGCCTTGTACGTGCGACGTTTCCGGCACGATGTTGACCACCAGACCAAGGACGGTGACCGCAATCATGCTTGCGATCCAGGCTAAGCTGTAACGGTCGAACTGGTTCGACTCGTTGCCACTGCCCTTTGGCGTCACCCTGAACGGCTTGCCAAATGGCCGCACGAGGCTGGAGACCACAGTAGGCAACATGCGAAATGTCGCAAAGGTCCCGACTGCACTGGAAATCACAGGCAGATAGCGCGTCGGGGTGATCCACAGCATAAGCAGAAAATACGCCGCCAGCAGCGGCACCTGATGGGCCACATAATCGGCTATATCGGTGAAATAAAGCGGGATCAGCCCGAGCCAGAGATAGACGATGGGAACGAGCAATATCATGAAGCGGACCAGATATTGCACGAGCCATGATGCTGGCAGGAACATGATCCGTTGAAAGAGCGTCAATCCCGGGCCGCGCAGCGGGCCATTATAAAGGTAAAGGGTTTGAATTCCTCCCTGACACCACCGTTCGCGCTGCACAAAATAACCGGTCAGGTTTTCGGCAGCCAATCCCATCGACAGCCGTTCGTTCAGGTAGCGCGTTTTGTAGCCTTTGTTGAGCATTGAAAGAGTTGTCAGCAGGTCTTCCGTGATCGACTCCGTCGGAAACCCTCCTATCGCGTCAACGGCCTTGCGGCGGGCAATCGAGCATGACCCGCAGCAGAAGCTGACGTCCCAGGCGTCTCTGCTGGGCGCGATCTCGTCGAAGAACAAGCGCTGTTCGTCCGGCCAGATATTCTCCAAACCCAGGTTCGATTGCACCGGATCGACATTGAAGAAATGTTGAGGTGTCTGGACGATGCCGATGCTTTCATCGCTGAAGAAGGGCAGAGTCCGGCGAAGGAAATGTCGATAGGGAACGAAATCGGCGTCGAAGACTGCAACAAACTCGCCCGAACTGACCTGCAGCCCATTGTTCATATTGCCTGCTTTGGCGTGTGTGTTGTCGCCGCGAGTGACGTGGATGGCGTTCTTCTCTTCGCAATAGGCCTTCAGCCAGTCTCGGCGTTGATCGTCGAGCACATACACCTTCAACTTGTCGGAAGGATAATCCAGCGAGAGCGCGCCGATGATGGTTCGCTCGAGCACGTCGAGCGGCTCATTATAGGTGGGAATGAAAACATCGACAGTCGGAAGTTCAGACTGCTCTTGCGCAAAGAAAACGCGAGCCAGCCTGTCCGCTTCTGCGCTCCGGTCGACGTAGCGGCTCATCAATACCAGAAAAAGGATGACCTCGAAGCACGCCAGAATCTCCACGACGAAGAGGATCCAAACCCAGTAGAAACTCGCACCGTCGTTGGGATAGGGGAGCACTGTCTCCGTCAAGCGCCAGAACATGTATCGCAATGCGACTACTGCGACAAACGCGCAGGTCACCGCCCGTGTCCAGGTGTGCTGGCGCGACCAATTGAATGGCCCCAGGAAAAAGAAGGCTAAAACGAGGAAAGTCGGAACCAGCGCTACAAGATACTGAACCACAGGCTTTTGACCCAGTTGGACACGTCGATCCCATGCTTCGAGAACCGTACCTGCACTGTACGCCCCACTTGGCAGGAATTCGCAAAATCGTCGTTCATGACGGATAGATCAAGGCGAACCCGAATACGGGCATTGCGCTGTGTCGACGGCGGCAAACTGGCGGCAAAGGAATCGGTCTCGACCGAAGCCGAACTGCCTCTGACAGAAGTGACCGTGCCCTTGAAGACATCGCTGCGGCCGAACAAGCGCACCTGCGCGACAAGCCCAGGATAGATCTCGTCATAATTGACCTCGGGAACAAGGATATCCACAAACAGCTCTCGACAGTCGAGGAGGCGCATCAGCTCGTCGTTCAGCACGACGTTCGAACCGTGGACGATACTCCTGCTCCAAACAACGCCGTCGAACGGCGCTATCGCAGTTGCGGATTCAAGGCTGCCGACACGGTTTCCCTCTTCGACCAACTGCTTTTGAACTTCAGTAGCTTTTGTCTCATTTTCCGCTATGCGTGAGTTCAAGTCGTTGATGCGAACGACAACCTCGTCCTCGCGCTGTCGCGAATAAGGCACGTCATTCTGTCCGTCGCCGAAGACAAAAATTCCCTGGCGGACCGCATTGAGCCTTTGTTGCAATTGATCGACGGTTAGATTGCTGATTTCGACTTCGCCGCCGGTCGCAGCTCCCGCGGCGCGCGCGGCCTCAACCAGCTTCTGCGTAAGTATGCCTTTTGACTCGAGCTCCATCCGACGGTTCAGGTCGACCTGTGCGACCAGATCCTGCGCTTGCGACACCTCGACTTTCTTCCGCAGGATTTCGACTTCGCGTTCGAGATTGGCAATGGTCGTCTGCTTGTAGACTTCCAATCTGGCAGATAATTCTTCGCGAAGCGCGGAAAGCTCCTCCCGTTCCTTTTTAAGTGCCGCGACGCGGTCGAGCGCCGTGTTGCGATCTGCCTCGAGCGAAGCGAGAATTGCGCGATTAACGCGCGTATTTCTGATTTCCGCGAGGGATTGTCCCTCTCTGACCGGGCTACCGACCTTGAGGGGTTCTTCCGCAATCGTGCCGTCGATAGGAGCATTAACAATAGCGAACCGCGCATTGACGATGCCATCAAGGCTCGTAAAGCCGGTTATCGCTGGCAATGAGACGACAGCGATGATTGCCAGCAGCAGCAAACCAACGGTAATGCGTGTGATGCGATGGTTCCAGATCATGGTGTCATCCGAAGGTATCGCTTTAGTGTCCATTGACCTGTCGATCTGATACAACGAATGCAACTAAATATTGCATAATCTAATGCAGCAAAAACTAATAGACAAGTGATGGTCGTATGTTCGGGAGAAACCGGTCAGCCCTGGACGAAGCACCGCTTTGAAGGCCTACAGCGCCTGTTCGATCAGGGGCTTGTTCCGGCCAACAGAGTGTATGCCCTGCAGCGGGAGGCTACGAACCTGAAGGGGGGCGGCTCAGAACGTGATCCCGCCTGCGACAATCATTCACCTCAAAATCGATCCTGGCTGCCGGCTGGTCTTTCTAACCGAAGCAAAGCGACCGTTGCTTCGGTCGCAATCAACGATTACGCCGCATGACGAACGGTCGCTGCAGCAACAGGGCCGGCTCGGGAAAATCGGTGTCTGGGGATGTTGCCATTCCACCAAGCAGGTTGCGGAAATCTGCCACCATTTTGTTGGGCACGATGCCAATCGCCAGGCCGCCGGCGATTGCCAGCAGGTGAAACGCTGGGACTGGCAAGGCGCCAGCTGCCGGCGCCATCAGCAGTTCCTGTACAAAGCGATGCAGCAGGTAGATGGGGAAGGCAGAGACTGCGATCATTGTTACCAAACGGCCTAGCCATACGGGCAAGCGAATCCGCGGCAGATAAAGAAGGGTAAGAAGTGGGCGAAGATCGTCAGATATTTGATCGTCGTATCCAAACCGTTTCCCAGAAGGCGAGATAACCAAGCACAGCCGCAGCAATCGTCGTCAGAGCGATCCGCCGCGCCGCATTATCGGCAAGGCCCGCGCACCAGCATAGTCAACTAACTGGCGGCGTCACCCGTCGGTTTTTGAAATCCAATGGGCGGGTTTCCTTCCAAAATTGCCGCAAGGCGAGACCATCCCGTAGGATAACGCCGAGAGGGCGGTTCGATCTGCAGTCTGCCGGCGAGGTGGAACAACTCGAATTGCGTCGGCGGCGGGCGGCAGGACAGCGCGCGGGCATTGAGGCGAGGCATCCGATAGGGTTAGCGCGGTGCGTATTGTAGAATATGCGAATATAGAATAATTTCCGCGTCTGGCGCTGCCCGGCAAAAACGGCCGAGAGCCCCGGGGATACCATGGAAACAATCGTCGAGGACGCTCCTGCCGGCGTCGTGTCACCCGAACTCGTGGTCGATGCACTGTTTGCATGCCGAAAGACGGCGGCAATCAGGGCGGCCATCGAGCTTGATCTCTTTACTCACATCGGCGACGGCGAAACGGCAACATTGCTGGCGTCGGCAACACGCGCCTCGGAGCGAGGGGTGCGCATCCTTTGCGACTACCTCGTGGTCCATGGTTTCCTGACAAAGGAGAGTGGACGGTACCGAATGACGCCCTCGACCAGAATGTTCCTCGATCGCAATTCGCCCGCCTATATGGGCTCTGCCGTCGAGTTCGTCGCCGCACCCGAGATATTGGATAATTTTCTGCGTGATCCGGCCGCCATCGTGCGAAACGGCGGCTCGGCCGGGCTTGCCAACATGTCTGCAGACAATCCCGTCTGGTTGAAATTTGCCCGCGGCATGGGCTCCTTTACTGGGCTCAGTGCCAAGATACTGGCCGGCGAGATCTCCGGCTGGCCGAGGTCTCCCAAAAGGGTCTTGGACATCGCTGCAGGTCCAGGCGTTTTCGGGATCGAAATTGCGAAGGCCCTTCCGTTGGCGGAGATCGTCGCCGTCGACTGGGCCGCCGTATTGGAGCTATCGAGGCAGAATGCGGAAAAAGCCGGCGTGGTTGACCGGTACCGGACGATCGCCGGTAGTGCCTTTGATGTGGATTGGGGCACGGGTTATGATCTCGTGCTGCTTCCGAATTTTCTGCACCACTTCGATTTGCCGACATGTGCCCAGCTGTTACGAAAGATCATCGCGAGCCTTGCAAAGGATGGTCGGATCGTCGCGGTCGATTTCGTGCCGGACGAAGATGGCGTGTCGCCACCTTTTCCCGCGGCCTTCTCCTGGGAGATGCTCGCCAGCACGCCGGCGGGACAGGCTTATACCCAAAGTGAGTTGACTGAGATGGCAAGACTGGCTGGCCTTTCCGGCGTCATGGTCAAACCGATGCCGCCAACTCCGGCAAGCCTCATTGTCTTTGAATAGCCGACCGGCCGTCGCTGCGTCGCCTGGCTGACACCGGGTTGGTTAGACCATCAAGCCGTCATCCGTTGACGCTCCGAACAGTTGCAACGCTACCGCCGCCGGCAGCCCGGCGCGTGGCGAGCGCCTTGACCGAAAAGAGCGCGTAGATAATCAGCGGAAGGCAGGCGAGATAGGATGTCCTGATGCCTGCATGTTCGGCAATTAAACCGAGTAGCGGCGGCGCCAGGAAGAAGACGACGAAGGTCATCTGGCCGAGAGCGGCGACGTTGAGATACGCCGCGCGATCAGTGCGCTGGGCTGCTGCCGAGACGGCGAGAGGATAGACCGCGCTGCAGCCGGCGCCCATCAAGGCGAAGCCGGCCAGTGCGACATAGGCATGCGGTGCGCCCCAGACGGCGCAGATGCCGATTGCCGAAAGCACAAGCAGCATCGTGGCGACGGCCCGCGCGCCAAACCGATCGACCAGCGGATCGACGAACAGGCGCGCCAGCGCCATGCAAAAGGTAAAGAATGTCAATCCGAGTCCGCCGATGAAGGGCTCGACTGAAAACACGTCGCGCATATAGATCGCCGACCAATCGATCCCGGCACCTTCGACGAGAAAGGCGGCGATGCCGATTACGCAGAGCGGCATTAGCCCCCAGGTAGGAAGCGCTACCGGCGGCGCCTTGCCTTCATCCAATGTGATCCGCGCCGGCGCATTGCGCATCCCGGCGATCGTCCAGATGCCTATGACAAGGACCGTGACAAAGGTGACGGCGAGATGTAGCTGCATTGAAATACCGGCTTGGCGGACAACCGAGGAAACAAGCGCCGTTACGAAGAAGCCGAGGCTCCAGAAACCATGGGCCCTGTTCATCACGCCACGTCCCAGCTGCGCTTCGATGCGGTCGATCTCGACATTGAGATTGATCTCCAGCGCCCCGGCGAGCAGCCCCTCGACGAAAAGCAAACAGAACACGGCCGGCGCAGCACCGATCCATGGCACAAGCGACAGCAGCGCAGACGTGCCGAGAACTGTTATGAACGCCGTCGTCCGCGCGCCGAGCCGGGCGATCAAGGGTGAAGACAAAGTCAACGAAATCAAGGCGCCGATCGCAGCACCTATCAAGGTCAACCCAAGCTCGGACTTATCGACGCCAAGCGCAACCTGCAAATCCGGCATCCTCGACAGCAGCGCCCCTAGCGACACGGCGAAGAGAAAGAAGCAGACATAGATCCGCTGCTGCTGCGCAATTTTCATGATGTAACTCCGGGGATTGACGCGTCGAAGCAGAACACGCGCTTTTGAATCTGTGATGAATACCTCACGGGGCCCGGAGATCAAAACTTGTTTCTGAGGGCGGGCCTCTTCCAACCGCCCGCCACCAGACCCAAATCACGCCTCATTGCGCATTGTTGCAAAAGCAGCAATTAAATCGAAATAATTGATGCAATTGTTGTCGTGGCCCAGTGATGGCAACTTCTCTTCATCAGACGAACACAGCGTCGGCTGAAGACGAAACAACGAAGGTCGCAGGGCGCGAACATGACCAATTCTTTCTTTTTGACACGCCGCGTCACTGCTCTCCGGAGCCGTCGTCACAACGATGGCGCTCTCTACCCCTTTTGAGCTTTGCAGCTAACTCCTCTTCCACCGCCAATTCAATCGAAGGAAACAAGACTATGAATATTGTCACCACTAAGGACGGCGTCGAAATCTTCTACAAGGACTGGGGTCCGAAAGACGGCCAGCCGATCGTCTTCCATCACGGCTGGCCACTGTCTTCGGACGACTGGGACGCGCAGATGCTTTTCTTCCTGTCCAAGGGCTATCGCGTCGTCGCCCATGACCGCCGTGGCCATGGCCGTTCCGCCCAGGTCGCAGACGGTCATGATATGGATCACTACGCTGCCGACGCCTTCGCCGTCGTCGAACACCTCGATCTGAAGAACGCCATCCATATTGGCCACTCCACCGGCGGCGGGGAAGTCGCTCGCTATGTGGCCAAGTATGGCCAGCCGGCCGGCCGCGTCGCCAAGGCTGTTCTCGTTTCCGCCGTCCCGCCGCTGATGCTGAAAACAGATAGCAACCCGGAAGGCCTGCCGATCGGCGTCTTCGATGGTTTCCGTTCTGCGCTTGCTGCCAACCGCGCACAGTTCTTCCGCGATGTTCCGGCCGGTCCGTTTTACGGCTTCAACCGCGACGGTGCCAAGGTTCAGGAAGGCGTGATCCAGAATTGGTGGCGCCAGGGCATGATGGGCGGCGCCAAGGCTCATTACGACGGTATCAAGGCTTTCTCTGAAACCGACCAGACGGAAGACCTGCAGGCAATCACCGTTCCGACGCTGGTTCTGCACGGCGAAGACGACCAGATCGTGCCGATCGCTGACTCGGCGCTGAAGTCGGTCAAGCTCTTGAAGAACGGCTCGCTGAAGACTTATCCCGGTTTCTCGCACGGCATGCTGACTGTCAATGCCGACGTGCTGAACGCCGATCTTCTCGCATTCGTTCAGTCTTGACCCAAATGGGTGGCCGCGGCGGAACCCTGCCGTGGCCGCTCGGCCAAATCCTCGACGAAACACTGATTGAGACGATGATGCTGTTAACGCCCGAACTTGTTGCCCTGACCATCAGAGACGTCTGCGACGACGGTCCGGAGCCGGGCTGGACACTGCTTTCGGAAGCAGAGCTCGATCGTCTCGTCGACAGGATCGAAAGCGATGCGGGCAGCGATCCCGTTTTTGTCTTTGCCTACGGGTCCCTGATCTGGAATCCGGAATTTCAACCAGTCAGCCGCCAGCGTGCCACCGCTCACGGTTGGCACAGGTCCTTTTCCCTGAAAATCAAGCGTTGGCGGGCCACCAGCGACCAGCCGGGTCTGATGATGGCCCTTGAGCGGGGTGGCCAGTGCGACGGTATTGTTTTCGAGCTATCGGCCGATCGGCGGCGTCAAGATCTTCGCGCCCTCGTTGCTCGCGAGATCAAGTATCGCGAGGTCATCGACATGGTGCGGTGGCTTCCCGTGCGAACCCAAAACGGTGTTCGCAAGGCTCTGACATTTTGGGCAAGCACCAAGCGGTCTGGGCTCACGACACCACTGCCCCCCGAGCAGGCATCTTCGCTGATCGCAGGAGCCTGTGGCCAAGGCGGATCCTGCGCCGAGTATCTGCACAATACGATTGTCGATCTGGACGCGGAGGGTATCCGTGACCGCAATTTGTGGCGTTTGCAGGCTCTGGTTGCTGCGGAAATCATCGGCCGCCAGAACATGCTGGGCGGCACGCTGGCGAGCACTCCGCCCGCCGATCAGTGAATTTGGTACTCAGTCGAGCATCACCATATGGGATACGACCTGCTCTTCGAAGAATTTCGAGAACGAAGCGATGCGGGGTGGCAGGGTCTGATAGGGCGGGTAATAGAGCGTCAGCCAGAGATCCGGCGGCGACCACCCCCGCAGGACGTGGACGAGGCGTCCGGCTCTCAAATGTTCTGCGATATGAAATCCAGGCAGCATCGCAACGCCGGCGCCATCGGCGGCCATGTCGGCAAGCACTTCGCCATTGTTGGCGCTGAACGCCCGGCCGGCCGAGATCGTCATGGTCGATCCGCCATCCGACAGCACCCAGTTCTCCCGTCGGCTTTCGCCGCTATAGGCAAGGCAATCGTCGGGTGTGAGCTCGCTCGGGTGCTGCATCTCGGCGAACCGGCTGCCGGGTGCCGCAACGAGAATGCGCGGAACGACACGGATCTTGCGCCAGATCGTGAACTTGTCCGATGGTTGGGACGAGATGCGTATGGCAAGGTCGTAATCGTCACCGACGATATTCACGAGTCCGTCTGAGAGCGAGATCTCGAAGCTCATCTTCGGATAGAGTTCCCGGAAGCCCGAAAGGATTGGCGGCAGGACTGCCTTGCCGAACCAGGTCGGCGCACTAATCCTCAGGCGTCCCTGATCGGCCTTATGTGCGTTCCGGACATCCTTGCGGGCGTTTTCGAGTGCATCGACGGCCGGCTGTATCTGTGCGGCAAAGACCGCACCATCGGTCGTCAGCGACACCTGGCGCGTCGTGCGCACGAACAGCTGAACCCCGAGATCGTCTTCAAGGGCCGCAATCGCTCTCGTTACAGCAGCCGGGGTCATGTCGAGCTCGCGCGCGACCTGGGCGAAATTCCGCTTCTCGGCCGCCAGCAGGAAGGTTTTCAGGGCTTTATAGTCATTCATCTCGATTATTTCAAAAACGGCAATTCATTCGAAAGAAATATTGCAATTTCGCGATGCGATCAACCCGGTTAAATCGAACGTAACGAACAAGGCCAGAGCAGAAAGGCACAGGTCATGATTAAGGATATCAAGGGACTGCATCACGTCACCTCCATGGCGTCGGATGCAAAGCAGAACAACAGGTTCTTCACCGACACGCTCGGCCTGCGCCGCGTCAAGAAGACCGTCAACTTCGATGACCCGAGCGTCTACCACCTCTACTACGGCGATGAAAACGGCACGCCTGGCACCGTCATGACCTACTTCCCCTTTCCCAACATGATGCTTGGCCGCCCGGGCGTCGGTGAAGTCGGCGAAACCCAGTTCGCCATTCCCAAGGGTGCGCTTTCTTTTTGGAAGGACCGCTTCGCTATACAGGGCGTCGGCGGGGTAGAAGCCGACACGGTATTCGGCGCTAAACGCCTGCGCTTCATCGGTCCTGACGGCGATGGTTTCGCATTGGTCGAGACCGCCGATGATAACCGCGCGGCCTGGATCGGCGAGGGTATGTCAGAAGATGTTGCCATCCGCGGCTTTTCGGGAGCGCGCTTCAACCTTCATGACACAGCAGCCACCGAAGAACTCCTTCGCTTCATGGGCTATGAACGCGCAGAGGCCGAAGGCGACGTCACCCGGTTCATCATTCCAGGTGGCAATGGCGCCGACACGATCGATCTGGCTTTGCTCCCGAAGACGCCGTTTGCCCGCCAGGGTGCCGGGTCTGTCCATCACATCGCCTTTGCCGTAGAAAACCGCGAAAAACAGCTCGAGGTGCGCAAGGCGCTGATGGATACCGGCTATCAGGTCACCCCGGTCATCGACCGCGATTATTTCTGGGCGATCTACTTCCGCACGCCGGGCGGGATCCTGTTCGAAATCGCCACCAACGAGCCAGGTTTCGATCGGGACGAGGATACCGCTCACCTCGGCGAAGCACTCAAGTTGCCGAGCCGCTACGAAAACTTCCGCGAACAGATCGAGGCCAATCTCGAGTCGCTCGCAGCCTAAGATTGAGGTTTCTAACCTCATCACCAGATCAAACACGTCCTTGCCTTTCGACACGGCTGCCTGATGCAGGCAGCCGTGTCGCCGAAGCCGAGGCGCGCGGCCTCATCCTTCTCTCATGTGGCACGCGCCTGAACGTGATCCGTCTGCTACCGCCCCTGACGATTGAATGGGACGTCCTCTCGGAAGGCCTGGATATCCTGGAGGCGGCCATCGAGGCGGCATTTTCCCTGCCGTCCGACACCGCGGCGGTATAGCTTCGCAAGCGAGAACTGTCCTGAGAACTCAGGAGACTCCGGAACGCAGTTCCGCGCCGAGCCAGGCGCGGAAAGCCTCCAGCGGCGGGTAATCGGCACGCGATTGCGGCCAGACCAGCCAGTAGGATCCCGACCCCGGCACCGATCTCTTCAAGACCGGCACCAGCCGTCCTTCGGCGATTTCACTGTCGGCGAGATAATTCGGAAGAAGGGCGACGCCGAGCCCCGAAATCGCCGCCTGTGTCATCGTCGCGAACTGATCGAAGAGCATGCCCGTCACAATTGCTGGTTCCGAGCCTTGGGCGGCAAACCACAGTCTCCACGCATTCGGCCTGGTTTCCAGCTGCAGAAGCGGAAGGCCGGCCATGTCGCCGGCCGAAGCGATTGGATGTTCGGCAAGCAGCGCTGGTGAAATGCAGGCCGTCAGCCGTTCCTCGAACAGTCGCATGTGATCGGCATCGCGCCAATCGTCCGCGCCGAAATGAATGGCGGCATCGAAACCTTCGGCCGCGAAATTGAAGCGTTTGAGCCGCGTTGCCAGGTTGATCGTGATGCCGGGATGTTTGACGAGAAATTCGCCCAGCCGCGGCGCCAGCCAACGCGTGCCGAAGGCCGGCAGGATCGCGAGCGACAGGGCACCGCCGCTCGGATTGGCGGAAAATTCCATGCTGCTGCGCTGAATGAGATCGAGCGCCCGGCTCACGTCCCGCCCGTAGGCATGGGCGGCTTGCGTGGGGATAAGCTTCTGCCTGTGCCGTTCGAAAAGCGGACGGCCGAGCTGTTGTTCCAGATTCTGGACCAGGCGGCTCACTGTGCTCTGCGTCAGGTCGAGTTCGCGCGCCGCCGCTGTGGTCGAACCCGTCCGAAGGACGGCGTCGAAAGCCGATAGGAGACTTATCGAGGGCAAAAAGCGGCGCGGACGCATACAGCCTATGCACTCCATGAATGAAGTTAGGCCTAAATAGGGTTTTTTCTCCCTTATCGCAATCGTTATCTACATAGGAAGCCGCTTCGCCATTTCGAGGGGAAATCCGTGACTGCCGATAGGACCGCAACCGCCTTCAAAGCTTCATCCCAAACGAGTGCCTTCGCCTGGGACGATCCCTTCCTTCTCGACGACCAGCTTTCCGAAGAGGAACGCATGATTCGCGATGCGGCCAGGGCTTTTTCCGAAGCCGAGTTGCTGCCGCGTGTTCAGGATGCCTACCTCGACGAACATACCGATCCCGCGTTGTTCCGGTTGATGGGCAAGGCCGGGCTTCTCGGCGTGACCTTGCCGGAGAAATATGGTGCTGCCGGCGCCAATTATGTTGCTTACGGTCTGGTCGCCCGGGAAGTCGAGCGTATCGATTCCGGCTATCGCTCGATGATGAGCGTGCAGTCCTCGCTGGTGATCTATCCGATCTATGCCTACGGCTCCGAAGAGCAGCGGGACAAATACCTGCCGGGGCTCGTTTCCGGTGAATTGATCGGCTGCTTCGGCCTGACCGAGCCGGATGCCGGTTCCGATCCAGGTGGCATGAAGACCCGCGCAGAGAAGATCGACGGCGGCTACCGCTTGCGCGGCTCGAAGATGTGGATCTCCAATGCGCCGATCGCCGATGTCTTCGTCGTCTGGGCGAAATCGGAAGCGCATGGTGGCCAGATTCGCGGCTTCATCCTCGAAAAGGGAATGAAAGGCCTGTCCGCGCCGAAGATCGGCGGCAAGCTGTCGCTGCGCGCTTCGATCACTGGTGAGATCGTGCTCGACGGCGTTGAGGTCGGCGAGGATGCGCTGCTGCCTAGTGTTGCGGGCCTCAAGGGACCGTTCGGCTGCCTTAACTGCGCGCGCTACGGCATTTCCTGGGGTGTGCTCGGCGCCGCTGAGGATTGCTGGTTCCGCTCCCGGCAATATGGGCTCGATCGTATTCAGTTCGGCAAGCCGCTCGCCGGTACCCAGCTTTTCCAGAAGAAGCTCGCCGACATGCAGACGGAGATCGCGCTCGGGCTGCAAGGCAGCCTCCGCGTCGGCCGCCTGATGGATGCGGGCCGGTTCGCGCCTGAAATGGTTTCGATCGTCAAGCGCAACAATTGCGGCAAGGCGCTCGAGATCGCCAGGCACGCTCGCGACATGCACGGCGGCAATGGCATCCAGATCGAATATCATGTCATGCGCCATGCCCAGAACCTCGAAACGGTCAACACCTATGAGGGCACGCACGACGTCCATGCGCTGATCCTTGGCCGCGCACAGACCGGACTCCAGGCGTTCTTCTGATGGCCGGCCTAAACAGCGCGCCGCTTGCCAGCCTGAACGTGGTGGAACTCGCCCGCATTCTGGCAGGCCCCTGGATCGGCCAGACGCTTGCCGATCTCGGTGCCGAGGTCATCAAGATCGAAAGCCCGCAAGGCGACGATACCCGCAGCTGGGGTCCACCCTTCATCGAATGGCCGGACGGCAAAGGCGGTACCGAGAAGGTGGCAGCCTATTTTCACGCGGCAAATAGGGGCAAGACCTCAATCACCTGCGATTTCGCCGATCCGGAGGATCTTGCCCGCGTCAGGGCCTTGATCTGCCAAGCGGATGTCGTGGTCGAAAACTTCAAAGTCGGCGGATTGAAGAAATTCGGGCTCGACCATGAAAGCGTCGCCGCGATCAATCCGCGCATTGTCTATGTATCCGTCACGGGCTTCGGCCAGACTGGTCCGCGCGCGCAACAGCCGGGCTACGATTTTCTGATACAGGGCATGTGCGGGATCATGGACTTGACCGGCGAGCCCGACGGCGAGCCGCAAAAAGTCGGTGTCGCTTGGATTGATGTCTTCACCGGGCTCTACGGTGTCATCGGCATTTAGGCCGCACTTGCAGAGCGCGAACGCTCCGGCCTCGGCCAGCAGGTCGATCTGGCGCTCTTCGACGTCGGCGTCGCTGTGCTGGCCAATCAGGCGATGAACTACCTCGCAGGCGGCAACGTACCTCGGCGCATGGGCAATGCGCATCCCAATATCGTGCCTTACCAGGTCTTTCCGGCCTCCGACGGCCATCTCATCATCGCCTGTGGCAACGACCGGCAATTCGTAGCTCTCTGCAGCCTGCTGGGCCTTCACGGGGTTGCGGACAACCCGGCCTTTGCCACCAATCCGGCACGGGTGGAGAACCGCGAGACGCTTTGCGCCTTGATAGCGGAAAAGACCAGCCTCAGGCCAAAGGCGGCGCTGATTGCCGACCTCGAGAGGGCAGGCGTTCCGGGCGGGCCGATCAACAGCGTGGCCGAGGCTATCGACGAGCCGCAGATCAAGGCACGCGGGCTGAGGATCGCGCCGGAAGGCCTGCCGGGTTTGAGAACGCCGATCGGCTTGTCGCGCAGCCCCCTGACGCTCGACAAAGCCTCACCGACATTGGGTGACGGACATTGGAGTTTTTCCTCAAGGTGACCGTCGTAGAAAAGCCTCACTTGAAATTGCATTTGCGCAGGGCGAGCGCATCGCGCGGCATACCGAACCTAGCTATTTTCTTTTAGAGATTTTTTGATGTCAGTAGTTCGCAAGCTCCTACTCGGGCTGACTGCAGCGTTGGTCATTGTGATTGTTGCAGGCGCTGGTTGGCTCTGGCAAGTCGCGGGCGCCTATGGGTTCAACTCGATATTGCGTCGCGGCGGAACCTATTGGATCACCGTGAAGCCTGACGACGAGCGGCTATCCGACTCGATGCAATTGGCGTTGAAGAGCCCTGTCCCGTCCGTGCAGCCGGGGCCGCTGGCATGGCAACAGCCGGAGCCTGGCTTCGAGGTGGCGGAGCTGCCGGTGCTAGCCGATGGTCGCGAAGTCGATCGCATTTTTCTGAGCAGGATTGATCCGGCGCGCTTCCGCTTCGTCGTCCATAATGCACCCAAGGGTGATACGGGTATTGACGAGTGGGAATATGCCTTGCCCAAGGCTGTGCTGATCGTCAACGGCAGCTATTACGATACGCATGGTCGGCCCGACACGCCCTTCATCAGTGAGGGCATTGCGCTGGGTCCCCAGCAGTATGATGCGAAGGCCGGGGCCTTCATTGCGGATGCAAACTCTGCCGACATACGTGACCTGACCCATCAAGATTGGCAGAGCGCCTTTGCCGCTTCGACGAATGCCATGGTTTCCTATCCGCTCCTGATCGGTGACGATGGCAAAACCCATGTGAACGTGAAAAGTCGCTGGCTGGCCAATCGCACCTTTGTTGCCAAGGACGGTTCCGGCCGTATTGTAATCGGCACCACAAAGGAAGCGTTCTTTTCCCTCGATCGGTTGGCGGAGTTTCTCAAGGCGTCTCCGCTGGATCTCAAGGTTGCCCTCAACCTCGACGGCGGACCCATCGCATGCCGCAGCGTCCGACTGAACGGATATAGTCAAAAGTTCTATGCTCGATGGGAGGCGCAGGTCGACGACGACAACGTCAAATTGCTGCGCTGGCCGATTCCACAGGCCACCTGGGCCATGCCAATGGTTTTGACGGTCGAGCATAGATAGCGAAAGGAACAGCAAGTCAGAGATGAGAGAACTCCGCCGGCATTCTGGTCGCGAGTGTCAAGTTCGAATCCTTTCGAGGCGTTCTCAATGGCGGGCCGGCGTTCACCGCGCCGCCCCGCCGATTCATGCATTCGTTTTCATCAGCGGACAGATTTGAAAGCCGCACGAAGCTCTTCGGTGAAAAGCTGAGGCTGTTCCCATGCCGCAAAGTGGCCGCCTCTCGCGACTTGATTATAGTAGAACAGGCTCGGATAGGCCTGCTTGCTCCAGCTTTCGGGCGCTTGATAAATCTCCTTTGGGAATACGGAGATGGCGACGGGGACCTTGATGTCTTTGGTGTGCTGCGTCTCGGCACTGAAATTGTTGTTGTTGTTTTCCCAATAGAAACGCGAGGACGATGCTCCCGTGTTCGTCAGCCAGTAGAGTGTGATGTCGTTGAGCATTTCGTCTCTGGAGAGAACGCGCTCGGGGACGCCATCGCTGTCGCTCCACTGCGCGAACTTTTCATACATCCATGCCGCAAGACCGGCCGGCGAATCAGATAGCGAATAACCGATCGTCTGCGGTCGCGTCACCATCAGGGCGCCGTAGGCGGCATTTCGTCCGAAAAACGTGCTGAGCGACTGGAAGGCTTGCCGCTCGGGAGGCGTCAGGTTTGACGGCGCGGGGTCGCCGCTGTTGATGGCCTTGGTCAAGTCGCCGGGGATTGTCGCTGGCATATTGAGATGTATTGCCAGAAGCCCCTTTGGTGCCTGGCGAGCAAGCGCATCGGAGATGACTGAGCCGTGATCCCCGCCCTGTGAAACATAGTGCTGATATCCAAGGCGTTTCATCAGGGTGTCCCACGCCCGCGCCGTGCGCTCAGGCCCCCAGCCGAGATCCGTGGGCTTCCCCGAAAAGCCGTAGCCGGGGATGGAAGGGACGACGACATCGAATGCATCCTGAGCCCGCCCGCCGTAAGCCGTGGGGTCGGTAAGAGGCCCGATCGTCTTGAGGAACTCGAATGTCGAGCCGGGCCAGCCGTGTGTCAGGATGATGGGGAGAGCATCGGGGTGGCGAGAGCGAACGTGGATGAACTGGATATCGACGCCGTCGATCGTCGTGATGAATTCCGGCAGCGCATTGAGTTGCGTCTCGGCCTTTCGCCAATCGTAATCGGTTCCCCAATAGCGCACCAACTCCTGGACTTGCGCCAGTTGAATGCCCTGGGATGAATCGCCAACGGTTTCCTTATCGGGCCAGCGCGTCTCCGCAATGCGCCTGCGCAGATCGTCTAGCTGAGATTGTGGCACGTGAACCTGGAACGGGCGGATGCTCTCGTCGCGATCGGTCGTATTCAACGATGGGGCCGAAACGACGTCGGCGGCGTTTGCCTGAACGACATATCCGCCGGGAGCGAGGGTAATGGCGACCATCGTCACGGCGATGAAGCGGCCGTATTTCTGCGGGGAAGCCTTTGCGGTCTCAGTCATAGGTACTCTCCTTTGCTTACGCTCTGTTTGCGCAAAGGAGGTTATGGCGGCGATGTATCTGAGATGTTTGGAGAATTGCCGGAAGTGTATCAAAACGTAGGAGGGTATTAGCAGGCTCGCTTTGCCGGTCATTGACTCCAGCGGGCGCACGGTGGAGCGTCCGCCAGTGCGGCGATCGATTTGGCGATTGCGCCTGTGGAGCCGGATTGGGGCGTCGAGGTAGCGCGATCTGTGGCGCGCAAGCTTTCGGCGATGACCTGAGCAGCATCTGTTCGGGCGGATGAAAATATTTTCTAAAATGGGTGTTCTTTGGAATTTGATGTTCCATTCATGGGTCAAATCGGACGGCGCGCTCATTGCATGTAATCTACTTAATTTATAGGGTTTATATAAATTGGAGGAGCCCATGCAGGAACTGCGTGTCATTGGAATATCTGGAAACGTGAAGGCTCCGTCCCGAACATCGGCGCTGGTCGCGTCCGTCCTTCGCCGTATCGAGTCCGAGCTTGGCTTGCCCGGGCGGCACATCGATTTGGCTGTATCTGCACCGGCGCTCTTTCGAGCCTTGCGGGCCGACCAGCTGGATGAGGAAGGCGCGGAGATCGTGCGCTCGGTAGAGAGCGCGGATGTCCTGGTCGTCGGTTCCCCGGTTTATCGCGCTTCGTATAGCGGAGCACTCAAGCACCTGTTCGACCTGGTTCACTACGAGTCACTAATCGGCAAACCCGTGATTCTCGCCGCAACGGGCGGAACGCCATTGCACGGTTTGATGATCGACCATCAGCTCCGTCCGCTGTTCAGCTTCTTCAAGGCGCTGCCGCTGCCGACGTCGGTCTATGCGCTCGAAAGCGAGTTCGACTCATACGCCGTTGCAAGTCCGGACATCCAGAAACGGATCAGGGCAGCCGTGCGCGAACTGGAACTGATCGTTCCGCACGCCAGGGCACTCGCCTTGGCCCGTGCCGAAGAACAATCGCGGCTGATCGCCTGACAAACACGAATAAGCATGGAGAGACCGATGTCACAATCGAAGAAAGAACCTTTGAAGTTTGCCTACTGGGTGCCGAACGTATCGGGCGGTCTGGTCATCAGCTCGGTTGAGCAACGTACCGATTGGGGCATCGACTACAATCGCAAGCTCGCCCAGATCGCTGAACGGTCGGGATTTGAGTTTGCCTTGAGCCAGATTCGCTTCACGGCCGGATATGGCGCCGACAACCAGCACGAGTCGGTCTCCTTTTCCCACGCCCTTCTTGCGGCCACTGAGAAGCTCCGTGTCATTGCCGCCGTCCTGCCCGGGCCGTGGAACCCGGCGCTGCTTGCCAAGCAGATCGCCACCATCAGCCACCTCACCAACGGCCGTGTCGACGTCAACATCGTCTCCGGCTGGTTCCGCGGCGAGTTAGCCGCCATTGGCGAGCCTTGGCTCGACCATGACGAACGCTATCGCCGCTCCGAGGAGTTCATCCGTGCGATCCGCGGCATCTGGACGGAAGACGTCTATAACCTGCGCGGCGATTTCTATCGCTTCACGGATTATTCGATGAAGCCGAAGCCGATCGGCGGCATTCCACAGGTGTTCCAGGGCGGTTCCTCGCGCGCGGCTCGTGACATGGCGGCCCGCGTGTCCGATTGGTACTTCACCAATGGCAACACGCCGGAAGGTCTGAAGGCCCAGGTCGATGACATCCGCACCAAGGAAAAGGCTTTCGGCAAGACCTGGCGCACGAAGATCGGCATGAATGCCTTCGGCATCGTCCGCTCTTCGGAGAAGGAAGCGCAGGAGGTCCTCCAGGAGATCCTCGACAAGGCCATCCCCGAGGCGGTCAAGGGTTTCCACCACGAGGTTCAGAATGCCGGGAATTCCTCGCCGGAGCGCGAAGGCAACTGGGCGAAATCCACCTTCCAGGATCTGGTGCAATACAATGACGGTTTCCGTTCAAACCTGATCGGCACGCCGGAACAGGTGGCCGAACGCATCATCGGTCACAAACGGGCGGGCGCGGACCTCATTCTGCTCGGCTTCCTGCATTTCCAGGAAGAGGTGGAATATTTCGGCAAGCACGTCCTGCCGATCGTCCGTGAACTCGAAGCGATCGAAGACCAGCGGCTGGAAGCCGCCGAGTAACGGCTTCCTTCCCAAACTGAAAAGCGAACGGCTCCCCATTCTAGGGGAGCCGGATGGTGGCGTGTGTCTTCAGGCAAGGCCTGCGGTCCCCGCGCACAACGGAGCAGACAATGGTGAATGCGCATTACACGGCACTCGATGAGACCTCTACGGTGAGGGAATATTCCCCGCTGCCGGTGTCCGGTCCATCGAGCCGTCGGGCGGCGGATGTCGACAGCAATGCGCTGAGCCATCCGCCGATATTGGCGCTCTCGGGCATCACGCTCTCCTTCGGCGGCGTCACGGCGATTGCCAATGTCGATCTTGCGGTCCAGCCAGGCGAGATCCGCGCGATCATCGGCCCGAACGGCGCCGGCAAAAGCTCTCTGATCAACGTGATTTCAGGGCAATACCGGCCGGATGCCGGCCATGTCAGCCTCAATGGCAAGACCTATGCGCAGGTGCCGGCGCAGAAAGCCGCGCGGCTGGGCATCGCCCGCACCTTCCAGAACCTTGCCCTGTTCAAGGGACTGACGGTTCTTGAAAACGTCATGACCGGCCTGACATTCCAGCGCCGCTCGACTTTCATCGGCCAGGTGTTCGGTTCGCCCCGCGCCCGCCGTGAGGAGCGCGAGGCGCGTGAACGGGCGCGGCAGGTCATCGACTTCCTGCATCTCGGCCATGTCCATGACCGGCTTGCCGGCTCGCTGCCCTATGGCCTGCAGAAGCGCGTCGAACTTGCCCGGGCGCTAGTACCCGATCCGCAGATCCTGCTGCTCGACGAACCGATGGCCGGCATGACCGCCACCGAAAAGCAGGAAATGGCAGGCTTCGTCCGCGCTGCACGGGAGGGTTACGGCACGACGATCATCCTGATCGAACACGATATCGGCGTGGTCATGGGACTTTCCGACCGGATCGCCGTGCTCGACTACGGCCGCAAGATCGCCGACGGCACGCCGGCCGAAGTGCGCGCCGACCAGGCCGTCATCGATGCCTATCTTGGCGTTGCCCGCGAGGACCAGGAAGAGGCGGACGTCTGATGGAAAGCTTCGACTACCTCTTCTTCTTCGAGGTGCTGACTGGCGGATTGCTGTCCGGCGTCATGTATTCGCTCGTCGCGATCGGTTTCGTGCTGATCTACAAGACCTCGGGTGTCTTGAATTTTGCGCAAGGCGCATTGCTCCTGTTTGCTGCTCTCACATTCGTTTCGCTGGTCGAGCGCGGAGTGCCTTTCTATCTCGCGCTTGTGCTCACCTTCGCTATCATGGTTCTGCTGGGCATCGGTATCGAACGCGCAGTGCTCCGGCCGCTCGTCAACAAACCGCCGATCACGCTGTTCATGGCGACGCTCGGGCTTTCCTACGTCATCGAGGGAGCTGCCCAGCTTCTCTGGGGCACGCAGGTCCATGCCCTGGAACTCGGCATCGAGGACGTGCCCTTCGAATTTTATGGTGTCTTCATCTCGCAGTTCGATCTCTTCGCTTCGGCGGTCGCAGCGCTCATGGTCATCGGGCTGACGCTCTTCTTTCGTTACACCCGGGTCGGCCTGACCTTCCGCGCCGTGGCGGACGACCAGTTCGCGGCACTCGCCGTCGGGCTTCGCCTGCCGCGCATCTGGGCCACGGTTTGGGCAACCTCGGGGCTCGTCGCACTGGTCGCAGGCCTTCTCTGGGGTGCGCGCAGCGGCGTGCAGTTCTCGCTCTCGTTGGTGGTCCTGAAGGCCTTGCCGGTGCTCGTGCTCGGCGGTTTCGATTCGATCGCCGGCGCCATCATCGGCGGCCTGCTGATCGGCGCCTCGGAAAAGCTCGCCGAAGTCTATATCGGCGAATATTTCGGCGGCGGCATCGAGGGCTGGTTCGCCTATACGATTGCGCTGGTCTTCCTGCTCATCCGCCCCTCCGGCCTGTTCGGCCGGAAGCTAGTGGAAAGGGTCTGAGCCATGGCTGCCATCACCACCCAACCCGTTGCTTCGGCAAGCCTCCCAGCCTGGATCGCGCCGCTTGCCATCCTCATCATCGCCTTCGCCATTGTGCCCTTAATCGGCTCGAGCTATCTGAACGAAGCGCTGCTGCTGCCGTTCCTGGCATTGTCGCTGGCCGGCGTCGGCCTCAACCTGCTCACCGGCTATGCCGGGCAGGTATCGCTCGGCAGTGCTGCCTTCATGGCGGTCGGCGCCTTCGCCGCCTTCAATTTCAATCTGCGTCTCGAAGGTCTGCCACTTCTCGTCTCCATCGCGCTCGCCGGCGGTATCGCGGCTGCGGTCGGCATCGTCTTCGGCCTGCCAAGCCTGCGCCTGCGCGGCTTCTATCTCGCGGTTTCCACGCTTGCAGCACAGTTCTTCGTGCAATGGGCACTGACGAAGTTCGGCTGGTTCTCCAACGACAACCCGTCCGGCGTGATCGACGCGCCGAAGCTCACCATCGCCGGCATCGATTTCGACAGTTCGATTGGGCGCTACTATTTCTCGCTGATCATCGTCACCGCGCTCACCCTCTTTGCCTGGCGCGTCGCGTCCTCGCAGACCGGCCGCAATTTCATCGCCATTCGCGACAATGAGACGGCGGCCCGGATCATCGGGGTGCCGGTGCTGCGCACCAAGCTGCTCGCCTTCGCGCTCTCGTCCTTCATCATCGGGGTCGCCGGTGCGCTCTGGGCCTTTGCCTACCTGCGCACGGTGGAGCCGGCCGGCTTCAATCTCGACCGGTCGTTCCAGATCCTGTTCATCGTCATCATCGGCGGGCTGGCGACGATCCGCGGCGCCTTCCTGGGCGCGGCGCTGATGGTGGTCTTTCCGGTTGTGCTGTCGCGGGTCGGATCGTTCCTCCTGGGCGATCTGTTCGATTCCGGCGTGCTCGACATGAGCCAGCGCATCGTCATCGGCGCACTCATCATCGCCTTCCTGATCCTCGAACCCGATGGGCTCGCGGCGCTCGGAAGGCGGCTGACCAGACGGTTCAGGCGCAGCATCCCCGAACCCGTCGGCTGAGCAGCCACATCATCATCTTCAAAATGCATTGGGACGCCGGCAGAGCCGGTCAACAGAGGGAGTTTGTCCAATGAAAAGTCTGAAAACCACATTCAAGGCGGCGGTCGCAGCGCTTGCCATCATCGGTGGAGCCGGCTTGATGCCTGCCCATGCCGATGAGCAATATTTCCCGCTGCAGAGCTATCGCGTCGGACCTTATGCCGCTGGCGGCACCGGTTTTTTCGGTGGTTTCATCGACTACCTGAACCTGATTAACACTCGCGACGGCGGCGTGAACGGCGTCAAGCTCACCTGGGACGAATGCGAAACCCAGTATGAGGTCGAGCGCGGCGTCGAATGCTACGAGCGCCAGAAGAGCCATCCAAATGCGGCGGCGTGGAATCCGCTTTCAGTCGGCATCGCCTACGCCATGATCGACCGCATCACCGGCGACAAGGTGCCACTGATCACGGTGAACCATGGCCGCACCGACTCCACCGACGGGCGCGTCTTCCCCTATGTCTTCCCGCTGCTACTCAACCCCTATTCGGAAACCTCGGGCATCGTGAACTACCTTGCCTCTAAGGAAGGTGGCCTCGACAAGCTCAAGGGCAAGAAGATCGTCGTCCTCTATCACGGTTCGCCTTATGGCAAGGAGACCATTCCGATCTATGAATTGCTGGCCGAGAAGTATGGCTTCACCGTTCAGCAGATCGAAGTCCCCCATCCCGGCAACGAGCAGCAGTCGCAGTGGCTGACGATCCGCCGCGCCAAGCCGGATTATGTCGTTCTGCGCGGCTGGGGCGTGATGAACCCGGTGGCGCTGAAGACGGCGGCCAAAGTCGGCTTCCCCGCCTCCAAGATCGTCGGCAATGTCTGGTCGAATTCGGAAGAGGACGTCATCCCCGCAGGCGAGGCGGCGATCGGCTATACCGCGATTACCACCCAGGCTTCGGGCGAGCAGTATCCTGTCCTGCAGGAAGTTGTGAAGACACTCTACGATCACGGCAAGGGCAATCTGGAAGACAAGAAGCGCATCGGCTCGGTCTACCACAACCTCGGCATCGTCAATGGCATCCTGAATGTCGAGGCGATCCGCACCGCACAGGAAAAGTTCGGTAAGCGTACGCTAACCGGCGACGAAGTGCGCTGGGGCTTCGAGCACCTGAAGCTCGACGAGGCCAAGGTCGCAGCCCTCGGCGCCAAGGACCTGTTCCACTCCATCAACGTCACGTGGGACAACCACGAAGGCGATGGTTACGTGACCTTCCAGCAATGGGACGGCAAGAAGTGGAACGTCGTCTCCGACTGGATCGCGCCGGACTGGAAGCTGCTGCGCCCGATCATCGAAAAATCCTCGGAAGCCTACGCCAAGGAAAAGGGCATCAAGCTGCGCACGGCGGCCGATGCTGAAGGCATTGCGACCACGAACTGACGAGTTGAGGGATGGCGCAAGCCGCCATCCCTCATCCCATAACCCGGTGCGGCAGATCCGGTTGCCTGCGCCGCGCCTCTCTTGCTGATTGATTTTGGAACGAGTGACATGTCCGACGAAACGATCCTTCTCGATATCAAGTCCGTGCATGCCGTCTACAGCAAGACCATCAAGGCCCTGAATGGCGTGAGCTTTCAGTTGCGGCGCGGAGAAATCCTCGCCCTTCTCGGGTCGAATGGTGCGGGCAAGACGACGGCCCTGAAGGCCATCTCGAACCTGCTGCCTGCCGAACGAGGCCAGGTGACGTCGGGCACGATCCGTTTCGAAGGCCGCGATGTGCTGAGCGAGAAGCCTGCCAATCTGGTTCGATCAGGCCTGGTTCAGGTGCTCGAAGGGCGGCACTGCTTCAAGAGCCTGTCGGTCGAGGAAAATCTCGTCTCCGGCGGCCTCGGGCGTTCGTCATCCAGGCGCGAGATCGCTGCCGACCTCGAGCGGATCTATGTCATTTTCCCCAGACTCAAGGAGAAGCGTCGTACGGCGTCAGGGCTGACTTCGGGCGGCGAGCAGCAGATGACGGCGATCGGCCGCGCGCTGATGTCGCGGCCACGGCTGCTTGTTCTCGACGAGCCCTCTATGGGTCTGGCACCCCTCGTGATCAAGGATATCTTTCACTCGCTCAAGGCGCTGAACCGCGAGGACGGGCTTTCCATCCTGGTTGCCGAACAGAATTCGACGGTGGCGCTTCAATACGCCGACCACGCCACCGTCATCGAAAACGGCCTCGCCGTGCTGTCGGGTTCCGCCGCCGAATTGCGCAGCCGTGACGACATCAAGGCTTTTTATCTCGGCGAAGGCGCGGCCTTCGCCCATGACAGGCCGGCGGCCTGATCCCACTCACATCCATCACCCAGAAGGGAGACCAGAATGAACGTCATTGCCAAAACAGACAGGGTTGCCGTACCCGGCGTCAAGCGGCCGGAAAAGCCTGCGCACATCATCAAGGACGACGCAGAAGCGATCGCTGTCGCCCACCGGCTCGCCGCGGAGTTCGTCAAAGGTTCCGCGGATCGTGATCGCGAGCGGATCTGGCCGGCGGAAGAGCTGGATGCCTTCTCGCAGAGCGGGCTCTGGTCGATCAATGTGCCCAAGGCATTCGGCGGACCGGAGGTCTCCTACGTCACGCTTGCAAAGGTGGTCGAGATCATCTCCGAGGCGGATTCGTCGATCGGACAGATCTCGCAGAATCATCTCGGCGTCGTAGCGGCAATCCGTACGGTTTCAGACAAAGCGCAACAGGAACTGTTGTTTGGCGAAATCCTCAAGGGCACCCGCTTCGGCAATGCTTTTTCGGAATTCGGTTCCAAACGCGCGGTCGATTTTGAAACCAGGTTTGTCGACCGTGGCGACCACGTCGTGGTGACCGGTCGGAAATTTTATTCGTCCGGCGCCTTGCTTGCCCATAAGGTACCGATCGTGGCGCTCGATGACGAGGGCCGCGCCTGGTACGCGATCGCCGATCGCGATGCGCCGGGCTTGACCGTCATCGACGACTGGTCGAGCTTCGGCCAGCGAACCACGCTCTCGGGCACTGTCATCCTCGACAACGTCAAAGTCGAAAAGGCCTGGCTGGTGCCAGGATACAAGGGCTACGACAAGCCGACGGCGGACGGCGCCATCTTCCAGATCATCCAGGTTGCCGTCGATACCGGCATTGCATCGGCAGCGATCAAGGAGACGATCGACTTCGTCCGGACCAAGTCCCGCGCCTGGGTGGACAGTGGTCTCGACCACGCCTGGGATGATCCTTACACGATCCAGGCGGTCGGCGCCCTCCAGCTTCGCCTGCACGCGGCGCAGGCACTGCTCGACAAAGCCGGACATGCGATCGACCGGGCGGTTGCCAGTCCCAATGCCGACACCGTGGCGGAAGCCCAGGTGTTCACCGCCGAGGCCAAGATCCTCTCGACCGAGATCGCTATCGAGGCGACCAACAAGCTGTTCGAACTGGCGGGCACGCGCTCGACGCTTGCCGAGCACAATCTCGACCGACATTGGCGCAATGCCCGGACGCATACGCTGCACGATCCGGTGCGGTGGAAATACTCGATCCTCGGCAAATACTTCCTCAATGGAGAGAAGCCGCCGCTGCACGCCTGGAGCTAAAGCGGGGCCGCCGTTCGGCGCCGAAACCGGGATACAGGAGTGGCGAGAGAGATCGCCACTGCCTGCTATTTCGGTGTTCTCGATGCCGAGATCGGAAACGGAGTTCTATGTTTCCGATGTCGTCGAGCTTAACGCCGTCGAAAGCCCGCCGAAGCTTTGGGCGCAAAACCTTTCAATCGGCGAGAGGCAGGGCTTAATCCGGTCGCAAGGTCTTGCCCGATACCGCATCAAAAAGATGAAGCTTCCCCGGCCGAGCGGCGATCGTCACGACCTGTCCCGGCTCAAAATCGTGCCGTTCGGAAAACACCGCGACAAGCTCGCCAGGCCCGTAGCGCAGGAACACCATCGTCTCATGGCCGGTGGGTTCGGTGACGTTGACAGTCGCCTTGAGCCCGCTTTCGGCGAGAGACAGGTGTTCAGGCCGAACGCCCAGGAGCACGGGCTGCCCGTCCGAGACCTCTGGCGTGAAACCGAGCGCAATCTCGTCGCCGGTCTCCGTGACGAAGATCGCGCCTTCGGCCTTGTAGCGGCCTTTCAGCAAATTCATCGACGGCGAACCGATGAACGTTGCCACGAACGTGTTGCTAGGGCGGTCGTAGAGTTCCAGAGGCGTGCCAACTTGTTCGGTCTTGCCGCCCTGCATCACCACGATCTTGTCAGCCATGGTCATGGCTTCGACCTGGTCGTGGGTGACATAGATAGTCGTGGTCCTCAGCCGCTGGTGCAGCTCCTTGATCTCCTTGCGCATCTGCACGCGGAGCTTGGCATCGAGGTTTGACAGGGGTTCGTCGAACAGGAACACTTGCGGCGATCTGACGATGGCTCGACCCATCGCGACGCGCTGGCGCTGACCACCGGATAGCTGGCGCGGATAGCGGTCCAGATAGGGCACGAGGTCGAGTGTCTCGGCCGCCGCCTGCAGGCGCTGTTTGATGACGTCGGCCGGCTGCTTCTGGAGGCGCAGTGCAAAGACCATGTTTTCGGCGACGGTCTTGTGCGGATAGAGCGCATAGCTCTGGAAGACCATCGCGATGTCGCGGTCCTTCGGCGGCAGATTGTTAACGACCTTTCCGCCGATCGAAATGGTGCCGCCCGTGATGCTTTCGAGCCCCGCGACCATGCGCAAGAGGGTCGACTTGCCGCAACCGGACGGCCCAACAAGCACCACAAACTCGCCATCGCGAATTTCGATATCTACGCCATGCAGGACACTTAAGGTGCCATAGGCCTTCCGTGCCTCTGAAATATTGACTTCAGCCATGTGCCTCCCACTTGCTTTAAAGCGCCCGAGCCGTCTCGGGGTCATCATGTCTTGCCGTCTATTTTCGAGCCTACGGTCGGGCAAACCGCCCTTTGCGCCTGCTCGAAAGCACCCGGCAAACCTCCTCCATGAAACGTTTCATTTCTTGTTGACTTTTTCCGCTGGCCGCCTGATGTTCGAAAACGAGACCGGGAGGAGCGGTTTCAAGCAGGATATGAAACGTTTCATTTCCGTGTTTACCAGATAGTTTTGCACCAGGCCAGTTTTAAAATCGGACTGGAGTAAGCCCGGCAGGACCGGTTGGGCACAGCGCAACAAACGTGGAGGAGGAATCCATGAAAGTCGAAATATACGATGCACTGATGCGCCGTCAGGCAAGCCGCCGTGATGTCTTGCGCGGAACGGCGAGCGCTGCGGCTCTGCTCGGCCTGTCCGGCGCAATGGGCGGAATTCCCGGCATGGCATTTGCCGCCGATGATCTGCGCGCCCAGATCCTGAAAATTCCCGGGGTAGGGAAGGGCTCGCCCACGGACGCAGACTGGCAGAAGGTGGGCGAGCTCTGCCTCGGTCCGACCAAGGCCAATGTCAAGCAGGGCGAATTGGCTGGTGTCGAGCTGACCTTCATGGGGCTCAACAACCAGAATCTGCATAACTTCCTGTTCCGCGGTTTCCTGAAGCCGTGGGAAGCCTATACGGGCGCCAAGATCAACTGGATCGACCTTGCCCAGGCCGACTACAATGCCCGCCTTCAGCAGTCGATCGCGACCGGCACGGTTGATTTCGACATCCTGGAAATGGGCGCTCCTTTCGAAGGCGACACCGCCGGGCGCGGACTGCTGGACGAGATGCCTGATTGGGTGGCAAAGCAGATCGAGGCCGACGATCTGGTGAGCTACCTGAAGCCGCCGGTCGGCACCTGGGGCGGCAAGACCTATCGCGTGACAATCGATGGCGACTGCCACACCTTCGCCTATCGCAAGGATTACTTCGGCGCAGGTTCGATCAGCGGCATGGCCGAGCCGCCGAAGACCTGGCAGGAAGTCAACGAAGCTTCCAAGGCCTTGATCGGCAAGACCGATCCGCTGACCGGCCAGCCGGCCTACGGCTATCTCGACCCGCTCAAGGGCTGGGGCGGGTTCGGTTTCTATTTCATCGAAAACCGCGCGACGGCCTATGCCAAATATCCCGGTGATCCGGCCTGGCTGTTCGATCCTGACAACATGAAGCCGCTGGTCAACAACCCCGCCTGGGTCCAGGCGATCCAGGACGTCCTGGATCTGATCGCAGCCAAGGCCTATCCGGCCGACCAGATCAATGCCGACCCTGGCACCACGGCCTTTTCCCAATTCCTGGCGGGCACCGGTGCAATGCTGATGTGGTGGGGCGATGTCGGCTCCAGCGCGCGCACCTCTGATACCTCGGTCGTGGGCGATGTGGTCGGCTTCGGCATCAACCGCGGTTCCAATCGCGTCTACAACCGCAAGACCGGTCAATGGGAAGACAAGTATAACGAAGCCCCCAACATGGCCTATCTCGGCTGGGGCATCTATGTCACCAAGCAGGTCTCCGGCGACGAGAAGAAGCGCAAGGCGGCCTGGTCTGCTGCCGCCCATCTCGGCGGCAAGGATCTGTCTCTTTGGACGTCGGCCTATCCCTCCGGCTTCCAGCCCTACCGCCAGTCCAACTTCAACTACGACGAATGGGAAAAGGCAGGTTACGACCGCGCCTATATCGAGGACTATCTCGGTTCGAACGCCGACAGCTACAACCATCCGAACGCTGCCATCGAACCGCGCATACCCGGTATCTTCCAATATTATTCCGTTGCGGAGGATGAGCTGGCGAAGGGTTTTGCCGGACAGTACAAATCGGCACAGGAAACCGCAGATGCAATTGCGGCCGCCTGGGAAAAGATCACCGACCAGATTGGCCGCGATAGCCAGCTGAAACTCTATCGGGCGAGCCTCGGGCTCTGATCACTTGATTAAACGCGCTGGCGGGTCGGAAGCGATTCCGCCAGCGTCCATTCTGTCCGGGCGAGGAATATCATGTCGACAGTCGAAGGCGACCTGCTCCACACCGTCGAAGCCGGCTCCATTTCCGCGAGCCGTCGTTTTTGGGGCCGCTTAGCTCTGTGGTTGAGCGCCATATGGTTCATAACATCGTTTGGATTGCAGGGCGCCCATGAACTGGCCTGGATCGATTGGGGCTTCGCGAACTGGCGTCCGGTTCTTTATGCCTATTTTCTCTGGGCCGTAGTTCTTTGCGTCACCCGCGTCGTCATTTATGGCGAGACGGGCAAGAAGGCGCTTTTTGTTCTGCCGGCTGCGCTTTTCGTCGTGTCGATGGTGGTATTTCCGCTGCTCTTCGCGCTCTGGATCGGCTTTTCCGATTGGAACCTCGCCTCCTCGACCGGACGGCGGTTCAACGGCCTCGACAATGTTCGCCGGATGATCGCGGACCCGTTCTATGCCAACGCCCTGCTCAATATGATCCTGTATTGCCTGGCGATCGTGGTCGAATATGCGATCGCCTTCGGTCTGGCCTTGCTGCTCAATCAGGAAATCCTTGCCCGCAAGTTCTGGCGCGTCACCTTCCTGGTGCCCTTGATGCTGTCGCCGGTGGCGGTGAGCTGGATGGTCGGCAAGTCGATGATGGAGACCCGTTTCGGCCCGGTCGCCCGCTTCGCCCGCTGGCTCGGCTGGGAAAATCCCTCCTTCTTCGGCGATCCGCTGACGGCGCGGCTCTCGATCATGATCATGGATGCCTGGACCTTCATTCCCTTCATGATGATCATGCTGCTTGCCGGATTGCAGGCCTTGTCCAAGGAGGTGCTGGAGGCGGCCGAAGTCGACGGCGCCACCAAGTGGCAACGCTTTTGGCAGGTGATCTTCCCGCTCATGCTACCGGTGTCGGTAACGGCGGTGATGATCCGCATCATCTTCAAGCTCAAGCTTGCCGACATCATCATCACGGTGACATCGGGCGGCCCCGGCGGGGCAACCGATTCCGTCACTAGTTTCATTTATCGCGAATACCGCGACCGTTCGAATGTCGGATATGGGACCCTGCTCGCGCTTGTCTATCTGGTCATCATCGTCCTTGGTATGACGGTGCTGATGAAGATTTCCGACCGTATCGTGAAGCGGATGACAGGAAGGCTCTGATGGTTCGGATCGATTTCGATAAATACGCGCGCGGCCAGCGCATTCGCTGGTGGGCCATGCGCTTCGCCGTCTACAGCCTGCTCGTCATCTGGGCATTCGTCTGCATCTTCCCGCTGTTCTGGACGGTTTCGACCTCGTTCAAAACCGCCGCGGATGTCATGCGCGGCAACCTGGTCCCCTGGTTCAACTTTGCGCCCAACTGGCTCGGATGGCGTTCGCTGGGGCTCTCTCCGGATACGATTTCTCAGATATCGACGGTGCGTGACGAGTTCATGCGCAGGCTCTGGAACAGCGTCATCATTTCCGTCACGGCATCCGCCCTTGCGGTCCTACTCGGATCGCTCGCGGCCTATGGCCTCAGCCGCTTTTCCTATAAGTTCGGCCATATGCGGAACGCCGACATTTCCTTTTTCTTCCTGTCGCAGCTCATTATGCCGCCCGTCGTCCTCGCCCTGCCGTTCTTGGTTCTCTACAAGGAGCTGGCGCTGCTGGACACTTATGTGGGGATGATCGCGGTCTATACGCTGATGGTCCTGCCGATTGTCGTCTGGATCATGCGCGACCAGTTCGCCACCATACCGGTAGAGCTCGAGGAGGCTGCGCTCGTCGACGGTCTGTCGATCTGGGGCGCGTTTGCCCGCATCATCGTGCCGCTCGTTCTGCCGGGCATGGTTGCCGCGTTCCTCCTGGCGCTGATCCTGTGCTGGAACGAATATTTCTTCGCGGCACTGCTGACCTCCACCAACACCAACACGCTGCCGGTGATGATTGCCAGCCAGACAGGCAGCCAGGGCATCAATTGGTGGTCGATGGCTGCCCTTTCCACCGCCGGTATCCTTCCGCTTGTTGTCGTCGGCGTCGTACTGGAAAAACACATCATCGCCGGAATGACCGCAGGCGCGGTGAAGTAGCTGCGGGATATCAAAAAATGTCAAAGATGCCTACAGTCAAGGATGTCGCCCAATATGCGGGCGTCTCTGTGGGCACCGTTTCGCGGGTGCTGTCGGGTGAAGCCGCGGTCAAGACCGCGCTGCGTGAAAAGGTCAACGATGCCATATCGGCGCTCGGTTACCGGCCCAATGTGACCGCGAGAGCGCTGCGCACCAGCAGAACCGATGTCATCGGCCTCGTCGTTCCCGACATTACCAATCCATTCTTCGCGCAGCTTGCGGCAAGCGTCGAGCACGCCGCGCTCGAATGCGGGCATAGCCTGATGCTGGCAAGTTCGCATGATGATCGGGCGGCGGAGCAGAGCCACGTTTCAGCCTTTCTCGACCGGTCGGTGCGCGGCATCATCGTGGTGGCTTCAAGCGACGGTTCGGGCCTCCATCTGGAGGCGGCGGTCCCGATCATCTCGCTGGACCGGCGCTTTGGCACCTTTCCGCTGGTGTCGACCAACCATGCGCAGGCGGCCGCGCTGATTGCCGATCATCTCCATGCGCTCGGGCACCGCCGCATCGCCTATATCGCAGGACCGCCCGACACCGAGGCGGGGCGCATGCGCAAGGAAGGTTTCGTCAGCCGCATCGACCGGTTCGCCGAGACCGGCGAACCGGTTGAACTGGAAATTGCCTATGGCAGGTTCGACTACGAGTCTGGTGAACGAATTGCCCGCGAGCTGCTTTCACGCCCGCCACAGGACCGGCCTACGGCCATTGCGGCAGCCAGTGACCAGCAGGCGATCGGCGCGCTGCGCGCTGCCCGCGACCTCAAGATCGACGTGCCGCGAAAGCTGTCGGTCACAGGTTTCGATGACATTTCGCTCGCCAATCTCGTCGTGCCGCGGCTGACGACCATACGCCAGCCGGCCGACATGCTGGCACGGCGCGCGGTCGCCCTTCTCCTCAGTGAACCACCGGGCACGGGAGACGAAATGGTTGATGGGTCGCTGATCGTGCGCGGTTCCAGCGGCCCGTGTCCGCAACCCAAGGCGGATCGCGCCTGATATAATAATTGAAGCACGGCCGGTGCTCCGGCCACGAGAAAAGGATGGAAGATCAATGCTCAAGGGGATTAGAGCCGAACTCAACGGCGACATTCTTCAAGCCCTTTGCAACATGGGGCACGGTGACTATCTCGTCATTTCCGACACGAATTTTCCGTCGGATTCGATAGCCCGTCAGACCCGCCTGGGTAGGCTGCTGACCATGGAAAACATTTCCGCGCCGCAGGCGATCGATGCGATCCTTTCCGTCTTCCCACTGGATACACCAATCCAGCCTTCGGCGGGTCGCATGGAAGTGATTGGCAAGCCGGATGAAATTCCGCCGATCCAACAAGAAGTCCAGGCCATTGTCGACCGCGCCGAAGGCAAGCCATCGCCCATGTATTCCGTCGAACGCATGGCGTTTTATGACATTGCCAAGAAGGCCTATTGCGTCATCGCAACGGGAGAGCTGCGGTTCTACGGATGCTTCCTTCTGACCAAGGGTGTCATTCCGGCGGAGGACGCTGTGAGATGAGCGCGAGGAGCGGGATCGTCATTCTGGGCATTTTTGCCGCCGACACCGCCTACAAGGCAAAGCGCCTGCCCCATATTGCCGAGACGCTGATGGGGTCGGGCTTCACGCTTGGGCCGGGAGGCAAGGGCTCCAACCAGGCAATTGCCGCGGCCAAGGCCGGCGGCAAGGTGACCTTTATCTCTCGGGTCGGCAATGACCCGTTCGGCGAGATGGCCCTTGCGGCCTATGCGGCGGCAGGCGTCAAAGCCAATGTGATGACGATGGAGGGCGTTTCCACCGGCGCCGCCTTCATCTTCGTCGACGAAGTGAGCGGCGACAATGCCATCATCGTCGCGCCCGGCGCTGCAGGCCTTATCGGCATCGAAGATGTCGATGCGAACCGGGCGGAGATCGAAAGCGCCGCCATTTTCATGACCCAGCTCGAGCAACCGCTCGAGGCGGCCATGCACGGCCTTTCGATGGCGAAAAGGGCAGGGGCCACGACGATCTTCAACCCTGCGCCTGCCCGCGCCATTCCGGACAGCATCTACGGCTTGTGCGATTTCATCGTACCCAATGAGGTGGAAGCGGCCGAATTGGTGGGCCATGCGATCGAAACCGATGAGCAGGTCCGCGCGGCGGGCCGCACGCTGCTGGATCGAGGAGCGCGAGCGGCGATCATCACGCTCGGCGCACGCGGCGCATTTTATCACACTGCCGGGCAGAGCGAATTCGTACCCGCGTTTTCGGCGGGTAGCGTCGTCGACACAACCGGGGCCGGCGACGCCTTCCTCGGCGGTTTCGCGACGGCGATTTCTGAAGGACAGCCGCCGATCGAGGCCATCGGTTTCGGTTGCGCGACCGCTGCAATCGCCGTGACACGCCCGGGTACGGCCCCGGCCATGCCGTCGCGCGCCGAGATTGCCGCCTTGCTGCGCTCCTCTCGGTAGCGCATAGGCAAGATGCAAAATGGGCCGGCAGAGCCGGCCCATCCTCAATCAATTCTGCTCGACCGGCGCCGGTATCGCAGCCGGCGAACCCTGCCGTCCCAGCCGGTCGGCGACCAGCATCGACAGCATCATTTCCACCAGACCGTTTGCACCGCCCTTCTCGCCGCCGCCACCGCCGACCTGGATCTGCGGCACGAGCGGCAGCCTGCCGTTCTCGATCGCTTCGGCAAAGCGCATCAGCACCTGCGAATTGAGCTGGTAGTCCGGACCGCCGAAGGCAGCCACCTTCTTCTCGGTGGCTTCGGCTTCCGCCAGACCGATGGCGCGCACCTTCTGGGCATCGGCAAGACCGGTCGCCTTGATACGCTCTGCATCGGCAAGTGCGATCGCCTTGATCCGGTCGGCCTCGCCAAGGCCGGCGAGCCGGACCTTTTCCGCTTCGGCCTTGGCGGTGACCTGAATGGTCTCGGCCTGCTGGCGGGTGCGGGCGAGCTGTGCCTTACCATCGTTCTCGCTGATCTCGATGGCGAGCGCCGACGTTGTGATCTTGGCCTGTTGCTCGGCCAGCGCTTCCTTCTCGCGCAGTGTCCGCTCCTGGACCGCCGCGGCTTCCTGCAGCTTGTAGGTCTCAACCTTTTCGACCGCGATCTGGCGTTCGCGCAACTGGATCAGGATCTGCTCGATGCTGTTCTGGCCATTGGCGGCGCGCGGCGTGCCGATCAGCACCTCCTGCAGTTCGAGACTGTAGGAGGCGAACTTCTCGCGCATTTCGTCGCCGGATTTGCGCTGGATTTCGCTGCGCTCCTGCAGCAGTTCGATCAGGGTCTTGGTCTGGGCGATATTCTTGAAATAGGCCGAGACCATCGGATCGAGTGTCTGCTCGACGAGCCGCTTGATATCGCCGAAGCGCTGCACCACCAGCGGCGCCTTCATATAGTCGATATGCACGACGACCGAGAGCGGCAGAACCGGTTCGAATGCGTCCCTGGTGATCAACGACACTTCCGAAAGGTTCTCATCAAGGCGATGTTCACCGAACTGTTCCTTGGTCCACTTGAGCACGAAGTTGGTCGTCGGCACGATAACGATGCCGCCTGCATAGGTGTTGAAGGCGTATTTGCCTGGCAGAAGCGGTGTCGACCAGACGCCGCGCGAACCCCGTTCGACCAGTTCGCCGTGCCTGTAGGACTGGCCGGATATGTCAGCGCTGCGGCGGCCGGTATAGGAGACGACCACACCCACGGTGCCGACGTCGATGATCGTCTTTTCCACGAGTTCGATGGTCGCGAAAATGCGATTGAGGAAGTAGCTGCCGTCGGCGAGAACCTGCAGCTGCCGGCCCCGATAGCCGCCGGCATTGAGGAATTTCTCGGGGTCCTGGAAATTGTTGTGAAAGTTCGGGTCCCTGGGATCATTGGCGACCGTCGGCGCAATGATCTCGCCGTCCGGCAGGGCCGGGCCATCATGGACGGTGACGATGCCGATCATGTCATCGGCGTCACGAATGACGACCGGCTCGAAACCATCCCGCTCCGCGATCATCTGCGACATTTCCGAAAACAGTTTCTGTTCGGAGGCGCCGAGCGCCACGGCATAGGTCGACTGCGCAGTGAGCACGATGAATTGCGCGAGATTGATGGCATAAGTGCCTTCGCGCAGGATCTTGCGCTGCGGACCCTTTTGGCCGCCCTTTTCCAAAAAGGCGCGCACGTCCTGGAAATCGCCAGCCTCGGTATTTGAGGCTAAGGTCTGGGTGGGCGGCAGCGGGTTGCCATCGCGGGCGAAGACATAGCCGATCTGGCCCTGCGGAATGGTCACCAAGTTGGCGCGATGCATCGAATATTGGAACGGCATGAAGAAATGCAGGCCGCCGCGCACGACTTCCGGCTGGAAACCTGCTTCGCCGTTCAGCGCGATGAAGCCATTGTCGACGGAGCCACGGAAGCTCCATAGCTTCTCGAGGATGCCGAGCCTGTCGTTCGGGATGTAGCGGATGACGCCGCTCCACCAGAACAGAATTGCCAATACGATGATGAAGGCGGCGAATTCGATCGCCCGCCATTCCATCGGACTCAGATATTGTACGGTATCCATATTTTCTCTCCTATGGGCGCATGGGTTCGTCCACCCGACGGCCGCCCGGTCGGTTGCTGGTTGATAAGACGGGGAGATTGCGCGCCTATGCGTACGACGCACGAAGTCGGTCGCGAACGCCTGGGCTGCTCATTGTCTGGGAAAATGACCGCGCGTCCCTGGTCCCCACCGAGGGACGGCGTGGTCGTGTGTGTCTCACATCGGAGTTGCCTTGATAGACATGACGACGAACGACGTAAGGATTGCGCCTATAGGTTTAAAGATGTGTGATGCGGAAATCGGACAAGTACTTCCAACGATTTCGATATTTCGAGCATTCAATTCTACTGAATTATGTCTTTTCGCTCGATTGTTTTGGCAAGCGTTACTTTGCCAGTCATTCGCGCAAGCCCGGACAGCGCGTCTGCTATCGAAGTTCGTGATCTTCCGATGGCCTCAGAGAACGGTCTCGAAAAGCGGGATCAAAGCCGCGCCAATTGCACCGGGGGCATCGACGATCTGAGCCACGGTAAGGCCGGGGACGTCACGCAGGACGCCATGTCGAGGCAGATTGTTGAACTCGGTCCGTTCGATGAGCATTCTTGCCAGTGAATGCGGAAGCTCGCCGCCAAGCACGATCAATGCCGGGTCGAAGACCGCGCAGATCGCATTGATGGCGCGATTGTGTGCCGGCGCCACGCGATCGACCCACTCCGCAACGCCGTCCCAATCCGCCAGCGCTTCGTTTTTCAAGTCCTTCAGCGTCAGGTCCACGCGCCCCTTGGCACGAAGATGTTGAAGCAGAAGGCTGAGGGCAGGGCGGTCGTCGTAATCCTGGCGCCCGAAGAGAACGGAGTATTCACCGGCATTGCCGAAACTGCCGCGAAACGGCATGCCTCCGCAGACGAGGCCGCCGCCATATCCGTGAAGATGGGCGATATAGGCGAAATCCGCGACATCGCGGCCGACACCGAAAATGGCTTCGGCCAAAGCGGCGGTTCTGGCCACATTGTCCGCCCAGACCGGTAGGCCTAGTTGCTTCCCAAGCAGAGGCGCCAGATCGATCAATGACCAATGGGCGAGCGGCAGAGGGCAGTTGAAGGCCGTTTCCAGCATGCGATGGCCACTGACTGCGAGGCCGACCCCGAGCACATCGCGCCGCTCGGCCCCGCGGCGGGCAAGAAGCTCTTCGACGGCGACATCAATCCGCTCCATCTCCAGGGTGAGCGAGGATCCCTCCTGCGGAATTTCCATGTTTTCCAAAGGCTCTCCGAAACCCATGAGGCAGAGGCCGATCGAGCCGACGTTCACGGAAATGCCGAGCGTCAAACACCAATCCTTGCAAAGTGTGAGTTCGGGGCTGGGCGGTCCCGGGCGACGGGTTTCCGATGTGGAAAAAACAATCATTCCCCGATCGTGAAGCTGCCGGACGATCCTGTGCAGCGATTGCTGGGTGAGATCGAGCGGCTCTGTCAGGTCGGAGCGTTCGATCCCCGGGGATTTCCAGATCAGCCGCAAAAGGTCCCGTTCATTGCGGGAAGCCACTCGCGCAGGTTGAAATTCTCGCAAGAAATGCGTCGCAACGTGGTCTAATGGAACGTACTTCATTTCTCGATCGTTTTGATTTACACTGCAGGTGTGAAACCTGCTTAGGGAGTGCTTTGCTTTCTGTCAAATCAAGGATCGATCCCCGACCTGTAGGTCCTGCTTATCTCATGGAGACTGGCCAATCCAGCCGAGATGAGGGCTTCGCAGGGACGAGGGGACCGGCCGAGTGCAGGATGGGAGAGGGCGGTTAGACCTGCGGGTTGTAGAAGGCAGAAAGAACCGAGCAACATGGTATGGTTGAGATCTCAGAGTTCGGCGCGCACTCGCGAGCGTGACTATGGCTTCGCACCGACGCACGAAGGCGACAACTTCGAGTCGATGGTGCAAGCCTTTACGGCAGGCTATGGCCCCTTTGGTGCAAAGCCGCTGGGCGATGATCGGGCCTTTGCCTGGGCAGCAGATTTGAGAACGAGTGGGACGCTGACCGCGGTTCATTCGGTTTTTCAGAGCTCCTGGAAAGTTCAAACGCTCGACGAGACCCCGCAACACCTTGCGTTCTACATTCCGCAGAGGGGATCCGTTCAAGTGACCGTTGGCAAAAGAACGGTCGAAGGTGTCGCGGGACGAATTCTCATGGTCAACAATCATGAGGTTGGCGATCGACTGGTCCAGGGTGACCCCCACTGTTCGGACGCGCTTTGCCTGGATTGGAAAGTGGTGAGGCGAACGCTTTTTTCGCTGCTGGAAACGCCGACCCTGGAGTCGCTTGACCTCGAGCCCGTCGTGGATCTCGCAACACCGTCCGGCCGGCTTATCGGCAACCTGGCGCAGACGATCGTGCAGGGCATGCGCAATTGCGGTCCGCTTCTGTCCTCGCCGCTTGCCGTATCGACGATGAGCGAAACGCTTGCTGATCTCGTGATCCGATTTGCCCAGCATCGCCTTTCCTGCCATTTTCAAAAAACGAAGGTGTCGGCGGTCGCTCCTTGGCATGTCCGGCGCGCCATCGACTATATGCACGCTAACATTGCTGAGCCTTTCACCATGTCGATGGTGGCGGATGAAGTCGGAATTTCGCTCCGCGCGCTACAAACGGGCTTCAAGACCTTCAGGGGAACGTCACCGGGCGCTTACCTACGCACGATCAGGCTGAAAGCCGTTCACGACCAGTTGCGTGATCCCTTTAACCAGCAAACGCTTCGCGACATCTGCACCACGTGGGGCTTCTTCCATGCTGGCAGGTTCTCTGCGATCTACCGCAGCGCTTTTGGGGAAAGCCCGAGGGATACGCGCTTGCGAGCTTCCTTCAGCTCCGCTGTAACGGCACACGCTCTCAGCGCGTCAATGTGATGCCGGCCGCGAATGCGTCCCATTTTTCACATAACACTGAAAAACTTCTGACATAACGAGGTTCCCAAGTCTCGACCGCGGGCCTTGAAGACCTTGGTCTTGACGGATGGGATGAAGATCGGGGGGACGACCTCTGCGCGCTCGGCTAAGCTCAGATCGTCAAATTCCTGCCACACGTCCTTCATTAATTCTTGCGCTGCCACCGTTCGAATGGAGATCCGATGCCCGCAATCGTGCGAAAGAAAGCTCACGGCGTTTCCACACGCGGAGAAGTCGTCGACGGCGCCGCGGATATTGGCGTTGCCTATCAGGTGTTCTCCGACGCGGTGGTAGAGGATGTCGTTGTCAAGAATTCTCCTCGTGGCTTCAAATTTCACAATGGCAAGAACCTTGTCGTGAGGCGCTGCGAGACCGAGAATGTGGTGGGCGACGGCATCTACTTGACGAAGACGTCGAACGTGCTGCTGGAGAATAACCGCGTCGGGGCGGCACCGGGAGAAGGCGCCGACTGCTGCCAGTTCGCCTATCAAAACAAGGACAACAATATCAGTTCCGATGTCGTCATCCGGGGCAATCTCTTCCTTCAGTCGCCGGACAGCACATCGAACAAGGGCGCCCTGGTCTGCGACAAAACTCAAAAATACCTCGTTGAATACAACTACATCGGTGGGAAGAATTTCTCTTTCTCGTCGGTCGGCGACGATGCCGTGGTGCGCAGCAACATCATGCGCGACGGCAGGATGAATGACTATTCTTTCGGCTACGGCATTGGCGACAAGGTCGATCACGCCGGGCATCATGTCTACGACAACTGGATCGAAAACAGCAATCGTGGCGTCAGCCTCAGCGGTTTCTCGGACCAAGGACTGGCTTTTCGCAAAGACGTCGACATCCACGACAATGTGATCAAGGAATGCGACATTGCGTTCTTCGCCAATCGGCCATGGTCGGGGAGTTTTCGGCGCAACATATTCCTGAGGTGCAAGCAGGACATCGTCCTGAGGGCAAAGGGCGAGGCAACTGCAGGAGAGGTCGAGGACAACTACGTCAATGACGGCAGTTTCCTGAGTGTCACCCCGCCGCCGCTTCGCTTCAGACCCGACGGAAAAGCATCCGTGGCCTCCGGGGAATGGACATCTGAACCCGACGAGATCCGCATCCAGTGGCGTAACAAGGGGATCGACATCCCCGGCGCCAATCGGCCCTCCATTGCGGTCGAGCCCGGAATGGAATTGTCATGCGTCCTGCTGGCGCGTAAGGAGCAGAATTGGATGATCGCGATCGCCGAGACCGCCTATGACCAGTTCATGCCACGCGCCTGGCAGGAGAAAATGCTGCCCTGGCAGAAGCGCTATCTCTCGATTTAAGTAATGTGGCCCGCGACCCGTCACCCGTCTTGGACACCCGGAAGCCGTGGCGGCGGGCCCGGATCGAAGCTCGAAAACCATCCCGGCGGGCCATACTCGTTTTGTGAGCTTTGAGGCAGGAAAAAGCCTGCGAATTTCGCATAGGAGACCATAAGGCCAAAAACGATTACGAGCCCAAAAGCGATGCGCGTTGCCCGCCTCACGTCTTCTTTTTTCATTGGGCGCTCCATATCCACGAGCTCTGCATCATCGCTGAAGAATTACAGAACCATTTGGTATGCAATTTTGTCAAGAAGGTGGCGGCTGCGAACTGTCGATCGGGCGGCGCCAGGTGAAACCTTCGCAGAACCTTGAATTGCTCCGGGATCACGGCGGCGTCCGTCCGGGGGCTTCCCCGGAAAAGTATCGGGACCTGGAACCAAAGGCGGCCCCTTCCGTTGATTGCCATATCTTGGACCATGTCTGGAAAACGACCCGGCGGCAGACGCATATGGCACGTCAGACATTTTGGAAAGGTTATCTCAAGCTTTCGCTCGTCACCGCGGCAGTGTCGCTGACACCGGCGACGACCGAAAGCAACAAGGTCCGTTTCCACGTCCTCAATCGCCAGACAAAGAACCGCGTCGAAAGCCGCTATGTCGACAGCGTCACCCATAAACCGGTCGCCGAACGAGACCAGGTGAAGGGTTATCCGCGCGGCGAGGACGACTATGTTCTTCTCGAAGACGAGGAAATCGAGGAGGTCGGGCTCGAAAGCACCCGCACCATCGACATCGACAGTTTCGTGCCGTGCGGTTCGATCGACTGGATCTGGTACGACAAGCCGCACTTTCTGGCGCCTGAGGACAAGGTCGGAGTGGAAGCCTTCTGCGTCATCCGTGAGGCCATGAAGGCGAACGACGTGGTCGGCATTGCCCGCCTGGTTCTCTATCGTCGGGAGCGCGCCGTGCTGCTGGAGCCACTGGGTAAAGGCATCATCCTCTGGACACTGCGGTTTGGCGACGAGGTGCGCGAACCGGTGGCCGAACTCGACAGCAAGGCGGAGGTCGACAGCCAGCTGCTGACGCTGATGAAACAACTGGTGAAGGAGGAAACGAAGGATTGGAGCCCTGAAATGGTGCAGGACCCGATCCAGAAACGCCTGAAGTCGATGATCCGCAGCAGGCAGAGGAGCTTGAAGAAGACCGCACCCGCTCAAAAACAGGCGCCGGTGAAATCGACCGGCAATGTCATCAATATCATGGATGCGTTGAAAAAGAGCCTCGCTGGGGAAGGTGGGGGGAAGCAGCGTTAAGGTCCCTATCCTTTCCCCTTCTTCTTTTCCAACGGCTTCGCCGCCGCGAAGAACTCGTTCCAGGGATCTCTCGGCAAGGCAGTGAGCCGTGTCGGCGTATTGTCCACTGTGAAATAGGCCGGTCCGATATCGGCACTGAGCTCGCTCCATTCCAGCGGCATCGAGACCGCGGCTCCCGGCCTTGCCCGTGTCGAATAGGGTGCGACCGCCGTATTGCCGCGGCCATTGCGAAGATAATCAATGAAAATTCTGCCCCCTCGTTTGGCCTTCGTCGCCGTCGCAAGATAGCGGTCGGGATCATCGGCCGACATGCTGCCGGCAAGCCATTTAGCAAAGGCCTTCACCCCTACCCAGCTGGCCTTCGGGGTCAGCGGCGTCACCACATGCAACCCTTTGCCGCCCGTCGTCTTGACGAAGGCGGCGAGGCCTTCAGCTTCCAGCCGCTCCTTCAATTCGTAAGCGGCGGCGATCACATTCTCCCATTCCACGCCCTCGCCGGGGTCGAGATCCATGGTGATCATATCGGGCTTTTCCCAGTTGTCGGTCGTCGCCCCCCAGGGATGGATTTCCAGCACGGCCGATTGCACCAGCGCCACGACGCCGTCGTAATCGGTAATGCGCAGCAGCTTCTCTCCCTGCTTGTCCTTCGGGTCGATGATCTCCCCGATATGCGAGTTCATGCCCTTCCAGGCGTGTTTCTGGAAGAATCGCTGACGTCCGTTGATGCCGTCGGGCAGGCGCAGCAGTGCTAGAGGCCGGTTGACGACATAAGGCGCCATGAAGGGCCACACCTCGGCGTAGTAGTTCGCCAGCCCCTCTTTGGTCACTCCCTCATCAGGCCAGTAGATACGGTCTGGATGGGTGAGCGCCACCGCCGATGTCGGCAGGCTGCGCGCCGTCGTCTTTTCCGTCTCGCGCGTCACCTCCTTCGCGGGCTTGTCCTCGCGCAGGCCGCGAAAGGCGGCATGGCGCAGATTGCCGTCGGCCGACCAGGCGCTGAATTCCACCTCGGCGACCAATTGCGGTTTCACATAGATCAGCCCGCGCCGCTCCTCTGATGTCAGCTTGTCGTCGAACGATGTCTTGGTCTGCGTCAGCTGCATCAGTCTCTCGTAGAGCATCTGGGCCGTTGCCGCCGTGTAGCCGGTGCCGACGCGGCCGACAAGCCTGAGCTTGCCCTTTTCGTAATAACCCATCGCCAGCGAGCCGATCGCATTCTTCATCGATGTCGACGGAACATAGCCGCCGATGACGAATTCCTGCCGATGCGAGCATTTCGATTTGATCCAATCGCCATTTCGCCCGGAGGTGTATTGGCTGTCGCGCTGCTTGGAAATCACGCCTTCGAGGCTGAGGCGGCAGGCATGGTCGAGCACCAATCCACCGCTTTCGTTGAAATGCACGCTATAGCGCAGCTTATCGTTACCGCGGGGCAGCAGCGTCTCAAGCAGATGCTTGCGGTCGATGAGCGTCACGTTCAGGAGACTGTGCCCGTCGAGGTAAAGCAGATCGAAGGCGTAAAAGACGAAACGATCGTCGCGGCCCTCGCTCAGATCGTGCTGCAGCGCCGAGAAGTCCGAGGCGCCGGTATCGCGCTCGACGACGATTTCGCCGTCGATTACCGCCGATCGCACCGGTAGGGCTGCAAAGGCATCGAGCACCTCCTTGCCGAATTTCGCCGTCCAGTCGAGCCCGCTGCGGGTCAGCATCGTGATTGCGCCGTCCTCCACCCTGACCTGCAGGCGATAGCCGTCGAACTTGATCTCATGGATCCAGTGATCGCCGGCCGGCGGCTTTGGCTTCAGCTTGGCGAGGGCCGGCTCGATGAAATCGGGCATCGCGGCCTTGCGCGCACCTTTTGGCCAGTCACGTTCCCGGGGGGCTTGGATTTTCGTTTTTCGCGCCGGCTTGTCAGCGGAAGCCGCCTTGCCGTCCTTCGAGTTGGAATTCCAGGTCGCATCGGGGTGTTTCGCCACCTCTTTGAGCTGTCTGCCTGTTTTGGCCGATTCCGGCCGCTCCTTGAGGATGTCGCCATGATGACGGGCCTCGGCGTCATCTCCCTTGATCAGCAGCCAGTTCTCTCGTTTTTCGCCGGGCCGGCCGTGCATGCGCACCAGATGCCAGCGGCCTTTCAGCTTCTCGCCATCGAGTTCGAATTCCATATGGCCTTTTTTATAGGCCTTGCGGGCATCGCCATGCGGCGTCCAGGTGCCGCGATCCCAGACGATGACAGTGCCGCCGCCATATTGTCCCTTGGGGATGATGCCCTCGAAATCCCCGTAGGAAAGCGGGTGATCCTCGACGTGCACGGCGAGCCGCTTGTCCTCCGGGTTGAGGCTCGGACCTTTCGTCACCGCCCAGCTCTTCAGCACGCCGTCCATCTCCAGCCGGAAATCGTAGTGCAGCCGGGTCGCATCATGCTTCTGGATGACAAAGCTGTTGCCGCTGCTGGTGCCTTTTCGTCCGCGCGGCTCGGGGGTCAGCTTGAAATTGCGCATCGCCTGATAGGTTTCGAGGGCCATTTCAGCTTGCCTTCATCCCGCGGCTGTCGCTGCGCGCCGGCGTCTTCTTCGCAGGCGGCTTGCCGCCCATCTTCGCGCTCTGGCGCAGCGCCTCCATCAGGTCGACGACCTTGCGTTCCTGGAGCGGTTTCTTCTTCGGCAGTGCGCGGCCTTCGATCTTTGCCTTCACCAGCTCGACCAGGGCGGCCTCGTAGCGATCTTTGTATTCGCTGGGTTCGAAGCTGCCGTGCTTGGTCCCGATGATATGGCCTGCGAGTTCGAGCATCTCCTTGTCAAACTTGATGTCGGGAATATCCTTGAACACCGTATCGGCCGAGCGCACCTCGTAGTCGAAATTCAGCATCGTCGCGACGATGCAGTCGTCATGGGGGCGGATCAGCAGCGGCCGGTTACGTCGAAAAAGCACGGCTTCGGCAAGTGCTGCGACCTTGCCGTCGCGCATGCCCCTGGCGATCAGCGACAGCGCCTCCTCGTCATGCGCGTCGACGGGCGAGAGATAGTAAGGCCGATCGAAATAGAGCTTGTCGATGTCGTCGTAGGCGATGAAAGCCTTGATATTCAGCAGCTTGTCGCTTTCCGGCATGATTTCGGCGATCTCGTCGCCCTCGATGACGATGTACTCGCCATTCTCCAGCTGGTAGCCCTTGACCTGGTCGTCCCGCTCGACCGGTTTGCCGGTTTCGCTATCTACGAATTGCCGCTCCACCCGATGGCCGGTTCTGCGGTTGATAATGTTGAAGGAGAGGCGGTCAGAAGAGGAAACGGCGGTATAGAGCCCGACGGCGCAGGCAAGGTCGCCCACCCTCAGATGACCTTTCCAGCTTGCCCGAGCGGCCATTCCATCCTCCGTCGCAGATCACAGCCGACTGTTGCTCTTGTCGGTTTCAAGCTCCTGGAATGCCCAGCCGCCGTCGGGCGCAGGATAGGCAAGCAACGCATCGCCGTCGCCGATCTTCTGGCGCGAGGCAGCGTCCTTGGCGTGGACGATCGCTTCATCCGCCGTCGGATAGGTTTCCGAAAGCGTGTTGCCAAGCTTATAGGCCCAGCCATTGTCATGGGGCACAACCTGATACGTGATATCGGCCATTTCGGATCTCCTCTTTCAGTTCCGATTTGGTTTGCGCCTGGCATCGAGCGCGATGATCTTTTCCAGGGAGGCGATGTCCTCGCTGGTGACGACAGGAACAGGATCGGCTGCGATCGCCTCCAGCACTTCCTGAGAGATGGCGCCGTTGCGGATTGCCCATTCCAGTGTCTCGCGCGTTTCCCGCTCGGCTTTCAGTTGCGCATAGAGCGCGACGATCAGCCGATCGCGGGCATCCATCCGCCGGCCCCGGCGATCCATGCTGCGGACATCAGGCATCCCAATACACCTTTGTCACTGATTTCGTTCAGGTGTAATCAACTGATGACGGATGGAAAGGTTCCGAATCCGATAGGCGCTCGCGCCTGTTGCGGCTATGGACGAAAATCACCATCTGCAGGGATATTCGTCAGAGGATTTCATCATGGCCGATCTCAAGGCTCGCCCCCGTCCGACCGGCGCCACCGCGGTTCTCGGCCGCACCGGCTTTCCGCATGTCACCTCCACCACGAAGGGCGAACTCGACATCGTCACCGCACCGTCGCATCCGGGTTTCAGCCCGCTCGATCTGCTCTATGCCTCGCTCTCGGCCTGCCTCGTGCTCAGCGCCCGCATTGCCGCCAGCCAGATGGGCATTCTCGACAGGATCAGCGAGATCACCGCCGACGTCACCGGCGAGAAGGCGACGGAGGGGCTTTCGCGTGTTGGGAAGTTCAATATCGCCTTCTCGATCAAGGGCGATATCGACGAGGAAACCCGCCGGAAAATCGTCCACGCCGCCGAAGACGAGATCTGCACCGTCAGCAACACCATCCGCGGCAATCCCGATTTCTCGACGACAATATCGGGATAGCGTTGAGATATCCATAATAATTATAGACAATTGGGGGCGGAGGATTGCGCGGGCAATGCCCGGCTTCTATGCTCGGAGCATCGAAAGCAATGATCCGGCCATGATGCAATCCAAGTCTATCTCGAATTCCAAGCGGCCCGTCGTCGCCATCATCGGCGGCGGCGTTTCCGGCGCGGGCGTTGCCTATCATCTTGCCAGTGCGAATTGCCGCGAGCACCCTGTCATCATGGTCTTCGAACCTCGCGCCGAACTCGGCCGCGGCCTTGCATATGACACGGCAGATCCAGCCCATCGCATCAACGTTCCTGCCGCCAAGATGAGCCTGCAGCCGGACGATGTGGGCGAATTCCAGGCCTGGATCGAGGCGCGCGACGCCGTCGCCGACGATCCTGAGGCAAATCGGTCCGACGGCATGCTCTTCCCCCGGCGCCGGCTTTTCGGCGATTATGTTGCCTCCCTGCTGAAACCGCTGCTGGAAGATGGCACCGTGCGTCATTGCCGCGCCACGGTAACCGGTGTCGAGCGCCATGCCGGCCGCTGGTCGATCCTGGATGATAAAGGCGGCGTGACCGAAGCCGATATCGTTGCGATCGCCACCAGCCATCCGCCGCCGGCAGCGCCCGGCCGGCTTGCAGCAAGCCTTGCAGCCCATCCGCGGTTCGTTGCCGATACCACGAAACCGGGCGCGCTCAACGTCATCCGTCCGCATGACCGGGTATTGGTCATCGGCAACGGCCTGACGGCTGCCGATGTCATCGCCTCGCTGGCGCAACGCGGGCATGTCGGGCCTATGACCGCCATTTCGCGCCGGGGCTTGCGTTCGCGTGGGCATGCGCCGGTGCCGCAGCCGCTATTCGGCGATTTCGGTTTAGATGCGGCGCATTCCGCCGGTTTTCTACTGGCAAGGGTCCGCACCGCCATAGAGGCGGCGAAAGCGCAAGGGATCAGCTGGCACGGCGTGATCGACCAGGTGCGGGCACAGGGACATGATCTCTGGCAGGCGCTGCCGGTTGCCGAACGACGTCGTCTCGTGCGCCATCTCAGACCCTACTGGGACGTGCACCGCTTCCGGATCGCGCCGCAGGTCGAGGCCGTTCTCGACGAGGCGATTGCTACGGGCCGCCTCAATATCCTTGCGGGCTCGGTCGCCGATGCGCGCATCGACGGCGAGCGCATCCTTTGCACTCTGCAGCCGCGTCATCAACGCGAACCGCTGGAGGAACGCTATGACGCTGTCGTCGTCACCACCGGCCCGGCGCATGGCGGCATTCTCGAAACCCAGCCCTGGCTCGCAGCCCTTGCGGCAAACGGCCACCTGATGCTCGATCCGACCGGCCTCGGCCTTGCCTGCACCGAGCGTTCGGAGGCGATCGGTTCATCCGGAACGGCAGACCCTTCACTGCTGATCTCCGGTCCGCTGGCGCGCGGCACTTTCGGTGAACTGATGGGGCTGCCGCAGGTGACCGAGCATGCCTTCTTCGTCGCGACCGAAATCGCCGGGAAGCTGCATGCACCCGCGACAATTACGCATCCGGCCTGATTTTCCATCCGAATGTCGTTCTCCGGCTGTCGGGGGCGACCGACTTCTGATAATCACCCGGCGGCATCCCACCGCCCGGGTTTTCAGCCGAGCAGAAAATATCAGGATCATGTCGCAGGCTGCCTCTACCGTTTCCGAAGCTTCGCCTTCCAATCGTTTCCCGCTTGCGGTGCTCCTTCTCGGCGGCGCGGCGATCGGCGGTTCGCCGATTTTCGTCAGGCTCTCCGAGGTCGGCCCGATGGCCACCGCCTTCTGGCGCGTGGCGCTGGCATTGATCCCGATCTTCATCGTCTCGATGCTGAAGAAGGATGCGGGGCAAAAGCCGCAAAGCCTTTTCGACTACAGCATGCTGATCCTTCCGGGCGTCATGCTGTCGCTCGACCTTGCCGCCTGGCACCTTTCGATCACCATGACCTCGGTCGCCAATGCGACGCTGCTTGCCAATCTTGCGCCTGTTTTCGTCACCGTGATCGCCTTCCTCTTTTTCAAGGCGCAGATCAGCCGTGTCTTCATGCTTGGACTTGCCCTGGCGCTCGTCGGCGTCGTCATCCTGAAGGGCGGGCCAGCCGCCTTGGCCGATGGCGACCTCCGCGGCGACGGCCTGGCGATGATCGCCGCCTTCTTCTATGCCTGCTACATCCTTGCGCTCGGCAGGCTGCGCAGCCGCTTCGATACGATGCGAATCATGCTGTGGAGCACGGCGTCCGCTGCTGTCTGCATCTTTCCGGTTGCCTTCTTCTTTGAGGGCCACATGCTGCCGATGACCGTCTACGGCTGGTCGATGGTCTTTGGCCTCGCCTTCATCAGCCATGCCGGCGGGCAGGTGGCGATCACCTATGCGCTCGCCTATCTGGCGCCGGCCTTTTCCTCGCTGACGCTGCTGCTGCAGCCGGTTGTCGCCGCGATCTTGGCCTGGGCGCTGCTTAACGAAGCGATCGGCACGATGCAGGCGCTGGGTGGCGCCGTCGTACTTGCCGGCATCATGGTTGCCCGGACATCCCGCGTTCAGACATAGAGCAGAGATGCGCTTTGGGTGCTGCTGATCCTCAGCGATTTTCCTGCAGAAGCCATTTCTGGATGATCGGCACATCGGCATCGCCGAGATCGTGGCCGCCGGGGATGACGTCGGAATCGACGGTGGCGCCCGAACTCTTCAGCCTCTCTTCCAACTCGCTCGCATATTTGCCGTAGGCATCCGTCTTGCCGCTGATGACGAGGAGGTCCGTGCCCTTCAGATCGGCATGCGGATAGTCGCTGAGAACGGGCATCGAGCGCAGCAGAACCGCCTTGTGTACGAGGTTCGGGTGCAGGTACAGCAGCGAGTTCAAGAGGTTGGCGCCGTTGGAATAGCCGACATAGACGACCTTCTGGGGATCGAGCCCGTAGGATTTGACGGCGCCCTCGATGAAGGCTGCAAAAGCCCCCGCCTCGGTCTTGATGTCATTCTGGTCGAAGGAGAAGGGGGTAATGCGCTTGTACCAGCGGGGAAAACCCTCCTCCGTCGCCCGGCCGCGTACGCCAAGCAGCGTCGCCCGCGGCGCTACCCTGTTCAAGAGCGGCATCAGCGTCGTCTCATTGCCGCCGGAGCCGTGCAGCAGCACGAAGACGCTGCCGTCGGGGTCCGGGGGCGTATAGAAGCGATGGACGAACGGCAGCTCGCGGTAATTGATTCGCGGCTGGCCGGGCATCGAAAACTGCGGCAGTACCACTTTCAGGTCGTGAAGGTTGGTGATGGCGTCGGGCGGCGCGAAAAGCTTCTTCCCGAGCGCTGCCTGCTCCTCGTCCACGATCATGCCCGGCTTGTCGGTCGCAAGCTCTACAAGCGTGCCGCCGGGCTCTCGGGCGTAGAGCGAACGGAAATATTTGCGGTCATGCATGTTGGTCGGCAACGCCTCGGTCGTCTCCAGCGCCTTGCGCACGGAAAGCAGCGTCTCCTCGTCGGCGGCGCGGAAGGCGACATGATCGATCGTGCCGGTGCCCGGCGCGCCGGACCAGAAGCCGCGCGCGTCGCGCACGTCGATGATGTCGCCGGATTGCGAAACCAGTCTGTCGATCGTCCCACGGCTCGCCTGGAAGCGATAACCGAAATGGTTCTCGAGGAAACTGCGGCTTTCGGCGGGCTTCTCCGTCAGCATGGTTGCGCCGCGCACACGCTGGACGGCATGCTCGATAGGGATCGAGGCACCGTCCCAGGCCGCCGGCGATGTGAGATCCTTGGCGCCCGCGAGCTTGAGGATGATGTTGTCGGGGTCCTTCAGCCGGAGGACGGGCTCGCCGAATTCGTCGGCCGGTCCCTCGGAACGCAGGCCGAAGCTCATGGCGCGCGTCAGCCAATAGCCGATGCTTGCGGGGTTGATTGACAGCGATATTTCGCTGATCTGGCCGTAGCCGGGCCGGCCGGGCGAACCATCTTCCCAGACGAGGAAGGTGAGAAGCGAACCCGGCGTCCCCGCTGCATCGCCGTAGAAGAGGTGAAGCTGCGTCGCATCCTCGTAACCGGCCGTCTGCTTGACGAGCCGCATGCCGAGAAAGCCCGCATAAAAGTCCGCGTTCGCCTGAACTTTGCGGGTGACGGCGGTGATGTGGTGTATGCCGGATACCATCGTAAGCAGTCCTGATTGAAGCGGCGTCAGGAGCGCGAGTATGAGAGCTGCGACAGTCATACCGTTGCCAATGACCATCGCTTAGTTTTGTTCCGCACAAAGCGCAAGCGAATCGCCGCGCTGCAGCAATTCCAGATGGTCGACATCTTCGAGCGCCTCTTCCAGCTGCTGAAGCGTGGGTGGCTTGACCATATAGGCAAGCGCGCCGAGATCCCGGGCCCGCCGCATGTCGGTCTCGTCGCTCGATGTGCTGAGGATGCAGACGGGAATCCGCTTGAGGCGGGCATCGGCCGAAAGCGCGTGCAGTACCTCGAAACCATCCATGATTGGCATGTTGATGTCGAGCAGCATCAGGTCGATCTGCGGCACATCGGCGATGCCGGCGCGTTCTTCGAGCAGCCGCATCGCCTCGCGCCCGTTGGTCGCGACATGCAGGTTGAAGTTCACTTTCTCCCGCCGCATCAGCTTGATCTTCAGAATCTGGATGTCCGCCGGGCTGTCTTCCACGAGCAGCACTTCGGCGAGCCTGCCTGCGCCGTCGCCGGAATGCTCGGCCGATTTGGCGCTGTGCGAGACAGTTGACGCGGCGGGCGGTGCGGATCTCGCTTCGGCGAGCGGCACTTCGACGATGAAGGTGGCCCCGGGCCCATCCTCTGCTTCGCACCAGATCGAGCCGCCATGCAGCTGCGCGATACGGCGGCAGATGGCAAGGCCGAGGCCGGTGCCTTCGATGCCGCGGCCGACAAGGCGCTTGAACGGCTGGAAGATCAGCTCACGGTGCTGGGGATCGATGCCCGGCCCGTTGTCGCGCACACCGAGGCGACAGACATCGCCCTGCGGTTCGCCCGAGATCGTCACCTCGGGGACCTTCTGCTCGCAATAGCGGATGGCGTTCGACACGAGGTTCTGCAGGAGCTGGGTCAGGAGCGTCGCATCGCCCATGACTTCGGGCAGCGTCCCGCGGATGATGACGGCGCCGCGGCTTTCGGTCTGCTGGCGCAGATTGTCCTCTACCTGGTTGAGCACATCAGACAGCGACACCGGCTTCAGCTGCGGCCCGCCGGAGGCCTCGAGCTTGGTGAAGCCCGAGACCTTGACGATCAGGTCTTCCATATGGTCGGCAGCGCTCAGCACATAGTCGAGCAGTTCCCGGTCCTCGGCGGGAAGCGCTGCGGAACCGTGCAGGATGCGGCTGAAGGATTTGATCGTCCGCAGCGGCTCCTTCAGATCGTGGGCCATGGCGCGCGTGAAGATTTCAAGTGATTGGCGCTTCTGCTCCAGCTTTGCCTCCAGCACGCCGTGCATGATGGCGTTCTGGATGCAGCGATGCAGTGTTTCAGGCGACAGCGAATCCTTGGTCAGATAGTCGCGCGCGCCACTCTTCATCACCTCGACGGCGACGGTTTCGCTGCCCTGTCCGGTCAGCATGATGACGTTGGCGGCGGGATCATCCTCCAGGATGTCGGCAAGAACGCCGAGCCCGTCGCGCCCCGGCAGGGAATAGTCGAGCAGGATGCAGTTCGGCCGTTTCCGGTGGTTCAGCGCAAGGCCTTCTTCGCCCGTCTCAGCCTCGACCACCCTGTAAGCCGTGCTCGAGACGCGCCCGAGTATGCGGCGATAGACCTCGCGATCGTCGATATTGTCGTCGATGATGAGGATGCAGCAGTCTTCCGCCAATCTGTCAGTCCTCGAGCGGCAGGATCGCGATTTCGAACCAGTATTCCTTCAGCCGCTGGATTGCGGCAAACAGCCCGTCGAGATCGACCGGCTTCTGCACATAGGTATTGGCGCCGAGCGCATAACAGCCTTCGATATCGCGCTCGTCGTCAGAGGTTGTGAGGATGACGACGGGGATCTTGCGCCAGCCGTCGTTCGATTTGATCGCCTCCAGCGTTTTGCGGCCGTCGAGGCCCGGCATGTTGAGATCGAGCAGGATCAACCCCGGCTTCGGCACCATCGTGCCGAGCATGTCGAGCGCTTCCTGGCCGGAGGCCGCCCAGCGGATCGAGTTGCGCAGATTGGTGCGTTTGAACGCACGCATCGTCGCTTCGAAATCGTCTTCGCTGTCTTCGACGATCAGGATCGGTTGCGTGTCACGCTGCTGCATTCTGTCCCTCACGCTTTTTCCCCAAGGTGAAATAGAATGTGGTACCGGCGCCGACCTCCGATTCCAGCCAGATATCGCCATTGTGCCGGGCGATGATCTTGCGGACGAAGGTGAGGCCTGCTCCGGTTCCGTCTTCGGAATCCTGCGACTTTTCGAGGCGCTTGAAAATGCGGAAAATATCCTCGTGGAATTCTTCCGGAATGCCCTTGCCGTTATCCTTAACGAAAAACACGTTGCGGGCAACCGTGCCGTCCTCGCCGACATACCGGTCGAGATAGCCGATGGAGACGAGCGGCGCAGGCTTGTCGTTGTATTTGATCGCGTTGGTGATGAGGTTGCGGAACACTTCGGTCAGCCGCGGCGCGTCACAGATCACCTCCGGCAGTCGGCCGTCGATGATGACCTTGGCATGCCGTTCCTCCAGCAGAAGCTCCATCGTCGCGACGACGTCCTTGACGATCAGGCTGATATCGGTGCGTTTGACCGCCAGCTGCTGCCGCCCGAGGCGGGAGAAATAGAGGAGGTCGTTGACGAGCTTCTCCATGCGCTGGCTGAGGCGCACGAGCCGGTTCAGCCGTCGCACGCCGTCCGGGTCGAGCTTGTCTTCGTAGTCTTCGAGCAGGAAACGGGAGTGATTGTGCAGGCCGCGTAGCGGTTCCTTGAGATCATGCGAGGCGATATAGGCGAATTCGTCGAGGTCGTGGTTGCTGCGCTCGAGATCGGCCGTATAGGCCTCGAGCTGGGCAAGCGTCGTCTTCATCCGTTCTTCCTGCCGAACACGCTCGCTGATATCGCGCACGATGCCGACGAAGGTCTTGGTGTAGCCGGTGATGACAGCGCTGATGGAAACATCGATCGGAAAGACGATGCCGTTCTTGCGTCGTCCGGAGACCATGCGCGTCTTTCCGATGATTCGCTCCTCGCCGGTTTGCAGGTAATGGGTGAGATAGCCGTCATGCTCGGAATGGTAGGGTTCGGGCATCAGCATCTTGATGTTTCGGCCGATCGTCTCCTGCGGCGAATAACCGAACATGCTCTCGGCCGCTGGATTGAAGCTTGCGATCGTTCCACGCTCGTCGATGACGATGACGGCATCGGGCGTGCTGCGCACCAGCGCGCCGAAGCGGACGCGCTCGTTTTCCAGGTGATGGGTGTTGCGCATGAAGTAAAAGATGAGAATGGCGATCAGCCAAAGCGTGGCAGCCGTGATGGCGCGGTTGGCGATCTCCTGCCAGAACGCCGCTTCGTCGTGCTTGACGGCGAAGAAGCCGAGCATCAGCAGCACGGTGCAGGCAAAGGCGAAGAAAAGCGGCGCGTTCCTGTTGCCGAACCACAGCGCCGTCAGCACCAGCGGCACGTAGAGAATACCGTTGGCAACACCCAGCGGCGTATAGAGATCGACGAGAAGGCCGGTGAAGCAGACCGCAGCCGGGACCCAGAGCGGGATCTGCGCCCGGTTCGCCGGCTGCATCAGCCAGGACCTTGCCAGAAGCCCCGAGCCGAAAGCGACCACGCCGACCGCCGTGTGCAATGCCATCGCCGCATAGACGCCCCAGCGATAGCCTTGTTCGGCATCGGTGACATAGCCGGCCAGCGCGATCATGCCGAGTGTGATGACGATGTAGCTCGTCAGCTCCTGCACCACCTGGCTTTTCGACCTTCCGGCCCGAAGCGAGAGCAGCAGCGAAAGATTGGCGATCAGGAAGATCAGCGCCGTATTCGGTCCCATGCCGCCGCCGATCTGCGCCATGAAGTCGGGCGGGATCAGGAACTGCGACACCAAGACATCGACATTGTGGAAGGTCCGCCCGAGGGTAATGATCTCGACAAGCCGTGCCGCGGCGATCGCCGCCGCCAATCCCGTCGTGATCGCCGCCGTCGCCAGAAAGCGGCGGGCGGCGAGCGTCGATGCGACGAGCCCCGCGCCGGAAAGCATAAAGCAGAGCGCCGTGTTGAAGGCCATCGAGGGAAAGTCTGGAACGACCGAAATGATCAGCTTGATCTGCAGCAGCCAGCCGGCAAGAACGGTTGCGCCGAGAAGAACCATCAGGCAGCCGACGGCAATCGCGAAGGCATGGTAGCGCCACCGCCTTGGCTGGTCCTGCAGGTTCAAATCGCTCCCATCCTGCACCCGCGTATCCTCCTCGGTTCGCGCGGCCATTTTTTCCGAAATCGAGGAATACTCAATAGGCAAGCGGAGGCCGTGCCGTGCTTTTTGCGAAGTGATTCACGCTGAGGTATATCGAATTTTAGCAAAACGGCGTTATCGTGATGTAGAAGGACAGCGAGGATCATCTGAACAATATCTAGGTTGCGGTGCTGGATGCCTACTTTATTTTACGTCGACGACAGCAGGGATGACCTCTTCTATCTCGACTATATCAGCAGGAAGCAGCAGATAGACGTCGATCTATTCTGTTTTTCGGCCGCCGAGGCAGCGTTCGAGGCGCTGGAGCGGCGCGTGGCGGACGACAAGGCCGTGCCCGAGCTGCTGATCGCCGATCTCTATATGCCGCTGGACAGCGGCATAGAGCTGATGAACCGGCTGCGCCGGGATAATCGCTTCGAGGCGATGCGGCTTGCCATCTGCAGCGGATCGGATGCCGACGAGGACCGCGCGCGTGCGCTCGAGGCTGGTGCCGATTTCTATCTGGAAAAGCCGCTTGACCTTGCCGCCATTATTCTCAATCTTGAAGTGTAGGAAGCGGCGGACGCTTCGAGGCCTATTCTCCGCCGTTCGCCTGAGTCATACGAGAAACCGCAATTGACAAGGTCGAGGACGCATCCCAAGATGCAACCGAAGCGAAGACAAGGGAACGCAAAAATAAGCGCTGAGAGAACCGATCCACCCGCGTTCGCCGCCACGAACATCAGCCAACCCCTTAGCTGAATGGGCCTATCGGCTCTCTCGCGCTTACGTCTGGCACTGCCTTCTCGCATTCATGGATGTTGAATGCAGGAAGATTTACGATACCCAGGTAAGAACTACTGCCCTCAGTAAAACTGCCCGTGCATCACCTGTAGTTGAGATAATTGATGATATCCGCCTTGCATATCGAAAGTCCCCGTTTCGATACTTGTCATCAACCGTCTCGCAATTTTTGTAGCTCTTCGCGTTTAAGACGTATATCCCAAGATTTCGGGATCGGAGGGATTGGCGGGAGGAGAGGATAGAGTGGGAATGAACAATGCCCCGGCAATTCCCTTTCATGCCGGACCGGAACTCAGCCGGGCCATCAACCGCACCGATTTTTTCCGTCTGCTGAAGGCGGCGGCGCAGCACTATAAATTTGAAAATTTCGCGCTTGCCCGCATTTCCGAAGCTTCGGCTCCCTTCGGCGAACGCGATATCGTCATCACCAATGTCGCCGAGCGGCGCGTCAGCCTTTTCATCACGAGTTTGAAGGAAGCGCTCGGAACCGCGCGGGCAAAGTCCGCCCAGTTCCTGGCGACGCCGGTCCATGGCCGGAGCGCCCAGCCGGAAGGCTTTACGTCCGATCGCGTTTTCAACGAGTTCCGCAGCGGCGTCTTTCTCTTCATCCCGTTGTTCACGCCGGAAGGGCGGCGATATTGCCTCGTGCTCAGCGGCGAGCGTCAGGAGCCCGACCAGAGCGAGATCGCCGACATGCTGCTCGACGCCATGCGCATCTTCGACAAGCTTTACGAGGAGATCCTGACGCCGGAAATGTCGGGGCGGCTGACCCAGCGCGAATCGGAAATCGTCAAATGGACGAGCGAAGGCAAGACGTCGGCTGAGATCGCCATCATCCTCGGTCTGTCTGAACATACGGTCAATTCGCACATCACTGCGGCAGCGCGTAAACTTGACGCCGTGAACCGCGTTCATATGGTGGCGATCGCCTTGAGAAACGGCTTGGTTTCGTGAAATTGGTTTCGGGATTGGGGAAATTAAGACGATGATCGCCGAAGCAACGCGAAAGGGTCAAGTAAAGGTTCTCTTTGTCGACGACGAATTCATTGAATTCCGCGCGCTCAAGAAGAAGATTGCCGATCTCTCGGAGCCTGTCGTCGAACTCGAATATTCGCAATCGATCGGCGACGCCTTGGAAAAGGTCCGGGCGGCGCGCTTCGATCTCATCCTGCTCGACAATCGCCTTATGCCCAATGCCGATTTCCGCGACACGGTACCGGAGTTGCGCGGCATCGGCTACACCGGCCCGATCGGCGTCGTTTCGACCGATATTTCAGGCGGCTATTTCCAGGAATTCCCGAATTACGGCGTCGATTTCCGCATCGGTAAGGACGAAATTGACGTCCAGGCGCTGCAGCATATCATCCGCGAATATGTGACCTACGCCGTTCCGGATTTCTGGAAGGACGACTACAGCATCTAAGCGATTCCGGCAAAAGCGCGTCGCGATCCTCGGTATCCTGTTATAACTATCAGGCGACGGGAAGGCGAATGGTGAAGCGGCTGCCGCTTTCATCCGAATGCTCGAGGCTGACATCGCCGCCAAGCGCCGTGAGAAACTCCCGCGCAGTCGTCAGCCCCAGTCCGGCGCCGGGGACGGCGCCTGCCTTCGGCAATTTCCAGAAAGGCTCGAATATCCGTTCCCGATAAGCGGGATCGATACCCGTTCCGTTGTCGGAAATCCGGATAAACCAGTCCGCCCCCTCGCGCTCTGCCGTCATGATCACCTGCGGCGGCGATTCGCTACGATAGGTCAGCGCGTTAGACAGGAGATGCCGCAGCGCCAGGCTGAGCAGGGCGGGGTCGGTGCGGATCAAGGGCAGGCCTTCACTCGCGAGCGTGGCATCGTGCACCGCGGTTTCATCTGTGAGTTCACCCCAGATCGTCTCGGTCAGCGCCTGCAGATCGACTTCTTCGGGCGTCACCTGAGGTGCTCCGCCGGCAAGGCTCATCAATGACTTGGTGAGGCGCTGGGCCGTCTGCGCCTTCTCCATGATCATCCTGAGACTTTGAAGCTGTTCGCCGTCGAGCGTCTCCTCCAGGTCGTCCAGAAGCAGCTCGGCATACATCGCGATGTGGCGCAGCGGCGATTGCAAGTCGTGCGAGGCTGTCGCGAGAAAACGTTTGATCCGCTCCTCGCTCTCGCTGGCCGCATTGCTGTCTGACAGACTCGTCGGGTTGGATGACATTTGGCAAATTCCCCGATCCTGATAGCCGACAATAGAAAAAGGGCGCAGGTTCTGCAACCGGCGCCCTCCACAATGATGCGTTAACAACCGCAGTTAGCTCGCGGACTTGCGCGGGCGACCCTGTTCCGGCGGGATGATTTCGACATCGCTAGCCGGAGCCGCCTTGGCATGGCGGCGGCGCCAGTCGCCGAGGAAGAGCAGGATCGGAGCTGCGATGAAGATCGACGAGGCGCCGGCCACGAGAATGCCGAAGACCATCGGGATCGCGAAGCTCGACACGGCGCTGCCGCCCCAGATCGCCATCGGCACCAGGGCGAGGAAGGCCGTCGCATTGGTGTAGAGGCTTCGCGCCAGGGTCTCGTTGATCGATTTGTCGATGATCTCGCGCAACGGCATCGACTTGTAGAGCCGCATGTTTTCGCGCATGCGGTCGTAGACGACGACCTTGTCGTTCACGGAGTAACCGACGAGCGTCAGGATGGCGGCGATGGCCGTCAGGTTGAAGTCGAGGCCGGTGATCGCGAAGAAGCCGATCGCTTTGGTGACGTCGAGCACCAGGGTGACGATGGCGCCGACGGCGAACGGCCATTCGAACCGAGCCCAGATATAGATGAGCATCGCGAAGCTTGCGATCACGACCGACAGGATACCGGCCGAGGCAAGCTCGCCGCTGACCTTCGGGCCGATGACGTCGGTACCTTCGACCGTTGCGCTCGGATCGATCTTGGCGACTTCGGCCTTCAGCTTGGTTACTGCTGCCGTCTGCGCCTCTTCGCCGCCTTCCTGCCGCTGGGCGCGAACGAGAATGCTGTTGTTGTCGCCGAAGGACTGGAGTGTGATTTCGCCGAGACCGAGACTATCAAGGCCCTCGCGGAACTTCGCAAGATCGGCCGCGCCCTGGGTCCTGACGGACATCTGAATGCCGCCGCGGAAGTCGACGCCGTAGTTGAGGCCGGGATGGATGAAGAGCACGACGGAGGCGATCGAAAGCAGCGCCGAAACGGTGACGCCGAAGAAGCGCGCCTTCATGAACTGGATGTGCTTGTCATAGGGGCTGAAGGGGATCAGCGGCCGGATGTTCAGCACCTTGAGCTTGCGGCGGCGGGTGATCTCGATCATCGCGACGCGGACGAAGGCGACGGAGGTGAACATCGAGATGATGAGGCCGAGCGCCATGGTCACGGCAAAGCCGCGAACCGGACCCGAGCCGAAATAGAACAGGATGGCTGCTGCGATCAGAGCCGTCATGTTGCCGTCGATGATGGTCGAATAAGCGCGGCGGAAGCCGGTATCGATGGCGGCGAAGGCGCTCTTGCCCTTGCGCGTTTCTTCGCGGATGCGCTCGTTGATGAGAACGTTCGCGTCGACCGCAAGGCCGATACCGAGAACGACGCCGGCGATGCCCGGCAGCGTCAACGTTGCGCCGACCAGCGTCAGGGCCGAGAAGGTCAGGAACGTGTGGATCAGCAGCGCCACGTTCGCCAGGATACCCCAGGTGCCGTAGAGAACGAAAATGAAGGCTGCAACCAGGATAAAGCCGACGATGCCGGAATAGATGCCCATCTTGATGGCATCGGCGCCGAGGTCGGCGCCCACGGTGCGTTCTTCGATGACCGTCAGCTTGGCAGGCAGGGCGCCAGCGCGCAGCATGGCGGCAAGCGTCGTTGCGCTGTCGGCTGAGAAGCTGCCGGAGATCTGGCCCGAGCCACCGGTGATCGGCTCGCGGATGACGGGCGCGCTCAGCACCTTGTCGTCGAGGACGATGGCGAAGGGATTGCCGACGTTCTGGCGGGTGATCTCGGCAAAGCGGGTGGCGCCGGCGCTGTCGAAGCGGAAGCTGACGACCGGCTCGTGCGTGTTCGGGTCGAAGCTGACGCGGGCATCCGAGAGGCGGTCACCTGAGATCTCGACGCGGTCGAGGACCGGATAGGTCCTGCCCTCGGCGTCGTTCATCATGGTGACGCCGGGCCCAGGGGCGTTGTTCGGCGAAAGCATGTGGAACGACATCTTCGCCGTGGAGCCGAGAAGTTCACGCAGGCGCGACGGATCCTGCGCGCCCGGAAGCTGGACGAGCACGCGATTGCCGCCGATGCGCTGAATGGTCGGCTCGGAGACGCCGACCTGGTCGACGCGCTGGCGGATGACTTCAAGGCTCTGCTGGACGGCATTGTCGACATTGGCGGAGATTCCGGCCGGCGAGAAGCCGACGGTGATGGTGGCTCCGTTCGCCGTGACGTCGAGATCCGTCTGGCCGGCGCTGATGCCGGTGCTGATCGGGTTGGCGAGCGTCTTGAGGTCGGTGACGGCCGCATCGCTCTGCGAGGCATCGGCGAGCGTCACGACGATCTGGTTCTGGCTGCGGACGACGGCCTTCGGCTGGATGCCCTTTTCGCGCAGCACGCGACGCGCGTCCTGAAGCAGCGATTGCAGCCGCTCCTTGGTGAGATCGGCTTCGTCGACTTCCAGAACGAGGTGCGAGCCGCCGCGCAGGTCGAGGCCGAGCGACACCTGGTCATGCGGCAGCCATGCCGGCACGCGCTGGAGGACGGATTGCGGCAGGGCGTTCGGCAGGGCGATCAATAGGCCGATCACGATGATCACCGTATAGGTGAACACCAGCCATGGTGAAGTACGCATGTTGTATTCCTTGATAATCGGGGGCCGGCGCTCGGGCGCTGGCGGCATATCGTCAATGGCAGGAAGCGCCGCTCGGCGCAGGCGTCAGGCAGCGGCTGGCGGTGCGCGCGGCTGATGGGTCCTGAAATTTGCGGCATGAAGCGGCGCTTCGAATGCCGGAAGAGGGGCTGATATGTTCCAGCCGGCGAAATCGAGAACCGGGGCGGCGGCAAGGGCAGGCGTTCCGACGTCGTGCGCCGCCTGTTTCGGCGCAAGCCTGCGCTCGGCGGCCAGCACGCCCCGCACGGCATCGCGCGCCGTCAGTTGCGGCGACTGCGGATCCCGGCCGGAAGAAGAAAGCGTGTTGACGGCGACGGCAGGCGAAATGAGCAAATTGCCGCCGAAGAGCAGGCCGAGATAGGCAAGGATGGCGACGAGCAGGGAAGCGGCGACACGATTGGTCAGACGGTGCTGGTCCAGCTCCATCTCCTCCGTCCCGGCGATGTCACTCCCGTATCGGCTCAAAAGCGCGCCAATCTCTCATTCTTTTTCCGGCGGAGCAGTGCCCGTCGGGATAATTGTATCAGGCTCATGTCTGTCTTCATAGGGCACACTCTCATGATGCACTTGAGCCAGCCGGTCAACCATGCCAAGCGCAATTTCACGTTCGCCCATGATGACGGTGTCGGCGCCATATTGCTTCAACTCGTCGACCTCGGCGTCGGAATGGGCGCGGGCGACGATGAGGATCGACGGGTTGACGCTACGCGCCTGCTCGGCGATGCGGCAGGCCTCGAAGGCGTTCGGGATAGCGATGGCAAGGCTGCGCGCAGTCGAAAGATTGGCAAGATCGAGCGTTTCTCTCGCCACCGCATTGCCCATGAAAGCTTCGATGCCCTGCGCCTTCAACTCGCCGATGCGCTTGTCGGAATCCTCGATGACGAGGAAGGGCGTACCCGATGATTTGAGGTTCTGCCCGACGATCTTGCCGACGCGCCCATAGCCGATGAGGATGGCGTGGCCGTTGAGGGCGGTCGGATGCACGTCGTCGTCTTCGGCGGGCAGTTGCTGCTGAGCGATGGCTGCATCCGTCGCGGGAGCGGGCTCGGCTGTGGCTTCCTCGCGTTTTGTCCCTTCGAGAAGCGGCCGTAGACGATCGCAGAGGAAGAACAGCAGCGGATTGAGAACGATCGAGATGATGGCGCCGGCAAGGATGAGATCGCGGCCCTCCTCCGGCAACAACCCGAGTTCGACGCCGAGGGCGGCGAGGATGAAGGAGAATTCGCCGATCTGGCCGAGGCTTGCTGAAATCGTCAGCGCCGTGCCGAGCGGCTTCTTGAAGGCGAGTACGATCAGAAGGGCGGCGACGGACTTGCCGATGACGATGATGAAGATGGTGGCAAGGATCGGCAGCGGCTTGTCGATCAGGATGTTCGGATCGAACAGCATGCCGACCGAGACGAAGAAGAGTACGGCGAAGGCATCGCGCAGCGGCAGGCTTTCCTGCGCGGCGCGATGGCTGAGCTCGCTTTCGGCAAGCACCATGCCGGCGAAGAAGGCGCCGAGCGCCAGCGATACGCCGAAGAGCTTCGCCGCCCCGAAGGCGACGCCGAGCGCGATCGCGAGCACGCCCAGCCGGAAAAGTTCGCGCGAGCCGGTATGGGCGATTCGGTGCATCGTCCAGGGAATGAGCTTGCGGCCGAAGACCAGCATCAGCGCCACGAACAGCACCACCTTCACCAGGGTCATGGCGATCATGCCGCCGACGCCGAGATCGAGGCCGAGCAGGCGGTTCAGCCCCGCCGAAAGCGGCTCGACGGGGCCGTGGCCTTCACCGCCGATGCTGGCTGCGGCCGGGATCAGCACCAGCGCCAGCACCATGGCGAGATCCTCGACGATCAGCCAGCCGACGGCGATCCTGCCGCGCTCGGTCTCGACGAGCCGCCGTTCCTGCAGCGCCTTCAGGAGCACGACGGTGGAGGCGACGGACAAGGCCAGGCCGAAGACCAGGCTGCCGCCGGTCGGCCATCCCATGAAGGCGCCGAGCCCCCAGCCGAGCAGTGTGGCAAAGGCGATCTGTACGATCGCGCCAGGTACCGCAATGCCGCGCACCGACAGAAGATCCTTCAGGGAGAAATGCAGCCCGACGCCGAACATCAGCAGGATAACGCCGATTTCGGCAAGCTCCGGCGCAAGGCTCTGGTCTGCCACGTATCCCGGCGTGTGCGGGCCGACCAGCACGCCGGCGATCAGATAGCCCACCAGCGGCGGCATGCGCAGCCGGTGGGCGATGGCGCCGAAGATGAAAGCCAGCACGAGGCCGCCGACGATCGTGGAAATCAAGGGCGTATCGTGTGGCATCGCTGTCTCCCGATCTGGAAATCCCGTTCGTAATATGACATATATGGTCTATATCGACCAATATGGGTAACTTGAAATCATGGGTCAAGCCGCCAGGGAAACAATTCTGAGCCCCGCTCTCTGCCGGGCCGCACGTGGCCTGCTCGATTGGACCCAGACGGACCTTGCCGAGAGGGCCGCCGTCTCACGCAGCACGATCCGCGATTACGAGGGACGCCACCACGACATCCACCGTGCGACCGAGGCGCAGCTGCGCCTGGCCTTCGAGGAGGGCGGCGTCAAATTCGTGGAGATCGAAGGGGCCGGCACCGGTCTCTGCCTCCCCAAGCGGATGGATTGATCTTACTCAGGGCGCCAGGCAGGCGGCGGAAACCTTGTAGATATAGAGCGCCTTGCCCTTGTAATAGCCCTCTGTCGGCCGCCAGTTCTTTAGCACCTCAGGCGTTTCGGTGGCGCAGGTGAAGGGGCTGTCGGTCAGGAAAAGCACCTTGCCGGTGATATCGGCGGGCAGGGCGAATTCCTGCTCGTAATAGCTTTCGGGAAGCCCCGCCGGAGCCCGCGCATAGATCCTGTAGGGTGCATCGCGCAGCGTATAGAACAGGTCGGCGACCATGTCGCGATCGTTGGTGACGATGACGTCGGTGCCGGCCTGGCCTGTAAGCGCCGCGGCCTCGCGGCTGACCTCGGCGCGGCCGAGATAACGCTTCATCAGCTCGTCGCCGTTCGGCAGCAGCACCTGCTGCGGGAAAATCGTCGCCAGCGGAAAGAGCAGGCTTGCGATGCCGTTGATGGTGAACGACAGCCTGAGCCCCTTCGGCCACAGCCGATAGAGCAGCCAGACGGCAAGGACAGTCCCCGCGACATAGGCGGTCACGGCCCAATTGGCATAGGCCTTGGCGATCGTTGCCTGCAGGGTGATGAGCAGGACCACCGGCATCGACAACCAGACCAGCATCTTTTCCCGGTCGTCGCTCCGGCCCTTGATCATGCGATAGACCGCCCAGAGGATTGAGAAAAAGATGATTGGCCCGACGACGCCGAACTGAGCGGCGAAGAATTCAAGCCCGCCGCGGATATTGACGCCGGGTTCGCTCCAATGGGCGATGTCCTGCGTATGCCGCACCGTCGTATTGTCGTGCCTGAGGTTCCACCAGAGGTTCGGCAGGGCGACGACCGCCGATACCGCGACCGCGATGACAAAATCCCGAATGGCGATGCGCGCCGCCGGAATGAGCAGGAGTGCAAGCGCACCGCCGGGAACGACGAAGAGCACCGCATATTTCGTGAGGAAGGCAAGGCCGACGCCGAGCCCCATGATAAGCGCCAGCCCGACCGAGCGTCGCTGCGTCAGGCCGAAATAGGCAAGCAGGGCGATTGCGATGAAGAACAGCAGGATCACATCGGTCGAGAAGAACACCGAGGAAAGCGCAACACCTGGAAGCGTGATGTAGGTGACTCCCGTCCACCCTTCGATCTCCGGCCCGACGAAACGCTTTGCCGTCTTCATCAGCACCAGTGCCGCCGCCATGTGGATCAGCGGTCCGAGCAGCCTGATCCAATAGATGGCGTTGGAGCCGGAAAGCTCGGTCATCGCCCGGATCACCCAGGCGATCATCGGCGGCTTCGAGTAATAGCCGAGATCGAGGTTCTGCGACCAGAACCAGTACTGTGCCTCGTCGACGAAAAGGTCCGTCGCATCGAAATGAAGCGTGACGACCCGCCAGAGCGTGAAGCCAAGAACGATGAGGAGACCAGATCTGGGGGACATGAACCGATAGTTCCGCTGACATGAAAGGCGCGAGTGCGATACACCAAAGGTGCCGGACTGCCAACGGGGGAGGGGAGAGATGAGCCGCCTTTTAGAACACCCGAAGCGCGCGGATGTCGCGGTTTGCGGCGATGGAATCGAGGCGGGCGACGGCTGCGAGCACCGTCATTGCGATCAAGCAGGAACCCAATGCGAGAACAATCATTGCTCTGTCCTTGTCGACGTCATGTCTTGGTTGTCGACCGGCCTATAACACGGAGCTTGCGTGTGCCTTGTAGCAGCCATGCAACTGCGCGGCAGTATTTCTCGCGAACTGCCTTGAATTGCTTCAAAAACCCGCACTGCGAAAGGCTTATTAACCTTCAGGCAAGGAATTAACCATAAACATTGGTTTACACGTCGGAATGGGAAGATGCACTCGTTCCCACCAGGCATGACGCCGTACCGCCGTACCGGGTTGATCCGGTATCCATCTCTTCAGACAGCTCCGAAACATAGCTGATCAGGGGGCTTCGATCCGCCGGTTGTCACTGGCGGTGAGAACGGTCTCCACGCTTTGTGTCCATCGGATGCTGCGAAAGTTTTTGGCCGGGCATTCGCCCGGAACGTGGTTGGGGACAGGCGTTGAGGCAGGATATGCCATCAGATCAGGCTCGTGGAGCGCAGGCAGGCAGCTTGCGCGACCGCCTGCGCTTTGCCGGTCTCGATGCCGACCAGTGCGAACTGGTCCGCCGCAACCGGCCGGCCCTTGAAGCGCATTTGAAAGCCGGCCTGCGCGACCTCTTCCACAGGTTCCAGTCCTTTCCCGACGCCGCGCGCAATTTCGAGAGCGAGCGCCAGGTCGACCGCCTGCATGATCTGCAGTCCTCGCATTGGGATGTGCTGACGGATGCGCGGTTCGACAGCCTCTATGCCGAGCGCGTCAAGGTTCTCTCCGATACCGAAAGCAAGATGGGGCTCGACCCGCGCTGGCACGTGGCCGGTCACGGCGTCATGCTCGAGCATGTGGTTTCCGGCCTCGCGCAAGAGATCGCCGGCCGTCCCTTGCTGCCGTCGGCCAAGCGCCGCGCGCGCGAAATCTCCGACCTGATGACGGCGATCATCCGCATCGTCATGGTCGATGTGGAAATCGCTGTCTCGCTCCGCTTCAATGCGCTGCGCGCCACCCAGAGCCGCGCGCTCGCCGATCAGCGCGCCGACAGCGAAGCCGAGATCGCCAGGATCTTCGGCGATGTCATCGAAGGCCTTTCTGCTCGCGACCTGACGCGGCGCGCGCCCGTCGAAGGCGATGGCGCCTATGCCGGGATCGCCGCTGCGCTGAACGGTGCACTGGATGGCCTGCAGGCCGAATTCACCGCCATCACCGAGCGCACTGACAAGGCCGAGGCGGCGACCGGCTCGCTTGCCGGCCTGTCGCGGCAGTTTGCCGGCACCGCTTCCGGCCAGGCCGACCGGCTGCAGCTTTCCGCCGCTGCCCTTGCCGGCATCGCCGGCAGCGTGCGCGACGGTGCGGCCGAGAGCCGTGCCGCCGAACAGGCGGCCGCTTCGACGCGCGCCGCCGTCGAGGAAAGTGGCGAGGTCGTCGGCCGGGCGATCAGCGCCATGGCCGATATCGAGCAATCGGCCGAAAAGATCGGCCAGATCATCGGGGCGATCGACGAGATCGCCTTCCAGACCAATCTTCTCGCGCTGAATGCCGGCATCGAAGCTGCTCGCGCCGGCGAATCCGGCCGTGGTTTCGCCGTCGTTGCCCAGGAAGTGCGCGCCCTTGCTCAGCGCTCGGCCGAAGCCGCCCGCGAAATCAAGACGCTGGTGACGACGACCAAGGCGCAGGTCGACGCCGGCGTGCAGATGGTCGGCCGGACACAGGATTCGATCGGCAGTATCGTGCGCCAGGTCACCGACATCAACGCCGCCATCGCCGGCATCGCCACAAAGACCGGCGAGCACGCCGCAAGCCTTGATGGCGTCACATTAGACGTCAAGGGCCTGGGCGCCGAGGTGGCCGATAGCGCCGGTCTTGCCGAGCGCTCGGCGCAAGGCGCCGACCATCTCCACACGGTCATTCTCGAACTCGGCCAGACGATTCGCGAATTCCGCATCGCCCGGGAAAACGCCCATGCCGGCCGCCCGGCGCCGGTTCGCGTGCCGCCGTCGCGCGCCATCGAGGCGGCTGCCCGTCCGGCCGCGGTCGAGGACGACTATGAAAATGACGATTTTGGCTTTCCGCAGCCCCTCGCGAGCATCGGAGGTGGGCGGAATGTTTACTAACCTATCGGATTATCGCCTCAGCTCGTCTTCTCGGGCCGGCGACAAGGGGACAAGGAAAAGCTGATGGTAGCAAAGAAGAGTGGCAAGACGCTGAATTTGACAGCGGTGCTCGACCTCAACGAGGCTTCCGCCTTGCGCGACAAACTCCTCTCGTTGCGGGGCAGTGGTCTTTCTATCGACGCATCGGGCGTCGAACGGATTGGTGCTCTTTGCGCTCAGGTTCTGATGTCCGCCGAGAAGACCTGGGAGCAGGACAAGCAGCCGTTCACCTTTTCCAAGGTGTCCGATGCATTTCAGAAAACCATGCAGCTGGTTGGCGTCAATATTGACCACCTGCTCGCCAAGGAGATTCGGCAATGAAGAAAAAAGTGCTTACCGTGGATGACTCGCGCACCATCCGGAACATGCTTCTGGTGACGCTGAACAATGCCGGCTTCGAGACGATCCAGGCCGAGGATGGCGTCGAGGGCCTCGAGGTTCTCGAAGAGTCCAATCCCGACGTCATCGTGACCGACATCAACATGCCGCGTCTCGACGGCTTCGGTTTCATCGAAGGCGTCCGCCGCAACGAGAAATATCGGGCGATCCCGATCCTGGTCCTGACCACCGAAAGCGACGCGGAAAAAAAGAATCGCGCCCGCCAGGCCGGCGCCACGGGCTGGATCGTCAAGCCTTTCGACCCGGCCAAACTGATCGATGCCATTGAGCGTGTAACCGCTTAAACCCAGGATTTTCTCCTATGGATATGAACGAAATCAAAGAGATCTTTTTCCAGGAGTGCGAGGAACAGCTCGCCGAGCTGGAATCCGGTCTTCTGAAAATGAATGATGGCGATCGCGATCCGGAAACCGTCAACGCGGTGTTCCGTGCCGTGCATTCGATCAAGGGTGGCGCCGGCGCCTTCGGCCTTGACGATCTGGTAGCCTTCGCCCATGTTTTCGAGACCACTCTCGATTGCGTTCGTTCCAACAAGCTTGAGCCGACCCAGGACGTCCTGAAGGTCATGCTGAAGTCGGCTGACGTGCTCGCCGACCTGACGAATGCTGCGCGCGACGGCGGCAGCGTCGATGAAAGCCGCAGCCGCGGTCTCGTCAAGGAGCTCGAAGCGCTGGCCAACGGCGAACTGCCGTCTCCTTCCGCAGCCGCCGAAGCCCCTGCGCCGAAGGCCGCCGCAAAGCCGGCAGCATCGGCTGCGCCTGCTGCCACTCCCAAGCCGACCGACGACAGCGGCTTCCAGCCGGTTCCTTTTTCTTTTGACGATTTCGGCGGCGAGGGCGATGTCGGCTCCGGCCTGCCGGCCTATGAAGTCATCTTCAAACCGCGTTTCGAGCTCTATTCCAAGGGCAACGACGCCACTCTGCTTCTGCGCGACCTCTCGCGTCTTGGCGAGATGACAATCTATTGCAATACAGACGCCCTGCCGGGCCTCGAGGAGATCGATCCTGAAGGGGCCTATTTCTTCTGGAACGTGACGATCAGGACGGACAAGGGTGAAGACGCCATCCGCACCGTCTTCGAATTCGCCGAGTGGGATTGCGACCTGACGGTGAAACCGGTCGACGAAGCGGCTGGTAATACAAGCGCCAACGAGGAACTGCCGATGGTGCCGGTTCCCTTCGACCTGTCGATCCTGGATGAAACGGGCGCAGCCGAAGTGAGCTCCGCCGGCAACAGGGCCAACGAGACGGCCGCAGCCGTTGCCGCCGCCGAGACCGCCTCCAACGTCACGCAGATGGCCGCAGCCGCAGCCCGTGTTGAAAAGAAGGAATCGGCAGCCGCAGCAGCAGCGGCAGCAGCCGCAAACGCTGCCGCCCAGAACAATGCCGCCGGTGCCGGCCAGACGATCCGCGTCGATCTCGACCGTGTTGACCGCCTCATCAACCTCGTCGGCGAACTGGTCATCAACCAGGCGATGCTGTCGCAGAGCGTCATTGAAAACGACACGACCGGCACCTCCTCGATCAACATGGGTCTGGAAGAGCTGCAGCAGCTCACCCGCGAGATCCAGGACTCGGTCATGGCAATCCGCGCTCAGCCGGTGAAGCCGGTCTTCCAGCGCATGTCGCGTATCGTCCGCGAAATCGCCGACATGACCGGCAAGTCGATCCGCCTGATCACGGAAGGTGAAAACACCGAAGTCGACAAGACTGTTATCGACAAGCTCGCCGAGCCGCTGACCCACATGATCCGCAATGCCGTCGACCACGGCATCGAAACGCCCGAAAAGCGCGCCGCTGCCGGCAAGAACACGGAAGGCACGGTTCGCCTCACCGCCAAGCATCGTTCGGGCCGCATCCTGATCGAGCTTGCCGACGACGGCGCCGGCATCAACCGCGAGAAAGTACGCCAGAAGGCGATCGACAACGACCTCATCCCGGCCGACTCCAACCTGTCGGACGAGGAGATCGACAACCTGATCTTCCTGCCGGGCTTCTCGACAGCCGACAAGATCTCTGACATCTCCGGCCGCGGCGTCGGCATGGACGTCGTCAAGCGCTCGATCCAGGCGCTCGGCGGACGCATCAACATCACCTCCAAGCCGGGTCACGGCTCGGTCTTCACCATGAGCCTGCCGTTGACGCTCGCCGTCCTCGACGGCATGGTGGTCACTGTCGCCGGCCAGACGCTGGTTGTGCCGTTGACCGCGATCGTCGAAACCTTGCAACCGGAAGCCTCCGCGATCCACTCCTTCGGTGCGAACCACCGGCTGATCTCGATCCGCAACAGCTTCTGCCCGCTGGTTGATGTCGGCCGCATTCTGAACTTCCGTGCGACCCAGGCCAATCCGGTCGAAGGTGTCGCGCTTCTGGTGGAATCCGAAGGCGGTGGCCAGCGCGCCCTGATGGTCGATGCCATTCAGGGTCAGCGTCAGGTCGTCATCAAGAGCCTGGAAGCGAACTACACCCACGTGCCGGGCATAGCCGCCGCCACCATTCTCGGCGACGGCCGCGTGGCTCTCATCCTCGATGTCGACGCGGTTGTCGGCGCCTCGCGCGGCCAATCGCTGAAAGCGGAAATGTCGTTAGCAGCGGTGGGATAAGGCAATGTCGTACACTGTAAAAAATCTGAACCAGGGGGATCGCGAGCTGATCGCGTTCCGCATCGGGGATCAGGAATTTTGCGTGAACATCATGTCGGTTCGCGAAATCCGGGGCTGGACCCCGGCGACCGCGATGCCGCACTCGCCGACCTATATGCTAGGTGTCATCAACTTGCGCGGCGCGGTGTTGCCGATCATCGACCTCTCGGCCCGGCTCGGCATGAAGCCGGCCGATCCGACCGCCCGTCATGTCATCATCGTCGCCCAGGTCCGGCGTAAGGTCGTCGGCCTGCTGGTCGATGCCGTTTCCGACATCCTGACGGTCACCGACGAGGTTGTTCAGCCGACGCCCGAGATCTCCTCCGAGCTCGAGCGTCAGTTTGCCCGCGGCATCCTCGCCATCGAGAAGCGCATGATCTGCCTGATCGAACTTGAAGCCCTCATTTCCGAAACCGAAAGCGAAGCCGCATGAATGCAATGGGCGCAAAAGATCAGAGGCAGGGCGCCGACGAGGTCCTGGCGAGCGGGGAATACCCGCTGACGCGCCGCGACCTCACGGAGATCGCCGCGATGATCTATTCAGATGCCGGCATCTTCCTCAACGAGACGAAGGCTTCGCTCGTCTATTCGCGCCTGTCGAAACATATCCGCAATCTCGGCCTGTCCGGCTTCCGGGAGTATTGTGCCCTCGTCGCTTCGCCGGCCGGTGCTGCGGCGCGCCGCGAAATGCTTTCGCATCTGACCACCAATTTCACCCGCTTCTTTCGCGAAAATCATCATTTCGATCATCTGCGCGATCATGTCCTGCCCGAGCTCCTGCAGCGCGCGAGATCGGGCGGCAGGGTGCGCATCTGGTCGGCTGCCTCCTCCGACGGGCAGGAACCCTATTCGATCGCGCTGACCGTGCTGTCCCTGATGCCGAATGTCGCCGATTACGACTTCAAGATCCTGGCGACCGACATCGATCCGAAGATCCTCGCGATCGCCCGGGCCGGTGCCTATGACGAAAGCGCGCTGGAAACCGTGTCGCCCGCCATGCGCAAGCAATGGTTCAGCGAAGTCGAGGTGCAGGGGCGCCGGAAGTTCCAGGTCGACGACCGCGTCAAGCGGCTGATCACCTATAACGAGCTGAACCTGATGGCGCAGTGGCCGTTCAAGGGCAAGTTCGACGTCATCTTCTGCCGCAACGTCGTCATCTATTTCGACGAGCCGACGCAGATGAAGATATGGCAACGTTTCGCCGGCCTGCTGCCGGAAGGCGGCCATCTCTATATCGGCCATTCCGAGCGTGTTTCGGGCGAGGCGAAACACGTCTTCGACAATATCGGCATCACGACCTATCGCTACACCGCCAAGGGTCCCGGGAGGAAGGCATGAGCGCGCCGGCAAGGGTTCTTGTTGTTGACGACTCGCCGACGATGCGCGGCCTGATCACTGCCGTCCTGAGTTCGGACCCCGAAGTCAACGTCATCGGCCAGGCCGGCGATGCGCTGGAAGCGCGCGAGGCGATCAAGCGGCTGAACCCGGACGTCGTGACGCTCGACATCGAGATGCCGAATATGAACGGTCTCGATTTCCTCGAAAAGATCATGACGCTGCGTCCGATGCCGGTGATCATGGTTTCCACCATGACGCATCGCGGCGCCGAGGCGACGCTTGCGGCGCTTGAGATCGGCGCCTTTGACTGCGTCGGCAAGCCGACGCCGGGCGAACCCAGGCCCTTCGGCGACCTCGCAGAGAAGGTGAAGGCCGCCGCGCGCACGCAGCGCCAGTTCTCCCAACGCGTGGCCGCCCCCGCGCCGCCGCCCGCCGTCGCCGACTTCCGCGTCGGCCGCAAGATCGTCGCGATCGGCTCGTCGACCGGCGGCGTCGAGGCGCTGATCGCCGTGCTGCAGAAGTTTCCGGCGAATTGCCCGCCAACCGTCATCACCCAGCATATGCCGCCGACTTTCACCAAGAGCTTCGCCGAGCGGCTGAACCGCCTCTGCGCGCCCGTGGTGCAGGAAGCGACCGATGGCGCCCGTCTCGAAATCGGCAAGATCTATCTGGCGCCCGGCGGCGAACGTCATCTTCAGGTCAGCAGCGCCTCCGCACCCTGTTGCCGTCTCGTCGACCGCCCTCCGGTCAACGGTCATCGTCCGTCGGTCGATGTGCTGTTTGATTCGGTCGCGGAACTGGCCGGCCGCAACGCCGTCGGCGTGATCCTGACTGGAATGGGCCGCGATGGTGCGGCCGGATTGTTGAAAATGCGCCACGCCGGCGCCAGAACACTCGGCCAGAACGAAAAAACCTGTGTCGTTTACGGAATGCCAAGGGTTGCCCACGAACTTGGCGCCGTTGAGCAGCAGCTGCCACTGTCTGCCATCGGTGAAGAAATATTGAAAATGACAGCCGCCCGAAAGGAAGGGACCGAATAATGTCGATCGCGGAGAAAATCAAAGTTCTGATCGTTGATGATCAGGTAACGAGCCGGTTGCTGCTCAGCGATGCGCTGACCCAGCTCGGTTTCAAGCAGATCACGTCCGCAGGCGACGGCGAGCAGGGCATGAAGATCATGGCCGAGCAACCGCACCACCTGGTGATCTCGGACTTCAACATGCCGAAGATGGATGGCATCGGCTTCCTTCAGGCCGTGCGCACCAATCCGAACACCAAGAAAGCGGCGTTCATCATCCTCACCGCCCAGGGTGACCGCGCGCTGGTGCAGAAGGCGGCCCAGCTCGGCGCCAACAACGTGCTGGCAAAGCCGTTCACGATCGAAAAGATGAAAGCTGCTATCGAAGCCGTGTTTGGAGCCTTGAAATGATCACTGAGGGGGCAGCCCGCCGCGTGCACATCATTCAGGGCGAGTACAAGGTTCTGAGCGATCCGAATGCGGTGCTCTCGACCATTCTCGGCTCGTGCGTGGCTGCGTGCCTCCGAGATCCCATCGCCGGCGTCGGCGGTATGAACCACTTCCTGCTGCCCGGTACGGCGAACTCGCCGATGACCGGCGGCGATGCCACGCGCTACGGCGTGCATCTGATGGAACTGCTGATCAACGGTCTCCTGAAGCAGGGCGCCCGGCGCGACCGGCTGGAGGCAAAGATCTTCGGCGGGGCGAAGACGATCTCGACATTCTCCAATGTCGGTGAGCAGAACGCGGCCTTCGCCGTGCAGTTCCTCAGGGATGAAGGCATTCCGGTGGTCGGCTCCTCCACCGGCGGCGAGCATGGACGCAAGCTTGAATATTGGCCGGTCTCCGGTCGTGCCCGGCAATACCCCCTGACCGGCGCCGAAACACAGAGAACCGTCGCTCTCGAGCAGCGTCCCGCCGCTCCGCAGAAGCCCGTCGAAACCAGTATCGAATTTTTTTGATGGCGAGGATTTTCATATGACATTTACCCCTGTGATGGAGCCGCCGGCGCCTGTCGAAGCGCTGAGCGATATCCTGATGCGCATCGTTTCCGAACTGCACGACGTCGCCTACCTCATCGAGCGTATCGAGCCGCAGCTTCTCGAACTCGGCGGCGGCGCCGACGTGCTGAATTCGCCGGATGCCATGAAGGTGATGCAGGGTATCGATCTGGCTGTGCAGAAGTCGCGCGGCCTTGCCGAATTCATCGACACCATTACCGGCGAAATCCCGCACGGCTGGACGGTGGACGTCGCCACCGCCCTCAGCCTTGTCAAGCTGGCGGAGATGCAGAAGGCGCTGGGCGGCGCCACGCGCCACGGCCATTCACAGCCGCTGAGCAAGGCCGCCGGCGACTTCGATTTCTTCTAGGAGCTTTTCGCTCCGCACTCTTCACGAAACGCTCGCACAAGTTTCGCCGATTATTCGTCAGATGGGCAATAAGCCTGCTTTGTCTTTGACGGATCGTGCGAGAACAGAATGAATCTGTTAAATCAATTAGTTCAGATTTTTAAGAACTTTGGCGCCCTAGGCCGAACACGCCTGATGATTCTGGGAGGCGTCGGCGCCGTTTCCATCGCAATCGTCCTTGCGGCTGCCCTTTTCGTCAACAAACCGGCGCAAGAAACGCTTTATGTCGGTCTTGATAACCCTGATCTGAACCAGATCAGCATGGCGCTTGCGGAAGCCAACATCAATTTTCAGGTCGGCACGGATGGCTCAAGCATCACCGTTCCCGCGGGGATGACGGGCAAGGCCCGCCTGATGCTTGCCGAGCGCGGCCTGCCGAACAGCGCCAACGCCGGTTACGAACTCTTCGACAATGTCGGTTCCCTCGGCCTGACCTCCTTCATGCAAGAGGTGACGCGGGTTCGGGCGCTGGAAGGCGAAATCGCACGCACCATCCAGTCGATCTCGGGCATCACAGCCGCCCGCGTCCATATCGTCATGCCGGAGGTCGGAAACTTCCGGAAGGCGGAGCAGAAGCCGACCGCCTCGGTGATGATTCGCGCAAGCGCGGCCACCGGCCGCAGCGCCGCCACCTCGATCCGCCACCTCGTCGCCTCGGCCGTGCCGGGGCTTGACGTCGATGACGTGACGATCCTCGATTCCGCCGGTCAGCTGCTCGCTTCCGGCGACGATGCGAGCAACAGCTCGCTGAACCGCTCGCTCAACATCGTCCAGAACGTCCAGCAGGAAGTCGAATCCAACATCGACAAGGCGCTCGCACCCTTCCTCGGCATGGACAACTTCCGCTCCAGCGTCACCGCCAATCTCAACACCGACGCCCAGCAGATCCAGGAAACCACCTACGATCCGGAATCCAAGGTCGAACGCTCGGTCCGCTCGACCAAAGAAGCCCAGCAGTCCCAGCAGAAACAGTCCGACAGCGCGACGACCGTCGAGCAGAACATTCCGCAGGCGGCTCCCCAGGCCGGTGGCTCAGCAGGACCCGAATCGCAGGATAAGTCCGACAAGCGCGAAGAGCAGACCAACTACGAAATTAACAGCAAGACGACGGCGACGACCCGCAACAGCTACAAGGTCGAGAAGCTTTCGATCGCGGTGGTTGTCAACAAGGGCCGTATCGCCAAGATGGTCGGCGAACCTGCCGACCAGGCCAAGATCGACGCCTATCTTGCTGAAATGCAGAAGATCGTCGCTTCGGCGGCAGGCATCGACGCCAAGCGCGGCGACGTCGTCACCGTCACGGCGATGGACTTCCTCGAGAACCAGCTGCTCGAAGAGGCCAGCGGCGGCGTCCATGTCATGGATATGCTGAGCCGCAACCTTGCCGGCATCATCAATTCGCTTGCCTTCGTCGCGGTCGCCTTCGTGGTCGTCTGGATGGGGCTGCGGCCTCTGGTTCGCAGCGTCAACGGCAACTCCACTGCGGTTCTCGGCGACGCCACGCCGGAAGCGGCCGGCCTCGAGCTTCCCGACTTTGCGCCAGCGGCCGGGGTGCCCGGAGGGGCTCTCATGGATGGCTTCGGCTCCGACTTCGGCTTCGACAGCACCGAGGATCTTCTCAGTCTCGGCGACGACGACGGCAACTTCAACCGTCGCGTCAAGGAAGGCCCGGAACGCAAGCTTGCCCGCATGGTTGAGATCAACGAGGAACGCGCCGCGAAAATCCTCAGGAAATGGGCGATCGACGACGCAGCATAAGAAAAGGCCGGGCAACCGGCCTTTTTTCATGTCACGAGAATGTTATCGGCCTCCGTGAAGCAAGCAGGACCCATCGCGTTGCCCCAATCGAAGTCCCGAGAATATAGATGCAAAGTCTGTCGCGCAGTCACGAGTATTGCCCAGTTGAAAACTGCGGTTCCGCATTGTCGGGAAAAATGCCGAGGCCACATCGTGGCGACATTACACGGCTCTCTTCCGATATAGCCAATGCCGGGAACATGAATAGGAATATAATGTCAGTTGCATTGACGTTGCGCTGTAGAAAAGACGGATAAGCTTGTTGAGGGGCACTCGCGTAAAACGCGAATCAAGTTGCGGTACAGCCAGAATCATCTTAGCCTCCCCTGTATCTTGAGGGGCGCAATTGGTGCTCGAATCAATGCATGGGCAGCAGCGAAAGTAAATCCCTAGAAGTCGGAGATGGTGATTTACATCGGCTGGCTTACCCTTAGGTGATTCGAAGTAGGATTCGAGCGGGACTTGAATTCCTTTACACAAAAACTGCTGTTGCACCGAGTTAGATCGTTCCTCAGTCGCAGGAAATTGCCAATGGATATGAACATATTTCAGGCGAGCAGGGGCGAGGGGCAAATGGCGAATTTTATGAGCGTGGCAGCGCCGGCTCTATTGCCGCGCGATGAGCTGATCCAGCGCCTGCACGGTGTCGCCGACACTGGCAGGTTGCAGTCCGGGCTGCGGGCATTGACGGAATATGTCGGTGCTTCTCACTACCTGCTGGCGCGCTGCGACCTGATCCAGGAAAGCGGTCTCGACTTCATCGTTTCCTCGGACTGGCCCTTCGATCTGGTCAAGGACATCGCCAACGAACTGGTCAGCGGCTATGCTCGTTCCACCGAGCTGGAAAAATGCATGCAGGTCTTCCAGCCGAATTTCGGTCTTCTGCCCGACAATGCCGAGGTGCCCGATGGTGCCAGCCGCCAATATTGTTCGTTGACCTTCAATGTCGGCCGGTCGCGGCTCGCCCTGATGTTCCTGTTCGGTGAGGGGTTCATCCTTTCGCCGGAGCGTCTGCGGGATGTGGGCCTGTTGGCAGGCTATGTCGCGAGCTTCCTTCGCTGCGGCGGCACAAAGGTCGACCGCGATTTCGAATTGACGGACCGCGAGCTCGAATGCCTGTTCTGGATCGCCGAGGGCAAGACCAGCGACGAGATCGCGATGATCCTCGGAATCTCCCGCAATACGATCAACAACTACATCACCAGCGTGATGCGCAAGACGGCGACCAAGACCCGGTCCGAGGCCATTGCCTTCGCCGTCCGCAACAATCTCGTATAAGGAGGATCCATGGCGCATCCATCAGCCAGGACGATGAGCGGTGCGGAGCAGCTGCGCATGGTGCGTGTGAACAGGATTTCCAGCCGGTCCGATCTCTTTCCGCGGCTGATCGCGATGCAGAAGCTCGCCGATGCTCAGGGGTTCGCGATCTATCGTGTCAGCGGCTCCGGCCTGCCGGCAAAGCAGCGCCTGGTCTGCGAGCTCGAGAACTGGGGTTCGTCCAATGCCGGTTTCGGCAAGGCCTTCACGGATGCCTATGGCGATATCCTCCTCGACCATATCGAAAAATCGCTGCTGCCGCTTTCATGGGCCGGCGGTTACGACCGTGCCGCACCCGGCCCGGCGGACTTCTCGCCGTTCATGACGCGGCTGAAGGATGGCATCCTGCCTTTCTCCGGCCTCGCCTTTCCAGTGCGGCTCGGTGCCGTCGGCAACGGTTTCATCCTTTTTACCGGCGATGATCTCGATCCCTCGAGCGATACGATCGTCGAGCTGCACGGCCGCTGCTGTCACATCATGATGGATCTGCTCTCGCTCGACGAGCGCCGCGCGGCTGCCGCCGAGGCGCTCAGCGAACGCGAGATCGCCTGTCTGCAGCTTGCCGGCGACGGCCGCATCAGCGAAGAAATCGCCGACAAGCTCGGCTTGTCCGTGCACACCGTGAACGCCTATCTCGGCTCGGCGACCATCAAGCTCGATTCCGTCAATCGCATCCAGGCGATCGCCAAGGCGATCCGGCTCGGCTATATCAGCTGAAACCATGTGCGTCCTCCGTTGTCGAAGGGCGCACAAATTTTCATTGTCGTGAAAGAAGGTCAGCCCGCCAGCGCCTGCGGCGGCTGGTTCAAACTGTAGCGTGATTCCCGAAGGCTCTTTTCCAGGAAGACGGTATTTGCGTCGGGATCGGCCGAGGGATCCTGGAAGGCGATGTGGTTGATCTCGATGCCGGCGTGATCTTCGGCAAGGGTGAGCTGCGCATAGATGGTGACGCCGCGCGGCTTGATTTCGAGATCGAGAACGACTTCGGGCTTGCCGCCCCATTCCAGCGTATAGTTTCCGCCCAGACCGAAATTCACGGTGCCCGGGTGAAAGAAAAGTTCGGCGGCCGAAGCGACGAGATCGGAAAGATTGCCGTAATACTCGAAGCGCAGCAGCGAAATAAGGTCAGAGGCATCCAGAAGGCGCAGTTCCGTGGCGACCGGGCTGATCGCATCTGCGAGGATCTTTTCACGCTGGGTAGAGTGAGGGCATTTTTTCATTAGGCTTATCTTACCCGTTTGTTCTTGGCGTCTGCGGCGTAGACCCGATGGATCAGCTCCGCAACGGCCTTATAGAAGACTGACGGTATGACACTATCGACCGAGACTTGCGCAAACATGGAGCGCGCGAGCGGCGGATCCTCGAACACCGGTATGCCGTTTTGCTCGGCGATCTCCCTGATCTTGAGCGCAATCAGGTCCTGCCCCTTGGCCAGCACGACAGGTGCGTCGTTTTCTTCGCGCGCGTAGCGCAGCGCCACCGCATAGTGCGTCGGGTTGGCGATGACGAGCGTCGCGCGGTGCACGTTGGCGATCATGCGCCGTCGTGCGCGGTCGCGCATCAGCGAGCGCTGCCGGCTCTTGACGAAGGGATCGCCCTGCGCCTGCTTGTTTTCTTCCTTCACCTCGTGCCGCGTCATCTTCAGCTCGGTGAACCAGTGATGGCGCGTCCAGAAAAGATCGGCGATGGCGACGATCGCGGTGGCGATCAGCATGACGATGATGATCTTGCGCATCGCCGTCATCATCCGCACGAGGATCGTCTGCGGATCGGAGAACATCGCATCGATCGAGCTGAAATATTCGCTCCTCAGCACGAAGAACAGGATAACCCCGACGACGACGACCTTGAACAGCGATTTTGCGAATTCGATGAGGCCGGGCAGGCTGAATAGCCGCGTCCAGCCCTTGACCGGAGAGATGCGCGAGGCCTGCGGCCGGATGCGTTCGAGCACCGGCGTCGGCAGGTTCTGGAAGACGGAGGAGGCGATGCCGAACACCATGAACAGGATGAAGGCAGGCGCAAGCAGCGCCGCACTTGCCCAGCCGAGCCGAACGAAGAGCGCCAGAATATCCGGCCCCGTTTCGATCTTCCACTGGTCGGGCTGCTCGAAGATATCGCGCAGCGTCTCGGTCATGCGCCCGACGCTCTCCGGAAGGAAGAACACCAGATAGATGAATGTGGCGAGGATGGTCGCGAAGATCGACAGTTCGCGCGAAAACGGGGTGTTGCCTTTCTCAGCAGCATCGGTTCGCTTTTTCGCGGTCGGGGCTTCTGTTTTGCTGTCCTTGTCATCATCTGCCAAGTCGCGGCCCTCCGTCAAAGAAAGAGGCGGCAGCTAATGCATGTCGCCCAAAATATGCAGCGGTTTTGGGCGACATGCATCAAAACAAAAACCTAAAGCGCGTCGCGGAACCGAGTTCCATGCGACGCGCTCTAGAGCGCAGCCTATTATGAGAAGGGTAGTCGCCTGTCGGACGGCGATCAACCGCTGCCTTTCGCCGGGCCTGATTTGTCAACAGTCTCGGAGAATTAGGCCGCCGCCGAGGCGTCGCCGGCCTTCTCCTTAAGCTCGATCTGGCCTGAATTGGCCAGGCGAATGGCTTCCTGTGCCACGGCGCGCCGCGCAATGGCGATCTCGCGCGGATTGATGCCGCCCATGCCGTTCTGCAGATCCGATTCGATCATGCGGCGCTGGCGAGGACTGATGGCGGAGAGAACCGATTCGCGGATCTCGGCAGGCGCACCGCGCAACGCGACGGTGAGCACATCCGTCGAGATGTCGTTGAGCAGCATGACGCGGCTGCGCTGCGGCATGTACATGAGGTCCTCGAAGAGGAAGATCTTCGGGCGGACCTTGTTGACCGATTCGCGGCTGATCGATTCGAGCGAGGTGAGCAGCGTGTCGACCTGCGGCTTGTCGAGCTCGTTCATGAGGTCGGCGACCTTCGTCGAGCCGGCCGCGTTGCGCTCTGCCTCGACTTCGGCAAGCAGCGTCATGACCTGGTTCTCGATGATCTGCGCGGCCTTCGGGCTGACGGTCTTCATGTTGACCGTACGGTTCATGATGTCGGCGCGACGATTGTCGGGAAGCTGCAGCAGCACCTTGGCGCCGAAGGACGAGGGCATCATCGAAAGAATATAGGCAACGGTCTGCGGGTGTTCGCGCAGCAGGAACTGGGCGACGAATGCCGGCTCCGCCTCGCTGAGGCGATCCCAGATCGAGGTCTCGTAGGCCTGGAATGCGGTGCGGCGGCCAAGCAGGCTGTCGACCTCGTCAGGCGTCAGGCCTTCTTCCAGAATGGCTTCGATCGCCTTGGCGTTGTCCATCAGGCCGGCGCCCTCGGTGAAGAGGTCCTCGAACTCGCCGACGAGCGACAGGAGTTCGTCCGGGGGAATGGCGCGCAGCGACTGGGCGGATGAGATAATGGTCTGCAGTTCGGCCTGGGTGAAATATTTCAACAGCCGGCCGGCGACTCCCTTTCCCATCGCGAGAAGAACAGCCGCCGCCTTTTCAGCCTGGGTCAACGGTTTCCCGGCTAGCGCGCCGCCGAAATCGTCAAAGTCCATCATGGTCTAACCTCTCCGTCCCACACAGGGATCAGGCTTTTTTCGTACTCAAAACTTCTATCAGTTTCACACCGAATCGGGTGTCATCGTTATCAAGCACCGTAATCTCGCCGCGTGCAATCCTGCGGCCGTTCACCATGATCTCGACCGGTTCGCCGATCTTCTTGTCGAGGGCGATCGTCGCCCCTTCATTGAGATTCATCAGGCCGGAGACCTGCATGCGGCTGGTGCCGAGCATGATCTGGACATCGATCGGGATGTCCATGATCAGGTCGAGATTGGAGGTCAGGGCGCTGCCGAGCGGAGCCGGCGAGGCCTCGAAGGAGGGGCTGCTGCCGAAATCCATGCCCGCAGCCGGGCTGGGATCGCCGCCGCCGAAATCGCCGCCGAAATCGTCGCTGCCGAAAGGGCTTTCCGAGGTATCGCCGCCGAACGGCGACAGGTCCGTTCCTGCTGCGAAGGCGTCGTTCTGCAGGTCGTCGCCAAACTGCGGCAGGTCGCCGTCGACATCCTTCTTCAGGACGCCGCGCAGATCGTCGATCGCCTGGTCGAGATCGGCCTCGCTGCCCGGAACGTCCAGGGGGAAGTCACTGTTCTGCTGTGTTTTCTTCGTAGCCATGAAATCACTATTCCAGTTGAAACTTGCCTCAAACTGCCTTTGCAGCCCGAAAGCCAGAGAACCGATTAATTCATTAAATGACGGATGAGTTCGTCATCCGAGTTCATCGTATCCTTGACGCGGACCATGTAGTTTTCGCCTGAACGCCCGAACTCGCACACATACAATTCCTTGCTGTTGGCGCTGACCTCGACGCGCACGTCGCCGCGGTCGCGGAACGGAATGACATCGCCGACCATCAGCTTCGATATCGTGCGCAGCGTCAGATCCTGCAGCCTGATCTTGGCTTCCAGCGTGACATGCGAGCGGCGGACCTGGTCGCCGAGCTGTTCGGTCCATTCCTGTGATTTGCCGCTGGCTTGGCGCTTCGGCTTCGGCGGCGTCACCGTCGTCTTGAGCAGCGCCGTCTGCGGAACGATCAGGGAAAATTCCGAAACGATGCCGGCAAGCGTGATCGACATGTTGATGGCAGCGGCGAATTCGTCCGGACGGTCTTCCGGCGGTCGGGTGCGTGCCTCATGGGCGTGCGGGGCCGAAAGGCTCGGTTCGAAACCGCCAGGCGCGTTGACGGCCGAGCGCAGCACCTTGGCGATCTTGTCGAAGACCATGACCGCCAGGTCGAGTTCGATGATCGACAGCAGCCGGTCGGCCGGCTCCTCGATCGTATCGGCTGTGGCGCCGAGCAGATGCTCCATCAGCGTGATGACGAAACCGTTGCCGCAGGCGACGGTGATGTTCTGCGACCAGTTGCGCAGCGTCGCATCGACGAGCGTGACGTTCGGGCTGAGGTCGTCGATCAAGTGGTTTTTGTAGCCGATCTCGCAGCCGATATAGTTGACCGTCACGTCGAGCCCGGTTTCGCTCTTGATGACGTCGGGAAAGAATTCGCTGTAGATATCGCCGAAGGAACTGCAGATCTTGGCGACCCTGCCTCTGTCGCCGAGACCGCCCGTCAGCTTGGCGAGAAGGGCAGGATCCATTGCCGGTTTGTCGTGCGAAGCTTTGCTCATGGTCATTTAAGCCGCCTTGTTTTCGCCGCCTGGGTTCATCATTTCCTGTTCGACAGCATCGATGGAAGGACGCTCGTAAGCCGAGATCGTCTTGCGGCCGTATTCGAGAGCGACCTGCGGCACCGACCCATTCATGTAGGCAAGCAGCGTCTGTTTGACGATGACGTAAAGGCGATGCTGCTTGCCGCGCACGACCTTGATCTGGGAGACCAGCGGCGAGCAGACGCAGTAAGACAAGAGAATACCGAGGAAGGTGCCGACGAGCGCCGAGCCGATCAGGTGGCCGAGCACTTCGGGCGAATCGTTGATATGAGCCATCGCCTTGATGACGCCGAGAACGGCCGCGACGATACCGATCGCCGGGAAGGAATCGCCCATGATCTGGATCGCGTGATAGGGCTTCATCTTGTCGTGCATGATGGTGTTGAGCTCTTCGTCCATCAGCGCCTCGATCTCATGGCTGCGGGCGTTGCCGATGATTATCAGGCGCACGTAGTCGCAAATGAACGCGGTCAGTTCCTTGTTCTTCAGAACGGTCGGAGCCAGCTGAAAGATGGTCGATTCGGCCGGATTGTCGATATGGGCTTCGATTTCGTTTCGTGACTTGGTGCGCAGGTCGCGCATCAGCGAATAGAGCACGCCGAGCGTATCGAGATAATTGCGTTCCTTCGGCACGGCGTGCTTGAAGGCTTCGCCGAGCGCCTTGCCGGAGTCCTTCACGACCTTCATCGGGTTCGCCATGATGAAGCTGCCGAGACCAGCGCCGCCGATGATGAGGAATTCGAAGGGCTGGAACAGCGCGTTCACCTCGCCGCCCATTGCCATGAAGCTGCCGACGATACAGCCGCAGACAACAATAAATCCGATAATAATATTCATCGTCAGCCCAATCCGAACGTTGCTTTTCTTTGAGACGGATAAGGTTTCTGCCTTGCGTGAGGCTGATGAAAAGGCCGGTCGCGGGGCATTTGCCCGTGCCAGCTTCGCGCAAGCATCTGCCGTCAGTCTAAAGGAGACGAATGGGCGTCCGCGCCCGTTTCTGAGATGCCGCCTCAGCGAAATTCCGGCCGAACCAGACAAACGAGCCCGGCTTTTCGTTCCGTTCATCGCCAATGCTTGGAGCTTACCGACATGCAATCCGGTCTTTATGTTTCTCTGTCGTCGCAGATGGCTCTGGAAAAGCGCCTGAACACCATCGCAGACAACATGGCGAACGTGAACACGACCGGATTTCGCGCCACCGAGGTGAAGTTCGACGAGATGGTGGCAAACACCAAGAACAAGCTGAACACCAAGGTCGCTTTCGTTTCGCAGGGCAACGACTACCTCAACGAGCAGAACGGCGAACTGCAGCACACCGGCAACATGCTCGATTTCGCCATCAAGGGCGATGCCTGGTTTTCGCTCGATACGCCAGCCGGCCAGGTACTGACGCGGGACGGCCGCTTCACGCTCAAGGACACCGGCGAGCTCGTCTCGATCAGGGGATATCCCGTTCTCGACGCCGGCGGCGCGCCTATTCAGCTCAACACCAAAGGTGGCGAACCGGCCGTCGGCACCGACGGCATCATCTATCAGGACGGCCGTCAGGTCGCCTCCCTCGGCCTGTTCGAAGCGGATGTCAGCAAGGGTTACCTGCGTTACGAAAACAGCGGCATCATGACCACCGAGCAGCCGCGGGCCGTGGTCGACCGCTTCAATGTCGGTGTCGAACAGGGCTATCTCGAAAATTCGAACGTCAACGCGATGCGGGAGATCACCCAGCTGATCGAAGTCAACCGCGCCTTCGAAAGCGTCTCGTCGCTGATGCGTGATAGCGAGGATTCATTCAAGGAAGCCGTCCAGACGCTCGGGGGCAGCCGCTAATGCATCTCGCCCAAAAATGTCCGGCGGGTTTGCGAGAACGGCATGATGCCGCACGCGATGTGTTTAGGGCGGGATTTGAAGCATGAACACCACGCTGCTGTCCGAGGATAGCCTTTCCCCGAAGCTCGCGCATCTGGCAGACCTCGTCGACCGATACGTCTCACCGGAGTTTGCCGTTGCCCATGGCGGCCGCGTGCAGACCATCGCCGCCGGTCACTATACCGTCCGCGGCCTATCCCGCCACGTTCGCCTCGGAGAGTTCGTGGCTCATAAATCGGCCACCGGCATCCATCTCGGCGAAGTCGTACGCGTCGAGCCGGAATTGATCTATGTCTGCCCGATCGAGCCGGGCGAGCCGATCGGCATCCACGATACGGTCATTCGTAAGGGCGCCTTCCGCATTTCACCGTCGGATAGCTGGTGCGGACGCACCCTCAACTCGCTCTGCGAGCCGATCGACGGGCTGGGTCCTATCACCGAGGGGCTCGATCGCCGCTCGATTTCCAATACCGCGCCGCCCTCGATGACCCGCAAGCGGGTCGAGACCGGCTTCAAGACCGGCGTGCGCGCAATCGACATCTTCTCGCCGCTCTGCCTCGGGCAGCGCCTCGGCATCTTCGCCGGTTCCGGGGTCGGCAAGTCGACGCTGTTGTCCATGCTCGCCCGTGCCGATGCCTTCGACAAGGTGGTGATCGCCCTTGTCGGCGAACGCGGCCGCGAGGTGCGCGAATTCATCGAGGACACGCTCGGCAGCAACATGAAGAAGGCGATCGCCGTCGTCGCCACCAGCGACGAGAGCCCGATGCTGCGCAAGATGGCGCCGCTGACGGCCGTCACCATCGCCGAGCATTTCCGCGACAAGGGCGAAAACGTCCTCTTCATCGTCGACAGCGTCACGCGTTTCGCCCATGCGATCCGCGAAGTGGCGACCGCCTCCGGCGAGCCGCCGATCGCGCGCGGTTATCCCGCTTCTGTCTTCACCGAGCTGCCGCGTCTTCTGGAACGCGCAGGTCCTGGTCCCGAGGGTGCCGGCACCATCACGGCGATCATCTCGATCCTCGTCGACGGCGACAACCACAACGATCCGATCGCCGATTCGACGCGCGGCATTCTCGATGGTCATATCGTCCTGCAGCGCAGTCTCGCCGAAGAAGGGCGTTATCCGCCGATCGATCCGCTCGCCTCGATCTCGCGTCTTGCCCGCAAGGCCTGGACACCGGATCAGGAAAAACTGGTGTCGCGGCTAAAGGTGCTGATCCACCGCTTCGAGGAAACGCGTGACCTGCGCATGATCGGCGGGTACCGCCAGGGCGCCGATCCCGATCTCGACATGGCGATCAAGCAGGTGCCGATCATTTACGACGTCCTGAAACAGTCGCCGGGCGACCGCGACGCGCCCGATGCCTTTGCCGATCTCGCCGGCGCGCTCAAGGCCGCAGCCGGTATGGGCAATCCGGGCGGACCCATCCAGAGGAGATAGACGTGGCTGAATTCGACGACGAACGCATCGCTTCCCTGAAGCAGCGCAGGAAGACTGCCGTGCTGGATCGGTTTCTGACCTTTGCAGGCCTGGCGCTCGCCGGCGCCTCCGCCTTCTTCCCCTGGTACGTCTTCTTCAACGAGGACAAGTTCGGCATCCATGTCGCCGCGAGCGGCAATTCGCGCGAATTGCCGGATTGGCCGGCCCGCAACGTCTTCAGCGTCTCGCCGCTTGCCATGGTCAACAAGAACGAAGGAGACAAAAAGGCTCCACCGATCGATCCGCTGACGACCGCGACGGTCTCCGATCTCGGCAAGGAGCGCGACGGCGGCGCGATAGAAGATCAGCCCTTCCCGGGCAAGTCTCCCTTCCGCCTGCTGCACGTCTCCAATGGCCGGGCGCTGATCGAGGATCCCTCGGGCATGTATGTGGTCCGCATCGGCTCGATCCTGCCCGACGAAAGCCGCCTTGCGGCTCTTGAGCAACGCGACGGAAAATGGGTGATCGTTACCTCCAAGGGCGACACCTACCAGAACAATTGAACCTGCTCGCAGGTAACGAAGACCACAGGGGCTCCGCCGCGAACCGGCTGGAGCCCCCGGTTTTTTTAGCGGTCTGCGGCATTCGCCGAAAAGCGTCTCAAAGCCTGAATTCCCGTAAGTCCCACGCAAGATTACCTCACTAGGTTCGGGACAGTAAAAACGGAGAGTTCTCATGCAACCGATCCAACTTTTCGACTTGGCTTCGCGGCAGGCGGAATGGCTGACGATCCGTCAGCAGGTTGTTGCCGGCAACATCGCGAATGCCAATACCCCGAAGTTCCATGCCAAGGATGTCACGCCCTTCGACGCGGTGCTCGACAAGTCCGACATCACCATGGCGCGCACCAATCCGGCCCATCTCAGCGGCAACGATTTCAGCGAGAGCGGCGATATCGACGTCAAGGACGCTGCCCTCGACCAGGAAATCGGCATCCAGGAATCCGGCAACACGGTCGGTGTGGCCGAAGAGCTCTCCAAGTCGGGTGATATCAAGCGCCAGTACGATCTCAACACCTCGCTGGTCAGTTCCTTCAATCGAATGATGTTGATGACCGTCAGGAAGTAATTGTCATGGATCCGCTTTCAGCAGCTATGAAAATCGCCGGTTCGGGGCTTGAGGCGCAATCGACGCGCCTGCGCATCGTCTCGGAAAACATCGCCAACGCCCGCTCGACCGGCGACACGCCCGGCGCCGATCCCTATCGCCGCAAGACGATCACCTTCGGCCAGCAGATGGACCGCACGAGCGGCGTCGAGACCGTCGACGTCAAGAAGGTCGGCGTCGACGAAGGCGAATTCAGCACCGAATTCGACCCCAGCAATCCGGCCGCGAACGAAAAGGGCGTCGTCAAGCTGCCGAACGTCAACATCCTGGTGGAGATGGCCGACATGCGCGAGGCCAACCGCTCGTATGACGCCAACCTGCAGACCATCAAGCAGACCCGCGACCTCATTTCGTCCACCATCGATCTTCTGAAGAGCCAATAATAAATGATCAGCAGCGTCCAGAATGTCAGCAATCTTTCGATGACCCGTGCGCTTGGCGCCGTCGACACCGAAAATTCCGCCTCGTCGTCTGCGGCCACCATGCCGGGCACGGCGGGCGCCACGAACGGCCTGAGCTTCGCCTCGGTCATGGGCAACATGGCGACCGACGCGGTCAACAGCCTGAAAGGCGCGGAAAGCATGTCCTTTGCCGGCATCAAGGGCACGGCGACGACGCGAGAAGTCGTTGATTCCATGCTCCAGGCCGAGCAGACGCTGCAGACCGCGATCGCCATCCGCGACAAGGTCGTCTCGGCCTTTCTCGATGTCACCAAGATGCAGATGTAACTGATTTGAGGACGAACACATGAGAGCGCTCGCCATCGCAGCAACGGGCATGGATGCCCAGCAGACCAATCTGGAAGTCATCGCGAACAACATCGCGAACATCAATACGACGGGCTTCAAACGCGCCCGCGCCGAGTTCACCGACCTTCTCTACCAGACCGAACGCGCCAAGGGCGTCGCCAACCGCGCCAACCAGGCCGTCGTTCCGGAAGGCGCCAATATCGGCCTCGGCGTCCAGACCGCGGCGGTCCGCAACCTGCATCTCCAGGGCGAACTCACCCAGACCGGCAACGACCTCGACGTGGCGCTGATCGGCAAGGGCTTCTTCCAGATCCAGTCGACCGATGGCACCACGCTCTATACCCGCGCCGGCGCCTTCAACAAGAACGACAAGGGCCAGCTCGTCACCATCGACGGCTATGAAGTCCTTCCAGGTATTACCATCCCGCAGGGCTCCACCGAACTGACGATCAGCCGCTCCGGCCAGGTGTCCGCCAAGCTGCCCGGCCAGACCACTCCGACCACGCTCGGCCAGCTGACGGTTGCCGACTTCGTCAACGAGGCGGGTCTCCAGCCGATCGGCGACAACCTTTTCCAGCAGACCCCGGCATCCGGTGAGGCCGTCATCGGCAACCCTGATGAGGAAGGCTTCGCCTACATGAAGCAGGGTTACCTGGAATCCTCGAACGTCGACCCGGTGAAGGAAATCACCGAGCTGATATCGGCCCAGCGCGCTTACGAAATGAATTCCAAGGTGATCACCACCGCTGATGAAATGGCCTCCATCGTCAGCAAGAACCTGAAGTAAAGGGAAGGGCCGAAACATGATGTTTTGCCGGGCAGGACGCATCTCAGGATGGGTGGCGGCAGCCACGATCGCAATCGCGGGCATTGTTTTGCCCGCGGGCGCGGACGCCGGCATGGGCTATGCCGTCGTCCCGACGACGATCATCTACCCCGGCGACACATTGTCGGGCAGCCAGCTTCAGGAGGTCGAGGTCACCAACCCCAACCTTGCCGGAGATTACGCCAAATCGATTTCGCAGGTCGAAGGCCTCGTCTCCAAGCGCACGCTGCTGCCGGGCCGCACGATTGATGTCTCGGCCTTGCGCGAGCCCTATACGGTGACGCGCGGCTCCTCGATTCGCCTGGTCGTCTCTCTTGGCCCAATGACGATCTCGGCGGCCGGCACACCGCTTGAAGACGGCGCGACGGGGCAGCTCATCCGCGCGCGCAATATGGATTCCGGTGTCATCGTCAGCGGCACGGTGCTTGCGGACGGCACGGTCCATGTGAGGGCAAAATGAAATTGTTCTTCCGTTTCTTGACCCTTGTCGCGGTTCTCGCCATGAGTTTGGCTGATGTCGCGCCCGCCTGGGCGCTGACCTCCCGCATCAAGGATATCGCTTCCCTTCAGGCCGGCCGCGACAACCAGCTGATCGGCTACGGTCTCATCGTCGGCCTGCAAGGGACCGGCGATGGCTTCCGCTCCTCGCCCTTCACCGAGCAGTCGATGCGGGCGATGTTGCAGAATCTCGGCATCTCGACCCAGGGCGGCCAATCCAACGCCAAGAACACGGCGGCCGTGATGGTCACCGCCAACCTGCCGCCTTTCGCAAGCCCCGGCAGCCGTATCGACGTGACCGTGAGCTCGCTCGGCGATGCGACGTCGCTGCGCGGCGGCACGCTCGTCATGACCTCGCTCTCGGGCGCCGACGGCCAGATCTATGCCGTTGCGCAGGGAGCCGCCATCGTTTCCGGTTTTCAGGCGCAGGGCCAGGCGGCGACCGTGACCGAAGGTGTCACCACCGCCGGCCGGGTGCCTGGCGGCGCGATCATCGAACGTGAACTGCCGTCCCGCTTCAAGGACTCGGTCAATCTCGTCCTGCAACTGCGCAATCCCGATTTCTCCACGGCGACCCGCATTGCCGACATCGTCAACGGTTACGCCTCGCAGCGTTTCGGCGGACCGGTCGCTGAAGCCAAGGATTCGCAGGAGGTGGTGATCCAGAAGCCGCGCACGGCCGATCTCACCCGGCTGATGGCCGATATCGAAAATCTCATCGTCGAAACCGACACCCCGGCCAAGGTTGTCATCAACGAGCGCACGGGAACGATCGTCATCGGCTCGGACGTCCGCGTTTCGCCGGTCGCCGTCAGCTACGGCACCCTGACGGTCCAGGTCACCGAGACACCGCAGATCATCCAGCCCGAACCCTTCTCGCAAGGCAGGACCGCCGTCCAGCCGCAGACCGATATCGCGGCCCAGCAGACCGGAGGGCGCGTCGCCATCATAGACGGTCCCGACCTCAGGACCCTCGTCGCCGGTCTCAACAACATCGGCGTGAAACCGGATGGGATCATCGCCATTCTGCAGGGCATCAAGTCGGCGGGCGCCCTGCAGGCGGAGCTTGTACTGCAATGAAGACGATCATGAATGCAGATATGACGGTCCTGAAATTCCTGCGCCGGCTGGCGCTGCCGGCGGCAGGCCTTGTCCTGCTGTCGATCCCCGGCGCCTTCGCGCAGGAGCACCCGGAGGGCGACATCACGTCCCAGGACGAGATCAAGCAGTTCTGCACCAATATCGCCGATCCCGCCCGCGACCAGCGTTACCTCCTGCAGAAGCAGGAGCTGGAAAAGCTTCGCGCCGATATCGACGCCCGCATGGCCGAGATGGACAAGCGCAAGGCCGAATACCAGGACTGGCTGAAGCGGCGCGACGATTTCCTGAAGCAAGCGGAAGCCGGCCTCACCGAGATCTACAGGAAGATGAAGCCGGACGCGGCCGCAATCCAGCTGCAGGACATGAAGATCGAGGTAGCCTCCGCCGTGATCATGCGTCTCGGCCCGCGCCAGTCGAGCCTCATCCTCAACGAGATGGACCCGCAGAAGGCGGCGGCCATCGCCAGTGTCATCGCCAGTGCGTCCGATCCCAATACGTCGAAGGATCCTTCATGAATATGCGTTTCCCGGCCGCGATCGCCGCCCTCGCACTCCTTGCAGGCTGCCAGACTCCGACGGCAGTCAGCGAGATCGGCCGCGCGCCCGCCATGAGCCCGATCGGCAGCGGCCTTGCCTACGGCCAGACGCCGCAGATGGCGCTTTATCCGAAGCAGCCGCGCGCTGTCGCGCAAGGTTATTCGCTGTGGAGCGATTCTCAGGCCGCTCTCTTCAAGGACGCGCGCGCTCTCAACGTGGGCGACATCCTGACCGTCGATATCCAGATCAACGACAAAGGCTCCTTCGACAACGAGACCAACCGCAGCCGCAAGAATTCGAGTGGCATGAACTGGGACGTCAACGCCCAGATCTTCGGTTGGACGCCCCAGTCCAAGACCGACCTGACCTATGGCTCCGACACCAGCACCGACGGCAAGGGCAAGATCGAGCGCACCGATAAGCTGACCCTTCTGGTCGCGGCCGTCGTTACCGGCATTCTCGAAAACGGCAACCTGGTCATCTCGGGCTCGCAGGAAGTGCGCCTGAACCAGGAACTGCGCATCCTGAACGTTGCCGGCATCGTGCGTCCGCAGGACGTCAACGCCGAGAACCAGATCTCCTACGACAAGATCGCCGAAGCCCGCATCTCCTACGGCGGCCGCGGCCGCCTGATGGAAGTGCAGCAGCCTCCGCGCGGCCAACAGGCCGTCGATCTTTTCTCGCCGCTTTGAGGCTGAACGACGATGGCAGATCTAGACGCAGCCGCAGGTCAAACGAAGAAATCCGGCTCGCTGATGACCATCATCGGCATCGCGGTGCTAACCCTCGTCGGCGCCGGCGGAGGCTGGGCGGTCGGCACGATCGTCGCGCCCAGCATCAAGGGTGCCAAGGAGGCCGAGCAGGCCAAGGACGCTGAAGCCAAGAAGAAGGCCGAGGAAGGCCTGGCGCGTATCTCGACCAAGGAGAACAACGTCGTCCAGCTCGAGCCGATCACCTCGAACCTCGCCTATCCCTCAGAGAACTGGGTCCGACTCGAAGTCGCGCTGCTTTTCAACGGGCCGCCGGATGTCAAGATTTCCGAGGACATTCATCAGGATATCCTCGCCTATATCAGAACCGTTTCCCTTCAGCAGATCGAGGGGCCGCGGGGCTTTCAATATCTCAAGGATGACATACAGGAACGTGTTGACCTTCGCTCGAAAGGGCGAGTATCGAAGGTGATGTTCAGGACATTTGTCATCGAATGATTCGATTCATAGTTTTCCTTGCCGTCATGATGGCGGTACCGGAGCTGGCGGTCGCCCAGCAGCTGCCGACCAATTTATTGAACGTGCCGGTCGATGGCTCGGTCGCCGCCTGGATCATCCGCACTTTCGGCCTGCTGACCGTTCTTTCGGTCGCGCCGGGCATCCTGATGATGGTGACGAGTTTTCCTCGTTTCATCATCGCCTTCTCGATCCTGCGTTCGGGCATGGGCCTGTCCTCGACGCCCTCCAACATGATCCTCCTGTCGCTGTCGCTGTTCATGACCTTCTACGTCATGTCTCCGACCTTCGATCAGGCCTGGCAGAACGGCGTGCAGCCGCTGCTTGCCAACCAGATCAACGAGACCGAGGCCGTCCAGCGCATCGCCGAACCCTTCCGCACCTTCATGTCGGCCAATACTCGCGACAAGGACCTGGCGCTCTTTGTCGATCTGGCGCGTGAACGCGGGCAGACCATCCAGACGACCAATCCGATCGATTATCGTGTGCTGATCCCGGCCTTCATGATTTCCGAGATTCGCCGAGGCTTCGAGATCGGCTTTCTCGTCGTGCTGCCGTTCCTCGTCATCGACCTCATCGTCGCGACCATCACTATGGCGATGGGCATGATGATGCTGCCGCCGACCTCGATCTCGCTGCCTTTCAAGATTCTCTTCTTCGTGCTGATCGACGGCTGGAATCTGCTCGTCGGCAGCCTGGTGCGTTCGTTCAGCTGATGAAAGCGCGGATGCGCTTGAGCATATCGCGCAAAGTGCGCAGCAGTTTTGTGATCGCAACGGCAGAGACCTGAAGCGTCGCGAGCGAATCTGAAAGATCGCGACGCGCTTTAGCTGCCCTCCACCCTTTGCCCAATAAGAAAAACCGCCGGATCGCTTCGATGGTTTTTTGTATGCGGGGTGACAGCCTCACTCGGCCGCGAAGGGCTCAGCGCGCGGCGGCAGCGCCGCAATGTCCATATGGTCGGGTGCGAGACGTTGTTTGGCGCGCTCGGCCATGATTTCATAGGCCTGTTCCAGATGGTGGCAGAAGCGTTCGGCGTCGAAGAGCGGCGCGATATAGCGCTTCTCCTTCAGGTGCGCCTTGTATTCGGCAATCCGTGCGGGGTTCTGTGCGAGCTCGACGGCCATATCCTCATAGGCCTGCAGATCGGCCGCGACGAGATCGGGCAGGTCGATCGCGCGTAGCAGGCTCTCGCTGACGCGTGAGGCGAAGTTGGTGCCCTTGACGGTCAGGACCGGCAGGCCACCCCAGAGCTGCTCCGAGGTGGTCGTGTGGCCGTTGACGGGGAAGGTGTCGATGCCGAGGTCGGCTGCCTGCTGGCGGTCGATATGTTCCTCGTAGGGCGCGCGCGGGCAGAAGATGATCCGCTTCGGGGAAATGCCTGCCGCCTGGAACTGCTTCAAGAGGTTCGCCTGGTTGCGAGGAGAATTCGCCATCAGCCAGAGTACGCTGTTCGGCGCCCGCTTGAGGATCCGGCACCAGCTGTCGATCGTTTCCGGCGTAATCTTGCGGTTACCGTTGAACGAGGCGAAGATGAACGCATCCTCCGGCAGTCCGAGCTTTTCGCGCGTGACAGGACGCGGCTTTGGGCGATGCATCGGGTCGTTCGGCTGGTAGCTCTCCGGTAGCCGGCAGAATTTCTCGTGGTAAAAGGGCTTTGCCACATCGGGCAGGACGTAGTGGTCGCCGATGACGTAGTCGAGGTCGATGTTGACGGTGCTACCGGGAAAGCCGAGCCAGGCGACATGCACCGGTGCAAGGGGCAGGTTGAAGGCCGTCGCGCGGCTGCCCGAGGTATGGCCCTTCAGGTCGACCATGATGTCGATATTGTGCTCTCGCACCGCTTCCAGTATCGCCTGGTCGGAGAAGCCGTGAACATCGACGATCCTGCCCCAGCTGCTGCGGTCCGTATTGTTGTGTTTCAGGAATTCCGGGCCCGTATGGCAGAAGAGCGTGACCTCAAACCGGTTCTTGTCGTGCAGTTCGAGGATGCGCTGCAGGAGCTTCATGGTCGCGTGGCGGTCCCAGAAGTCCGACGACATGTAGCCAATCCGAATCTTGTCCGACCAACTGTGCGGCTGGTTGCGGCGGAAGGCCACGCGTTCGTGGTTGAGCGGCGTCGTGCCGATCGTGGCATACCGGTTGAAATCCTCATTGCCGCACCAATGCAAATGATAGAACGGGTTATCCTTGTGCAGGATCTCGATATCGCCTTTAGCAAGCGTGTCGTCGATGATTGCTTGATGTTTGCTCGCTTCGTCGAACTCGTTGAATTCGCGGGCGAAGACCAGGTGGAGGAAACGGAAAGCGAGATTGCCCGGAAAGCGCTTGAAGAGGTTACGCGCGAGCTTCTGGTTGGTTGCGTCGTTGAGATCGTCGCTGAGCAGCATGGCCGCCAGCCTGAGATGATCGGGATTCATGCTCTGCGACAGCACCGTCTTGAACGGGCGAATGATATCGCGCTGCTGGCGCTTCAGATAGATTGCCGTGATGATGAAGGCGAGGTCAGCATCTTCCTGGGCCTTGGCAAGGTTTCGCATGCCGATCAGCAGCGCGTCGTCCTCGTTGCCGGTCTCGTAATGCAGCTTAGCTGCCTGCTTGGCGTATTCGTAGGAGTTGGGCCCTTCGCAGCCGGCGGCGAGGCCATAGGCCTTCGCCGCATCGCTCTTGAAGCCGAGCTGCACGAGGTTCTTGGCGAGCAGCGCGTAAGTCTTGGCGTCCTGCTGGATATCCATGAGCTGGTTGAGCGTCGCCAGGGACTGTGTGTAGCGGCCCATCTGGTAATCCTTGGACGCCGCAGAGAACGAAACTTTGCTGTTCAAAACCCAACTCCGTGAAGGAAATGTTCTGGCATAACTATCGATCGCCGACGCGCGCACGGGCCGTCCTTCCCGAAAATGGGTGGATCGGCCCGAAGATGCTATCCCGGCTCCTGCCACACTGGCATTCGAAGCTTGCTTGAAACCGGTGGCTCGCTGAAGTCTGCTCTCCGGGGCAGCTTGAAAGCTCGCTTTTTCCGCCGAATTTGAATGCGAGGGAAAACATTAACTATGCACTGTGAGGAGGCATTAACTATGCGAGGTGAGGGGCCGCCAAAGGGCCTGTATTTTTAAGGAGTTGGCAAGCATTGGCTGCGAGATTGCCCTGGACATGACGGGTTTGGGCCAAAACAAGCGGGCGCCGAGTAGCATGAAGCTGGTCCGTCATCGCCGGTATTACAGTCCGGTATGTCCTCCTTTTTTGTATCTAGTTTCCAGGGGACAGACTTATGACAAGCATTAACACGAACACTTCCGCACAGGCCGCTCTCCAGACGCTGCGCAGCGTTAACCAGGGCCTCAACCAGACGCAGAACCACGTTTCTTCGGGTTACCGCGTTGAAAAGGCTTCCGACAACGCGGCTTACTGGTCGATCGCAACGACCATGCGTTCTGATAACAAGGCTCTCTCGGCTGTCTCCGACGCTCTCGGCGTAGGCGCTGCCAAGGTCGACACCGCTTACACCGCCATGTCCAGCGCCATCGACGTCGTCGGCGACATCAAGGCCAAGCTCGTTGCCGCCACTGAAAACGGGGTTGACAAGGCCAAGGTGCAGGAAGAAATCGGCCAGCTGCAGCAGCAGCTCCTGAGCATCGCTCAGTCCGCTTCCTTCAACGGCGAAAACTGGGTTGCTGGCGCTACCGGCACCAAGAGCGTCGTCTCCTCCTTCGTCCGTGACGGCTCCAACGCCGTTTCGGTCACCACGACCGACTATGTTCTCTCCAGCGGCTCCATGGGCAACGTCCTGTTCGGCATGAGCGGTGGCCAGGTTGAAACCTCCACGGGTATCCTCGGCACCTCGAACGGTACGGTCGGTTCGATCTTCTCGATGAGCATCACCAACTTCACCGCCGGCCAGATCCAGACGGCTCTGACCAACGTTGAATCGGCTCTGAAGTCCATGACCAGCGCCGGCGCGGCTCTCGGTTCGCTCTCCAAGCGCATCGACAACCAGGACGACTTCGTCAACGCTCTGAGCGACTCGATCGACTCCGGTATCGGCCGTCTCGTCGACGCCAACATGGAAGAAGAATCCTCCAAGCTCAGCGCCCTGCAGACCCAGCAGCAGCTGGCGATCCAGTCGCTGTCGATCGCGAACTCCTCTTCGCAGAACATCCTGTCGCTGTTCCGCTAAGACCAGTCACTACAGTCTTCCAAGTTTCGCGGCCGGGTCATCCCCGGCCGCGAAATGTTTTAAAATAAGGTTAACAAAAACGGCTCTAAGTGTCGGATATTTTTACACTATTTCCATTTCGAATTTAGCCTTCCTTAACCATCTTGCTGTTTTCTAGGCCCATCGAAACGGCGAGTTAACCTTAACAGAGATGGTTAACAGGCATGATGCTGATCGCTGTGGGCCGGCCGAAAATCCGGAATGTCCCTGTTTAAAATCTGCCAACAAGGGGCAAGAAAACTATGACGAGCATCAACACCAATAACGCTGCAATGGCAGCCCTCCAGACTCTCCGTGGCATCAACCAGGGTCTCCAGACGACTCAGGCTCATGTTTCTTCTGGTTTCCGCGTCGGCAAGGCATCCGACAACGCTGCTTACTGGTCGATCGCGACGACCATGCGTTCGGACAACAAGGCACTTTCCGCCGTTTCCGACGCTCTCGGCCTCGGCGCCGCTAAGGTCGATACCGCCTACTCCGCCATGTCCAGCGCCATCGACGTCGTCGGCGACATCAAGGCCAAGCTGGTTGCCGCGACTGAAAACGGTGTCGACAAGGCCAAGGTCCAGGAAGAAATCGGCCAGCTGCAGCAGCAGCTCCTGAGCGTCGCTCAGTCGGCGTCCTTCTCCGGCGAAAACTGGGTTGCCGGCGCTTCCGGCACGAAGAACGTCGTTGCCTCCTTCGTTCGCGACGGTTCTAACGCCGTGTCGGTCGTGATGACCGACTACGTTCTCTCGAACGGCTCCATGGGCAACGTCCTGTTCGGCATGAGCGGCGGCGCGGTTGAAACCTCCACGGGTATCCTCGGCACCTCGAACGGTACGGTCGGCTCTGTCTTCTCGATGAACATCACCACCTTCACGCTCGGCCAGATCCAGACGGCTCTGACCAACGTTGAATCGGCTCTGAAGTCCATGACGAGTGCCGGCGCCGCTCTCGGCTCGATCTCCAAGCGCATCGAACTGCAGGAAGACTTCGTCAACGCTCTTAGCGACTCGATCGACTCCGGTGTCGGCCGTCTCGTCGACGCCAACATGGAAGAAGAATCCTCCAAGCTCAGCGCCCTGCAGACCCAGCAGCAGCTGGCGGTCCAGTCGCTGTCGATTGCGAATTCCTCTTCGCAGACCATCCTCACGCTGTTCCGCGGCTAATAGCCCGCGCAAACATCGGCCCGCCGGCCTCCGGCGGGCATCCAGGAATCGAGCCGCGGTCCGATGGAGCGCGGCTTTTTTATTTTCGTTAACTGTTGATTAACCATAATGCTGTCTTCTGCCGCTAACGAGACGGCGAGTTAACCAAATTTAAAAACCGGTTAACAGGCATGAGGCTGATTTCCCGTTCCCGGTAGCCTTCCGGAATGTCCCTTTTTTCCATCTGCCAACTAGGGGCAATCATTTCATGACCAGCATTTTGACGAATGTCGCGGCGATGGCCGCTCTTCAGACACTCCGCGGCATCAACAATAGCCTTGAGGACACGCAGAACCGCGTATCGTCGGGTTACCGCGTCGAAAAGGCTTCCGACAACGCTGCCTACTGGTCGATCGCGACGACCATGCGCTCGGACAATAAGGCCCTCTCGGCCGTTTCGGACGCTCTCGGCCTCGGCGCCGCTAAGGTCGACACCGCTTACTCGGCCATGGACAGCGCCATCAACGTCATCAGCGAAATCAAGGCAAAGATCGTCGCCGCCACGGAAAAGGGTGTCGACAAGACCAAAATTCAGGAAGAAATCGGCCAACTCCAGCAGCAGCTCTTGAGCATTGCTCAATCGGCTTCCTTCTCCGGCGAAAACTGGGTTGCCGGCGCTGACGGCACCAAGAGCGTCGTTTCAACCTTCGTCCGCGACGGCAACGGCAATGTCTCGGTCAAGACGACGGACTACGTCCTGAGCACGGGCTCCATGGGCAACGTCCTCTTTGGCATGACTTCGGTCGGTGCAATCGAGACGACCTCCGGCATCATCGGCACCTCCAACGGCACCATCGGCTCGATCTATTCGATGAACATCAGCACCTTCGGTTCGCCTGAGATCTCTATGGCGCTGACGTCAATCGAGGCCGGACTGGAGGCGATGACCAAGGCGGCATCCCAGCTTGGTTCGATTTCGACCCGCATCGAACTCCAGGAAAATTTCGTCGGTTCGCTAAGCGATTCCATTGACTCAGGTGTCGGGCGCCTCGTGGATGCCAACATGGAAGAGGAATCGAGCAAGCTGACGGCGTTGCAAACACAGCAGCAGTTGGCCATCCAGTCGCTGTCCATTGCCAACTCCAGCGCCCAGAACATCCTGACGCTCTTCCGCAGCTAAATCAGGCGTTGAAGCTGGACCGAATCTTGCGTCATCGTCCACCAGCAACCGAAAAGCCTCCCGGACCGCGCCCGAAACGGCGCGGTTCTTCTTTTTATATCAATGGCTTGATCGGTTCTATGCCTGCCGTGCGATGCTCGCTCCTCCGCTCTTGCCCAAAAGGTTGATATCGAGTTAACCTTGCATTGAGTTGATTTGCTTTTTTTGCGACGCGCCGGCGGAAATCGCCGGAGGCATGACGCCACTTCAGTCGCCGCCGGCAATCCGGCCTGCCCTTTCACCTTTCCGAGACCCTGTCGATGACCGTAAAGATTACCAGCGCGGCCGCGGTGAGTGCGCTTGCAGTGTTGCGCAGCATCAATAAAGAAGCCAACCAGACCCAACAGCAAGTTTCCTCGGGATATCGTATCGAGACGGCCGCCGACGATGCGTCCTACTGGTCGATCGCGACCGTCATGCGCTCGGACAGCACCAATCTCGGCACCATCGGAGATGCGCTCGGCCTCGGCGCCGCCAAGGTGGATGCGACCTATACGGCGATGACCTCGGCGATCGATCTCATTACCCAGATCCGCACCAAGCTGGTTTCGGCAAAAGAGCCCGGCACCGACAAGGACAAGGTCAACGCCGAGATCAGCCAATACAAGCAGCAGCTGCAGACGGTCGTCGAGTCGACGTCCTTTGCAGGCGAGAACTGGCTGTTGAATGGTGACGCCGCCGTGCCGCCGACATGGTCGGTCATATCAAGCTTCGTGCGCGTTCCGACAGGGGAGTACCAGGCGCGGACCATCGATTTCCCGTCGTCGCAGACCATCCTTATCGATAAGAACAATGCCAGCGGCGGCCTGTTGACCAAATCGGTCGATGCCCAGGCGATCAACAAGAGCGGTACGGGCCCGCGCAACTATTACCTGCTGAACGCCAACTCGACCACGCCGGCGACGGGTACGGAGGTTGCCATCGGCAAGAATACGACCGATGCCCAGCTCACGGACATGCTCGATGTGACCGACTCGCTGCTCTCCTCGCTGACGACGACGGCCGCTTCCATCGGTGTGATGAAAGCGCGTATCGACGGTCAGATCGACTACACCGCCGATCTGTCGGATTCGATCGACAAGAGCGTCGGCGCCCTGGTCGATACCGACATGGACGAGGCTTCCATCCGCCAGAAGGCGATCGAGACCCAGAAGCAGATGGCCGTCGAAGCAATCTCGATCCTCAACACGGCTTCAAGCAAGATCCTCATTCTGCTGGAGTAAAGGTGGGCGCGATCACGAATGGCGGCGGCGCCATTCATCCTCGCGCAAGTTTGACTTCCTAGTTTCCGGCATGAAGGCATCGCCCGAATCCGTGCCGGCGCAAGGTCAAGCCCTTGCGCGATTCGAAAGGGCATGCCGGAGCGCAAGGTCGTTTTGAGCGGGGCGGGCATGTTGCATGTCCCCGAATACTGGATGGTTTTTATGAGCATTTCGCTTTCCCGGTATTTGAAGGATTTCGGTGAGCCGGAACCATCGGCACCGATGATCGACATGGATGATTTTGCCGGCGATGGTTTTCCCGAAATCTCGAGCGAACCGGCAATCGACGTCGAGGCGGAGCGCCGTGAAGCCTATGTGCGAGGCCATGCCGCAGCGACCGCGGAATTGACCGAGAAATACGAACTCGAGTCGCAGATGCTGACTGAGGTCCATACGCGCGAGATCGAGGAGCTGAAGCTTCGCTACGAAGTCGAGGCGGCGTCGGTCATTGCATCCCGCATCCATGATATCGCCGAAGAGGTCGCCGCGCTGGTCAGCGCCGGCGCAGCCGCGGTCATCGCACCCGTCATGACGGAAGCGCTTGCCGCCAAGGCTACCGAAAGCCTCGCCGCTCTGTTGCGCGACGCCATCCTCGAAGGCGCGGCCGCACCGATCGTCGTCAGGGGGCCGGCGCGGCTCTTCGACAGATTGAAAGCCGAGCTCGGCGAACATGCCGACGCGGTTCGCCACTTTGAGACCGACGATATCGATCTTGCCGTCGAAATCGATGAATCCGTGATCGTCACCCGTATGTCTGCCTGGGCGGCCAGCTTGAAGAAAGTTCTCGAATGAGCGAAGGCGAAAACCATCACCACGGCAAGAACGAGATCATCATCGTCAAAAGGCATGGCGGTGGTGATCACGATGGCGCCCATGGCGGTGCGTGGAAAATTGCCTACGCCGACTTCATGACGGCGATGATGGCGTTCTTCCTCGTCATGTGGCTGGTCAATGCCGCCAACGAGGAGACCAAGGCCTCGGTCGCGACCTATTTCAACCCGATCAAGCTTGCCGACGAAAAACCGACCGAGAAGGGCGTGAAGAAGCCCGTCGACAGTGCGGAGGGCGAGGAGAAGAAGGAAAAGTCGAAGCAGAAGGAAGAAAATCCGACTGAGGGCAAATCCGCTGCGGATGGTGACGACCAGACTTCGACTTCAGGCGATCACACCAATTATTCCGAAGCTGATTTCTTCGAGAACCCCTATTCGGTTCTCGCCGAGATCGCCCAGGAAGTCGGCCAGCAGGCCAATGTCAGCGCCAAGGGCGATGGCGGCGCCGCCGATTCCGGACCGGCCACGGGTGCCGATGGCGGCGAGGCCTATCGTGATCCTTTCGATCCGGATTTCTGGACGAAGCAGGTTGAGGTCACGACTGCGGGCAAAGCGCAGCCTCCGGGCAAGAGCGACCAGCCGGCGGAGAGCGAGACGACCGAGATCGCCAAGGCAGAGAATGTGAAGCCCGAGGATATCAAGCCGCTGCCCACCGAGCAGAAAACCGCCAAGGAAACCAAGGGCGCGGTCGAGGCCAAGGATGGCAAGGTGGCGGCCGGCAAATCGCCTGACGAAAAGAAAGCCGAAGCTCAGAAGGACGCCGATCATCAGAAGGATGCGGACAAGACCGAAGAGCAGCAGAAGGAAGCCGAGCAGCAGCAGAAGAAAGAGGCGGAGCAGTTGCAGCAGCAGATCGCTCAGCAGATCGGCGGCGTTGCCGGCAAGCTCGCCGAGGGTCTGACCGTGACGGCATCGGAAGGCGGGTTGCTGGTCAGCATATCAGACCAGAACGACGATTCGATGTTCAATGTCGGCTCTGCGGTGCCGCGCCAGGAGATGGTGCTCGCCATGGAAAAGATCGGCGCGATCCTCAAGGAGAGGGGCGGGGCGGTCGCCATTCGCGGCCATACGGATGGGCGCCAGTACAAGGGTGCGCAGAATGAGAACTGGCGGCTTTCGATGGACCGCGCCCAGAGCGCCTATTACATGCTCGTACACGGTGGGCTTGATGAAAACCGTATTTCCCAGGTCTCAGGCTTCGCCGACCGCCGGCTGAAGCTGCCGTCCGATCCGTTCAACGCGGCCAACCGCCGGATCGAGATCCTGGTGCAGGCGGATCAAGGATAGTCGGATGGCGCGTCGGCAGCATCGCTACGTCAGATTTGTGGCCCTCGGCATGGCGATGCTTTCGCCTGCTGCAGGCAATGCGCAGGATCCGGACGACCTCGCGCCGTACAAGATGTTGCGGTCGCTGCAATTCGTGCAGGATTCCGTCGTAACCGGCGATCATTCGGCCGGTGAGATGCAGCGCTTCATGCTGGGCACCATCGACGAGCGGCTGCGCACCGTCGATCCCTCGATTTTCGACGACGACCGCAACGTCGATGCGGCACTGATCTATGCGATGAGCGGCGGCAATCCCCAGACGCTCGAATATCTGGTTGCTCACGACGTCAACGGCTATTTCGACAACCGCGTCACCGATGTGCTGCGCAAATATCTGAGCGGCAAGGGTCTTCTCGTCGCAAAGACGCTGGTGGAAACGGCCAGCGAATATCGCGACAAGAAGATCGGCCCCTATCTGGCGCTGATCGGCGGCAACGTGCTGATCGCGACGAAGCCGACGGACGCGCTCGATCTCTACGACCAGGCGCGGCTCGCCGCGCCGGGCACAATCGTCGAAGAGGCGGCGTTGCGTCGCTCCGTCGCCATCTGCCTCGACAAGGGCATGCTCGATAGGGGGATGGCCTATTCGCAGCGTTATATCAGGCGCTTCCTGCATTCGCCTTATGCCAGCCAGTTCGCCGATCTCTTCGTCAAGCTCGTCGTCGGTCACGATCACGACGTGAAGCCGCAGGATGTCGTCGACATCCTGTCTTTCATGGACGCGCCGCGCCAGCGCGAGGTCTATCTGCGCATCGCGCGCGCGGCCGCAATCGCCGGCAAGCCGGAGTTGGCGCGCATGGCGGTCGAACGCGTGCGGTCTCTCGGCGCCGGCACAGACAATGCCTTCGGCCCGCTCGCGGATTTCTATGGCGGCATGGCCGGTCTTCCCACAGAGAATATCGACCAGGCGGCGAAGAATGTCAGCGGCATCGACGGTAATGTGCTTTCGCCGCGGGATCAGGCGTTGCAGGAGGCGGCGAGATCCGTCGCCGATCAAATCCTGCGCGCTCCCGATCCGGCAAGCCTGACGCAAGCCTCCAATCCTAACACTGATCATCAAGAAATCACTTCTGAAAAGGCCGCGGCGATAGCCATGCAACCGGGAGCGCCAGGTGCGCTTCCCGAGCCTGTTCCGAGAGGTGTGGCATCGGCTGGCCAGGGCCAGGATACCGACCCCTCATTCAACGCATTTGTGACGACCAATCGGTCCAAGCTCGACGAGATCGACGGTCTTCTGGCGCAAGAAGGCAACTAAAATGATGGATATGAGCGTCTCGGGCGGAGCCTCTGGTGCGGAGACGGCTGCGGTTGCAAAATCGGCACGTCAGACTGGAAACGGTGATGCCGCCGGTCAAAAGAACGAGTTCTTCGATGCGCTCGCCAAGGCGGGCGGCGCCACCGCCAACGACGAGGCCGATGATGGGCAGCCGGGTCAGGGCGGGATTGTCGAAAACGGCGCCGAGAAGTCGGCGCGGGCGCTCCGCAACCGCGCGAAACCACTGATCGATCTCAGCGATGCCACGTTGAAGGCGCAGGCAGACGCACAGCCGGAAACCATCGCCGATCTCGCGAATGCTGAGAAGGTCGCCGGGAAGCCCGCAAAGAATCAGGTAAAGATGCCGGCCGATCTCGGTTTCGGGAAATTTGATCCGAAGGACCGCTCCACTGAGGAGGTCGCGCAGGCAGCCAAAGGCGTCAAGCACGCCAAGACCGACGCATTGGAAACCCACACCGACAAGGAAGACAGCAAGGACGATGACGGCGGAGTTTCCGATGTGCTCGGCCTGCTGAAGCAAGGGCCCGCCGACGGGACTGCAGCCTTGCCGGCAGCGGCAGCCACCCATCTCGCCTCCGCCAAGACTGGTGAGGCGCAAACGGCCGACAAGAAAGTCGATGGCGTCAACGCCAAGGCGGGCGGCAATGCGTCCGATGCCCTGGCGGCCGTCAGCGGCAAGCCCGACGATGTCACGGTTCCCGGAACGGAGAATGTCGACGCCGCCGACGGCAAGACGTTCAGGATCAGCCGTGCCGATGGCCGCGGCGTGTCGATGGACGTTCACATCGGTGCCGATCAGGCTGGGCCGAAGGAAGGCTCGAAGAAGGCCGATGTCGAAAATGTCTCGGTGCTCGAATCACGCCGCTATATCGGCCTGGCGCAGAATTCGAATTCCGCTGCCGTCACCGCTGCTCTCTCCGGCGATTCCGAATGGGCGCGCGCCATGGAGCCGAGCTCGGCGCTCTCTAACGCCGCGGAATGGACGAGCACCGGCAAGGTGGTCAATACGCTGAAGATCCAGATGAACCCGATCGATCTCGGCCTCGTGACGGCGACCATGCGCCTGTCGGGCGACGCGCTGAACGTCGACCTCAAGGTCGAAACCGGCGCGGCCTACCGGCAATTGAAGGAGGATCACGGCAAGATTCTCGAAGCGCTGCGCAGTCAGGGCTACGCGGTCGACAACGTCACTATCAGCATGGCGCCGGTCGACCATTCCGACGCAGGCAACCAGGCAGGCAGCCAGAGCCAGACCTCCCAGCAGCAGTCGCTCGCCCAGCAAGGACAGGGCGGCGAGGCGCGGGAGCGCCACAATCAGACGGCGCAGCGGACGAATGGAGGCATCAATGGCGCAGGCGAGACCGGTATTGAAGACGCTTCTGCTGGCAGGACTGGTAGCGGTAGTGCTGGCGGGGTTTACCTCTGAGGCATCAGCCTCCACAGGCGCTTGTGAGCGCGAAATTCAGTCGGCGGCCGCCAAATATGGAATTCCGGAAGGTATCCTCTATTCGGTCGGTCTGACGGAGACCGGCCGCAAGGGTTCGCTCTATCCTTACGCCATGAATGTCGAAGGCAAAGCGATCTTTCCGCCTTCTGAACAGGACGCCATGAAACAGTTCGATGTCGCCCGCAGAAGCGGCGCGAAGCTCATCGACATCGGATGCATGCAGATCAACCACTATTATCACGGCGAAAATTTCAGCTCCGCCGAGGACATGTTTGACCCGCATCGCAACGTGGAATATGCGGCGAAGTTCCTCCGCAATCTGCATGACCGTCATGAGACGTGGACGATGGCGGTAGCCAGATACCATGCTGGCCCGAACAACGACCCCGCACAAAAGCAATATGTCTGTCGCGTCATCGCCAATCTGGTCGCCACGGGCTACGGCAAGTGGACTCCTAATGCGAGTAACTTTTGTGGAAATTGATACAATCAAAAATTGAGGCGGCATATTGTGACGAAACTGTGTCACAATATGGCAGGAATCCGGCATGAATCCCCTGCGCAAGTCATAATTAAGAGACTGTTAACTTTTCCACGAAATTTTTGTGTGCATAATCAGGGGTGGCTACTAGATGTAGATCAAATCGCCACCCGGATCTTAATCAATTATTAGTTTCTGCCATTAACTTTAACGAGTTGTCGCCGATTCGCGCGATTCGTACCCATAGATCATCGAAGTGCCACACTGATTCGGAGGCGGACGAATGATCGTAGTGGTTGATGAGCGTGAGCTCGTGAAAGATGGATACACATCTCTGTTTGGCCGTGAGGGCATTCCCTCTACCGGCTTTGATCCTGCGGAATTCGGCGAGTGGGTACAGACCGCCGCGGATTCCGATATTGCGGCAGTCGAGGCTTTTCTGATCGGCCAGGGCCAGCGCAATCTGGAACTGCCCCGGGCGATCCGGGATCGGTCGATGGCGCCGGTGATTGCGGTCAGCGATCAGCCCTCGCTCGAAAACACCCTTGCGCTTTTCGATTGCGGTGTCGACGACGTGGTGCGCAAGCCGGTTCATCCTCGCGAAATCCTCGCAAGGGCGGCTGCGATCCGGCGCCGGCTGAAGGCGATTACTAACTACACCGATGTCGGCGCGATCCGCGTCTTCTCGGATGGTCGCGATCCCGAGATCAACGGCGAGGTCTTCGCGCTTCCCCGGCGAGAGCGCCGCATCCTCGAATATTTGATCGCCAATCGCGGCCGCCGGGTCACCAAGACCCAGATCTTCAACGCCATCTACGGCATCTTCGATGAAGAGGTCGAGGAAAACGTCGTCGAAAGCCACATCTCGAAGCTGCGCAAGAAGCTGCGCAAGAAACTCGGCGTCGATCCGGTCGATTCCAAACGCTTCCTTGGGTACTGCATTGATTGGGCTTGATTTTCTCAGCCGGGCGGAAGCGCTCGGCTGAACCTGGATATTCGGCCTCGCAACTCGCCATCACAGACAGCTTCACGCAAGGCCCGCCAAATACTCTCGAGCATAACAGGTAGAACGAGGTTTTCAGATGAGCATTTTCGGCAGCATGAAGACGGCAGTATCGGGGATGAACGCACAGGCGAACCGCCTCAGCACCGTCGGCGACAACATTGCCAACGTGAACACCACCGGCTACAAGGCCGTGTCGACGAGCTTTTCGTCGCTGGTTCTGCCCTCCTCGGGCGGTAACTACAATTCCGGCGGCGTTCAGACCTCCGTCCGCCAGGCCGTCTCCGACCAGGGCGACATTTCCTACACCACATCGGGCACCGACCTTGCGATCTCGGGCGACGGCTTCTTCATCGTCCAGGGTCCTGACGGCACGCCGGTCCTGACCCGCGCCGGCGACTTCACCAAGGATGACCTAGGCAACCTCGTCAATTCCGCCGGTTTCCAGCTGATGGGCTATTCCTACAACTCCGGCGCGCCTGCTGTCGTCGTCAACGGCTTCGACGGTCTCGTTCCGGTCAACGTCAGCCAGGATGGCCTGACCGCCATCGCTTCGACATCCGGGTCCTTCAAAGGCAACCTAGATTCGAACGCTAAAGTGGCTCCGGTCGCTCCCGCGACGTTGCCGAGCGCCAACCTGGCCACCACGACGACCGATACCAAAAAGGTCTCGATGGTTGCCTACGACCGCCTCGGCAACAAGGTGATGTACGACTTCTACTTTACGAAAACCGCCGTCGCGGCAGCGCCGCCGCCGGCGCCTCCCGCCACTGCGGCTACCTGGGAAGTGGCGATGTTCCGCAACGCCAATGCAGCGACGGGCGGCACCACCTCGTTCCCCTATAGCGCTGGTGGCGCGGTCGGCACGGGATCGCTCACCTTCGACGCCAACGGTAAGATGACTTCGACAGGTGCCATCAACATCACTGATGGGGTGACTGGCCAGACGATCGCCATGGACTTCTCTGGCTTCACGCAGCTCGGCGCCGCCTTCTCCGGTACCGGCACGCCGAACGGCCAGGCGGCGACCCCGGTCCAGGATGTCACGATCAATGGCGATGGCATCGTCTATGCCAAGTATGAAGACGGCAGCACCAAGCCGCTCTACCGTATTCCGCTCGCCAACGTCGCAAGCCCTGACAAGCTGACGCTGATGAGCGGCAATGTCTACAGCGCCAACGGTCAGTCGGGCGTCACTGTCACCGGCTTCCCGCAGACCAACGGCCTCGGCACGATCAAATCGGGCGCTCTCGAAGGTTCGAACGTCGATCTTGCCGGCGAGCTGACCGAGATGATCGAAGCGCAACGCAGCTATACCGCCAATTCCAAGGTGTTCCAGACGGGTTCCGACATCATGGACGTTCTCGTCAATCTCAAGAGATAAGTAGGGTAACGGGTAAGCCATGTCGCTCACATCCGCACTTAATACCGCGCAGGGAATATTCAACAATACCGGCACTCAGAGCAGTGTTGTATCGAACAATATTTCCAATGCCGGCAACAAAGATTATGTGCGCCGGCAGGCGATGCTCACCACGTCCCTGAATGGCGCGCAGGTCGTCAAGATAGACCGGGCGCAGGAAGATGCCCTGCTGCGCCAATATCTGAAGTCGTCCTCGCAGGACAGCGCCCAACAGACGCTGCTGAGCGGTCTCGGGGATCTGAAGTCGATCATGGGCGGCAACGACTATGAAACGGCGCCGTCCACCTATCTCGGTGTTTTCCAGCAAAAACTGCAGGCTTTCAGAACCTCGCCGGGCAGCACGGTCGCGGCTCAGGGCGCCATCACCGCCGCCCAGGATGTCGCCAACTCCCTGAACAACGCATCGAATTCTGTTCAGGACGTTCGCGCTAGCGCCGACAAGCAGATCGCCACGGCGGTCGATAGCCTGAATACGCTCCTCAGCCAGTTCGAAAATGCCAACAATGCGGTGAAGACCGCCACGGCTTCGGGCGCGGACGCGTCGAGCGCTCTCGATGAGCGTGAGAAGGCCCTCAAGCAGATTTCGCAGATCGTCGGCGTCAACACGACGACACGCGCCAACAACGACATGGTGCTGAGCACATCTGACGGGACGATCCTCTTCGAGACGGTCCCGCGCAAGGTGACGTTCAAGTCTCAAGACGTTTACAATGCCACCATTACCGGCAATTCGGTCTATGTCGACGGCGTGGCGCTTCCGCGCGGCAGCGGATCGACGACGACAGGGCAGGGGAGCCTTCAATCGCTCCTCCAGGTCCGCGACGAGATCGCCCCCAATTTCCAGAAGCAGCTCGACGAAATCGCCCGCGGCCTGGTCTCGCTCTTCAAGGAGCAGAACACGGCAGCCGGTCCGGCCTATGTGCCCGGCCTCTTCACCTGGAGCGGCGGCACTGTCAATACCGGTGCCACCGCCGTTGCCGGTATGGCGGCGACCATCACCGTCAGCAGCAGCGTGATCACCTCGCAGGGCGGTGACCCGATGCGCTTGCGTGATGGCGGCGTCAACGCCACCGGCGTCGTCAACAATCCCACCCACCTTAGCGGGTATACGACGGACCTCGATCGTCTCTATACTGCATTGGGTTCCGACATCGACTTCGATCCGGCGGCGCCGGTGGTTGGCTTCGACGCCTCGACGGGCATCGATTCCAACGTCAGCATCATGGAATACGCCACCAATTCCTTGGGTTGGCTCGAGCAGTACCGCAGCAACGCCACGACGGCGGCGGAGAATACCTCGGCGGCGCTGTCGCGTTCCGACGAGGCTTATTCCAACGAGACGGGCGTCAACCTTGACGAGGAACTGACCCTGCTTCTCGACATCGAGCAGTCCTACAAGGCGGCGACCAAGATCCTGAACGCCGTCGACGAGATGTTAAAGTCATTGCTGGATATTGCGAGTTAAGCCATGAAGAGCTCATTTATTTCAAGTTCGGCCATCCAGAATGCAATGCGGTTGACGATCCGTCAGGCGCAGAACCAGATGACGAAGGCCTCGACGGAAGCGACGACGGGGGTCTACGCGGATATCGGTGTCTCCCTTGGCGGCAACGCTGCCAGGAGCGTGGACTTCAATCGCGAGGTCGACAGGATAGACTCGATCAAATCAAGCAATTCGCTCGTCAACGCGCGCATGGAGTCCTCGCAGCTCGGGCTTTCCAAAATGAAGGACGTCGGCGACGGCCTCGTTTCGAAGCTGACGGCGCTTCAGGGCAGCAAGGATCCCGGCAGCATCACCGTCGCCATCCAGTCGGCGACCAGCGCCCTGTCCACCATGATGGATACGGCCAACACCATGGTGAACGGCGAATATCTCTTCTCCGGTATCAATACAGATGTGCAGCCGCTGACCGACAAGACGGCCGCGACAAGCGCGGACATCGTGACGAAGCTGAATGCCTATGCGGCAGGCCTGACGAAGCCGGTCAACCAGTTGACCGGCGCCGAAATGGACACCTTCATCACCACGCAGGTCGAGCCGATGTTCAGCCAGGCCAACTGGACCGACCCGACGACCGGCTGGTCGCAGGCGTCGAACCAGAACATGACGAGCCGCATCAGCAACTCGGAAGTGATCGAATCCTCGACCAACGCCAATTCCGAAGGCATGCGCTATTTCGCTCTCGCCTCGGTCATGACCTCGGCACTGCTCGGGCAGAATCTCAGCGCCGACGCGATGAGCAAGGTCTCCAGCAAGGCGATCAGCTACACGACGAAGGCGACCACCGGCCTGGTAACACAGGCAAGCCAGCTCGGCCTTTCGCAGGAGCGCGTCAAGAAATCCAACGACGCTCTCGATGCTCAGTCTAACATCATCAAGAACAAGCTCGTCGATCTCCAGGGCGTCGACCCTTATGAAGCTTCGACCCTCGTCAAGACTTTGGAAACGCAGCTTGAAACCGCTTACACGATCGTTTCGAAGATCCAGCAGTTGAGTCTCGTAAACTACCTTTGATGAGCAAAGGCGCGCAATATAAAGAAGGATGCATGAATGTATCAGTTCTCGTATGCCGAAGTCATGCAGGACTCGGTGGCCGACGCGAAAGAGCGGGAATGGCAGGTCCTTGACCGGTCCATAGACCTGCTGTCGTTGGCGCGCGACAAGGAAAAATACGGCCGGGAAGCCATTGAAGCCCTGTTTTATACGCGCCGGGTATGGATCAGCTTCATCGAGGATCTGAAAAATCCCGACAACCAGCTGGAGATTGAGCTTAGGGCCAACCTCATCTCGATCGCAATCTGGATCTTGAAGGAATGCGACAGGATCAGAAAACGTCTGTCTAACAACTACCAGGGCATCATCGACGTTACCACCATCATCAGGGATGGACTTAAATGAAAAGTACACTTCGCATTTCTCTGAAAGCCGGAGAAAGAATCTTCATCAACGGCGCCGTCCTGCGCGTCGATCGCAAGGTCGCGCTGGAATTCCTGAATGATGTGACGTTCCTTCTCGAAAACCATGTGCTCCAGCCGGAAGGCGCCACGACGCCGCTTCGACAGCTCTATTTCATCGCGCAGATGATCCTCATCAACCCCGAGGGCAAGGATCACTCGACGGCGATGTTCCGCAAGTCGATCACCATGCTGCTCACCTGCTTCAAGAATGAAGAGATCCTCGCTGAACTGAAGCGCATCGATGCGCTCGTTTCGACCGGCCGCGCCTTTGACGCGCTCAAGGCCATTCGCGGCCTCTACGCGATCGAAGACAATATCCTCAACAACCACGAACTGCCGCCGACGATGGTCGAGCAGATTCGCAGGGAGATCGCACCATGGCGGTAGATGCAACGTCGAAGGTGACCACGTCGACCTCGACAGATTCGACAAGCTCGTCCCAGAAAAAGGCGACGCTGAACTACGACAACTTCCTCAAGCTGCTCATCGCGCAGATGAAGAACCAGGATCCGACCTCTCCGATGGATGCCAGCCAGCAGGTGGCGCAGCTTGCGACCTTCTCGCAGGTCGAGCAGACGATTCAGACCAACACCAAGTTGGACACGCTTCTGGCAAACTCGAGCCTCACCCAGGCCAGCAGCTACGTCGGGAAGTACATGGAAAGCGCCGACGGCACCGTCAAAGGCGTTATCGATTCCGTCAAGGTTTATTCCGACGGCATTATTGCGACGACCGCGAATGGCGATAAGATACTCGTGCAGACGGGAATCACCGTCGCCGACAAGGCTCCGAGCGGCAGCTCCTGATGCGAACGGCGCGGCGCGCCGGTTTGATGTCAACCAATTGCGGCCCGGCTGTAGCGGGGCTGCTTCAAGGCGATATGAGGTTGCCTTCGGATGAATGAAGCTGATGCATTGGATCTGTTCCAGGCCGCGATCTGGACCGTCCTGGTCGCCACCGGTCCTGCCGTCGTCGCCGCGATGGTGGTCGGCCTCGTTATTGCCCTGATCCAGGCACTGACCCAGGTGCAGGAAGCAACGCTGACCTTCGTGCCGAAGATCGTCGCGGTGCTGATCACGGTCGGTGTCACCGCCCCCTTTGTAGGCTCGCAGATCTCGATTTTTACAAATCTGGTCTTCTCGCGCATCCAGTCAGGCTTCTGAGCCACCTTCGCGCAAGCTTCGCCATTTAACCCTCGATCCGAATTGGGCGGATTCATGTCCGCCTCCTCTCATGAAGAGACGGAATCGTTATGGCGCAACCACCTGCACTACCCCTTCCTAAAGTCGCCCCGAGTCTGCGCGATGTCGGTTTTGCTCTCGGCATCATCGTCATCATCTGCATTCTCTTCCTGCCGATCCCGCCGTTCCTTATCGATATGGGACTGGCCTTTTCGATCGCCCTTTCGGTGCTGATCCTGATGGTCGCGCTGTGGATCCAGAAGCCGCTCGATTTCTCGTCCTTTCCGACCATTCTGCTGATCGCGACGATGACCCGCCTGGCGCTGAACATCGCGACGACGCGCGTCATCCTGTCCCACGGCAATGAAGGCCACGATGCGGCGGGCGGCGTCATCGCCGGCTTCGCAAGTCTTGTCATGTCCGGCGATTTCGTCATCGGTCTGATCGTCTTCCTGATCCTCATCACCATCAACTTCATCGTCATCACCAAGGGCGCCACGCGTATTGCCGAAGTCGGCGCGCGCTTCACCCTGGATGCCATCCCCGGTAAGCAGATGTCGATCGACGCCGATCTTTCGGCCGGCATCATCGACGAGAAGGAAGCCCAGCGCCGGCGCAAGGAACTCGAAGAGGAAAGCTCCTTCTTCGGTGCGATGGACGGTGCGTCGAAGTTCGTCCGCGGCGATGCCGTGGCCGGCCTCATCATCACCTGCATCAACATTTTCGGCGGCATCATCATCGGCTATTTCCGCCACGGCATGCCGATCGGCGAAGCGGCCGACGTCTTCGTCAAGCTCTCCGTCGGCGATGGCCTTGTCTCGCAGATGCCGGCCCTCATCGTCTCGCTCGCCGCCGGCCTTCTCGTCTCGCGCGGCGGCACGCTCGGCTCCACCGACCAGGCCGTTGTCAACCAGTTGAGCGGCTATCCCCGCGCGCTCTCCGTCTCGGCCGTGCTGATGTTCGTTCTCGGCTTGATGCCGGGTCTGCCATTTGTCCCCTTCGTGTTCCTCGGCGGTCTTCTCGCCTTCGGCGCCTGGTTCATCCCGCGTCAGGTCGAAGCTGAAAACAAGCTTCGCCGCGAACAGGAGGAAAAGAAGGTCGTCCAGAGCAAGGAGCTGGAGAAGGACTCGGTCAAATCGGTGCTCCGCACCTCGGAGATCGAGCTTGCGCTCGGCAAGATGGTTTCGACGCGCCTGCTCGGCGCCCATCAGGAACTCGCCTTCCGCGTCGGCAAGATGCGCAAGAAATTCGCCACGCAATACGGTTTCGTCGTGCCCGAAATCAAGGTGACAGACGACATCGCCATCGCCGAGAAGTCCTACCAGATCCGCATCCACGGCACGACGGTCGCCTCCAACCTGCTGCGCGTCGGCGAAGTCCTCGTCGTCACCGGCGCCGGCCGTCGGCCGAGCATTCCAGGAGATGAAATACGCGAACCCGCTTTCGGCATGCCTGCCGTCTCGATCCTCGAAAACTTCGCCGACGATCTGAAGCGCGAAGGCTTCCAACCGATCGACAACGTTTCCGTTGTGCTTACCCATATGAGCGAGGTCATCCGCAACAACCTGCCGCAGCTTCTGTCCTACAAAGACGTCAAGGTGCTGATCGATCGCCTCGACCCCGAATACAAGAAGCTCGCCGACGAGATCTGCTCGTCGCACATGTCCTATTCCGGCCTGCAGGCGGTGCTGAAGCTCTTGCTTGCCGAGCGCGTCTCGATCCGCAACCTGCACCTCATTCTCGAAGCAGTGGCCGAACTCGCTCCGCATGTCAGGAAGACCGAGCAGATCGTCGAACACGTTCGCATCCGCATGGCCCAGCAGCTGTGCGGGGACCTCGCCGACAACGGCGTGCTGCGCGTGCTGAGACTCGGCAGCAAGTGGGATCTTGCCTTCCATCAGGCGCTGAAGCGCGACGCCAAGGGCGAGGTGATCGAATTCGACATCGATCCCCGCAGCCTGGAGGAGTTCAGCGAGCAGGCGACCAAAGTTATCCGTGAGTTCATGGATCGCGGCCTGCCATTCGCCCTTGTCACGTCGCCGGAAACACGTTCCTATGTGCGCATGATCATCGAACGGCTGTTCGCCACGCTGCCGGTCCTGTCGCATGTCGAACTGGCCAAGGGCATCGAGATAAAGATTTTGGGCTCCATTTCATGATAACAGACCCGCAAGGGACCGTTCTCGCGCTGTTTCTGGTTTTCTGCCGGATCGGCGGCTGTGTGCTGGCTCTTCCGGGTTTTTCCTCGGCGCGCGTGCCCGAACAGCTGCGCGTCTTCATCGCCGCCGCTCTCTCGATCGCCGTCATGCCGCTGCTCTGGGATACCGTCTACCCGGCCGTCCATACGGGCGCCGGAACTTATATCGGCCTGATCTTCAGCGAATCACTGATCGGCGTGATGTACGGGATGCTGGCGAGAATCTATACGCTCGGCATGCAGTTCGCCGCTTCGATCTTGGCCACGATGGTCGGCTACACCCAGCCGGGCTCAGCCGACATCATCGAAGACACGCCGGAGACCAGCCTTTCGAGCTTTGTCACCTTCGCCGGCATCATGATTCTCTTCATCATGGATTTTCATCACATCGTCTTTCGCGCGCTGATCGATTCCTACACCACCATGCCCTTCGGTGGCCTCGTGCATATGCGCTCGACACTGATCTCCTTCACCGACACGCTGGAACAGACCACCTACATCATGCTGCGGCTGTCGAGCCCCTTCCTGATTTACGGCCTGATCTTCAACGTCTCGATCGGCTTCATCAACAAGCTGGCGCCGCAGATCCCGGTCTACTTCATTTCCACGCCTTATCTGCTGCTCGGCGGGCTTTTCCTGATCTATTTCTCGATAGCGGCGATGGTCAGCCAGTTCGCTCAATCCTTCGATTCGATCTATATCGGGCGATGAGGCAGATATGATCGAGAAGAACCGCTCTCAGAAACTCAAGCGTATCCTTTCGGTGCAGCGGCATATCGAAAGGATGGCCGAGAACGATCTGGCCGAAACCAGCCGCCAGCGCGCCGAAGTCAATGTGGCGATGGACGACGTCATCCTCGCGCTCGGCTCGATGGATCCCGTCCATCATGCCTTCTCGCAGAATTACGCCGATCGATTCGGCAGACTCACCATCAAGGACCAGCAGCTGACCGGCATGCAGCAGGTTCACGAGATGCGGCTGATGCGCGAGCGCGCCAAGGCTGATCGCCTGGAAGAAGGCATGAAAGACGCCCTGGAGGCCGAGCGTCGCGAGGCCGACGACAATGCCGTCTACGATGTGATCGATCAACAATTCGCAACGCCAGCCTCCAGCAAGCTTCAAAAACCATAGTCGCTACGATCTTAATTTAGAGGATTGTAACGTGGCTATTTCGCCCCCCAGTGATCTGGTCCTGGACGTTGTCAAAGCTGCCGACCCCACAGAGGTTCAGGCGGCCCAGGAAAAATTGAAGGCAAATCGTGCGGCCTTTGCCGCAACGAGCCTCGCCGAGAATGGCAAGGGCTTCTCCAATACGGTCGATGTTCTCGACCATATCGGCCAGAAGAGCGGCCTCTCCAACATCCAGAACCGCACCAAGACCGAGGACGTTCCGGAAAGCTACCGGAAGTTCGAGGCCATGGTTCTGCAGAATTTCGTCAAGTCCATGCTGCCAAGCGAAAGCGACGACGTCTACGGCAAGGGCGCGACCGGTGATATCTGGAAGGGCATGATGGCCGAGCAGCTCGGCAACGTCATGTCCAAGGGTGACGGCATCGGCATCGCCAAGCAGATGTACAGTGAGCAGCTGCGCCGGCAGGAAGGCAAGATCGTCAACGCTTCGACTGATGATCGCGACCGTAACACGGCGCTCAGCATGATCGACGACTTCCAGCGCAAGACCTTTGGCACGCCGACCGCCGAAGCCAAGTCCGCAAGCGACGCATAACCGAGGGTACAATGGAAATAGTTTCGAACGAATACAGGATCAAATCCGTTCTCGGACGCCTCGAAATGATCATCGACAATGAGAACACCCGGATCGGCAGCGATCCGCAGTTCGATCTGAAGGTGTCCAACGCGCACAAGAGCCGCTGCCTCTACGAGCTGTCGATGCTGTTTCGCGACACCGATCCGGCCGAGCTTGCCGCTGCTCATCTCGATCAGCTGCATGGCTTGAAGAAGAAGCTGGTTCTCAATGCCCGCCGCGTCGAGGCGCATCTCGAAGCGGTTCGCGCCGTGGCCGACCTCCTGAAGAATGCGGTTCAGGACGCCGATGCCGACGGCACTTATTCCCAGGAACAATTCGCCTCGCGTGGAAACTGATGATCAAGCTCGTCCTCACCGGTATCTGGGTATGTGCCATCACCTTGGCGTCGGTCTATTTTTCGGTGTACCTGGCGACCGCGCCGGCGCCTGCGGCAACGGACTCCAAGCAGGGCGCGCTCGAACTGGTGAAGGGTGAAACGATCACGGTGCCGATTATCGGCGACGGTGCGGTCACCGGTTATTTCCTCGGCCGCGTTTCCTTCATGATGAACAAGGACATGCTGAAAGGTGTGACGCTGCCGCTCGCCGAGATGACGACGGACGAACTCTTCAGCCTGCTCGTCGGCAACAAGATGGTCGATATCGCCCACGTCAAAGCCTTCGACCCGAAGGCTTTCCGCGAGGAGGTCAAGAAGGGCATGAACGAGCGCCTCGGCGGTGAATACGTCGCCGAAGTGATGCTGGAGCAGCTCGACTATCTCTCCAAGGAAGACGTCAAGGAAAACTCCTCCGGCAAGCCGACGAAGGTGGGCACGCCGGTCAAGATCGTCGAGACCGTACCGGCCGGCGAAGCGCCGGTGCCAGCCGCCCATTAAGGCATGTCGCGCAAAAGTGCGTAGCAATTTTGCGATCACGACATACGAGCAATCAAAAACCTGAAGCGTGGCAAGCGACTCTGAAAGATCGCGACGCTTTCGGCGAGTTAGGATGACAAACGGCGCCAGAGGGCGCCGTTTGTCGTGGGCGCGTGTGGTTAATAAACCACTTATACGAGCATTGAAATTCAAATTATTTTCCTAAGGGTTGTTTGAAACCCGCCTGATATAACCGGCCTCACAGCTGGGCATGTGCCGCATCCGGGGATCGGAGCGGCGCCGTCCCGGCGCGACGCGACCGGTCCTTTCGAGACCTCCGGTGCGGAAATATGGGCTCGTTTTCCGGGATGTCGGGGCATGAAGCACCCACGGCAGGAGGTTGGAATGAATCTGATTGCTAACTTCGCGGTGCTCGCATCGCGGCGGACGATTTTCGATCTGCCGGTCTGCGACCTCGGCTGGGACGACGCCCTCGTTTTTATCAACGAGTTGGCCTCCATCCCGGTCGGCCAAACCGTGGTTTGCTTCGTCAACGCCCACAATATGCTGACGGCGCTGCGCGACGATGAATATTACCGGATCATGTCGCACAATCTGGTGCTGCCTGACGGTATCGGCCTCAACATCGCATCGCAGATCGCCCATGGCGGGCCGTTTCCCGCCAACCTGAACGGCACCGATTTCGTGCCGGCCTTCCTCACCTTCATGGAGGCTCCGCGCCGCATCGGCCTTATCGGCGGCACGCGTTCGGTCGTCGAAGCGGCTGCGGAAAGTTTTCGCAAGCACACGCCCTGGCACGAATTCGTCGTCGTATCCGACGGTTACTTCGACAAGGTCAACTCCGCCCCCGTCGTCGAAGAGATAGAGCGCCAGAAGCTTGATATCCTGATTGTCGGCATGGGAACGCCGCTTCAGGAGAAATGGGTCCACGACAACATCCGCGCCGACCATGCGCGCCTGGTGCTGACGGTAGGCGCGCTCTTCGACTTCGTCTCGGGCGCCGTTCCCCGCGCCCCGAAGACGGTGCGGATGATGCGCATGGAATGGGCCTATCGTCTGATGCAGGAGCCGACGCGCCTCTGGCGCCGTTACATCATCGGTATCCCGGTCTTCCTCTATCATGTCCTGCGCTATCGCTTCCGCCGGCGCGAAAGGATGCTCAGCCATCCCGAAGAGCACACCGCCGCGCTGCAGCCGCCGCGGGCGGATCGTAAGAAGGCAAGCTGATCCCGACGTATGTTGCGCAAAAGCGTGCAGCGTTTGCGACCGGTCGAAAAATCGGGATCTATTTTCGGAACGCGCCATGTGACGATTGAAGTGCCACAGCGTCCGCTGCGCCTGAAAAGACGCGCGGCGTAGCAGTTTCTTGCCGGCCGCGGTTAACCATTTCTTTGCCATGAATATTTAAAGTCGCTTAATCATCTGCGTCGTGCGGATGAGCGAACCCGGCCATCATGTGCATGAGATGTGGCGCAAATGTACGATATCAGGGCCAGAAGCAGCTTTCACCATCGCGCAGCCGCGGCGCCGCGCACCCTTGGCGATTCCGATCGATTGCCCCGATCGAACCGGCCTGATGTCGCGCTGCCCGAGGCCGAACTGCTGCGCGCCATCGGCCGCGCGCTGGAAGAGCAACGCGAAAAGGCAGCGCGCACGGCGCCGCTGGTCGACCGTATCGAAACCATCCTCGGCAATCGCCTGCTCGCTGCCAACGATATCGGTTCTCGTCTTTCGCCGGAGCCCCTGCGGAATGAAGAGCTGATCGCACCAGCCGCTGAACCGGCGATCGAACCGCTGGCCGCAATTCATCAAGAACCCGCCCCGCGCGGGCCCGCAGCGTCGCAGCGCAGCGCGCGCGGGATCGGTCTTGTGGCAATGGTCTCCGTGGCGACGATCGTCGGCGCCGGCTTACCGATTTTGATGCCGGCTTCGCCGGCTCTCTACCGCGCGGAGACGACGCTCGCGATAAAGACGGATGCTGCAAGCCGTGCGGCCTTCACCCAGGTTGCGGCGAAGGGATTGCTGTCGGCGCGGGTGGTCGCTTCGACGGTCGCCGCCCTGAAGCTCGATCGCGATGCCGAATTTGCCGGTGCCGGCGCCAATGCGCTTGGCGTCGCGCTTGACCTGCTTTCGGCGACAGGTGCTGCCGCCGATCCCGCTTCCCATGCTGAGGCGACGCTGAAGCACGCGGTGGAGATATTGCCCGATGCAGCCGCCGGCACGATCCTCGTGAGGGTGACAACCGGCGAGAGCGGCAAGTCCATGCGTATCGCCGCAAGGCTGGCCGAAGCGGTTGCCGCAGGGGATGGGCCTGGCGGGAGCGCTGAAACCGGCGGCGCCTTGCGCAAGACCTACGACGACGCCAAGGCCGAGCTTGCCGCCTTCACGGCAAAAAGCGGCGAGGGCAACGTCAAGGTGGCGATCGATCTACGCCGCCAGATCGACGGGCTCGATGCCGATCTCAAAGAGGCTGACCAGAACATCCTCACTGCCAAGACGCAGGCGGACCGGCTGAAGGCCGCAAAACTCGCCGATGTGCTCGACGGTTCGCTGCCCTCCGATATGCTGTCGCCGGCGCTGCAGGACTGGCGCGACAAATATGCCGTCGCCAAGACGGCGCTTGCGCAACTTTCCGCCGAACTCGGCCCGCGCCATCCGCGCCTGCTGCAGCAGCAGGCCGAAGCCGACGGCTTGAAGGAAAATATGGGCAAGGAGCTTGTCCGTCTTGCCCAGGCCGCCAATACCGCCGCCAAGACCTCCGTCGATGCACGCAAGGGCCTCAATGATCGTCGTAACACGCTGATCGCCCAGAGCCGGGATACCGGCGTCGATTTGTCACGACTGACTGAGCTGCGTGAAAAGGCGAATGCCGCCCGCTCGCGCCTGGAAGACGCGACGTCCGCATCAGCGGGAACAGCCACTGACGGTCGCATCGTTCTTCTGAAGCCCGCGCTGGCGACCGGGGTAACGGAAACGGATGGCTTGACCGGCCGCTCGCTGGCCGGCGCAGCGGTGGGCCTTGCGATAGGCCTTGCCGGGGCTTTCCTGCTGCGGCTGCGCAGGCCTGTCGCCGCTCCGGTACGAGGAGAGGTGCCGCTATCGCGGCCGCAGGCGCCGTTGCCATCGATGCCTGCGCAGGATCCCGCGCCGGTCGATGAGATGGAGGTGTTGCGCTCCGAAATCTCCGGTCTGCGTGACCGGCTGCGTGTCCATGCGCTCGAAGCGCGGCAGCCGCTGCGCTGACCGAACATTTCCTTGCAAGTTTGCTATTGCGTTGCCGCTTTCGGACAAGATAGGGCGTTGGTGAGCAATTGACGCTCGCCGACTATTCATAGATTGACGCGAAACAGGGCGGAGAGACGCGTGACGACAGTAATCGATGGCAAGAACGTAGCCGCATCCGTAATCGAGACAGTGAAGGCTGCGACGGCCGCGCTGGAGAAAAGCAGCGGCGTCACCACTGGTCTTGCGGTCATCATCGTCGGCGATGATCCGGCAAGCCACGCCTATGTCGGCTCCAAGAGCCGTATGGCCAAGGAATGCGGCTTCAAGTCGGTCCAGCACACGCTGCCGGCCGAGACGAAGCAGGAGGAACTGGCTGCCCTCGTCGCCAGCCTCAACGCCGATCCGTCGATCCACGGCATCCTGGTGCAGCTGCCGTTGCCGAAGCCGCTCGACAGCGAGCCGATCATCCAGTCGATCCTGCCGGAGAAGGATGTCGACGGCTTGAGCGTCGTCAATGCCGGCAAGCTTGCCACCGGCGATCTGAAGACCGGGCTGGTGTCCTGCACGCCGGCCGGCGCCATGGTCTTCGTCCGCCGCACCCACGGCGAGGATCTCTCCGGCCTCAGTGCCGTCGTCATCGGCCGCTCCAACCTGTTCGGCAAGCCGATGGCGCAGCTGCTGCTCAATGCCAATGCGACGGTGACGATCGCTCACTCCAGGACCAAGAACCTCGCCGAGGTCTGCCGCAATGCCGATATTCTGGTGGCTGCCGTCGGCCGGCCGGAGATGGTGAAGGCCGATTGGGTCAAGCCGGGTGCGACGGTCATCGACGTCGGCATCAACCGTATTGCAGCACCCGAGCGGGGCGAGGGCAAGACCCGGCTGGTCGGCGACGTCGCCTTCGCCGAGGTCTCTGCGGTCGCCAGCACCATCACCCCGGTTCCCGGCGGTGTCGGACCGATGACCATCGCCATGCTGATGGCCAACACCGTCATCGCCGCTCACCGCACCGCAGGGCAGGTGCCGCCGAAGTTTTGATTATCGCTGCTGCGGGGCAGGGCCGGTCGAGGCCCTGACGATCAGCTCGGTCTTCCAGAGCTCCTGGTCGGGGAAGGGCCCGGCCTGTTTCACCGTTCCGATCAGCCGCTGGGCGATGCGCACACCTGCCGCCCGCAAGGAAGAGCGCGTCGTCGTCAACGGCACGGAGAAGTTTTCCGGCTTCAGCAGGGGCAGCACGTCGTCGTGGGCAATCAGAGAAATATCCTCTCCGAGCCGCAATCCCGCCTGGTTGACGGCGCGGATTGCGCCGAGCGCCAGCACGGTGCTGGAGCAGAGGATCGCCGTCGGCCGGTCCGGCAGCTGCAGGAAGCGTTCCATCGCCAGCAGGCCTTGCTCATCGGTCATCAGCGCGTGGCTCGCGCAGTCCTCGTCGAGCGCCAGTCCACGTTCGGCAAGGGCTGACATGACGCCGTTCCTCCTGCGGATAGCGAAATCGAGATGCATTGGCCCATTCATCAGCGCAAAGCGCTTATGGCCGAGCTGCAGCAGCAGCCGCGTCGCATCGTAGAAGGCCCCCTCATTGTCGATGTCGAGAAAGGGATAGTCCGGCTCCGACCCGAAGGAGCGGCCATGCACGACATAGGGCATGGAAAGCGATTTCAGCATGGCGAGCCGGGGGTCGTGGCCACGCATATAGGCGACGAACAGCGCGTCGACATTGCCGCTGACGGCGAGGCGCCGGAGCGCGGCCACTTCGTCGTCGGGATCGGCCGGCATGATGACGAAGTGGAAGTCGTGGCGCACGGCCTCCTCGCCGAGCCCGGCCAGAAATTCGCCGAAATGCACGTCGGACTGGTGGCCGGGCGCTGTCGGCATGACGAGGCCGATCGAGCCTGCCTTGCCGGTCGCAAGCCGCTGCGCAGCCTTGTTCGGCCGGTACCCGGTCTCCTTGACGGCCTGGAGCACACGCTCGCGGGTCGCCTCATTGACCTCGGGATAGCCGTTGAGCGCCCGGCTCACCGTCGTCTGCGACAGTCCCAGCAATTCCGATAGCTGTTTGAGATTCACCTGCTATGCTTCCTCCCGGCTCGCCTGAGCTTGGGGGCCAGCTGCCTCCCAGTGCCCAAAGCGCTTTCAATTATGTATCATTTGGTGCGCTTGACTCAAGAAAAATCGCTCCATATTCCCCAATAGGCGCTGCTCAGCGGTGCTGGCGCATCGATCTGAAAATCGAATTCGATTTTCGGAAGCCCCGGTGCGTAGATTCAAGGAGTTAGAGCGTTCTTTGTGCGTCCGGGAGGATGCGGGGCGCTCTGAGCTGCATGTTTATATCGAGTTTTCATGAAATGACTTGACTCCATTCCACCGAAAGTGGAATGAGTGAAGCTGTCAAAGCGCTTTGAAATTCCGTTTGAAGGAATTCGGCGTGGGTTGGGATTGTGATGGGAGGTTGATCACATGAAAAAGTCATTTTTAATGGGCGTTGCCGTGGCGGCGCTTTTTGCAGGTGCTGCGTCCGCCGCCGATCTGAAATTTGCGCCGGGACAGGATGCCAAATTCAACTGGAAGAGCTATGACGAATTCAAGGCTGCCCATGCCGATCTGAAGGGTCAGCCGCTGGCGATCTTCGGGCCGTGGCGCGGCGAGGACGAGGCCTTCTTCCTGAGTGTTCTCGCCTATTTCACCGAAGCGACCGGCGTCGACGCCAAATATTCCTCTTCCGAAAACTACGAACAGCAGATCGTCATCGACACGCAGGCCGGCTCGCCGCCGAATATCGCCGTTCTGCCGCAGCCTGGCCTCCTTGCCGACCTCGCCAGCAAGGGTTTCCTGACGCCGCTCGGCGATGAAAACTCCAAGTGGCTCAAGGACAATTACGGCGCCGGCGACAGCTGGGTCGGTTACGGCACCTACAAGGGCAAGGACGGCAAGGACGCCTTCTACGCTTTCCCCTTCAAGGCCGACGTGAAGTCGCTCGTCTGGTACGTTCCGGAGAATTTCGAGGAAGCCGGCTACAAGATCCCGACGACCATGGAAGAGCTGCATGCCCTGACCGACCAGATCGTTAAGGATGGTGGCGTTCCCTGGTGCATCGGCCTCGGTTCGGGCGGCGCCACCGGCTGGCCGGCGACGGACTGGGTCGAAGACATCATGCTGCGGACCCAGCCGCCGGAAGCCTATGACAAGTGGACGACCAACGAGCTGAAGTTCACCGACCCGGCCGTCGTTGCCGCGATCGACGAATTCGGCAAGTTCGCCAAGAACGAGAAATACGTCAATGGCGGTGTCGCGGCTGTGGCATCGACCGACTTCCGCGACAGCCCGAAGGGGCTCTTCTCGGTTCCGCCGAAGTGCTACATGCACCATCAGGCCTCGTTCATCCCGTCCTTCTTCCCTGAAGGCACGAAGCTCGGTCAGGATGCCGACTTCTTCTACATGCCGACCTATGCTTCGCATCCCGAACTCGGCAAGCCGGTGCTCGGCGCCGGTACGCTCGTCTCGATCACCAAGGACTCGAAGGCGGCTCGTGCCTTCATCGACTTCCTGAAGACGCCGATCGCGCATGAAGTCTGGATGGCGCAGTCGAGCTTCCTGACGCCTTATAAGGGCGTCAACGTCGATGCCTATGCCAACCCGCAGATGAAGAAGGAAGGCGAAATCCTGACTTCGGCCACGACCTTCCGCTTCGACGGCTCCGACCTGATGCCGGGCAAGATCGGCGCCGGCGCCTTCTGGACGGGCATGGTCGATTTCGTCGGCGGCAAGTCTGCACAAGATGCTGCTGGCGAGATCCAGAGCGCCTGGGATGGCATCAAGTAATCCTTCAAATTATGCCGCCGGCTTGCCGGCGGCATGGCTTGCATGACTGGCCGGGCTCGCAAACAGCCCGGCCATCGCAGGATATATTGTGGTCGGGCAATACAAAGAGATTGACGATGACCGGCGTTGACCCGTCAGAATAAGAACCGGTCGGAATAAGATCAGGGGAAGCAGGGGAGGGACGAAATGCTGTTGCAGATTGTGTCCGCTTTGGGCGTCGTGGTCGGGGCCGTTATCGCGTGCTCGGCCTATTTCTATTTTTCGAACAAGATTCTGGATCTCGCTCTGCCGGTGAAGGATGGCGACATTCGTGCCGCATCGCGCAATCTCAACCGTCGTGCGCTCGTCCGGCCCTGGCTGTTTGTCGGTCCGGCGCTCTTTCTTCTCATCGTCTACCTCGTCTATCCCGTTATCGCGACCGTCGTCCTTTCCTTCTACGACCGGTCGGGCCTGCAGTTCGTCGGCCTCGCCAATTATCAATGGGCGCTCGGCGACCGCGAATTCCGCCAGTCGATCTTCAACAACATCCTTTGGCTCGCCGTCGTTCCGGCCGCCTGCACCTTCTTCGGCCTCGTCATCGCCGTGATGACCGACCGCATCTGGTGGGGCAATATCGCCAAGAGCATCGTCTTCATGCCGATGGCGATCTCCTTCGTCGGCGCCTCGGTCATCTGGAAATTCATCTATGAATATCGCGGCGGCAACGACGTCCAGATCGGCCTGCTGAACGCCATCGTCCAGCTTTTCGGCGGTACGCCCGAGGTGTGGATCTCCGTTCCCTTCTGGAACAACTTCTTCCTGATGATCATCCTGATCTGGATCCAGACCGGTTTTGCCATGGTCATCCTGTCGGCTGCACTTCGCGGCATTCCCGAGGAGACGATCGAAGCCGCCGTCATCGACGGCGCCAATGGCTGGCAGATCTTCTGGCGCATCATGGTGCCGCAGGTCTGGGGCACCATCGCCGTCGTCTGGACGACGATCACCATTCTCGTCCTCAAGGTCTTCGATATCGTGCTGACCATGACAAACGGCCAGTGGCAGACGATGGTGCTGGCGAACCTGATGTTCAACTGGTTGTTCCGCGGCGGCGGCGATTCCGGCCGAAGCGCCGTTATCGCCATCATCATCATGCTCGCCGTCACGCCGATCATGGTGTGGAACGTGCGCCGCGCCAATCGCGAACTGAAGGGGCATTGAGATGACTGCTGTCGGAAGCTACTTCAAGATCGGCCCCGCCCGTCTCTTCGTTCACGCCGCCGTCCTGCTGATCGTCATCCTCTGGCTGATCCCGACGCTCGGCATCTTCGTCAGCGCGCTGCGCGACAAGGACCAGATCGTCGTGTCCGGCTGGTGGACAGCCTTCGTCGGTTCGACGCAGACCGTCGCCGTCCGCCTCGGCACTTCAGATCAGCAGCAACAGGAAGGCGTCACCTACGTCATTTCAGGCAATGTGCTGGAAGGCCAGACCGGCCGCTCTGTGAAGGCCTTCGGCAACCGCGTGCAGCAGCCGGCGGCCTTCAAGGCCGGCGAGACTGCCGATCTCGGCGACGGGGAAACGCTGCAGATCAACAGCGATGGCAGCTACCGCTACATGAAAAACGCGGCCTTCTCGCCCGACGAACGCCCGAAGCGCATCTATGCATCCGTCTCCGCGCCGCCTCAATTCACGATGCAGAACTACAACACGGTTCTAACAGGCGAGGGCATCGGCCAGTCCTTCATCAACTCGCTGACGGTGACGATCCCGGCGACGATCATCCCGATCCTGATCGCCGCTTTCGCCGCCTACGCCTTGAGCTGGATGGAATTCCCCGGCCGTGCGCTGATGATCGCGCTTGTCGTCGGCCTCATCGTCGTGCCATTGCAGATGTCGCTGATCCCGCTGCTGCGCCTTTACAACGAGATCGGCAACCTGCTGGGTCAACCGTCAAAGACCTATCCCGGCATCTGGCTGGCCCATACCGCCTTCGGCATGCCGCTCGCCATCTACCTCTTGCGGGCCTACATTGCCGGCCTGCCGAAGGAGATCATCGAATCCGCCCGCGTCGATGGCGCGAGCGATTTCGAGATCTTCGTCCGCATCGTTTTGCCTCTGTCCTTTCCAGCACTCGCCTCCTTCGCCATCTTCCAGTTCCTGTGGGTGTGGAACGACCTGCTCGTCGCCATGGTCTTCCTCGGCACCGACAAGGATCACCTCGTGCTGACCGGCAGCCTGAACGCGCTGCTCGGTTCGCGCGGCGGCAACTGGGAGATTTTGACGGCGTCGGCCTTCGTCACTATCGTCGTGCCGCTGCTCGTCTTCTTCGGCCTTCAGCGTTATCTGGTGCGCGGTCTGCTGGCGGGCTCGGTCAAGGGAGGCTGACCATTTTCGAACGTGACTTCAGACAGGATATTCCATGAACGTGGCTTCCCCATCGATCTCGACAGTTGACAAGGACTGGTGGCGTGGCGCGGTGATCTACCAGATCTATCCGCGCTCCTACCAGGACTCGAACGGCGACGGCATCGGCGACCTCAAGGGCATCACCGCCCGCCTGCCGCATGTGGCAAGCCTCGGCGCCGATGCGATCTGGATCTCGCCCTTCTTCACCTCGCCGATGCGCGATTTCGGTTATGACGTCTCCGACTATGAGAATGTCGATTCCATCTTCGGTACGCTGGTGGATTTCGACACGCTGATCGCCGAAGCCCATCGCCTCGGCATCCGTGTGATGATCGACCTCGTCATCTCCCACAGCTCGGACCAGCATCCCTGGTTCGTCCAGAGCCGTTCCAGCAAGACCAACGCCAAGGCCGACTGGTATGTCTGGGCCGATGCCAAGCCGGACGGCACGCCGCCGAACAACTGGCTGTCGATCTTCGGCGGCTCGGCATGGGCGTGGGATCCGACGCGTATGCAATATTACCTGCACAATTTCCTGACCTCGCAGCCGGATATGAACCTGCATAACCGGGAAGTGCAGGACCGTCTGCTGGATGTCGTGCGCTTCTGGCTCAATCGCGGGGTCGACGGCTTCCGCCTCGATACCATCAACTTCTATTTCCACGACCCGCTGCTGCGCGACAATCCGGCGCTCGCGCCCGAACGGCGCAACGCTTCGACGGCGCCGGCGGTCAATCCCTATAATTTCCAGGAACATCTCTACGACAAGAACCGCCCCGAAAACCTCGCCTTCCTGAAGCGCTTCCGCGCCGTTCTCGAGGAATTCCCGGCAATCGCCGCCGTCGGTGAGGTTGGCGACAGCCAGCGCGGTCTTGAAATCGTCGGCGAATACACCTCCGGCAACGACAAGATGCACATGTGTTATGCCTTCGAGTTCCTGGCGCCCGATCCGCTGTCGCCGGAGCGCGTCGAGGAAGTCATGCAGGATTTTGAAGCCGCAGCACCCGATGGCTGGGCCTGCTGGGCCTTCTCCAACCACGATGTGGTACGCCATGTCAGCCGCTGGGGTGGGCTGGTCGCCGATCACGACGCCTTCGCCAAGCTCTATGCTTCGCTGCTGATGACGCTGCGCGGCTCCGTCTGCCTCTATCAGGGCGAGGAACTGGGCCTCACCGAGGCTGATCTCGCCTATCAGGATCTCCAGGACCCTTACGGCATCCAGTTCTGGCCGGAATTCAAGGGCCGCGACGGCTGCCGCACGCCGATGGTCTGGGACAGCCAGGTCGCCCAGGGCGGCTTCTCCAGCGTCAAGCCGTGGCTGCCGGTGCCGGTCGAGCATATCCTGCGCGCCGTCAGCGTCCAGCAGGGTGACGAGACTTCGGTGCTGGAGCACTATCGTCGCTTCATCGCCTTCCGCAAGCTGCATCCGGCTTTTGCCAAGGGCGAGATCGAATTCGAGGAGCAGCAGGGCGATACCCTGGTCTTCACCCGCGAATACGGCAATGAGAAGCTGCTCTGCATCTTCAACATGAGCCCGGTCGAAGCCGGCGTCACGCTGCCTGCAGGAGAATGGCAGGCATTGACGGGCCATGGCTTTACCAGCAACAACTATGGCGACAAGATCGATATTCCGGCCTGGGGGGCGTATTTCGCCCGTCTTGCCTAAGGAACGCAGGCCTAGGGAATACAGGCCCAGGGAACACAGGGAGAGAGAAATGACTGGACTGACGCTGAAGGATATCCGCAAATCCTACGGTTCCGTGGACGTTCTCCATGGGATAGACCTCGATATCAAGCAAGGTGAATTCATCGTCTTCGTCGGTCCGTCCGGCTGCGGCAAGTCCACACTTCTGCGCATGATCGCCGGTCTTGAGGCGATCACCGGCGGCGAGATGTATATCGACGGCCATCTCGTCAACGACGTGCCGCCCTCCAAGCGCGGCATCGCCATGGTCTTCCAGTCCTACGCCCTCTACCCGCACATGACCGTGTTCGACAATATGGCTTTCGGCATGAAGATCGCCGGCGAAAGCAAGCAGGAAATCGATCGCCGCGTCCGGGCGGCGGCCGAGAGCCTGCAGTTGACCAAATATCTCGACCGTCTGCCGAAGGCGCTTTCCGGCGGCCAGCGCCAGCGCGTGGCGATCGGCCGCGCCATCTGCCGCGATCCGAAGGTCTTCCTGTTCGACGAGCCGCTGTCCAACCTCGATGCCGCGCTGCGCGTCGCGACCCGCATCGAGATTGCCCGCCTGAACGAGCAGATGGCCGATACGACGATGATCTACGTGACCCACGACCAGGTCGAGGCGATGACGCTCGCCGACCGCATCGTCGTTCTCTCCGCCGGCAACATCGAGCAGGTCGGCGCGCCGCTGGAGCTCTACGAACGCCCCGCCAACCTCTTCGTCGCGAAATTCATCGGCTCGCCGGCCATGAACATCATCCCCGCGACGATCGTCGGAACCGGGAGCGAGACGACGGTGACGCTGACCGGCGGCATGTCGGTGACGCTCGATGTGGCGACCAACGCGTCCGAGAAGGGCAAGCAGGCGAGCTTCGGCGTTCGTCCTGAAGATCTCAGGATCGCCGATGGCGCCGACTATGTTTTCGAGGGCGAAGTCTCCATCGTCGAAGCGCTCGGCGAAGTGACGCTGCTCTATATCGAGGGTCTAGTTCCCGGTGAGCCCATCGTCGTCAAGCTGCCCGGCATCTATGATGTGAAGAAGGGCCAGAGGATGCGATTTGCCGCCGACAGGCAGAAGCTGCATCTCTTTGATGCAAGCGGCCACACCTATCGGAAATGAGGCAGCCATTTTTGGGGTAATAATACCAGAAATTGTGCGGGACGGGCCGAATTCTCACTTTCTGTTAAAGATCGGCTGCTACCTTTTCCCAGTCAATTTATGAGGGGGATAAGCAAGTGGCCGCTTCCAATCCGTCACAGCCAAAATCTCATTTCCTGAGCAAGGAAGAATCCTTCATGTATGACCGCGAGGCGCGGTTCAAGATGGAGGACACCATGAACGCCGCGCGCATCGAATATACGGAAAAGGGCGTTATGCACGCGGCTTCGCGCCGCTGCGATATCGTCCGGATCTCGATGAGCAGCGCGACGCTCGCGATTCTGACCCAGTTCAACCTGCCGAAGCAGTTCTATCTGGATATTCCGGATGCTCGCATCACCAAGGTCGGTTGCCTGCTGATGAAGGTCAACGCCAACAATACCGTGGAAGTTCGCTTCCTGCGCCTGCTGACGCAGAAGGAACTGAACAAGATCTTCGTCTACAGCACCCATCCGGCGCATCGCGACTACGTCCTCGATATCCGCGCCTGACGGATAGCACCGGACCGACGAAATTAAAAAACCGCGGGGTGCTTCGCGCGCGCCGCGGTTTTTCATTTGCCCCGAGCGTCTGGGCTCAGTGGAAGAGCACGCTGGCGCCCTGATCCGAAGCTCCAACGGCGCGGCGGAACGGCGCGAAGAGTTCGCGGCCCATGCCGAATTCATTGTCGGAAAGATCGATCGTCACCGGTTCACGCTCGGCCATGTCGGCCGCATCGACGAGCACTTCTAGCGTGCCCTTGATCGCGTCCAGGCGAATGATGTCGCCGTCCTTGATGCGGGCGATCGGGCCGCCGTCGACTGCCTCCGGCGTGACGTGGATCGCCGCCGGCACCTTGCCTGATGCGCCGGACATGCGCCCGTCGGTCAGGAGCGCCACGCGGAAACCGCGGTCCTGCAGCACGCCGAGCGGCGGGGTCAGCTTGTGAAGTTCCGGCATGCCGTTCGCCTTCGGGCCCTGGAAGCGCACGACGGCGACGAAATCGCGGTTGAGCTTGCCTTCCTTGAAGGCGTCCTGCAGTTCCTGCTGGCTGTGGAAGATGATCGCTGGCGCCTCGATCACGTGGCGTTCCGGCTTGACGGCAGAAATCTTGATGACGGCCTTGCCGAGGTTGCCGCGCAGCATCTTCAGCCCGCCATTCGCCTGGAAGGGCGTCTCGATGCTGGAGAGCACCTTCGGATCGTGGCTCTTTTCCGGCGAGCGCTGGCGCATGACCGCACCGTTGTCGCCGAGCAGGGCATCGATTGTATAGGCTTCGAGACCTTGGCCGAAGACGGTGCGGACGTCGTCATGCACGAGGCCGTGCTTCAGGAGTTCCTTGATGAGGAAGCCCATCCCGCCGGCGGCCTGGAAATGGTTCACGTCTGCAAGTCCGTTCGGATAGACACGGGCCAGCAGCGGAACGATCTCTGAAAGCTCGGCGATGTCCTGCCAGGTGAGCTGGATGCCGGCTGCCCGCGCCATGGCGACAAGGTGCAGCGTGTGGTTGGTCGAGCCGCCGGTGGCATGCAGGCCGACGACGCCGTTGACGATCGAACGCTCGTCGATCATCTCGCCCGCCGGGGTGAATTCATTGCCGAGCGCGGTGATCGCCAGCGCCCGTTTGGCGGCCTCCCGTGTCAGTGCCTCGCGTAAGGGCGTGCCTGGATTGATGAAAGAGGAGCCGGGCATATGGAAGCCCATGATCTCCATCAGCATCTGGTTGGAATTGGCAGTGCCGTAGAAGGTGCAGGTGCCTGGGCCGTGATAGGATTTCGATTCCGCCTCCAGCAGTTCGTCGCGGCCGACCTTGCCCTCGGCAAAGAGCTGGCGCACGCGCGACTTCTCGTCGTTCGGTAGGCCTGTCGTCATCGGACCGGCCGGAACGAAGATCGACGGCAGGTGCCCGAAGGAGAGCGCCGCGATGACGAGGCCCGGCACGATCTTGTCGCAGACGCCGAGGAAGAGGGCGGCATCGAACATGTTGTGCGACAGGCCGACGCCCGCAGACATTGCAATCAGGTCGCGCGAGAAGAGCGACAGCTCCATGCCCGGCTGTCCCTGGGTGACGCCGTCGCACATGGCAGGCACGCCACCTGCCACCTGCGCGACGCCGCCGGCCTTGGCGGCCGCCTCGCGGATGATCGCAGGATAGGTCTCGAACGGCTGGTGAGCCGAGAGCATGTCGTTATAGGCGGTGATGATGCCGAGATTGGGTATGCGGTCGCCGGCGAGCGCATCCTTCTCGGTGGGGGAACAGACCGCAAAACCATGGGCCAGGTTGGCGCAGCCGAGCACAGAGCGCGCGACACCCTTGGACGCCGCGGCGCGCAGGCGTTCCAGATAGCGCTCGCGAGTGGGCTTCGAGCGTTCGACAATGCGGTTGGTGATCGCAGCAATGCGTGCGTGAGCGGACATGGAATATCCCTGCCTTGTTCTGGTTCGTCTCTGTTTGTTCGCCGGCTCCGGCGGCCTGTCAGGCCGTATCAGGGAGCCCAGTAAATCTCGACCGGGGAAGTGGCCCGGCGCAGGATGGCGCGGATCGGCATTTCTGCCTCGTCACCGCTGCCTTCCGCCTTGGCGAGAACGTCTTTTTTGCCTTCGCCCTCAATATGGAGAACCAGGAGTGCGGCATCCTGAAGACTGGAGAAGGTGAAGGTCAGGCGCGGCTCGCCGGCCCCCTCCGCTTCCATGGTGATGATGCCACGCGGCGTCGAAGCGTCGAGCGCCTCGGCAAGATTGCTGCCGCCGGGAAAGAACGAGGCGGTGTGGCCGTCGCCGCCCATGCCGAGGATGACCACGTCGAAGGGGATGCCAATCTCTGCGCTCTTTACCGTCGCAAGCCGTGCGGCCTCCTCGACAGAGGCCGCTGGCTGGTAAAGCGGCACAAAACGCGCCGCCTTCGCCTTGTTCTGCAACAGATTGGCATCGACCAGCAGGTGGTTCGAGCGCGCATTGTCGGCCGGAACGAAGCGTTCGTCGACAAGGGTGATCGTCACCTTGTCCCAGGCGATGTCGTGTGTCGACAGCACCTGGAAGAAGACTTTCGGCGTGGAGCCGCCGGAAACGGCGATGGATGCAGCTCCGCGGGCGGCAATCGCTGCCGAAAGCGTGGTGGCGACCTTGTCGGCGAGGCTGTCGGCGAGGTCTGCGGCGCTGGCGAAGGAATGCAGGGTCGATGCCATCGATTTCCTCCTAGATATCGTCATGCCAGGTGCGGCCGTCACGCTCGATCAGCGCGATGGCCTGGCTCGGGCCCCAGGTACCGGCCGTATAGCCCTGTACCTGCTGGCCGGTCGTTTCCCAACCCTTGAGGATCGGGTCGACCCATCTCCATGCCGCCTCCACTTCGTCGCGACGCATGAACAACGTCTGGTTGGAGCGGATCACGTCCATCAGCAGGCGCTCGTAGGCGTCGGGATTGCGGACGTTGAAGGCCTGGGCGAAGCTCATGTCGAGCGACACGTTGCGCAGGCGCATCCCGCCCGGGCCTGGATCCTTGATCATCAGCGACTGCTTGACGCCCTCATCCGGCTGCAGGCGGATGATCAGCTGGTTGGCGACGATGCGCCCGGCCGCCTGGTCGAAGATCGCATGCGGGATCGGCTTGAAGGTAATGACGATCTCCGACATGCGCCCGGCAAGGCGCTTGCCGGTTCTGATGTAGAAGGGAACGCCCGCCCAGCGCCAGTTGTTGATCTCGGCCTTGATGGCGACGAAGGTTTCGGTGTTCGAGACGCCGCCTTCGAGCTCTTCAAGGTAGCCCTTGACCGGCCCGCTGCCCGATGCGCCGGCGCGATACTGGCCGCGGACCGTCGCCTGCTCGACATTGGAGGCGTCGAGCGGCTTCAGCGCGCGCAGCACCTTCAGCTTCTCGTCGCGCACCGCTTCCGAATCCATCGACGAGGGCACCTCCATCGCTGTTAGGCAGAGCAGCTGCAGGATGTGGTTCTGCACCATGTCGCGCAGCGCGCCGGCGGTATCGTAATAGCCTGCGCGGCCCTCGAGGCCGACCGATTCAGCCACGGTAATCTGCACGTGGTCGATGTAATTGGCGTTCCACAGCGGCTCATAGAGCGCATTGGCAAAGCGCAGGGCCATCAGGTTCTGCACGGTTTCCTTGCCGAGATAGTGGTCGATACGGAAGATCTGCTCTTCCTTGAAAACACGGCCGATCGTGTCGTTGAGCTGCAGCGCCGAAGCAAGGTCGCGGCCGATCGGCTTTTCGACGACGATGCGGGTCGACTTGGTGATCAGCTTGTGCTCGTGGATCTTCTGCGAGATATCGCCGAAGATGCCGGGCGCGACGGCGAGATAAAAGGCGCGCACGCGATCCTTGCCTTCATCGAGCAGCTTCTTCAGCTGATCCCAGCCGCTGTCGGTGCGGGCATCGACCGAGACGTAGTAGAGACGGGCGCAGAACTTCTCCACTTCCTTGTCGTCATATTCGCCCTTCTTCAGGTGTTCCTTCAGCGCATCACGGGCGAATTTGCGGTATTCCTCGTCTGTCAGCGGGCTGCGAGAGGCGCCGATCACGCGGGTCGGTTCGCCGAACTGGCCTTCGATCTGGCGATGATAGAGGGCGGGCAGCAACTTGCGTTCTGCAAGGTCGCCGCTGCCGCCGAAGACGACGTAATCAAAAGGCTCAACGGGAATGATTTGGCTGCTCATGAGCTTGTCTCTCAATCAGGCTTGGTTGACGGCTCTTTTAATCTAATCGATTTAAAAAAGCCAGTGTGCAGTGCAATGAATCTGTCAGGCACCGGTTTTAGAGCGAATTTCCGGAAGAGGAAATCCGCAAACGGACTAAAACTTGTCGCGAAGCGCAAACCACGACAAGGCAAGGAAAAGCAACGGCGCCCGCATTCGGGCACCGCCTGGAAAGGCCGGAATATCGAGCGACTTGAAAAGATCGAGATCGCCGGACTTTCCAAGCACCGCTTCCGCATAGAGCTTGCCACAGTAGTTTGACAGCATGACGCCATGGCCGGAATAACCGCCGATTGAGGTGACACCCGGCATGACCTCGCGCACGAAAGGCTGGCGCGGCATGGTGATGCCGACGCTGCCGCCCCACGCATGGGTGATTTCGATATTCTCGAGTGCGGGATAGATCTCGGCGATCTGCCGGCGGATGTGCTGCGAAATGTCTCGCGGATTGTCTGCGGTATAGGCCTCCCGTCCGCCGAACAGCAGGCGGCCGTCTCCGAATTTGCGGAAATAGCGCACGACGAAGCGCGAATCGGCCACGGCCTCGCTGCCCGGCAGTACATCGGGATGGCCGTCGAGTGGGGCGGTCGCGCCGATGAAGGAGCGGATCGGCATGACATGGCTTGCCGTCACCGGTTCGAGGCCATCGATATAGCCGTCGCAGGCGATCAGCGCGCGCTCGGCGGTGATCGTCCCTCTTTCGGTTTCGATCGTCACCTTGCCGCCGCTCTGGCGGATCGCCGTTGCCTTGCTCATCTCGAAGATCGCGGCACCGGCGTTGGCGGCGACCCGCGCCAGCCCGACCAGCAGCTTCAGCGGATGGATATGGCCGGTGCCGACGTCACGCACGCCGCAGTGGAAACGCTTCGAACCCAGCCTATCCTGCGTTTCCTTCTCGTCCATGAAACTGATGTGCGGATAGCCGTAGCGCAGTGCCGCAATCTCGGCATTTTCGTAATAGTCGCGTTTGTAGCTCGCCTTGTGCGCGACGTTGAGCTGACCGGGCACATAGTCAATCTCGATCTGATGCTCGCGGGAGAAATCGATGAGATGGCGCTTGGCCGCCTCGGCAAGATCGAACAGCGCTCTCGAGCGTTCGTAGCCAATCTTCCTTTCGAGTTCTTCCGGCCACCATCGCTGGCCGGTGCCGAGTTGGCCGCCATTGCGACCTGAGGCCCCGTCGCCGAAGCGGCAGGCCTCGATCAGGACTACCGAGACACCTGATCTGGCCAGATTGTAGGCGGCCTGCAGGCCGGTATATCCGCCGCCGACGATGGCGACATCGCATGTCCTAGAACCGTCGAGAGCGGGATAGGTGGGCCGCTCGCCGACGGTTGCCTGATACCAGGATAATCCCGGCGCGATCGGGCTCTGCCACATCTCGTTCGATGCCATGACAATCCCCTCACACGTTGAGCAGAAGGAATTCCCGCTCCCAGGGGCTGATCACCTGCATGAAAGTCTCGAACTCGCCGCGTTTGACACCGGCATAAAGGCCGATGAACTGCGCGCCGAAGATTTCCTCGAAGGCAGGCTCGTCTTCCAGCAGCGCCACCGCTTCCAGCAGGCCGCGCGGCAGGTCGATCGAGCCTTCATTGGCCGAATCCTCGGTCGGCGCGGTCGGTTCGATCTCCTTCATGATGCCGAGCAGACCGGCAGCAAGCGAAGCGGCGAGCGCCAGATACGGATTGGCGTCCGAGCTCGGCAGCCGGTTTTCCACGCGCCGCGCCTGCGGATCGGAAACCGGAACGCGGAAGGCCGTCGTGCGATTGTCGTAACCCCAGGCATTGTTGACTGGGCAGGACATATCCGGCTGCAGGCGGCGATAGGAATTCACGTAGGGGGCGAGCATCGCAAGCGCGCTCGGCACGTATTTCTGCATGCCGCCGATGAAATGGAAGAACTCCTTCGAAGCCGAACCATCCGCATTGGAGAAGACGTTCTTGCCCGTGTCGATGTTCACCACCGACTGGTGGATATGCATCGCCGAACCCGGCTGGCCCTGCATCGGCTTGGCCATGAAGGTGGCGTAGATATCGTGCTTCAGCGCCGCCTCGCGGATCGTGCGCTTGAACAGGAACACCTGGTCGGCAAGCTCGATCGGATTGCCGTGGCGCAGGTTGATCTCGAGCTGCGCCGGTCCCTCTTCATGGATCAGCGTATCGATCTCCAGCCCCTGCTTCTCCGAGAAATGGTAAATGTCGTCGATCAATTCGTCGAATTCGTTGATGCCGGCGATCGAATAGCCCTGGCCCCCAAGGATCGAGCGGCCGGACCGGCCTTTCGGCGGGTGCAGCGGATAGTCTGGATCGTCGTTTTTGGCGACCAGGTAGAATTCGATCTCGGGCGCGACGATCGGCTTCCAGCCGCGGTCATGATAGAGGCTCATGATGCGCTTCAGCACGTTACGCGGCGTATAGGGCACTTCTCCGCCGTCCGAATCGACGATGTCGCAGATCACCTGCGCCGTCGGGTCGGTTTCCCAGGGCACGACCGACAGCGTCGAAAGGTCCGGCATCAGCTTCAGGTCGCTGTCGCGCGGCTCGTATCGGAAGCTTTCCGTCTCGTCGGGATATTCACCCGAAATCGTATGCCGGTAGATCGCCGAAGGCAGCGCCAGCGAGGTGTTCGAGGTGAATTTCGAGCTCGGCATCATCTTGCCGCGCGGAACGCCGGCAAGGTCCGGCGTGATGCATTCGATGTCTTCGATGCCCCTGTCCCGCAGCCACCGCGCTGCTTCCTTCCAGTTCGCAACGCCGCGCAGGGATCCGGGGTCCGGGGGAGCTTTCGTCGAGGCGGGTACGTTTCTGGCAGGCTTCAGCGTCGTCTTTTTTGGGGACATGACACACCGGTTTGCGTTGATCGTGGCGCCATCATAACCAGACTTTGCCAATTGGCGAGGGGTGGCACACGTTGACTTTCGCCCTTTGATGGAAAAAGAAGACGCGATTTTTCATCGGGGAAACGGGTTTGCAGCGCAAAAGCGACGTCATCGTCATCGGCGCCGGGGCGGCAGGCATGATGGCGGCCATCCGCGCGGGAAAGCGCGGCCGCTCAGTCGTGGTCCTCGACCATGCAAGGGCGCCCGGCGAGAAGATCCGCATATCCGGCGGCGGGCGTTGCAATTTCACCAATATCCATGCAGGGCCGAAGAGCTTCCTTTCCGCCAATCCGCATTTCTGCAAATCCGCGCTCGCCCGTTTTACGCCGGCCGACTTCATCGCGATGGTCGATCGCCACGGTATTGCCTGGCACGAAAAGACGCTGGGCCAGCTTTTCTGCGACGATAGCGCCAAAGACATCATCCGCATGCTGCTGGAGGAGATGCGCACAGCCGGCGCGGTGCTGCATCTCGGCACCGAGATATCAGGCGTCGAAAGGGCAGGCGAGGGCTTCCGCGTCTCCACCGGCCAGGGCGTCTACGAAGCGACCTCGCTGATCGTTGCGACCGGCGGCAAGTCGATCCCGAAAATGGGCGCCACCGGCTTTGCCTATCGCCTTGCGGAGCAGTTCGGCCTGGCCGTGCTCGAAACCCGCCCCGGCCTCGTGCCGCTGACGCTTGATCCCGGCCTGCTCGAAAGCATCGCGCCGCTTGCCGGCATTTCCGCCCCGGCCGAAATCCGCCACGGCAGGAACGCGTTCCGCGAGGCTTTGCTTTTTACCCATCGGGGATTGAGCGGACCCGCCATCCTGCAGATCTCCTCCTATTGGCGCGAAGGTGACGAGATCGCCGTGGCGATCGAACCGGATATCGACATCGCGGCGCATCTGAAGTCGGCAAAGCAGCGCAGCGGCCGCCAGTCGCCACAGACGGCACTCGGCGAGATCCTGCCGAAACGGCTGGCGCAATTTCTGGCGGAACGCGAAAAAATCGCCGGCAACATGGCCGACCTGCCCGACAAGGCGCTGCTGCGCCTTGCCGCCGCAGCGCAGAGCTGGTCGATCAAGCCTTCTGGCTCGGAAGGCTACCGCACAGCCGAAGTGACGCTCGGCGGTATCGATACGGCTGCACTCGACTCGCGCAGTATGGAAGCAAAAGCCGTGCCCGGCCTCTATTTCATCGGCGAATGCGTCGACGTCACCGGCTGGCTCGGCGGCTATAATTTCCAATGGGCATGGGCATCGGGATTTGCCGCCGGTGAATACGCCTGACGCTCCTTACCTCAGCCGTTATTCAGGAGGGCAGTACCCTTCCATGGGGCATGTATTAGCAATAGCGATTCAAGACTTCTTAATAGAGGTGCGCCATCCTGTCTCAATTGGCGGTTTGCAAAGGTCTTCCTAGATTAAGCTTTACCAGCAAGCCGTTTTGTTGGATTGTTGTGTCAGTTAGAAGTGAGGTTTCGACGATGACCAGAAACACACGACGCGCCCGTGCCATCGCAATTGCGCAGGCAAAGCCGAATGCCAGGATGGTCGCCCTGCGTTATCTGATGCTTGCCGCCGGCGCCACCGCCGCCAGCCTCGCATTGCTGCTGTCGCACTTCATCTGATCCTTTCCCGAGACCGGTGACGTCCCTGACGGATGTGATTGTCGCATAGCAGTGCTGCGCCCCACAATTTACAACTATTTCACCACCTTGGCTTAAGCCGCCATCTCTGCTTATCCGAAAATTAATATCTAATCTGACACAATTGTCCGCGAATATTTGGGCATCTCCAAGTTGTTTGGAAATGAACTGGCAATGACTGCCGCCTGGCCTCCGGGTTTCCCAATGTAATCAAGAACAGCTCGATGTGCACCCGGCTGGCGCCATGTGGCCGCCTGCGGGAGGAGTGGTGTATGAAAGGCCCGGAACGCAATGTTGATTGACAAGATTCTTTCCCGCTTCAGGATCAAGACGAAAGTCCTGATCTTCGTTCTGCCCTTCGTGGTCACCATTTCGGCAGTGGGCCTCACGGGCCTCTACGCTTCGGGACTTCTGCAGGGCCGCATGGAAATCTCCAACAGCGTGCTGCAGTCGCTGAGCGGCTTCAAAGATCTTTACGGCTCGATGGACGATTTCCTGCGCGTCACCAGTCCTGAGGCGCGCGACAAGCTGACCGCCGATCTGAAGACCCAGCAAGGCGTGCTCGATGCGACGCTGCATCAGGTCGGTGATGAGGCAGCCGGCCGCGACAGCCTTGCCGAAGCGTCCAGCCGCACCAAGGACATATCGGGCGTCGTCGACAAGCTCTGGGCTCTGCATGAGCAGGAGCAGGCGCTGCACCAGCAGATCGATGCGGCGCAGAAGAGCCTGATCAGCACCCGTTTCACGGTCTCCTATCAGGCCGAGGAACTGCAGACCGCGCTCCAGCGCGACGAAGGCGACGCCACCATCACCCTTCGCACCGCCGACCGCCTGCTGAAGGGCGGCGATTTCCTCGGCACCGTCGCCAGCGGCTACAGCAAGCCGCAGACGCCGCAAGACAAGATCGCCTTCATCAACGAACAGATGCCTGAGATCATCAAATCCCAGCGCCTCATCGCCATTTCGGTTCCAACCAATCAGAAGAACGTCATCGACGCGCTGGCAGCGACCATCGACAGCATCAAGGCGATCGCCCAGATGCCCAGCCCGACCGACGATAACATCGCCGAACTCGGCCGCCTCGTTTCGCGCTTCCGCCAGACCTCGACCTATACGCAGCTGACTGCAACGCAGAAAATGCGCGAGGCGACGCAGCGCTTTGCCGAACTCGAGGGCCGTATCGCCCAGACCAACTCAGTACTTCAGGATACCCGGCGTCTCGAAAATTCCGTCTACTCGCTGCAGATCGTCCTTTCTGATTTCCTCGCCAATTCCAGCAAGGACAATCTCGTTCGCCTGCAGCAGCAGACCGGCACGCTTGGCAAGGACATGCAGGTGCTGACCACCAGCGCCAAGGGCATGGGCTTCGCCGAAGGCATATCAGGTGCGATCCAGCCGGCGCTTGACGCCATCTCCGGCGGTGGCTCGAAGATCGTGGAGACGATCGGCGAGCGCGTCACGGCCTATGCAGCCGCCCGCCAGGAGCTCGATCAAATCTGGACGAAACTCACCGATTTCGCCGAGTTGCAGAAACAGACGGCCGGCACTGAGCGGACCCAGGCAAACAGCATCTCTGTAATGACCACTGGTCTCGGCATTCTCCTGTCGATCCTCGGCGGTATCGCCTTGGTGTTGACGCTGCAGCGCCCGATCAGCCAGATCACCGGCGCCATGCGCCGCATCGCGGAAGGCGCGCTGGATACCAGCATCACCGGCGAACAGCGCTACGACGAAATCGGCGACATGGCCCGCGCGCTCGGCATCTTCAAGGAAAATGCCATCTCGAAGATCCGCATCGAGGAGCAAAGCGACGAGGAGCGCGCCGCCGCCGAACACGAGCGCCAGCGCAACGACGCCGAAAAGCGCGAGATGGATCGTCAGATCGAATTCGCGGTCAATCAGCTTGCCGCCGGCCTCGAGCGGATGTCGCAGGGTGATATCTCGACGACCATCGAAACGCCCTTCATCGGCCGTCTCGAACAGCTGCGCCAGGATTTCAACGGTTCGATGATGCGCCTGCAGGCCACGATGAGCCAGATCCGCGACAATGTCGAACTGATCCAGGGCAACGGCAACCAGATGGCCCAATCGGCCGAAGATCTTTCCAAGCGCACCGAACAGCAGGCCGCCTCGCTTGAAGAGACTGCGGCAGCCGTCGACGAGATCACCGTCACGGTCCGCTCGTCGGCAGAACGCGCCAAGGATGCCGACCAGATCGTCCGCCAGGCCAAGCGCAGCGCCGACGATTCCGCCGTCGTCGTCAGCAACGCGATCGACGCGATGGGCCGCATCGAGGACGCCGCGCGCCAGATCGAGCAGATCATCGGCGTCATCGACGAGATTGCCTTCCAGACCAACCTCTTGGCGCTGAATGCCGGCATCGAGGCGGCGCGCGCCGGCGAAGCCGGCAAGGGCTTTGCGGTCGTCGCCATGGAAGTCCGCGAACTTGCCCAGCGCTCCGCAGCCGCGGCGCAGGAGATCAAGGGGCTGATCAACAAGTCGACCAACGAGGTCAGCTCCGGCTCGCAGTTCGTGCAGGAAACCGGCACGGTGCTTGCCAAGATCAGCGCCCAGATCGTCACGATCAGCCAGCATGTCGAGATGATCGCCCGCGCCAGCCACGACCAGTCCAATGCGCTCCAGAGCGTCAACGCGACCGTCAACCAGATGGACCAGATGACCCAGCAGAACGCCGCCATGGTGGAGGAGACAACCGCCGCCAGCCGCGAACTCGCCGACGAGGCGGATTCATTGCGCCGTCTCATCCAGCAGTTCAAGATCGACGGCGAGGCAAGCGAAGCGCCGGTCTACCGCGCCGCCTGATCGTCGATCGATCCTGTCTTCCTTCGAACGGCCCCAGGTTTTCCGGGGCCGTTTTTGTTTATCGTGCAAGAACGCGAAGATGGAGGAGATTGGAGCGGTGGAGGGATCGGCCGAATGCCGGGCATCCATTGCATGGAAATGACACGGAGTAATATCTCGGGCGACCCTGATTTACGGAAAATTTTCCTTAATGCTTTTGGCTTAATTTAGCCTCGATTTATCTCCGGGGGTTTTGATGCTGCGCCTTTTCTCTTCGTCGATCGTACGCCAGATCGTTGCGATCACGCTGTTTCTGCTGGCGATCAGCACAGCCGCCATCGTCGGCGTGACCTACTACAATCTGAGCCGCTACGTCATGGACGGGGCCGTCTCCGACGCGAGGGACGCCACCCGCTCCATGGCCGTCCTTTATGCGGCGGCCGATCAGGCTGCAAAGATCGAGCTGAAGGACAACCAGCTCTCCACCGTCACGGAAGACGCCATTCCGACTCTGGCCGATCATTCGCTGGTCGACCGGACTGCTCAGTCGATCGCGGGTGTTGCGACCATCTTCCAGAAACAGGGCGGCGACTACGTCCGCATCTCTACAAACGTCAAGAAGGAAAACGGTGATCGCGCCGTCGGCACCAAGCTCGTGGCAGATCACCCCGCCCAACCGGTTCTCGCCAGGGGGGAGGCCTATTATGGTCCGGCGGAGCTCTTCGGCCGCAAGTTCATGACCGGCTATTTCTCCATCAAGAACGCATCGAGCGCCAATGTCGGCATTCTTTTCATCGGCATTCCGATGGAGGTCTATTACCAGCACATGTATCATCTGCAGATGCTGGTTCTCGGCGCCGGCCTCATCGTCATGCTCATCGTCGGGGTTCTCGCCTTCTATGCGATCCGCTTGTCGGTGAAGCCTTTGCAGGCGTTGACGGCGAGCGTCCGCTCGATTTCCTCGGGCGATCTGGAGGGGGCGATCCCTTGTGTCGATAAGAAGAACGAGTTTGGCGACATCGGCCGAGCCCTGGCGCTTTTCAGTGACAGCGCCCGCGCCAGGCGCGACCTGGAAATGCAGGCCGCCGAACAGCGTGCTTTGAGCGATGCCGAACGCGCAAGAAACGATGCCGACAAGCGCTCGCTCGACAGCCAGATCGACTTTGCCGTCAACCAGCTTGCGGCCGGCCTCGGGCGCCTGTCGCAGGGCGATGTCTCTCAGACGATCGGCACGCCCTTCGTCGGCAGGCTCGAGCAGTTGCGCGTTGATTTCAACGCCTCCCTCCTGCGGCTCCAGGATACGCTCTCCGGTATCCGCGACAGCGCCTCGACGATCCAGCGCAACAGCGGCGCCGTCTCGGCCTCCACCGGTGAGCTTTCCAAACGCACCGAGGCGCAGGCCGCCAGCCTTGAAGAGACCGCGGCTGCGGTTGAGCAGATTACCGTGACGGTGCGCTCCTCGGCGGAACGTGCACGCGAGGCGAACAATGTCGTGGCTGCGACCAAGCGCACGGCCGACAATTCCGGCGCCGTCGTCGGCGATGCCGTCGCCGCCATGGAGCGTATCGAGCAGGCTTCGCAGCGCATCGAGCAGATCATCGAAGTGATCGACGACATCGCCTTCCAGACCAATCTCCTGGCGCTCAACGCCGGCATCGAGGCGGCGCGCGCCGGCGAGGCGGGCAAGGGTTTTGCCGTCGTCGCCCAGGAGGTCCGCGAACTCGCCCAACGTTCAGCCGACGCCGCGCGTGAGATCAAGTCGCTGATCGAGACATCCAGCCGCGAGGTGACGGCAGGCTCCGAGCTGGTCCAGAAGACCGGCAGCGTCCTTGCCTCGATCAGCCACGAGATCATCGCGATCAGCGGCCATGTCGAGACCATCGCGACCGCAAGCCGGGATCAGTCGGCCGCGTTGCAGGAGGTCAACGGTTCGGTCAACGCGATGGACCAGATGACCCAGAAGAACGCATCGATGGTCGCCGAGACGACGCAGGCAAGCCGCCTGCTCGCCGGCGAAGCCGATACGCTGATGGCGCTGATCGAGCGCTTCCGCATCGTCGCAGAATCGGCACCTTCTCATCTCGGAAGCAGAAAAGTCGCCTGAGCCCCACAGTTGCAACTGCCGCGAAAGCGCGCCGCTGTGGGGCGCTTTCCCCAGTTGAACTTGGGCGATGTCAGCCAGGCGGCGAAGCGAATGAGGCTGCTATCTCCGAACTCGGCATAGAATCTATCCTCCGCCGCCTTGCTGGCGCATGGCGGGCGATAGTGCCGATATCCCTGGACACCTGCGAGGGTGATCATGTCGATCATGGTAATGTCCTTTCCTGTAGAAGACATCACTGATGTAGGCATCGAATTTCTCTTCATAAACGGACAAAACCCCGCTATGTTTTTCATTGATGAAAAACGCGAATTGGGATTCCTATCAGCTTTTCCTGCAGGTCGCCCGGCTCGGCGGATTGACGGGGGCAAGCACCGCAAGCGGGCTCAGCCCGGCAACGGTCGGCCGGCGCATGCTCGATCTCGAACAGGAGATCGGCCGCGGATTGTTTTCGCGCAGCCAGACCGGCTACCGTCTGACGCCGGACGGCCAGGCGCTGCTCGATCATCTTCATGAGATGGAAGCCGCCGCCCGTAAGGTGGAGGCGTGGCGGCAATCCGGTGAGGGCGGCGCGACCGTCAGGATCGCCGCCGGTACCTGGGTCGCCTGGCTGCTGACGGAGAATTTTGCCGCGATCCGCATGCCGGGCGATGCTTTCGCCATTTCGCTGACCATCGGCGAAGCGCGCGCAAGCCTTGCCTATCGCGAGAGCGATATCGGCATTCGCGCCTTCGAGCCGGAGGAAACCAATCTTGCAGCCCGTCTGCTCGGAGACGTGGCCTACGCCGTCTATACCAGACGCAATGCCGCCGAGACCGACGACCGCTGGATTGCGGTCGCTGAGGAGGAGGCGATATCGGCCTATCTGCGCTGGCCGCACGCCAACGCCGCGGCAGGCATCGTCGCCACCGTCAACCGACCGCGTTCGCTGCCGGATCTCGTGCGCGCCGGCGCCGGCAAAACAGTACTTCCCTGTTTCGTCGGCGATCTCCATCCGGAATTGCAGCGGCAGGGCGGCGATCTGCCGGAATTGCGCCACCGGCAATGGATCGTCATGAATGCCGAAGACCGTCATCGCCCGGAGATCCGCACCGTCGCCGACCGCATGACCAAGCTCATCAGAAGTTATGCCGATCTCTTCGCCGGAAAACGACCGCGCCGCGGTTAGGCAATTCCAGCAAAAGCTACGGCATCAGCCGGCGCACCAGCGCCACCTGGCTGTTCACTCCCAGCTTGGAATAGATGCTCTTCAGGTGCGAGCGGGCCGTCTCATAGCTGACATCGTGTGTCGTGGCCGCCTCCCGCAGGGAAAGCCCGTCGGCGATCGCAGACGCGATGCGCATCTCGGCGGCCGTCAGTTGTTTGTCGCGTGTCAGCGCTTCATTGATATCGGCCCTTAGCGCCGCGCCTGTCCGCTCGATGATGAGCGCTATCGTCGGGCCTTCCAGGAAGGTGGTGATGAAATCCGATTGCAGCCTGACGAGCGTGCATTTGACGCTGCCGTCTTTCGTCTTGACGAGCGACGACGACGGCGGCGCGCTGGCCAACGCATGATGGTGGCTCAGCATGTCGAACTGGGCGCTCAGCGCCGTATCGCCGATGACGATCCGTCCGGACACGCCGATGCCGATCCCGACACCCTCGGCAAGCATCCGTTCCGCGGCCTTGTTAAACGAGCGGATCTGCCGGTCCTCGCCGAGGTAAACGATGCCGACGCCGATGGCGTCGAAGAGCACCAGCCGGCTTTCATCGTTCTGGGAATCGCGACGGTCGCGTCGAACGAACTCGAAGGCGCGCTTGAGATGCGGCGCAAGATCGCTCAGCAGATCGGCATTCGCCCGGTTGCGATCGGGATCGGCCGAAGAGGTCAGCGTCGACAGGTTGAAGGACCGGCCGTTCTCCCGCATGATGGTGACGCCGACGCTGCTTTCGCAGCCGATCGTGCGGATGAAGTCGTTGTAGAATTCGGTCTTGAGGAGGTCGCTGCGCGGCAGCATCTGTTCGGCGATGACGCCGAGCCCGACCGGCCGGACAGCGGCTTTGGGCATCCAGGGATTGATCTTTGCATAGTAGCGATTGTAGGCCTCGACTTCCGCATCCTGAATGCCGGAGGCAAGTGACAGGCCACCGGTGCGAGCGATAGAATCATGAAAGAACAGCGTGGATTTCCCATCCGGCATCGTCTCGTTCAGCGCGTCGAGAAAAGCCTGCCATGTCGTCTCACCGAAGAGCGCGGCGTAGATCAGATCGGTCAAGGCTTCGAGTCTGGGGTGCGGCGCGCCGGGCATGGGCAATTCCGTTCGAAGATGACCCATTATGGCTCGGCTTCGCGGCACTGACAATTGCGGCAAATGTGACGGCCGTGCGTCGCGCGCGGATAGGGCGCCCGCGCATCTTCTGGGATGCGCGGGTGCCCTGATTGGGAACAGGGCCGAAATCGTCGACCGCCTTTCGTCAATGCCGGTTGGTGACGACGACTGGAATGAGCAGATCGCCCCAGTTGCCGTCGCCACCATGATGGCGGGCCGAACGGACCAGCTCGACCGAGACGCCGGCCTCGACGGCTTTCATTACCGATTGGTTCAGCCGATGCAGGTCGTTGGCAAGCATGCGGATCGTCGTCTGCTGATCCTCGCTCATGCTTGATGTCTGCTCCTCGGCCCGTTCTCTGACGCGTGAAATGGATGCCATGGTCTTCTCCTCCTCTTCGGGTTATTCCGCAGCCGGCTTGAACTGCGCATGTTCGGTGGAATCGTGCATCGCCGTGGTCGAAGACCGACCGCCGGTGATGGCGAGCGACACTGCGTCGAAATAGCCGGTGCCGACCTCGCGCTGATGCTTGGTGGCGGTATAGCCGTTGGCCTCGGCGGCGAATTCCGCCTGCTGCAGCTCGGAATAGGCCGACATCTGCCGCTGCCGGTAGCCGCGCGCCAGTTCGTACATGCCGTAGTTCAGCTGATGGAAGCCGGCGAGCGTAATGAACTGGAACTTGTAGCCCATCGCGCCGAGCTCGCGCTGGAACTTTGCAATCGTCGCCTCGTCGAGGTTCTTCTTCCAGTTGAAGGAAGGCGAGCAATTATAGGCGAGCAGCTTGCCGGGATGGATCTTGTGCACGCCTTCGGCAAAGCGCCGCGCCTGTTCCAGATCCGGCTTCGAGGTCTCGCACCAAATGAGATCGCAATGCGGCGCATAGGCCACGGCCCTAGCGATACACGGCTCGATGCCGTTTCTGACCTGGTAGAAGCCTTCGACGGTGCGCCCAGCATCATAATCGACGAAAGGTTGGTCGCGCTCGTCGATATCGGATGTCAGGAGCTTTGCCGCCTCCGCATCGGTGCGGGCGATGACGAGCGTCGCAACGCCCATGACGTCGGCGGCCAGCCGGGCGGCGTCGAGATTGCGGATATGGGCGGCCGTCGGGATCAGCACCTTGCCGCCGAGATGGCCGCATTTCTTCTCCGAGGCAAGCTGGTCCTCGAAGTGGACGCCGGCAGCACCCGCCTCGATATAGGCCTTCATGATCTCGAAGGCATTGAGCGGCCCGCCGAAGCCGGCCTCCGCATCGGCGACGATCGGCGCGAACCAGGTGTCGACGGAAAGTCCCTGGCCTTCCGACGTCTCGATCTGATCGGCGCGCTGCAGCGTGCGATTGATACGCTTGGCAAGCTCCGGCCCGGCATTGGCCGGATAGAGAGACTGATCGGGATACATCGCCGATGCCGTGTTGGCGTCGGCCGCCACCTGCCAGCCGGAGAGGTAGATCGCCTTCAGCCCGGCGCGCACCATCTGCATGGCCTGGTTGCCGGAAAGCGCACCGAGCGCATTGACGAAATCCTCCTGGTGCAGAAGCCGCCACAACCGATCTGCTCCCATTTCGGCAAGCGTATGGCGTAGCGCGACCGAGCCCCTGAGCCGGGCCACATCATCGGCCGAGTAGGGCCTCTCGATGCCGTCGAAACGGTCCGTGGGTGCGTTTGGGACTAGTTTGTAAAAATCGGTCATGCTGCTCTCCTCACTGGAAGTCTGTTTCAAAATGCTCCATGACAAGATTGACAATATCGCGCGGAATGACCAGAAAAACCTTTGATTTCGGGGCCAGAAAGGAGTTAAGATGAGGAGGATTGACAGAGCGGCGCTGTGAAATTGTAAATTATTGTAAATATAGCCCGCCTTGCTTGTCAAAGGGTGTGACATGGCGGAACGGAAGATATTCGCAGGCCCGAAAGTGAGGCGCATCCGCAATGCGCTGTCGCTGACGCAGACCGCCATGGCCGAGGCGCTGGAAATCTCTCCCTCCTATCTCAACCTCATTGAGCGCAACCAGCGGCCTTTGACGGTGCAGCTCCTGCTCAAGCTTGCGGCCGTCTACAGGGTCGATCTCGAGGAGCTGCGGGGCCAGACCGGCGGCAGTCTCGGCCAGCTCAAGGAAGTCTTTGCCGATCCGCTGCTTTCGGGCGAGTTGCCCGGCGATCAGGAACTGGTGGAGGTCGCGGAGGCCGCCCCCAATGCCGCAAGCGGCATGATCAAGCTCTACCGCGCCTATAGTGAGCAGGCGGCAAGGCTTTCCGATCTGACGGCGCTGATGGCTGCCGAAGGGCATGCGCCAGTCGCCGCCGGCCGTTTGCCGCTGGACGAGGTGCGCGAGACGCTGGAGCGCAGATCCGCCTATTTCGCACGGATCGAGACGGCGGCGGAAGCCTTCGCCGCGACGCTTTCCGGCGGTCTCGATCTTGCCGCCGGGCTCAAGGACTGGCTGCGCGCCGAGCGCGGCATCGCCGTGCGTGTGCTTCCCGTGCATGTCATGCCGGATCTGCGCCGCCGTTTCGATCGTCATTCGATGCGGCTTTTCATCTCGGAACGCCTGTCGCAGGCCGACCGGGCGCATGAGATCGCCATCGAGGCCGCAACGCTCGCGCTGCTGCCGGCCATCGATGCCGAACTCGACGATCTCTCGCTATCTTCCGCCGAGGCGCGCCGCATCGCCCGTTTCGAGCTTGCCCGTGTCGCCGCGCTGGCGCTTGCAATGCCCTACGAGGCCTTCCTGTCGGCGGCAAAATCGACGCGCTACGACATCGATATTCTTCGTGCGCGCTTCGGCGTCTCCTTCGGCCACGCGGCCGCGCGTCTTGCCATGCTGCAGCGCCCCGGGGCGGCGGCCATCCCCTTCTTCCTGATCGAGATCGATACTGCCGGCCACCGGCTGCGCAGGGTGGGCGCGCAGGGCTTCCCGCAGGCCCGTTTCGGCGGCGGCTGCCCGAAGCTCAACATCCACGCCGCCTTCCTGCAGCCGGGCCAGATCCTCGCCGAAACGGTCGTCATGCCGGACGGCGCATCCTTCCTGACGATCGCCCGCACCCTGGAGGGGCCGAGCGTCGAATTCGGCGAACGGATAAGGCGCACCGCGATTCTAATCGGTTGTGACGCCGCTGTTGGCGAAGGCCTTGTCTATGGGCAGGCGACGGCGCTCGATCCGGTTGCGGTCGGTCCGGCCTGTCGCCTCTGCGAGCGGCGTGGCTGTCTTTCCCGTGCCGAGCCGCCGGTGACGAGACCGCTGGCGCTCGACGAGATGGTGGCGGGGCTCAGCGCCTTCGACTTCCAGTGATTGTGAAATCATTGAGGGCGCAGGATTTTGCGCTTGTGGGCTGTTAAAATCCTTCTTAGTCTGCGTGAAAAACCAGAGGGAAAAGATGTCCGGGGGTGCGGAATCTTTGAACAAACAGGAGAAGTCATGAGGTCAACCATCCTAGGTGTGACGGCGGCCGCCGTTACCGCACTCCTTGCTGCCGCGCCGGCTTTTGCGCAGGAGCGAGTGGTCAACGTCTACAACTGGTCGGATTATATCGACAGTTCCATTCTCGAGGACTTCACCAAGGAAACCGGCATCAAGGTCGTCTACGACACCTTCGATTCCAACGAGACTTTGGAAACCAAGCTGCTTGCCGGCGGCACAGGTTATGACGTCGTCGTTCCCACCGTGTCCTTCATGCAGCGCCAGATCGCAGCCGGCGTTTATCAGAAGCTCGACAAGTCCAAGCTGCCGAACCTGTCGAACATGTGGGACATCGTGATGAAGGGCGTCGCCACCTTCGATCCGGGCAACGAATACTCCGTCGACTACATGTGGGGCACAACAGGGATCGGCTATAACGTCGACAAGGTGAAGGCTGCACTCGGCACGGATGAAAAGCCGAATTGGGATGCGCTTTTCGATCCGGCCAAGGCTGCCAAGCTCAAGGATTGCGGCATCTATATGCTGGATTCACCGACGGACGTCATTCCGTCCGTTCTTGCCTATCTCGGCCTCGATCCGAACAGCAAGAAGCCGGACGACCTGAACAAGGCGCAAGAGGTCCTGCTTGCCGTTCGTCCCTTCGTTCGCAAGTTCCATTCCTCTGAATATATCAGCGCGCTTGCCAACGGCGATATTTGCATCGCACTCGGCTTTTCGGGCGACGTCTTCCAGGCGCGGGATCGCGCAACAGAGGCAAAGGCCGGCGTCAATGTCGACTATTCGGTTCCGAGCCAGGGCGCGCAGATCTTCTTCGATGTCTTCGGCATTCCGAAGGATGCGCCGCATGTCGCGGAGGCGCATGAATTCATCAACTACATGATGAAGCCGGAGGTCGTCGCCAAAGCATCCAACTTCGTCTTCTACGCAAACGGCAACAAGGCCTCGCAGCAGTTTCTCAACAAGGACGTGATCGACGACACGGCGATCTATCCGACGCCGGAGATCATGGCCAAGCTCTTCACGGTGCCGCCGCTCGATCCGAAGACGCAGCGTCTGGTGACACGAATCTGGACCAAGGTCGTCACCGGCCAGTAATCGAGATTTCGGCCCGGACGGAAACGTCCGGGCCTTTCCATTTCCGGCCCGGGTGGAGGCTGGCTGAAACCTTATATTTTCGGGGAATAATATGAAATCTCTTGGCAATATCCGCCGCGCATTCGCACCTTGGTCCGATCCGTCAGCAAAACCATTCATTGCCTTCAAGAATGTCACCAAGCGCTTCGGCCATTTTACCGCCGTCAACGATCTGTCGCTGAATATCTATCACCGCGAATTCTTCGCGCTGCTCGGCGCGTCCGGCTGCGGCAAGTCCACGCTCTTGCGCATGCTGGCTGGTTTCGAACAGCCGACATCGGGCGAAATTATTCTCGACGGCACCGATCTCTCGGGCACACCGCCCTACAAGCGGCCTGTTAACATGATGTTCCAGTCCTACGCTCTTTTCCCGCACATGACGGTCGAGAAGAACATTGCCTTCGGCCTCAAGCAGGATGGCATGCCGAAGGACGAAATGGTCGAGCGTGTCTCGCAGATGCTGAAGCTCGTGAAGCTCGAACAGTTCGCTTCCCGCAAGCCCAACCAGCTTTCCGGCGGTCAGCGCCAGCGCGTGGCGCTTGCCCGTTCCCTCGCCAAGCGCCCCAAGGTGCTGCTGCTCGACGAGCCGCTCGGCGCGCTCGACAAGAAGCTGCGCGAGGAAACCCAGTTCGAACTGATGGACCTGCAGCAGAGCCTCGGTTTGACCTTCGTCGTCGTCACCCACGACCAGGAAGAAGCGATGACCATGGCCGACCGCATCGCCGTCATGAGCCACGGCAAGGTGGTGCAGGTGGCAACACCGGCCGAGATCTACGAGGCGCCGAATTGCCGCTTCGTCGCGGATTTCATCGGCGACGTGAACATTTTCGACGGCAAGGTGACAACGGCCTCAAATGGCGCGGTCGAAATCGCCGTCGACAGCGGCTTCACGGTCCGCACGGCCTCATCAGGCGCGCCGGCCGTTGGTAGCGCGCTCGGTTTCGCGATCCGCCCGGAAAAGCTCCGCGTCACCCGCGCGGCACCCGCGAATGCCTCGATCAATGCCACCAAGGGCGAGCTCTGGGACATCGGCTATCTCGGCGACATGACAGTTTTCCACGTCAGACTGCCGAACGGCAATGTCGTCAAGGCGTCTTCCCTCAACGCACAGCGCACCGTCGATGACCCCTTCACCTACGATCAGGAAGTCTGGGTCTCTTTCGACGAGGACAGCGGCGTGCTGCTGAGGGATTGAAACCATGGGAACCTTGGCTTCACGCTTCTACAATCGCCTCGTCATCATCATTCCTTATGCTTGGCTGCTGCTCTTTTTCCTGGCGCCGTTCTTCATCGTCTTCCGCATCTCGCTATCGGCGACGGCGATCGCCATGCCGCCTTATGAGCCGGTCTTCGCTCTCGCCGATGGCTGGGGCGGTTTCTGGGATAAGGTCTCGAGCTTCTCCCTCGACAATTACGGCTACCTGACCGACGATCCGCTCTATTTCAACGCCTATATCTCGAGTGTGGTGATCGCCGGGCTCTCCACTTTCCTGACGCTTCTGATCGCCTATCCGATCGCCTATGGCATGGCGCAGGCGCCTCGCAGCGTCCGCCCGACCTTGCTGATGCTGGTGATCCTGCCCTTCTGGACGAGCTTCTTGATTCGCGTCTATGCGTGGATTGCCATCCTGAAGCCAGAAGGGTTGCTGAACCAGCTTCTCCTGTCGCTGCATCTTATCGATAGCCCGCTGATCATCCTCAACACCAATACCGCCGTCTATATCGGCATCGTCTATTCCTATCTGCCCTTCATGGTACTGCCCCTCTATTCGGCACTGGAGAAGATGGATGGCACGCTGATCGAGGCGGCGCAGGATCTCGGCTGCACGCCGATCCGGGCTTTCTGGCGCGTCACCTTCCCGCTGTCGATTCCGGGCGTCATCGCCGGCTGCATGCTGGTCTTCATTCCTGCCGTCGGCGAATTCGTTATCCCCGACCTGCTTGGCGGTTCGCAGACGCTGATGATCGGCAAGACGATCTGGAACGAATTCAATTCCAATCGTGACTGGCCCGTTTCTTCGGCGGTGGCGACGATCCTGCTTCTCATTCTCGTGATCCCGATCGTCTTCTTCCAGAATGTGCAGGCGAAAGCCGATGAGGCAGGGAAATAAGCCATGCTGAGATGGACCCGTTTTAACATCACCTCCGTCGTGCTCGGCTTCGCCTTTCTCTACCTGCCGATCGTGCTTCTGGTGATCTTCTCTTTCAATGAATCGAAGCTCGTCACCGTCTGGGGCGGCTTCTCGACGAAATGGTATGTCTCGCTGCTCTCCAATCAGGCCCTGCTCGATGCGGCCTGGGTGACGGTCCGCGTCGGCCTGCTGTCGGCGACATTCGCGACAATCCTCGGGACCATGGCGGCGATCACCCTGGTGCGCTTCACGCGCTTCCGTGGCCGCATCATCTTTTCCGGGCTGGTCTATGCGCCGCTCGTCATGCCTGAAGTCATCACCGGCCTGTCGCTGCTGCTCCTCTTCGTGGCCATCGGCCTTGACCGCGGCTTCTGGACCATCACGCTGGCGCATACGACGCTGACCATGTGCTTCGTGGCCGTCGTCGTGCAGTCGCGGCTTCTGAGCTTCGACCAGTCGATCGAGGAGGCAGCTCAGGATCTCGGCGCCCCGCCGGTCAGGACCTTCTTCGAGGTGACGCTGCCGATCATCTCACCTGCCGTATTTTCCGGCTGGATCCTCGCCTTCACCCTGTCGCTCGACGACCTCGTGATTGCGAGCTTCACATCAGGACCGGGCGCAACCACGCTGCCGATGAAGATCTATAGCCAAGTGCGTCTCGGCGTGACGCCTGAGATCAACGCAGTCTGCACCATTCTGATCGCCATCGTGGCGATCGGCGTCATCTGCGCATCTCTCGTCACCAAGCGCCGCGAAGTGCAGCGCGAGCGGGACGAGCGGGCCGCGGCTGCGACCGCTTGAGGTCACGGCATGTAGGCGAAAAGCGTGAGCGGTTTTCGGATGATATCCTGCGGACAACCAAAGACCTAAAGCGTGGCAGGCGAATCCGAAAGATCGCGATGCGCTTTAGGGTTTCGCCGGTGCGTTGAGCAGCGGAACCGGGGAGATGACGGGGTTCGGCCAGGAGCCGCCGACGAAGAATGGCAAGGGCGGCAGCTCCGCCGCCTTGGCCGGATCGGTTGCCTCCAGCGATCCGGAAAGCGCCAGCCCGTTCGACTGATAGGTGATCACGCCGGAAAGCGTCAACGTCTGCGTTGCGCCGGTAATATGAGCGTCGTGGATTTCGGCGGAACCGTTGGCGAAATTGGCTTGAAGGTTTAGCCTGTCGAAGCTGAAGGCGCCGCTTGCCGCCGCGCTCAGCGGAAAGAACGGCTTTTCGGCTGCTTGGGTCCGCAGCGCTCCCGCATCGATGCCAGGAATCGTGCCCTCCCTGGTCCAGAAACGCAGCTTGCCCGTGACGTCGCCGAGACCGGCCGTCCAGATCGCCTTCGACGATTGCAGGTCGAGATCGAGCGATCCTGTCGCAAGCGGCAGCGGTCCCTTGAGGTGCAGGCGCTCGGCGAGCGCTGCGAAATCGGCATCGCGGATCGACAGCTGCAGCTTGCCGCCGCCGTCGAAGTTACGCTTTGTCGCCTCCAGATGCGCGGTCATCTCGCCGCCCTCAAACTGGCTGTCGCCAATGTCGAATTTCGCCTCCCCGCCCCCAACGATCATGCTGGCGCCGACATCGGAAAGCTCGAAAAGACCCATCTGCGCGCGTCGTGCCGAAAGCCTGACGTCGACATCGAGCAGCTGCAGCGGCTCACTCATGCCGGTGGATATCTCCTTGGCCTCTCCGGCGGCGAGCCTGAGCGCGAAGGCGTCGAGGAACGGCTTGAGGTTCATTTCGTCGAAGGCGAGCGTCCCGCCGATTTTCGGTCGTTTGCCGGGTTGGGTGAAAAGATCCATCACCCCGGTGGCGCTCGCATCGTTGAGCGACAGGCTGAGATTGTTGAAGCGTAGCCCACTTCCGGACGACATGATGTCGGATTCCAGTGAGGCGCTCTTCAGCGTCCCGATGCCGGGGATCGACTTGCCCGACCAGGTCAGAAGCGACGGCACGTCGGGAATGGTCGCATTGATGTTGCCGGAAAGGGCGGAAATGCTGGCGATGCTCGCAATTCCCTGGAAATGCGCCGTCAGCAGATTGGAGGTGATCGATGTCCGCGTTTCGGCATTCTTGCCGGCAAAGGCAAGCAGCGGCTGACGCGAGGCGTAGTCGACCTTCAGGTCCTCGCCGTTGATGCGGGCGATGACGACCGCCGAGATTGCACCCGATAGCCGCGGCCAGGCAATGTCGGCCGTGACGCTGTCGAAATGATAGATATTGCCGGTCCTGATGTCGGTGACCACAAGCGCACCGTCCTCGACCGTCACCGCGCCGATCTCAGCATCGAGATCGGGATCGAGCACCTCCGCTCCGTTTTCGTAGCGCACGCCGCTGATCGCGCGGGCGAGCAGGCCGGCATAGCTCCAGTCGATCAGCCCGTTTTCATCGCGCGTCAGCGCAAGGTTGGGGCGCAGCAGGTTGAACTCGTGGAAGCTGGTGCGCCCTCTCAGCGCATCGATGAGGCTGAAATCGGCCGACAGGCTTTCGATGCTGCCAAGCAGCTTGTCGCCGCTTTCGCGCGGCTGGCGGATGGTGACCTGGTTCAGCGTGATGCGCGGCGTCGGCCAGAATTCGAGAACCGGGGTGCCCTTGATCTCGGCATGATAGCCCGTCCATTTCGACAGGGCGTCCTCGATGCCGGAGCGCACGAAACCGGTCGAGATGAGATAGGGGGCGGCGACCCTGAGGGCCACGAAAAGCCCGAGCGCGATTAGGAGGAGAACGGTCGAAAAACGGGCAAAAGCCGGCAGCCAGCGCGAAACGGGTCCGATCTTCCTGCGCCACCTGCGATGTCTTGACGTACCCATGATCTCCGCCGGTAATTCAGCCGGTTGTGCAGCTATGCGCTGGTTTCGCCGGATATAGGAAATATCAGGCATATGCAAATGCCCTAAGGCGCCGCGCGTCTTTTCAGATGCGCAAAGGAGGCCGTAACACATTCAAAGCTCGATGTGCCGATGATGCGTTTCTTCCGAAAGTGTATAACGGTATGGGAGAACGACGTGCATAAATAAAAGACTTAAAGCCCGTCGCAGGAATCCGGTTTGACGCGATGCACTTTAGGCGCCGGATCGGGGCGGTTCCGCACTTTATAATGCAGTGCAGCATGATATAAGAACGGCATTGGGGAGGAGGATTGAATGCAGGACAACAGACCACTTTGGGTGCCCTCGGAGGCCGCCGTCGCAAAAAGCCCGATCCATGCCTTCATGGAGCGCTGCAACGCCGATTTCGGGCTTTCTCTCTCAGGCTTCGAGGATTTGCACGCATGGTCGGTCGCCGAGCGGGAGAGTTTCTGGTCGGCCGTCTGGGATTTTTGCGGCGTGAAGGGAGAGCGCGGCGCAAAGGTGCTTGTCAACGGCGACCGCATGCTGGAGGCGCGCTTCTTTCCTGACGCGACGCTGAACTTCGCCGAAAACCTGCTATCGGGCCGGGGCGAGGCGGACGCCATCGTCTTCCGCGGCGAGGACAAGGCCGAGGACCGCTGGTCGTGGGATCGGCTGCGCGCACTCGTCTCGAAGCTGCAGCAGGCTTTCAAGGCGCTCGGCATTTCGGAAGGCGACCGCATCGCCGCCATGATGCCGAACATGCCGGAGACCGTCGCGGCCATGCTCGCTGCCGCCTCGATCGGCGCCATATGGTCGTCCTGCTCCCCGGATTTCGGCGAGCAGGGCGTGCTCGATCGTTTCGGCCAGATCGCTCCCAGGCTCTTCATCGCCTGCGATGCCTATTGGTATTCCGGCAAGCTGCAGGATGTCGGGGCCAAGGTCGCCACGGTCGCAAAAAGCCTGGGCGTGCCGACGGTCGTCGTCCATTACGCCGGCGACGCCGAGGCAGTGGCGGGCAAAACGCCCAATGCTTCGACGCTCGAGGCCTTCGTCGCGCCCTATGAGGCAAGGGAAGTCGAGTTCACACGGCTTGCCTTCTCGCATCCGCTCTACATTCTCTTTTCTTCTGGCACGACGGGTGTGCCGAAATGCATCGTGCATTCCGCCGGCGGCACGCTGCTGCAGCACCTCAAGGAGCAACGGCTGCATTGCAGCCTGCAGTCGGGCGAGAAACTGTTCTATTTCACCACCTGCGGCTGGATGATGTGGAACTGGCTGGTGAGCGGGCTTGCCAGCGGCGCAACGCTCTGCCTGTTCGACGGCTCGCCCTTCGCGCCTGACGGCAACGTGCTGTTCGACTATGCCGAAGCCGAAAAATTCGCGATCTTCGGCACCTCGGCGAAATATATCGACGCCGTGCGCAAGGGTGGCCTGGCGCCGCGCAACAGCCACGATCTCTCCAGCCTCCGGCTGATGACCTCCACCGGTTCGCCGCTGTCGCCTGAGGGGTTCACTTTCGTCTATGAAGGCATCAAGGAAGATGTGCAGCTCGCCTCGATATCGGGCGGCACCGACATCGTCTCCTGCTTCGTGCTCGGCAATCCGCTGCAACCGGTCTGGCGTGGCGAGATCCAAGGCCCCGGCCTCGGTCTCGCGGTCGACGTCTGGAACGATGACGGCAAGCCGGTGCGAGGGGAGAAGGGCGAGCTCGTCTGCACCAAGGCCTTCCCTTCGATGCCGGTGATGTTCTGGAACGATCCCGATGGCGCGAAATATCGCGCCGCCTATTTCGACCGTTTCGACAACGTCTGGTGCCACGGCGATTTCGCCGAATGGACAGCGCATGGCGGCTTGATCATTCATGGGCGTTCGGATGCGACGCTCAATCCCGGCGGCGTGCGCATCGGCACGGCCGAGATCTACAATCAGGTTGAGCAGATGGAGGAAGTGGCCGAGGCGCTGTGCATCGGCCAGGACTGGGAAGACGACGTCCGCGTCATTCTCTTTGTCCGCCTGGCGGCTGGCGTCACCTTGAGCGAAGATCTGATCAAGGCGATCAAGACCCGCATCCGTGTCGGCGCTTCTCCCCGCCATGTTCCGGCCAAGATCATCGCGGTTGCCGATATTCCCCGCACCAAATCCGGCAAGATCGTCGAGCTTGCCGTGCGCGAGGTCGTTCACAACAGGCCGGTGAAAAACCAGGAAGCGCTCGCCAATCCCGAGGCGCTGCGGCTCTTCGCCGGGCTAAGCGAATTGAAGGATTGATAGGACTCGTAAACTACAAGCTTTCACCCTCTATCAATCTCCTGTCATGAAAACCTTTCGTTAAGAAAGGTTTGTCAAATGTGAAGCCAACTTGGGGGCCGCACATGAACGAGGCGGCCTAAAGCCTCCGGGCTTACAACATGACGTTGATCGACTGAGCTCTTGTTGAACAGCACCAACTCTTAAGGCAGCCTCCTGGCTGCCTTCTTTTATGGTGCCGCTTTCTCCTTACGCCGATCAGCCGGCCAGAACGCGCTGCGACGGGAAGGTGATCTCGACGAGCGTGCCTTCGTTCGGCGCCGAATTGATCGAGAACGTCGCCCGATTGGCATCCACCATCGCCTTGGTCAGCGGCAGGCCGAGCCCGGTGCCGTCGCCGCGATGGCGCGATTGGGTCGAGGAGACCTGCCGGAATGGCTTCATCGCCTGGTCGAGCTCGTTGCGCGTCATGCCAACACCGGTGTCGCGGACCCTCAGCACCACGCTGCCATTCGCCTCATAGGAGGTGGAAACGACGATCTGCCCGCCCGACGGGGTGAAGCGGATAGCGTTCGACAGGATGTTCAGCGCGATCTGCTTGATCGAGCGCAGATCCGCCACGACATCAGGCACCGAATGCGACAGCGCCGTGCGGATGATGACGCGCTGGCCGTTTGCCTGCGGCTGCACCAGCGCCACGGCTTCCGAGATCGCCTCGTTGAGCCCGACGGCGGCAAAATCGAGATCCATCTCGCCTGCCTCGATCTTGGAAATGTCGAGCAGGTCGTTGACGATATCGAGGACGTGGCGGCCCGAGCGGCCGATGTCGTTGGCATATTCGATGTAGCGGGGATGGCCGATCGGCCCGAAGCGTTCGCCCGCCATCATGTCCGAAAAGCCGATGATGGCGTTGAGCGGCGTGCGGATTTCGTGGCTGACGCGAGCGAGGAAATCGGTCTTGTGGGCGTTGGCGGTTTCCGCAGCACCCTTGGCGTTGCGCAGCTCGTCTTCTGTGCGTTTCCACTGGGTGATGTCGCGGATGACGGCGCAATAGCCGTTGGATGAGGTGAGCTGGCCCATTGTCATGAACAGCGGCACGAAGCCGCCGCTGGCTTCGCGTCCGATCACTTCCCGCCCGTCGTTCAGCACGCTCGCAACGCCATGGCCCGAGAGGCCGTTCAGATAGTCGATGACCGCCTTCTGGCTCTCATGGGCAAACAGCATGACGAAGGGTTTGCCCCGCGTCTCCTGTTCGTCATAGTTGAAAAGTGCGCTGGCCGACCGGTTCATCGAGCGGATATCGCCTTCGGTGCCGATGACGACGACGCCGTCGGTTGCCGTCTCCAGGATCGAGCGCAATTCTTCCACTTCGACCTGAAGCTTGGCGACCTTCTCGACCATCCGCTCGGGGCGCGGTTCAGACCGGCCCTCGGAACGGCTTGCTTCGCCGCGGCTGTCTTCCTTGCCTTCTACTGGCATCAGCGCCAGCATCAGGGCGTTGGCATCTTCCCAGCGCACCGATTGCAGCCGCGCGGTCACCGGCGCCAGCGTATCATCAGCCTTGACGAGCATCATCGTGCTGGAGCCCGCCGCCTTTTCCTCGAGTTCGCGGCGCTGCAGCAGGGCTTCGATGCCACCCACCTCGCGCAGCGCGTCGAGCGAAGCATAGCCCGTCAGCCGCATGAATTCGGGATTGGCATGGATCAATGCATCGCCGATATGGATGAGCACGGCGACAGGCAACTGGTCGACCGTTCCGGCCGAAAGACCGTCCGTCATCTTGACGCGCGGTGGAATGAAGCTTGTGAGAACCTCGATCTGACTGACCGTTTCCTCGAGCCCTTCCGTCGCGTCGTCCTCGGCAGCGATCGCCGGCTCCTCGGTATCGTCGTCGCGCTCAGTTTCGACGGCACGCTCGAAGATCGCCTCCTGCGGCGCCGTCTCCGCAACGAGCGGCGTCTCCCTTTTGTCGGTAAAGGTCGTTTCGGACTGAGGCTCCTCGGATGCGGAGGCTTCTTCGAAACCGGCCGGTTTTGCGGTGCTTTCGTCAGGCGCTGCAGGCTCTTCCTTGCGGGCGCCGAAGGCTTCGAGACGCTTGGCGATCTCGCGGAAATTGGCCTGCTCGGCGGCCGTCAATCCGGCGCCCGTGCTGTGAAGCTGAACGACCTTGTCGGTGAAACGGCGATTGGGCGTTTCCGAAATGCGAAGAGCAGGCAGCTCTTCCGGAGAATTGACGACCGGCTCGGCGGCAGGTGTATCCTCCGCGTCAACATCGCTTGCCGGTTCCTCCGCGGCACTTTCGAACGCTGCCTCTTCGGCGGCAATCTCTTCCGATGCCGGTTCTTCGATCTCCGGCTGGGCTGCGGCGAGCGCCTGGTCTTCGATCTCTATCGCTGCAGCGGTTTCGGCTGATGCTTCTTCAGGCGCGGCTTCCGCTTCGTGTGTGGTTTCCGTTATCGGGCCGAAGCTTGCCGCATCATGGCCGACGCCATCAGGGCCGAGCGTCAGGCCGAGCGCCAGCGGATCTTCCTGCACATCGGAAAGCCGGACGACGCCGAAGCCGCGGAAACCGTCAAAGTCGCGGTTGCGAGTATAGGTCGGCAGTGCTGCGAGATCGACCGGGACGACGAGACTGGTGCCTTCGACCGGCCAGAGGATCGTCTTGCCCGACCAGGTGTCGCGGCGGGCGAGCGCTTCGGCAAGCTTGCCATCGGGATCGAGGTTGAAGAGGGCGGCGATATCGCTGAAGGCGGAGCCGATGATGTCCGATGCGTGCGGACCGACGGCCTCGGCAAATTCATGGCTGACCTCATTGAACCGGCCCTCGGCGTCGATCTTCCAGACGAAGCGCGTGGCGCGGCTGTTCGGCCTGAAGACGAAGCCGGGCTCAGCCGCAGGCTGCGGGGCAGGGGCGGCCTCGGGAGCAGCCGGCGCTGTCACGGCGGGTTCTTCGATGACCGCTTCCGGTGCTTCTTCAATCTCTGCTTCGGTTGCTTCAACTGGGGGTTCCGCAATTTCAGCTGCTCCCACCGGTTTCGAAGCGGAGGTAATGGCATCCTCAACGATCGCGGCGGGCTCATAGGCCTCATCCGTGCTGCTATCGCTGACGCCGTGGTTCTCCGGCTCCTCGTGCCCGCCAGACGGCATCCCGTCCACTGTTTCGTCTGCGGATTCCGCAGCGGTCTCGGCCGGCTGTTCGCTTTCGCCGGCGATTTCCTCGAGTGTCTCCTCGACCTCTTCGATCCCGGAGACCGCGTCGATCATGTCGGTGAAGCCTGCCGCGGCGACGGGTTCGTCCTGGAGCGCCTCGGGGGGCGCCGGGCTTTCTTCCCCCGTAAGCGCCTCGGCTGCCTGCGGCACTGATGGATCGATGGTTTCGTGCACGGGTGCATCGATCGGGTCGAGATGGCCGAGCACGGTTTCGACCGCAAAGAGCAGATTGAGCGCCGGCTCGTCGCTGAGCTTGCCGACGGCGGCCGGAAGATAGCCCCGGCCGGTGGCGACGGGACGCTTCACCAACCGGTCGGGATGTGCGCCGGCAAGGTTGATCAGCGTCTTTGCGGTCTGCTCGGAAATGCCGAGCGAGGCAAAGCCCGGCGAGGCCGCGATGACCTCGCCATTGGCGCCGATGACAGCCATATGCGTATCGGGATCATCCAGCCCCTGCAGCATCTGGGCGGCCGAGGCGCCGGCTGTAAGCGGTTTGGTCGAGACCGGCACCGAAAACAGGATGGCCTTCTCGCCCTGGGAGAGCCGGATCAACTCGGCCGCCGCCTGCACCTGCACGCGCTGAAAGCCCTTGGCGACGCGGATCATCAGGGTGCGGCTGTCGCCGATATCGGTGAGCTGGCGCGCGGCCGTTTCCAACTGGCGGAAGGTGATGTCGGCACGGTCGACGCCCTGGTCGAGCAGATCATAGACCGCCGAATGGCCGAAAAGCTCCGCGCCAGCGCCGTTCGCCCAGAGCAGGCGAGCAAGATCGGCCGAAACCAGCACCATCGCCTCGCCGCGTGAAAAGCGTTCTCGCACCCGCGCATGCACGGCGATATCGATGAACGGATATTGGACTGCGGGCATGATCTAACCTTGTCGCTGTCGGCCTCTTTACATTAACGGCTTATTAATAACTGCAGGGCGCAACCCGGTCCAGAAGAGCGGGGTGCTTTCGGCCGGAAAGGTTAACGACTTGTGCGCTGCACAAAAAATGTTGCAATGCACAATAAAATATCCTATATAGACGTCATTCGATGATCATAGGCAGCGACTGCCTCAACCTAAAGGAATGCGACCATGGCTACCATAAAGACCGATGACGTTTTTTCAATCGCTTCTTTCGACCCGTCCAAGCTCGCGGAATCCTTCCGTGACTTCGCCGAAAAAGGCGCCCAGCAGTCGAAGGACGCCTATGCCAAGCTGAAGACGGCTGGCGAGGAAGCCGGCAAGACGCTCGAAGCCACCGTCCAGACGGCACAGGCCGGCAGCGTCGAACTCGGCCTGAAGGCGATCGACGTTCTGCGCGTCAACGCTGAGAGCTCGCTCTCGCACATGGAAGCGCTCCTCGGCGTCAAGTCCGCGGCCGAATTCTTCGAACTGCAGACCTCCTTCCTGCGCAAGCAGGCTGAACTTGCCGTCGAGCAGGCGAAGTCGATCCAGGAAACCACCAAGCAGGTGGCCGAAAAGCTTGCCAAGCCCTCCAAGGACGCCGCCGAAAAGGCCATGGCCTCCTTCAAGAAGGCCTGATCGGTCTTTACCAGTCAGCGACAAAGGGCTGGACCTCGTGTCCAGCCTTTTTGTATATTCGCGAGGAATGGGGCTTGAATTCCTCGCCAAGTCCTCGTATGTGACCCCCGTCGCGCCAAGCGTGATTTATGCGGTTGTAGCTCAGTTGGTTAGAGCGCAGGTTTGTGGCACCTGAGGTCGGAGGTTCGAGACCCCCCAACCGTACCATCTCCCCCTTTGTCCATACCGAAGGCTCGACGTTCGCAAAGTCTTCTGTCGACGGAAACGCGCACATCGCCGGCCAGGTGCCTGAGCGGCAGATCTCTGATCTTCTGGCACCTGCTTGAATATCGCATCGCCCGGCTAGGTAGTTAGGTGGCGCAACGCATCGGCCACCGAGACCAATCCGTCAGCGCCTCCCGGCCGTCATCTTTGCAAAAATTGAAGATTTTGCGGCGGGTCGTGCCGCGACATCTTCCATTCACGCAGCTGGTCAACCGCCTGACAGCGATTCTCGCTTAATTATATCGCTGCCAGCTATTCCTTTAAGGATCTCTAGGTGCCCTTTGCAAACCGCCTTGACCAGTTCGAGCAGTAACGCAGTTTGTTCTGCGAGCCAGCCAAGCGCTTCCTCGCTGATCTCGAAGTGCTTGGAATAGCGCGCCTTCACGTACGCCTCGTTTAGCGTGTTGAACCAGGCACGTTCTCTGTGCTGATCGCGAGGAAAGGCCTCGATCAGTCGTCGGTCTTGCTCCTCGGCAAGCGAGCGTAGGAACTTGATGTTGTGCGATGGCGGGCCGTAATTGGTGAGTGTAAGTAGGACACAGGAATAGGCCTGCTCGATTGATTGATGCAGGCTGAAGGCGGACAAGTTTCCCCAAGCGTCGCCGACGCTTTCCGAATTTTTGCGTTGGAACTCAGCTGTTGCGAGAAAGGCGCTAGCCTCCGCAAACCGACGCGCAAAATGCTCTCTTGCCACCGGTAGTCGATCCGTGGGGGAGAGTGGTTCCGGCTCCGCCAACGGCTCATCGTCCAGTTCGTAGAGAACAATGCCTTCCTTGCGGATGTCGGAAAAGAAATACTGTCCTTCCCTGAGGTAGGTGTTCACCTCGCGCCTGGAATGGACGATGAAGCTTACCGGCGTTTCGATCGAGGCTTCGTGGATCAGCCGGTCGGCGGCCTTGTACCAGTATTCGGCGAACTCGCAGAGCTTGCGGTTGTTGACGATGATCAAGAGATCGAAATCGGAGCGATATCCCTTCATCGTGAAGGGTTCATCGACCCACCCACCCTTGGCGTAGGAGCCGAACAGGATGATCTTCAGGATCCGGCCGCGCTTTTTGAAATCGGCGGTACCTTCCTTCAACGCGTCCTCGAATTCCTCGTGGAGGATTTCAAGAACCCGTCCGAGTTCTCGCTGCTTGCGAAGCGGCATATGTTCAAGCGACGATTTCATGAGCAATCGATAGGCGAAAGATCCAATATCGTCTACTGGCAATTTTAGTATCCCTCAACTCCTGCTTTGCCCTTGCTTCTCATCCGGTTGCTACCAAACGCTGGAGATTGATCAAAAGCTTCAAGTGCTTAGGGACAAGGATCGTCTGAACGCGGCATAGTTAGACGCTGTGCACTAGGCGAACAAAGCGTGAAATCAGCCTCGCATTATACTGTCTTGAATAAATCAGTTAAATCCCTTATTTGTGGCACTTGATATGAACCCGCGCAAAAACGACCGGAGACAAGCGCGGAGCGCGTCGGTCGTTCGGTCTGACTATTGTGAAAGAGCGATCTCGCTCGTTGCTGCAACCGCTCCGAATATGCGAGGGCAATCATGGCAATCATGTTCGTCAGAGCGCAGGTGCTCAGCAGGGGAGCGGGACGCAACATCGTCTCGGCCGCCGCCTACCGCCACCGTGCCCGAATGATGGACGAACAGGCCGGCACGTCGTTCAGCTATAGGGGTGGGGCATACGAACTGGTTCATGAGGAACTGGCGCTGCCGGACCAGATG